>NZ_ATLO01000025.1 GCF_000416235.1 Pseudomonas sp. CFII64 | reverse complement strand
GAAGAGGTGCAAATTATAGACAGATTCGAGAAGCCGTCAACGGTTAATTTCATCATTTTGTAATATCTATCTGAAACGGTCCGCCCCTTTTTATTGCTTATAAGCTAGGGAACGCGAATTGCGATGCCTCATGGCTCGCTCGTTGCGGCCAGCGCTGAGTAATCGCCTTGCGCCGGGTATAGAAGCGCACGCCGTCCGGACCATAAGCGTGCAGGTCGCCAAACAGTGAACGCTTCCAGCCACCAAAGCTGTGATAGGCGACCGGAACCGGCAGCGGCACGTTGACGCCAACCATGCCCACTTCAATCTCATCGCAGAACAAACGCGCCGCTTCCCCGTCACGGGTAAAGATGCAGGTGCCATTACCGTATTCGTGATCGTTGATCAGCTGCATGGCCTGCTCAAGGCTGTCGACGCGCACGATGCACAGCACCGGCCCGAAGATCTCTTCCTTATAGATGCGCATCTCAGGCGTTACCTGATCGAACAGGCAGCCACCCATAAAGAAGCCATCTTCGTTACCCGCCACACTCAGACCGCGACCATCGACCACCAGCTTGGCGCCCGATTGCACACCGTCTTCTATATAGCCGCTGACTTTATCGCGATGCTGCCCCGTAACCAGTGGCCCCATGTCCAGGCCGCACGTGGTACCCGCGCCGATCTTCAGCGCGCCAATCTGTGGAACCAGCTTGGCAACCAGTGCATCCGCGATCTGATCACCCACGCAAACCGCAACCGAAATGGCCATGCAGCGCTCGCCGCACGATCCATAGGCCGCGCCCATCAAGGCGCCGACCGCGTTATCCAGATCCGCATCCGGCATAAGCACTGCATGGTTCTTCGCCCCACCCAATGCCTGGACGCGCTTGCCACGTGCCGCGCCTTCTTTATAGATGTACTCGGCAATCGGCGTCGAACCCACGAAACTCAGCGCTTTGACTTCCGGGGCTTCGATCAGCGCATCCACCGCCGTCTTGTCGCCATGCACCACATTCAGCACGCCTTTAGGCAAGCCGGCTTCGTGCAACAGCTGGGCGATCAACAGCGTTGAACTTGGATCACGCTCCGAAGGCTTGAGAATGAAGCAGTTGCCGCACGCAATCGCCAAGGGGTACATCCACAGCGGAACCATCGCCGGGAAGTTGAACGGCGTGATGCCAGCAACCACGCCCAGCGGCTGGAAATCCGACCACGCATCGATATTCGGTCCGACGTTACGGCTGTACTCACCCTTGAGGATTTCCGGCGCTGCGCAAGCGTACTCGACGTTTTCAATGCCGCGCTTCAACTCACCCGCTGCGTCTTCGATGGTCTTGCCGTGTTCTTCACTGATCAACTGGGCGATACGGCCTTCGTTCTGTTCCAGCAGCAGCTTGAAACGAAACATCACCTGGGCGCGCTTGGCCGCTGGCGTGTTACGCCAGGCCGGGAAGGCAGCCTTGGCGGCATCGATAGCCTTTTGCATGGTTTCACGGCTGGCCAACGGCACTTTGTGGATGGCCTGACCGGTCGCCGGATTGAAGACGTCGGCAGTGCGCTCGGTATCAGTGACAAATTCGCCATTGATCAAATGTTGAATGCTGCTCATGAAATAACTCCGAAGGTGTACACAGGCGCGCACGGGTCCGCGCCTGCTTTATATAGAAGGGATGCAAAGCGACCGGCGATTCAGTCGACCTGATTAAGCGCTTCGCCCACGGCGTCGAACATACGATCCAGGTCCGCAGCCTTACTGTTGAAGGTTGGCCCGAATTGCAGGGTGTCGCCGCCGAAGCGTACGTAAAAGCCCGCTTTCCACAGTTTCATGCCGGCCTCGAACGGACGCACGATGGCATCACCATCACGGGGCGCGATCTGAATCGCGCCGGCCAGGCCGTAGTTGCGGATATCGACAACGTTCCTGGTGCCCTTGATGCCATGCAAAGCGCTTTCGAAATGCGGAGCAATTTCGGCGACCTGTTGCACCAGATTTTCCCGCTGCAGCAGATCCAGCGCCGCGATGCCTGCGGCACAAGCGACCGGGTGCGCGGAATAGGTGTAACCGTGCGGGAATTCGACGGCGTATTCAGGCGTCGGCTGGTTCATGAATGTCTGATAGATCTCGCTGCTGGCAATCACCGCGCCCATAGGGATCGCGCCGTTGGTGATTTGCTTGGCGATACACATCAGGTCGGGTGTCACGCCGAAGCTGTCGGCACCGAACATTGCGCCGGTGCGGCCGAATCCGGTAATCACTTCGTCGAAGATCAACAGGATGTTGTGCTGGTCGCAGATTTCCCGCAGACGCTTCAGATAGCCTTGCGGCGGAACAATCACCCCGGCGGAGCCTGCCATCGGCTCGACGATCACTGCGGCGATGTTTGATGCGTCGTGCAGCTCGATCAGCTTGAGCATTTCATCGGCCAGCGCGATACCACCCGCTTCCGGCATACCTTTGGAATAGGCATTGCTGGCCAGCAAGGTGTGCGGCAAATGGTCGACATCCATCAACTGGCCGAACATTTTGCGGTTGCCGTTCACGCCACCCAGGCTGGTGCCGGCAATGTTGACGCCGTGATAACCCCGGGCGCGACCGATCATTTTGGTCTTGCTCGCCTGGCCTTTCAGGCGCCAGTAGGCACGGACCATCTTCACTGCAGTGTCCGCGCATTCGGAACCGGAGTTGGTATAGAAGACGTGATTGAGATTGCCTGGCGTCAGCTCGGTGATCTTCTCGGCCAGCTGGAACGAGAGTGGATGTCCAAACTGGAACGCTGGCGAGTAGTCGAGCACGCCGAGCTGTTTGGAAACCGCTTCCTGAATCTCTTTGCGGGTATGCCCGGCGCCACAGGTCCACAGGCCCGACAAACCGTCGTAGATCTTGCGGCCTTTGTCGTCAGTCAGATAGCTGCCGTGCGCTGCCACGATCATGCGCGGATCGCGTTGGAAATTGCGATTCGCCGTGTAGGGCATCCAGTGAGCGTCGAGCTTTAACTGGCTGGCAACAGACATGTCGGACGATTCGAGCATATTCATCGGAACGGACCTCGCAGATGCGTAAGCGTTGAGACGGAAGAAAACGCGTGATTGCAGCTAAGTTGCCACGGGGATACAGTCGAGAAAACCCAACATTTATGATCTTCAGTTCAGTGGTCACTAAACTATGAGCATCCGCCGCCCCGATCCGCTGGCCCAGGTCAGCGATTTTGATATCCGCTTGCTGCGTATCTTCAGAAGCGTAGTCGAGGCCGGAGGTTTCTCTGCGGCAGAAAGCGTGCTCGGTATTGGACGCTCTGCCATCAGCCAGCAGATGAGCGATCTGGAGCAGCGACTTGGCCTGCGCTTGTGCCAACGCGGTCGTGCGGGGTTTTCCCTGACCGAAGAAGGTCGTGAGGTTTACCACTCGGCTCTGCAATTACTCAGTGCCTTGGAGAGTTTTCGTACCGAGGTCAACGGCCTGCACCTGCATCTGCGCGGCGAGTTGAATATCGGCCTTACCGACAATCTGGTTACCCTGCCCCACATGCGCATCACCAATGCCCTCGCCCAACTCAAGGAGCGCGGCCCGGATGTGCACATCAACATCCGCATGATCGCGCCCAATGAAGTGGAACAAGGCGTGCTCGACGGGCGATTGCATGTCGGCGTCGTGCCGCAGGCGAGCGCCTTGTCCGGGCTGGAATATCAGGCGTTGTACAGCGAGCGGTCGCTGCTTTATTGCGCGGTGGGCCATCCGCTCTTCTATATGGAAGATGCGGCACTGGATGACGAACGACTCGCCGCGCAAGACGCCATCGCGCCAACCTTCCGCCTGCCCGGCGAAATCCAGGCGCATTATCAGGCGCTCAACTGCACGGCCAGTGCTTCGGATCGCGAGGGCATGGCGTTCTTGATCCTGACCGGGCGTTACATCGGCTACTTGCCGGACCACTACGCGAGCTTCTGGGTACAGCAAGGCCGGCTGCGAGCCTTGAAGCCGAGCGCCCGCTTTTACGATTTGAGTCTGGTGTCGGTTACCCGCAAAGGCCGTCGCCCTCATTTAGTGCTGGAGAGCTTTCTGGAAACCCTCGCTGCTACGCGATGAAACATTTCAGAGCGCCGGTGCAGACAACCAACATCGTGCAGCTCGAAGCAGATCATCTTTATCCCGCTGATTAACAAGACAATACCCATGAACAACCAACAATAACCTGAGCACTTGGACAGCTTTTTGCACAGGTGTTGTGCCACCCACCTCGAGAGCACGACATGCAACCGGACGCCGCACCCAATAACGATCTGATCTACGGCTTGAATGACCGCCCTAAACCAGCGCCCGCGATCCTAGCCGCGTTGCAGCATGTGCTGGCCAGCTTCGTCGGGATCATTACGCCGCCACTGGTAATCGGTTCAGCGTTGGGGCTGAGCGCTTATATGCCGTATTTGATCAGCATGGCGCTGATGGTTTCCGGGGTCGGGACATTCATTCAGGCGCGCCGACCGTTCAGCATCGGCGCGGGAATGATCTGCCTGCAAGGCACCAGTTTCGCCTTCCTGGGCGCGGTGCTGTCCGCAGGCTTCATGGTCAAACAACGCGGCGGCAGCCCGGAAGACATCATGGCGATGATCTTCGGTGTGTGCTTTTTCGGCGCGCTGGTGCAGATCGTATTGAGCCGCTTCATCGGCCAGTTGCGTCGCGTCATCACGCCGCTGGTGACCGGCATCGTGATCACGCTGATTGGGGTCAGCCTGATCAAGGTCGGCGTGACCGATCTGGGAGGCGGCTTCAATGCGCCGGATTTCGGTGAGCCGCTCAACCTGGCGCTGGGCGGATTCGTATTGCTGGTGATCATCCTGCTCAACCGTTCCAATACGCCATGGATTCGCTTGTCGGCGATTATCATTGGCCTGGCGGTCGGCTGTATTGCGGCCTGGTTCAGCGGCAAGCTGGTTCCGCATTCCATCAGCGACGTGCCCTTGATCAGCGTGCCCATTCCTTTCAGGTTCGGTTTTGCTTTTGACTGGACCGCTTTCCTGCCGGTCGCGCTGATTTATCTGATCAGCACTATCGAAACCGTCGGCGACCTGACCGCCAATTGCATGCTCGCCCGCCAACCCATCACCGGGCCAAGCTACATTGCCCGACTGAAAGGCGGCGTGTTGGGTGATGGCTTCAGCTGCATGATTGCGGCGACCTTCAGCGCCTTTCCCAATACCACCTTTGCCCAGAACAACGGCGTGATTCAGCTGACCGGCGTGGCCAGTCGCTATGTTGGTCTGTACATCGGCGTCGTGCTGTTCATGCTCGGCCTGTTCCCCACCATTGGCGCCATGCTCCAGCAAATTCCCAAACCGGTTCTGGGCGGCGCGACCCTGGTGATGTTTGGCAGCGTAGCGGCCGCCGGTGTGCGCATTCTTTCCCAGGCACCGCTGGATCGCCGCAGCATGTTGATCATCGCCACGTCATTCGGTGTCGGGCTGGGTATCGCGGCGCAACCCGGGCTGCTACACCTGATGCCTAAACTGGTGCAAAACCTGTTCGATTCGGCGATCACCAGCGGCGGCATTACGGCCATCGTCATGTGCTTGCTGCTGCCCGAGGACAAGTCCAGCGCACTGGAAAAAAATCCAGAAGCACAGCCGCAATCGTTGAAGCATTGATCAGCGAAGAGAATAATTTTCCACTGCCAACGCTTGTCGGATCGTCGCGGGTGCGCTATCTGTTCACCCGTCGCACTCCTTGATCTGTTCGGAACTGCCCATGACCCTCGAAGTCCCAGCGCACAGCACTCACGGCAACAAACCGGCCAGCCGGATTCGGCAGAAAAACGAAGAAACAATCATCCAGGCGGCCGAGGACGAATTCGCTCGTCATGGCTTCAAAGGCACCAGCATGAATACCATCGCGCTGAACGCCGGTCTGCCCAAGGCCAATCTGCATTACTACTTCACCAACAAGCTTGGGCTGTATATCGCGGTGTTGAGCAACATCATCGAATTGTGGGACAGCACCTTCAATAATCTCAGCGTTGAAGATGACCCGGCCCAGGCGTTGAGCCGCTATATCCGCGCGAAGATGGAGTTCTCCCGGCGTCAGCCGCAGGCCTCGCGGATTTTCGCCATGGAAATCATCAGCGGCGGCGAATGCCTCAATGAGTATTTCAGCCAGGATTATCAAACCTGGTTCAAAGGCCGCGCGGCGGTTTTCCAGGCCTGGATAGATGCTGGCAAGATGGACCCGGTCGATCCGGTGCATCTGATCTTCCTGTTGTGGGGCAGCACCCAGCATTACGCCGACTTTGCCACGCAAATTTGCCAGGTGACCGGGCGCACGCGCCTCACCAAGCAGGATATGGAAGTTGCCAGCGACAATCTGATTCGTATCATCCTCAAAGGCTGCGGCCTCACCCCGCCGGCCGTTTGAACTGACGTAACCCCTGTCGACAGCTGGAAAACACGCATGCCTTTTACGCTGGTTGGCCCTTGCGAATTTCGCGAAGAGATTCGCAAGAGCCGCTTTATCACCCTCGCCGCTCCCATTGCCAGCCCGGCAGACGCTCAGGCGTTCATCGAGCAGCACAGCATTGCCGACGCCACGCACAATTGCTGGGCCTGGAAGCTCGCCGACCAATACCGCAGCAATGACGACGGCGAACCCGGCGGCACCGCAGGACGCCCGATTCTCGCAGCCATCGAAGCGCAGGATTTCGATCAGGTCGTGGTGCTGGTCATTCGCTGGTACGGCGGCATCCAGTTGGGCACCGGCGGCCTGGCCCGAGCCTATGGCGGCGGCGCCAATAAATGCCTGCAACAGGCCGAGCGCCTGCCGCTGATCAATCGCCTGTCACTCAATCTGGGATGCAGTTTCGCCGAGTTGCCGCTGGTAAAGCTGCGCGTGGCAGAACTCAATGGATTGGTGCAGAGCGAAGATTTCACCGCCAACGGCGTCGAGCTGTCGATTGCAGTGGGACCGGAACAAGTGGAAACCTTGCGGCGGATGCTGGCGGATCTGAGTCGCGGCCGGATTGTTTTGAGCCAAGATAACGAATAAATCGCAGGAGCGAGGTTTGCCCGCGAATCAACCGTAGGAGCGACTTTAGTCGCGAGCCGCTATCAATTGTCCTCCTGGCTAAAGCCGGTCCTACAGAGCCGCTCATCAAAACCGGTCCACAGCAAACGACAAACAGCACTCACTCATTTCGCCCACAACTCCTGTGCAGCCGCCTGTGGATAACCTGAGCACATACCGCTGCGAGCCTTAGCAGACAGGGCTTGCGGCCGACTGATCATTTTTTACCCAATCAGTCGTCAAATAATGAAAAGTGCCATTGATACAGCGATTTAGCAGCGCTTATCGCCTGTGGAATCAACCCGTAAGCTGCTTATATCCCTCCTCGCGGCTTAAGCACATTTACTGTGGAACAATCTGTGGATAACAGGTGCAAGGGTGGCGTGGAGGCTTGAACTACCGGGCCGCACGACGATTGTACGTTTTTTATCCAATCGCTCGTTCATGATCCGTTTGTCGCCACTCACGCCCTGAATTGGTGCCTAAGACACTCGAATTAACACTCGACCGCTTAGCAAATGTCGGAAAGCGAGCCCATCCAGCGCCACATTGGGCAAGAATGCGAAAAGCTGACTCATTGGCCAGGAAATTGCTTTATCCACTGGCGACCCACCCTACAATTCGAGTCTGTCATGCCCAACCCCGCCTCAATCCCGCGTTTGCAGTTACGCGCTATCAGCAAGCGCTACCCCGGTTGTGTGGCCAACGATGCCATCGATCTATGCATCGCGCCCGGTGAAATACACGCCTTGCTTGGCGAAAACGGCGCGGGCAAGAGCACGTTGATGAAAATCATCTACGGCGTGACGCAACCCGACTCCGGCACCCTTATCTGGCAGGGCCAGGCGTTGAATATGCGCAATCCCGCCCAGGCCAGAGGCCTTGGCATCGGCATGGTGTTCCAGCATTTCTCGCTGTTCGAAGCCCTCACCGTCGCGCAGAACATCGCGCTGGCCATGGGCGGCGCGGCGGGCACACCGAAACAACTGGAGCCGAAGATTCGCGAAGTCTCCCAGCGCTATGGCATGGCCGTGGAGCCGCAGCGACTTGTCCACAGCCTGTCCATCGGTGAGCGGCAGAAGGTCGAGATCATTCGCTGCCTGATGCAAGACATCCGCCTGTTGATTCTGGACGAGCCAACGTCGGTACTCACACCGCAAGAAGCCGACGAACTGTTCGTCACCCTGCGCCGCCTGGCTGCCGAAGGCTGCAGCATTCTCTTCATCAGCCACAAACTGGGCGAAGTGCGCGCCTTGTGCCACAGCGCCACGGTGTTGCGCGGCGGCAAGGTCTCCGGGCATTGCGTCCCGGCGCAGTGCACGGACCTTGAACTGGCGCGACTGATGGTCGGTGACGCTGAAGGTTTGACCGAGCATTACCCGAAGGTTGTGGGTCACGCGCCATTTCTGCTTGTGGATAAGTTGTCCTGGCACAATCCCGACCCGTTCGGTTGCTCGCTGATCGATGTGAGCCTTGAGGTGCGCAGCGGCGAAATCGTCGGAATCGCGGGGGTTGCGGGCAACGGTCAGGATGAGCTGCTGGCATTGCTCAGTGGTGAACAAGTCCTGAGCAAAGACCAAACCGGGCAGATTCGCTTTGCTGACCTCAACGTCGGCCACCTGCGCCCCGATGCGCGCCGCAAGCATGGCATGGCCTTTGTGCCAGCCGAGCGTCTGGGCCATGGCGCGGTGCCGGAATTGAGCCTCGCCGACAACGCCTTGCTCACCGCCTTTCAGCAAGGACTGGTCAGCAACGGCCTGATTCAGCGCGGCAAGGTGCGCGCATTGGCGGACCAGATCATCCAGCGTTTCTCGGTGAAGACGCCGGACGCAGACGCCGCAGCGCGCAGTCTGTCTGGCGGTAATCTGCAGAAATTCATTCTGGGTCGGGAGATTCTGCAAAACCCGAAAATTCTCGTCGCCGCGCACCCCACCTGGGGCGTCGATGTCGGCGCGGCGGCAGCCATTCATCGTGCCCTGATTGCTTTGCGCGATGCGGGCGCGGCGATTCTGGTGATTTCCGAGGACCTGGACGAACTGTTCCAGATCAGCGACCGGGTCGCGGCGCTGAGCAGCGGCAAACTCTCGAAGCTGACCCCCACCGGCCAGACTTCGCCCGTTCAGGTCGGCGGCTGGATGGCCGGCCAATTCGATGCCGCACCTTCCATTCAATCCAATTCCCAAGCCACCGCGCTTAACTAACGGAGCTTCCGATGCTGCTTTCCCTGGAACCGCGCGGACAACAATCACGAGCGATGTTGTGGTTTTCGCCACTGCTGGCCGCCATCCTGACCCTGATGTGCGGCTCCTTGCTGTTCATCATGCTGGGGCTGGACCCGTTGCTGACCTTGCACACCTTGTTGATCGCGCCCGTCAGCGATCTGTACGGCGTATCCGAACTGATGGTCAAGACGCTGCCCATTTTGCTCTGTGCGCTGGGCCTGGCGGTTGCCTATCAGGCGCGCATCTGGAACATCGGCGCCGAGGGCCAATTGCTGCTCGGGGCACTGGCAGGCAGTGCCGTCGCGATCAATGTCATTGATGTCGACAGCCGCTGGGCGCTGGCGCTGATTCTGCTCACGGGCACACTTGGCGGCGCGGCGTGGGCCGGGCTGACCGCCTGGTTGCGCACGCACTTCAATGCCAACGAAATCCTTACCAGCATCATGCTCAATTACATCGCCCTGAACCTGCTGCTCTATTTCGTACACGGTTCGCTGAAAGATCCTGCAGGCATGAACTTCCCGGAATCGGCCATGTTTGGCGAAGCCAGCCGCCTGCCGCTGCTGATGGAAGACGGCCGCGTGCATGCCGGGGTGTATTTCGCGCTGCTGGCGTTGGTGGCGGTCTGGGTATTGCTGCAACGCAGCTTCGTTGGTTTCCAGATCAAAGTGCTCGGGCTCGACAAACGCGCGGCAGGCTTCGTCGGTTTTCGCGAGAAGCGTCTGGTGTGGCTGGCGCTGTTGATCAGCGGCGGCTTGGCCGGTCTGGCCGGGGTCTGCGAAGTCACCGGACCCATCGGGCAACTGGTGCCGCAGGTTTCGCCGGGCTACGGCTACGCAGCAATTACGGTGGCGTTTCTTGGGCGACTCAATCCCATCGGCATTCTGTTCTCCAGCCTGTTGATGGCGCTGCTGTATCTGGGCGGTGAAAACGCGCAAATGAGCTTGAACCTGCCCCAAGCCATCACGCAGTTGTTTCAAGGGATGATGCTGTTTTTCCTGTTGGCCAGCGACGTGCTGATCCTTTATCGCCCGCGCCTCAAGCTGCGCTGGGCCAAACGCCAGATGGCGCCAGTGGCGGGAGCCGTGTGATGGATATCGATCTGCTGAGTAATATCTTCTTCGCCATGGTCCGCTGCGGCACGCCGCTGCTGTTGGTGGCGCTGGGCGAATTGATCTGCGAGAAGAGCGGCGTCCTCAATCTGGGCCAGGAAGGCATGATGCTGTTTGGCGCGGTGATCGGTTTCATCGTCGCCTTGAGCACCGGCAATCTGTGGCTGGGCGTGTTGCTGGCAATGTTCGCCGGCATGCTGTTGTCGGGCTTGTTCGCCATTGTGGCGCTGGTGTTCAACGCCAATCAGGTGGCGACCGGCCTCGCGCTGACGATCTTTGGGGTCGGGCTTTCAAGCTTTGTCGGCGCAGCCTGGGTCGGCAAACCACTGCAAGGTTTCGAGCCGGTTCTGATTCCGTTGCTCAGTGATATCCCGTTGATCGGCCGCATGCTGTTTGCCCAGGACATTCTGGTTTACCTGTCCTTCGCCCTGTTCGCGCTGGTCGCCTGGGCGCTGCTGAAAAGTCGGGTAGGCTTGATCATTCAGGCCGTCGGGGAAAATCCCGATGCGGCCAGCGCCATGGGGTTGCCGGTGCTGCGGGTGCGCACGCTGGCGGTGTTGTTCGGCGGCGCGATGGCGGGTCTGGCCGGGGCTTATCTGTCGTTGGCCTACACACCGATGTGGGCGGAAAACATGAGTGCCGGACGCGGCTGGATTGCGCTGGCACTGGTGGTGTTCGCCAGTTGGCGCGTGTGGCGTCTGCTGCTGGGCGCGTGGTTGTTCGGGCTCGCCAGCATTCTGCATTTGGTGGCGCAAGGCATCGGTCTGGCGATTCCGTCCAACCTGCTGGCAATGTTGCCGTACGTGGCGACGATTCTGGTGTTGGTGCTGCTCTCGCGCAATGCCCTGCGTACCCGGTTGTACGCGCCGGTCTCGTTGGGGCAGCCGTGGCACGGCGGGCATTGACCTTTAGGGACAAGCTGTTGGCGAGGCGCTGTTTCTGAGTACACTCAGGTATCGCCTCGCCACCAAGTTGGCTCCTACAGGCCCCGTTTCAAGGAGAACATCTTCATGTCCGACACCAAAACCGCACTGATCATCGGCGCTTCACGCGGCCTGGGCCTTGGCCTGGTCAAACGCCTGAGCGAGCAGCACTGGAACGTGATCGCCACGGTGCGTGACCCGCAGAAAGCCACCGATTTACAAGCCGTACCCGGTGTGCGCATCGAAACCCTCGACATGGATGACGTCGCCTCTCTGGACGCACTGACCCAAACCTTGAAAGGACAGATTTTCGACGTGTTGTTCGTCAACGCCGGCATCATGGGCCCGCAACATCAAAGTGCTGCCCAAGCCACGGCGGCAGAGTTGGGCCAGCTGTTCCTGACCAACGCCATCGCGCCGATTCGTCTGGCCGAGCGCTTCGTCCAGCAAATCCGCCCAAACAGCGGCGTGTTGGCGTTCATGAGTTCGGTACTGGGCAGCGTCGCCTGTCCCGAAGGCGAAACCATGACGTTGTACAAGGCCAGCAAAGCCGCATTGAATTCCATGACCAACAGCTTCGTCGTGCAACTCCAGGAACCACGCCCGACCGTGCTGTCCCTGCATCCGGGCTGGGTGAAAACCGACATGGGCGGCGCAGGCGCGGACATTGACGTCGAAACCAGCGTCCGAGGCTTGGTCGAGCAGCTCGAAGCCTATTCCGGCAAGGGTGGGCATTACTTTGTGAATTACCGAGGTGAGACGATTGCCTGGTGAAATGGACTGGCTGTAGGACAAACGCGCGGCGTAAAAGGTACAATCCCCACCCTCGCCAGCCCTGCCCCCGCAGCGCTGGCGACCCTGGATCAGCAGACAGGGCAACACTGAGCTGGCAAACCTGAACTCACTTTTCAGAGGAGCCGGCCAATGCCCGCGATCCGTATCTGGTTAAAAAATCCCCTTGCTGTTTTCACCGCCAATGACCTGGATGCCCGGGGTGGGTTGGTGATTGAAAACGGTGTCATCGTCCAGATGCTGGCTGCCGGTCAACAACCTGCCGCGCCTTGCGATCAGACCTTCGATGCGCGCGAGCATGTATTGCTGCCGGGCTTGATCAATACCCATCACCACTTCTATCAAACCCTGACCCGCGCCTGGGCACCGGTGGTGAATCAGCCGCTGTTTCCCTGGCTGAAAACCCTGTACCCGGTGTGGGCACGGCTGACGCCGGATAAGCTCGCACTGGCCAGCAAAGTCGCGCTGACCGAGTTGCTGCTATCGGGCTGCACGACGGCGGCCGATCACCACTATCTGTTTCCGGACGGCCTGGAAAACGCCATCGATGTGCAGGTCGAGAGCGTCCGTGAGCTGGGCATGCGCGCCATGCTCACCCGCGGCTCCATGAGCCTGGGCGAAGACGACGGGGGTCTGCCGCCGCAACAAACCGTGCAACAGGGCGAAGTCATTCTCGAAGACAGCCAGCGCTTGATTCAGCGTTACCACCAGCGCGGCGATGGCGCGCAGATCCAGATCGCGCTGGCCCCATGCTCGCCGTTTTCCGTAACGCCGCAGATCATGGCCGAAAGCGCCGCGCTGGCCGACAAGCTCGACGTGCGCCTGCACACGCATCTGGCGGAAACCCTCGACGAGGAAGATTTCTGCCTGCAACGCTTTGGCCTGCGTACCGTGGATTATCTGGACAGCGTGGGCTGGCTTGGCCCGCGCACCTGGCTGGCCCACGGCATTCATTTCAACCCGGACGAAATCGCCCGCCTCGGCGCGGCAGGCACGGGCATTTGCCATTGCCCGAGTTCGAACATGCGGCTGGCGTCCGGCATTTGTCCGACGCTGGATCTGCTCGCGGCAGGCGCGCCATTGGGGCTTGGCGTCGATGGCTCGGCCTCCAACGATGCGTCGAACATGATCCTCGAAACCCGCCAGGCACTCTATCTGCAACGTCTGCGTTATGGGGCCGAGAAAATCACCCCGCAGTTGGTGCTCGGCTGGGCCACCAAAGGCTCGGCGCAACTCTTGGGCCGTAGCGATATCGGCGAGCTGGCAGTCGGCAAACAAGCGGATCTGGCGCTGTTCAAGCTCGACGAACTGCGTTTCTCCGGCAGCCACGATCCGATTTCGGCGTTGTTGCTGTGTGGCGCGGATCGGGCCGATCGGGTGATGATCGGCGGCCAATGGCGGGTGATTGATGGCCAAGTCGAAGGGCTGGACCTAAAAGGCTTGATCGCCGATCACAGCCAGGCGGCGCGAGAGCTGATTCGGGGCTAGCCGACCTGTGAGGGCGGGCGTTATGTCGGCCCAGTCACAAGGTTTGGCACCCGGCAGCCTTGGCGTGCGAATCCATTAGCGCCGACCAAGGCTGCACTCTAAAGTGCTGGCTCCCTGCCGCCGTCCGTTGAGATCCCGTGCCCAAGTCCGAAGAAGATAAAAGCCTGTCGCGGTTACTGCTGGAGTTGCTGTGGCAGCTTCTGGTTTTGCTCGTACCGATTTTTCTGGTGACCTGCCTGCCGCCGTTATTGGCCTTGGCGACCGGGACAATCTGCGCCGCGCTGATGTGGGTATGCGCGCGGCTGGGTTGGCAACGCGCAGGACGAGGCTGCGCACGACTGATGACCGCAGCGGCCCTGGGCCTGGGTTTCAGCCTTATGCGGACGCTGCCGGATGTGTGGAATGTGGTAGCGGCCGTCCTGGCAATTTTCTCGGGCCTGGCCTGCACCGCCACATTGGAGCGCAGGCTCGGCCTGGCAAAAGCTGAAAACCCGGCGACAGGACAAACACCTTACCCAAACCAAGGCAGCGCCTGGGGCGGCAACGAGCCACGGGTAACCCCGGAGGGCGAACCGATCCGGGTGTTTAACCACAGCGAAATCGCCATGGGCGGGCCGACCTTCTGCGACTACCTGTTCAGCGATGGCGTGCTGTTACAAGGCGTGGGCTCTTCGGCGTGCTTCTCCGATGACGGTCGCTACTTCGCAGCGCCTATTCCGTCGCGTCAGGCCTGGAGCCTGCTGATTCTGGATCGTCAGCTGCACCGGGTTTATCACTGCGACACCGAGGCGTTCTGGGAGCTGGACGAATTCAGCGAACTGGGTTTGAACGGGCGGGTCAGCCCGCTGGTGGATAACCGCGCGCAACACGCGCCGCTGCAAGACCTGTTGAACAGCGCTCGGGCGGTGGATCTGGTGCCTGTTGCTGACCTCTGGCTGGAACCCGGGCAGTGGCAGGAAGACATAGCCAACGCGCACATCGACTACCCAGGCCCGACCGATCAGCTTCGGGTCGAAGGGCATTTCGCATTGCCCGTCAGTCTGCGGGAATTGCCCCAGCCCACCGATGCGCTGCGTTACCCGGAATACCACTTGAGCGTCGCAGGCGTCCCGTCAGAAATGGTGATTCACGGCACTGCGCCGCTGATCTGGAACCCGAACGGCCAAGCCTTCGCTTGCCATGCGCGCCGGGCAGACCAGGACAGCGGCGGCTATTGGCATTTTCACGCCGAGCAAGGCTGGCATTTGCTGCCCGAGCCGTGGATTGCCCAAGACAACGAACCGTCACTGACCTGGGGCGAGCCGCTGGAACTGGACGATGGCCACTTGTGGATCGAAGCCCGGTTCGACTACCCGCAACCGGATCGCGGCACCTTTGGTTACGGTTTGCAGAGCATTCACAGCGACACCGAAACCCAGACCGGCCACGACCGCCGAGGCCGCCTGCAGGCCTCGGATGTAACATGCACGCGGATGCGCCTGGCGGTTGCGTTGCTAGGCAGCGGCGAACGCGGTACCACCGGTGTGGAATCGATGCCGCTGGTGGATAACCAGCGCGCCAGGCTGGATTGGCAATGCGACAACAGCGAAGGCGTCGGCGGCTATCGATGCCGCCTGGGTGACTGGCAGCTGCCGGGGCTCTGGCTGCTGGATCATCGCGTGTCCGATTGCGCGGGTTATCTGGCGCTGATCCCGTTCAGCGAGCCGCCCGCCGTCGCAGGCTATGCGGTGGTGGTCGATGTCCGCGCGCGCAGCCTGATGCCCAGCCCGTCCTTGATGGTGGCGCGCATTCTGGATTTTCGCGGGCCGCGTCTCAGCCTGGCGGCGGTATTCGGCCGCATGGATCAAGAACGTCACCATTCGGCGTTGCAGCGCTTTGAGCAAAAGGCGCCCGATGCTGCCAACGCAGCCGACTTCTGTCGATATCAGCAAGGCTCACGGCTTTACTATCAGACGGTCTGTCTGGACGTGGACCAAGGCGCACTGCGTCAGGTGCCCGACTGGCGGTTGGTGGACCGGCCGCAAGCCGCCACCGCCGACGGCGACTTTATTCAGCCGGCACCGAACCTGCGTGATGCCGCCTGGTTGTTCGGCAGCGAAACCGAATACGCCGACAGCTGGCTGCGACCCTCAAGCGCACGCATGGGCGGCTATCTGTTGACTGCGTCGGGCTGCGCACTGGCCGATCTGGCACCGTCGCTGCTCTGGTCGCCCACCGGCCGTTTTCTCGCCGTGACTCGCCTCCACGCAAACATCCGCGATGCCTACGACACACCGCGCAATGAATGGCAGTTGCTGTTGCTGGATGTGCAGGAGCGCAGCGTTCGCAGCTGGCCGCAATGGCTGGGTGATCGTGCGGAGTTCGTGGCGTTTGATCTGGACCGGATACGAATCAAGGTCTTCGGCATGGACTGGGAGCCACACAATCAGCCGGACCCTGCGTCGCCGCACGCCATTATGTTGAGTGAACTGCTGGCGCTGCCGGCCGAACCCTTGATCGAACGCCATGGCCTGTGGCTACCCACCGCACAAATGGAAAATGCGGCGCTGTGGCTGGCGCTGGACAAAACGCCACTCGATCAATGGGCCGAGGCGTTAAAGCCCTAGCAACGACAACATGATGAAAGTCGCGAACAGCACGAAGTGGGTCATGCCTTCGATGGCGTTGGTCTCGCCGTCATTCAGGTTGATCGCGCTGACCAGCAAGGTGATGAAGATCATCACGGTCTGTACCGGCGTCATGGCCATCTGAAACGGCTGACCGGTGTAGAGCGCCATGGCTTCCATGACCGGAACGGTAAGGATCACCGTGGACAGCGAAGCGCCCAGCGCAATGTTGACCACCGACTGCATGCGATTGGCCAGTGCCGCGCGCAAGGCCGTCAGAATTTCCGGCGCTGCAGAAATCGCCGCCACCAGAATCGCCGTCATGACGGGCGGCGCGCCAGTGCCTTCGAGGCCCAGGTCGACGGTCTTGGACATTACTTCCGCCAACGCACCAATCACCACGATGCCGACGAACAACGTACCGATGGAGCGCGTCAGGTTGACCGGTTCCTCTTCGACAGCCGGGTCCTTGCGCTTCTTTTTCTCCGGGTAGCTGTAGCTGAAGAAATAGCTGTGCGGCCCGACCTGCATGCGCAGGAACAAGGTGTACAAGACGATCATCGCGCCAATGGTAAAGGCCGAATACAGCTTCCAGTCACCTTCGGGAATGAATTCCGGCACCACCATGGAAACCCCCATGGCCGTCAGGATCATCACGCTGTAAGTGCGCGCCGAATCATCGTTGTACGACTGCTCGCCATGCTTGAGCCCGCCCATCAAGGCCGCCAGGCCGAGGATGCCGTTGATGTCGAGCATCACCGCCGAATAGATGGTATCCCGCACCAGCGTCGGTGAAGGCTCGTTGCTCATCATGATCGCCAGGATCACCACTTCAACCAGCACCGCCGAGAGCGTCAGGATCATCGTGCCGTAGGGATCGCCGACCTTTTCGGCCAGCAGCTCGGCATGGTGCGCGACGCGCATCGAGGCGCAGACGATAAACGCGACCAGCGCAATCCCCGCTGTCAGCGCGATGCCTTGCCCGTTGTTGAGGAACCAGTGTTCGAAGGGATAGGCGACAAAAGTCGCGAGTATCGCCAGCAGGAGAAACTTTTCTTGCTTGAGTATTGAGCCCATTAACTGCCTTTTAGACCTTGCGCCGAGTACCGCAGGGCCTTTTAGTGAAACGTTTAAGTGAAGCGTTCTTGGCGTTGAGAGTGCTGAGTGTAAGCAAAGGTTTCAAATGAGTTGAGCGAGACCGGTGAGATGCACCAGTTAGCGGCAGGCGCCGGGCTTGATGCACTGTCCGGTGTCGTCCTGGGCATCACAAAAACCGCCAAAGCTGCTGTGTCGACATTAACTGTCCAGTTGGTCAGTTTTTTGCATTGCTAGAGCAACCCGCTAAGACGGCCATGCCAACAAGACCCCAAGGAGCTAGACCTGATGCATTCCACTCTTCACCCGCGTCGTCCCCTGAAAAAATTGCTGTGCGCCGTGGCGGCAGTCGTCGGTCTGGGTTCGAGCCTGATGGCGGCGGCCGCTGATCCGCTGAAAGTCGGCTTCGTCTACATCGGTCCGATTGGCGACCACGGCTGGACGTATCAGCATGAGCAAGGCCGCAAGGCGATGGTTGAAGCCCTGGGCGATAAAGTGACCACCAGTTTTGTCGAGAACGTTCCGGAAGGCGCGGACGCTGAGCGGGTCATTCGCAACATGGCCAAAGGTGGCTACGACCTGGTCTTCACCACCTCGTTCGGCTACATGAACCCGACGTTGAAAGTGGCCAAGCAATTTCCAAAGGTGACGTTCGAACACGCCACCGGCTACAAGCAGGACAAGAACCTCGGCACTTACCTGGCGCGCACCTATGAAGGCCGCTACGTCAGCGGCTTCCTGGCGGCCAAGATGACCAAGACCAAGAAAGTCGGTTATGTCGCGTCGTTCCCGATTCCGGAAGTGATCCGCGATATCAATGCCATCCAGCTGGCACTGAACAAATACAACCCAGGCACGGAAATCAAAGTGGTCTGGGTCAACTCCTGGTTTGATCCGGGCAAGGAAGCCGATGCCGCCAACGCGCTGATCGACCAGGGCGTCGACGTGGTTTTCCAGCACACCGACAGCCCGGCGCCGATCCAGACGGCTGAACGTCGCGGCGTCTACGCGGTGGGTTACGCCTCGGACATGGCGCACTTCGGGCCCAAAGCGGTGCTGACTTCCATCGTCAACAACTGGGGGCCGCATTACATCCAGGCCACGCAAAGTGTCATCGCCGGCACCTGGAAATCCCAGGATTACTGGGGCGGTCTGAAGGAAGGCACGGTGCAGCTGCCGATCAGTAATGTGGTACCGGCAGACGTGAAAGCTGAGGCCGAGAAGATCATCGCGGGCATCGAAAGCGGCGAATTCCACCCGTTCACCGGCCCGATCAAGGACCAGACCGGCGCGGTGAAAATCCCGGCGGGCAAAACCGCAACCAACGCGGAACTGGCGTCGATGAATTACTACGTCGAAGGCATCAAGGCTGAGTTGCCGAAGTAATTTGGAACACATTACGTAGGACCGGCTTTAGCCGGGAAGGCGATATGTCCAACAAAGAACATGCGTTGGATGTACCGACCTCCTCCCGGCTAAAGCCGGTCCTACGGAAAACATTATCAGGACAAACACCGTGAACCAGCTCCCCATCATCGACATCGCCCCGCTGTACGGCACCGACCAACAGGCCTGGCAGAGTGTTGCCGCGCAGATTGATCAGGCCTGTCGTGAGTGGGGCTTCTTCTATATCAAAGGCCATCCGATCAGCGCCGAGCGCATCGAACAGGTGGTTGGCAGCGCGCAGCAATTCTTCGCCCTGCCCCAGGCTGAAAAACTCAAGATCGACATCACCCAGACCCGCCATCATCGCGGCTATGGCGCCATTGCCACCGAGCAGCTGGACCCGAACCTGCCCAGCGACCTTAAAGAAACCTTCGACATGGGCTTTCATTTGCCCGCCGATCATCCTGACGTCCTCGCCGCAAAACCGTTGCGCGGCCCCAATCGCCATCCCGACATGCCGGGCTGGCAAGCGCTCATGGAACAGCACTATCTGGACATGCAGGCGCTCGGGCAGACCTTGCTCCAGGCCATCACCGTGGCGCTGGGCATCGAGCGCGATTTCTTCGATCAACGCTTCGTCGAGCCGGTCAGCGTGCTGCGCTTCATTCATTACCCGCCGCGCCATACCGCCACCTCCGAGCAGCAACAAGGCGCGGGCGCGCATACCGATTATGGCTGCATCACCTTGCTGCATCAGGATGCGGCGGGCGGTTTGCAGGTGCGCAACGTGGAAGGCGAGTGGATCGATGCGCCGCCCATCGACGGTACATTCGTGGTCAACATTGGCGACATGATGGCGCGCTGGAGCAACGACCGATATCTGTCCACGCCGCATCGCGTGATCAGCCCGCTCGGCGTGGACCGCTACTCCATGCCGTTCTTCGTCGAGCCCAATCCGGATACGCGTATCGAATGCCTGCCCGGCTGCCAGAGCGCAACCCGACCGGCTCGCTACCCGGCCACCACCTGTGCGGAATTTCTGCTCTCGCGCTTCGCGGATACCTACGCGTATCGGCGGGAACAGCAAGGTTAATTGAACCGCTTGGTCAGGTTTCAGCCTGAAAAGAAGCTGAGTCTGTAGAATGCTGGCGATCTGCACCTGATGAGAAAAGCACATGTACGATTGGTTGAACGCCCTGCCCAAGGCAGAACTGCACTTGCACCTGGAGGGTTCGCTGGAACCGGAACTGCTCTTCGCCCTGGCCGAGCGCAATAAAATCGCCTTGCCGTGGAATGACGTCGAAGCCCTGCGCGGGGCCTATGCCTTCAACAACCTGCAAGAGTTTCTCGACCTGTATTACCAGGGCGCGGACGTGCTGCGCACCGAGCAGGATTTCTACGACCTGACCTGGGCCTACCTGCTGCGCTGCAAAGCTCAGAACGTCGTTCATACCGAGCCGTTTTTCGATCCGCAGACCCATACTGATCGGGGCATTCCTTTCGAAGTCGTGCTCAATGGCATCGCCAGCGCGTTGAAGGACGGCCAGTCGAAACTGGGCATCGGCAGCGGCCTGATCCTCAGTTTCCTGCGTCACTTGAGCGAAGAAGAAGCCGAAAAAACCCTCGACCAGGCGCTGCCATTCCGCGATGCGTTCGTTGCCGTGGGTCTGGACAGCTCGGAGATGGGCCATCCGCCGAGCAAGTTCCAGCGCGTCTTTGATCGCGCTCGCAACGAAGGCTTCCTGACCGTGGCACATGCCGGCGAAGAAGGCCCGCCCGAGTACATCTGGGAAGCCCTGGACCTGTTGAAAATCCAGCGTATCGACCATGGCGTGCGCGCTATCGAAGACGAGCGCCTGATGCAGCGCATCATCGACGAGCAGATTCCGTTGACGGTTTGCCCGCTGTCCAACACCAAGCTGTGCGTGTTCGACGACATGGCCAAACACAACATCCTCGACATGCTGGAACGCGGAGTGAAGGTCACGGTGAACTCCGATGACCCGGCCTACTTCGGCGGCTATGTCACCGAGAACTTCCATGCGCTGTATACCCATCTAGGGATGACCAAGGATCAGGCGCAGCGCCTGGCGCAAAACAGTCTCGATGCGCGACTGATCAAGCCCTGAATCTCTGGACGTGAAGCAAGCGCGGTGCCGCTAAACCGGGCACCGCCGCTGCTGCACAAGGTTGATCAGGCTGCCGAGGCGATTCTGCCGATTTCCCGCTGCCCGCTGGAGGACACCTGCAACGTGCTCGACTCCTCGGTTTCGCGTAACCAGCCCATCTGAATGAACAGCTGCAACAGCCCTGCGCCCAAGGCGCCGCCCAAATGCGGGCTGCGCTCACTCCAGGCCGGACAGGCGCACACGGTTTCGCGCTGCCGCAGCGCCAACGCCGGCACATAAATCCCCCGCTCGGCAAACTTCGCAACGCCCACGCTGGTCACTTCGATGCGCTGCTCCTGCTGCTCGATCCAGCCTGCACCGAGCAACCGCTGATACAGCTCGGCAGCCATTTCGCCACCCAGATGATCACTGCAAACCCGCGCCCGACGCAGCGGTAAGGCCGGCATGGGCTGGGCGACGCTGCGGCTGATTTGCTCGGCACTGACCAGCGACGCATTGGCCATGGCCTCGACAACAGTGCCGACCTCGGGCCCCGCCAGACGAAAGAAACGTTTGCGGCCACGCACTTCCTGCCTGACCAGCCCGCCCGACGCCAACCGCGCCAGATGCGCACCCGCCGATGACGTGGTCAGCCCCGCCAGCAGGGCCAATTCATCGGCGGGCCTGGCGGTGCCATCCATCAACGCCCAAATCATTGCGCTGCGCTTGGGGTCAGCCAGCAAGGTCGCAATGTGGCTGATGCAAGGTGCATATTCCATGTATTCACTCCCTGTGATGTCGCGGCAAAGCAAAAGGTGACGAAGTAACCAACCAACAACAAACAGCACAAGCGCGCAAAAAAACATTCAACCACGATCCACATGTTCGCAGTTCAATGTCGGTATTGGTATTTACCTGCACGATTTTCCGAACTGTCCGTAAGGCAATTCTCTTCACAATGTGGGATTTAACTATGGTTGTGCTGTATCAGCCTGTAGCGGCTTACCTGCTCCACGCTTCGCAGCGACGCACGAGCATTTCGCGTAACAAATTAACCGGTTTGCTCAGCTGGGCACGATGCGCGCACAACAGGTTCAGCGGCGTCGCTTCACCCTGCAACTGAGGCATCAGCACCTTCAATCTGCCTGCGCGCACATCGGCGGCAACGTCCAGCCAGGACTTATACGCCACGCCCGCACCCGCCAACGCCCACAGGCGCACCACATCGGCATCGTCGCTGAAGCGGTCGCCGCGTACGGTCAGGCTCATCTCGCGCTTGCCGTCATGAAAGGTCCAATGATCGTGAACCCGATTACCCAACATGAACAGCAGGCAATTGTGCTGCGCCAGTTGCTCCACATGGTGCGGTTCGCCGCAACGCGCCAGATAGTCAGGCGAGGCGCACAGCACCCGGCGATTGAGCGGCGCGATGGGCAGCGCGACGAGGCTTGAATCCTCAGGCTCGCCATAACGCAACGCGATGTCCACCGGCTGGCGAAACAGGTCGGCGATGCGATCACCCAGCAGCAAGCGAACCGTCAGTTGCGGATAGTCGCGTTGAAACTCGTCGAGCCAGGGTAGCAACACATTGCGACCAAAATCCGATGGTGCCGAAAGCTGCAGCACGCCGTTGCATTGATCCTGACTGCTGGCCAGCAGACGTCGTCCTTCGTCGAGGCTGCTCAACGCCGAGCGGGCATAAGCCAGAAAGCCCTCGCCCTCGGCGGTCAAGCGCAGACTGCGAGTGGAGCGCGCCAGCAAGCGCGCGCCCAGTTGCTGTTCGATACGTTTGAGCGCCGCACTGGCTACCGCCGCTGACAAATCCATGGCCCGCGCAGCAGCAGACAAACTGCCCAGGTCAGCCGCCCGAACGAATAATTGCAGGTCATCGAAACGCAGCATGGCCGTCCATTATCAATATTTCATTGAAAGAGCCTGCCGTTTTAGCGGGTTTTATCTTTGAAGGAAATAGCCAATCATCCCCGACATTGAACATCCCGCCCATTGTCAGGAGCCTTTATGAAAGCCATCGCTTATTACCACGCGCTGCCCATTACCGATGCGCAAGCCTTGCAGGACATCGAACTCCCAGAGCCGGTCGCCGGTCCGCGCGACTTGCTGGTTGAAGTCAAAGCAATCTCGGTCAACCCGGTCGACACCAAGGTGCGCCAGAACGTCCAGCCAGAAGGCGGCGAACCCAAGGTGCTGGGTTGGGATGTCGCAGGCGTGGTCAAAGCAGTTGGCAGTGAAGTCACGCTGTTCCAGCCCGGTGACAAGGTGTTTTATGCGGGCTCGCTGACCCGGCCGGGTGCCAACAGCGAACTGCACGTTGTCGATGAGCGCATCGTCGGCCACATGCCGAAAACCCTGAGCTTCGCCCACGCCGCGGCCCTGCCGTTGACGGCGATTACCGCTTGGGAATTGCTCTTCGAACGCTTGCAGGTCGCCGAAGGTGAAAGTGCCATTCAGCAAAGCCTGCTGATTGTCGGCGCGGCGGGCGGCGTGGGTTCGATCCTCACCCAACTGGCGCGGCAGCTGACTTCACTGAAAGTGATCGGCACCGCATCGCGGCCGGAAACCACTGCCTGGGTTCGCGAGCTGGGCGCCCACGAAGTGCTGGATCACAGCAAACCGCTGAGTGAGGAACTCAAGCGCGCCGGGCTGGACAGCGTCACTCACGTGGCGAGCCTGACCCAGACCGATCAGCATCTGGATCAACTGGTCGAAGCGTTGCAACCACAAGGCAAACTGGGCCTGATCGACGATCCCAAGTCCCTGGACGTCAGCAAGCTCAAGCGCAAGAGCCTCTCACTGCATTGGGAGTTCATGTACACCCGCTCGATGTTCGGCACGCCGGACATGATCGAACAACACAACCTGCTCAATCGCGTCGCGCAACTGATCGATGCGGGAACCCTGAAAACCACATTCGGCGAGCATTTCGGCACCATCAACGCCAGCAACCTGCGCCGCGCCCATGAACTGCTGGAAAGCGGCAAGGCCAAAGGCAAGATCGTGCTGGAAGGGTTCTGAGGCGCAGCAAACATCGGATCGGTAGGACCGGCTTCAGCCGGGAGGGCGAGAGTTCAGACGACGCAGCTGCTGCGAATGGACTGGCCTCCTCCCGGCTAAAGCCAGTCCTACGCGGTGTATTTGTTTAATGGCAGAGATAACAGCGGGATCTAGACCCGCGCCGCCAGCGCATCACGCTTACCCTGCAAACGCCGGGTCAGCACCGACATGCTCACGGCAACGATCCCGCACAGGCTGATCACCAGCGCCATCGGCACGGCGCTGCCATCATGCAGCACGCCGACTAACGCCGCAGCACCCGCGGCCACGCTGAACTGCAGACAGCCGAGCAACGCCGAAGCGCTGCCGGCGCGCGCCCATTGCCCGTTCATCGCACACGCCGAAGCGTTGGGGATGATGCAACCGAGGCTGGCGATGCACACAAACAACGGCACCAACAGCGGCCACAGTTTTTCGCTGTGCACACCTGCGATTCCGAGCAGCACCAGCGCTGCCGCCAGATAAACCCAGATCGCCCGCGACAGCAGGAAGGCCGGACCACGCTTGCCGAGGATCCGTGCGTTGACCTGCGCCACCAGAATGAAACCGGCGGCATTGGCGCCGAACAGCCAGCCGTAATGCTCAGCCGGCACGCCGTACAGCTTGATGAAGACGAAAGGCGAACCTGCGATGTAGGCGAACATCCCGGCCATGGCGATGCCGCCAGTCAACGCGTGGCCGAGAAAAACCCGATCCTTGAACAGGTTGGCGTACTGCCGAAACGCCCCTGACAGTGGCAAGCGCGGATGAGTCGCTGGCATGCTTTCCGGCAACCACAAGGCGACCGACAACGAAGCCAGCGCGCTGAATGCGGTCAGCGACAGGAAAATCGCCTGCCAGCCGTAAACATTGACCAGCAGCCCGCCGAGCATGGGCGCGAGAATCGGTGCCAGGCCCATGACCAGCATCAGCTGGGAAAAGACCTTCGCCGACTGCACTGCGTCGCATTTGTCACTGACAATCGCCCGGGAAATCACCATCCCCGCACAACCGCCCAAGGCCTGCACGAAACGCGCGCCGATCAGCCATTCCAGGCTCGGCGCGAATGCGCAGGCCAGCGATGCCAGGGTAAACAGCGTGACGCCCACCAACAGCGGAATACGCCGACCGAATCGGTCCGCCACAGGACCGTAGGCCAATTGCCCGATGGACAGCCCAAGGAAATAGGCCGCGAGGGTCAACTGGACATGCTGCTCGTCAGTGCCGAAAGCAAGGGCGATGGCGGGAAAACCCGGCAGATAAAAATCGATGGCCAGCGGGCCGAAGGCGCTCAATGCACCAAGAATAAGGATGCTTCTCAGGTTCATCAGGTATCCAGACAGTATTCAACGCAGCGGGCTAGTCTACCCGGCCTCTCTGTTACTGAACGCCTGATGAGGAGAATTACTGCAAAAAATCTCGATAGCCTCATGTTTGCGCAGGACCGGCTTTAGCCGGAAGGACGAAGGTTCAAACGACAGAGCGGCGGTGAGTGTAGCGGCGCGCTCCCGGCTGAAGCCGGTCCTACGGATCCTGTCCTAGGCAACCTGTGCCTGATAACCCTCTTCCGCGATCAAGCTGATGACCTGCTCGGCCGTCAGATCACTTTCCACCAATACCTCGCCGGTGGGCAGGTCAACCTGGACGGTGGCTGCCGCGTCCTGCTCTTTAATGGCATCGGTTACCGACTTCACACAATGTCCGCAGGTCATGCCTTGAACGTTGAATCGCTGCATGGTGTTGCTCCTTCAAGCTGCATGGTGTTGCTCCTTCAAACGGGTATGGGAAACACTGGCTGCCATGTTTGACCTTCCCATCATGGCAAGGTCAAGTTTCTGTTTTACCTGCCGGGCTGGTATTCGGCGCGAGGCTCGGCCAAGCTGCGTCATTACTGTCTACATCAGGAGTATCAGCGATGCGCTGGTCAGTATTGAGCCTCTTCGGCATTCTCGGTTTGTTGGCTGCCTCCCCGGCGGTTCAAGCCGATCAGGATTACGGCGTTCTGATCATTTCCCGCGAGCGCCTGGAAGTCGCGACGTCCTGCGAGATCGGGATTTATATCCAGGATCAACTGGCGGGCCGCGTGTTCCAGGAACAATCGGTATCGTTCAATCTGCCCGCCGGCGATGTGTCGATCCGCCTGCGCCTGCTGCCCGGCGGTGTGTTCGGCTGCGATCCGGGAATGGAAGCGCAGAACGGCACCCGAATCAAAATCCAGGCGGGCGACATTCTCAAATATCGCATTGCCACCAATCTCAATGGCTTGTATCTCAAGCGCGCCGACCTGAACTATTGATCCAGGCTTGACATTGACCTTATGGAAAGGTTGATCCTTGCTGGCATAACGTCTTCAGGGAGTGTTCAAGATGCTCAAGCCGGTTACTTTCGATTTGCCTATTTCCGGGATGACCTGCGCCAGTTGCGCGGGTCGCGTTGAACGTGCGCTGGCCAAAGTGCCCGGCGTCAGCCGTGTCAGCGTCAACCTGGCCAGCGAACAGGCCCACGTCGAAACCGTCACGCCGCTGGACCCGCTGACGCTGATCGCCGCCGTCGTCAAGGCAGGCTACGGCGCAACGACCCTCGAAAATCAGCCCACCGCCGTCGACCACCAACACCAGCTGCGCAAGGAGCGCTGGGCATTGCTGTTGGCGATCGCTCTGGCAGTGCCTTTGCTGCTGCCCATGTTGCTTGAGCCATTGGGCGTGCACTGGATGCTGCCGGCCTGGGTGCAATTCGCCTTGGCCACGCCGGTGCAGTTCATTCTGGGTGCGCGGTTCTATGTCGCTGCCTGGAAAGCCGTACGCGCCGGTGCTGGCAACATGGATTTGCTGGTGGCGCTGGGCACCAGCGCCGGGTATGGCTTGAGCCTGTACGAATGGGCAAACGCGGCACCGGGCAGCATGCCGCATCTGTATTTCGAAGCTTCGGCAGTGGTCATCGCTCTGGTTTTGCTGGGCAAATATCTTGAGAGTCGGGCCAAGCGCCAGACCGCCAGTGCGATTCGCGCCCTTGAAGCGTTGCGTCCGGAGCGCGCCATTCAGGTCATCGACGGCCAGGAACACGACGTTGCGATCAGCGCCCTGCGTCTCGGCGATCTGGTCTCGGTCAAACCCGGCGAACGTTTTCCGGTCGATGGCCAGGTGCTGGAAGGCCGCAGCCACGCGGACGAAGCCTTGATCAGTGGCGAAAGCCTGCCGGTGCCGAAACAGCCCGGCGACAAAGTCACCGGCGGCGCCATCAACGGTGAAGGCCGACTGATAGTGAAGACCACGGCATTGGGTGCGGAAACCGTGCTGGCGCGGATCATTCGGCTGGTGGAAGACGCCCAGGCGGGCAAGGCACCGATCCAGAAACTGGTGGATAAAGTCAGTCAGGTGTTCGTCCCGGTCGTGCTGCTGATCGCCCTGGCAACGCTGACTGGCTGGCTGCTGGTGGATGCGTCACTGGAAACCGCGCTGATCAATGCCGTTGCGGTGCTGGTGATCGCTTGCCCCTGCGCGCTCGGTCTGGCGACGCCCACTGCAATCATGGCCGGAACCGGCGTGGCGGCGCGCTACGGCATTCTGATCAAGGACGCCGAAGCCTTGGAGCGCGCCCATGAAGTGACCGCCGTGGTCTTCGACAAGACTGGCACGCTGACTTCAGGCACGCCGCGCATCGCGCACCTGACGGCGGTCGCTGGCAGCGAAGAGCAAATTCTTGAATGGGCCGGCGCGCTGCAACGGGGCAGTGAGCATCCACTGGCCAAGGCCGTACTGGAAACCTGCAAAGAATTGCACATCAACCCGACCACCGTTGAGGACAGCCAATCCCTGGCCGGGCGCGGCATTGCCGGTACGTTTCAAGGCCGCAGGCTCGCCCTGGGCAATCGACGTCTGCTGGAAGAAAGCGCGTTGCCGATGGGTGAACTGGCGGATGCCGCACGAACCTGGGAAGCAGAAGGCCGCACTTTATCCTGGCTCATCGAACAGAGCCCCAATCCTGCCGTGCTGGGCTTATTCGCCTTTGGCGACACGTTGAAACCCGGCGCGCTGCACGCTGTGCAACAGTTGACGGCGCGGCATATCAGCAGCCACTTGCTGACCGGCGACAATCAAGGCAGCGCGCGGGTGGTGGCCCAGGCGCTGGGCATCAGTGATGTGCACGCTGAAGTGTTGCCCGCCGACAAGGCCGCAACAGTGATCGCGCTGAAGAAACATCATGTGGTGGCGATGGTCGGTGACGGCATCAACGACGCGCCCGCCCTGGCGGCCGCCGACATTGGCATCGCCATGGGCGGCGGCACCGACGTGGCCATGCAGGCAGCCGGGATCACCTTGATGCGCGGCGACCCACGCTTGATTCCGGCGGCACTGGACATCAGCCGCAAGACCTACGCAAAAATCCGTCAGAATCTGTTCTGGGCGTTCGTCTATAACCTGATCGGCATTCCATTGGCGGCGTTTGGTTTCCTCAACCCGGTGCTGGCGGGCGCGGCAATGGCGTTGTCCAGCGTCAGCGTGGTCAGCAATGCCTTGCTGCTCAAGACGTGGAAGCCCGAGGAGCAGGAGGATCAACCATGAACATCGGCCAAGCCGCAAAAAACAGCGGCCTGAGCGCCAAGATGATTCGTTACTACGAGTCCACCGGCCTGCTCAAACCCGCGCATCGCAGCGACAGCGGCTATCGCCTCTACGCAAGCGAAGACTTGCATACCCTGGCGTTCATCAAACGCTCGCGGGATCTGGGATTTTCCCTCGAAGAAGTCGGCAAGCTGCTGGCCCTGTGGCAAGACCGGCAACGCGCCAGCGCCGACGTCAAGGCACTGGCCCGGCAACACATCGTCGAGCTCAACCAGAAAATCGATGAACTGGCGAGCCTGCGCGACACCTTGCAGGAACTGGTCGAACACTGCCACGGCGACGACCGCCCGGATTGCCCGATCCTCAAAGACCTGGCTTCGGGTGGGTGTTGCGGCTGATAGAGATGCTGGCCAAGCCGACGCCATCGGGGACAAGTCCCCTCCTACCGGTTTTGCACAGATTCGGTAGGACCGGACTTGTCCGGGAAGACGTTGGCGCAGGCACCGGATTGGGTCGGGCGAACGATGCGGCCCATCCGACGCCATCGGGGACAAGTCCCCTCCTACCGGGTTGATCATCCGCAATACATCGACGCAATAAAAACCCGGGCTGGGCCCGGGTTTCTTTTTAACTGTCGATCACTGCATCCAGGGCGGAGGCGGTTCTTCGGCGGTTTTGGTCGGTGGTGCATCGTCGGCGGCGCGGGCGGCCTGGCGACGGTCTTCGTCCAGACGCGCGGCTTCGATTTCACGCAACACCCCGCCTACATCGGCCAGGTCTTCCGGTTCGTCGAATTCGCCGGTCAACACGGTTGCTGGCGACAAGGTGCCCGCTTCGTAGAACGACCACATTTCCTTGGCGTACTTGGTGGTGCGCAATTCCGGCGCGAAACGCCCGAAGTACGACGCCATGTTGCCCACATCCCGCTCCAGCATGCTGAACGCGTGGTTGTTGCCCGCAGCATCTACCGCCTGCGGCAGGTCGATGATGACCGGCCCGGTCGGCGTCAACAGCACGTTGAACTCGGAAAGGTCGCCATGCACCAGACCGGTACACAACATCAGCACGATCTGCTCGATCAGGAACGCGTGATATTCCCGCGCCTGATCAGGCTCCAGCGTCACGTCATTCAGACGCGGCGCTGCATCACCGTACTCGTCGGCAACCAGCTCCATCAGCAGCACGCCTTCGAGGAAGTCGTAAGGCTTGGGCACCCGCACGCCAGCACTGGCCAGACGAAACAGCGCGGCCACTTCGGCGTTCTGCCAGGCGTCTTCGGTTTCCTTGCGGCCAAACTTGGAGCCCTTGGCCATGGCCCGAGCCTGCCGGCTGTTACGAACCTTGCGGCCTTCCTGATATTCCGCGGCCTGACGGAAACTGCGTTTATTCGCCTCCTTATAAACCTTGGCACACCGCAGCTCATTGCCACAACGCACCACATAAACAGCTGCCTCTTTACCGCTCATGAGCGGGCGCAGCACTTCGTCCACCAGACCGTCTTCGATCAGGGGTTCAATGCGTTTAGGAGTCTTCATCAGCTTTTATTCTGGGTCCTTCGTTGCCAAACACGCGATTGTTGCCCGTTATACGGCAATCCTCTGCCAGCGAGTAGTAGGAGCTGACGTTTGAGGGAGATAGTTTACGTGGGAAAATCCGTCAACCTCCCGGTTTCAAGCACCTTTCGTGCCGAATCATGCGCCTGCGACCTGTCTGGCGCAGGGCACCAACACTGTAGGAAGCGTCGAGCATTGGCAACATTATTGAACCAATCGGCTGCAATTATTGTTTGAACAGGTCGCCTGGCGTGAAGCCAAACAAACCCTTGAATGCAGCGATGAACGCCGAGGTGGAGTCGTAGCCACACGCCAGTGCGGCATTGGTCACGCTGTAGCCGTTTTCCAATGCACCAAGGGAAGACAATAATCGCGCGCGTTGGCGCCAGGCACGGAAGCTCAGGCCGGTTTCGCGCTGAAACAGGCGCATCAGGGTTTTCTGCGAAGTACCCAGGCGCTGTGCCCAGTCGTGTAGGGTAATCAGCTGGCTCGGATTCTCGATCAGCTCATTGCACAGCGCCAGCAAGCGCGGATGACGCGGCAATGGCAGCGAGAAACTGACTTCCGGTAAATGCGCCAGTTGGTCGATCAATACCTGGACCAGCCGCGCTTCACTGCTGTCGCCCAGCGGATAAACCGGTGGCAACTGGCAGAACGACTTGATCAACTCCCGGGCCAGCGGCGTCACTTCCAAAACCCGGCAACGCGGCGGCGCCCACTCGGAATCCTCCTTGCGCACATACAGGCTGCGCATTTCCGCGCGCATCGAGGTCACCACCTGATGCTCCAGACCCGGCGGAATCCACACGCCCCATTGTGGCGGGGCAAAAAAACTGCCTTCGGCGGTGTGTACGCCAAGCACGCCGCTGATTGCGTAGGAAAACTGCACCCAGTCATGGCGATGCGGTGGCGTCCAGGAACCAGCGCTGAGGCTTTCGGCGCGAGCGTACAAGGGGCGCGGCAGATCCGTCAGCGCCGGAATCTGTCGTTCGCCGCCCAGAGCATGAATACGATGTTGTCCGTTAGTCGGCATGTTATGGCCTTATGTCGCAAGACGGCAGTGTACGAGTGCGTTAGCCTGCGGACATCTATTTTTACAAAGAACCGCCGAGCCTCCTTATGCCTGTACTCAAACACCTCAAACGCGTTGTCACCGACTGGTTCCTTTGCGGGATGGTTCTGGCGACCGTGCTGGCTTACTTCATCCCCGGCTTCGGCGCGACCGGCGGCGGTATGCACGCCGAATACGTGATCAACATCGGCGTATTCCTGGTGTTCTTCCTGCACGGGGTGAATCTGTCCAGCGAACAAATCAAGCATGGCCTGAAGAACTGGCGCCTGCACATCATGGTGCAAGCCTTCACCTTCATTGCCTTCCCGGTGATCTGGCTGCTGTGTGACAAAGCGTTCGGCTCGCATCTCCCGGCGCTGTTGATGCTGGGCTTCTTTTATCTGTGCGCGTTGCCGTCGACGATTTCTTCGTCAGTGGCCTTGACCGGCAGCGCGGGGGGCAATGTGCCAGCCGCGATTCTCAACGCCAGCATGTCCAGCGTGTTCGGCATCTTCATGACGCCATGGCTAGTCAGTCTGGTGGTCGGCACCGGCTCGGGCGGGATCGATCTTGGCGCGACGCTGCTGGACTTGAGCCTGCTGTTGCTGCTGCCGCTGGTATTGGGCCAGCTGCTGCGGCCGTTGCTGGGCAAGTTCTTCGCACGGCACAAGAAGTACACCAATCTCATCGACAAGATCGTGATCCTGCTGCTGGTCTATGCCGCGTTCTGCAACTCGATGGTTTCGGGCATGTGGCAAACCCAAGGCAACAACGTGATTTTGATGGCGTTCGTTGGCAGCGCCGTGTTGCTGGCGGTGATTCTGCTGCTCACCACCACGACCGCCAAGCTGCTGAAATTCAACCATGCGGATAAAGTCGCGGCGGTGTTCTGCGCCAGCAAGAAATCCCTGGCGGCAGGCGCGCCCATGGCGGCGTTGATCTTTGGCGATAATCCGGGGTTGGGGCTGATCCTGCTGCCGATCATGATCTATCACCCGCTGCAATTGATCGTCTGTTCGGTGATGGCGGAGAGCTATGCAACCCGCCACAAGCAACAGTTGTCCGCAGAAGCACTGGAAGAAGCGCGGGCTGCTTGAGTCTGGACCGGCACACAAATCCCCGTGCAGTCTGCGTGGGACCGGATTTATCCGGGAAAAGGTCAGGTCAGGCGATGCATCTCTAGCGCCTGACAGATCCATTCGGGAATGAATTCCCTCCTACAGGTTCCATTTTTCCGGCTCAGCGCTCCAGAATCGCCGTAACGCCCTGCCCGCCCGCCGCGCAGATGGAAATCAGACCACGGCCTTGCCCGGCGACACTCAGCAACTTCGCCAGGTTGGCGACGATCCGGCCGCCTGTCGCGGCAAAAGGATGTCCCGCGGCCAGCGAGCTGCCTTTGACGTTCATCTTCGCCCGATCAATCGAGCCCAAAGGCGCGTCCAGACCCAGGCGTGATTTGCAGTAGTCCGCGTCCTCCCAGGCCTTGAGCGTGCACAGCACCTGCGCGGCGAAGGCTTCGTGAATTTCGTAGTAGTCGAAGTCCTGCAGCGTCAGGCCATTGCGTGCCAGCAGGCGTGGTACCGCGTAGACCGGCGCCATCAGCAGGCCTTCCGCGCCGTTGACGAAATCCACCGCCGCCGCTTCGCCATCACGCAAATACGCCAACACCGGTAGCCCGCGTTCCCTGGCCCACTCTTCACTGGCCAACAGCACCAGCGAGGCGCCATCGGTCAGTGGCGTCGAGTTGCCAGCGGTCAAGGTGCCTTTGGCGCCGCGCTCGAAGGCAGGTTTGAGGCTGGCGAGCTTCTCCAGCGTCAGGTCCGGACGCAGATTGTTGTCCCGCGTCAGGCCCAGATAGGGCGTCACGAGATCGCCTTGCCAGCCTTCGGCATAGGCCGCAGCCATTTTCAGATGACTTTCCAGCGCCAACTGATCCTGCTGGTCGCGAGGAATACCCCAGGTTTGCGCCATGAGTTCGCAATGCTGGCCCATGGAAAGCCCGGTGCGCGGTTCGCCATTGCGGGGCAGTTCCGGCTTGAGATGGTGCGGACGCAGCTGCATCAGCACCTTGAGCTTGTCGGCGGTGGTCTTGCTGCGATTAACCTGCAACAGAATGTTGCGCAGATCTTCATTCACGCCAATCGGCGCATCGGACGTCGTGTCCACACCGCCCGCAATGCCGCATTCAATCTGACCCAAGGCAATTTTATTGGCGACCAGCAGCGCCGCTTCCAGGCCCGTGCCGCAGGCCTGTTGCAGATCGTAAGCCGGGGTTTGTGGCGACAGGCGTGAGCCAAGCACGCATTCGCGGGTCAGGTTGTAATCCCGGGAATGCTTGAGCACCGCGCCGGCGACCACTTCCCCCATGCGCAGGCCGTGCAGGTTGAAGCGCTCGATCAAGCCCTCCAGCGCGGCAGTCAGCATGGCTTGATTGCTGGCGGTGGCATATGGCCCATTGGAGCGGGCGAACGGAATGCGATTACCGCCAACAATGGCGACCCGGCGTGGCTGATTCATGGAAAACTCCCTTTCTTAACGCGAATTCGCTGATGAGCAGCGTAGGACGATCTCGAACGAACGTCGCCTACGTGTGGTCCACTCCTTTGAACCCCGACTCAAGGAGAGTGTTCCATGTCGTCTGATCGCTACATTGATTTCGCCAATTCCGACATAGGCCGTCGCCTGGTTGGCGCGATTGGCCTGCCCAAGCCGGTCAGACTGGAACGCTGGCAGGCCGGACGCCTGCGCCCTGTTGAAGGCACGCTGCTGATCAGCGCCGGACCACTGGCCGATCACGTCCGGCTGTTCGCGCAGCGCCTGACCGATTCGCTTTACAGTTTCGGCAGCGAGATTCCCGGCGCGACCAATTGGGTCGCCGATCAAGGGCCGAAGCTCAAGGCCGTCGTGTTTGATGCCAGCACCTTCAGCCAAATCGATCACCTCAAGCAGCTGCGAGAATTCTTCCAGCCGCTGTTGCGCGGCCTGGACAACAGCGCGCATGTACTGATCCTCGGGCATGCCCCGGCATCCTTGAAAGACCCGATTGCCGCCGCCACTCAGCAGGCGCTGGAAGGCTTCAGCCGTTCGCTGGCCAAAGAGATGCGCAATGGCGGCACCGTGCAACTGTTGCAGGTCGATAACGGCGCCGAGGAACAACTGGAAGGCGCGTTCCGCTTCTTCCTGTCGCCGAAAAGCGCGTTCATCTCCGGCCAGGTCATTCGCCTGCGCCGGTGTGCCACTGAGGTGCAGGACTGGAGTCGCCCGCTGGCAGGTCGCACGGCTTTGGTGACCGGTGCTGCTCGCGGCATCGGCGCGGCCATTGCCGAAACCCTGGCCCGGGACGGGGCGCAAGTCGTGCTGCTCGATGTGCCACAAGCCAAAGCTGACCTCGAAGCGCTGGCTGCGCGCCTCGGCGGACGGGCGCTGACGGTGGATATCTGCGCTGAGGATGCGGCGAGTCAGTTGATTGAACATCTGCCGGACGGGCTGGACATTCTGGTCCACAACGCCGGGATCACCCGAGACAAGACCCTGGCCAATATGCCTGCGGATTTCTGGGATTCAGTGCTGGCGGTCAACTTCAACGCGCCACAAGTCCTCACTCAAGCGCTGGTCGACAGCGGCACCTTGCGCGATAACGCCCGGGTGATCCTCATGTCGTCCACCACCGGTCTGGCCGGCAATCGCGGCCAGACCAACTATGCCGCCAGCAAGGCCGGGCTGATTGGTCTGGCGCGGGCCATGGCGCCGTCGCTGCATGAACGCGGGATCAGCATCAATGCTGTAGCGCCGGGCTTTATCGAAACCAAGATGACCGCCGACATGCCGTTCGCCCTGCGCGAAGCCGGGCGCCGGATGAGTTCGCTAGGCCAGGGCGGCCTGCCTCAGGACGTCGCCGAAGCGGTGGCCTGGCTGGCGCAGCCGGGTTCCGGCGCAGTCAGCGGCCAAGTGCTGCGGGTGTGTGGCCAAAGCGTCATTGGCGCATGAGTGGCGCGGTTAAATACGAGCAAGGAGAAACACGATGAGTGCTCATTGGCTTTATCTGGACAGCCTGCCCACGCTGCCGAATCTGTTTGTGCACGCGGCCCTGAAGCGCAAAGTGACCGGCACTCAATTGCCGGAGCTGGGCCTGCGCTGCTGGATGGCGGTTGATCCGGCCAAGCTGGCGGCGTACCGCCAGGTCTGCGGCTATCCCGACAGCAGCCTGCTGCCGCCGACTTATCCCCATGCACTGGCGTTCCCGCTGCAAATGCAGCTGATGACCGCCAAGGATTTTCCGTTCCCCTTGCTGGGGCTGATTCATCTGGGCAATCGCATCACCGTCCAGCGGCCGTTGGGTGGCGTGAACAAGGTTTACATCGGCGTACATGCGCACAATCTGCAACCCCACGCGAAGGGCGCCACGTTCAGCCTGCTGACTCAGGTTGAAGATTCGCTGGGCATCCTCTGGGAAGAAGAAAGCACCATGCTCTGTCGCGGCGTACAGCTGGAAGGTGCAGCCGAAGGTGATTTCGAGCCCGCGCCCTTGCCGGTCAGCGAAGTGGCGCGTTGGCAGGCGACGGCCGATATCGGTCGGCGTTATGCCAAGACTTCGGGCGACTACAACCCGATCCACTTGAGTGGCCCCAGCGCCAAACTGTTCGGTTTCCCACAAGCCATCGCTCACGGCATGTGGCTCAAGGCCCGCACTCTGGCCGCTCTGGAGGATCATTTGCCCGCGTCGAACGTCGAGATCAACGTGCAATTCCAGAAACCGGTGCGGTTGCCCAGCGAAGTGGTGCTGTCGGCCAGCGCTGCGGGGTCGCATGGGCAGTTCAAACTGGAAGGCGCGCAAGGCATCGTGCATATGCTGGGGAGCTGGCAGCCGGTGGAATAGTTCACGGTCTATCGTAGGACCGGCTTCAGCCGGGAGAGCACTCCTCGCGGCTAAAGCTGCTCCTACGGCTGGATAACCGTATCCCACTTGCGTCCCGTCCCGTTCCCCCGGAAGCTATGCGCCTTCTGGAGAGCATCATGAACCTCGACGATTTGACCCAACGCATGCATCGCATCCGCGATCAAAACGACTGGAAACAATTTCACAGCCCGAAAAACCTGGCCATGGCCGCCAGCGTTGAAATGTCCGAGCTGGTGGAGATTTTCCAGTGGCTCAGCGAAGACCAGTCCCGCCAGTTGCCGCCGGAAAAACTGGCGCATGCCGGGCAGGAAGTCGGCGATATCGTGCTGTATCTGATTCTGCTGTGTGGCGAACTGGGTCTGGATATGGACGCCGTGGTACGCGCCAAGCTGGCGGACAATGAACGCAGGTTCGCCAAATGAGTGACCGCCACTTCGACCAACTGGCGACCCGTTTCGCGGAAAAAATCTACGGCGGCGCCAAGGGCGCGATTCGCCTGGCGGTATTGCAGGCCGATCTCAGCGAAGCGTTGCCGGAGCGCAAGCTGCGCGTGCTGGATATCGGCGCAGGTCTTGGGCATATGTCGCTGTGGCTGGCTGAACGTGGGCATGACGTGACCCTGGCCGAACCCGCCGAACCGATGCTCGAAGGCGCGCGCCAGCGTTTCGCCGAAGCCGGGCAAAGCGCCACTTTCATCCAGGCCCCATGGCAAGAACTGCCCGGTTTGCTCAATGAACCCTATGATCTGGTGGTCTGCCACGCGGTACTGGAATGGCTGGCCGAGCCACACACGATTCTGCCGGTGCTGCATCAATTGACCAAAGCCGACGGCTGGTTGTCATTGGCTTTCTATAACCGTGACGCGTTGGTCTATCGCAACCTGCTCAAAGGCCACTTCCGCAAGATGCGCAAGAACGACATGGCTGGCGAGAAGCAAAGTCTGACACCGCAACAGCCACTTGATCCGCGTGAATTGGCGGCGCAACTTGAAGGCATGTGGCGAGTCGAAACCCAGAGCGGCGTAAGAGTTTTCCACGATTACATGCCGGTCGAGTTCCAGGCCCGTGTAGAACTGGCTGATTTGCTGGAAATGGAACTGGCTCATCGTCGCCATCCGGCTTATGCCGGGCTGGGGCGTTACCTGCATTGGGTGTGTCGGCCGCTCTGATGCATTGGGTGTGTCGGCCGCTCTGAGCAATCGTTGTTAATACAACCTGAGGCCACTGCGGAGGCCATCATGAAACGCCGCTTCGCTTTGATCGCGCTGTGCCTGGGCATCAGCGCCTGCCAAACCGATAATCCGTACAACGCCAGTTCATTGCCGTTGCCACCGGCGCCGCCCCAAGCGGCCACGACGCTGGACATGAGCGCGTACCCTGCCCCGGCCCGGGATTACGGCCGCTACCGCAGCTGGACCTGGCTCAACAGCCAGCTGCCGCCCGGTTCGGCCTGGGCCGACTCGGCGCAAATCGCCGAAGCGGTGAGCAACGGGCTCGATCAACGCGGCCTGCGACCGGCGCAAAACCCCCAGGCGGCAGATTTACGGGTGACGGCCAATACCCGCCTGGAAACCCGTCTGCGTCAGGTGCGCGACGACTACTACGATCCATACTACGGCGGTGCCGGGTTGGGCTACGGACGCTATAACGGTCCCTATCACAATGGTTATGGTTACGGCGGCTACGCGTCCGTGCCGGTGGTGCGCACTTATCAGGAACAGGTCATTGTCGTGCACATCGGCCTGTTCGATGGGCGCAACGGCCAGCCGGTGTGGAGCGCCAGCGCGGAAACCCGCAGCGACGGCAGTTTGTCCGACCGCACCAAAGCGTTGCGCACGGCAGTGCAGAAAGCACTGACCGCTTATCCACCTTCTTGATTGTTTCGGAGAACTGCCATGTTCCGCCGTCTTGTCGTGTTGTCCCTGGCGCTGTTGCTCAGCGCTTGCCAGACCAGCCAGGTCAATCGTGACTTCGATGCCAGCCGCGACTTTGGCGGCTATCGCAGCTGGAGCTGGAAAGAACCCGGCGTGCAATATCAGCCGGATGATCCGCGCATCAAAAGTGATCTGACCGAGCAGCGCATTCGTCAGTCGCTGGGCGAACAGCTGGACCAGCGCGGCCTGCGCATGGCCAAACCGGGCAGCAATGCGGATGTGAAAATACAGACCTGGTTGATCGTCGAAAATCGCCAGCAACTGGTCAGCACCAATTATGGCGGCGGCTGGGGTTCGCCTTGGGGGGGGTACGGCTATTGGGGCGGGCCAATGAATACTGAAACCCGCAGCGTCGATTACAAAGTGACCACGCTGCAGGTTGATATGTACGACGGCAAGGATGGCAAGCTGGTCTGGCGCGGCAGCACCGAGCAGATCCTCAGCGAAAGATCCGCCAATCCGGATGCCCGCAACAACGTGATTCGTCAGACCGTGGCGAAGATCCTGGAGCAGTATCCGCCGCGTTGAACAGGGCCCTGCAAACCGCACTCGCCGGTAGGAGCGGCTTCAGCCGCGAGGCCGCTCCCGGCTAAAGCCGCTCCTACGCCGCCGTACGCAACTTCTCGCTACGCCCACGCAACCATTCCAGCACCAGCAGTAAAACCACCGAGAAACCGATCAACATCGTTGCCGCGGCGGCGATGGTCGGGCTGAGGTTTTCGCGGATGCCGCTGAACATCTGCCGAGGCAAGGTCGCCTGTTCGGGACCGGCGAGGAACAGCGTCACCACCACTTCATCAAACGAAGTGGCGAAAGCGAACAGCGCACCGGAAATCACCCCCGGCGCGATCAGCGGCAAGGTCACCCGACGAAACGCGGTCAGCGGCGACGCGCCAAGGCTGGCGGCGGCGCGTACCAGGTTGTAGTTGAACCCCTGCAAGGTCGCCGACACCGTGATGATCACGAACGGCACGCCCAACACCGCGTGCACCAGGATCAGCGAGATAAAGCTGTTGCCCATTCCCAGCGGCGCGAAGAACAGATAGCTGGCCACGCCGATGATCACCACGGGCACTACCATGGGCGAAATTACCAGAGCCATGACCAGCGCCTTGCCCGGAAAATTGCCACGGGTCAGGCCAATCGCCGCCAGCGTGCCGAAGCCCATGGCCAGGATGGTGGCAGCCGGCGCGATGATCAGGCTGTTTTTCAGGGCACGCATCCACTCGTTCGAGTTGAAGAAGTCCTGATACCAATGCATGGAAAACCCTTGCAGCGGATAGACCAGAAAGCTCCCGGAGTTGAACGACAACGGAATGATCACCAATACCGGCAGCACCAGAAACAACAGGATCAGACCGCACATGATGCGCAGGGCGTAAAACCAGACACGTTCAAGCGGCGAAGAATAGGGACTCAACATGGCGACTTTCCTCAGCTCAAACGCAGGCGGCTGGCGCCGACCAACCAGTTATAAATCAGATACAGCACGACGGTTGCCAACAACAGCAGACCGCCCAGCGCTGTGGCCATGCCCCAGTTGATGCTGGTGTTGGTGTAGAACGCGACGAAGTAGCTGACCATTTGGTCGTTCGGGCTGCCCAGCAATGCCGGGGTGATGTAGTAGCCGATCGCCAGAATGAACACCAACAGACAACCCGCGCCAATCCCGGCGTAGGTCTGCGGGAAGTACACGCGCCAGAAGCTCGCGAATGGATTGCAGCCCAGGGAAATCGCTGCGCGCATGTAGGTCGGGGAAATGCCCTTCATCACGCTGTAGATCGGCAAAATCATGAACGGCAGCATGATGTGCACCATGGAGATGTAGACGCCGACCCGGTTGAACACCAGTTCCAGCGGCTTATCGATAATGCCCATGGCCATCAGCGCGCCATTGATCAGCCCGCTGGATTGCAGCAACACGATCCACGCGGCGACCCGCACCAGAATCGAGGTCCAGAACGGCAGCAGCACGAGAATCATCAACAGGTTGCTTTGCCGTGCTGGCAGGTTGGCCAACAGGTAAGCCAATGGATAAGCCAGGACCAGGCAGATAAGGGTGATGACAAACCCCATCCAGAAGGTGCGGGCGAAGATATCCAGGTAAATCGCTTGATCCGGGGTCGCAGGCGCCACTTCACCGAGGTCATCGATGCGGTGGTCGACAGCGGCCAACAGGTAATAGGGGGTAACGCTACTGGTGTTGCGGCGGATTACCTGCCAATAGGCCGGATCACCCCAACGTTCATCCAATGCTTCGAGCGCATCCTTGTAAGAAGCCGGTTCAGTGGCAAACGGCAAGGCGCGAGCAGTGGTCATCAGCAGGCTGCGGTAGCCGGCCAGTTCCATGTTCAGACGCTTGGACAAATCGCCCAGAGTCGAATTCTTGCGGGTTTCGGCCAGGTCCAGGCTCAGTGCCTTATAGACCGACTCGGAAGGCAGACCTTTGCCGTCCCATTGCGCGACCTGCACGACCGTGGTCGGCAAGGCGTTGACGACTTCCGGATTGCCCACGCTCTTGTAAAGCAGCGCAACGATTGGCACCAGAAACACCAGCAACAGGAAAATCACCAGTGGCGCAATCAGTGCCTGGGCCTTCCAGCGGTTGACCCGTTCGGCACGATCCAGACGCTGTTTCAAGGTGGGGCTGGCGCCGTCAGGCAGGGGCAGGGCGAGGGCCATAGCGAACTCCGAAATCTGTCAACGAGGGACGCGCTTCCCACACAGGAAGCGCGCCCGGATCTAACTCAACTTGATGCGCTTACTTGGCAGCCCAGGAGTTGAAACGCTGCTCCAGTGACTCGCCATTGTCGTTCCAGAATTGCACGTCGATCTGCACCTGATCCTTGATGTTCTCAGGCGTAGTCGGCATGTTCTGCAGGGTTTCAGCGCTCAACAGTTTGACGGCGTCGGTATTGGCCGGACCGTAAGCGATGTTTTCCGAGAAGGTCTTCTGCTGTTCAGGCTGCAAGCTGTACGCGATGAACTTCTTCGCCGCTTCTGCGTTTTTCGAACCCTTCGGAATTGCCCATGCGTCGAAGTCGTAGACGCCGCCGGTCCAGACCACTTTGAGTTTGCTTTCTTTGGCCACCGCTGCAATGCGACCGTTGTAGGCTGAACTCATCACGACGTCACCCGATTGCAGGAACTGCGGAGGCTGTGCGCCCGCTTCCCACCACTGAATGCTTGGCTTGAGCTTGTCGAGCATCTTGAATGCGCGATCCTGGCCTTCTTTGCTGGCCAGCACTTTGTAGACGTCTTTCGGCGCAACGCCGTCAGCCATCAGCGCGAATTCCAGGGTGTACTTGGCGCCTTTACGCAGGCCACGTTTGCCCGGGAATTTTTCGGTGTTCCAGAAATCAGCCCAGCCGGTCGGAGCCGAAGCCAGTTTGTCGGCGTTGTAAGCCAACACGGTGGACCAGACGAAGAAGCCTGCGCCGCAATGGGTAATGGCGCCTTTAACGTATTTGCCAGCGTCGCCGAACAGCTTCGGATCGAGTTCTTCGAACATGTCTTCGTCGCAACCGCGAGCCAGTTCCGGCGATTCGACTTCTACCAGATCCCAGGACACGCTCTTGGTGTCGACCATGGCTTTGACCTTGGCCATTTCACCGTTGTATTCGCCGGCGATGATCTTGCCGTTGCCAGCCTTGTCCCAAGGTGCGTAAAACGCTTTTTCCTGGGCCGCCTTGTTGGCGCCGCCAAAGGATACGACGGTCAGATCGGCAGCCATGGCTTGCGCCGCGCACATCATGCCCAGCGTAATGGCGGTGAGTTTCAAAGATTTGAGCATTTGGTTGTGTTCTCCACGAGCAGTGTTGGTTTTATGCGTTGAGGGCGATCTATCGCCTCTGGCTGATGCCTTTTTATTGGTGAATCAATGCACTTGCTGCAAGGGATCGAGCGCGCGAACGTGCTCGATTTGCCATCCAATTGGCACAACGTCGCCAACGCTCAACGCCGGATCCAGCTCGGCGATGGGCTGCTTGACGAAGAAATCGGTTTTGCCTGCCACTTCCAGGCGCACGCGAACGTGGTCACCCAAATACACAAACTCGGCCACACGGCCGGAGAAACGGTTCACGCAGTTTTCGCTGTTGCCATTGAGGCTGATGCGCTCGGGCCGGATCGACAGGGTCACGGCTTCACCGACCGCGCCGACATTGACGGCCAGGGCTTCGACTTTCTCACCGCGACTGAGCTCCACCACGCAACGCTCGCCGGAATGACTGAGCAACTTGCCATTAAGGCGGTTGTTCTCGCCGATGAAGTTGGCGACGAAGGTGTTTTTCGGCTCTTCATACAAGGTGCGCGGCGGCGCGATCTGTTGGATTTCGCCTTCGTGGAATACCGCAACACGGTCGGACATGGTCAGCGCTTCGCCCTGATCGTGGGTCACGTAGACCACGGTCACGCCCAGGCGCTGGTGCAGATGCTTGATCTCCATCTGCATGTGTTCGCGCAGCTGCTTGTCGAGCGCGCCCAAAGGTTCGTCCATCAGCACCAGTTGCGGTTCGAAGACCAGCGCGCGGGCCAGCGCCACACGCTGTTGCTGACCACCAGAGAGTTGCGCCGGGTAGCGATGGGCGAAGGTGCCCAGTTGCACCATGTCCAGGGCACGTTTGACCTTTTCGCTGATGTCGGCCTTGCTCAGGCCGCGCACCGACAGCGGAAACGCGAGGTTTTCCGAAACGGTCATGTGCGGGAACAGCGCGTAGTTCTGGAACACCATGCCGATGTCGCGCTTGTGCGGCGGCACGTTATTGATGGAGCGGCCAGCGAGGAGGATTTCGCCGGCGGTCGGGGTTTCGAACCCGGCCAGCATCATCAGGCTAGTGGTCTTGCCGGAACCGGAAGGCCCGAGCAGAGTCAGAAATTCGCCTTTGCGAATCTCCAGGTTGAGGTCTTTGACGATGAGGGATTCGCCGTCGTAGCTCTTCTGCACACCACGAAAGCTGACCAGAACATCGTTTGCCCCAGCGCTTGAATCGACGTTGCTCATTACCCACACCTTTGTTTTGTCTGCGTGGGACAAGCCTAGGCCAGGCGTCAAGCCACGCAAATCGGGGGGCAGGAGAGATTGGGGTAGGGATTGCCCTACAGGGATGGCGGGATTAGGTATGTTGTCAGAAGAAAGTGTCTATCGGACCGACGCGTTAGCGGACGCCATGCAATCCGCAGGACCGGCTTCAGCCGGGAGCGGGCCGTTACCTTGACTGTATCTGCGGCGCCAGAACAGCGCTCTCCCGGCTAAAGCCGGTCCTGCAGTATCCACATCAATGAGGTCCAAGACATGTCGTTTTCAGACTCAGAGCAATTTGTGCTCCATGGCGTACTTGACCAGATCCGCCAACGAGTTGAGGTTCATTTTCTGCATCAGGCGCGCTTTGTGGGTGCTGATGGTCTTGCTGCTCAGCGCCAGTTGCTGGGCGATGTCGTTGACGTTGGCGCCTTGGGCCAGGCGCTCGAATACTGAAAACTCCCGCTCGGACAGCAACGCATGCAGCGGCCGGTTATCGGTCAGGCCCACTTCGAACACCATGCGGTCGGCCAGATCCGGATCGATGTAACGCCCACCCGCCGCCACCCGGCGAATCGCCGTCAGCAGCAACGCCGGGTCGCTGTCTTTGGTGGCATAGCCTGCGGCACCGACTTTCAGGGCGCGCGCGGCCATTTGCGCTTCGTCGTGCATCGACAACACCAGGATCGCTGGCGGATTGGTCAGCGCGCGAATCCTCGGGATCGCTTCCAGGCCGTTGACGCCAGGCATGGAGATATCCAGCAGCACCACTTCGCATTCCACGTGACGCAGGGTTTCCAGCAGTTGCTCGCCATTGCTGGCCTCGCCCACCACCAGCAAATCCTTGGCCAGGCCAATCAATTGCTTGATGCCTTCGCGCACAATCGTGTGATCTTCAGCTACCAGTACACGAATCACTTTTCTCGCTCCTGCCCGACTTGATCCAGCGGAATGTATGCCCGCAAGGTTGTGCCTTCACCGGACTCGCTGTCCAGTTCCAATCGCCCGCCGAGCATCAGCACCCGCTCGCGCATGCCCACCAGCCCGAATGAAACCGGCCTGCCCTGCTCCGGCACGAAGCCACGGCCGTCGTCGGCGATGGTCATGCACATCAGATCGCCATCCAGCGTCAGGCTGACTTCCACGGTGTGCGCCTGGGCGTGACGCATGACATTGGTCAGCGCCTCCTGAAGAATCCGGAACATGCCGATGGCCCGGGCGTCACTCAACGCCGGAAGGTTATCCGGCACCTGAACCAGACACGGAATTTGCGTGCGCGCTTCGAAACGTTGCGCCTGCCACTCAATCGCCGAAGCAATGCCGGCATCCAGAATCGGCGGGCGCAGCGCCGTGGCCACGTCGCGTACCAGCTGAAATAACTGCGAGATCAGGCGTTTCATGCTGTTGAGGCGCTCACGCAAACCCGGATCCAGATCGGCGTAAGACAGCTCGCACATGGACGTTTCAAGCTTCAGGACTGTCAGCATCTGCCCCAGTTCGTCGTGCACTTCCCGGGCGATGCGCGCCTTTTCTTCTTCGCGCACGCTTTCCAGATGCGCCGACAATTCCCGCAGTTGCTCGTGATAGCCGCGCCGATCGGTCACGTCGGTGAGGAATACCACGAGGTATTCGGATTCCTGAAAGCGCAGGAAACTCAGGGACACGTCGGCGGGCAAGATGCTGCCATCGGCGCGTACGCAGTTGGTTTCGAAGGTCTGCGCAACGCCTTCGCTGGAACGCGCGCTGCGCCACAGGCTCAGCCAGCGGTCCATGTGCAGGCCGGGTTCGAAGTCGATCAGCGGCCGCTCAACCACACCCCCGGCCTGATAACCCAACATCGCTTCGGCGGCCTGATTGGCATAGCGCACGCGACTGTCCCAGTTGACCCACAGGATGCCGACAGTGCTTTGATCGATGGAAAACTGCGCCAGACGCAGCGCTTCTTCGCCCGCAGCACGGCGCGCGATGTCTTCACGAGCGACCAGCACTTCGCGCTCCAGCGCCTGCTGTTGGCGACGTTGCCAGATGACAATCGCAAAGCAGGCGAGCAGCAGCACCAGCAACAACAGGCAAACATTTTGCCAAAAGCCGGGGGATTCGCTGGCTTTGACTGAATTGAGCGGCAGCCAGCGCGCATGCAGCTGATCCAGTTCCCGCGCTGGAATTGCCTGCAAGGCAGCGCTGATGATCTCCGCCAGTTCCGGCGCGTCCCGCCGCGAGGCAATGCGCAGCAACTGCGGGAAACCGATATCGCCGACGATGCTGAGCCCGGCAAACTCAGGCTCGCGGGACAGGCGACTCAGTTGCGCCTCGTCCAGCACCGCGTAGCGCGCCTGCTGACTCAACAGCAATTGCAGCGCCTGGCGTTCAAGGGGAACGCCTTGCAGATTCAAATGCGGATAGTTGCCGCGCAAATAATCCGCCGTGACGCTGGGCATCCGCACCGCAACACGGGTGCGGCTGTCGAGTTTTTCCAGATCCACGACGCCGCTGCCGTCCCGCTCGCCGACCACCAGTTGCGACACGCGCATGTACGGATCGGAGAACAGCCAGTTCTTCAGGCCCGCCGGGGTTTGCGTCAGGCCGGGCGCGATGTCCACCATGCCTTGGGCCAGGGCATCTTCGAGGGAGGCCTGATCAGGAAAGTTGCGCCACAACAGTTCGACTTGCAGGCTTTTGCCCAGCAGGTTCATCAGGTCGACGTTGGCGCCGGAAAGCTGCTGTTGGCGGCGGTCAAATTGCGCGTACGGCGCCTGCATGACCAGTCCAACCCGCAACTGCCCGCGTTGCTCAAGCCAGCTGTGCTGCTGCGGGGTCAGCACCGAAGGCGTGGAAGCGGCTGGCGCAGCCTGGGCCAATCCCGCACCGATCATCAAGAGCAGGGCCAGACAGCCGATAACACCCGTGCGCAGCAGACCAGTCATTTATAGGTTGTTCCTGTGTGCGATCTGAGACGCGTTGCCTGACAAATGCCGATCAACCCATTAGGCTGCGGAAATAGTTTCTGCTCTGGAATACTCAATGTCCTACACCTTTCGCGCAATGCTTCCTGCATTGTGGCTCGCGCTGATCTTACCCTGTGCGCCGTCTGCAAGCGCTGCTGATCCTGAACCGGCTAAAGATGCTGCCGCCGAGCCCGTCATCGAACGGGCTCCGCTGTTGCCGCGCAGCCAGGAAGACGCGCTGGCCCTTGAAGGCCGCGTCCCGCAAGCCGATCAACAGCAACTGCAAGCCGGGGACGAGACGTTTCTGGCGTTGTGGAAGCCAGCCAACAGCGATGAACCAAAGGGCGCGGTGATTATTGTGCCGGGGGCCGACGAATCGGCGGACTGGCCCGACACCGTTGGCCCGCTGCGTCGACGTTTCCCGGATATCGGCTGGGCCAGCCTGAGCCTGACGCTGCCCGATGTGCAAAGCGATTTCAGCCAGCCGCGAGAAGTCGAAGCGGCACCGGCAGACGCCGCTGGCACCGACAAACCCAAGGAAGTGCCCAAGGACGCCGCGCCGAAAGATGCCGCCGCGCTGGAAGCAGACAAGGCCGCAGCTGCCGAAAAGGAAGCCGCCGCCACTGCTGCGAACGCCGCCGCAGCCGAAGAACAGGCCAAGGCCCAAGCCGAGCGGATCTTCGCCCGCATTGAAAGCGCCATCAGTTTTGCCCAGCAGAACAAGGCCCGCAGCATCGTACTGCTCGGTCATGGCAACGGCGCCTATTGGGCCGCACGTTTCCTGAGCGAACGGCCTTCGCCGCTGGTGCAGAAATTCGTCATGGTCACCGCTCATGAACCGCTGGATGCCAAACCGCCGCTGCTGGAACTGATCCCGACCCTGAAAATGAAGACTTCGGACTTCGTCTACAAGGAACAGGTCCAGGCCCGAGAGGCGGCAACCGCACGCCTGCAAGCCAGCAAACGGACGAAGAGCGCCGGATTTACCCAGGTTGGACTCACAGCCATTCCGGGTAACGAAGAAGCCGAACAGGAACAGATGTTCCGCCGGGTGCGCGGGTGGATCGAGGCGAAGTGATTCACAGACGTGCACCGACTCCGTAGGAGGGACTCGTCCCCGATGGCGGCGGATCGGTCAGAATCATTTCGCCTGACACCCATCCGGTGTCTGCGCCAACGCTTTCCCGGACAAGTCCGGTCCTACCGAGCCATACACCATCCGGTAGGAGGGGACTTGTCCCCGATGGCGTCGGATCGGTCAGAATCATTTCGCCTGACACCCATCCGGTGTCTGCGCCAACGCTTTCCCGGACAAGTCCGGTCCTACCGAGCCATACACCATCCGGTAGGAGGGGACTTGTCCCCGATGGCGTCGGATCGGTCAGAATCATTTCGCCTGACACCCATCCGGTGTCTGCGCCAACGCTTTCCCGGACAAGTCCGGTCCTACCGAGCCATACACCATCCGGTAGGAGGGGACTTGTCCCCGATGGCGTCGGATCGGTCAGAATCATTTCGCCTGACACCCATCCGGTGCCTGCGCCAACGTCTTCCCGGACAAGTCCGGTCCTACCGAAGCAATGCGGAAATCGCGTGTAATGCAACGCTCACCGAAACCCGCGCCGTTCCTTGATCAAGGTGTAGGCGCTGTGCAATTCGCGGGTGCGGTCGGTGGCGTCGCGGACCTGGATCTGGCTTGCGCCGGAACCGGCAATCTTGTCCGGATGGTTACGACTGAGCAGACGCCGATAGGCGCGCTTGATGTGCGCAGGTTCGGAATCGGCCTGCACGCCCAGCAACGTCAGCGCGTGTTGATAGTCGTTGACCTTGCTGGTCAGCGGTTTTCGTTGCGTGTCATGTTCAGCGGCCAGGGCTTCAACTTTCGCCGCCGGCCAACCCAGCCATTTACCCCACAGCACGATCAATTCGCGCTCGTTGCGTGTTGCCCGGCCGTTCGCCCAGGCCATGCGCCAGCAGGCGCGCAGCAAACCTTCGGCGGCATGGGGTTGAGTCCTGAAGTGCCGAAGATAACCGCGCAGAGGATCGCGACCATCCTTGCCCCGGTTGAACGCGGCAATCGCGCGGCGCTGCGCCGGTTCGCTCATGTTCAGCCGACGCATTTCCACTCGGGCCTGCTGGATATGCTGCTCGACCACGCGGCCGTCACGTTTTGCCAACCGCCCCAGCAACAGGAACAACAGCTCATCGTCGCGGGGCACCGGACGGCCGCCCAGCCGAGCGCGCAGATCGGCCCAGCTTTGCAGGGCCAGACGGCGGTCGAGCGCCTGCCCCAGCAAAGCGCCGAGCATGGCGCCCGGAATGCTGGCGATCAGATAACCTGCGCCCGCTCCCAGTAACGTGCCCGGCCACAACATCAGCCAGCCACCGCAAGCAGTCGTTCGACTTCAGCCAGCCGTTCGCGAGTGCCAACATCCACCCAACGCCCGCTGAAATGCTCGCCGGTGACCTGGCCCTGCGCCATGGCTTGACGCAACAACGGCGCCAGCTTGAACGCCCCGGCCTCGCAACCGGCAAACAGACGTGGATGCAAAATGGCGATGCCGCTGTAGGTCAGCCGGGGCCCTGCCGAGTCGTCATCGCGAACCTGCCCGTCGACCAGGGCGAAATCGCCGTTGGGGTTGTGGGCAGGGTTATCGATCAACACCAGATGCGCGAGCCCGGCGATGGGCATGCGCAAATCGGCGAAGTCGTAGTCGGTAAAGATATCGCCATTGACCACAACGAAAGGTTCTTCGCCCAACAACGGCAAGGCACGGAAGATGCCGCCGCCGGTTTCCAGCGGTTCACCTTCCGGCGAGTAGCGAATGCTCAGGTTCAGGCGTTGCCCGTCACCCAGATAATCCTCGATCTGCTGGCCCAGCCATGCGTGGTTGATCACCACATCGTGAAAGCCGGCGTGTTGCAGGGCGCGCAAATGGTATTCGATCAGAGGCACGCCGCCAGCACGCACCAAAGGTTTTGGCGTGTGCAGGGTCAACGGACGCATTCGTTCGCCTTTTCCAGCAGCGAGAATCATCGCTTTCATGCAAGCCTCTTCAACACAATCGATACCCTTCCAGTAGTAATGGCCTTCATACAGCGTGTGTCACCGGTTGCTTCAGGCTGGTCAGCAGTTGGCCCAGCTCGGCCAGCTCGGGACGCCTGGACAACACCGCTTCTATATAAGCAAAGAAACGCGGCACGTCGGCCAGGTAGCGCGGCTTGCCATCACGATGGCAAATGCGCGCGAAAATCCCGATCACCTTCAAATGCCGCTGCACGCCCATCAAGTCGCTGGCCCGCACAAACGCGGCGAAATCGTCCTGCACCGGGATGCCCAAGGCCTGCGCCTTGTCCCAGTAGAGCTTCAGCCAGCCTTGCACGCGATCTTCGGGCCAGCTCAGGAACGCATCCTTGAACAGGCTCGTCACGTCGTAGGTCACCGGGCCGTACACCGCATCCTGGAAATCCAGCACGCCGGGATTGGGCTCGCTGAGCATCAGGTTGCGCGGCATATAGTCGCGATGGACCAGCACTTGGGGCTGCTCCAGCGCGCTGTTGATCAACAGATCGCTGACCCGCTGCCACATGGCCTGCTGTTGCGCGTCAAATTCGGCGCCCTGCTCCCGAGCGACATACCACTGCGGGAACAACTCCAGCTCGCGACGCAGCAATGCCACGTCATAGCTGGGCAACGGCGCATCCATCGGCAACTGCTGAAAAGCCAGCAGCGTATCGAGCGCTTCGGCAAACAAAGCGTCGGCGTTGTCAGCATCGAGGACGTCGAGCCAGGTTTTCTGACCCAGATCGTTGAGCAGCAAAAAGCCCTGCGTCAGGTCTTCGGCATAAATTTTCGGAACATTAATCCCTGATTTATCTAATAAACCTGCGATATCGACGAAGGGTTTGCAGTTTTCCTGGGGCGGCGGCGCATCCATCACAATAAAAGTTCGTTCGCCCCCCTGCCAACGGAAGTAACGGCGAAAACTCGCGTCACTACTGGCCGCAGTCAACGTGGCCGGGGGAATCGCGCCCCAGCCTTGCGCTGCGAACAGCGCGGGAAGTTGCTCATCGAGCCAAGTTTCGAGGTGTTGCAGGCGTACATCTTGATCTGGCATTGCAAGGGTCTCCGACGGCGCTAGCCGTCAAGCGGGTCATGCTTTATTATCCGACATCTTTTTCAGCCCATCGAGAGGCGTGCGGCCCCCCCGCGGGCAGATGGCGCGCAGGAAGCCCGGATTAATAAGATGGCATTGAAATCCCCCGCGTTTCGTAAAAAATTTCCGTTGCTCGTAACCGGCAGTTTGCTGGCGATGCAACCTCTTGCCACTCAGTTCGCGGTCGCAGCGGAACAGTATGACTGTTCAGTGTCTGCTTCGGGCGCCTGGGATTGCGCGCCGAAAACCAACGCCCTCGAATTGCCTCCGCGCCCCGTGCATAGCACGACGTCGGTCAGTTCCAACGGCACGGTCACTTCGGACAGTGGCTCCACCAGTGAACCTGCTGTCGCTACCACCAAACTGGTAACCGAAGCCAAGGGCAAAGGTCTGAAGTCGCGTAGTGCAGACTACAGCCACCTCGATTGGGTTCCTCGCGACAAGCTGACACCTGCGCAACTGGCCGAAACCGGTCCATATTGCTCGGGCGCCTATGTCGAGCCGATCCGGCCCGGCATGGACGACAAGACCAAGATGAGCGACGCGCCGATGTTCATCGGTGCCAAGGCTTCTCGCTACCAGCAGGAAGAGCAGATCGCCACGCTCGCCGGTGACGTTGTATTGCGTCAGGGCAGCATGCAGGTCCAGGCTCAGGAAGCGAGCCTTCATCAGACTGAAAACCGTGGCGAGCTGAACGGCGATGTCCGTTTGCGCGACAACGGCGCCTTGATCGTCGGCGACCACGCCGAACTCCAACTCGACACCGGCGAAGCCCAGGTCGACAACGCAGAATACGTGCTGCACAAATCGAATATTCGCGGTAATGCCCTGTACGCCAAGCGTGCCGAGAACGCGATCATCCGTTTGAAGGACGGTACGTACACCACGTGCGAACCGGGCAGCAACGCGTGGACCCTCAAAGGCAACAACATCACGCTGAACCCGGCTACCGGTTTCGGCACCGCGACCAACGTCACCCTTCGGGTCAAAGACATACCGGTCCTCTACACGCCGTATATCTACTTCCCGATCGACGACCGTCGCCAGTCAGGCTTCCTGCCGCCGACCATCGGCACCGGCAGCGATACCGGCCTCATGCTGGTTACGCCTTACTACTTCAACCTAGCACCGAACTACGATGCCACGCTTTATCCTCGTTACATGGCCAAACGCGGCCTGTTGATGGAAGGCGAATTCCGTTACCTGACCAAAAGCAGCGAAGGTCAGTTCGGCGGCGCTTACCTGAACGATGATGAAGATGAACGTCGTCGTCAGACCGACTACGAAAAAACCCGCTGGATGATCAACTGGCAGCACAAAGGTGGCCTGGACTCGCGCTGGTTGACTCAGGTCGACTACACCGATGTCAGCGATCCTTATTACTTCCAGGATTTGCAGAGCGATCAGATCGGCGTCGATAGCCGCGACTACATCAACCAGCAGGGTTCCCTGACCTACCGTGGTGACACCTACACGGCAGCCGTCAACGCCCAGGCCTACAAGCTGGCAACCGTCGCCAACATCACCCCGTACAACCGCCTGCCGCAGATCACTTTCAACGGTGCGCTGCCTTACAACCCGGGCGGCCTGCACTTCGATTACCAGACCGAGCTGGTGCGTTTTGACCGCGATCTGGAAAAAGGCGACTACGTCGATCAGGACGGTATATCCAGCCCTCGCCTCGACAGGAATGTCACAGGCCTGGCTCGCGCCAATGGCGACCGCCTTAATCTGGCTCCATCGGTCAGCATGCCGATGAACTGGACCTACGGCTTCCTGACGCCGAAATTGAAATACGTCTACACCCAGTACCAACTGGATCTGGATTCCCAGGGCAAGCAGACCCTGCTTCCTGACGAAGAATTCAACAGCAGCGAAAACCGCGCCGTACCAATCTTCAGCGTCGACAGCGGCCTGTACTTCGACCGCAACACGCAATGGTTCGGCAAGAACTATCGCCAGACCCTGGAACCGCGCCTGTTCTATCTCTATGTTCCCGAGAAGGACCAGAGCGACATTCCAATCTTCGACACGGCTGAAACGACGTTCAACTACGCGTCGCTGTTCCGTGACAACCGTTTCGTCGGCTCCGACCGTATCGGCGACGAAAACAAGTTGTCCCTGGGCATCACCAACCGCTGGATCGAAGACAACGGTTTCGAACGTCAACGCTTGAGCGTTGGTCAGGCGCTGTACTTCAAGGACCGCAAGGTTCAATTGCCTGGCATCGAGTTCAAGGATCGTGACGACGCACAAGCGAACGTCTCGCCGTATGCACTCGAATACGAATACCGCTTCAACCGCGACTGGCGTGTCAATTCGGATTTCAACTGGGATCCGGACAGCCACAGCACACGCTCCGGCAGCGCAATGTTCCACTACCAGCCTGAAGACAACCCGAACAAGGTCGTCAACCTCGGCTACCGCTACCGCAATGACCTGGTGCGTTACGACCAGACCACCGGCAAGTGGAGCGTGGGCGGTGGCGATTACGGCACTCCAGGTAGCGCGAACTACGTCAAGGATTACTACAAGATCCAGCAGCATGACTTCTCGGTCATCTGGCCAATCGTTCCGCAGTGGAACGCCATCAGCCGCTGGCAGTACGATTACAACCGCGACCGCACGCTGGAAGCCTTCGGTGGTTTCGAGTATGACAACTGCTGCTGGAAACTGCGTTTGATCAGCCGCTACTGGGTCGACTACGACGAGTTCAGCCAGGACGCCCCTCAGAACGAGAAAGGCGACCACGGCGTATTCCTACAAATTGTGTTGAAGGGACTTGGTGGCGTTACCGGCGCCAAAGTAGAGAGTTTCCTCGACAAAGGCATTCAAGGTTATCGTGAACGTGAAGACCAAGCTTTCTGATTGTCTGCGCCCGCTGCTGCTGGGCGCGTTACTCCTGGGGACTGCAGCGCATGCTGCGGTCCAGCCGCTGGACAGCGTGGTGGCCATTGTCGATAACGACGTGATCATGAAGAGCCAGATGGACCAGCGTGTCCGTGAGGTTCAACAGACCATCGCCAAGCGCGGTTCGGGCGTTCCACCTGCAGAAGCACTGCAGCCGCAGGTTCTGGATCGTCTGATCCTGGAAAACCTGCAGTTGCAGATCGGCGAACGCTCCGGCATTCGAATCACCGACGAAGAGCTGAACCAGGCCATCGGCACCATTGCCCAGCGCAACAACATGAGCGTGGACCAGTTCCGCGCCGCGTTGTCCCGTGACGGGTTGTCCTTCAACGATGCTCGCGAGCAGGTTCGTCGCGAAATGATCATCAGCCGGGTGCGTCAGCGCCGGGTTGCCGAACGCATCCAGGTCTCCGAACAGGAAGTGAAGAACTTCCTTGCTTCCGGCCAGGGCAAGGCTCAGCTGTCGGAAGAGTTCCACCTCGCCAACATCCTGATCGCCACGCCGGACAGCGCGTCCTCGGACCAGATCCAGACCGCTGCCCGCAAGGCTCAAGACCTGTACGGCAAGCTTAAGCAAGGCGCTGACTTCGGTCAGATGGCAATTGCCAACTCCGCCAGCGAAAGCGCCCTGGAAGGCGGCGACATGGGCTGGCGTAAAGCCGCTCAGCTGCCACCGCCGTTTGGTGACATGCTCGGGACCATGCCGATTGGCGACGTAACGCCTCCAGCACGGACTCCAGGTGGTTTCATCATTCTCAAGTTGCTGGAAAAACGCGGCGGTGAAGGCCAGGCTCAAATGCGCGATGAAGTGCATGTGCGTCATATCCTGATCAAGCCAAGCGAGATCCGCAGCGAAGAAGAAACCAAGCGTCTGGCGCAGAAGATCTACGACCGCATCCAGAATGGCGATGACTTCGGCGAACTGGCGAAGAGCTTCTCCGAAGATCCGGGTTCGGCACTCAACGGCGGCGATCTGAACTGGGTTGATCCCAACTCGCTGGTTCCGGAATTCCGTCAGGTGATGAACGACACGCCGCAAGGCACGTTGTCCAAGCCATTCAAGACCGCTTACGGCTGGCACGTACTGGAAGTCCTTGGCCGCCGCGCCACTGACAGCACCAACCAGGCCCGTGATCAGCAAGCCCTGACCGTGTTGCGTAACCGCAAATACGACGAAGAGCTGCAAACCTGGCTGCGTCAGATCCGCGACGAAGCCTACGTTGAAATCAAGCTCCCTGGCGCCGCCCAGGCTGCGCAGTGAAACCAAAGCGTTTCGCTCTGACACCCGGCGAGCCGGCCGGCATTGGTCCTGACCTTTGCCTGCTACTCGCCACGCAGCCTCAGCCGCACCCCCTGATTGCCATTACCAGCCGCGACCTGCTCACCGAGCGGGCCGCGCAACTGGGCGTGGCCGTCAACCTGATTGGCGTCACACCCGACGCCTTTCCCGATCAGCCTGCGCCTGTTGGCAGCCTGTACGTCTGGGATACGCCGTTACGCGGACCTGTCGTCGCCGGCGAGCTGAACACGGCCAATGGCCCGTTCGTTCTGGAAACCCTGACACGCGCCGGGCAAGGCTGCATCGACGGCGATTTCGTCGGCATGATCACCGCGCCCGTTCACAAAGGCGTGATCAATGACAGCGGCATCCCGTTTTCCGGCCACACCGAGTTCCTCGCCGAACTGACTCACACCGAACAGGTGGTGATGATGCTGGCGACCGGCGACTTGCGTGTCGCGCTGGTCACGACGCACCTGCCTCTGCGCGACGTGGCCGATGCCATCACTGCCGAGCGACTGGAGCGCGTAACCCGCATCCTGCACGCCGATCTGGTCAACAAGTTCGGCATCGCACGCCCACGCATCCTGGTCTGCGGGCTGAACCCGCATGCTGGCGAAGGCGGACATCTGGGCCGCGAAGAAATCGACATCATTGAACCCACTCTGGAGCGTCTGCGCAGCGAGGGCCTGGATTTGCGTGGCCCGCTGCCCGCCGACACTCTGTTTACCCCAAAATATCTGGAGCACTGCGATGCAGTGCTGGCGATGTACCACGACCAGGGCTTACCCGTGCTGAAATACAAAGGTTTCGGCGCCGCAGTCAACGTGACCCTCGGCCTGCCGATCATTCGTACTTCTGTCGACCACGGCACCGCGCTGGATCTGGCGGGCAGTGGCAAAATCGACACCGGCAGCCTGCGAGTCGCCCTGGAAACCGCCTATCAGATGGCCGAGACCCATTCATGACCGAGCAATTCCAACACAAGGCGCGCAAACGCTTTGGGCAAAACTTCCTGCACGACGCTGGCGTGATCGACAAAATCCTGCGTGCCATTCGTGCCAAGCCAGAAGACCGCCTGCTGGAAATCGGGCCGGGCCAGGGTGCCCTGACCGAAGGCCTGCTCAACAGCAACGCGCAACTGGATGTGGTTGAGCTGGACAAGGACTTGATCCCGATCCTGATTCACCAGTTCGGCACCAAGCCAAACTTCAACCTGCATCAGGGCGACGCGCTGAAGTTCGACTTCACCAGCCTCAACGCGCCCGCCAACAGCCTGCGTGTGGTGGGTAACCTGCCCTACAACATCTCCACGCCGCTGATTTTTCATCTGTTGCAAAACGCCGACCTGATCCGCGACATGCACTTCATGTTGCAGAAAGAAGTGGTGCAGCGTATGGCGGCAGGCCCTGGCGGCGGCGATTATGGCCGTTTGTCGATCATGGTTCAGTATCACTGCCGTGTGGAACATCTGTTCAACGTCGGACCGGGCGCGTTCAATCCGCCGCCGAAAGTCGATTCAGCCATCGTTCGTCTGGTGCCGCACGAAACCCTGCCGCATCCCGCCAAGGATCATCGCCTGCTTGAACGCGTCGTGCGCGAAGCCTTCAATCAGCGGCGCAAGACCTTGCGCAACACGCTCAAGCTGCTGCTTACCAGCGATGACATTACCGCCGCTGGCGTGGACGGCAGCCTGCGTCCAGAACAACTGGATCTGGCCGCGTTCGTGCGCCTGGCCGACATACTCAGCGAGAAGCCGGTCGAGGCGTAATGCGCGCAGGACATGCGGGGGATTAGTCTATCCAGCCCACATGTCCTAGACTGACTTCCCCGGCTTTCCGGTTTTTATTCGCATTTGCTTTCAAGGCCTACTGCATGTCTGATTCCCGTTACCAGGTCGACGTCAGCGTCGTCACGCGTTTCCTCGCAGAACAGTCGCAACCCGATCAGAACCGTTTTGCGTTCGCCTATACCGTGACCGTGCACAACAGCGGCGAGTTGCCTGCCAAGCTGCTGTCCCGTCATTGGGTGATCACTGACGGCGATGGCCATGTCGAGGAAGTGCGCGGCGACGGCGTTGTCGGTCAGCAACCCTTGATCGATGCCGGTCAAAGCCACACCTACAGCAGTGGCACAGTAATGACCACCAAGGTCGGCAACATGCAGGGCACTTACCAGATGCTCGCCGAAGACGGCAAACGCTTCGACGCCGTGATCGCACCGTTCCGCCTGGCTGTGCCGGGGGCTCTGCACTGATGGCGGTGTATGCCGTTGGCGACCTGCAAGGTTGCCTGGAACCGCTGCAATGCCTGCTGAACCATGTGCAATTTGATCCGGCAAAGGACCGCTTGTGGCTGGTGGGTGATCTGGTCAACCGCGGCCCGCAATCCCTCGAAACATTACGGTTCCTCTACAACATCCGCGAGTCCCTGATCTGCGTGCTGGGCAATCACGACCTGCACTTGCTGGCGGTCTCACGCAAGATCGAGCGTCTGAAGAAAGGCGACACGCTGCGCGAGATTCTCGACGCGCCGGATCGCGATGTCCTGCTGGCGTGGCTGCGCCAGCAAAAGATCATGCATTACGATGCCGAGCGTAACGTCGCGATGGTGCATGCCGGCATCCCGCCGCAATGGACGCTGAAGAAGGCGCTCAAACACGCGGCCGAAGTCGAAAACGCCCTGCATGACGATCTGCTCTATGAGCCGTTCCTCGACGGCATGTATGGCAACGAACCCAACAAATGGGACAGTGATCTGCAGGGCGTGACGCGCTTGCGCGTGATCACCAACTACTTCACTCGTATGCGCTTTTGCACCAGCGAAGGCAAGCTCGACCTCAAAGGCAAGGAAGGTGCAGATACCGCCCTGCCCGGCTACGCCCCATGGTTCAGCCACAAGGAACGCAAGACCCGCGACGTGAAGATCATCTTCGGTCACTGGGCTGCGCTGGAAGGCCGCTGCAACGAGCCCGGCGTGTTTGCCCTCGACACCGGTTGCGTCTGGGGTTCAGCCCTGACGCTGCTTAATGTCGATACGCTGCAAAGGCATCATTGCGATTGCGACGCCCAGGGCAACGCAGAATCCGGTTCCGCCAGGACCATCACCCAAAGCCCCGTCATCCCGGCCGGACGCTAGAATCAATACACCCACAAACAGGAGCCAGACATGACCGAGTTCAAACGCATTCCTCCCGAACAGGCTCAAGCCTTGCGCGAACAAGGCGCTGTGCTTGTGGATGTACGCGACCCACAGACGTTCGCCAGCAACCACATACCCAACTCCCTGCATCTGGATAACCAGTCCATCTCGGACTTCATCCGCGAAGCCGATCTGGACAAACCGCTGGTGGTCGTCTGCTATCACGGCAATTCGAGCCAGAGCGCTGCGGCCTACCTGGTGAGCCAGGGTTTCTCGGATGTGTACAGCCTGGACGGCGGATTCGAGCTATGGCGCAGCACCTTCCCGAGCGAAACAGCCCAGGGCTGAGCGAAATATTTTTTATGACAGCTGATCCCGCGTCCTGCGCGGGTTGGCGGGCCAACTGACGAACGGTTGGCCTGACTTATTGTTCATCCCTTCTTTATCTTTCCGATTCCGAACTATCCTTAGCCTCAGGCCATCCGAAATCAGGGGAGAGCCGGTACACCGGCGCGTGGGTCATCGGTAGCTACTTTTATGGTGTTCTGGGGGGTAAACGGCAACTGGATTCACAGCTGCTGCCAGCATCGACTGACGATCCGCCGCCGGCTCTACGTATCGAGCGAGGTGACGTCATGAGTATTTTTAGCCACTTCCAACAACGCTTTGAATCGACACGCCAGGAGGAGCTCTCCTTACAGGAGTATTTAGAGCTCTGTAAGCAGGATCGCAGCGCCTACGCGTCTGCGGCGGAACGCCTCTTGCTGGCCATCGGCGAACCGGAGCTGGTCGACACGTCGGTCAATTCCCGGTTATCGAGAATCTTCTCCAACAAAGTGATCCGCCGCTATCCGGCCTTTGCCGACTTCCACGGGATGGAAGAATGCATCGATCAGATCGTGTCGTATTTCCGCCATGCCGCTCAGGGCCTGGAAGAGAAGAAACAAATCCTGTATCTGCTCGGCCCGGTTGGTGGCGGCAAGTCATCGCTGGCTGAAAAACTCAAACAGCTGATCGAAAAGGTGCCGTTCTACGCCATCAAGGGCTCGCCGGTTTTCGAGTCGCCACTGGGGCTGTTCAACGCCACTGAAGACGGGGCGATTCTCGAGGAAGACTTCGGTATTCCCCGACGCTACCTGAGCACCATCATGTCGCCCTGGGCGACCAAGCGTCTGGCTGAGTTCGGGGGCGACATCAGCCAGTTCAAAGTCGTAAAACTCTATCCATCCATCCTCAATCAAATCGCCGTCGCCAAAACCGAACCCGGTGACGAGAACAACCAGGACATTTCCGCGCTGGTCGGCAAGGTCGATATCCGCAAGCTGGAAGAATTCCCGCAAAACGATGCCGACGCCTACAGCTACTCGGGCGCACTCTGCCGGGCCAACCAGGGCCTGATGGAATTCGTCGAAATGTTCAAGGCGCCGATCAAGGTGCTGCACCCACTGCTCACCGCCACCCAGGAAGGTAACTACAACAGTACCGAAGGCCTGGGCGCGATTCCGTTCACGGGTATTTTGCTGGCCCACTCCAACGAATCGGAATGGCACAGCTTCCGTAACAACAAGAACAACGAAGCCTTCATCGACCGGATTTATATCGTGAAGGTGCCGTACTGCCTGCGTGTCAGCGACGAGATCAAAATTTACGACAAGCTGCTGTTCAACAGTTCGTTGGCCAAGGCGCATTGCGCACCCGACACCCTGAAAATGCTGGCGCAGTTCACCACCCTGTCGCGCCTCAAAGAGCCGGAAAACTCCAACATCTACTCCAAGATGCGCGTGTACGACGGCGAGAACCTCAAGGACACCGATCCAAAGGCCAAGTCGATCCAGGAATACCGCGACAACGCGGGCGTCGACGAGGGCATGAACGGTCTTTCCACGCGCTTCGCGTTCAAGATCCTCTCCAAGGTGTTCAACTTCGATCCACACGAAATCGCCGCCAACCCGGTGCATTTGCTGTACGTACTCGAACAGCAGATCGAACAGGAACAATTCCAGGCCGAAACCCGCGAGCGCTACCTGCGCTTCATCAAGGAATACCTGGCGCCGCGCTACATCGAGTTCATCGGCAAGGAAATCCAGACCGCCTACCTTGAGTCCTACAGCGAGTACGGCCAGAACATCTTCGACCGCTACGTGCTTTACGCCGATTTCTGGATTCAGGATCAGGAATACCGCGACCCGGAAACCGGAGAAATTCTCAACCGCGTGGCACTGAACGAAGAACTGGAAAAAATCGAGAAACCGGCCGGGATCAGCAATCCGAAGGATTTCCGCAACGAGATCGTCAACTTCGTATTGCGGGCCCGTGCCAACAACAATGGCAAAAATCCAACCTGGCTCAGTTACGAGAAGCTGCGTGTCGTGATCGAGAAGAAAATGTTCTCCAACACCGAGGACTTGCTGCCGGTCATCAGCTTCAACGCCAAAGCCAGCAAAGAGGATCAACAGAAACACAACGACTTCGTTACCAGAATGGTCGAGCGGGGCTACACCGACAAACAGGTACGGCTTCTTTCCGAATGGTACCTACGGGTCCGGAAGTCGCAGTAAGGCAGCTGCAAGCGTCAAGCTACAAGCTGTAAGGAAGAAGCATGCAAGCCTGATGTCAGGGTGATTGCTTCGACTTGCAGCTTGCGGCTCACAACTTGAAGCTCCCCGGAGGGGCCCATGAGCTATGTGATCGACCGACGTCTCAATGGCAAGAACAAGAGCACGGTGAACCGCCAGCGGTTTTTGCGGCGCTACCGTGACCACATCAAAAAAGCAGTTGAAGAGGCCGTGAGCCGGCGCTCCATCACCGACATGGAGCATGGCGAACAAATCAGCATTCCGGGTCGCGATATCGACGAACCGGTGCTTCACCATGGCCGTGGCGGCAAGCAGACGGTGGTCCATCCCGGCAACAAAGAATTCACCACCGGCGAACATATCGCCCGCCCACAAGGCGGTGGCGGCGGCAAAGGTCCGGGCAAGGCGAGCAACTCCGGCGAAGGCATGGATGAGTTCGTGTTCCAGATCACTCAGGAAGAGTTTCTGGAGTTCATGTTCGAAGACCTCGAACTGCCCAATCTGGTCAAACGCAATCTGACCGGGACCGACACCTACAAAACCGTCCGCGCGGGCATCAGCAACGAGGGCAATCCCTCACGCATCAACATCATCCGCACCTTGCGCTCGGCCCATGCGCGACGCATTGCCTTGTCCGGCAGCAGCCGAGGCAAGCTCAAGGAAGCGATCAGCGAACTTGAGCGCATGAAGCGCGAAGAACCGGACAACTTCGGCGACATTCAGGAACTTGAAGTTGAAATCGAGCGGCTGCGGGCGCGGATCAAACGGGTGCCCTACCTGGACACCTTCGACCTGAAATACAACCTGCTGGTCAAACAGCCCAACCCGAGCTCCAAGGCCGTGATGTTTTGCCTGATGGACGTTTCCGGCTCCATGACCCAGGCGACCAAGGACATCGCCAAGCGCTTTTTCATCCTGCTGTATCTGTTCCTGAAGCGAAATTACGACAAGATTGAAGTGGTGTTCATCCGCCACCACACCAGCGCCCGGGAAGTCGACGAGGAAGAGTTCTTCTATTCGCGGGAAACTGGCGGCACCATCGTGTCCAGCGCCTTGAAACTGATGCAGGAGATCATGGCTGAACGTTATCCAACCAACGAATGGAACATCTACGCCGCCCAGGCTTCGGACGGCGACAACTGGAACGACGATTCGCCGATCTGCCGTGAAATCCTGATCAAGCAAATCATGCCGTTTGTGCAGTACTACACTTACGTGGAAATTACCCCACGGGAACATCAGGCCTTATGGTTCGAATACGAGCGCATCGGCGACGCCTTTGCCGATACGTTTGCCCAGCAGCAGCTGGTCTCTGCCGGTGATATCTATCCGGTATTCCGTGAACTCTTCCAGCGCAGGTTAGTGACATGACCGCTAGAGAGCAGAAGCGCCAACCCCTCTCCACGGGTTCAGAGTGGACATTCGAACTTATTCAGGCGTACGACCGCGAGATCAGCCGTATTGCGGACCGTTACGCCCTGGATACGTATCCCAACCAGATTGAAGTCATCACGGCTGAACAGATGATGGACGCCTATGCGTCAGTGGGGATGCCGTTGGGCTATCACCACTGGTCCTACGGCAAGCACTTCCTCAGTACGGAAAAATCCTACTCGCGTGGCCAGATGGGTCTGGCCTATGAAATCGTTATCAACTCCGATCCGTGCATCGCGTACCTGATGGAAGAAAACACCATCTGCATGCAAGCCCTGGTCGTGGCCCACGCCTGCTATGGCCACAACAGCTTCTTCAAGGGTAATTACCTGTTCCGCACCTGGACCGACGCCAGTTCGATCATCGATTACCTGGTGTTTGCCAAGCAGTACATCATGCAATGCGAGGAGCGCCACGGTATCGACGCGGTCGAGGATCTGCTCGATTCCTGCCATGCCCTGATGAATTATGGCGTTGACCGTTACAAGCGCCCTTATCCGATCTCGGCCGAAGAAGAACGTCGTCGCCAGAAGGATCGTGAAGAGCACCTGCAGAAACAGATCAATGATCTGTGGCGCACCATTCCGAAAAGCGCGGACAAATACAGCAAGGAGGACAACGCACGCTTCCCGGCCGAACCCCAGGAAAACATTCTGTACTTCATCGAAAAACACGCGCCATTGCTGGAGCCCTGGCAGCGTGAAGTGGTGCGAATCGTGCGCAAGATCGCCCAGTATTTCTACCCGCAGCGTCAGACTCAGGTGATGAACGAAGGCTGGGCAACGTTCTGGCATTACACCCTGATGAATGACTTGTATGACGAAGGCCTGGTGACTGACGGTTTCATGATGGAGTTTCTGACTTCCCACACCAGCGTGGTCTATCAACCCGGCTTCGACAGTCCGTACTACAGCGGGATCAACCCTTATACCCTCGGTTTTGCGATGTATCGCGACATCCGGCGGATCTGCGAGGAGCCCACCGAAGAGGACCGCCACTGGTTCCCCGACATTGCCGGCACCGATTGGCTGACCGCAGTGAAGTTCGCCATGAGCAGCTTCAAGGACGAGAGTTTTATCCTGCAATACCTGTCACCCAAGGTCATCCGCGACCTGAAGCTGTTCAGCATCATGGACGACGACCAGAAAGACGACCTGCTGGTGCCTGCGATTCATGACGAACCCGGCTACCGGATTATCCGGGAAACCTTGGCGGCTCAATACAACCTGGGCAATCGCGAACCCAACATCCAGATCTACAGCATTGATCGCCGCGGCGACCGGTCACTGACATTGCGCCACCAGCAACACGACCGCAAACCATTGGGCGACTCCACCGACGAGGTACTCAAACACCTGCATAGGCTGTGGGGCTTCGATATTCATCTGGAAACCGTGCAAGGCGACCAGGTCGTCAAGACTCATCACGTGCCCCCCCGGGGTGAGCACGACAGTGAATATCCCCGGCTTGATCTGGCGGTAGTTCACCTCTAGGAGCCAGATCAGCCAGTGGGCGTTTCTGAACACTGGCTGATCTTGATTCGGTTTTACCTCCGCGAGGGCGACGCAAGGTTTATCCTGTCGCGCTTACGGAGGCTTTTTATGCAGATTTATAAAGTTGGCGGCGCCGTTCGCGATCGCCTGCTGGGGAAACCCGTTACCGATGTCGATTGGGTCGTGGTTGGCGCGACCACTGAAGAAATGCTGATCAAGGGTTATCGCCCGGTCGGCACCGACTTCCCGGTGTTTCTGCACCCACTGACCGGTGAGGAATACGCCCTCGCCCGCACCGAGCGCAAAAGCGGGCGCGGCTATGGCGGCTTCGTTTTTCATGCCAGCCCGGAAGTCACTCTCGAAGAAGATTTGATCCGCCGCGACCTTACAATCAACGCCATTGCCGAAGATAAAGACGGCAACCTGACCGATCCTTACGGCGGCCAACACGACCTTGAAGGGCGCATTTTACGTCACGTATCCCCGGCGTTCGCCGAAGATCCGTTGCGCGTGTTGCGCGTGGCACGCTTCGCCGCGCGCTATGCACCCGACGGTTTCAGCATCGCGCCAGAGACCCTGGAATTGATGCGCCAGTTGAGCGCATCAGGCGAACTGGAAGCCCTGACGCCCGAACGCAGCTGGAAGGAAATCTCCCGCGCGCTCATGGAAAGCCAGCCTCAAGTGTTCATCGAAGTGCTGCGTGAATGTGGCGCGCTGAAAGAGCTGCTGCCGGAAATCGACGCGCTGTTCGGCGTTCCGCAGCCTGAAGCTCACCATCCGGAAATCGACACCGGCGTGCATGTCCTCAGCGTCCTGCAGCAGGCCGCCAAACACCAACAACCGCTGAGCGTGCGCTGGGCTTGCCTGCTGCACGATGTCGGCAAAGGCCTGACGCCGGAGGCGGACTGGCCACGCCATACCGCCCATGAACACACCGGCCTGCGCCTGATCAAGGCCATGAACACGCGCTTTCGGGTGCCCAGGGAATGTCAGGAACTGGCCCTGCTGGTCGGGCAATATCACACCCATGGCCACCGCGCCCTTGAACTGAAACCCTCGACCTTGCTGGACTTGCTGCACAGCTTCGACGTCTATCGCCGACCCCAGCGCTTCGAGGATTTCATCGTGGCCTGCGAGATGGATGCGCGGGGACGTCACGGCTTCGAAGAACGCAGCTACCCACAAGCCGATTACCTACGCGGCGCGGCCCAGGCGGCACGCGCTGTTTCGGTCCAGCCATTGCTGGAAAAAGGCCTGAAGGGCCAGGAGCTGGGCGAAGCGCTCAAGGTAGAGCGGCTGGATGCGCTGAAGATTTACAAGGCGGATTACAACAGTTGAGCGAGTTCTGAAATTGTGGGAGCAAGCTTGCTTGCGAAGGCAGTATTTCAGACGCTGGAATTTGCCGCATGAGTCGACCTCTTCGCGAGCAAGCTCGCTCCCACAAAGGTCAGTCTATTGACTGCGAGCCAGCCTGCAACAACCCTTCCGGCGTCAGCTGCGTCCCCCGCCATTCGAACGCTACCGGCCACAATTGCTGCTCAATCTGCGCATCTGCCCACAGCTTCTGGAACGGGATGCCTACACCAGGATGCGAACGATCCGCCGCAATCAGCGACAAAGGCCACAGCACGAAAGCATTTTTCAGAATCTCGGCACGCGGCAGGATCAAACCGTCGAAGTTACCGACCTGATCGCCGTACAGCAACACGTCGATATCCAGCGGCAAACCCTTGCGCTCCGGGGCGTAGCGACCATTGTCGGCTTCGATGAATTTCAGCCTGCGATCCAGCTCCATCAATGGCAGATCGGTCAGGCCGGTCACCACCAGATTGAAAAACGGACCACTTTTGATGCCCACCGGCAGGCTCTCGAAAACCGGCGAACAGCTGATTTCGCTGACGAATACGTCCAGGGCTTCGAGCCCCGCAACCAAGTGCTTTTCGCGCTCGATGTTACTGCCGAGACCTAGGTAAATCCGGGTTAGCGACATCCGCGCTCGATCTCCACGCCCACACCAGAAGCGGCCGCAACGGCGCCGGGCTTGGTCAGCTTGAGGTGCAACCAAGGGATATTGAACTCGCTCATCAGCACTTCGGCCAGGCGCTCGGCAAAGGTCTCGACCAACTGAAACTGCGCCTGCTCGGCAAATGCCTGGATGCGCGTCGAGACGCTGGCGTAGTCGAGCGCCTTGCTCAGATCATCGCCGGCAGCAGCGGGCCGGTTGTCCCAGCCGAAGCTGAGGTCCAGGCGCAGGCACTGGCGAATGCCGCGCTCCCAGTCATAGGCGCCGATCACCGTGTCAACTTCCAGGCCTTCGATGAAAACTCTGTCCAAGCACTTACTCTCCACTGCACGACAAGGGCGCGATGCGCCGTTAGAATCAGGGCTTCCTCGCCCGGAATGGTTAGCATGTTTTGGTTACTGGCGATCTTCGCCTACCTGCTTGGCTCACTGTCCTTCGCCATATTGCTCAGCCGCCTCACTGGCAGCCCGGACCCCCGCGCCAGTGGTTCCGGCAACGCCGGTGCCACCAACATGTTGCGCCTGGCCGGCAAGAAACTTGCGATCCTCACCCTGATCGGCGACGTGTGCAAAGGCCTGATCCCGGTCCTCATCGCCGGGCTTTGCGGCATGAATCCCCGCGAACAAGCCTGGATCGGCGTCTGCGCCGTGCTCGGCCACCTCTTCCCGCTGTACTTCCGCTTTCGCGGCGGCAAAGGCGTCGCCACCGCGGCCGGCATGCTGCTGGGCCTGTATGCCCCCGCCGCAGCCCTGGCTATCAGCGCCTGGGCATTGGTGTTCTACATGACCCGCACCAGCTCGCTGGCTGCGTTGATCGCGACGCCGCTGACCCTGCCACTGCTGGCCTGGAAAGAACCGCTGGCGCTGCTGCCCATGAGCGTGCTGACGCTACTGATCGTCTGGCGCCACCGAGGCAATCTACGCGACCTGTTCGCAGGGCGCGAACGGCATTTTTGAATGCGCCCGGTGAATCCCGCTCAGGTTAGCCACGCATGGCCTACAACCCGGACAACTGCTCCATTGGCCAGCGCGCTTGCACCGTGATACTCAAATCTTCTTTCTGCCCGGCCTGTAAACGCTGGCAACCGGCAAAGGCGATCATCGCGCCGTTGTCGGTACAGAATTCAGGGCGCGCATAAAACACATTGCCGTGCAGATCACCGAGCATCTTTTCCAGTGAGGTGCGCAACGCCTTGTTCGCGCTGACGCCGCCAGCGATTACCAGGCGCTTCATGCCAGCCTGTTTCAGGGCCCGCTTGCACTTGATGGTCAAAGTCTCCACCACGGCCGTCTGGAAGGCCAGCGAGATGTCGCAACGGGTTTGCTCGTTGTCGTCCCCAGCGCTTTGGCATTGCTGCCAGGTGTTCAGGGCGGAGGTTTTCAGGCCGCTGAAGCTGAAATCCAGACCCGGCCGGTCAGTCATGGGCCTTGGGAAGACGAAACGTCCCGCCACACCTTTGGTTGCCAATGCCGCGATCTCCGGACCACCGGGATATTGCATGCCCATCATTTTCGCAGTCTTGTCGAATGCCTCGCCCGCCGCGTCGTCCAGCGTGTCGCCGAGCAGTTGATACAGGCCGATGCCATCGACGCGAACCAGCTGCGTATGACCACCGGAAACCAACAAAGCGACGAACGGGAACTCGGGCGGCTGTTCTTCGAGCATCGGTGCCAGTAAATGGCCTTCCATGTGATGCACGCCCAACGCCGGAATGTCCCAGGCAAACGCCAGCGCCTGCGCACAGGAAGCGCCGACCAGCAAAGCACCTACAAGCCCCGGCCCTGCTGTGTATGCGATGGCATCGATGTCCTCGGCGACCACACCGGCGTCGGCCAGCACCTGACGGATCAGGGGCAGCATGCGCTTGACGTGATCACGCGAAGCCAGCTCTGGCACCACGCCGCCATAGGCGCGATGCAGATCGATCTGGCTGAATAATGCATCGGAAAGCAGGCCGCGCTCACTGTCGTAGAGCGCGACGCCGGTTTCGTCGCAAGAAGTTTCTAATCCCAGTACTAGCATGGGTTTGCGCCTTGTAGAGGCTGAATTCGAAGGCGCGCATAATAGTCGCCGCCCAAGGCCCCGACCAGCGGTTTTCGATCAGAGGCTTTGCATTCCTCTCAATGAGGGGTTAACATCCGCAACCCTTAAAAACCGACGTACTTATGTGCAGTTTTTGCACGAGGCGTTGACCCCGGTAATGAATGAAGGTAGCTCTGGATGCCAGCCGTCAAAGTTAAAGAGAACGAACCCTTCGACGTAGCTCTGCGTCGTTTCAAGCGCTCCTGCGAAAAAGCCGGTGTTCTGGCTGAAGTTCGTAGCCGCGAATTTTACGAGAAGCCGACTTCTGAGCGTAAGCGTAAAGCAGCAGCCGCTGTTAAGCGTCACGCCAAGAAAGTACAGCGCGAACAGCGCCGCGCCGTTCGCCTGTATTAATTTACAGACGTCCGTCGCAAGCTTCTGCAACGCCCGGCCTCAAAGCCGGGCTAGCGGCAGTTAAAGCACAGCATAACGCTACATTGACTGAGGCTGTTTGAGTCGCCCACGCGACCACATCCGGCACAAACACTCCGTCAAAGCACGTCCAGCCTGAACTCAGGCCACTTTGATTTCGTCGATACCGACGAGAGCAAATCAGGGTGCATGACGAGTATGCCTTGATGACCTTCGCAAGAAGTTCAGCCAAGGCAGCGTCCTTCTCGACCGCTGAGCGAAAACCGAGGCAGCAGGCCGAAGTCCAACTCGCAGCCCTCAGCTCGCAGCAGCAGCCGAACCCAAAAATACCAAGCCCTGACTACCTGATCTAGACAGATACCTACAGGTGGATTTGCTGGCAGCTACTCTTCCGGATAATGATGAGTCGGCACTGGTGCTCAATGGCGCATGTCTTTCAGCCATGATCTGCCAACCAGCCAACCGTCGCTGTATTCTGGATTCGCCACGATGTTCGCGGCGAAACGCTTGATGATGAGAATTCCATGGCCGGGCTTATTCCTCAGAGCTTCATTGACGACCTTCTGAACCGTACCGACATTGTCGATATTGTCAGCTCACGTCTGCAATTGAAGAAAACCGGGAAGAACTACAGCGCCTGTTGCCCGTTCCACAAGGAAAAGACACCGTCGTTCAGCGTCAGCCCCGACAAGCAGTTCTATTACTGCTTCGGTTGCGGCGCGGGCGGCAATGCCCTCGGCTTCATCATGGATCACGACAACCTGGATTTCCCTCAGGCCGTCGAAGACCTTGCCAAAGCCGCGGGCATGGAAGTACCCCGCGAGCAGAGCGTCAAAGGCCAGAAACCCCGCCAACCGACCGACTCGCCGCTGTACCCGTTGCTGACCGCCGCAGCGGAATTTTACCGACAGGCACTCAAGAGTCATCCGACCCGCAAATCTGCGGTGGATTACCTGAAAGGCCGTGGCCTGTCTGGGGAAATCGCTCGGGACTTCAGCCTCGGCTTTGCCCCGCCCGGCTGGGACAACCTGCACAAGCATCTGGGCAGCGACACGCTCCAGCAAAAAGCCATGATCGATGCCGGCCTGCTGATTGAAAACGCGGAAACCGGCAAACGTTACGACCGGTTTCGTGATCGTGTGATGTTTCCGATCCGCGACAGTCGCGGGCGAGTGATTGCCTTTGGTGGTCGGGTATTGGGCGATGACAAGCCCAAGTACCTGAACTCACCGGAAACTCCGGTGTTTCACAAAGGCCAGGAACTGTACGGTCTGTTCGAAGCGCGCAAGCACAATCGCAGCCTCGACGAAATCATCGTGGTCGAAGGCTACATGGACGTCATTGCGCTGGCCCAGCAGGGCTTGCGCAATGCCGTCGCCACGCTGGGTACTGCCACCAGCGAAGAGCATTTGAAGCGCCTGTTTCGGGTCGTGCCGAACGTGCTGTTCTGTTTCGACGGCGACCAGGCTGGCCGAAACGCCGCCTGGCGCGCCCTGGAAGCGACGCTTTCCAGTCTTCAGGATGGACGCCGCGCGCGCTTCCTGTTTTTGCCCGAAGGCGAAGACCCGGACACCCTGGTGCGCTCCGAAGGCACCGATGCGTTCAAGGCGCGCATCAATCAACACGCACAACCGCTGGCCGATTACTTTTTCGAACAGCTGACCAAGGAAGCCGATCCACGCTCACTGGAAGGCAAGGCGCACATGGCGACGCTTGCCGCGCCACTGATCGACAAGGTGCCGGGAGCGAATCTCAAGACCCTGATGCGTCAGCGCCTCACGGAAATAACCGGGCTCAACAGCGAGGCCGTCAGTCAGCTGGTGCAGAACGCGCCTGCTGAAGCGCCACCCAGCTACGACCCGAACATCGATTATGACGCAATGCCCGACTATGCTGATTATCAGCAACCCGGAGGGTACGAAGGACAGCAGGACTGGACCGCGAAAAAAGGCACTGGCCAAGGCCAGAAAAAGTGGGAAAAGAAGCCGTGGGACAAAAAAGGCAAGCGACCTGACTACGAACCACGTGTCCCGCGCACGCCGACCACCGTCGAACCACCAACACTGACAGCTTTGCGGACGTTACTGCATCATCCGGAGCTGGCAGCAAAGGTCGAAGATGCCAGTCATTTCGCGGCAGAAGATCACATTTATGCACAATTGTTGGTGGCTTTGCTTGAAGCTTTGCAAAAAAACCCCAACTTAAGATCACTGCAACTGATTGCACGCTGGCACGGCACCGAACAAGGTCGCCTGTTGCGAGCACTGGCAGAGAAGGAATGGTTGATCGAGGCCGATAACCTTGAACAGCAGTTTTTCGACACTATTACTAGTTTATCCGCCCGCCAACGCGAGCGTAGCCTGGAACATCTGATCAAGAAGGCACGTCAGACCGAGTTGAGCGCTGAAGAGAAAATTCAGCTGCGTGACCTGCTAATTCGTAATGTTCCTGCACAAACCCCGACCTCAACTGGCGCGTGAGGTCATAGCTCGGGTATAATCCTCGGCTTGTTTTTTGCCCGCCAAGACCTTCAGTGGATAGGGTGTTATGTCCGGAAAAGCGCAACAGCAGTCTCGTATCAAAGAGTTGATTACCCTGGGTCGTGAGCAGAAGTATCTGACTTACGCAGAGGTCAACGACCACCTGCCTGAGGATATTTCAGATCCCGAGCAGGTGGAAGACATCATCCGCATGATTAATGACATGGGGATCCCGGTACACGAGAGTGCCCCGGATGCGGACGCCCTGATGCTGGCCGATGCCGACACCGACGAAGCAGCCGCAGAAGAAGCGGCAGCAGCGTTGGCAGCGGTTGAAACCGACATCGGTCGCACCACTGATCCTGTGCGTATGTACATGCGTGAAATGGGTACGGTCGAACTTCTGACCCGCGAAGGCGAAATTGAAATCGCCAAGCGTATCGAAGAAGGCATCCGTGAAGTGATGGGCGCAATTGCGCACTTCCCTGGCACGGTCGACCATATTCTCTCCGAGTACACACGTGTCACGACCGAAGGCGGTCGCCTCTCTGATGTCCTGAGCGGTTACATCGACCCGGATGACGGCATTGCGCCGCCAGCCGAAGTTCCGCCGCCTGTCGACCCTAAAACAGTCAAGGCTGCCGAAGGGGACGAAGAAGAGGAAGAGAAGGACGATTCCACTGACGACGAAGAAGAAGTCGAAAGCGGTCCGGACCCGGTCATTGCTCAACAGCGTTTCGGCGCCGTTTCCGATCAGATGGAAGTCGCGCGCAAGGCCCTGAAAAAGCACGGTCGTGGCAACAAGCTGGCAATGGCCGAGCTGGTTGCACTGGCTGAGCTGTTCATGCCGATCAAACTGGTTCCAAAACAGTTTGAAGGCCTGGTCGAGCGTGTCCGCAGTGCACTTGAGCGCCTGCGTGCTCAGGAACGCGCCATCATGCAGCTGTGTGTACGTGATGCACGTATGCCCCGCGCTGACTTCCTTCGCCAGTTCCCCGGCAATGAAGTTGACGAAAGCTGGAGCGATGCGCTGGCCAAAGGCAAAAGCAAATACGCTGAAGCCATTGGTCGCCTGCAACCTGATATTCAGCGTTGCCAGCAAAAGCTGACTGCCCTGGAAACAGAGACAGGCTTGAAGATTGCCGAGATCAAGGACATCAACCGTCGCATGTCGATCGGTGAGGCCAAGGCCCGCCGCGCGAAGAAAGAGATGGTTGAAGCGAACTTGCGTCTGGTTATCTCCATCGCCAAGAAGTACACCAACCGTGGCCTGCAATTCCTCGACTTGATCCAGGAAGGCAACATCGGCTTGATGAAAGCGGTAGACAAGTTCGAATACCGTCGTGGTTACAAGTTCTCGACTTATGCCACCTGGTGGATCCGTCAGGCGATCACTCGCTCGATTGCCGACCAGGCCCGTACCATTCGTATTCCGGTACACATGATCGAGACGATCAACAAACTCAACCGTATTTCCCGGCAGATGTTGCAGGAAATGGGCCGCGAGCCGACCCCGGAAGAGTTGGGTGAACGCATGGAAATGCCTGAGGATAAAATCCGCAAGGTGTTGAAGATCGCTAAAGAGCCGATCTCCATGGAAACCCCGATCGGTGACGACGAAGATTCGCACCTGGGTGACTTCATCGAAGACTCGACCATGCAGTCGCCAATCGATGTCGCTACCGTTGAAAGCTTGAAAGAAGCAACTCGCGAAGTGCTGTCGGGCCTTACCGCCCGTGAAGCCAAAGTTCTGCGTATGCGGTTCGGTATCGATATGAATACCGACCACACGCTGGAAGAAGTCGGCAAACAATTTGACGTGACCCGTGAGCGGATTCGTCAGATTGAAGCCAAGGCTCTGCGCAAGTTGCGTCACCCGACAAGAAGCGAACATCTGCGCTCGTTCCTTGACGAATAAGCTTACAAGCTGACACCAAAACCCCCGGCCTTGCTGGGGGTTTTGCATTCTGGCTAATAAGTTTTACATCCCGCGTCACGCTTTTCTCAGTACGGCTACACTCGTCTCATGCTATCTGCGACCCATGAGGCTGCCATGTCACGACTGCCGGCCATTATCTTCACTTACTTGATTGGCCTGCCGGCAGTTGCCAACGCATTGACCCTTTCAGATCCTGAGCGTATCTGGTCCAGCGTTCGCCATGATCTCGACCTGGCTATCAGCACGCTCTCGCCCGTCCCGGAATTTCAAAGATCAACGCTGAAATCACTGGTTTTCCAGGACAACGAACGCCTGGCCAGCGCTAGCGCCCCGCAAGATGGAGTGGATCAGGCCGTCCGCCTCGGTAGAAACCCTGAACGCCCTCGATTCTGGGAAAACTTTCTGCTTTACGGTTTGCCGGGCCTGCTGCTGTTGTCCACGGTGCTGGCAATCGTGGTTCGCACCAACCGCAAACTCAGCTCGGAAATTTCCCGTCGGGTCGCCCTGGAACAGGAACTGCGCAGCAGCGAGTATCACTATCGCGGCCTGGTAGAAAGCCTTTCGGCCATTGCCTGGGAAGCCAACGTCCGCGACTACACTTACAACTACGTTTCGCCTCAGGCCGAACGCTTGCTGGGCTACCCGCTCGCCAGGTGGATGGAGCCCGGCTTCTGGCGCAGCATTGTTCACCCGGATGACCTGCCTTACGCCGAACATCTTTGCGACAGGGAAACCCGTAACGGCAACGATCATAGCGTCGACTACCGGGTTTTCAGCGCTGACGGCCGAATGCTCTGGATCCGCGATATCGTCAGCTTGATCAGGCACGGGCGCGAGCCTTTGATGCGCGGGTTGATGATCGACATCAGCGAGACCAAACAGACCGAAGAAGCCCTGCGCCTGTCCGAAGAAAAGTTTGCCTCGGTGTTCGCCCAATGCCCCGACATCTTGGTGATAGCCCGCCTCAGCGACGGCTGCTTCCTGGAAGCCAACAGAGCGTTCGTCGAGCAAATCGGACTTAGCGCAGAGCAAGTCATCGGTAAAACCCCCACCGAACTCGATATATGGGGTGTCCCCGGCATCGGTCCGGGACTGCTCGAACGGCTACGAAACGGCAGTATTCGCAACCTCGAAATGCCGTTTCGGCGCAAGAACGGCGAGACCTTTTCCGGACTGCTGTCCGCCGAACCCTTCGATCTGGATTCCACTCAGGCCGTAGTCGTCGTGGTTCGCGACATCACTCAGCTCAAACAGGCCCAGCAACAGTTGCAATTGTCGGAAGAGAAGTTCGCCAAGTCGTTCCACTCCTCGCCAGACGGCATGCTGATTACCCGCCAGAGCGACGGCTTGCTGGTTGAGGTCAACGAAGGCTTCACCCGGATCACCGGCTATGACGGTGCCGCCGCTGTCGACCGCTCGACCATCACTCTGGGAATCTGGGTGGATCTGCAAGAGCGCGAACAACTGCTGAAGTTTTTGAGCCGGGACGGCTATGTGCGCGATTTCCGCAGCCACATCAGGCGCAAGGACGGTCAGGTCCGAGTATGTGAGATTTCCTCGCGCCCGCTGCTGATTGCCGGCGAAGACTGCATGTTGACCATCGCCAGGGACATCACTGAGCGCCAGCAGATGCAGCAAAAACTGCAATTGGCCGCCACTGTTTTCGAGAGCACTGCCGAAGGTGTGCTGATCACCGATACCCGCCAACGCATCAACGCCGTCAATCGGGCCTTCAGTGAAATCACCGGTTACAGCGAAAACGAAGCCATCGGCCAGACTCCCCGCCTGCTCGCGTCCGGCCTGCACGACAGCGCCTTCTACGCGGCCATGTGGTATCAGCTCACCGCCGAAGGTCATTGGCAGGGAGAAATCAGCAATCGCCGTAAGAACGGGGAGATTTACCCAAGCTGGCTGACGATCAGCGCTGTACGAAACAGGGATCAGTTCATTACCCACTTCGTCGCGGTCTTCGCGGATATTTCGAGCCTCAAGCACGCGCAGGCTCGACTCGATTATCAAGCGCACCACGACCCTCTGACCGGGCTGCCCAATCGCACCCTTTTTGAGAGCCGTCTGCAGGCGGCGCTGATTCACAGCCTGGAATCCAACAGTCTCGGCGCCGTGCTGTTCCTTGATCTGGACCGTTTCAAACATATCAATGACAGCCTCGGCCATCCGGTGGGCGACTTGCTGCTCCAGGGCATCGCCCAACGCCTCAAGGAGCATCTGCGCGACATCGACACCGTGGCGCGCCTGGGGGGCGATGAATTCATCATCCTGCTGCCGGGCCTGCAAAACTCAAGCGACGCCGAGATTATCGCGACCAAATTACTGGCTTGCTTCACCGCACCCTTCCAGGCTGGCGAGCACGAGTTCTTCATCAGCGCGAGCATCGGCAGTTGCCTGTTCCCGACTGATGGCGAAGACGTGGCCACCGTCGTCAAAAACGCCGACGCCGCCATGTACCGCTCCAAAGCCAAAGGCCGCAATCGGGTGGAAAGCTACACCCGCGACCTGACTTCCCAGGCCAGCGAGCGCATCGCTCTGGAACATGAATTGCGCAGAGCCATCGAACGCAACGAGCTCAGCCTGAGCTACCAACCCAAAGTCAGCCTGATTACCCACAAACTGGTGGGTGCCGAAGCCCTTTTGCGCTGGACCCACCCCATCTTTGGCGAGGTGCATCCCGAGCAGTTCATCACGCTGGCGGAAGAAAACGGCATGATCCTGCAGATCGGCGACTGGGTCCTCGAACAGGCTTGCCAGCAGATGTGCGAATGGAACAAAACCTACAAGCCATTTGGGCCGCTGTCGGTGAACCTTGCCGGCGCACAACTGCGACAACCCAACCTGCTGACCCGCATCGAGCAGCTGCTTGCGAAAAACCAGCTGAAACCCGGCTACCTGCAACTGGAAATCACCGAAAACTTCATCATGAGCCAGGCCGAAGAAGCCCTGAAGGTCCTGCACAAACTGAAAAAACTCGGCGTGCAACTCGCCATCGACGACTTCGGCACCGGCTACTCCTCACTGAGCTACCTCAAACGCCTGCCACTGGACATCCTGAAAATCGATCAGTCCTTCATTCGCAGCCTGCCTGACGACCCACACGACGCCGCCATCGCCCGCGCCATCATCGCCCTGGGCCGCAGCATGCAACTGACCATCATCGCCGAAGGCGTCGAGACAGCGGAACAACGGCAATTCCTCACCGACGAAGGCTGCGAACAGATCCAGGGCTTCCTCATCAGCCCGCCTCTGCACCCTGACGAATTCAGCGCGAGGTTTCTTCTTATGAGTCTTTCAGACTATTCGGATAGCACAGCCGCGAAACCGCCGTTATAATCCGCGGCCTACTGAGGGCCTATAGCTCAGTTGGTTAGAGCAGGGGACTCATAATCCCTTGGTCCACGGTTCGAGTCCGTGTGGGCCCACCACCTTGAAAGCCGCGCATTGCGCGGCTTTTGTGGTTTCAGGGAGTTGGAAAATCTTCGTTCAAATTGGCCAGAAGCCAAAACGTCCACAAAACGTCCACACCCCTCATCGCACCCCCATCCCCTACCAGAAAAATACCCCGAACCAGCGCCCTTCCCAGCCTTCCAATGATCAGGCAGGCAAATCGCAAGCAATGGAGGTCGTCATGAAAACCGATGCAAAACTGCAAGGCGCAATGGGGGGTGATGATCCGGTTCCGACGTCGCCGGATCCGTTGAGTCCTGGGCGTACGGATTTGAATCCAAGTGATCAACCGGGTGTGGATGAGTTGCCGGATAACGAAGGCGCGGTGCCGCTGGGTAGCGAGGACGAGGCTGATGCTCAGGAGGAGATGACTGACGTTGATGTCGATAACGCCGAGTTTGATGATGCGCCGAACCCGCGCTGAGTTTTTGACGAGGGGGTAGGTGTCAGGGAATCGGCTCGCTGTTTATCAGCGGACTCCAGACCAACACCAGGGTAATGGAGTGTCGTCCGGACGCTCCATTACAACTGTTTCTATCTAACTGAACTTGAACAACCCTACGCTAGGCAAAACGCCGAGTCATGGCCTCAGGACAGCCCACCCTTTATCAGACGTAATACCGTGATCTTGTTGCGTGGCGGCATATGAACAAGCAGTTCCGGGGCGAATGTCTGCGCCGGGAAATAGTCAGGGGCTTCGCCTCTGGACCGGGGCATAAGCTCTTCCCAGCCGGCGTCGTCCAGCGCAAAAAGCTTCGCTTGGGTTTTGTCTGCCCGCAGTTCGAGCGCCATTAGGTTTGCTGCAATTTCTTCGAGGGTGCTCAAGGCTGTCTCCATGACATTGCTCTTTGCGGAGAACGTCGGTGCGTAGATATGGGAAGTCGCAAAGCGTCAGGTTTCCGTTGTTCAAGACGCTTGAAGGGGACTTTTGCAAAGTTCGCACCAATTGCCGGGACGTAAATTTCCATCCATCGGTTTGATTCGCCCTCAAGCTGAAACGATTCAGGTCGATAGTCTGGAATCGCTTTTTACACTTCGGCAAGGCCACGGCATGAACCTGAGACACTTCAACATCGCACCCCGCTCGCTGCTCTGCTTCGGCTTTTTTGCCGTGCTGGTCACCGCTTTCGGCCTGTTTTCACTGGACCAGTCTGCGGATTTGAAAGAGTCCAGGGATGTCCTGCAAGACAATGTGCTGCCTACCGTTCAGGCGGTTGATCAGATCAAGGCTGATCTGCTGACCATTCGGTTATGGAACGGCAGCTTGCGCATGGCCAAGGACACCGACACTGCCGATTCGGCCCGTCAAAAAATCATGCAGGCGCGCAGCGGCCTTGAAACCGACGTTCGCAAACTGGAGCCCTTGATGACCAGCGATCAGGGCAAGCAGGCGTTCATCAGCATGACGCGCGACATAACCGGTTACCTGAGCGTGCATGCACGCTATATGGATGCGGTGACCCAGAAGCGTGATGACACGATCACGGCCATGACCCAATCAACCGGTGAAATGACTCAGGCAGCCGAGCTGCTGGCCAAAGACATCAACGAGGTTTCCCGCCTGATCGATGTCAGCGTGACGCAAACCAATGCTGCGGCCGATCAAACCTACGACCAGGCGCGCAACGTGACTATCGCCGCGATTCTCGTGGCACTGGCTGCCACGCTGGCGCTGGCCGCGCTCTTTACTCGCAGCCTTACGGCACCAATCGCCAAGGCGTTGGCGATTGCCGAGCAGATTGCCGCCAATGACCTCAGCAAGCCTATCGCTGTCGACGGCCGCGATGAGCCGGGCCGGTTGCTGGCGGCGCTGTCGATCATGCAGCAGAACCTGCGACGCACGCTGGGCGAGCTGGGTGATTCCTCGAACCAGCTGGCCGCCACCTCCGAAGAGATGACAGCTGTCACCGAAGATGCCTTGCGCGGCGTACAGCGTCAGAACGATGAAATCAATCAGGCCGCCACCGCCATCAATCAGATGAGCGCTGCGGTTGAAGAAGTCGCGCGCAACGCCGTGCTGGCTTCCACGGCCGCGCAGGACTCAAGCCAGTCAGCGGCGCATGGTCGCCAGCGCGTGGACGAAACGGTCAGTGTGATTCATGAGCTGCATCAGGCTGTCGGCGTCACCGCTACCGAAATCGATGGGCTGGCGGTGCAGGTTCAAGGCATCAGCGGCGTGCTGGATGTGATCCGCGGCATCGCCGACCAGACCAATCTGCTGGCGCTCAATGCCGCCATTGAAGCTGCCCGGGCCGGTGAAGCCGGACGTGGTTTTGCGGTGGTTGCCGATGAGGTTCGCGCATTGGCGCATCGTACCCAGCAGTCGACTGCCGAGATCGAGAAAATGATCGCATCGATTCAAGGCGGCGCGAGCAAGGCCGTGAGCGCGATGAGTCATAGCAGTGAGCGCGCCCGTGCCAGCCTGGACGTTGCCGAGGCGGCGGGTCACGCCCTGGCCGACATCACGGCGGCAATCGTGCAGATCAACGAACGTAACATCAGCATTGCGTCAGCCACTGAAGAGCAGGCGCAGGTTGCCCGGGAAGTGGACCGCAACCTGACCAGCATTCGCGACTTGTCGGTGCAGACCGCCGCGGGTGCCAACCAGACTTCAGCCGCGAGCAGCGAATTGTCACAGTTGGCGGTCGGCCTTAATCAGCTGGTCATTCGCTTCAGGATGTAAACCAATCAGGCCTGTGGGCACTCAGTCATCACAGGCCGATTCAGACGGCTGACCAGGTACGGCGCCAGGCTCAGCAACCCAGCCAGCGCCAGCGCCGTGCCCACCCACAGCGGCGAACGCAGTCCGTATCCGCCGTCGATCCCCGCTCCTCCCGCCCAAGTGCCCAGCGCCAGACCCGCCGTGATGATCGAGGTGTGCATGGTGTTGACCAATGGACCCGGCGACGCCGCACGCATGACTCGCGCCGCCATTGCCGGATTCAGCGACACGCCCGTCAGACCGATGACCAGAAACGCGCCGATGCTGATCACAGTGTTTTCCGCGAACAGTGCAAACGCCGCAAGCCCGGCGCAGAGCAAGGCCAGACCACCGGCGAGTACCGGCAAGGTATGGCGGTCGGCCAGGCGTCCGACCACCATGTTGCCGACAATGTTGGCGACGCCGTAAAGGGCCAGCATCCACGGAATCGAGGCCGCCGAGAAGCCGGTGACCTCGGTAAAGATCGGCGAGAAATAGGTGAATGCAGTGAACGTCGCGCCAATGATCAGGCCGCTGGTGACGTAAGCCGCCCACAACGGGCCATTCACAATGGCTTTGAATTCGGCGGCAAGGCTGACCACTGCGCGGTTTTTCGAGGCCGGAACCAACAGCGCAACAACCGCAGTGCAGACCATCGACAGCACCGCAATTGCCCAGAAACTGGCGCGCCAGCCAAAATGCTGCTCGATCAACGCGGTTGCCGGCACCCCAAGCACGGGCGAAAACATCAGCCCGCCAAGGACGAAGGAAGCCGCTCGGCCACGAGCGTGTGGCTCGACCAGATGTGCGGCGATCGTCAGCGATACGCCGATGCAGGCCGAACTGGCAACACCCATCAACACCCGCGCTACCGCCAGAACCTCATAGGTCGGCGCCATCGCCGCCAGCACGCCACCCACAACGTTGAGCATCAACAGCCAGAACAACGCCGGTTTGTTCTGCATGCGCAACGCCAGCACCAAAGCCGTCAGCACCGGCCCACCAATGGCCATGCCGACGGCGTAAAGCGAAATCAGATAACCAACCTGCCCGACCGAGACATCCAGCGCCGCCGCCAGCGACGGCATCATGCCCGCAATCATGAACTCGGCGGTGGTCAGCGAAAAAATCGTAAGGCCCAGAAGGTAAACAACAAATGGCATGAAGGGTTCTTTCTTACAGGAATGGGCGCGTAATCATACGGAAAAGGTGGGAGGTGTGTCGTAGGGTTTCGACTGTGGCGCTGAGAGGCGTTCCGTTGTTCAGATGCCGCGCTGCCAAAACTAAGTCCGCGCTTGCCCTCGAACTGAGATGCGATTCGTTGGAGCGAGGCTTGCCCGCGAAAGAAGATAAAGAGGTCGATCTGGTGCACCGCAGCGCCTGATTCGCGGGCAAGCCACGCTCCAACGGGAACACTCATTCGCACCCAGGAAATGGTCTCAATTATGAACGGTCCCAACCTCAATCAAGCACCACATGCGGCAGGAACCGGCTGCTGTCCTTGGTGATCAGGCTGTCGTCTTCGCGAATCCCGATGCCGGATGCGGCGTCGCCCACCACCCATGATCCGATCAGGGTGTAGCTGTTGCCGAACTTTGGCAGCGGCGCGAATTTCTGCAGGATGTAGGGCGCGTCATTGTAGGGACCGTCTTCGAAAATCACCTGATCGCCGGGGGTGCGGATTTCGATGTTGGCGCCTTCCCGGGAGAAGTACGGTTTGCGCACCCAGCCCTTGGGCACCGGCGCGCGCGGATCTTTGTCGACAAAGGATGGCAGCAGGTTGGGATGCCCTTCATTGAACTGCCAAAGCAGCGGCAGAATGCCTTTGTTGGAAATGATGGATTTCCAGGCCGGCTCGATGAATTGCGTATCGCAGCCCGGAATAGCCTGGCCATGGGGTTCATGGAATACGTGTTCCCAGGCATGCAGCTTGAAGATGCGTTCTATCCAGCGGCCTTCAAGATCGACGAAGCGACCATCCGCTGTGAGGCCGATGTCTTCAATGTCGATATGGCGCGTCTCGATGCCGACGTGTTCGGCCATCTTGCGCAGGAAGTCCGTGGTGCCGCGATCTTCGATGGAGCCGGACATGGCCGAGAAATAGAACGGCCCGCCGTCCTTGATCGCGGCGAAAGCGCGCACCAGATCTTCGGCCATTGAGTTGAATTGAGTGGCATGCGGCGGCAACACGCCGCGTGCGATCTGTTCCTCCAGCCAGATCAGCTGAAACGCCCCGGCCTCATAAGCCGAAGTCGGCGTGTCCATGTTGCCTTCCAGCAGTTTGGCCGGATTGACGCCGTCGTAGCTGAAGTCGAAACGGCCATACAAATGGGGATGGCCTTCCTTCCAGGAGGTACGAACCAGATCGAAGAACGCCGCAGGAATCGCGAGCCGGGTCAGCAGCTCCTCGCTTTCCACTACCTTTTCGACCACATCCAGACACATCGCATGAAGCTCCTGGGTCGGCGCTTCGATGTCCCGGGTGATCTGCTGTTCCGTGAACTGGTAGTACGCGCGCTCATCCCAATAGCGTTCGCCGTCGATGGTGTGGAAATTGAACCCCTCACGCTCGGCGGTCGCACGCCAGTCCAGGCGCTCTTCGATGCTGATTCTTTTCATGGATAACGTTCCTGTCAGCCGCCGAAACTGGAGCCGCTGCTGCTCTTGCCACCCCAACCGCTGCGCGCGCTCGCCTGACTGCCGAAACCGCCTCGCGAAATGGACGACGATACCGACGAGCCTTTGCCCAGATTGCGTCCCAGCGTGCTTTGCGAATAGCTGCCGGTGGAACTTGAACGGGCCTGGGTCGACTGACCGAACGTCTTGCCCTGTTCGATCTGTTTCGAGAGCGTCGAGCTTTGGTAGGCGCCACGGGAGTCGCGGGTCTGGTAGATCGGCTGCGAGTAGTAACGCCCGCCGCCCATATTGCCGCTGAGCATGTTGCCAATCAGCAAACCGGTCAGCAGGCTGGTGCCACTGAAACCGCCGCCACCGCCGCCACTTTCACTGCCGCCCTGCGCCTGAGCCGCCGCGACCTGGGACTTGGGAACCTCACCGGACAGCGACAGTTCAAAGCCACCCAGCTTGGGCATGAATTTGCCGTCGGAAGTCTGCTGGCAATAATCCGGCACAAAGTCCGCGTCGCAGGCTGCGGCGCTGTCGTACGTCGGGGCAATACGCCGATGGTCCGCCAGGGCATTCATGTAGGCATCCGAGCAGATATCCACAGGGACTTTCTGCTCCACGCAGGCCTGCACGGTCGGGAACGTCTGTTGGGTGTTGACCTCCACCGTTTCCTCGGACTTGCTGCATGCAGCAAGCGCCAACGGCAAAGTACTGGCCAGAACCAGCTTTAAAGAACTACGTCTCATCGAATACTCCTTTCGATAGCTGGCAGTCAGGTCGACGGCGTCATGCAGGCCGAGTTGAGAAACCCGACGCTGATTGCAACGCTGGCGGCATAGATCGCAGCAGCCATTTCGCCTCTGGCGATTCGAACCGACAAGCCTTTCAAGACCAGGCTGGTCATGGTGAATGTGAGCAATTGCACGACGGCGGCAATCAGCGCCCAGACCACGGCGTCCAGCACGCTGACGCTGTAGGAAATGATATTGCTCGCCGGCAGGGCGAAGCCGATCAACGCACCGCCCAGGGCAACGGCCGCCGCGACGTTACCTTCACGGATCAGGGCGAATTCCTTGTGCGGGGTCAGTCGGGTGTAGGCGAACTGGAACAACCCGAACAGGATCGCAGCCACGACGATGTACACGACAAAGCTGAGCACTGACTGTGCGTTGAGGGACATCTGAAGCGCTTCAAGCATGGTTCTTACTTCCTTTTAGATGACCGTGAAGTCGGTGGATTGCAAAGTGACACCAATCGACGTGGTGAGGGAAATGTTGCCTTCCTCATCCTCCTCGACCGACAGCAGCAGGAATTCGCGGCGGTCAACCAGGCCCGTGTCCCGCGCATACAACATGCTCAGGTGCTGAATCCGGTAGGACTCTTCGGGGCTGGTCACCACTTCGCTCATCGGCGTGAATTCGGTCTGACCTTCTTCGGTGCCCCACTGTCGCTCGTATTCATAGCCTTCGTGGGCGTAGATCGGCAGGCCGATTTTCGAGTCCGGGCCGACCAGACGTTTGAGTTCCGCCTCGCTGCTGATCGTCACGACGCTGTTATAACCGAACAGGATGACGTCGAGCACGTCCTCTGCTGTAGGACCGTTCATCACGACCTGTAGCCAATAATCTTCATCTTCAAAATAGAAGCGAACCATGCGCATGGATTGCCCAAGATCCACCTGGCCCACCGACCACACCACTTCCTCGTCAGGCACAACCAGTTCGGAATGGCCGTCGAGCATGAGTTTGAGAGAGTCATCGAGGTCGAGCATGCGGCCCGAAGCCAGCCCGAACGGGTTTGCGGCGAGCGTGGCGCCATCAGGGGACATGCCAGGCGATGAACCCGGCGATGGCTTCGGAGCTTCCATACCCAGAACTCGTTTGATCCAGCTCATAGTGCTTTTCCTTCAAGTCGCGTCGATGCGATGTAAAAAATCTCGCCACCCTGCACGGCAATATCGTTGCCAGGGTTGATGTCAAAATCAGTTGCGCCCGGGGCGCGATAGCCGATCAAGGTCGCGCTGAACTCTTTGCGCAGCCGGATATACAGCTCGCCGCAGGTGGTGGTCAGATCGTCCCGCAAGGCATGTCGATACTGGGTAGCGCCTCGACCCACACACAGCAGCTCGTTGATGACGATGCTGGAGCCCGGATCCTGGGAAGAGCGCACGAGCATCTCGATGGCCATGTTCGAGGTGCATTCGAGCTCTGGCGCGTAGCTCTTGGCTAACGAAGCACGCTCGGAGTTATTGAAGTGCGCCACGACATGACCGCGCGGCCCCAGTTGTTTGAGGGTCAGGACGATTGCCAGGGTCAGGCTGTCGGATTGCGTGTGGACCAGCACCCGTTGCGCGCCGACGACACCGGCCCGAGTCAGCAGCGCTGGCGAATCCAGCGAATCGCCTCTGACGAACGAGGCCTTGCCCGGCAATGGGTTTTCGCTGATCAGCGCGTCGCAGATCACCAGGCCGTCGCCACTTGAGGCCACATCTTGATACAGCAAATCCACGATTCGCTCGCTGGACTCACCGTCCCAGCCAATCAGTACCGTATGCCCGACAAGACGCGAATAATCGCCCAATCCCTTCACTTTTCTTCTCCATAGTTCGCCCACCGAAGTCGACGCCTTACCGATAATCGTGGTCAGCAAGGCGATGCCGCCGAGCATGATCCATATCGCGGTGACCACCTTGCCGAAGTCGGTTTTCGGCGACAGATTGCCATAACCCACCGTGGTCGCCGTGGTGAGGTAGAAGTACACAAACTCCAGCGGCCTGAGCAGATGTTCTTCGCCTGCAAACGCCAGCAGGATGTAGGACAGCGCAAAATGCACCGCCAGCAACATCCCGATTCCGGCCCAGCCGAACCGCTCGAAAAAAGCGGTGGTCTGCAGCCTCAATATCAACAGCAGCGACATTCACGTCATCCCTAGGTGAACGCATCTTCATGCGGGTCATTCAGGCACTGTCAGGCACCAAACGTTTGGAGTGCATGAGCCAGGCCACGAAGATACCGGCTAATGCCCCGCAAAGGTGTGACTCAATCGAAACTCCCGGCACCGGAATGAACCCGAAAATCAGCCCGCTGTAGCCGAGCAGCGCAATGATTGCGACACCGAAGCTCATCAGGCTGCGCTGATACCAGGCGCGGGCGAGCACGTAAGTCCACAGGCCGAAAATCAGGCCGCTGGCGCCGACGTGCAAGACCGGTCGGCCAATCACCCAGACCATCAGACCGCCCAGCAGTGAAATCAGCAGCACCACCCGGATATAACGTTGCAGCCCTTCGGTCGCCACCAGCCAGCTCAGCACCACGAACGGCAGCAGGTTGCTGAGCAAATGCCGCACTGAACCATGCAGGAATGGCGAGAACGCGATGCCTTGCAGACCCGAGAACGTCCTTGGAAACAGGCCATGGGAAACGAGGCTGTTGGCGGTGAAGGTATTGATCACCTGAACCGCGACCATCACCGCCGCCAACCCCAGGATTACCCGCAGGCCTTGTCCAATCGCCATGTGTACTCCACTGAAATGCAGACCAAATCTAAAGACCAAAAAAAGGGAGCAAACGGAAACTCCGCATGCCCCCTTGTTACAGCTTACTGCGCAGGCTTGTCAGTCTGGCTTTGGGCTTTCAGACGGGCCAATACATCGGCTGCACCGCCGGTTTTCGCGCCGATGCCAGCTTCCTGCAGACGACGTTCCAGATCACCGCCGTTGGCGGAGGCATCCAGTTCTTCAGCAGCTTCGAGCTTGGCGTCCTGTTCGTCCTGACGCTGTTTGATGCGCGCCAGGGAACCGACTGCGGTTTCCAGACGACCGTTGGCACCGCCAGTGGCGGCCGCGGCGTTGATCTGCGCCTTCTGCACGCTGTCACGCGCCTTGGCCATGTCAGCCTGCTGACGCAGACCCTTGATCTGGCTTTCAGCCTTGGTGACTTGAACGGTCAGCTTGGTGACCTGTGCACCAAACTGGTCGGCGGCGGCTTTTTCCTGATCGCGCAGCGCAGTCAGTTCGGACACCTTTTCCGCACATTCCAGAGCCAGTCCGTCCTGACCTTGATTCATCGCTGCGACGGCCTTCTGTTCCCAGTTGGCGATGTTCTTGTTGTGCTCTTCAACACGCTGCACGGACAGTTTGTGCTTGGCTTTGATCTGAATCAGCTGGTTGCGCGCGGCAAGCATGGAGGCGTCCGCGTCACGGATTTCCTGATCAAGAATGCGCAAGGCCTGAGCGTCGACGATGGCTTCGCCAACTTCCGAAGCTCCACCACGCAGAGCCGTAACCATTTTTTTCCAAAGACTCATTCGATTTGACTCCCGATTACTGTGGATCAACTGTTAAAAAATCTTCGTAGGCATCAGCGGCGCGAATCACGTTATCCGCCAGCGTCAGCACTTCGTGGACGATTACGGTCAGCGATGATGCAGCGCTCAGTGCGCCGAACATGCTGTAGACCGTTTCGCCGTTGGGCATCGTTTCGATGCCGATGGAGGACAACGGAAAGATGTCGCGGCTGCGCAGTACGGTGTCGTTGAATGTCGCGACATCCTTGACTTGCGAGGCGTATACCAGCACCGAATCCACCAGCACCTGATCGCCGGAAATGGCGATGGCGATGGGCAGGCCGCCGAAGTTGTGCATGGTCAGGCTCAGGCTTGGTTCAGTGCCCTGAATCAGATTCAGCTCGATTTCATTACTCTTCACGGCGTCCAGTTCAACCAGCGCCGCGTGCAGCGTATCGATCGTCCAGTTCGTATTTTCGGTCATGAATTCCTCCAGTTTGATCCGGTTGCCCAAATAGGGCTGGCGTAACACTTTTTCTATGGTTCTGAGGACATCTGCGTTTTCCGGGAGAACGTACAGCTCTCGTTTCACATAGCCGGCAGCCGTCAGCCGGGCACGCATTTCACGCATGTAGTCGGTTGAAGTTTTCCGAGCCATTTCGGCGTCCTCTTGTGCATCACATGTGAGGCACACTACGCTCAATGTTCAGGATGCACAACACCTCACATGTGATACAAAATGCGTCAGAAATTTCCTCAGCAACCCACAATGCGCGCCATATATGGCTTACTGACGACCATTCACTCATTGAAGTCCGGGATTCATTCCCGCCCTGCGCGGTCTTTTCTGCATGACAACTTCCAGCTCCTCCTGGCTCCCCTTCTGGCTTCGCCGTGTCTTGCGTCCTTTGCTGGACCCTTATCGCCGCTACCGCCATGCGCGTTACATCCATGCCGGACGCATCGTCGTCGGCCTGCTGGTCTCGATCCTGCTGACCACCGGGATCAATTTGCCCCACGGCGAGTGGGCATCCGTCACGATGCTGATCGTGATCGGCGGTTTGCAGCATCACGGCAATATCGGCAAGAAGTCCGTGGAGCGGGCTTACGGCACCTTGATCGGTGCGGGACTGGGATTGGCGGTGGTCTGGCAGCAGGACTATTTCGAGCTGCCGCTGCTGACGTATCTGATGATGTCCCTGGCCTGCGGCTTCTTTGCCTATCACGCCATCGGCAAGGGCGGCTATACCGCGCTGCTGTCGGCCATCACCCTGTTCATCGTCGCCGGGCATGGCGACAACCCGTTGAGCGACGGCCTCTGGCGTACGGTGGATATCCTGATCGGCATCGTTCTGGCGCTGGCGTTTTCCTTTGCGCTGCCGCTGTACGCCACGTTTTCCTGGCGCTACAACCTGGCCAGCGGTCTGCGCGATTGCGCCAAGGTTTACGGGCGTATCAATCAGGGTCAGCCAATTACCGCCGATGAGCATCTCAAGCTGATGGCGCGCCTGAACGCCACCATGCTGCAACTGCGCTCATTGATGCCTTCGGTGTCCAAGGAAGTGCGGATTTCCATGGTCGAGCTGGACGCCATTCAGGGCCATTTCCGCATGTGCCTGAGCACCCTTGAAATCCTCTCCAACATTCGTCCCGCAGACCTCGACCAAGTGGCTGGCGAAGCATGGAAAGCGCGGCTGGATGCCGAATACCGCCAAACCCGGCGCCAGTTGATCGGCATGGCGCGGGCGCTGCAAACCGGCGCCACCGAACGCCTGGACCGCAAAACCGACGGCAACTCGCCACTGCCGATGCCGAGCAGCCCGGTGCCCGCTGAATTGACCGGGTATCACCTGTTGATGCTGCAACTGGCAAGCAACCTCGACGGGCTGCAACAGCGCTTGTCCAAGACGGCCAAGCGCTGGAAGATCTGACCCAACCGCCGCTGCTTTGTCGGCGCGATGCTTTGACTGGAGAAAAACGTGTCTGCCGTACGCCCGCCTGTTCTGGATGAAATCGACCGCCAGCTGATCGCCGCCTTGCAGCTCAACGCCAGGGAAAGCGTGGCCATGCTCGCCCGGCAACTGGGCATCGCCCGCACGACCGTGACCTCGCGACTGGCGCGCCTGGAAAGTGCGAAGGTCATTACCGGTTATGGCGTGCGCTTGAGTCAGCGGGTGGTGGATGGCGGTTTGCAGGCTTATGTCGGGATCACCGTGCAGCCACGCTCCGGCAAGGAAGTCTTGCGCCGCCTCAGCACGCTCGCCCAGGTCCAGCAGCTGTGTGCCGTGAGCGGCGAATTTGATTACGTGGCCTGGTTGCGCACCGAATCGCCGGAACAGCTGGATCAACTGCTGGACCTGATCGGCAGCATCGACGGCGTCGAGAAAACCACCACCTCAATCATTCTCAGCAGCAAGATTGATCGTGGGCAGCCGGTGTAAAGCGTAAACATGACCACCAACCTCGTCACATCGCACAATAACACTGCAAAACGACGACACTTTGCGTCTTTTTAACGCCTCAACTCTTAACTAGACTGTCTGCTTTCGCGTCCCGGCAAAACAAGGTCAGTCATGAACAACAATCGCCACCCCGCAGACGGTAAAAAGCCGATCACTATTTTCGGTCCGGACTTCCCTTTTGCCTTTGACGACTGGATCGAGCATCCGGCCGGGCTGGGCAGTATTCCAGTGGAGAATCACGGCGCGGAAGTGGCGATTGTCGGCGCGGGCATTGCCGGATTGGTGGCGGCTTACGAGTTGATGAAACTGGGCCTCAAGCCGGTGGTGTACGAGGCCTCGAAGATGGGCGGCCGCTTGCGCTCCCAGGCGTTTGAAGGCACCGAGGGGATCATCGCCGAGCTGGGCGGCATGCGCTTTCCGGTGTCGTCCACGGCGTTTTATCACTATGTCGATAAACTCGGCCTGGAATCAAAACCCTTCCCCAACCCGCTGACGGCTGCGTCCGGCAGCACTGTGATCGATCTGGAAGGCACCACGTATTACGCACAGAAGCTGTCGGATTTGCCCGCGCTGTTTCAGGAAGTCGCTGACGCCTGGGCGGACGCGCTGGAGGAAGGTTCGGGTTTCAAGGATATCCAGCAAGCCATTCGCGACCGCGATGTGCCCCGCCTCAAACAGTTGTGGAACACCCTCGTTCCGCTGTGGGATGACCGCACGTTCTACGATTTTGTCGCCACTTCCAAGGCGTTCGCCAAGCTGTCGTTTTACCATCGCGAAGTGTTCGGCCAGGTGGGTTTTGGGACCGGCGGCTGGGATTCGGATTTCCCCAACTCGATGCTGGAAATCTTCCGCGTGGTGATGACCAACTGCGACGATCATCAGCACCTGATTGTCGGCGGCGTCGAGCAAGTGCCGCTGGGGATCTGGAAGCACGTCCCGGAGCGCTGCGCGCACTGGCCGCAAGGCACCAGTCTGGCGACGCTGCACCACGGCGCGCCGCGTACCGGGGTCAAGCGCATTGCCCGCGCCGATGATGGCCGCCTGGCAGTGACCGACAACTGGGGCGACACCCGCCATTACGCGGCCGTGCTGACCACCTGCCAGAGCTGGCTGCTGACCACCCAAATCGAGTGCGAAGAAAGCCTGTTCTCGCAAAAGATGTGGATGGCCCTGGACCGCACGCGCTACATGCAGTCGTCGAAAACCTTCGTCATGGTCGACCGGCCGTTCTGGAAAGACAAAGACCCGGAAACCGGCCGCGACCTGATGAGCATGACGCTGACTGATCGCCTGACACGCGGCACGTACCTGTTTGATAACGGCGACGACAAGCCCGGCGTGATCTGCCTGTCGTATTCGTGGATGAGCGACGCGCTGAAGATGTTGCCGCAGCCCATCGAAAAACGCGTGAAACTGGCACTCGATGCGCTGAAGAAGATCTACCCTAAAGTGGATATCGCGGCGCGGATCATTGGCGACCCGATTACCGTGTCCTGGGAAGCCGATCCGCATTTCCTCGGCGCGTTCAAAGGCGCATTGCCAGGGCATTACCGCTATAACCAACGCATGTACGCGCACTTCATGCAGCAGGACATGCCCAGCGAACAGCGCGGCATGTTCATCGCCGGCGACGACGTATCCTGGACGCCGGCCTGGGTTGAAGGCGCGGTGCAGACCTCGCTGAACGCGGTGTGGGGCATCATGACCCACTTCGGCGGCAAGACTCACGCAGTAAATCCAGGCCCTGGCGATGTGTTCCACGAAATAGGCCCGATCGCCCTGGCCGATTGAACAGGAGGCATGAAGCCATGCACATCGCGCTCTACCAATGCACGCCGCTGCCGCTGGATATCAACGGCAATCTGCAACGCCTGGATTTCCAGGCCCGGGAGGCCGCGAGCCAGGGCGTCGATTTGCTGGTCTGCCCGGAAATGTTCCTCACCGGCTACAACATCGGCGCCCAGGCGGCCGGTGCATTGGCGCAGCCTTGCGATGGTTTCGCGGCCGCGCAAGTCGCGGCCATCGCCCAGGCGCATCACATCGCCATCCTTTATGGATATCCCGAACGCAACGCCAGCGACCAGATCTACAACTCGGTGCAGCTGATCGATGCCCACGGCAAAAGCCTGTGCAATTACCGTAAGACGCATCTGTATGGCGAGCTGGATAAGTCGATGTTTGCTGTCGGCGAAGATCGCTTCCCGGTGGTGGAACTCAACGGCTGGCGGCTCGGATTGCTGATCTGCTACGACGTCGAATTCCCCGAAAACACCCGCCGTCTGGCATTGGCCGGCGCCGAGGTGATTCTGGTGCCCACCGCGAACATGGCGCCGTATGACTTTGTCTGCGAAGTGACGGTCCGCGCCCGCGCCTACGAAAACCAATGCTACGTGGCCTACGCCAACTATTGCGGCAGCGAAGGCACTATCCAATATTGCGGCCTGAGCAGCATTTGCGCGCCGGATGGCAGCCGTTTGGCCGTCGCGGGTCGAGCTGAGGAACTGGTCAGCGGCAAGCTGGATCGGCAATTGATGACCGACTCCAGGGCGATCAATACCTATTTCAATGACCGACGGCCGGGGTTGTATGCGGGGCTGGGTGAGAGTTGATGCTGCTGGAAGAGCACAGCTCGGTAGGACCGGACTTGTCCGGGAAAGCGTCGGGTCTACCGAAGAATATTTTCAGCGCTTGCACTGCCCTCTTCGGGGACAAGTCCCCTCCTACCGGCTGTGTTGAGGTTCAAGGTTGCGCCACAGAATCCGAACTCGTTCATACCCATTTCCGCTAGCATGACCCGCTGATCCCCATCGGAACCAACATGCCCGCCTCCGCCAACCCCAACATCGAACACCTCACGCTCGCCAACGGGCTGCGCGTGGTGCTGTGTCATGCGCCGAGGCTCAAGCGCGCGGCTGCGTCGTTGCGGGTCGCGGCCGGAAGTCATGATGTGCCCGCTGCATGGCCGGGGCTGGCGCATTTTCTGGAGCATTTGTTCTTCCTCGGCACCGAGCGTTTCGCCGACGATCAGAAACTGATGGCCTTCGTGCAGCGTAACGGCGGCCAGCTCAATGCCAGCACCCGGGAGCGCACCACTGACTTTTTCTTCGAGCTGCCATTGGCGGTGTTCGGGGAAGGGCTGGATCGTCTGTGCGAAATGCTCGCCCACCCGCGTATGACACTGGAAGATCAGCTGCGGGAACGGGAAGTGCTGCATGCCGAATTCATCGCCTGGTCACGAGACGCCAAGGTGCGCGAGCAGATCCGCCTGCTTGAGCCCATCTGCGCCAGTCATCCTCTGAAAGCCTTTCATGCAGGCAATCGCTTCAGTTTGCCAGTGCCGCGTCAGGCGTTTCAGCAGGCTTTGCGGGATTTTTACCGACGCTTTTATCAAGCCGGGCAAATGACCTTGTGCCTGACCGGCCCGCAATCCCTGGCAGAGCTGAAAACCCTGGCCTCGATCCACGGCGGGTATTTTGTCGCGGGCCAAGCGGTCCGGCAGAGCGAACCGCCGAGGTTAATGGATCGCGCAACTTTCGTGCAGTCAGTCGACAAAACGGGTCGGCGCAACCTGCTTCTTGCCTGGGAAAACCTCAACGACGCCGCTGACGAAGCAGCGGCATTTCTCTGTCATCACCTGGATTCAGCGCATCCGGGCGGATTGACTGCGCAGTTACGTGCGCGGGGGCTGGCTGAAACGTTGAAGGCTGAGGTGCTTTACCAGTTTGCCGGGCAATTGTTGATCAAGGTTGAAATGGTTGTCGGGGTTGATAGGGCTATTGCGAGCAAGCTCGCTCCCACAGGTGAGCAGCAGGCGAGATTGCTGTTTGACTGGCTAATTTTTTTCAAGGGCAACTGGCCAAGCGTTCGCGCCGACTACCACCGTATTCAGCAACGTCGCCTGGACACCTGCGGCGCGCTGGATCTGGCCCATCACTACGCGCGCAACGCACCGCAAGGCCTGTCGGATGAAGGCGCTCAAGCCCTCGATGCGTTGTTGAACCAACTTACGGCCACGTTGGAGTCCACTGTCGAAAAAGTCGACTGGAAGCTACCGCAACCGAATCCTTTTCTGACATCCCAAAGCGACGACAGCAGCACTGACGGCGCGATTTACCTGCGCTGGACGCTGCCGTCGCCACAACCGGCGCTGTGGCACATGTTCGACCGAAGCCTGCGCAACCTGGGCGAAGACGCCAGGCAAGCTGGCGTGAATCTGGCTTTCACCGCGTATGGCAATGACTGGCAACTCAAGCTGATCGGCCTGAATGCGCCGCTGGCGATGATTCTCGAACACGCATTACGGCTTTTGCGCCATCCAGACGATGCAGCCTTGTCACGTCACGGACAGCCCGGTCAGGAAGCGGCGCTGATCCCGATCCGCCAGTTGCTCAAGTCGCTGCCTGATCATTATTTGAACAGCGTTCCGGGCGAAGCCATTGCCGATGCTCAATCGCTGTGGGCGGCCGCACGCTGGATCAGCTTCGCGGCCGGCCTGTCGGAGCAAACCGCGCAGGCGACAAACGCTGCGCTTGAGCTGACGCCCGGCAGCAAAGATCAAAACATGCTGCAGGCAACCGCCCTGCAACCCGGCAAGCATTGGCGATCAGAAGCGTCGGACTCGTCCGAAAGCGCCGTAATACTGTTTTGTCCGACTCCCAGCCTGAGCGTTGCCGACGAAGCCGCGTGGCGCATGCTCGCGCACCTGACCTGCGGGCCGTTTTATCAGCGTTTGCGGGTTGAGCTGCAATTGGGCTACGCGGTTTTCAGCGGTTTCCGACAGATCGCGGGGCAAGGCGGATTGCTGTTCGGCGTGCAATCGCCCGGCGCTTCGGTGCAGGAATTGGTCCAGCACATCAGCGACTTCATTGCGCACATCCCTGAGTTGATCGACAGCGCCGACCTGCCCCAGCAACAACAAACCCTGGCGGCGCAACTGGACAGCGCGGGCATGGAGGGCGCCAGCGCAGCTGAAATGCTCTGGCAGGCGCATCTTGCCGGACACAGCGCGGATTACCCGAAGCGCTTGCTCGCAGCGGTCATGGATCAGCAGAAAACCGCGCTGTTCAAGGCTGCGCAACAGCTGGAAAAGGCCAGCGCGGGCTGGCTGATCGTGAGCAATTCTTCCTCGCAGACGAATTGATCATTACCGGGAATGCAAAAGCTTTGTTCAGGATGAGGACAGCCAGCAATTGTTAAATTAAGTAACATAGCTCCCTAAGCATCGAACGATATCCCCTTCGGGGTGTACTAAAGATGTACCTACCCACCGCTGCAATCACCCAAAAGGAGTCTTCTATGTGGACTAAACCTGCTTACACTGATCTGCGTATCGGTTTCGAAGTCACCATGTACTTCGCAAGCCGTTGATTACGACGCGGTGCAAAGCCTCGGTTCGCCGGGGCTTTTTTTATTGGCATGACCCTTTTTATTTTTGCGTTTCACGACCTCGCGGCATGGAGCTGACATGTACATCCAGATTCTAGGATCTGCCGCCGGTGGCGGATTCCCTCAATGGAACTGCAATTGCGCCAACTGCGCGGGCTTTCGTGACGGCAGCCTGCGGGCGGTCGCGCGCACCCAATCGTCCATCGCGCTGTCCGACGATGGCGTCAACTGGGTGCTGTGCAACGCCTCGCCGGACATCCGCGCGCAACTTGCCGGCTTCGCGCCCATGCAGCCGGGACGCGCCCTACGCGATACCGGGATCAGCGCGATCATCCTGATGGACAGCCAGATCGACCACACCACGGGCCTGTTGAGCCTGCGTGAAGGTTGCCCGCATCAAGTCTGGTGTACCGACATGGTCCATGAAGATTTGAGCACCGGTTTCCCGCTGTTCACTATGCTCAAGCACTGGAACGGCGGCCTGGACTGGAACCGTATCGAGCTCGACGGCAGTTTTGTGATTCCGGCCTGCCCGAATCTGCGCTTCACGCCTTTCCCGCTGCGCAGCGCCGCGCCGCCCTATTCGCCGCACCGCTTTGACCCGCATCCGGGCGATAACATCGGTCTGATGGTTGAAGACCTCAAGACCGGCGGCAAGCTGTTCTATGCGCCAGGCCTGGGCAAAGTCGATGACGATCTGATGGAAAAAATGACCGCTGCCGATTGCCTGCTGGTGGACGGCACGATGTGGGACGACGACGAAATGCAGCGCCGTGGCGTGGGCACCCGGACCGGCACCGAAATGGGCCACCTGGCGCAGAACGGCCCCGGCGGCATGCTCGAAGTGCTGGAGCGCCTGCCCAAGCAGCGCAAGGTGCTTATCCACATCAATAACACCAACCCGATTCTCGACGAAGATTCCGCCGAACGCGCCGAACTGGCGCGGCGCAACGTCGAAGTGGCCTTCGATGGGATGAGTATCGAGCTCTAGCGAGATTTTGTAGGACTGGCTTTAGCCGGGAGGGCTACTTCCCGGACGAAAGAAATGCAGGGAATGTACCGGCCCCTTCGCGGCTAAAGCCGCTCCTACGGAACGTTCATTCCATTCTGATGATTAACGGGAGCCCAAATGAGCGAAGCAACGCCGCTGTCCCCCGCTGAATTCGAGCAGGCCCTGCGCGCCAAGGGCGCGTATTACCACATTTATCACCCGTTCCACGTGGCGATGTACGAAGGCCGGGCGACCCGTGAGCAGATTCAGGGGTGGGTCGCCAACCGCTTCTACTATCAGGTGAACATCCCGCTCAAGGACGCCGCGATTCTGGCCAATTGCCCGGACCGCGAGATTCGTCGCGAGTGGATTCAGCGTTTGCTGGATCACGACGGCGCGCCCGGTGAAGACGGCGGCATCGAAGCCTGGCTGCGTCTGGGACAGGCTGTCGGCCTGGACCCGGACCAGCTGCGCTCCCAGGAACTGGTGCTGCCCGGCGTGCGTTTCGCCGTGGACGCCTACGTGAACTTTGCGCGCCGGGCCAACTGGCAGGAAGCGGCGAGCAGCTCGCTGACCGAACTGTTCGCGCCGCAGATCCACCAGTCGCGCCTGGACAGCTGGCCGCAGCATTACCCGTGGATCGACCCGACCGGTTACGAATATTTCCGTACCCGCCTGGGCCAGGCGCGCCGGGACGTGGAACACGGCCTGGCGATCACGCTCAAGCATTACACGACCTACGAAGGCCAGCAGCGCATGCTGGAAATCCTGCAGTTCAAACTCGACATTTTGTGGAGCATGCTGGACGCCATGAGCATGGCCTACGAGCTGAACCGCCCGCCTTATCACAGCGTGACCGACCAACGGGTCTGGCATAAGGGAATCGCCCTATGAGTTTTGATCGAGAACAAGTCCCGCGCTGGCGTCAGGGCTATCGTTTCCAGTTCGAGCCCGCGCAAAATGGCCATGTGCTGCTGTATCCGGAAGGCATGATCAAGCTCAATGAAAGTGCCAGCGCCATCGGCGGCCTGATCGATGGCGAACGCAGCGTTTCGGCGATCATTGATGCGCTGGATCAGCAGTTCCCAGGCTTTCCCGAGCTCGGCACCGATGTCGAGCAATTCATGGAGGTCGCCCGTGGCGAACACTGGATCGAACTTGCCTGATTCGGCGCTCAGCGCATCGACTCTGGCAATGCCGCCCAAACCTGAAATCGGTTTGCCGTTGTGGCTGCTGGCCGAGCTGACCTATCGCTGCCCGCTGCAATGCCCGTATTGCTCCAACCCGCTGGACTTTGCCAAACAGGGCCAGGAATTGACCACCGAACAGTGGTTCAAGGTGATGGCCGAAGCGCGGCAGATGGGCGCGGCGCAGATCGGTTTTTCCGGCGGCGAACCGCTGGTGCGCCAGGACCTGGCCGAGCTGATCGCCGAAGCGCGCCGGTTGGGTTACTACACCAACCTGATCACTTCCGGCATCGGCCTGACTGAACAGAAAATCATCGATTTCAAGAAAGCCGGGCTCGATCACATCCAGATCAGTTTTCAGGCCAGCGACGAGCAAGTGAACAACATGCTTGCCGGCTCGAAAAAAGCCTTCGCGCAAAAGCTCGAAATGGCTCGCGCCGTGAAAAAGCATGGCTATCCGATGGTGCTGAATTTCGTCACCCATCGGCACAACATCGACAAGATCGACAAGATCATCGAGCTGTGCATCGCCCTGGAAGCGGATTTCGTCGAGCTGGCGACCTGTCAGTTCTACGGCTGGGCGCACTTGAACCGTGAAGGTTTGCTGCCGACCAAAGACCAGCTGGTGCGCGCCGAACGCGTCACCAATGAATACCGCGACAAGCTGGCAGCGGAAAATCACCCGTGCAAGCTGATCTTCGTCACCCCGGATTACTACGAAGAACGCCCCAAAGCCTGCATGAACGGCTGGGGCAGCATCTTCCTCACCGTCACCCCGGACGGCACGGCCCTGCCCTGCCACGGCGCGCGGCAGATGCCGGTGAAATTCCCCAACGTGCGCGACCACAGCATGCAGCACATCTGGTACGAGTCCTTTGGCTTCAACGTGTTTCGCGGTTACGACTGGATGCCCGAGCCATGCCGCTCGTGCGACGAGAAAGAAAAGGACTTCGGCGGTTGTCGCTGCCAGGCGTTCATGCTGACCGGCGATGCGGCCAATACCGACCCCGTGTGCAGCAAGTCGCCGAACCACGGAATGATTCTTAAAGCCCGTGAAGAAGCCGAGTATGCTACGAAGACCATTGAGCAGTTGGCCTTCCGCAATGACCGAAACTCTCGCCTTATCGCCAAATCCTGACGCCCTCAGTGCCGACGACGCGGTGGCTGCCGGGATCGACTTCGCCGAGCTGGAAGTCAGCGCGGCGGGGTTGTTCTGGAGTGAATACCGACCGCAGGACGCCGCCAGTCGTATCTGGCGCTGGTTCGCAGGCCACACCACTTGCCTGACGCCTGACGGCTTCAGCGTGCGCAGCCGGGTTTACGAATATGGCGGCGGCTCGTTCTGCCTTGCCGATGACGCGCTGGTCTTCGTCAACGAAAGCGATCAGCAGCTGTACCGCCAGCTTTTGACCGGCGGCGCCCCGCAGCAACTGACCTTCGACGACAAACGCTATGGCGACGTCCGCTTTGCCTGCGGGCAGATTCTGGCGGTCGAAGAGGATCGCGCCACGCATCGACTGGTCGCCATCGACATCGCCGACGGCACGCGTCAGCTGCTGGCCGAAGGTGCCGACTTCTACGCCGCACCAACCTTGAGCCTCGATGGGCAACGACTGGCCTGGATCGAATGGCAGCGCCCGCATCAGCCGTGGACGTCGACCTCGCTGATGTGTGCGGATCGCCTTAACGACGGCTGGTCGAAGCCGCGCTGTGTCGCGGGCTATGCCCAGGAAGAATCCCTGCAACAACCGCGCTTTGACCTACAAGGTCGGCTGTATTGCCTGACGGATCGCGGCGGTTTCTGGCAGCCGTGGGTGGAAACCGCTGAAGGTCTTGAAGCCTTGCCGGCCGCCGCAGCCGATCACTCGCCTGCGCCTTGGCAATTGGGTGGCTGCACCTGGCTGCCGCTGGGCAATGGCGGCTATCTGGCCAGCTGGTCCGAAGATGGTTTCGGTGTGTTGGGCCTGCGTGCGGCTGACGGATCACTGGAAGACTTCAGCGGTGCGTACAGCCGTTTTCGTAGCCTGGCCTTCGACGATCAATACGTGTATTGCATCGCGGCGTCGGCGGTCAGCCCTTCCGCTGTGCTGGCGATCCGTCGTGACGACCACAGCATTCAGGTGCTGGCCGGCGGCGTTGCCTTGCTACCCGCAGAACGCATCAGCCGCCCGCAATCCTTGCGTTATCCCAGCGGTGACGCTGAAGCGCATGGTTATTTCTATCCGGCCATGAACGGCGCGCCAAAGCCGCCTTTGGTGGTGTTCATCCACGGAGGCCCGACGTCCGCCTGCTACCCGGTGCTTGATCCGCGCATTCAATACTGGAGCCAGCGCGGCTTCGCCGTGGCCGACCTGAATTATCGCGGCAGCACCGGTTATGGCCGTGCCTATCGACAAAGCCTGTACCTGAACTGGGGCGTGGTGGATGTCGAAGACGCCTGCGCCGTGGTGGCGCACTTGGCCGAGCGCGGGCTGATCAACCCGGATCAGGCGTTCATTCGCGGCGGCAGCGCGGGCGGCTACACGACGCTGTGCGCCCTGGCCTTCCAGGATGTGTTCCGGGCGGGCGCGAGCCTGTATGGCGTCAGCGACCCGGTGGCGCTGGGCCAGGCGACGCATAAGTTCGAAAGCGATTACCTGGACTGGTTGATTGGCGATCCGCAAACGGACACCGAACGTTACCGCGCCAGAACGCCACTGCTGCATGCCGACCAGATCCATGTGCCGGTGATTTTCTTCCAGGGCGAGCTCGACGCCGTGGTCGTCCCGGAACAAACCCGCGCCATGCTCAAAGCCCTGCAGGACAACGGCATCCCCGCCGAAGCCCACTTCTACCCGAACGAACGCCACGGCTTCCGCCAGGCCGTCAACCAGGCGGATGCATTGGAAAAGGAATGGGCGTTTTATCGGCGGGTCATCGACGGGCGCCTGTAGGACCGGCTTCAGCCGGGAGCGCGGCATTTCTGACGATGAACATTCGCTGATTTGCCGGCGTCCTCCCGGCTGAAGCCGGTCCTACGGATCCCATGCTTGCTACCGACAGCGTGGTATCAACAACACAGCGAAATCAAATCGTGCTCCCAGTCGACAGGTGTGTCGCTTGGGGACCTCTCCCGGACAAGTCCGGTCCTACCGAGCCGTACACAACCCGGTACAGGCGATGTTACTTACGACTGGCGATGATGTAGACCGCGTGAATAATGCCCGGGAAGTAACCCAGCAGGGTCAGCAGGATGTTCAGCCAGAAGGCGCCAGCGAAACCGACTTGCATGAACACACCGACAGGTGGCAGCAGGATGGCGAAGATGATGCGAATGATGTCCATGGTGTAGCTCCAGGTAAAGCGGCTCTCATAAGCCACACAGCTAATCGACCTGCGACCAACGGCGGAGGTTCCCTAACATCTGGCTACGAGCCATTACTGCATGTGACCAGTGCGCCCGGCGCTTCACCACATCATCAAATCGCAGGCAAAGAAAACCCCGCCGAAGCGGGGCTGTACAGACTGTTTCCCTGACATCCATTTCTTCCCACCATCCTGGCAGGCTTCCCTACGTGTCCCTGTTATGTCTTGGTGCGCTTCCTGCGCTACGTCCATGGATTTAGATTAACTTTGGATCCAGTTACGCGATATGGCCAATCAGCACCAAGACATGTAAGCAAATGCTTACACGTTGTAGTCCGCGTCAGAATTGCGACGCCTCCAACAGGAACAGTGTTTCACTGCCCGCTTTGACCGACGCGCTCAGTGAATGAATACGTGGCAGCAAACGCGCGAAATAGAAGCGTGCGGTGCCCAGTTTGCTGGCGTAGAAGTCGTCCTGAGCTTCTTTGCCCAATGCGGCCTTGGCCATCATCGCCCACATGTAGGCATAGGCGGTGTAACCAAATACATGCAGATACTCCACCGAGGCCGCGCCGATTTCGTTGGCGTTGGTACGCGCGCGATCCACAACCCAATGCGTCAATTCATCCAGCGTATCCAGCGCAGCGCTTAACGGTTGAGTGAATTCCGCCTGACCAGCGTCAGAGCTGGCGATGAACTGGCGGATTTCATCGGCGAATGTTTGGTAATACGCGCCGCCGTTGGCGACGATCTTGCGCCCCATCAGGTCCAGGGCCTGAATGCCGTTGGTGCCTTCGTAGATTTGCGTGATACGCACGTCGCGCACCAGTTGCTCCTGGCCCCACTCGCGAATATAGCCATGGCCGCCGAAAACCTGCTGGCCGTGAACCGTGGTTTCCAGGCCAAGATCGGTGAGGAAGGCTTTGGCGACAGGCGTCAGCAGGGCGACCAGATCGTCGGCGCGCTGGCGGGCAGCGTCGTCTTCGCTGAACTTGGCGATGTCCAGCTGCATGGCGACGTAAGTCGAGAACGCGCGGCCGCCTTCGTTGCTTGCTTTCATGGTCAACAACATGCGACGCACGTCGGGATGGACGATGATCGGGTCGGCGATCTTGTCTTTGTGCTGCGCGCCAGTCGGCGAACGGCTTTGCAGGCGATCACGGGCGTAGTCGACAGCGTTCTGATACGAGCGCTCGCCGGACGCCAGGCCCTGGATGCCAACGCCAAGACGCTCGTAGTTCATCATGGTGAACATCGCCGCCAGGCCTTTGTTCGGTTCGCCGATCAGATAGCTGACCGCCTCGTCGAAGTTCATCACGCAGGTCGCGGACGCCTGAATCCCCATCTTGTGTTCGATGGAACCGCAGGCCACGGTGTTGCGCGCGCCCAGGCTGCCATCGGCATTGACCATGAATTTGGGCACCAGAAACAGCGAGATGCCTTTCGGGCCAGCAGGTGCGTCCGGAAGCTTGGCCAGCACCAGATGAATGATGTTTTCGGTGAGGTCGTGTTCGCCGCCGGTAATAAAAATTTTGCTGCCGGTTACCTTGTAGGAACCATCGCCTTGCGGTTCGGCCTTGGTGCGGATGATGCCCAGGTCAGTGCCGGCGTGAGCCTCGGTCAGGCACATCGAGCCACACCAGATGCCCGCGTACATGTTGGGCAGGTAAGTGGCCTTGAGTTCTTCAGTAGCGTGGGCGTTGATCGACACGCAGGCACCGGAGGTCAGCATCGGATACAGGCCGAATGCCAGGGTCGCGGAGTTGAGCATTTCCTCGACCTGAGCCGAGACCGCCTTGGGCATGCCCATGCCACCGAATTCCGGGTTACCGCCAACGCCGACCCAACCACCTTCGGCATAGGTTTGATAGGCCTGCACGAAGCCGGCTGGCGTGGTGACCACGGTGTCTTTCCAGTGGCAGCCTTCTTCATCGCCATTGCGGCTCAGCGGCGCAATGCTCTTGCTGATGACTTTGCCAGCTTCTTCGAGAATCGCTTCGACGGTTTCGGCGTCGACCGTTTCGGCCAGCGCCGGGAGCTGTGCCCAGAGTTGGGAAACGTTGAAGACTTCGTTGAGGACGAAACGCATATCGCGCAGCGGAGCTTTGTAGTCAGCCATGGCAAACCTCGCAAGAACAGGAGCAGTGCGCCTGAAAGAGTGATCCGCAGACGCTGTGCGGACCTCGGTATCGATTGGGCTGAAGTGTAACTGAACACCGGGAGCGACACATAGGGTCAAATCGTGACTATCCACCATACTTTAGTCACAGATCAGCTGTGGGCGAAAAAAAACACGGCGTTCGCAACATTGCCGTGCTTTGGGAGCACCTCGCAGTCAGCCCGCCATGCGGACCGCGCCACGTTTGTTGACGTTGCCGTTGGACATGACGCAGTTGCGGCCCGCGCCTTTGGCGGCGTACAGCGCCTGGTCGGCGACCTTGAGCACTTCTTCAGGCGTGCGGTGCTCCGGCTGACGTTCGGCGACGCCAATGCTGATGGTCACCGACACGCTGGAAGCCTGGGCGGCACCCCGGCGCTGACGGCCTTGATGATCGTCCTGCGGTCGGTTGTCATTGTTGCGCAGCAGAATGTCGTAGTTGGCGATGGACTCGCGGATCACTTCCAGATGCGGCAGGCATTCTTCCAGGGTCTTGGCGGCAAACACGATGGCGAATTCTTCGCCGCCATAACGATAAGCCTTGCCGCCGCCGCTGGTGATTTTCGACAGCTTGCTGGCCACCAGTCGCAGCACCTGATCGCCTACGTCGTGGCCGTGGGTGTCATTGAATTTCTTGAAGTGATCCACATCGCCCATCGCCAGCACATAGTTGCGACCCAGGCGTTGCATACGCTCATTGAGCGCACGGCGCCCCGGCAGGCCGGTGAGTTCGTCGCGAAAGGCCATTTGATAGGCCTCGTGAGCAACCGCCGCCGCGATCATCAACATCACCTGGCTGCACAGGATGTTCAGGGTAAACGGCAGAATGAAGGTTTTCGGCAACGCCCAGAACAGCCCGACCAATCCGACCAGCTGGGCGGCATGCAGCGGCCTCGGTTTGCGCACGTACTGCACGACCAACAGGCTGAAAGCGATCAGGAACATCAAGTAAGAAAGCTGGATCAGGCTCATCCACGCGCCATGCAGCGCGGGCCAACGGATCTCGGCGAGCCACAGGCGCAAAGCTTCCGGATAGCTTTGTTCGAGGCCTAGCGCAATGGCGCCCACGGCGACCAGCACCGCGAGCCGGGCAATCATGTCCTGAACAAGATGCGTGCGTTCTTCCCAGGCGGCGAAGACCCCGAACAACAACGGCAGCAACAGGCACACCAGATGAAAGACCACCGCGGCGTCGTCGCGAACCTTGCCGAAGTCGCGGAAATAATCGGTCTGGGTATCGAGCAGAAAGTAGGCAATGTAGACGGTGATCATCAGAAACAGCTCACGCTGGCGCCGATAGACCCCGCAATACGCGCCGCCGAGCAACAGCACCAGCGTCGGCAAAACGTTAAAAAGGGAAGTGAAAAATACGTTCAAATCCTTCACATACGCGGCCGCAAGTCCTGCAAGCAGCAAAACCAGCGATGGCAGAAAATGGCTCAAACGTGCAGATGACGGACGCAGCAAAGTGAATGTCTCCTGCCCGGCATCGAGCAAAGATCTCAGTTGATGGCATTGTGCCCTCAGCACCCTATGGCAGGCTACTTTCTTTAACGGCAGGAGATGGGAAAGGTTGATGAACGCTACCTGTTCAAACCGTAGGAGGGGTTGCGTATGGTTCGGTAGGACCGGACTTGTCCGGGAAGACGGCTGCACAGACACCGAGTTGGGTCAGCCATCAATGATGCTGGTCAAGCTGACGTCATCGGGGACAAGTCCCCTCCTACCGATAGCGGCCACAAAAAAAGCCGCTTCCCCCGAACGGAGGAAGCGGCTTTGGGTGAAGCCGGCGGGGGCTTAGTAAGCCAGGCCGAAGTCTTCTTCTTTCATGTCCATCAGGTTGGCAGCGCCCGACAGCATGGTTGCCACGTGAGTGCGGGTACGCGGCAGGATGCGCTGGAAGTAGAAGCGCGCCGTCTGCAGCTTGGCGGTGTAGAAGGCTTCTTCGGTAGTGCCCGCAGCCAGTTTTTCGGCAGCGATGCGCGCCATGTCAGCCCAGAAGTAAGCCAGGCAGGCGTAACCGGAATACATCAGGTAATCCACCGAGGCGGCACCGACTTCTTCGCGATCCTTCATGGCCGCCATGCCGACTTTCATGGTCAGCTCGCCCCACTCTTTGTTCAATGCAGCCAACGGGGTGACGAATTCCTGAACGGCTTCGACGCCTTCGTTGTTCTGGCAGAACTTGTGGACGATTTTGGTGAAGCCTTTAAGGGCCTCGCCTTGGGTCATCAACACTTTGCGGCCCAGCAGGTCCAGCGCCTGGATGCCGGTCGTGCCTTCGTACAGCATGGAAATGCGGCTGTCGCGAACGTTCTGCTCCATGCCCCACTCGGCGATGAAGCCGTGGCCGCCGTAGATTTGCACGCCGTGGTTGGCGGACTCGAAGCCCACTTCAGTCATGAACGCTTTGGCAATCGGCGTCATGAACGCCAGCAGTGCGTCGGCTTGCTTCTTGGCTTCTTCGTCCTGCCCGTACTTGACGATGTCCACCAGTTTGGCGGTGAAGTACACCATCGCGCGGTTGCCTTCGGCGAAGGCCTTCATGGTCAACAGCATGCGGCGCACGTCAGGGTGAACGATGATCGGGTCAGCGGCTTTTTCAGGCGCTTTCGGGCCGGTCAACGAGCGCATTTGCAGGCGATCGCGAGCGTATTTCAGGCCGCCCTGGAAGCCGATCTCGGCGTGGGCCAGACCTTGCAATGCAGTGCCCAGACGCGCGGTGTTCATGAAGGTGAACATGCAGTTCAGGCCTTTGTTCGCCGGGCCGATCAGGAAACCGGTGGCCGCGTCGAAGTTCATCACGCAGGTCGCGTTGCCGTGGATACCCATCTTGTGTTCCAGGGAACCGCAGGTCACAGCGTTGCGTTCGCCAATGCTGCCGTCAGCGTTGGGCATGAACTTGGGCACGATGAACAGCGAAATACCTTTGGTGCCAGCCGGCGCGTCCGGCAGGCGGGCCAGCACGATGTGGACGATGTTGTCGGCCATGTCGTGTTCGCCGGCAGAAATGAAGATCTTGGTGCCGCTGACACGGTACGAGCCATCAGCCTGAGGCTCGGCCTTGGTGCGCAGCATGCCCAGGTCGGTGCCGCAATGCGGTTCGGTCAGGCACATGGTGCCGGTCCATTCACCGGACACCAGCTTGGTCAGGTAAGCGTGACGCTGCTCTTCGGTGCCGTGCTCGGAAATGGTGTTCATCGCGCCATGAGACAGGCCGGGGTACATGCCCCACGACCAGTTGGCTTCGCCGACCATTTCGCTGACCGCAAGACCGAGGGACTCAGGCAAACCCTGGCCGCCATGCTCGATGTCATGGGCCAGGCTTGGCCAGCCGCCTTCGACGAACTGCTTGTAGGCTTCCTTGAAACCGGTCGGCGTTTTCACGCCCGATTCACTCCAGGTGCAGCCTTCGGTATCACCGACACGATTCAGCGGCGCCAGAACCTGCTCACAAAACTTGGCGCCTTCTTCAAGAATGGCGTCAACCATGTCGGGAGTAGCGTCCTGGCAAGCCGGCAGACTTTGATAGTGCGCTTCGTAGCCGAGCAGTTCGTCACGAACGAAGCGAATATCACGCAAGGGGGCCTTGTAGTCAGGCATAGCGATAAACCTCTGCTGTTGAATCCTGGAATGTATGACCGATCGGTCGCTGCGGGAAGGTTCCCCAACCACCGGACAAACTCGGATGCCTAGCGGTCAAACAGGTGTTTGAAACATACGTTTACGCCTGGAGCTTGTCAAGCATGCGTAACGCGCCGTTCATCGTCGACCTGGCTACACACCTTGCAGGCAAAGGCATGCAGCGAAGGATGAAGCATCCGTCGATGGTTTGAGTCTAGTTGGGCGAGTGGGTGCAACAGACAAGATAGGTGCGCGTGATGACAGGGGATTCAGCACGCAGCGCCGTGCACGATTGCACGGCGAGAAGGGTCGATCAGGCGTAAGTATCGATCAGGGTACCAAGGGCTTCGTCGCTGGCTTTTTGCACCGCTGCGCCCGCTTGAAACTGGGACTTGGCGGACTCAAGCTCGACGATGTTGGCAGGCAGCTCGCTGCGCTGGGAACGATCGACGGAACGCAGATTTTCCAGCTGGAAATCCGAAGACTGGCTTCTGCCGGAGACTTCGATATTGCTGCTGGCGATCTGAGTGGCCGCTTGATCGACACGAGATTGCCCGACCTGCATCGCGCTGAGGCCTGGATACAACGTGTTGTTCATGGTGATTTGCATGTGTCGATCCTCCTGTTCTGATAACGAACACCTGCTATTGAAGCAGTAAAGCTGGCAAATAGCCTGACAATCAGACTAATGGCACTTCGCCGCCTCATAGACTGAGTCTTGGCATGCTCCAACTCAAGCGCGCAAATGTTACCAAGCGTGGCAGAGAGTGACAGCCCGGTGCTCATTCGCCTGAAAACGGTGCACCACGCAGCGCGCTCGAATCAGGCTATACCTAGTCTACGCAGGCGCCCGTGGCGACGATGGTCAAAATGTGTGCAGTGGCGCACATCCTGCATTATTTCCTCAACCTCCTTCAGTGGATTCGGCCGACCCAAGACCTCCCATGCGCCCAAAGGAACTCAAACACTGGACCACCGGCATCGCCCACCTCCTCGATCTGCCGATGGGGGCTGCGCGGCTGAGTGGCTTGAGCCAATGGCTGAAGCACATATGCCCGGTCGACCATTTCGTGCTGTTCGTGTATCAGGGCAATCACCGGCCGCTGGCTTTGTTCGATACCTTCACGCCTGACAAGCGCAAGATCTATGTCGATGACTACCAATGCGGGCCTTACCTGCTCGACCCGTTCTATCTGGCCTGCACTCGCCGCCAACCGCCCGGCCTGTGGCGCTTGCGGCAGTTCGCGCCCGACCACTTCTACCTGAGCGAGTATTACCTGGCGTATTACCAGCAGACCGGTCTGGCCGAAGAAGTGGCGTTTTTTGTCGACCTGGGCGACGACACCACGGCGGTGTTGTCGCTGATGCGCGCCACGTCCAGCTGCGCTTTCAGCCGTGACGAATTGCAGTTGATGGACTGTGCGCAACCCATCGTCGAGCAAATCATCGGCGAGGCGTGGAGCCAGTTCCATGCCGACAAGCCGCGTCCGGCGCAGGATCTGGACTTCAAGATCCACGCCGCATTCGATCATTTCGGCGCGCATATCCTGACCGGTCGCGAACAGGAAATCGTCCGCCTGCTGCTGCGCGGCCACTCCAGCGCCTCGGTGGCCGAGCAACTGTCGATCAGCCCCGGCACCGTGAAAATCCACCGCAAGAATATCTACGCCAAGCTGGGTATCTGCAGCCAGTCGGAGCTGCTTGGGCTGTTCATTCGCGAGCTGGCCGGGCCGGAGATGGCGGCGACGGGGTAGTACGCCTGTAACTACGGAACACCGCCCCATAGGACTGGCTAACTTCCCGTAGGATTGGCTAACACCCCGTAGGACCGGCTTTAGCCGGGAGGAGTCCGATACATCCGCAGCAGATCCGTCGTCAGCCCTTGCGCCCTCCCGGCTAAAGCCGGTCCTACGGATCCGGTGTTGGTCTCGCGTCGAATTTAAATCCCGGCGCCTCTATCCCCCAAGGGATATATACAGTGCAAAACCCCGGTTGCTAGTTTGATCGCCATTGCAGAGACCGATGCACTGGAAATCACGCGAGCGCCGACGATGAGTGACAACAGCCACGCCAACGATATCGAGTTCCGCCACGTAGAAAAGCTCTACGGCAATCTGAAAGCCGTCAACGACCTGAGTTTTCAGGTGCGGCGCGGTACCTTTCATTCGTTTCTGGGCGGCTCCGGCTGCGGCAAGACCACCACGTTGCGGATGATTGCCGGTTTCGATCAGCCCAGTTCCGGCGAAGTGTTGCTGGCGGGCAAGAACGTTGCGGGCGTGCCGGCTTTTCAGCGTCCGGTGAACATGGTGTTCCAGCATTACGCGTTGTTCCCGCACATGACCGTCGCCGAGAACATTGCCTACGGCCTGCGCTACAGAAACCCACGCCCGGACAAGAAAGAGCAACGTCGTCTGGCGGATGAAGCCCTGGAGATGGTGCGCCTCAATGGCCTCGGGCATCGCAAGCCCAGCGAGTTGTCCGGCGGCCAGCAACAGCGGGTGGCGCTGGCCCGCGCGTTGGTCAACAAGCCCACAGTGTTGCTGCTGGACGAACCGCTGGCCGCGCTGGATCGCAAGCTGCGCAAGGAAATGCAGTCGGAGCTGCTGCGCTTGCAGCGGGAAGTGGGGATTACCTTTGTGTTGGTGACTCACGACCAGGAAGAAGCGCTGTCCATGAGCGACAGCATCAGCGTGATGCACAGCGGCTCGATCATCCAGACCGCGACCCCGGAACAACTCTACGAAGCGCCGGCCAATCGTTACGTGGCGGACTTCATCGGCGAATCCAATCTGTTCAACGGCACAGTCCGGCATTTGACTGGCAACTCGGTGGTCTTGCGCACCGATCAGGGCCTCGAACTGACCAGTCCGCAAACCCCGACCGGCCTGGCGCTGAGCGCCAACACACCGGGCTGCATCGCGGTGCGACCGGAACTGATCAGCATTGCCGCGCCTAACGGTCTGCTGGCCCGCGACGTGACGCTGAACGGCTGCGTCGAGGACCGGATTTATCTGGGCAACCTTACTGAATACCGGGTGCGCACCGAGCCGTTCGGCATCGTCTGCGTGCGGGTGCCGCGCCATCTGGGTCAAGCCGGTCCGGGCACCGATTTCGGCGGTTTTGAACACGGCGCCGCAGTGCGCGTCGGCTGGGATAACGCCAGCGGCCTGGCCATGGCTTTGTAGCCGCATCACACACCGCTACTCACTTTCGAACATACCTCAGACCGGGAGATTGCCATGGACCAGAAGACTTTTATCAAGACGATGCGCAGCTGGCAGAACGGCTCGATCAGTCGTCGCGAATTTCTCGGGCGCACCGGTCTGGGCGTCGCCGCCGCCGTGGTCGCCACCAACATGCCTGGCTTGTTGATGGGCACCAGGGATTCCAGCGCAGGCGCGGCGGAAAAGAATATTGGTGATCGTCTCGGCCTGGCGACCTGGCCCAATTACCACAGCCAGGACAATCTGGATGCCTTCGCCAAAACCACCGGCGCTCGCGTGGCCATGAGCGTGTTCGGTTCCAACGAAGAAATGCTCGCCAAGTTGCAGGCCGGCGGCAGCGGTTGGGACGTGATGGTGCCGACCAACTACACCATCAGCACCTACGTGAAACTGGGTTTGATCGAACCGCTGGACCTGTCGCGCATCCCCAATTTCGACCCTAAAGCCTTCCAGGAAAAATTCATGGCGCAGGGCACCGTCGACGGCAAGGTCTACGCCGTGCCGAAAAACTGGGGCACCACCGGCATGGCCTACGACAGCGCCAAGCTCAAGGCCAAACCGACCTCATGGAAAGAGTTCTGGGCGCTGGCGCAAGGTGAAGGCAGCGGCCGCACCATGATTCACGACTACCAGTTGACCGCCATCGGCAATGCGCTGAAATCATTTGGCTACAGCTTCAACTCCCTTGATCCGAAGGAGTTGGCCGACGCGGAAAAACTGCTGATCGAGGTCAAGCCACACCTGTTCGCGATCAACTCCGACATTCAGCCGTCGATGCGCAGTGGCGACGCGGTTCTGGCCATGTCGTGGACCGGCGATGCCTCGCAGTTGCACCGCGACATCCCGACCATGCAATACGCGCTGGGCAAGGAAGGCGGCGAATTGTGGAGCGATTTCTTCGCCATTCCCAAAGGCGCCGAGCACCGTGATGCAGCGTATGCCTTCATCAATTACCTGCTCGATCCGCAGCACAACAAGCTCGAAGTGTTGAGCCACGGTTATCCGAGCGGCGACAAGCGCGTCGATGCCCTGCTGCCCACGGCGATGCTCAGCGATCCGATCATGTACCCGGCCGCCGAGCAGTTGAGCCCGCTGGAGTTCGGTGCAGCAGCAACGCTGACCAGCCCGTTGCGCGCCGAATTGATGGCCCGTTTCAAATCCGCCTGATCCCTCGCCATGCGCAGCAAGGACCCGTCCATGAACGCCGTTGCCTCATCCGAAACGCTTCTTGATGAAGCCGACGCCTCGCCTGCGCAACTCGCCCAGGCCGAGGGCAAACGCCGCAGTCTGCGGCGACGCATCACGATGCTGATGTTGCTGCCGTCGACCCTGTGGTTCTTGCTGCTGTTGGTGATGCCGCTGTTGATCATTCTGGTGTTCAGCTTTGGTGAGCGCAGTGCTGTCGGCGGTTATGCCGGCGGCCTGACGCTCGCCAACTACTTAAACCTGAGTTCCCGGGCCGCTGCGTTCAGCAATACGCTGACAATGGCGCCGCTGGGGACGCTGGTGTGTTTACTGGCAGCGTATCCGCTGGCCTATTTCCTGGCGGTGCGCGCCGGCAAGAATCGCGCGCTGCTGTTGACGCTGGTGATCGTGCCGTTCTGGACCAGCTTCCTGATTCGCACCTACGCGTGGATTTTCATCCTCAGCGGCAAAGGCATTCCGGCCATGCTCGCCAGCCTCGGGCTGGACGGCGTGCGCTTGATCAACACGCCGACGGCGGTGTTGATCGGCATCGTCTATGGCTACTTGCCGCTGATGGTGTTCCCGATCTATGTCAGCCTGGAAAAACTCGACAAACGCCTGCTCGAAGCCTCCGCCGATCTGGGCGCCAGCGCGTTCGAAAGCTTTCGGCGCATCACCTTGCCGCTGTCGGCACCGGGAATCATCACCGGGGTCATGCTGGTGTTCATCCTGTTGATGGGCGAGTTCCTGATCCCGGCGATTCTCGGCGGCGGCAAAGTGTTCTTCGTCGGCAATGCACTGGTCGACCTGTTCCTGCAATCGCGCAACTGGCCGTTTGGTAGCGCTCTGGCGATGACGCTGGTGGCCATCATGCTGGCGATCATCGGCGTCTACCTGAAACTGGTGAAACGCTACGGCGGCACCCCCGGCGATGGAGCCTTGTGACATGTGGCTACGCAGCTATTCCACCTCGCTGTACCTGTTCCTGTACGCGCCGATTGCGCTGATCATGCTGTTCAGTTTCAACGCCGGGCGCAGCGGGCTGGCCTTCGAATGCTGCTCGGTGCAGTGGTTCGGCCGCGCGTTCAGCAACCCGTTCATCATGGAAGCGTTGGGCAACAGCGCGATGATCGCCACCTGTTCGGCGGTGCTGGCGACGTTGTTCGGCACCTTGGCGGTGTTCGGCCTACAACGCGCCGGACGCAAGGTCCGCCTTCTGTTCGACGTGCTGACCTATTGCTCGATCATCATTCCCGGCATCGTCATCGGCATCTCGACGCTGATCGCCTTCATCAGTCTGTTCGATGTCCTCAACCCGTTGCTCGCCAGCCTTATTCCGGGCATGCCGCGCCTGAACATGGGCTTCTTCACGGTGATCGCCGCGCATTCGTTGTTCACCATGGCGCTGGTCATGGTCATCGTGCGCAGCCGGGTGGATTCGCTGGACAAAGCGTTGCAGGAAGCCTCCGCCGACTTGTATGCACCGCCGCTGGAAACCTTCTGGCGCGTGACCTTGCCGCAAATCACTCCGGCGATCCTGGCCGGCTTCCTGCTGGCGTTCACCTTCAGCTTCGACGATTTCATCATCGCGTTCTTTGTCGCCGGCCCGGAAACCACCTTGCCGATCTACATCTTTTCCTCGATCCGCCGGGGCGTGACGCCTGAGATCAACGCGGTTTCCACGGTGATCATCTGCGTGTCGCTGGCCCTGCTGTTCACTTCCCGTTACTTGCAGAACCGTCGCACAGGAGCCTCACATGCGTGATCAGTTGTACATCAACGGCGAGTGGGTCAGCCCGGACCTGGGCGGTTATCTGGATGTCATCGATCCGGCGACCGAGCAGACGTTGCAACGGGTCGCGGCAGGCACCGAGGAAGATATCGATCATGCGGTGCGCGCTGCACGTCGGGCATTCGACAGTGGCTGGAGCCAGAGCAGCGGCGCCGAGCGTGCGGTGTGGCTGGAAACCCTGGCCGACGAGCTGCAAAACAGTCAGGACAGCATCGCCCGGCTGGAGGTCAGCGATAACGGCAAGCCGCTGCCCGAAGCGCAATGGGACATCGCCGACGCGATTGGCTGTTTTCGCTATTACGCAGGCCTCGCGCGGGAGCTGGACGGCCGGCAGGATCAGCCGCTCGCGTTGCCGGACGCGCGTTTTCGCTGTCGCACGCGCCTTGAGCCGATTGGCGTCGCCGGGCAGATCATTCCGTGGAATTACCCGCTGCTGATGGCCGCCTGGAAAGTCGCTCCCGCGCTGGCCGCTGGCGCAACCGTGGTGTTGAAACCGTCGGAACTGACGCCGCTGACCGCTCTGGAACTGGCCGCCGCCGCCGACCGCATCGGTTTGCCCGCTGGCGTACTTAACGTCGTCACCGGGCTGGGCAGTGATGCAGGAAGCCCGCTGACGCTGCATCCCGGCGTCGACAAACTGGCCTTCACCGGCAGCGTGCCCACCGGGGCGAAAATCATGTCGGCGGCGGCCAGCGACATCAAGAACATCAGCCTGGAGCTGGGCGGCAAATCGGCGTTCATCGTGTTTGATGACGCGGATGTCGAGGCGGCGGTGGAATGGATTCTGTTCGGGATTTTCTGGAATCAGGGCCAGGTGTGCAGCGCCACGTCGCGCTTGTTGGTTCAGGAAAACATCGCGCCGCGCCTCATCGAAAAACTGGTCGAGGAGACACGCAAAATCACCATCGGCCCCGGCATGGAACCGGGCGTGTTGCTAGGCCCGCTGGTGAGCAAGAGCCAATACGAGAAGGTGCTGGGCTTTATCGACCAAGGCCAGGCCAGCGGCGCGAAGCTGCTGACCGGCGGCAAACGTCCAAAGCATCTGGCGCAGGGTTATTTCATGGAGCCGGCAATTTTCGACGAGCCGGCCGAAAACAGCATCGTCTGGCGCGAAGAAATCTTTGGCCCGGTGCTGTGCATCAAACGCTTCAAGCATGAACAGCAAGCGCTGCAAATGGCCAACGCCAGCCGCTTCGGCCTTGCCGCCGCCGTGATGAGCGCCGATCCACAACGCGCCACCCGCGTGGCCAACCAGCTGCGCGCCGGGATCATCTGGGTCAACTGCTCACAACCGACCTTCGTCGAAGCGCCCTGGGGCGGCATGAAACACAGCGGCATCGGCCGCGAACTGGGCCAATGGGGTCTGGACAATTACCTGGAGGTCAAACAAATCACCGAATACCTCGGCGAAGAGCCTTGGGGTTGGTATTTGAAATGAACCCGCGACGACAGATCCGGTAGCAATAGGAAGGACTAATCCAGCAACTCCAGATGCAGATACTCCGCCACCGCTTCGGCGCTGGGTTTCTTCAGGCGGGGCACGCGGCCCAGGCAGGGCGCGGGCAGGCGTTCGGCGAGGGTCGCGAGATTTTCTTCCAGGCGCGAGGTTTTGGCGTCGACGATATTGGCGACCCAACCGGCCAGTTGCAGCCCGTCCTGGGCAATGGCCTCGGCGCTGAGCAGCGCGTGATTAATGCACCCCAGACGCACGCCAACCACCAGAATCACCGGCAATTGCAGCGCGACGGCAAGATCGGACAGGTTGGCCTGATCCGCCAACGGCACGCGCCAGCCGCCAGCGCCTTCGATCAGGCTGAAATCGGCATTGCGCGCCAGCAGCAGACGCATCGGTTTAAGCAGCCCTTGCACCGTCAACGCCACGCCCGCCTCCCGCGCTGCCAGATGGGGAGCGATGGCGGGTTCGAAGGCGACGGGGTTGACCTCGTCGTAACTCACGGCGACCGAGCATTGCGCCAGCAGCGCCAGCGCGTCGTCGTTGCGCAAACCATTGGGCGTCACTGCGCTGCCGGAGGCAACCGGTTTGCCCGCTACCGTGCTCAATCCTGCCTGTCGCGCGGCATACAACAGGCCAGCGGCGACCGTGGTTTTACCCACATCGGTATCGGTTCCCGCGATGAAGTACGCACGGCTCATCTCGGCATTCCTCTGCTGCATCCTAAGTTCACCGGCTTTTTTCCAGCACGGTGTAAACCACCTGATACGTCGCCGGCAAGCCTTCGGGCTGACGGAAGCGCTCGTAAGCGTCGATCAGCGCCAGTATCCGCGCGCGGCCGGTCAAGCCGCCTGGCCTGCCCGGATTGAGATTGTGCGCGCCCAGGGCTTTCAGCTCGTGGGTCAGGTTGCGAACGTCCGGGTAATGCAGAACATGCGGCTGCACCTGCAGAGAGCTTAGGCGCAACCCGCTCAACTCGCACAACCGCTGATAATCCTGCAATTGCCGGAAGCGATTGACGTGCACCAGACCGTCGACCGTTTGCCAGCTGTCACGCAGCTCATACAGCGTACCGACGCACAGACTGGCGAAAGCGAACACCCCGCCAGGCTGCAACACCCGCCTGGCTTCGCTGAGCACTGCGGCAAAATCCGCGCACCACTGCACCGCCAGACTGGAGAAAATCAGCTCGCAGCTGGCATCGCGCAACGGCAAGCGCTCGGCATCGCCAGCGACAAAATGTTCGGCACCACCCAAAGGCTGTGCATGACGCAACATGCCTTCGGCAATATCCAGCGCCACGCCGTGGCCCTGGGGGAATTTTTCGCTCAACGCCCGGCTGAAATAACCGGTGCCGCAGCCCAGATCGAGCCAGCGTTGCGGCTGCAAATCCTGCGGTAAACGCGACAGCAGCTCACTGCCCACGTCGCGCTGCAACTGGGCGACGCTGTCGTAACTGCCCGCCGCGCGGGAAAACGATGCGGCTACCTGGCGCTTGTCAGGCAAACCGCCCGGCAACCTCGGATGGGATAAATCAGTCATCACCGGACTCATGTAAAAACGCCTGGATCGCCGCCGCGACACCGTGAGGATTTTCCAGGAGGAAAGCGTGGCTGGCCTGCTCGATGACGCCAACTTCGACGTCAGGTAACAGCGCCAGCAAATCGCCCGCTGCTTCAGCGGGCACGAACGCATCAAGCCCGGCAAACAGATGCAGCTGCGGGCCGCGAAATGTCTGCAGGGCGCTGCGGGTATCCAGTTGTTCCAGCAATTGCAGGCCGTGGATCAGCGCACTCGTCGAACCGTGAGGTGCGCCGGCCTTGAGCAGGCGCGAAATGCCGCGCGGATCTTCAGCACCTTGGGCGCACAACAAACTGAATCGCTTGAGCGTGCCATCAGGATCGTCAATGCAACCGGCCAGGAACGCGTCGAAATCCCCCGCCGCCATAGCGTTGGGCCAGGCGCCGCGCGTCACGAAACAGGTATTGCTCGCCAGCGTCACCAGCCCGCAGCAACGCTCGCCGCGCCGCGCCGCCAGTTCGGCGGCCAACATGCCACCCAACGACCAGCCGCCCAGCCAGGCGTTGTCCGGCAGATTGGCGTCCAGTTCATCGAGCCATTCCTGCGGATCGCTGCTTTCCAGCTCCGGCAGCGGCTCGATTTCCACGCGCAGATGCTCGTCCAGGCCACGCAAGGCAGCGGCCAATGGCTCCAGCGGCGAAATGCCCAAACCCCAACCGGGTAGCAGGATCAACTGATCACGCATGATGTGGCTCCACCGAATCGCGCTTATCCAGCAGCGGGTAACACTGCGCCAATGCATTCAACAATAGCTGCACTTGCGCCTGCGTGTGGGCGGCGGAAAAGGTCACCCGCAAACGCGCGCTGCCCGCAGGCACGGTGGGCGGCCGGATCGCCGTCACCAGCACGCCGCAGTCACGCAACATCTGCGACAGGCGCATGGCGCGACCGGCATCGCCGATCAGGATCGGCTGGATCGGCGTGAAGCTGTCCAGCAGGGTCAGGCCGATCTGTTCGGCACCGCTGCGAAACTGGGCGATCAAGCGGGCCAGGTGCTCACGGCGCCAATGTTCGGTGCGCAGCAGCTCAAGGCTTTTCAGCGTCGCGCAGGCCAGGCCCGGTGGCTGGCTGGTGGTGTAAATGTAAGGGCGGGAAAACTGAATCATGCTTTCGATCAGCTCTTCGCTGCCGGCCACAAACGCCCCGGCCGTGCCGAACGCCTTACCCAGCGTGCCGATCAACACCGGCACGTCATCGATGCCCAGACCGAAATGCTCAACGATGCCGCCACCATTGGCACCCAGCGGGCCGAAGCCGTGCGCGTCGTCGACCATCAGCCAGGCGCCTTTGGCCTTCGACGTTTGCGCCAGCGCAGGCAGGTCCGCCAGATCGCCATCCATGCTGAACACGCCATCGGTGACCACCAGCGTGTCGCCGCTGGCTTTCTGCAGACGCGCGGCAAGGCTCTCGGCGTCGTTATGCAGATAACGGGAAAACCGCGCGCCACTGAGCAAACCGGCGTCCAGCAGCGAAGCGTGATTGAGCCGGTCTTCCAGCACCGTATCGCCCTGCCCGACCAGCGCCGTCACGGCACCGAGGTTGGCCATGTAGCCATTGGAAAACAGCAGCGCCCGCGGCCGGCCGGTCATGTCCGCCAGCGCCAGTTCGAGTTCGTGGTGCGGGCCGCTGTGGCCGATCACCAGATGCGAAGAACCGCCGCCAACGCCCCATTTCTCGGCACCGGCCTGCCACGCGGCGATCACCTCGGGATGATTGGCCAGGCCCAGATAATCGTTGTTGCAGAACGCCAGCAGCGGCTGCCCATCCACTACCACCTCAGGCCCTTGCGGGCTTTGCAGCAACGGGCGCTGGCGATAGAGATTGTCAGCACGGCGGGCAGCGAGACGTGCGAGAAGATCGAAGGACATGCAGGCCTCGGGGGAAATTTAAACTCCCGTAGGACCGGCTTCAGTCGGGAGAGGGCCAGTACATCCAACGCATTCTTTGCGTCAGCATAGGCGCCTTCCCGGCTAAAGCCGGTCCCACAGGCAGGAGTTGCCGTTCGTCAGCGAATCAAACCGCAGCGTTATAAAACTGCGCGCTGCTCTTCTGTTCGACCAGCGCCTGCTCAATAGCAGCCTGATGCACTTCGTCAGCGTGTTCCTCGCGGGCCTCGGGTTTGATGCCCAGGCGCGAGAACAACAGCATGTCCTTGTCGGCTTGCGGGTTGGCGGTGGTGAGCAATTTGTCGCCATAGAAAATCGAGTTGGCCCCGGCGAAGAACGCCAGCGCCTGCATTTGCTCGTTCATGGCTTCGCGACCGGCCGACAGCCGCACGTGAGATTGCGGCATCAGGATGCGCGCTACGGCGAGCATGCGGATGAAGTCGAACGGGTCGATGTCTTCGGCGTTTTCCAGCGGCGTACCGGCAACCTTGACCAGCATGTTGATCGGCACCGATTCCGGGTGCTCTGGCAGATTGGCCAGCTGGATCAGCAGATTGGCGCGATCGTCGAGGGATTCGCCCATGCCGAGAATGCCGCCGGAGCAGATTTTCATCCCCGAATCACGCACGTAGGCCAGAGTTTGCAGGCGCTCGCCGTAAGTACGGGTGGTGATGATGCTGCTGTAGAACTCCGGCGACGTGTCGAGGTTGTGGTTGTAGTAATCCAGCCCCGCCGAAGCCAGCGCCTCGGTTTGGTCTTGATCCAGACGACCCAGGGTCATGCAGGTTTCCAGGCCCAGGGCTTTCACGCCTTTGACCATTTCCAGCACGTAAGGCATGTCTTTGGCCGAAGGATGTTTCCAGGCCGCGCCCATGCAAAAGCGCGTCGAGCCAATCGCCTTGGCGCGGGCGGCCTCTTCGAGAACCTTCTGCACTTCGAGCAGTTTTTCTTTTTCAAGACCGGTGTTGTAGTGGCCGGACTGCGGGCAGTACTTGCAGTCTTCAGGGCAGGCGCCGGTCTTGATCGACAACAGAGTCGAGACTTGCACGCGGTTGGCGTCGAAGTGAGCGCGGTGCACGGTTTGCGCCTGAAACAACAGGTCATTGAAAGGCTGTACGAACAGCGCCCTAACCTCGGCTAAATTCCAGTCATGACGCAAAGTGGCGGTGGTGCTGGCGCTCATCGGGCGGCTCCTCGGGTTTTTCTTTTAGCAGGCGACCGGCGGCTCAGCATTATGCAAACGCTTAAAGTCCACAGGCGCGACACGGATGTTCGGCATATTTAAGGAAGAGTCATGCGCTGTCAACCACAAAGCCAACACGCGGTTTACATCTGGTTAAAAAACAAACAAACCTGTCTGCTGTGCGATGAACGTACCGATGCACTGTTTGCCATCTGCGTGCCTTGCGAAGCCGAGCTGCCGTGGCTGGGCGATCAATGTCGGCATTGCGCCCTGCCCTTGGCGATGGCTGATCTGAGCTGCGCGCAATGTTTCAACCATCCCCCCGCGTTTGATGAAGTCTTGGTGCCGTGGCTTTATGACTTTCCCGTGGACAGCCTGGTGACGCGCTTCAAGCATCAGGGCAACTGGCCCATGGGCCGCCTGCTGAGCGAACTGCTCGGGCAATTCCTGCAACACCGTTTCGACGAAGGCCAACCCAAGCCAGACCTGCTGCTGCCGGTGCCGCTCGCGACCAAACGAATGCGCCAGCGCGGTTATAACCAGGCGGCAATGCTCGCCGACTGGCTCGGCCAACAATTGCAGCTGCCCGTGCAAGACCGCTTGCTGATCCGCACCCGGGAAACCCCGGCGCAGCAAGGCCTGGATGCCAAAGCCCGCAAGCGCAATCTGCGGGGTGCCTTTGCTTTGGTCGATGCCGAGAAATTCGCCGGCCGGCATGTGGCGTTGATCGATGACGTGCTGACCACCGGCTCCACCGCCGATGCCATCGCCCAGCTGCTGATAAAGGCTGGCGCGCTGCGGGTGGATGTTTATTGCCTGGCAAGGACGCCCAAGCCAAACACCCAGGCTTGAAATACCTACCTGTACAGACTGTGTGAAAACGTCACGAGCGAAGGCAAGACAAGGCAAAAACAGGCGGAAAAGCGGAGTCTAGGTGTTCTAAATGAGCATTTTCCGCCTGTTTTTAACGCAGTATTGCCGAGCGCAGTAGTTTTCACACAGTCTGTGTAGGAGCGAATTCATTCGCGAGACGATACTCCTGACAACGCAGGACCAAAGTCTCGCCAACAAGTTGGCTCCTACACAGACTGTGTGAAAACGTCACGAGCGAAGACAAGACAAGGCAAAAACAGGCGAAAAAGCGGAGTCCAGGTGTTCTAAATGAGCATTTTTCGCCTGTTTTTAACGCAGTATTGTCGAGCGCAGTAGGTTTCACACAGTCTGTACAGGTTGATCGATGCCTTACACTCACCCTCATCATCAAACAAAAGGCCGCGCCCATGCCCCTTCCTGCCTTGCTCACCCAACACATGGTCCGTCGCCCGCAGCGCATCGTGTTGTTGCAGCACATCGCCGAGCAAGGCTCGATCACTCGTGCGGCAAAAAGCGCGGGGCTGAGTTACAAGGCGGCGTGGGATGCCATCGATGAACTGAACAACCTGGCGCAGAAGCCTTTGGTCGAGCGCAGCGTTGGCGGACGAGGTGGCGGCGGCGCGAAACTTTCCGCTGAAGGCGAGCGCGTCTTGCGCCTTTATCATCGCCTGCAAGCCTTGCAGGCCCAGGTGCTGGAGGCCACCGAAGAAAGCACCGACCTGGAATTGCTCACTCGTCTGTCCTTGCGCACCAGCGCGCGCAATCAACTGCTCGGCCGAATCGAAGGGATCAGCGCCCACGGCCACAACGACCTGGTGCGCCTGCGTCTGGCTGGCGAGTTGTTCATCGAGGCGCAGATCACCCACGACAGCACGCTGCGCCTGGACCTGACAATCGGCACCGATGTCGTCGCACTGATCAAAGCCGGATGGCTAAGTTTGCTAGGCCCGGATCAGTCCGCAACAACTGGACACAATTCCCTGCACGGCACCATCGAGGAAATTCTGGCCGCCGAGGACGGCCCCAGCGAAGTGCGCATCGCCCTGCCCAGCGGCCAGACATTGTGCTCGCTGGCCGAGCCCGCGCAGCTTGCCGCGCTGAAGCTGGTTGTCGGCAGCCCGGTGCAGGCGCAATTTGCCCCTTCGCTGGTTCTGCTGGGCACGGCGCAGTAGCGCAACGCGTCACCCTTCCGACATGTTTTCGTCATAAAGCCTGACTAAGGTAGCTGCCACATCTGCTGGGAGCCGTGATGATGAAACTATTAGAAGAAAATCAAACCACCGATCTGGAAAACATGGTCGGCCTCACTCGTCGAGGCTTCATCAGCGCGGGCGCCTTGTGCGGTGCCGCCATGTTCCTCGGCGGTAACCTGCTGAGCCGCAGCACCATCGCCGCCAGTGTCAGCGCCGCCTCCGGCACCTTGCTGGGCTTCGACAGCATTCCCGCCGCTACCGCCGACAGCATCAGCTTGCCACCGGGCTACACGTCATCGGTTCTGATCAGTTGGGGCCAACCGCTGCACAGCGGCGGTCCGGCGTTCGATGCCAGCGGCAAAGGCAGCGCCGAGGCGCAGGAAGTGCAGTTCGGCGACAACAACGACGGCATGAGCCTGTTCCCGATGCCGGGCAAACCGGATCGCGCCCTGATGGCGATCAACAACGAATACACCAATTACCGCTACCTGTTCGATCACGGCAAGGACCCGCAATCCGCCGAGGAAGTGCGTAAGGCGCTGGCCAGCGAAGGCGTGTCGGTGATCGAAGTCCAGCACAAGGACGGCAAGTGGCAGTTCGTGCAGGACTCGAAATACAACCGCCGCATCCACGGCAACACGCCGATCAACCTGAGCGGCCCGGCTGCCGGGCACGACTGGCTGAAAACCGCCGCTGACAGCACCGGTAAAAAGGTGCTCGGCACGTTCCAGAACTGCGCCAACGGCAAGACGCCGTGGGGCACTTATCTGACCTGCGAAGAAAACTTCACTGACTGTTTCGGCAGCAGCGATGCCGAACAGAAATTCGACGCAGGCATCAAGCGTTACGGCGCAGTCGCCGCCAGCAAAGAAATCAACTGGCACCACCACGACCCACGCTTCGATCTGGCGAAAAATCCCAACGAGCTGAACCGCCACGGCTGGGTCGTGGAAATCGATCCGTTCGACCCGAAATCCACGCCGGTCAAACGCACCGCGCTGGGTCGCTTCAAACACGAAAACGCTGCCCTGGCCGAAACCAAAGGTGGCCGCGCAGTGGTGTACATGGGCGACGACGAGCGCGGCGAGTTCATCTACAAATTCATCAGCCGCGACAAGATCAATCACAACGACCCGAAAGCCAACCGCAACCTGCTCGATCACGGCACGCTGTATGTCGCCCGTTTCGATAACGGCGACGGCAATCCGGATCGGCCAAAAGGCAAAGGCGAGTGGATCGAACTGACCCACGGCAAAAACGGCCTGGATGCTGCCGCAGGTTTTGCCAACCAGGCTGAAGTGTTGATTCACGCGCGTCTGGCCGCCAGCGTCGTGAAAGCAACGCGCATGGACCGCCCGGAATGGATCGTGGTCAGCCCCAAGGATGGTCAGGTGTATTGCACGCTGACCAACAACGCCAAGCGCGGCGACGATGGTCAACCGGTTGGTGGACCGAACCCGCGTGCGAAAAACCAGTACGGACAAATCCTGCGCTGGGCGGAAAACGAGGGTAATGCCTCGGCCATGGCATTCGACTGGGATCTGTTCGTGGTCGCGGGCAACCCGAGCGTCCACAGCGGCAAACCTCAGGGCGGCTCCAGCAATATCAATGCGCAAAATATGTTCAACAGTCCGGACGGACTGAGTTTCGATCAGGCCGGTCGCCTGTGGATCCAGACCGACGGCGATTCCACCAACAAGGGTGATTTCGCTGGCATGGGCAACAACCAGATGCTCTGCGCCGATCCGGACAGCGGCGAGATTCGCCGCTTCATGGTCGGCCCGATTGGCTGCGAAGTCACCGGCATCAGCTTCGCACCGGATTACAAGACGCTGTTCATCGGCATCCAGCACCCCGGCGAAAACGGCGGCTCGACCTTCCCCGAACACCTGCCAGACGGCAAACCGCGTTCGTCGGTGATGGTGATTACCCGGGAGGATGGCGGCGTGATCGGCGCTTGATCGTAGCTAACCCGCTGTAGGAGCCAACTTGTTGGCGAGACCTTGGTCCTGCGTAATCAGGAATATCGTCTCGCGAACAAGTTCGCTCCTACGGATTTCGCCTCCTCAATCAATCAACCCATTCCCGTCATAAAACGGATAGGGCCCACACCGCACTCAAAGCCACAATTCCTCTCGAATATCCTTTTCCCACCTGACTCTCGGAAACGTCCTATTTCCCCTTAATTCCTTTGTGTTGAGTCTTTGGCTTTCTGCGCGATGAGCATTTAGCTGGGGATCCCGATGACTCAATGTTTCAAAGACCACGAGATTGATACACAGGCACTGAACCAGAACACCCTTCCCATCTCGGAGTGCGAGATCAAAATTCTCGACCTCTACGATCAACGGTCAGAATTCATTGAAGTATCAATACTGACCGGTGAAGGCATCTGGCGTGTATACCAGCGAGAAGCCGAAGAAATCGTGGCCCCAGGCGGGAAACTGATTGAAAACCCAAAAGAACGTAACCGCGCCATCAACGCCGCCTACGCAAGGCTCTGGTTGCACGACAACCGCTTCCAATGGGCGGGGCTCGCCGCTTTCGCCTCCAAACAAGTCGGGTGCGGCCTGCTGCATGCGTCCAACGCCATCGAGAATATTCAAACCGAGCATGAAGCGGCGCAACGCCTCACCAGCGGCGGCGAATCTATTCTGGATATCCCCGGCCTGTTCAGCATCAGCAAGAATGACGAACAGGCTGTGCGTGATCTGGATGAAGCTCGCCGTAACAATCCGGTCCCAGGTATCGATATCAGACGCGACAGCGAGCCATTGTCGCTAATGCAGCAGCAGTACGAACACGTTTACGAAATGATGGCGATGGGCAACACGTCGCTGTTCCTGGACGTGTTTCCGTTGCACGCGTTCTACGCGAAACGTGGCTGGAAAGAATTCAAACAATGCCTGCGTTTACGCCAGAACATCTATGGGCATGAAAAGTTTCCGGTGCTCTGGCCGGTTGGGCAGGAGAGGCTGAGGTTTGGTATCGACTACCCAGAAATTCTGCAAGCCTTTGAGGCAATCGAGGCGGGCAATGTTGCCGAGAGCGTTAAATTCCTGGCTGATCATGAGCAACGAAATATTCTGCAACCAGCAATGTACAGTGACTCGAAATTAGTGAGTCTGTTGCGTGGCAATCATTTGTCGTATATCACCAGCTTGCCGCGCCACGTTGCGGAGCCTATCGAGCTGACACTGGCCAGCCAGTGCGGACGGTTAGACGATGGACGCACCATTGGCTTTGGCAACAATCCGTTTGCCGATTTGTCCGATATCAAACAGCGCATGGCCTTTGTGCTCAGAGCTGCAGCTCAGTTTGATGAGCTGCTCAATGGTCCCCAGCGACCACTGATTCAACAGGCGATTCAGGACATCGCTGCTGGCTATGGTGTGCGATGAGCGTTGCCCAGTCCTTATCAAGACGAACCGGTGCGGCGCTAACGCTCGCTGCGTTCCTTGCATTAGGCGCCTCTCAGCTCTGGTATCAATCAAGGGATGTGGAAATCGCCCTAAACATTGGCGAGCCTTGGGAAGAAATGCGCCAACGCTCCAGCGCGAAAATAGCTCCCGCGATACCTAATGAAATTGCGTTCGGCGTGCCGAAATCCGACGCGCGCCTGCGTTTCACCGACTCGCAATACGCATTCGAAACGCCACCCGCTCGTTTTTTTACGATCGGTTATGTTCTGGGTGTTGTAAACGGAGTCCGCATGTCCCCCCAAATCGAGCCGCTTCTGCTCGACGACACGCTCAAGATCCTGCTGGATTTACAGGAGCAGTGGCACAACGCTGGCTGGCATCCAATCCTGACCGGCACCTTTCCCTCATTCGCCGACACGCCGCAATGGCGTGCCCGATTGCGCGACGTCAATAAAGGCGGCACGGCCTACTGGCAGGCGGGCGACAAGTATCAGGTAATGCTGGGGGTTAATCGTTTCCGGGACGACAAGCGCCCCACGGAGGAGCGTTACCTCATCACGCTGGCGCTTGCTAAACCGTGGGTCGAACCTTGACCTGCGCCTTGATACGCCACGTTTTCGGGCTGACGATTTTTAACATCGCTGCTGGCATGGCCGCGCGATGAGTCTCACTTGGCTCCAATCAAGACGAACCAGTGCGGCGCTGACCCTCGCTGTGTTCCTTGCATTAGGCGCGGTTCAGCTCTGGTATCAATCAAGGGATGTGGAAATCGCGCTGAAAATTGGTGAGCCTTGGGAAGACATGCGCCAGCGCTCCAGCGCTAACATCGACCCGGCTATTGCTGGAATCAATTGGGGGCGACAGACGGATTCAGATGCGCGCCTGCGCTTTATGGACATCCAATACGGCTTCGTTACACCGCAAGCGCGCTTCTTCACCATAAGCTTTGATGCTAAAGGGATGGTCGGCAATGTCCGCATGTCCCCCCAAATCGAGCCGCTTCTGCTCGACGACACGCTCAAGATCGTGCTGGATTTACAGGAGCAGTGGCGCAACGCTGGCTGGCACCCAATCCTGACCGGCACCTTTCCCTCGTTCGCCGACACGCCGCAATGGCGTGCCCGATTGCGCGACGTCAATAAAGGCGGCACGGCCTACTGGCCGGCGGGAGACAAGTATCAGGTGATGTTGGTGGCCAATCGCTTCCGGGACGACAAGCGCCCCACAGAGGAGCGTTACCTCATCACGCTGGAGCTTGCTCACGCATGGAGAAAGCCTTGACCTGCGCCATGAGCCTTGCTCGGACCCTCAATCAATCAACCCATTCCCGTCATAAAACGGATACGGCCCCGGATACTCACCGAACACCGAGTTATGGGTGACCAGGCCTTCCACGGGATGCCAGCGGTGCAGCAAATAACCCGCTGGCTCCAGATTGAAATGTGCCGGGGCGTCTTCCTGTAGATCGAGCACGATCTGATGGGAAGTGCCGGGGCAGATGCAGCTGATACTGCCGCCGAAACGCCGCTGCATCGGACGATGCAAATGCCCGCAGAGCAAGCGCTCGACTTGCGGATGCCGCGCAATGACTTTCTCAAACTCAGCCCCATTGATGAACGGCTCGCGGTCCATGTGCCCGATGCCGGTGATGAACGGCGGGTGATGCAGAATCAACAAGGTCGGCGCGTTGGGGCGTTGCGCCAGATGTTCATCAAGCCAGAGCAACTGACTCTCCGTCAGTTGCCCGCCGTGAGAGCCGGGAATGCTGGTGTCCAGGCCGATCAGCCGCACCGGATAGTCCTCGACAACCCAGTCCAGCGGCTTGTCGTGATTGATCGGCAGATACGCCTGATCGGCAAATTCAGCCAGCAAGTGCTCGCGATCATCATGATTGCCCGGCACCAGATAAAACGGCATGTGCAGCCGATTGAGTTGCGGATGCAGCACGGCGTATTCGTCAGGGCGACCGAAGTCCACCAGATCGCCGCTGATGACCACAACATCGGGGCGCGGCACGCTGGCGTTCAGATGATCCACTGCGCGACGTAATGCGCCCAAGGTATCGACGATTCCGTAGGTCAGTTTCTGACCGGCTTTAAGGTGCAGATCGCTGATCTGCGCAATGAGGAATGGGGGGTTCAAAATAAACTCTCAAAAAAATGAATGCCCTGATTGAACGCAAATCTTGTAGGGCCGGCTCGTAGGACCGGCTTCAGCCGGGAGAGGGCCGGTACATTCACGGCAGTAGCGGCGGCGGAAACCTTTGCTCCCGGCTAAAGCCAGTCCTACGGGTCTGTGTTTGGGGCGAAAGCGCTACGAATGCAGGGTAAACAACACCTGCGGCTCGACCGCCAGGGCAATCATCGCGCCCGGCAGATGAATGACGTTGTCGGTGCTGTCGACCAGCAACGGCTGCGCGGCCCCGACGTCCACCAACAGGCGACTCTGCGCGCCCTGGAAAAACTGCCCGACCAGACGCCCGCGCACGTGACCTTCGCCGTCCATCACCCGCAGATGTTCCGGCCGGCAATACACGGTTGAGGGCAGGTTCGATCCCGTCCACGGCAGCTCGCCGCCGCTGACTTTCAGGCCATTAGCCGTGCGACTGTCCACGGTAAATGCATTGAGATTGCCGACAAAACCGGCGACGAAGGCGTTGGCCGGCTGTTGATAAATTTCTCGCGGGGTCGCCAGTTGCGCGACTCGGCCTTGCTCCATCACCAGGATGCGGTCGCCCAAGGCCATGGCTTCGCCCTGATCGTGGGTGACGAATACGGCAGTGATGCCAAGCCCGCGCAGCAGCTGGTCCAGCTCGCTGCGCAACCGCTCACGCAACTGCGCGTCGAGGGCCGCCAGCGGTTCGTCGAGCAGCAGTACCCGAGGTCGGGGCGCCAACGCACGCGCCAGGGCGACCCGCTGCCGTTGGCCGCCAGACAACTCATGAATGCTGCGCTTGCCGTGCTCCTGCAAACCGACCAGTTCCAACAATTCGGCACAGCGCTTGTTGCGCTCGGCGGGTGACATGCCGCGAATCTTCAAGCCGTAAACAATGTTGCCGGCCACGTCCAGATTCGGGAACAACGCGTAATTCTGGAACACCATGCCGACATCGCGCTTTTCGATAGGCAGACGCGTGACATCCGTGTCGTCGAAAAAAACCTGGCCGAGATCAGGACTCTCCAGCCCGGCGATCAACCGCAACGTGGTGGTTTTACCGCAGCCGGACGGGCCGAGAATCGCGAGGGTTTCCCCAGGCTCGATGGTCAGGTTCAGGTCCTGAACGGCGACGGTGCCGTCAGCGAATGCCTTGCGACAGCCCTGCAGGCGAATGGTGGTTCCGGTCATCGACTCTCTCCACGGGAAAGACGGGCACTGATGGCCTGCAACGCAATCAACAGCGGCACGATCATCAGCAGAAATATGAGGGTGTAGGCGCTGGCGACTTCCAGCCGCGCCGACGCATAGCTGTCGGCCAGACCCACCGGCAGGGTTTTGGTCATGGGCGTGTGCAGCATCCAGGTCAGGTTGAATTCACCCAACGACAAGGTGACGACCATCAACACCCCGGCGAGAATCCCGGCGCGGCAATTGGGCACCACAACGCTGAAGAAGCGCTTGATCGGACCGGCGCCCAGACTCGCAGCAGCCTCTTCCAGCGTGGGCAAATGCTGACGCTGCATCACCGCCATGACCGGGCGCACCAGAAACGGCAGCGTGAACAACACGTGACCAACCAGAATGAACAACCAACTGCTGCGAAATCCGCCGAACTGGCCATAAGTCAGCAGCAACGCCAGGGCGCTGGCCAGACCGGGCATCGCCACGGGCAGGACCATCAGTTCTTCGAAGGCGCGGCTGAACCGATTGTTCATGCGCACCAGCGCGTAAGCCGCCGGCACGCCAATCACGCAGACACACACCGCGCAGGCCAGCGCCAGTTGCAGCGACAGCCAGACCGTGGGCGAGTACGCCTGCCAGACTTGAATCAGCCAATCGAAGGTCAACCCGCTGGACAGACCCTGAAAATAATTGCGCGTCAGCCCGGCCAGCAAAGACATGACCACCGGCACCAACATGAAGGCGCAGACCAGCAAGGTAAACAGCAGCTGCGCGATAAACAGTGTGGAACGCTTCACAGCACAGTCCCCGAGTTTTTCACCAGACGCCGCGCCAGCAACAGCACCGCCCAGGTCACCGCGCCCAGCACCACCGACAACGCCGCAGCAACGGCGAAATTCGCGTAATTGGTGAACACGTTATAGATCGCAATCGGCGTTACGTTGAGCCGGGTGCCCAGCGTGAAGGCGGTGCCGAACGCGCCCATGGACGTCGCGAAACAGATTGCGCCGCAGGACACCAACGCAGGCGCAAGGCCCGGCACGATCACATCGCAAACCACTCGCCAGTGCCCGGCACCCAGGGAATGGGCGGCTTCTTCCAGGCTGCGATCGAGACTTTCACACGCCGCCATCACCGTGAGGATCACCCGTGGAATCGAGAAGTACAGATAGCCGATGAACAGGCCGGTCAGCGAGTAAGCAAATATCCAGCGCTCCCCCGCCAATTCCATGCCCAGCAGGGCGAACAAGCCTTGACGCCCCGCCAGCAGAATCACCAGAAACCCCACAACCACGCCGGGAAACGCCAGCGGAAAGGTCAACAGGGCGACCAGCGCCGAGCGGCCGAAAAACCGTTGGCGGGCGAGAAACACCCCGCTGATGCCACCGACCAGCAACGCCGCAAGCGTCACCACCAAAGCCAGCACGCAGGTCTGCGCCAGGCTGCCCAGATATTGCGCGCTGCTCAGCACTTGCCAGTAACCACTGCTGCCGTCGCGCTCTTCGCCGCCGAGCAAAATCAGGTGCGCCAATGGCAGTAGCCAGAAGGCGAACAGCACCGCGAATGCCGGAGCCAGCGCCCAGGCCGCCGTCGGACGCAGGCGCAAAAATGCGCGTCTGCCCGAACCCGCGGCCTGAGCCTTCAGAACCGAAACGGTCACTTACTTGACCTCACTCAAATAGCGCGCGGCGAACGCTTCCTGCACCGCCGCCATGTGCTCGTAATTCACCACTCCGGCGCGGGCATAATCGTTGTCCGGAAGGAATTGCGCGGCCACATCCGCAGGGATTTTCACGTCACGCACCGGACGCAAGTAAGCCTTGGCCCACAACGCCTGGCCTTGATCGGAGAGGGTGAAATCCAGCACTTTCTCGGCATTGGCCCGATGTGGCGCGTTGTCGACGATGCTCATCACGTACGGCACGCTGATGCTGCCTTCTTGCGGGATCACAAACGCGACGTTGGCCTTGTCCTTGTAACGAGCGCGATAGGCGTTGAAATCGTAGTCGACCAGAATCGGCAGTTCGCCGGACAGCACTCGGGCATAAGCCGTCTGCTTGGGCACGATGGGCGAGTTGTTCGCCAGTTTCTGGAAGTAGTTGATGGCCGGCCCGAAGTTATCCAGCGTGCCGCCCATGGCCTGGTTGATCGCCACGGCGGACACGTAACCGACAAAGGCGCTGGACGGATCGAGGTAGCCGACCATGCCTTTGTATTCAGGCTTGAGCAGGTCTGCCCAGCTTTGCGGAACCGGCAAGCCACCTAGCGCATCAACGTTGACCATGATGCCCAACGTTCCGGAGTGAATCGCGAACCAGTGGCCTGCCGGATCTTTCAAGCCAACTGGAATCTGCTCCCAGCCCTTGGGTTTGTATGTGCCGACCACGCCGGCTTTCTGCGCCTGCAAGCCAAAGGTCACGCCGTAATACACCACGTCGGCAACCGGTGCGGCCTTTTCTGCGACGATTTGCGCCAGCGATTGGCCGGAGTTTTTGTTGTCCAGCGGCACCTGCACACCGGTGGTGTCGGCGATTGCCTTGAGCTGAGCGCCCCAATCCGCCCATTCCGGCGGGCAGTTGTAACAAATTGCCGTTTCGGCAGCCTGAGCCAGACTGGCTACGCCGCACAACGCCAGGACGGCCAGAGTTTTACTGAAGCGGATCATGAAGCGTCTCCTCGAAGGGCTGTGTACTTTCACCCGGCCGGATATGGCAAGGCAGGCAATGGGAAATCGGTGCAGCACCCGCAATTTGGGCCAGCAATTGATCGATCACAGTGCTGGCCAATGTCGCAATGGGTTGCACGACGCTGCACAGCGTCGGATGCATCTGAGTGCCGAGGGCGATGCCGTCAAAGCCGATGACCGAAAGCTGGCCCGGAACGCTCCAGCCGTTGCGGCGCAATTCGGCAATCAGGCTGATCGCCAACAAGTCGTTGGAGCACACCAAAGCGCTGGGCGCATTCGGGCCGCGCAATGCCGCCTCGATCACGGTGAAGTCAGCTTGGGTATGCGCAGGCATTTCGATCACCGGCAGGCTTGGCAGGCCGCGCTCGACCATGGCGTCGCAATACCCGGCGTAACGCAGGCGGGCGCGATCCGATTGCAACGCGGGGCCGGCCACCATGCCGATCCGGCGATGGCCGCAATCGAGCAGATAGCGTGTGGCCAAGGCCATACCGGCGCGGTTATCCACAGACACAGCGCTGTATTGCGGATTGCCCGGCTGGTGATACGCCAGCACGAACGGCGTGTCTTCGCTGACCAGACTTTCCAGGACGCGATTGCTTTCGGCATCGGTGACGGTCAGCACCAGGCCATCGACGCGCTGGCGCAGCAGTTCTTCAACGACCGCACTCTCGCGCTCGCTGCTGTAGTCGGTGGTTGCCAGCAACAGGTTGTAGCCTTTGGCGCGGGCCGCGCGTTCCATGGCCTGGAATTGCTCGGCGAACACCGGGTTGAGCAGATTGGGCACGATCACGCCAAGCAGATTGGTGGTTTGCAGACGCAGCTGGCGGCCGAGACGATTGGGTCGAAAACCCAGCTGCCGGGCGGCGGCGAACACCTGGTCGCGTGTCGCAGGACGTACCACGTCGGGGGAAGCAAAGGCGCGCGCGGCAGTCGCTCGGGAAACGCCTGCCAGCTGTGCCACCTCTTTCAAATCACTCATGTTCGCGCCTTTGAGATCGATCTCATTGGCGGTGACATTAATCGCGCAACATGGCGTTACAGCGAACAAACGATGACAGTTTGGTTGCAGCGCGCGACTTTGCTGTAAAGCCAACGACCCAAGCGACCCCGGTCTGCGCTACCATCACGGGCCCGACGCGGCAGCCTGCTGCGCGCAGGAGTAAGCATGGCTCACCCGTTTGCAACACTTACGCCGGACCTGGTCCTTGATGCCGTTGAAAGCATCGGGTTTCTCAGTGACGCCCGCATTCTCGCGCTCAACAGCTACGAGAACCGCGTCTATCAGGTTGGCATCGAAGACGGCCAGCCGCTGATCGCCAAGTTCTATCGGCCGCAGCGCTGGACCAACGAAGCGATCCTCGAAGAACACAGCTTCACCTTCGAGCTGGCGGAAGTGGACATCCCGGTCGTCGCGCCCATGGTGCATAACGGCCAGACGCTGTTTGAACACGCGGGCTTTCGCTTCACCCTCTTCCCGCGTCGCGGTGGCCGTGCTCCCGAGCCGGGCAATCTTGATCAGCTGTATCGCCTCGGCCAACTGCTGGGCCGGATTCATGCGGTGGGCGCAACCAAACCCTTCCAGCATCGCGAAGCACTGGCCGTGAAAAACTTTGGTCAGGACTCGCTGGATTTCCTGCTGAACAACAACTGCATCCCGCGCAGCCTGTTGCCGGCCTACGAATCAGTGGCCAAGGATCTGCTCAAGCGCGTCGAAGATGTCTACGCCGCGACGCCGCATCAGAACATCCGCATGCATGGCGACTGCCACCCCGGCAACATGATGGCGCGCGATGAGATGTTTCACATCGTCGACCTTGATGACTGTCGCATGGGCCCCGCTGTGCAGGACATCTGGATGATGCTGGCGGGGGATCGTCAGGAATGCCTCGGGCAGTTGTCGGAATTGATGGACGGCTACAACGAATTCCACGACTTCAATCCCCGGGAACTGGCGCTGATCGAACCGCTACGCGCCCTGCGGCTGATGCATTACAGCGCCTGGCTGGCGCGGCGCTGGGATGACCCGGCGTTCCCGCACAGTTTTCCGTGGTTCGGCACCGAGCGTTATTGGGGCGATCAGGTTCTCGCCCTGCGCGAGCAGTTGTCGGCACTCAACGAGGAGCCGCTGAAGCTGTTCTGATTATCCAGCGTGCCGCGCTCGCCAAGGCGCGGCAACGTTGCGAATGACAACGCCCCTTCGATCTTGCACGTAACAATAACCTGCCAACAGGACCCCTTATGCAAGTTGCCAACCCGCGTCGCGGGTATATTCTCGGCCTGAGCGCCTACATCTGCTGGGGCTTGTTCCCCCTTTATTTCAAAGCCATTGCCGACGTGCCTTCGGTGGAAATTATCGTCAATCGGGTGCTGTGGTCCGCGTTGGCTGGCTCGTTGCTGCTGATGGTCTGGAAGCATCCGGGTTGGTGGCGCGAGCTGCGGGAGAATCCGCGACGCCTGGCGGTACTCGCGCTGAGCGGTTCGCTGATTGCAGGCAACTGGCTGGTGTATGTCTGGGCGGTGAACAACGGGCGAATGGTTGAAGCCAGCCTGGGTTACTACATTAATCCGCTGGTCAACGTGTTGCTGGGGATGATGGTGCTCGGCGAACGTCTCAGGCGCCTGCAATGGCTGGCGGTGGCGCTGGCTGCGACTGGCGTTGCCCAGCAGGTCTGGCACTTTGGCAGCCTGCCTTGGGTGTCACTGGCGCTCGCGCTGTCCTTCGCCTGCTATGGACTGATCCGCAAAAAAGCACCGGTTGCCGCGTTGCCGGGGCTGGTGGTGGAAACCTGGTTGCTGGTGCCGCTGGCCGCTGGCTGGTTGCTGCTCAATCCCATGGCGCACACCGCGCAAGCGGAATTCTGGACCACATCCCAGGCGCTCTGGCTGGCGGCGGCCGGGCCGATCACCTTGGTGCCTTTAGTGTGTTTCAACGCCGCAGCGCGCCATTTGCCGTACACGACACTGGGTTTCCTGCAATACATCGCCCCCACGCTGGTGCTGGCGCTGGCCGTGCTGGTGTACGGCGAGCAGTTGACCTCCGCCACGCTGATCACCTTCGCCTTCATCTGGAGCGGGCTGGCGATTTACAGCGTCGATGCCTGGCTGACGATGCGCCGCCGAAGCTGATCAAGGCGCACTACTCGTTGAATTGAACCTCACTCCGTAGGACCGGCTTTAGCCGGGAGCAGGC
>NZ_ATLO01000024.1 GCF_000416235.1 Pseudomonas sp. CFII64 | reverse complement strand
GACAGATTCGAGAGGCCGTCAACCGTTAATTTGTACTTTCTGCAAAAGGTGTATAGGCGTCGATTTATAACCCTCTCCTTATATAAGAAGAAAGCCATTGAGCAATATATTGCTCAATGACTGGTTATTAAGCATCATGTCGCCCATTGCACCACCTGCCCGATGACCGTGGACCCGATCTCCAATGAACAACGACGCTCGCAAGCTTTCTTCCATGCTTTTCCCGATTGGGTTGTTATTGATTGCCATGGCATCCATACAAACGGGTGCTTCCCTGGCCAAGAGCCTTTTCCCTATAGTCGGTGCTCAGGGGACCACGACGCTGAGGCTCGTTTTTGCGAGTGTGATTCTCCTGCTCGCCCTACGGCCCTGGCGCGCGCGCTTCACTGCCAAATCCCTACGTACGATCTTCATTTACGGCATCGCGCTGGGTGGCATGAACTTTCTCTTCTATATGTCACTGCGCAGCGTGCCTCTGGGCATCGCCGTCGCGCTGGAATTCACGGGGCCACTTGCAGTGGCACTGTATTCGTCACGCAAGGCGATCGACTTCGTGTGGATTGCGTTGGCTGCCACCGGCCTGCTGCTGCTCATTCCCATGGGCGAGACCAGCGCGAACCTTGACCTGACCGGTGTCGCCTATGCCCTGGGCGCCGGGGTTTGCTGGGCCGCCTACATCCTGTTCGGCCAAAAGGCTGGAGAAGACAATGGCATTCAGACCGCCGCGCTAGGCGTATTAATTGCTGCGATATTCATCGCGCCGATCGGAATGGTGCACGCGGGGACCGCGCTGCTTGATATTGCATTGATACCGACCGCCATTGGCGTGGCGATTCTATCAACTGCCCTGCCCTATAGTCTGGAAATGGTCGCGCTGACGCGAATGCCTGCACGAACGTTCGGGACCCTGGCCAGTATCGAGCCAGTGTTTGGCGCTCTATCCGGGATGCTTTTCCTTCATGAAGAACTGTCACTTCTGCAGTGGCTGGCGATTGGCGCAATCATCCTGGCTTCAGCCGGCGCGACACTCACTTCCCAACGAGCCACATCGCAACTGGTGCCAGCCGATTGACGGATGTTTTGCGTGAAAATGAGATGTTGCTAGCATTTGTAACGTCGTTGAGCCATGTTTAGCGTCAGGCGATGTTCTTTTCTGGATTGCAATCCAGGCAGGGCAGTACGCCGCCTTGTAGCGAGCTACTGAATTCAGGCTGGGCTCCGCTTCTGGTCGATGCTCAGGTAAGGAAGGGAATGAAACACATTTTTATAGTGTTGGCGCTCTTGATAGCTACGGGATGCGCGGCAACATCAAAACCGGTCAAACAGACCAAGCGCGGAATTCACATCAACTGTTCCGGCCTGTCTTCTTCGTGGGAAAAATGCTACGAAATGGCGACGAGCTCCTGCGTTTCCCAGAACTATCGGATCATCGCCAAATCCGGTGATGCCGCAGAAGAACCCGGCGATTATCCCTTCGGGCTCAATCCGGCCGGCTATACCAGCCGCAGCATGATCATCATCTGCAAGAAGCCGGCAAAACCCTAGCTTCAGGACTGCCGGTCGAACTGCGCCTTGGCCCATCGCCAAAGCGCAGGAACTCACGTCAGATGCTGGCAGTGCGAGAGTTCAGCCACTCCAGCGCAGCGCCTTGCAACAGAGGCGTCAACCGCTCCCGCACCTCGCCATGGTAATCATTGAGCCACGCACGCTCGTCCTCAGCCAACAAGGCTATATCCAGACACCGGGTATCGATAGGGCACAACGTCAGCGTCTCAAACTTCAGAAACTCTCCGAATTCGGTCTTGCCGGCTTCGCGGTTGATCACCAGATTCTCGATCCTGACTCCCCAACGGCCCGGGCGATAAGTGCCCGGCTCGATTGATGTGATCATGCCTGCCAACATTGCGGTTTGCGGGGTAGCCGGAGCCTGATAGGCAATGACTTGCGGGCCTTCATGAACATTCAGGAAGTAGCCCACGCCATGGCCGGTGCCATGACCGTAATTGACGCCGCCCGCCCAGATGGGCGCACGAGCAATGGAATCCAGCAGTGGTGACAGGATTCCCTGCGGGAAATGCGCTCGGGACAAAGCAATCACACCTTTCAAGACCCGGGTGCAGTCCTGTTTTTGCTCGGCAGTCGGTGTCCCGACGGGCACCATGCGCGTGATGTCCGTGGTGCCGCCCAGGTACTGACCGCCGGAATCGATCAACAACAAGCCATCGCCTTCGATCTGCGCAAATTCTTCTTCGGTGGCCCGGTAATGCGGCATGGCGCCATTGGCGTTGAATCCGGCGATGGTAGCAAAGCTGGCAGAGACATAACCCGGACGCTGCTGACGCGCCTGACCGAGTTTTTCGTCAATGGTCAGCTCGCTGACCGGTTCGTGACCCAGCGCCGAATCCAGCCAGGTGAAAAACTCGCACAACGCCGCGCCATCCTGCTCCATTGCCTGGCGAATATGCCGGGTGTCTGTTTCGGTTTTCTGTGATTTGAACAGCGTGGTCGGGTTCAAGCCTTCGACGAAACTGACTTCGCTGTCCAGGTAATCAAGCAGGCCACAGGTCACCCGCGCAGGATCGATCAACAGACGAGCGTCCTTGGGGACCGCGCGCAGTGCTGCGCCGATCTGCGTATATTCGAGCAGGGTGACGCCATCTGATTCCAGGCTTTGACGGATGCCGGCGTCGACTTTGCTGGAGTCAATAAAAAGGTTGATGCTGTTGGGGCCAATCAACGCGAAAGAAATGAACACCGGATTGTAGGAAACATCGGCGCCACGCAGATTGAACAACCAGGCAATGTCATCCAGCGTCGCAAGAAAATGCCAGTCCGCACCCCGCTCCACCATGACCTTGCGCAGGCGAGTGAGTTTTTCGCCGCGAGCCACCGACGCCTGCGGTGGCAAATGCTCATAGACAGGATTGGTCGGCAATGCCGGGCGGTCTTCCCACAGCTCAGTGAGCAAGTCCAGATCGGTACGCAGTCGGGCTCCGCGATCATAGAGCTTGCTGGCCAGGGTTCTTGAAGAGGCCACGGCCAGCACTGCGCCATCCACCGCAACGACGGTTTCAGCCTTCGCTTGCTCGGCCAGCCACTCCAGCGGTCCCTGCTGACCAGGAACCAGCTTCACCAACTCGATGCCGCTGCCTGCCAGCTCTTTAGTTGCCTGCTCCCAGTAGCGGCTATCGGCCCAGAGGCCGGCGAAGTCCTGAGTGATGATCAGCGTGCCTACGGACCCATGAAAGCCGGACAGCCATTGCCTACCCTGCCAATAGCCCGGCAGGTATTCGGACAGATGCGGGTCAGCCGAAGGCACCAGGTAAGCATCGATTCGCTCGCGGCTCATCAATGCTCGTGTTTGCGCCAAACGTTGCGACACCACACCGCTGGTTGTCGATTGCATAGTCATGGATTCTCCTGCTGTCCCGAAAAGTGATCGCTATCGGGGCAGATAATGGAGCACCACTCAAGACTGAGCAACCGCCCAGAACGCAGGCTGCACGAGGGACGCCTTGATAAAACCGGCCGCACGATCAATATCCTGCTCACTGGTGAAGCGGCCGAGGCTCAGGCGGATAGTCTGACTGGCGGCTGTCGCGTCATACCCCAAGGCAAGCAGAACATGGGACGGCGTGTTCTTGGCCGAGTTGCAGGCGGACGTGGAGGAAAACGCCAGACCGTGACCCAGCGCCGAGATATCCAGGTCACTGTGGGTGAAGGTCAGGCTCAAGGTATGAGCGATGCGCTGGGAGGGACTGCCATTGAAGTGCAGACCTGACACATCGGCCAGCAATTCGCGCAGCCGCAGGTTCAAACGCTGGATATGGGCAACTTCTTCTTCGAATGACGCTGCGGCCAACGCGAATGCGGCACCCATCCCGGCGATCTGGTGAGTCGCCAGCGTGCCGGAGCGCAGCCCGCATTCATGACCGCCGCCGTGAATCTGCGCAAGCACACGCTGCTCGGCACGAGGGCCAACGTACAAAGCGCCGATGCCTTTGGGGCCGTAGACCTTATGGGCAGAGAATGACATCAAGTCAACGGCCAGTCCGGACAGATCAATCCCGACCTTCCCCGCTCCTTGCGCCGCATCAACATGGAACAAAGCACCGTGGGCGCGCACGCGCCTGCCGATTTCGGCGATGTCATTGAGCGTGCCGAGTTCGTTATTGACCAGCATCAACGACACCAGAAAGGTATCCGGGCGCAGTGCGGCTGCCACGGCATCAGCAGTGATCAGGCCATCTGCATCAGGCGCCAGCAGCGTTACGTCGAAACCCTGCTCCTGCAGTTGCTGCGCAGTATCAAGGATCGCCTTGTGTTCGATCTGGCTGGTGATGATGTGGCCGCGTGCCTGGCCGTTGCGCTGTGCATGGGACTGCGCAACACCCTTGAGCGCCAGGTTGTTTGATTCAGTTGCGCCAGACGTCCAGATGATTTGGTCAGCCTGAGCGCCAACGAGTCCTGCGACCTGCTGTCTGGCCAGTTCGACAGCGGACCGTGCGTTTTGCCCATAGGTATGCGAAATGGACGCCGGATTACCGAAATTGCCGGACATGCCCAGACACTGGACCATCACTTGAATGACACGCTCATCGACAGGAGTGGTAGCCGCGTAGTCAAAATACAGCGCAATATTTTTCATAAGATCGCTCTTAAATGCGCAGCCTGGAACGCAGGCTGTTGTCGCCAGTGGTGTCCCTGGCTCGTTCGCAATCTGCGAGGCCAGGGTCTCAGGCCATGAAGCGATGATGCCTTAAAATAGTTAGATCAAAAAATTATTAATTATTATTTGTATATTCCATAAAGAGATATGCGAGCACAGCCTTGCTCGATTCGGCCGCAATGTCGATATAACGCGCATCGGAAATGACCTGGCGTTGCTGACATCAAGCACATTCCATGCCCGTGGGCGTGCGGCTCACTGGCCTGTATGCGTCTTTGCCAGGCATGAGAGAAGCAGCAGTCTGAAGCCGTCACCTAAATACCGGAGGTTTTTTATAAATGCATCGAACGAGTGTTGAATGCATCTCCAGACACACTCGTTTGAACATGAAGTATCGATACTGCACTTGCACCGCACTCGTCGACGCACTTAGCGACTAACTTCTGGCGTTAATAAAACGACTAATCCGAGGCCGCAGGCTGTTAAGCACCCAACTGTACATGTGCCTAAAAAACGTCATTGCACCGTAGCAGTGCATGTGATGTTTTTTTGACTCCTATGTAATTCAAACAGTTACGTTGCTTTCATAACCGCTTATCAAAAATTTAACAGAAACTTGACGAAATAATTTGACAGAAAGCCCGTCCCCATCGATATATATGCCTGTCAAACATTTCCCAGCCAGTGCAGCGTCGCCACAGAGTGACGCGCGGAATTGTTCGACCGACACACCACTTGTTCTGCCCAAGACGTTAGTTATTAAACGGCGAGTTCTTTGCGTCGGTGGGAGTCTTTCGTCTGATGGAAACTGAATAAATTGCTGAGTTTGCTCGGCATGGCGGTAGCTTGGCCTGATGCCTTGCTGCGCCAGATAACAAGTTCATTCAAGCACTTACATGCCTGCAGTCGATTTCAACCAGTCCGGATGTGCAGGATTGGGCGGTAGCGTGGCTGCAAAGGCGCCATTTGAGATGAATAAAACAGGCCCGCCGACACGGCGAGCCTTTTACTTCGGACCCACAGGGTGTGAGTCATGCCATTTTCATTGCCTATGAATGATCAGCAAGCCGAGCAACTGGCAGCAGAAATAAACGCCAATGGCTTTGCTCGGTTGCGCAACGTAATCAGCCAATCTGAATTGCAACAACTGCGCGGTTTTACGGACGCCCACGCCCAGCTGCATCACGGCGAATATTTTGCTTACCACGGCGAGAAGGCACTGTCGCAAAGCTTGCTCGGCAGCATCTGGGGCAATCCTGACTTCAAGCAACTGGTCGGCGCGCTGTACCGCCAGGCGACCCACCAGGAGTCGGCAAGTGACCGAATCTTCCCGGTGCTGCGTTGCGTGCAAGGCAATGTGGGACAAAAAGAGTCCAACTGCTTTCACTTTGACGCCAGCCTGGTCACCGCTCTGGTACCGATATTCATTCCCACTGAAGGCAGTGATCGCGGCGATCTGATGGTGTTTCCCAATCTGCGCAAAGTACGCAACAGCGTACTGCTGAACGTGATTGAAAAGGCCCTGGTGCAGAACCGCTTCACACGCAAGTTGATGACGCTGGCCATAGATCGAGGCTGGCTCAAGCCGCAGACAATTCCGCTGGTCCCAGGCGACATCTACCTGTTCTGGGGCTATCGCTCCTTACACGCCAACAAGGCGTGCGGCGCCGGCGTCAAACGTGCGACCGCGATCTTTCATTTCGGCGATCCCCATGCCGGCAGCCTGGCCACCCGGCTGATCCTGCAATTCAACCAGCGTCGCGCACGTCGGGTCAGCGACAAAACCGGCGCTCAGCCTCCGAAATCGACCCTCGGCCAGTAACCGGGGCCGCACGCAACCAACTTCAGGGCATATGCAGTTCCCGCGTTCAACGTTAGACATGGAGGCTTCGATGATCAACGTAACCAAAACCTACCTGGGCGATATCGGCAAGTTCAAGACCTACATTGAAGGCATCTATGCGCGGGGTTGGTTAACCAATCACGGGCCGCTGGTAACGGAGCTGGAAGATCGCCTCAAGGATTATCTGGGCGTCAAACACATCATTCTCACCAACAACGGAACACTTGCCCTGCAAGTCGCCTATCGCGCCTTGAACCTGAGCGGCAGCGCCGTGACGACGCCCTTCAGTTTTGTCGCGACCAGCAGTTCGTTGCAGTGGGAAGGCATCCGGCCGATCTTTGCCGATATCGATGCCAGCACCTGGAACATCTCCCCGGACCACATTGAAAGTCGTATCGAGCCAGACACTTCAGCCATCGTCGGCACGCATGTGTTCGGCAATCCATGCGCGGTCGAACGCATCGAAGAAATCGCTCGTCGACGTAACCTGAAAGTCGTCTACGACGGTGCTCATGCGTTCGCGGTGCGCCATGCAGGGCAGTCCGTCCTTAACTGGGGTGATGTCAGCACCTTGAGCTTTCACGCCACCAAACTGTTTCACACAGTCGAAGGCGGCGCGATCATCACCAACGATGACGAAATTGCCAAGCGTGCCTACCTGCTGTGCAACTTCGGCATTGCCGACGTCGACAAGATCGACGGGATCGGCATCAACGCCAAACTCAACGAGTTCTCTGCGGCCATGGGCCTGTGTGTGCTCGATGACATCGAGAACATCCTCGAAGAACGCGCCGAAATTGCCTATCGCTACACTTCGCGACTGGAAAACTACCTGGACCTGCAACAGGCCGAAGCCAACAGCCAGCTCAATCACAGCTATTACCCGGTGGGCTTGCGGGACGAGCAGCAACTGCTGCGGGTACGTGCCGCACTCAACAACCGGGATATCAATCCGCGCCGGTACTTCTACCCATCGCTGGATACCCTCGAATATCTGCAGCCGCAGATCCCGCAAACCGAATCCCGTGCCTTGAGTGAGCGCGTGCTATGCCTGCCGATTTATCCCGGCCTGCAACGCGCTGATCAAGACAAAGTGATCAACACCATCATCGAGGAATGCAGCTTCAGCAACGCCCATTACCAAAGCCCTGTGCTCGCTCAGGTCATCTAGTGGCTATGCAAACGAAACGCTCCGTGATCCGCAACACTGCATTGAACTATGCCGGGCAGGCCTACGTCTTGCTGGTCGGTATCCTGATCATGCCGTTCTACCTCGGCCATCTGGGCGCCGAGGCCTACGGTCTGATCGGGTTCTTTGCAGTCATGCAGGCATGGTTGCAATTGCTTGACGCGGGTCTGTCGCCCAGCCTGGTGCGGGCCGTCGCGCATCAGCAAGGTACACCGGCCAACGAACGCAATTCGGGACAGCTGCTGCGGTCATTCGAGATCATCTTTCTGCCGCTGACCTTGTTGTGCTGCGTAACGATTTACCTGAGCAGCCCGTGGATTGCCCTGCAATGGCTCAATGCCAAAGAGTTGCAGCCGCAAACCCTGATCCATTGCATCAGCCTGATGGGCGTGGTGATCGCCCTGCGCCTGTATTCGACGCTTTACAAAAGCGGTATTCAGGGCCTGGAGCAACATGGCTGGCTCAACCTGGCCAATATCATCATTGCCACGCTGCGCTACTTCGGCGGTCTGCTGCTGGTCAGCGTCTACTCCCAGGACCCGGCAGACTTTTTCGAGTTCCAGGTCGCGGTAGGTCTGATCGAAACCTTGATGTTTGCCGGGCGCGCCTATCAGCAAATGCCGACGCCGCATTGGCTCACCGGGTTCAACTGGCGACTGGTCAAACCGATCATTCCGTTTGCGGCGAGCATGTCCTTCACGGCGGTGCTGTGGATCGTCCTGACCCAGATCGACAAAGTATTGCTGTCCGAGCAACTGCCTCTGGACCAGTACGGCTACTTCTCGCTGGTGGCGTTGATCACCACCGGGATCCTGATGCTGACCAATCCTTTGGTGCAAACCCTGCTGCCGCGCTTGACCGTATTGATGGCCGAGGGTCGCCGCGACGATATGCACGGGTTGTTTCTGGCTGCCAACCGCTTCGTCTGCACGTTCCTGTTTCCGCTGGCTGCGGTGATTGCCTTGCATGCCCAGCCCTTGATCTATGCCTGGACCGGCGATCAGGTCGCCGCCCAATGGAGCCGTTCGATTCTGTGCTGGTACGCATTGGGCAGCGCGATCATGGCGGTCAGCGCCTTTCAGTTCTATCTGCAATACGCCTATGGGCGAATGAATCTGCACGTCTGGTACAGCGTCGTTTCAGCGCTGATTACCGTTCCGGTGGTGGTCCTGGCGATTCACTACCAAGGCGCCTATGGCGCGGCGCTGGCCTGGTTTTTCCTGCGCATCGTGTCGTTCGCGGTGTGGCCGATGATCGTCCACAACCGCCTCGCGCCGGGCATTCATGGCACGTGGCTACGCGACATTCTGCGCATCAGCGTCATGACCGGCGTCGGCCTGGCAATCAGCGAGCCCCTGTTTCGGTTGATCGCGGCCGATGACCGTTTCAGCGTATTCGCCGGTCTGGCGGTCAGCGGCCTGATCACGTTGATCGTCGTGGCCGCCAGCGACAAACCGCTGGCTTCGAGAATTTTCATTTTGTTCAGCAAACCGAGTACCTGAGCCATGGATGACAAGACAGTAGAAACGTCCACTGCCCCTTCCCAGCCACCGCTAGTGAGCATCGTCTGCCCTGCCTACAACCAGGCAGCGTTCATCGCTCAGACACTGGATAGTTTTCTGGCCCAACAGACGACGTTCAGTTTTGAAATCCTGATCAACGACGATGCCTCCACCGACGGCACGGCGCAAATCATCGCCGAATACACCGAGCGTTATCCGACGATCATCCGGCCGTTCTATCAATCGGTGAATCAGTACCAATACGGCAAGCCCTGCGTTCCGGGCCTGTTTGCCAAAGCCCGGGGTCGTTACATCGCGTACTGCGAAGCCGACGACTATTGGACCGATCCGCGCAAACTGCAAATCCAGGTGGACTTCCTGGAAAGCCATCCGGACTACGTCATCACTTACCACGATGCGATGGCGTTCGACAGCGAAGGCGAGAAAGGCATCCAGTTGCAGGGCAAGTTACGCAGCGATGCGACGGCTCTGCAACTGCAGAAGGCTCGGCCGATTTCGACCTTGACGGTGTGTTTCCGCAATGTGCTCTGCACCCTGCCGCCAGAACTGCTGATGCCGGTTGCTCCGCTCAATGACATGTGCTGGTGGTCGCTGCTGGGGGCGGTCGGCAAAGGCAAGTTTCTCGCCCAGATCAAACCTGCCGCCTATCGCGTGCATCCGGGCGGCATTTTCTCGATGCGTACCCATAAACGAAAGCTTCATATGAGCCTGCAAACCTGTAGCAGTCTGGCTAATTACTACAACCGGCAGGGCAATCAGGAACTGTACGAATACTTCCTCATGCAAACCATCGGTCTGGCGATTTCGGCACTGGCGCCGGTGCATAAGCTGCAGGCGCTGTTGATGGTGGCGCGCAACTTCACCGTCAACCTCGGCAAACGGCTCATGCCTTCGATAAGTAAGGGCCATGTTCAGTAACGTCCTGGTGATCTGCATCGGCAACATCTGCCGCAGCCCCATGGCTGAAGCGCTGTTGCGCCAGCGTGTACTGGCGGCCGATGTGCAGATTGCCTCGGCAGGCACCCACGCGATGCTCGATTCGCCAATCGACCCGCTGGCCCAGGCGGTCTTGCAGATGCACCAGGTGCCGACACTCAGGCACCGCGCCCGCCAGATGGATCGCGACATGTTGCATCAGGCCGAGCTGATCCTGCTGATGGAAAACGCCCAACTCAAAAGCGTTTTGAGGTTAGCCCCCGAAGTTCGCGGCAAGACTTTTCTGATTGGCAAATGGCAACAACAAATGGAAATAGCCGACCCCTACCGGCAACCAAAATTAGCCTTTGAACAGACCTACGAGCACCTCTCGCGATGTGTCGACGACTGGCTACCTTATCTTCAGTCAGGAGAAACAAGATAAATGACCGCTATGAACCGTTCTTCCCTGGACTACTACCAGGACTCCCGGATCGATTTGGCAACTATCTTGCGCACGTTATTCGACCATAAGGGCCTGATTTTCTCGATCGTCGGGCTGTTCTGCTTGGTCGGGCTGGCCTACGCGATACTTGCCGAACCGATCTATCAGGCCAACGCGATGATTCAGATCGAGCCGAAGAAAATCGGCATCGAAGGCACGCCGGAAGTCTCCAACAAACCGATGTCGGTGTCCCAGGCGACGACCGAAATCGAGCTGATCAAGTCGCGGGCAGTGCTGGGCAAGGTGGTCGATGACCTGAAGCTGAACATCGTGCAGCGCCCCGATTACTTCCCGATGATCGGCGGCTATCTCAGCCGCACCTTCAAGCCGGAGCGACCGGGCCAGTTCGCCGAGCCGTGGTTCGGCATGGGTCAATACGCCTGGGGTGGTGAAAAGCTCGACGTCTTCCAGCTTGAGGTTCCTGAAGATCTGCTGGGTGAGAAACTGACCCTCGTCGCAGGCAAGCCCGGTTTCTTCACGCTGTATGACAAGGACCGCAACCAGATTCTCAGCGGAGCCGTCAATCAGACTGTCGAAGGCCATGGTGCGAAGATTCAGGTCGCCACGCTCAATGCCCGGCCGGGGACTGAGTTCACGGTTTCTAAACTGCGCACCTTGACTGCCGCGCTCAATTATCAGGAACGCCTGAAGATTACCGAAGCCGGCAAAGACTCGGGGATCATCTACCTGGCGTTGCAGGACCCGGACCCGGAAAAGGCCAACAAGATCGTTGACGAGATCAGCCGTCTTTACGTACGCCAGAACGTCGAACGCAGTTCCGCCGAGGCCGCTCAACGCCTGGACTTCCTGCGCTCGCAATTGCCGGCCGTACGCAAACAGCTGGAAGCGTCGGAAGTCGCCTTGAACAACTTCCAGACCAGCGCCAAGTCGGTGGACCTGAGTATCGAAACCAAGGGCGTCCTGGATCAGGTCGTGAAGCTCGATTCGATGCTCTCGGAGCTCAAGATGCGCCGCGTCGAACTGGAGCGGCTGTACACCCGCGAACACCCGAACTATCGCGCCTTGATGAGCCAGATGAGCCAGCTGGAAGCGCAGAAACAGGGGCTGCTGAAAAAGATCGAAACACTGCCTGAAACCCAACAGGAATTGCTGCGCCTGACGCGCGACATGCAGGTCACCAGCCAGACGTACACCTTGATGCTGAACAAGAGCCAGGAGCAGGACATTCTGCGCGCTGGCAGCATCGGCAACGTGCGCATCATTGACAACGCCGACGCCAACGTCGAAGAACCGGTCAAGCCGATGAAGAAACTCATCGTGCTGATTGCGACATTGCTGGGTGTCTTGGTCGCGGTGGCGACAGTGTTCGTTCGCCAGGCGTTCTATCGCGGCGTGGACAACCCGGAAGTCATCGAAAACATTGGCATGCCGGTGTACGCATCCCTGCCCTACTCGCGCCAACAGGAACGCCTGGAAAAGAACAATCAAAGCCGCACGGCCAGCAAGGAATCCAGACTGCTGAGCGTCTCGGCACCGACCGAACTGGCGGTGGAATCCCTGCGCAGCCTGCGTACCAGCCTGCATTTTGCAATGCTCGAAGCACGCAACAATGTGCTGATGATTTCCAGCCCGTCGCCGGGTGCCGGCAAGTCATTCGTTTCCAGCAACCTGGCGGTGATCATCGCCCAGACTGGCAAGCGCGTGCTGCTGATCGACGCCGATATGCGCAAAGGCTATCTGCACAAAGTGTTCGGCCTGCAACCCAAGCACGGTCTGTCCGACACGCTGGCCGCGCGCCTGAAAAGCAGCGAAGTCATCCATCACACCGAAGTGCGTAATCTGGACTTCATTTCCTGCGGCTTCGCGGCGCCCAACCCTTCCGAGCTGTTGATGCACGACAACTTCAACAAGATGCTCACCGAGCTCTCGCCGCTGTATGACCTGGTGCTGGTCGACACGCCGCCGATCCTGGCCGTGACCGACGCCACGCTGGTCGGTCGCCAGGCCGGAACCTGCCTGCTGGTCACCCGTTTCGGGCTGACTTCGGTCAAGGAAATCGAAGCCTGCAAGCGTCGACTTGGTCAAAACGGTGTAGTCATCAAGGGCGCCATATTCAACGGCGTGCTACGCAAGGCTTCGACCGCAGATTATGACTGCGCCGCCTATGGATACGACTACAGTCCAGTGCGCAAATAACGAGCAAAGATCACCCAACACACTCAAGGAGTTACGCATGGCCAGGACCATAGCAATGATGCAGCCATACCTCTTCCCCTACCTGGGCTATTTTCAATTGATCGCAGCAGCAGATGTCTTCGTCCTGGGAGACGATCTGCAATATATCCGCTCCGGCTGGGTCAATCGAAACCGCATTCTGAACAACGGCGAGGCAAAGCTGATCACCTTCCCGCTGAAAAAGGATCGCTTCGAGCTGCCGATCATGCAGCGCCAGTTCATCGACACCTTCAGCGACGAAGCCGAACGCCTGATCAACATCATCACCCAGAACTACCGCAAGGCGCCGTACTTCGAACAGGTCATGCCTTTGGTGACGCGCCTGATCCGCTTCCCGCAGCAGAACCTCGCGCTGTACGCCGAGCATGTCATCCGCGAGCTGTGCGCGTATCTGCACATCGTGACGCCGATTCTGCGCGGCTCTGACCTGAAGCTGAACTCGTGCACCGACAAGCAGGACCGGGTGATCAATATCGCCCATACCTTTGCCGCGACGACCTTTCTCAACCCCATCGGCGGTGCCGAGCTGTACGACCGGGACCTGTTCGCCAGGAATGGTCTGCTGGTGCGCTTTTTCAAGATGGATGAAGTGGTCTATCGCCAATTCGGCAAGCCGTTCGTACCCAACCTGTCGATCATCGATGTGCTGATGTTCAATTGCGTCGAACAGGTCCAGGCCATGCTCGCCTGCTTCACCGTCAGCGATGGCGCCACCGGGAATCAAGAGGATCTGCTGGCCGAGCTTGTCAGCCAGCAGGACGCCACGAAACCCTCGTTCACACGCACCGCAGTGGAGTGAATGTATGTCTCAATTCAATAGCCCCGCCCGTTGGTACCTGATCCAGACCAAGCCGCGTCAGGAGGCCCGCGCAGAAGAGCATTTGCAACGGCAGAGCTTCGAATGCTATCGACCGCTGAAGTCAGGCGAGCCGAAAAAACGCACGCCGAAAGTGGCGAGCGAAGAAGAATTGTTCCCGGGTTATCTGTTCATTCGCATGGATCAGGTGCATGACAACTGGTACCCGATTCGCTCGACCCGGGGCGTGGCGCGCATCGTCACCTTCGGCGGCCATCCGGTGCCGGTCCAGGATGAGCTCATCGAACAGATCCGCCGACGCTTGCACGAGCCTGTCGCCAGGGTCGATTTCCAACAAGGCGAGCGCGTGATGATCAAGGCCGGTGAACTGTGTGATATCGAGGCGATTTTCCTTGCCGCTGATGGCGCCGAGCGTGCCGTGATCCTGCTTAACCTGCTGCAACGGGAACAGAAAGTCGTTTTACCGATGAGCAGTCTGTTGCGGATGGAAGCCAGGGTCTAAGGCAACGTTTCGCCAGGCCCCGGTTGTCCACGCGCACCGGGGTTGCGGCACTACCTTCATCGCTATTGCGGACGGAACCTCAGCATGACTCAACTCACGACATTGGTGACGCTCACCTATGGTGACCGTTTCAACTATTTGCACACCCTTGTCAGCCGCTCGCTGGAAAGCCCGTTGATCGATCGGGTGATCATCGTCAGCAACGCGTCGGTTGCACCGCTGGAAAACTTGCGCACTACCTGGCCTGGCCAGGTTGACGTGATCTATCTGGACAACAACACCGGTTCAGCCAAAGGTTATTCGGTGGGCATCAAGGCCGCACTGGATGCCGGTGCCGAATACATCTGGCTGATGGACGACGATAACGCCCCGACGCACAACGCCATCGCCGCTTTGCATACATGCCTGAGCCAGCTGGAAGAAATCGATGGCCGCGACAAGTCGGCAGTCCTTGGCTTTCGGCCGACGCACCAGGCCGACATCGCCGCCGGGGTGCCCGGTCGGTTCGCCATTCAGCGCCGTTCCAGCTTCTTCGGTTTTCACGTTGCGCAACTGCCCTACAAACTCTGGCGTCGCCGCCCTTGGGTGCGTCCCCAGCGCAGGCAAGACAAGATCCCGATGGTGCAATTGCCCTTCGCCACCTACGGCGGCTTGCTTGCCCATCGCAGCCTCTATCAACGGATCGGCCTGCCCCTCGATGCCTTGATGCTGTATGCCGATGACAGTGAATACACCTGGCGCATCACCGCCGGTGGCGGGCGGATATTCCTGGTGCCCGACGCACTGCTCGACGACCTCGAAGATTCATGGAACATCAAGGCGCGCACCAGCAACATCTACGAAAGTTTCCTGCTGGGCGGTTCAGACCTCAGGGCCTATTACGGCGCCCGCAACCAGGCCTGGTTCGACAAGAACATCTGGGCTTCGTCGTCGCTGCTGTACAGCCTCAACCGCTGGATGTTCTTTCGCCTATTGCGTCTGATCGCCAAACGCCGTGGCGCAGAACAACGTCTGAACCTGATCGAAAAGGCCATTCAGGATGGCGAGGCAGGCGTGCTGGGCCTGAACCGCTCGTACCCCTTATGAAGTTGTTATTCATCTCCAGCCTTTACACACCCAATATCGGCGGCGGTGCAGAGATCATCCTGCAACGCACCGTCGAAGGCCTGTACAAGCGGGGCTACAAGGTCGCGGTACTGGCGACCGGAGCCCAGTCCGGCCTCAAGGAGGAGATGATCAATCAAGTCAGGGTGTATCGCGCAGGGCTGCGCAACTTCTACTGGCACTTCAGGGATCAGCGCCCTGGGAAGCTGGCGCGGTTGGGCTGGCATCTTCGCGATCGATACAACGGCGGCATGCGTGAATACGTAAGACGGGTGATCAATATCGAAAAGCCCGACCTGGTGGTCTGTCACAACCTCACCGGCTGGTCGGTGTCGGCATGGGATGAAATCACCGCCGCCGGCAAACCGATCGTGCAGGTGTTGCACGACCTGTATCTGCTCTGCCCGAGCAGCACCATGTTCAAAGACGGAGCAAGCTGTCGCACCCAATGCGGCCGTTGCGAACACTTTCGCAAAGGCCATGATGATCGCTCGGCACAGGTCGATACGGTGGTAGGCGTCAGCCGCTTCATGCTCGACACCCTGCAGAACAACGGTTACTTCAGGAACGCCCGGGGTTTTGTTGTACACAACGCCAGCCCTTGCCCAGCCCTGCCGGTCAAGGCAAAAACCAACCTGCAACCGGAGCCCGGGAACACGCCGCTGCGCTTTGGCTTCATGGGCACGCTCTCGGAGCCTAAAGGCGTGCGCTGGCTGATCGAGCAATTTCAGGCGCTGCCCTTTGATGCAACGCTGCAAATTGCCGGGCGTGGGCAACTGGACGACGAAGCCCGCTTCAAGGCGTTGGCAGCAGAGTCGCCCCGGATCAGTTTTGTCGGCTATCAGAAACCCGAGGCGTTTTATAAACAGATTGATGTCGCCATCGTGCCATCGATCTGGAACGAACCGTTCGGCATGGTCGCCGTTGAGGCCTGCGCTTATGCCAAACCGGTGATTGCCAGTCGCATGGGTGGCTTGCCGGAGATCATCCAGGACCCGCTCAATGGTCTGTTGTGCAATCCGGATGATCCGGATTCGCTTGGGCTGGCCATGCTCAAACTGCATCAGCAGCCGGCTTTGCTGGCACGCTTGAGTTCCCAGGCCCGAGTCAGCGTTGCTTCGCTGCTGGACACGGACCTGATGCTCGACAGCTACCAGAGTATTTTCGCCCAGACCCTGCTGAACAAGATCGTACGGCGTGATGAGCCGGTTTCCGGCCCCAGCCCGGGCAATCGCTGTACATAGGGAAGTGTTATCCATCGGCCCGTGACTCACCTGAGCAAGCGCTCCGGACCGTGCCTCTTCATTGAGACAAAATATGCCCAAGCCGCCCATCGCCCGATCGCGAACGCTGACGATGCTTGTGATTTGCCTGTTCATGAGCTGTATGGCAATAGCCGATGAGCGATTCATCATCGGTGTCGATACTCATTTGATGAACAAAAGCAGTTCGTCGGCCAAGGCACTGCAACTGCTCGAAGAGGCCGGCGTCGATTCGGTACGCGACGATGCCTACTGGTCGACCGCCGAACCCCGACGCGGCATGTTGCGCATCGACCCGGCCTGGCAAGCCTATTTGAGCAAGGCCCAGGAACATCGACTGCGTCCTTTGCTGGTGTTGGGCTACGGCAACACCTATTACGGCAACTACGCCAAACCTCGTACCCCACTGGTCAAGGAAGGTTTTGCCAACTACGTGTCATTCGTGACCCGTGAACTGGCCGACAGCGTGGACTTCTACGAAATCTGGAATGAGTGGGATAAAGAAAATCCCGTGGACCCGGCCTTCGCCAGGGACTACAGCAACCTGATAGAAGAAACCGCACAGCGCATCCGTCAGCAGAAAAAACCGGTGACGATTCTTGCCGGTGCGGTGACCAGCCTCGGCATGGACCTGGGTTTCGCCGACCGGCTGGTGGAGGCTGGCGTACTCAACCATGCAGACGGTCTTTCGCTGCATCCTTATGTGCATTGCCGGCATGAGGAGCGACACACGCCGGAACGCTGGATCGCCTGGCTGCGCTGGGTGGATGCTGATCTCAGGGCCTTGGCCTCGCGACCGGTGCCCTTGTATCTGACCGAGATGGGCTGGCCCAGCAACACCGGAAAATGCGGCCTGAGCGAACAGACCCAGGCCGCCTACCTGGCGCGCAGTTTCTTCCTCGCTCAAACACTGCCGGATATCAAAGGGTTGTGGTGGTACGACTTGTTCAACGATGGCAATGACATCAACGATCCCGAGCAGAACTTCGGTTTGCTCAAACAGGATCTGACGTTAAAACCGTCTTACCTGACCCTCAAGGCGATCAGCCCGATCCTGCATGATTACCGCTACGACGCCGAAAAAAGCCGCGAGCTGGATTCAACCTATCTGCTGCGTTTCGCCAAAGGCTCGGAGCAGGCCCTGGTGGCCTGGACAACCGGTGAGCCGCGCTTGATTCGGGTCGAGGCCAGCAGCGTACAACGCGGCAACGTCCTGCTGATTGACAGTGGCAAGCCGGGCAAAGGGTTGATCGACACCGGCATTGCCTGGGACTGCAACGACAGCCGCTGTTCAGCCCAGGTGCCCATCGACGAATTTCCGAAAATCATCAGCCTGGGCAGTAAACCACCGCTGTTTGCCCAATGAGTCATGAGCCCAATAACGAAGGCGCACAGCGCCCAGGTATCGCGCGGTGCGAGCAGCCTATCGGTCAAAGTCTGCTTGCGCGAACCCGTCAATCGACCCAATTCTCTTTTCAGGTCGCGCCCCAATGATTGTGATCAATGCCCGTTTTCTGACCCAGGAAATACGTGGAGTGCAGCGTTTCGCCGAGCAAACCTGCCTGGCCCTCAAACAGCTGCGAGACGATGTGGTTTTCGTTGCTCCCCACGACATCAAACTGCACGAAAGTGCGAAAGCGCTGAACGTGCAGCGTATCGGTCGCAACAACGGCCACCTGTGGGAACAAGTGGATTTGCCGCTGTATCTTTATCGCCATGGCAGCCCGTTACTGGTCTCGCTGACCAGCACCGCGCCAATCTGGTACAGCAATCAGATAGCAACTCATCTGGACATCAATTACATCCGCTTCCCGCAAAGCTATTCCCGAGCGTTTCGCACCGCTTACCGCACCCTCACCCCGGTGCTGCTGTCCCGGCTCAAAGCGTTGATGACCGTGAGCCAGTTTTCCAAGGGCGAGATCGCAAGCTTCTATGGCTTCCCGGAGAACCGGATCTACGTTATTCCGGCGGCGGTCAGCGAGGCGTTCGTACCCGCCCATGCCGCTGCCGATCAACCGGAATACCTGCTGGCGGTTTCCTCGCCCAGCGCCCACAAAAACTTCAGCCGCATGATCCAGGCGTTCCTGAGCCTGCGCGGTCACGAAAATACCCAGCTGCATATCGTCGGCGGCGGCAACGATGTTTTCGCCGATCCCAATCTGCAGCGCCTGGCCAGCCGCGATCCGCGGATCCGCTTTCTGGGGCGACTCAATGACGCTGAATTGATTGCGCAGTATCAGGGCGCAACGGCTTTCGTCTTCCCCTCGCTGTATGAAGGTTTCGGCATTCCGCCCCTGGAGGCCCAAGCCTGCGGTTGCCCGGTATTGGCCGCCAACGCCGCGTCGATTCCGGAAGTGCTGCAAGCCAGCGCGTTGTATTTCGACCCGCTGGACGTCAGCCACATGGCCGCCGCCATGGAGCGCATTCTGAGCGACCTGCCCCTGCGCCAATCTTTGCGGCGTCGTGGTTTGACCAACGTGCGGCGCTTTTCCTGGGAGGAATCTGCCCGCCGCGTATCGCAACGTATCGACGCGTTGATCAACGCGCAATCCGATCCCGCGCCGAGATCTCGAGGGGCGATCACTGACTCCTCTTCAGGCAAGTCTTGAAACGCCGAAGGAAACGGCCAGTGCTTTTACTGCATGGATAACGCCTGGCTCACCAGGGCAAACAACTCAACAACGACACGCCAAGACGCCGCCTGCCCGCGTCTGAAGTGGAGCATGTGCCAATAGAAGGGAAACCCAATGAGAATAGCTATAGTCCACGACTGGCTGGTGACTTACGCCGGTGCCGAGCGCGTTCTGGCTTCGCTGCTGAAGGTCTGGCCCGAGGCCGATCTGTTTTCCGTGATTGACTTTCTCAGCGACCAGGATCGCGCCCATCTTGGCGGCAAAGTCGCCAAAACCACTTTCATCCAACGCCTGCCCAAAGCCAGAACTCACTATCAACGCTATCTGCCACTGATGCCGCTGGCCATCGAGCAACTCGACCTGTCGGGCTACGACTTGATCATCAGCAGCAGCCACGCCGTGGCAAAAGGCGTGCTCAGCGGCCCGGATCAATTGCACATCAGTTACGTGCATTCGCCCATTCGCTATGCCTGGGACTTGCAGCATCAATACCTGCTGGAGTCCGGAATGAGCACCGGCTTCAAGAGCAAACTGGCGCGCATGGTCTTGCACTACATCCGCATGTGGGACCAGCGCACTTCAGCGGGCGTGGACGATTTCATTGCCAATTCGTACTTCATCGGCGGGCGGATTTCCAAGGCCTATCGTCGGGATTCCACGGTGATTTACCCGCCCGTCGACACCGTCAATTTCACGCCCCAGGACACCAAACAGGATTACTACTTCACCGCGTCGCGCATGGTTCCCTACAAGCGCATGCCGATGATCATCGAGGCGTTCGCGGCCATGCCGGACAAGCGCCTGATCGTGATCGGCGATGGCCCGGAAATGGCCAGGGCCAAAGCCATTCACGCACCCAACGTCACGTTGCTCGGGTATCAGCCGTTCGCGGTATTGCTGGAGCACATGCGCAATGCCAAAGCCTTTGTCTTCGCTGCCGAGGAAGACTTTGGCATCAGCCCCGTGGAGGCCCAGGCCTGTGGCACGCCAGTGATCGCGTTCGCCAAGGGCGGCGCGCTGGAAACCGTCTGCGGACTGGATCATCCGCAGCCGACCGGGGTGTTTTTTCATCAACAAACCATGGCGGCGGTGGTTGCCGCCGTCGGCGAATTCGAAACCGCACAGGCGCGCATTACCGTCCAGGCCTGCCGGGCGAACGCCGAGCGTTTTTCCTGCGAGCGCTTCGAGGAAGAAATCAAATATTTCGTCGAAAGCCGCCTGGCCGCTGCACGCCTGGCACGTCAACCGGCGCAATACCGCATGCCGCAAGCCACCCCGATCCTGGTCAACAGCGACCTGAGTGCACGTGTCGTCCCGATCAAATCTGTCTGAGCGAGCAACGTCTATGCGTACGCAAGTTCGCGGCATCCTTCATGCGCATCAATCCCTGCTATCGGTTGCCCATCGCCTGCTGGATCTGACCGTCATCGTGCTGGGCGGTTACTGGCAAAGCCAACAGGATCCATCGGTGTCCAATGCCGAAGCCTGGCTGCAGATACTGCTGGCCGTGCTGGTCTTTCACTGGCTCAGCGAATTTCATCAGATGTACGGCTCGTGGCGCGGCGAACGCATCCTTCGTGAGCTGACCAAGGTCTTCAATTACTGGGGGCTGACCTTCGTCATCCTGCTGTCCGTGGACTTCCTGCTGCTCAACCATGCGCAGGTGCCGGATGACAGCCAGATGGCCTGGTTCGCCTCGGTACTGGCGGTGCTCTGCGGCTATCGGCTGTTGATTCGCAGCGTCCTGCATGGCCTGCGCCGGCGTGGTTTCAACACACGTCGGGTGGCCATCGTCGGCACCGGCCATGTCGGCGAGCGCCTGGCGCAATCGATTTGCGACGCGCCCTGGATGGGTCTGCAGTTGCTGGGTTTCTACGACGTGCAGCCACAGCAGTCCGAAGCCAACGTCGCCGTGCCGCAGGTTCCGGTGCTGGGTGATCTTGACCAGCTGATCGAAGATGCGCGCCAAGGCCGTATCGACAAGGTTTACATCACCCTCGGGATCGACGGCCAGCCGCACTTGCATGATCTGGTCAAAGGCCTGAGCGATACCACGGCATCGGTGTATGTGATTCCTGACGTGTTCATGTTCGAACTGCTGCACGCCCGCAGCGAGAGCATCAACGGCCTGGCCAGCATCAGCATTTTCGACTCGCCCATGGACGGCGCGTGGAGCCTGGTCAAACGCATCGAGGACGTTCTGCTGTCCAGTGTCATTCTGCTGATGATTGCCCTGCCACTGCTGCTGATTGCCGTTGCGATCAAGCTCACGTCTCCCGGCCCGGTGCTGTTTCGCCAGCGTCGCTACGGCCTGGATGGCAAGCCGATCATGGTCTGGAAATTCCGCAGCATGAGCGTGCAGGAAAACGGTGAAGTGGTTCGCCAGGCCACGCGCAACGACTCACGCATCACCCCGTTGGGCGCGTTTCTGCGGCGCACGTCGCTGGATGAGCTGCCGCAGTTTTTCAATGTGTTGCGCGGCGACATGTCCATCGTCGGCCCGCGTCCCCATGCAGTGGCGCACAACGAGCAATACCGCAAACAGGTTAACGGTTACATGTTGCGTCACAAGGTCAAGCCAGGCATCACCGGCTGGGCGCAGATCAATGGCTGGCGCGGCGAGACCGACACCCTGGACAAGATGCAGAAGCGTGTCGAGTACGACCTTGAATACATCGAGCACTGGTCGCTGTGGCTCGATCTGAAAATCATTCTGTTGACCCTGTTCAAAGGCTTTCTGAACAAGAACGCCTTCTGAACCCAATCATTCCCACCAGAACAATGCTCGGGGCTAGAGGCTCCGCGGGAGGTGCGCGCATTCGCAAAATCACACATGAAGTCAATGTCGGTGTTGGTAAGGGACGCAATGAAATCACTGTGGTGCCAAGCGCACCTTTAGGAAGGAAGAATTATATGAAGCTAACCCTAGCTGTTGTGCTGCTCTCCAGTCTGATTTTGCAAGGCTGCGCTTTCGCACCCGGGCAGCACATGACTCCAAGTGACGTTGAAAAGAAAGACCCGGACGGTCCGGATGTCCATCTGGTCAACATAACTCCGCAAACGCTGAAACAGCAGCGACAGCAAGCAACGGCCGCCGCCAAGCCGTTGCCAACCGAACTGCTGAACTACAAGACTCCCGAGTACATCGTGGGTCCAGGTGACACACTGTTGGTGATCGTCTTCGAACACCCAGAGTTGACCGCACCCGGTTCCCAGGACCAACTCGATGCCAACAGCCGGGAAGTATTGAGCGACGGCACGCTCTATTTCCCCTATGTCGGCAGAATCCAGGCTGGCGGTAAAACAATCGGGCAGATCCGCGAACAATTGCGCATGGGCCTGTCGCCGCAGTACACCGAGGTCAAGGTCGACGTCAAAGTCCTGCGCTACAACAGCCAACGCGTATTGCTCTCCGGCTCTTTCAAATCTCCCGGCCCGCAATCGATCACCAATATCCCGTTAAGTCTGGTCCAGGCAATCAGTACTGCCGGTCTTGACCTGACCGATGCCAACCTCGCGGGTCTGACCCTGCGCCGCGATGGCAAGGACTACGTGATCGATGTCGATGCGCTCAACCGCAAAGACTCGCAGCTGAGCAAAATCTTTCTCAAGAACGGCGATTACCTGCACCTGAACAGCAACTCGAAGAACAAGATCTACGTCATGGGCGAAGTCCAGCGACCGCAGGTCATTTCCTTCGGCACCACCAGCGTGACACTGCTTGAAGCCCTGGGTAATGCCGGCGGCCTGAGCCCGGACAGCGCTGACGGTGATGCGGTGTATGTGATTCGCGGAGCCGACAATCAGGCGAACGTCGGTGCCACTGTCTACCACCTCAATGCCGAAAAACCGACCGCTTACATTCTGGCCAAAGACTTCGAACTCGCCGCTCAAGATGTTGTGTTCGTCGGCCCGGCCAACATCACTCGCTGGAGCCGCTTCGTCAGTCAACTGCTGGGCTCGGCCAACGTCATTCAGACCGGCGCTGCGTTCCGCAACTGATCCATCGGCACCACCTCCTCGACATCACGCAACCAAGCAACAGAACGTCCCCGCATATGCCGACTGCGGGGATTTTTTTTGCCCGCACTTTGGCGGGCAAACACGACCGGCAAGTGTTGCCCAGACAACAGTCATTCAACAGTTAAGGACCCAGGCAGCACTGCGAGATTTCACCAATCGTTTAGCTGGCGACATTAAGCCTTTTAATTCAACAGGTTAGTCTTCTTCAACAAGCTGGCATGCATGCTGCTTTATGACACAGACGCTTTAGTAAGGAATACCGCATGTTAGTCGTTTCACTCTCTGGTAGCCCCGCTCTCAAATCCCGTTCCGGTGTTGTGCTGGAACACGCGCGCCTCTGGCTACAGGACCATGGTGTGGATGTCACCACGTTGCGCATCCGCGATTTCAACGCAGAAGATTTGCTGTTCGGGCATTTCGACAGCCCGCAAGTGATCGACTTTATCGACGCGGTTAAAAAGGCCGATGGCCTGCTGATCGGCACACCGGTCTACAAGGCGTCGTTCTCCGGGGCGCTGAAAACCCTGCTGGATTTGCTGCCGGAGCGCTCGCTGCACGGCAAGGTCGTGCTGCCGTTGGCAACCGGCGGCAGCATCGCGCACATGCTCGCTGTGGATTACGCGCTCAAACCGGTGTTATCCGCACTCAAATGCCAGGAAGTGCTGCATGGGATTTTCGCCATCGACACGCAGATCCGCTATGCCGACAACGAACTGGGTGGGGAGCTGGACGAAATTCTGACCGAACGTTTACAGGAAGGCCTGGAGCATTTCTATCTCGGCCTGCAACATCGCGTGCAAGCGCGACAGAAGCAGGCGGGTGGGCATTTGCGCCTGGCGTTGTAGGAACGTCGACTCAACTTTCCAATAGCGGATACAGCGACACCACCAGCAGGGTTGCCATCACGCCATTGAAAACCCGCAGCCAGAACGGATTACGCAGGGCGTTGCGCAGCAGGCTGCCGCATCCCGCCCAGACGCATACGCTCGGCGCGTTGATCAAGGCGAAGATGGCGGAAATCACCACCACGTTAGTGAAGTAACCCTGCAACGGCGTGTAGGTGCTGATCGCGCCCACGGCCATGACCCAGGCTTTGGGGTTGACCCACTGAAACGCTGCCGCTTGCAGAAAGGTTTGCGGTTTGCCTTCATGGCCATCGGCATCCGAAGCCGGGCCGGAAGTCGCGATTTTCCAGGCCAGATACAGCAAATAAGCGGCACCGGCATAACGCAATACGGTGTACAGCAACGGATAGGTCTTGAACGCAGCCCCCAAACCCAGGCCGACCGCGAGCACCAGACTGAAAAAGCCAGAGCTGATACCGAGGATATGCGGGATCGAACGGTTGAAACCGAAGTTCACCCCCGAGGCCAACAACATCATGTTGTTCGGACCGGGCGTAACCGATGTGACAAACGCAAACAGCGCGAAGGCCAGCAGTAAATCGAAAGAGAGGGTCATGAACCGATCCGTGGAGTTAAGGGCAGGCCATCCACCCTAGCGGAGCGTCAGTTCAAAACACACGAACAGTTGGGTAAAAGTTGGAGCAGTACAGTTTTTGATTTACCGCAACTGCGCGCGACTGTTATAGAGGCTCAACCTTGACGATCCTGACTGACTTCAGCACGTTCGACGCTGATCTCACCCTTATTGTCGAAAGCCCGTACGGCTTGCAGCGTCGGCTCGGCCATCAATTGGGCTTTTCGGGCTTGATACTCGTCAAACGACAAACCGCGACGGTTCAGGTCTTCGAGGGCCAACTGATGGGTTTCTTCGGCGGTGTAAGGGCGCAGTTCGACAGCGTGGTGGGTCGAGCAACCCGAAACAACAGCGACTGAAAGTAGCAGGGCAATGGCGAGAATACGGTTCATGGGAGTCTCCAGGATGACTCGTTCGGGAATGAGCCAAGGCTACGCCCGCCGCCGTTTTCGCAGAAATCATCGTGCTTGATAGTCGTTATTGGCGGCTGGCTGAGGTCTCTAAATACTCTGTTGCTGAGTATTAGAATCGCAGGCATATCCAGCAGCGGCAGTGACGCACTCTCACCTTTGCGCCCTTACGGCGCGTTACTTTGTCTTGGCAAAGTAACCAAACCGTCCGCTCCTTTGTCCGGTCCCGCTTCGCGGGATTCCCTCGCTCCGGCATTGCTCCGTGGGTCGCCGCAAAGGGCCATCCCTGGCCCAGTGCGGCTAACTCGGCATCCTTGCCGAGTCCCCCACTGCGCAACACCTGCGCTCGGCCGTCCACAAGTCGCAATTGTCGTCGCCCTTGAGCCCTGCGTTATTCACCTGCCCAAGATTGCGGTGAGACAGGCAGAAAAATCCGCAACGCGGATTTGCGTTTGATTTTCCGTACAACGATCTTGCAGACACCGCCAAACGCGCGTCGGGAGGCTGAGCGCAGGTGTCGTGGTGTGGGGCGACCGGCATGGATGCCGGTCGAGCGCCGTTGCGCCAGGGATGGCGCGTCGGCGCGTACCCACACCACGGCACCGGAGCGAAGGAATCCCTGCGAAGCAGGGGCCGGACGTCAGCGCAGATGGTTTCGTCCTTTTGCCGAAACAAAAGGACTAGACCGTCAGGGCGAAACCTTAATAAGCCACACCGCAGATGCTGTTGGTGCCACCCAATTCGACTCGCGGCGCTAGCAACACCACGCCAATGCTTGTTCAACAAGTAGCCTCCGAAAGGATCATTCCGCGACTTTTATCACGTCAACCACTGCCACAACAGCAACGTCCCCACCAGCCCCACCACCGAAACAATAGTCTGCAACACCGACCAGACCAGAATGGTCTCCCTGAGCTTCAAACCGAAGTATTCGCGCACCATCCAGAAGCCTGCGTCGTTCACGTGGCAGAAGAACACCGAACCGGCGCCAATCGCCAGGGCCACCAGCGAGCTTTGCGTCGCCGCCAGGCCGGCCATCATCGGCGCCAGAATGCCTGCGGTGGTGGTGGTTGCCACGGTTGCCGAACCGGTGGCTTGCCGCAGCGCCACGGCGATCAGCCAGGCCAGCAGCAAATACGGCATATGCGCGCCCTCGGCCACTTTGCTGATGGTCTGGCTCACCCCAGCGTCCAGCAAGGTTTGCTTGAGCCCGCCGCCCGCGCCGATGGTCAGCAGCAAGACCGCAATGGGCGCGAGGCTTTTACGTAAGGTGCCGCCCACATCTTCCCGGGAAATCCCGTTGGCCCAACCCAGGCAAATCACCGCAGCTACCACCGCCAGACCCAGTGCAACCAAAGGTTCGCCGAGGAACTTCAAGGTCAGCGCCGCCGTGCTGTGCGGGTCCATGACGACTTTCGCCAGGGTGCTGCCGAGCATCAGAATCACCGGCAGCAGGATGATCAGCAGGGAAATACCGAAGCTCGGCTGGCGCTTGGCGGTTGGTTTGGCCGAAAACAACTCGCCCAGCTCGGCGGGTTCTTTGACATCCAGACGTTTGGACAGCCAGTTGCCGTACAGCGGGCCGGCCAGAATGACCGCCGGAATCGCGATACAGAAACCCAGCAACATGGTCAGGCCCAGATCGGCATGCAATGCACTGACGGCGATCAGCGGACCGGGATGCGGCGGCATCAAGGCATGCAAGGTGGTCATCCCCGCCAATGCCGGGATGGCGATTTTCAGCAACGGCTGATCCGAGCGGCGGGCCATCACAAATATGATCGGCACCATCAACACCAGGCCGACTTCAAAAAACAGCGGCAGGCCAATCACCATGGCCACCAGCGCCATGACCCACGGCAGCGCGCGGCCCTTGCCGAACCCCAGCAACGTGGTGGCGATACGATCCGCCGCGCCGGATTCGGCCATCAACGCGCCGAGCATCGCCCCCAGCGCGATGATCAAACCAGCCTCACCCAGAATCGCGCCAGCGCCTTTGCTGAACGCTTTGGCCACTTCTTCTGGCGGCACCCCGGCACCGACGCCGGCAATGAACGTACCGATCAGAATCGACAGGAAAGGCGGAAGTTTGGTGGCACTGATGAGGACGATGATCGTAGCAATGGCAATCAGGCAACAGATGATCAAACGGGTGTCATGCACAAGCCAGGCGGCTGAAGACGCATCCAAAGGGGTGACTCCTTCTCACGGGTTTCGGCAGAAACATTTAGTTGTAATTTTGCCGCACGATACCGGAAGGCCCTTGGGAGCAATGTGAATTTTGTGACAGTTTCGCCAACCGTCCCTTGTACTAGAGCGCTTCAAGCCGGGGCTGTTGCGACTGCGCACACTCGATCAAGACATCCCGAAGTGCCTGGGCAGCGGCCGATAGCTTGTGATCGGCGAGCATCATCAGGCCGATGCGGCGCTCGATACGCGGCTCGACCAGGGCAATGCAGCGCGCACCCAATTCCTGCATCTGCTGAATGCACAGCGAGGGCACGGCGCTGACCCCAAGCCCGTTCGCGACCATGCGTCCGATCGTCGACAGTTGATGACTTTCAAACGCCACCGACAATTTGCCGTGCTGCGCTTCCAGGCTCTGTTCCAGCAGCAGACGCACTGCGGACGGTCGTTGCAGGGCAATGAAGTCTTCTTTCAGCAACTCCTCCCAGCTCAGCTCGGCACGCTGGGCAAGTGGCGAATCCAGCGGCACCACGGCGACGAAGCGGTCGGTATAGAACGGCGTGAACACCAGCGAATTGCCCGCCTCGGGCTCGAAGCCGATGCCCAACTCGACCCGCCGATGACGAACCATCTCCAGCACTTCTTCGTTGATCAGGTCGTGCACCGCCACGTTGACCCGTGGGTAGCGACTGCGAAACACCTTGAGTGCACCGGGAAGCAGATTGCCCGCAAAAGACGGCATCGCCGCCACCGACACTTTGCCCAGCTGCAAGGTAAAGCGCTGGCGCAGCAACTCCTCGGCGTTGTCCCAGTCGGCCAGCAGTTGCCGCGCCAACGGCAACAAGGTTTCGCCCTCCGGCGTGAGGCTGACGCTGCGCGTGGTGCGACTGAGCAACTGCCCACCCAAATCCTCTTCTAGACTCTTGATGGTCAGGCTCAGGGCCGGTTGAGACAAGTGCAGCCGTTCCCCCGCCTGGGCGAAGCTCAGATGCTGCGCCACAGCCAGAAAAGCTCGGAGCTGCTTCACGTTCATATATTTGCTTTCTTTATTAATTCATCAGAAAAACAAAATTAACAAATCATTGGTCCCGAGAGAAGATGCAGCGAACGCTCCTCCGACGTCCAGGCTGTCGGTCACAACTATAAAAGGCGGATCAATCATGGCTGGACTCGACAAACGAGTTGCGACTTATCAAGAAGCCCTCGCCGGGCTGACCGACAACATGACAGTGCTTTCCGGTGGATTTGGCTTGTGCGGCATCCCGGAAAACCTCATCGCAGAAATCAAACGCATGGGCGTCCGAGGACTGACCGTTGTTTCCAACAACTGCGGCGTCGACGGTTTTGGCCTGGGCATCCTGCTCGAAGACCGGCAGATTCGTAAGATGATCGCCTCCTACGTGGGTGAAAACGCCCTGTTCGAGCGTCAGCTGCTCAGTGGCGAACTGGAAGTCGAACTCACGCCCCAAGGCACCCTCGCCGAAAAAATGCGCGCAGGCGGTGCCGGCATTCCCGCGTTCTACACCGCAACCGGGTACGGCACGCCGGTGGCCGAAGGCAAGGAAACCCGTCAGTTCAATGGCCGTCATGTGATCCTTGAAGAGGCAATCACTGGCGACTTCGCTATCGTCAAAGGCTGGAAAGCCGATCACTTCGGCAACGTGGTTTATCGCCACACCGCGCAGAACTTCAACCCGGTGGTCGCCACCGCAGGCCGGATTACCGTGGTCGAGGTTGAGGAAATCGTCGAGCCCGGCGTGCTGCTGCCTTCCGAAATCCATACGCCGGGTATCTACGTCAATCGGGTGATCCAGGGCAGTTTCGAGAAGCGCATCGAACAGCGCACCGTCCGCAAAGCCTGACGCCATCGCTTTGCGTTCTTCCGGCGCTTGCGTGTGCAGGCTGCGATAAAACAACAAAGAGATTTCAGACCATGGCACTTTCCCGCGAACAAATGGCTCAACGCGTCGCACGCGAACTCAAGGACGGCTATTACGTGAACCTGGGCATCGGCATTCCGACCCTGGTCGCCAACTACGTGCCTGACGATATCGACGTGATGCTGCAATCGGAAAACGGCCTGCTCGGCATGGGCGCATTTCCTACCGAAGAAACCATCGATGCCGACATGATCAATGCCGGCAAGCAAACGGTGACCGCCCGCATCGGCGCATCGATTTTCGACTCTTCACAATCCTTCGCCATGATCCGTGGTGGCCACGTGGACCTCACCGTGCTGGGCGCGTTCGAAGTCGACGTGGAAGGCAATATCGCTTCGTGGATGATCCCCGGCAAGCTGGTTAAAGGCATGGGCGGCGCCATGGATCTGGTGGCTGGCGCCGACAACATCATCGTCACCATGACCCACGCGTCGAAGGACGGCGAGTCCAAGCTGCTGAGCCGTTGCAGCCTGCCGCTGACCGGCGCGGGCTGCATTCGCAAGGTGCTGACCGACCTGGCTTACCTGGAAATCGACAACGGCGCGTTCATCCTGCGCGAACGTGCGCCTGGGGTCAGCGTGGAAGAAATCATCGCCAAGACCGCTGGCAAGTTGATCGTTCCGGATGATGTCGTGGAAATGACTTTCTGATTCGTTAACTGCTTGCAAAAAATGTAGGAGCCAACTTGTTGGCGAGGCGGTGTGCCAGACGCAACGCTTCGCCAACAAGTTGGCTCCTACAATGCGTTCAACACTCCAAAAATAATTACAAGAGGTAAGCCCTGTGGCCGCCGACATCGAAGAAAGCCGCTATGCCCGATTTGCCCTGCGTTGCGCAAAATTCGCGGAACGCTGGTTCCCTGATTCCTGGGTATTTGCTGCGTTGGCGGTGGTCATCGTCACCGTTGCGACCCTGGCCATGGGTGCCCGCCCCGCCGAAGCGGCCAAGGCATTCGGCGACGGTTTCTGGAGCCTGATTCCGTTCACCATGCAAATGGCCTTCGTGGTGATCGGCGGCTATGTCGTCGCCAGCTCACCGCCAGCGGTCAAGTTGATCGATCGTCTGGCGCGTATCCCGAAAAACGGCCGCTCGGCTGTGGCTTGGGTAGCGCTGATTTCCATGGTCGCCTCCTTGCTGAACTGGGGCCTGTCGCTGGTCTTCGGCGGTCTGCTGGTGCGCGCGCTCGCCCGCCGCACCGACTTGCGCATGGACTATCGGGCGGCCGGGGCTGCGGCGTATCTGGGCCTCGGCGCGGTCTGGGCACTGGGGCTTTCTTCTTCGGCAGCGCAATTGCAGGCCAACCCCGGCAGCCTGCCGCCGTCGATCCTGGCCATTACCGGGGTCATCCCATTCACCGAAACGATTTTCCTCTGGCAGTCCGGCGTGATGCTGGCGGTGCTGGTCATCGTGTCGCTGGTGGTGGCCTATGCCACGGCGCCCGGCCCGAACAGCGCCAAGGATGCCCAGGCCTGCGGCGTCGATCCGGCGTTCAGTCTGCCAGCCCTGCCCCCGCGCAGCCGTCCCGGCGAATGGCTGGAATACAGTCCGCTGCTGATTATCCTGATGGTGTTGCTGGCGTCCGGCTGGCTGTTCAACGAGTTCTCGACCAAACCGGCCATTACCGCGATTTCCGGGCTGAACACCTATAATTTCCTGTTCATCATGCTCGGCGCGCTGCTGCACTGGCGTCCACGCAGCTTTCTCGACGCCGTCACCCGCGCCGTGCCCACCACCACGGGCGTGATGATTCAGTTTCCGCTGTACGGCTCGATTGCAGCATTGATGACGACGGTCAAAGGCAGCGATGCGCAAACCCTGGCGCATCACATTTCGACGTTCTTCACCAGCATTGCCTCCCACGACACCTATGCGTTGCTGATGGGGGTGTATTCGGCAGTGCTGGGCTTCTTCATCCCGTCGGGTGGTGGCAAATGGATCATCGAAGCACCTTACGTCATGCAGGTCGCCAACGAACTTCAATACCACCTGGGCTGGGCGGTGCAGATCTATAACGCTGCCGAAGCCTTGCCGAACCTGATCAATCCGTTCTACATGCTGCCGCTGCTGGGCGTTCTGGGCTTGAAGGCCCGCGACCTGATCGGTTTTTCGTTCGTGCAGCTGCTGGTGCACACGCCGCTGGTACTGTTTCTGTTATGGGCGCTGGGCACCACGTTGAGCTATATCCCGCCAATGATGCCTTGACCTGAGTCTGCGACCACGCCTGGCACATGCCTGTGCCGGGCGTGGTAACGCGGGCTAATCCAGCGCCTCATCGCCGTAATCCAGGGCCGCAACCGTGCCCAGCAACTCCCGCAGTTCACAGGCTTGCTGTTTGCCGAGCCGGGTTTCGAAACACTGCTGGGCCTCTTCCCACAACGCCTGGGATTCCAGAAGTTTATCCACGCCACACTGGGTCAGCCGCACACGACGGCTGCGTCGGTCGTCGGCATCGACTTCCACCGACACCAACCCGTCACGCTCCAGGGGCTTGAGATTCTGCGCAAGCGCCGAGCGATCGATCACCAGAATCGCCGCCAGCTCTGTCAACGCCGGGGCCTGGTGGCGGGCGATCTGGATCAGGATCGAGCGTTGGGTTGAACGCAAACCACTGGGCGCCATGACGGCATCGTAAAGCTGGGAAATACGCCGGGTTGCCTTGCGCAAACTGGTGGCGTGACACAGCACTTTGGGTGGCACCCGCAAACTGTCGGGAATGTGCAGCTCAGGTGCAGTATCGGGGCGGTGATTCATAAAATTTCCTGCCGGGAAACATCAGTCGGAAGTGGCACAGACCGGAATGCTGGCACAGCCTGGCGCATTGCGACACTCACTGTGTAATTACTGGACGATTCAAGGTCGCTCATGAACCCCGTCCAGTCGGCCTCGACCAATGACCGCGCCCGCCATCGCCCGAAGCAATTGCGTTCGGTTCGGAGGACTTTCGAAATACAAGACACGATCAAGTGCTAACAATTGGAAGCTGTAGCGGTGCGGGCCGTGGCCGGGCAGCGGGCTGGGTCCTGAATAGGTGATGCTGCCAAAACTGTTGCGCCCCAGCGTCAGCAAACCACGAGAAGCGCTGCTCAAGGCGCCGACCGGCAAGCCGTTGAGTTGCGGCGTGATACCGACGGCAATGGCATGCACGAAGGCAAACGGCAGCGCGGCATCGCCATCTTCGATGATCAATGCCAGCTCTTTGGTACCGGGCGGCAAACCTGTCCACTCCAGCGCAGGCGATAGATTACCGCCGGCTGCCGACCCCACGTGAGACGCTGGAATCTGCTCCATCGACCCGAATGCCGGGCTGCGCAGGTCAATATTGACCGGCGCAAATGACACGGCTTTCTGATTCCAGATGAGTTTGTTTTCGGTCGCACTGCGCCCGCGCAACACTCGACCCAACAGACGACTCAGCATGCAACTTCCCCGGCTCATGGCAACAGTATGTAGAGGACGATAGCCCTACCCCGCCATTTACAGAAGCGTTGTCTGTACGTCGGTTTTTTCAAATAGCCTTAAAGCAATTCGTTGGGGCGTGATCAGCGACGACGGGATTCCAGACAGGCACCCAGGAAAGCTGCAACCAGCGGCGGCAGACTTCCCGCCAGAGCAGCTCGTTCGGGCTGAAACAGGCTGGCGACGAAAAACGGATGGCCTTGCAGTTCGATGGCGCGAATCTCGCCGTTTTTATCCCGGCCGCTCACCCCCAACGCCCCGGCAAACAGCGCCTCTTGCAGTTCCGCCCGCAAGCCATAGCGACATTGATAGCACTCGGCGACATCCAGTTTTCCATACGCCTGGGCAATCAAGGAGCCGGGGAGCAAACGGATCTCAGCGACAACCTCCAGCAGTGAGCAGGTCAGCGGGGTGATGATCGCGTTGGCTGATTCAGGCGCGGTTTCCGCGTGTTCGGCGTCCTGCCAGCCCAATACGTTGCGCGCGTATTCAATCAACGCATGCTGGAAGCCACCGCATGTACCCAGAAACGGCAGCGGTTGTTCTCGGGCATAGCGAATCGCCGTTAGCGCGCCGTTCATGTCCAGATAAGGACTGGCCGGTACACACCAGATTCCGTCGAAGCCGGCCAGCCCGGCGCCATCCTGAACCTGCGGCGTGGGCACCCAACTGTAATCCACTTGCACGTTCGCGGCGCTGGCCGCCAGCTCCAGCGCCAACGGAATGGCCCGATGCGCGGGCACACCTGCGTTGTAATCCCCGACCAAGGCCACGCGCACTGCTTCACCTGCCTGACTCACCCGCTCCATGCCCTGCTCCCTGATGATGGCGATCTATTGTTGATTGCCTGCCCGGGACTATATGCTGGCGTTCACGCAAGCAAAATTGGCATTCAGACAAGTGATCAATGCACCCACGCACTATCGCCTCAATCATTCAGACCTCGCATTGATTCTGGCGCTGGTGCGGGGCAAGACGCTGGCGCGGGCCGCCGAACTGCTCAAGGTCGATGTTTCCACGGTATTCCGCTCGGTGCGGCGCCTTGAAGCTGCACTGGGCAGCGCGTTGTTCGACAAGACGCGAACCGGGTACCGGCCGACCGGAGCCGCGCTAACGCTGGCCAGGCAGGCCGAAGATGCGGAGCAAGCGCTGGAACTGGCGCAAATCGGCCTGGAACAGGGTCGCGAAGTGGTCAGCGGCACGGTGCGCCTGACCTGTACCGAAGCGGTGCTGCAAAGCCTGTTGTTGCCTGCGCTGACGCGTTTCATGCCCGCTTACCCGGCCCTCAAGCTGGAACTCAACACCTCCAGCACGTTCGCCAACCTCAGCCGCCGGGACGCTGACATTGCTCTGCGCCTGACCACCAGCCCGCCGGAGCATCTGGTGGGCAACCGGCTCGGAACGGTGTCCTACGTGCTGTGCGCCAGCACCGATTACCTGCAGCGGATCGGTCATGACCAGCCCGCTCTCATGGACTGGATCGCCCCCGACGATTTTCTCCCCGACCATCCCACCGTCACCTGGCGACGCCAGCAATTGCCCGGCATCAATCTGTCCTATCGGTGCAGTTCGATGATGGCCGTGGCTGAGTTGGTCAAAGCGGGAATGGGCGTTGCAGCGTTGCCGGATTTTCAGCTGGCCAACAGTCCACAGCTGCAAACGCTGGGTGAACCTCTGGCCGGTTATGACAGCGCGCTGTGGCTGCTGACCCGCCCGGATTGCCGGGCGCTGCGCTCGGTGTCGGCGTTGTTTACCGAGTTGACGCGGGGGATTCGCTTGCCCCAGCCATCAGGAATGGCATCCGGCCTTTAGCTGCCGGCGAAACTGCCCCGGCGGTATGCCGTTCACTTGGCGAAACCGCCGCGAAAAGTAGGCTTCATCGGCGAAACCACAGGCCTGGGCGATATGACTGATGGGTTGGGTGCTGTTGCTCAAGTGACTGCGCGCCAGACGCATGCGCCGTTCGAGCACCAGCTCCGAGAAGCTGCTGCCGGTTTCCTTGCGCAACAGATGGGTCAAGTAATTGGGCGACAGAAAGGCTGCGGCCGCGGCATCCTTCAAACTGATGGCCGGGTTATCGATCTGCTGGCGGATGTAATCCATGACGCGGCCCAAGGCATCGCGCCGACCGCGTTTGTGCGCCTTGCCCGTGGACAGCGCGATCAATGGGTCTTGATAGAGATCGCAGACGTGCCCAATCAATTGCAACAGGCAGCCGCGCAACATCATGCCAGTGCCCAACTGGCGCGTACGGTCCAGGTCGCGCATGGTTTGCAGCAAGCCTTGCAGCCTGGCGAACTGGTGGTCATCGAAAATGAAATCCAGGTATTCCTGAAAGCGAAACGGCGCCAGTTCCGGGGCTTGTTCCATGGGCACGTCTTCCAGGTCCAGCGGATCGCAGTGCAGGTGTTGCAGCAGAAAATCCTGGGAAAAATTGATCAACATGAAATTCCCGTCTTCAGGATGGGGAATCACGTGCAGTCGATGCGGCAGGATGAACGCCAGGGTATTGCGCGGGAATGGTCGAACCGCCCCGCCGATGTGTTGCACGGTGTCGCCGCCCAGGTTGATCTGGATCTGGAAGTACTCATGCCGATGGGGCGTCGTCAGCGCAGGCCGGGCGGACTTGTCACGGATATAGAAATCGTCGCGATCACTGCGCTGCTGCATATCGTAGGTAGGGATGCTGGACAGACTGACCATCGGTGACGCACCTGATTCGCTGGGCCGAGACCGTTGCATGGTAGTGCACGGGCAACGGTCGGACCAAGGGATTCGTCGTGCTTCAGCGCGCGGCGATGGTCAGGGAAAACTCACCGATGCCCTCGACGCCACCGGTGAGCACATCGCCAGGTTGCAACGCACCAACGCCTGCTGGCGTGCCGGTGTAGATCAGGTCGCCGGCCTTGAGCGCCACGGACTGGGAGATATAAGCAATCACCTCCTTGACTGACCAGATCTGATCCGCCAAATCCCCGCGTTGACGCTCTGCGCCGTTGACGTCCAGCCAGATCAAACCTTTCTCCGGATGACCGATGCGACTGACCGGCACCAGCGGCGTGGCCGGTGCTGACTGATCGAACGCCTTGCCCCATTCCCACGGCCGACCGGCCTTCTTCGCCAGACCTTGCAGGTCCCGCCGGGTCAAATCCAGGCCGACGGCGTAACCCCAGACATGATCCAAGGCGTCTTGCGGCGCGATATCGACACCGCCTTTGCCAATCGCCACGACCAACTCCACTTCGTGATGCAGATCCTGGGTCAGCGGCGGATAGGCGATGCTGCCTTGGGCGGCAACCACCGCATCGGCAGGCTTCATGAAGAAGAATGGTGGTTCACGGTCCGGATCGTGACCCATTTCCCGGGCATGTTCGGAATAGTTGCGACCGACACAAAACACCCGGCGAATGGGGAAGCGGCTGCTGGTGCCCTCGACAGCCAGCGACGGGGTTTCAACAGGTGCAATGACAAACTCGCTCATGGTCCTCTCCTGGAGGGCAGTGCCTGATCGAATCAGGCGATGAGCAGAGTCTGGGCATTTATCCGGCGCACGGCTTGTACAGATCCATCGGGCTTATGGACGAAACAACGCAAATGCAACACAACCGATCAGCTGTGCACCGGCGTCAACACTGGCTTGCCGGCGAAGAATGCCAGCAGATTATCCGCCACCAGCTGCACAGTCCCACGGGACGCTTCCGGCGACAGCCCGGCCACATGCGGTGAGAGGATTACATTGTTCAAGCTCTTGAGCGCATCGGGCACTTGCGGCTCGTCATCGAAGACGTCCAGCGCCGCGCCGGCGATCCGCTGCTGCTGCAAGGCCTGAATCAACGCCTCGGTATCAATGACGCTGGCCCGGGCGATGTTCACGATAAACCCATCAGACCCCAGCGCATCGAGGGCCGTGCGGTCGATCAAGTGCTGGGTAGCCGCCCCGCCAGGCGTGGCGACAATCAGGAAATCCGAAGCACTGGCCAATTCCAGTGGCGTCGCACAGTAGGTGTAATCCACATCAGTGCGCGGCGTGCGGCTGTGATAGTTCACAAGCATGTCGAAGCCCGCCGCTCGACGCGCGATGGCCATGCCAACCGCGCCCAGACCCAGAATTCCCAGACGCTTGCCCTCGAATGATGGTCGAGTCAGTTTGCGCCACTCGCTGCGGCGCACCGACGCATCGCCCTGGGGAATGTCGCGCACGATGGACAGCAGCAATGACATCGCGTGATCGGCCACCGTCGGTGCATTCACCCCGGCGCCATTGGTCACCACGATGCCTCGGGCTTCGGCAGCAGGCAGATCGACACGCTCATAACCGGCACCGATCACACAAATGATCTTCAAGTCGGGCAACGCGTCCATCTCGTGCGCTTCAAACCCTAACGGCCCGCGCGTCAGCACTGCGGTGATTTCCGTGCCACGCGTTGCAATCGCCTCGGCACGCATCGCTGGCGTGGGCGCGAGGATCAACCGCAAACCACTGTTTTCCAGAATCGGCAAATACTCGTTAACACTTTCGACCAATACCAGGACCGTCGTTGTCATGCAGGGCTCCAGAAAAATCCGCTGAAAGACGCAGACAGTAACGCGACTCTGCGCGCTTGGGCAGAGGCTTTGATGGATTGTTGGTGTGGAGGCTGAAGGTGTAGCCTCAGACCGGCCCAAAAACGGCGCGAAAGGTGGACGCCCGCGCAAGGAAGTGGTCGGTTCATGAGTTCGGGTCTTACCCCTGAAACCGGTTGCCACCCTTTTTCTTGGCCTGGTACATCGCTTCATCAGCATATTTGAACAGCTGCGCCAGATCCGCGCCGTCGTCCGGGAAGTGGGCAACGCCGATGCTGGGCATTATCGGCCAGTCGATGCCGTTGAAGTTGATGGGCTCATTGAGTGCGGCAAGGATCTTGGCAGCCACGATATTGGCGTCGTCATCCTTGCTGACGCGATCCAGCAAAACGATGAATTCGTCCCCGCCGATCCGCGCGACCGTGTCCGATTCACGTACGCAATGGGTAAGACGGCGGGCGACTTCCTGCAAGAGTACGTCACCTGCGGCATGTCCAAACGTGTCGTTGACCAGCTTGAACTTATCCAGATCCAGATAAAGGACCGCCAGACGTCCTTCGCTAAGCCGTGCGCGTTCCAGGGAACCGAGCAGTCGTTCATGCAACAACATCCGGTTGGGCAACTGGGTCAACGGGTCGAATTGCGCCATCTGCTGCAATCGCTCGTGCATCCGCTGACGCTCGATGGCGGCCGTTGCCTGATTGGCGATGAACTGCAACAGCTCTTGATCCTGTTCACTGTAGTGCCCTTCTCCGCTCTGGCCTTTAACCATCAACGCACCGATGGTGCCGCTTTGCGCGTTGAGCGGCACACCGAGCCAACACGATGAATTGTCATCCATCAGGCTGATCAGGGCTTGCGACAGCGAGGCTTTCCTTGAGGCGCAAAAAAGCACAGCGGTGCCCGTGGCAGCGATTTCAAGGGCCAGGGTTTGGGCCAGCGGACTTTGCCGCAACGGATCCTGCTCGTCGATGTGATAAGGGAAATTCAACTGGACACGCAGCGGATCGAACAGCGCGACCGAAAAATTCTGCGCAGGCAGCAAGGTGCCGATGATTTCATGCATATGCCGAAACAGCTCGACCAAATCTCCTGCCGAATGAGCCGCTTCGGAAATATCGAACAGTGCCTGGCGCAAGGCTTCGGAACGCTTGAGCTGAGTGATGTCACGGGCGACCGCAATCCGCAGACGGTCCACCTCGGACCATCGCGCCGACCACATGATGTGAACGATATGCCCGTCTTTATGGATGTAGCGATTCTCGAAATGCAGCTTTGGCTCGCCGGTCATGATCTCCCGAGCCGCAGCCAACGTGAGCTCCCGGTCATCCGGATGAATCAGGTCGAGCATCTGCCGGCCCATCAGCTCGGCGGGTGAATAACCGAAAATCCGCTCACTGGCTGCGCTGACGTACACATAACGGCCTTGCGAGTCGACAACGCAAATGGCGTCCATGAGCATATCGACGAATCCCACCAGCGCGGCGTAAGTGTTGGTTTCCATAAAAAAGACTGCCTGGAAGATTCTCGCGTTCACGGAGCGGACGCATTTGCCGTGCAAGCTGATAACAAATGAGACCCATAGTGCCCAAATGCGTGCGGATGAGCCACAAACCTCTCAATAACTCTGCGTTTGGGTGCGACATGGCTCATCCGAAAGCGACAGGCGCCTTGCCGGTCCCGCTTGATGCTGGTAATGCTTTGCGCGGATCAAGACGGTCATCCATGACGATCAGAAGGAATTACATGCCCATGTTGAAAGGAATGTCGAACAACCTGTTTCGTAAAACCCCGATTGCCCAGTTGTTGGCAGCGAGTGTATTCACAGGCTTGCTGCTGTCATCGGCCGTCGCGGTTTCGGCCGAAGCGCCGGGCAAGGCGTTGAGTGAAAAGATCGGTTTGCCATGGCCTGCGGTCATTGCCCATCGCGGCGCTTCGTTTGACGCGCCAGAAGAAACCATTCCGGCCTACACCGTGGCCCGTGAATTGGGGGCGGATTATCTGGAAATGGATATTCAGCGCACCAAAGACGGGGTGTTGATCGCCTTGCATGACGACACTCTGGTACGCACCACCAACGTCGCCGACGTTTTCCCCGCGCGCGCCAAGGATCCGGTCAGCACCTTTACCCTCGCCGAACTCAAGCAACTCGACGCCGGAACCTGGTTCAACAAGGCCTATCCCGACCGTGCGCGCGCCAGCTATGCCGGGTTGCAAATCCTGACCCTGGATGAAGTGATCGACATCGCCGAAGGCGGCAGCAACAAGCCCGGCCTGTATATCGAAACTAAAGTCCCTGCGCAGTTTCCCGGCATTGAAGCCGACTTGAAAAAGAACCTGGATAAACGCGGCTGGCTGACTTCGCGCCCGGCCGCCAGCGCAGGTCATGTCAACGTGGCGCACATGCCTGGGCGTGTGGTGTTGCAGACCTTCGAGAAACCCAGTCTGGAACTGCTGCAAAAAGAGATGCCGCAAGTACCGAAAGTGCTGCTGTTGTGGATTGGAGAAGGATCGATCGAACCGAAATCCGGCGTAGCCTTCAAGGATTCAGGCTTCAAGGACAAGGCCAGCTATTACGGCGCGCAGGAGGTCAAATCCGAAGCGGAGTTTGCCGCCTGGATGGATTGGGCCAAGGCACACGGCGCGATTGGCACCGGTCCCTCTACGAAACTCACTCACGGTGGCGATCAGAGTTACATGGACCTGGTCAAACCCTGGATGAACAAGATGGCTCATGACAAAGGCCTGGTGGTGCATCCCTATACCGTCGATGACGAAGTGGACTTCAAGAAAGTCAGCGAAGACGGCGTGGATGGCTTCTTTACCAACCGCGCTTCGGAGCTGCTCAGGTTCTACGGTCGGCCGGCGCAAGAAAGCATGGATGCGATCTTGAAGCGCAACGGTTACTGAGCAACCAGCGCACTTCCCGTTGGAGGCTTGCCCGCGAAGGCGTCAGTTCTGGTTTGGAACTTCGGCGGATGTAACGTCGCCTTCGGGGACGAGTCCCCTCCTACCGGGTTGTGTTGACTCGGTAGGACCGGAGTTGTCCGGGAAGGCGTCGGGTTTGCCAAGGACAATCTTCAGCGCTTGCACTGACGCCTTCGGGGACGAGTCCCCTCCTACCGGGTTGTGTTGACTCGGTAGGACCGGAGTTGTCCGGGAAGGCGTCGGGTTTGCCAAGGACAATCTTCAGCGCTTGCACTGACGCCTTCGGGGACGAGTCCCCTCCTACCGGGTTGTGTTGACTCGGTAGGACCGGACTTGTCCGGGATCTCTCAAGAGCATCCACGACCTGACCCCGACTCTGGTGTAAGCTCGTGCGCTGTTGGTTTACCCCTTCGAGAGGCTTATGCGGTCCAACTTCCGACGCTCTACCCTTGCAGCGCTGCGCGGTTTTGTCTTGCCCGGCGATGCCCTCACGATTCTGCCCACTGCTGCTGATTACCGTCGCTGCCTGCTGGAGAAAATCGCCTCGGCGACCCGGCGTATTTACATCATCGCCTTGTACTTGCAGCAGGACGAAGCCGGCCAGGAAATGCTCGACGCACTGTACGCCGCCAAAGCCGCCAGGCCCGAACTGGATGTGGTGGTGCTGGTGGACTGGTTCCGGGCGCAGCGTGGCCTGATTGGCGCGGGACGCCAGCCGGGCAATTCCACGTGGTACCAGGCGCAGAATCTGGAATATGACGAGGAAGTGCCGATTTACGGCGTGCCAGTCCAGACCCGCGAGCTGTTCGGGGTCTTGCATTTGAAAGGCTGCGTGATCGATGACGCCGTGATCTACAGCGGCGCCAGCATCAATAACGTTTACCTGCACAAGCTCGACAAATACCGTCTGGACCGCTATCACGTGGTGGACAGCACGCCGCTGGCCGACGCGTTCCAGGACATGGTGCAGCGTGACATCCTGCCTTCCGGAGCGGTGCATCGCCTGGACCTGCCTTCGCCGCCGACGTCCCGCAGCCTGCGCAGCGAAATCCGGGCCTTTCGCAACCATCTCAAGCGCGCCGTCTACGACACCTCAGCCGGCGTCGAGGAAAACGGTGAGTTGCGGGTCATTCCCTTGTTGGGGGTCGGCCCACGCAACCCGCTCAATCGCACGATTCTCGAACTGATTGCGGCGAGCAAAACCCAGCTGACCATTTGCACGCCTTATTTCAACGTGCCGCTGGCGGTGACGCGGGAAATCAACCGCGCCCTCAAGCGTGGTGTAAAGGTCGACATCATCATCGGCGACAAGAAGGCTAACGACTTCTTTATCCCGCCTGATGAGCCGTTCAAGGTCATTTCGGCATTGCCTTATCTCTACGAGATCAGCTTGCGGCGTTTTGCCCAGAAGCACAAAGCCTCCATTGCCCGCCACCAATTGAACCTGCACCTGTGGAAGGAAGGCGATAACACTTTCCACCTCAAGGGCATGTGGGTCGACGACCGTTACACCTTGCTGACCGGCAACAATCTGAACCCGCGCGCCTTCAATCTGGACCTGGAAAACGCACTGCTGATCGACGATCCCAAGGGTCAATGGATCAGCGCACGCCAGGCCGAAATCGAACGTCTGATGCGCAACACCCAGCGCGTCGGCAAGTACGACGAGCTGGATACCCTCATGGAATATCCGGTCGCCGTCAGGACCTTTTTGCGGCGGGTCAGCCGGGTGCGTGCCGAGCGGTTGTTGTATCGCATTCTTTAACCTTTCAATGCATTCCCGGATTGGCCCGCAACTGGGCCACTTTCTCCCTGACGCCACGCCACTGGGGCTGATTCGGCGCAAATCGGTTGCGTAGATACGCGGTCAAGTCGCTGAGCTGCGTATCGGAAAAACTGTCTTTGAAGCCCGGCATGTAACCCAGATCCTGAGTGGCCGGGGTCGCAATGCCGTGCAGGATGATCTTCAGCAAATTGTCGGGTTGCTGGCTGTGCAGATTGCTGTTGCGGGCCAGTGCCGGACTGACCCCGAACAATTTCGGCCCTTTCCCGTCCGCATGACAACCCTGACAGGCGCCTTCGAAAATACGCTTGCCCCGGCTCAATGACGCCAGTGTCGGCTTGGCGATCAATGCATCGTCAGGCTGCGGTCGGGACACCGCCGATGCATCCAGCGAAACCAGATAAACCGCCATGGCGCGAATGTCGGCAGCGGGCAATTTAGCCAACTCGCCGACCACCGGCCCCATAGGGCCAGCCGCCACGCCATGGGCCTCGGAATGTCCAGTGCTCAGGTAAGTGAACAGGTGCTCCTCGGTCCACGGCGTTGCTGTTTGCGAAAGGCCATTAAGCGCTGGAGCTTGCCAGCCATCCACTGTGCCGCCAGCCAGAAACCAGGCACCGCCCTTCTGCGCGCCCAGCGCATTACGCGGCGAGTGACAGGCCGCGCAATGCCCGAGGCCGTTGACCAGATACGCACCGCGATTCCACTGTTCGCTGCGTTCGGGCAGCGCCTTGGATTCCCCGCTGCGCAGAAACAGCGCGTTCCATCCAGCCAGCAGCGGCCGCAGGTTCCACGGAAAACTCAGATCGTTGCTTCTGGCCGGCTGGCTGACGGGTGTCTGAGTCATCAGCCAGGCGTAGAGCGCCTGCATGTCGGCATCGTTGATATTTCTGAAGGCGGTGTAGGGGAACGCCGGATACAGATGCTTGCCATCGCGACTGATGCCCTGGCGCATGGCTCGCTCGAAGGCCGGATACGACCAGTTACCGATCCCGGTTTGCGTATCCGGCGTGATGTTGCGGGTGTACAGGGTGCCAAACGGCGTTTGCAAGGCCCGCCCGCCCGCATTACTTGCTCCATCTGGCGCGGTATGACAGACCGCGCAGTCCCCCGCCGCCGCCAGCAAACGGCCACGTTCCAGCGTAGCGGCTGACCAGGTGCCAGGATCGGGCGGCGCAATCGGACTGATTTCAGCACGCCACGGCAATGCGCTGCCCAGTAAGGCGCCGAATGCCAGAATCATCGAACCCAACAATCCTCTGAAGCGTTTGGCTTTCGCAGCTACAGGCGGACTACCTTCGCCTTGGCCATCTGCAGCGTTGAGCGCCGCCAGCACCCGCTCGGCAGTGATCGGCAGTTCGCGAAAGCGGATCCCGGTGGCGTCGTAGACCGCGTTGGCAATGGCCGCCGCGCTGGGCACCGCAGCCGACTCCCCCGCGCCCAGCGGCGGCTCGTTCTGGCGCGGCATCATCAACACATCGATGTCCGGCACCTGCGGGAAGATCAGGATCGGATAACCGCCCCATTCCTTGCTGGCAACCGTGGACGCTTCGAAAGTCACCTGTTCCTTGAGCACACGGCTGGTGGATTGAATGACGTTGCCGTGAATCTGATGTTGCACCCCTGCCGGATTGATCATCATGCCGGCGTCATGCCCCACCACCACGCGGGTCACCGATACTTCGCCACTCAACCTGTCTACTGCAACGTCGGCCACCCATGCCGCCCACGCTGCGCCGGAACCGGGAAACTTGCTGTGCATATAACGCGCATAAGCAAAGCCGCGTCCACGCAGCACGTTGTCCTGCTCGGGGATCGTCATCGGTTCGCGGCGTGGCGTCCATTGCGCGCGGGCCGCAGTAGCCCTGACCAGCGCTGCCCCGCGCGCGTCGTGTAGATAACGCAGACGATATTCCACAGGATCAACGCCTGCCGCGAACGCCAGCTCATCGATATAGGACTCATGAGCGAAGGTGTTGGGCAGCGCCGACACGCCACGCATCCACGATGCGCGGACCATGGGCGCCATATCGTTGATGGTCACGCGCATATGTTCGAAGGCATAAGGCGCAACCGAGGTGCGATCGCCCATCTCGAAGATCGCCGCCACCGGCTCGACGCGAGCGGTCAGCAACAGCGCCAGGGTTGGCGCGTCGTTGGACGGAAAACTGGTCGTGAAATCATAACCGGCTACTGCGCCGTCGGCGTTCAGGCCGCCATCGACTTCCATCAGTTGGGCCGCCCCTTTGGGTTCCCAGACATGTTCCTGCTCACGAGTCAGCTGCACGCGCACCGGCAAACCGACGGCACGGGACAGCAACGCGGCGTCAGCGCTCACATCATCGGCACAGTTACGCCCGTAACAGCCGGAAGCTTCCATGCGGATGATTTCAATGCGCTCTTCAGGGTATTCCAGCAGCCAGGCCAGGTCAGCGCGCAGCAGATGCGGGTTCTGCGTGCCGGACCAGACGCGCAAGCCTTCTGGCTGATAATCCGCCAGCGCGCAAGACGGGCCGATGGAAGCGTGCATCTGGTACGGCCAGACATAACGACGCGGCATGCGCTGGCTGGCCTGGGCGAGTGCGCTTTCGATATCGCCCTGATCCAGCACGACCCGCTGCACGTGGGGGTTGGTGCGGATCGCCTGGGCAACATCATCCATGTCCGGCAGCTTGTGATTCCAGGCTTTCCAGGTGACCTTGAGCAGCTGCGCAGCCTTCGCGGCCTGTTCTTCGCGCAACGCAACCACGCCGACAAAATCCCGAATCACCACCACCCGAACCACACCCGGAACCTGGGCGATCGAGGCTTCGTCAACTTCCAGCAGGCTGTTGCCAACGAAGTCACCGCTGTCCAGGCCCGCATACGGTGGACGAATCACTCGACCGTGAAGCATGTTCGGCAAGCGCATGTCATGCACGTAGGTCAACTCGCCCGTGGCTTTGCCGGGAATATCCAGCCGCGCTGCGCCTTTGCCGACCAGGCGATAGGCCGCGACATCTTTCAGTGGTGCAGTACCGGAAATGCCCAGCTCGTCGTGCTCATCCGCGACCAGCTCGGCAAAACTCAGCGTCCGGCCATCACCTGCCGTCACTTCTCCACGATCAATGCTCAACGATTCAAGCGTGACGTCCAGACGCTGCGCCGCGCGCTGCAGCAGAAAGCGGCGCGCTTCTGCAGCGGCATTGCGTAACGGGATCGCGGCAATCTGGATCGTCGCGCTGGCAATGGTCGGCCCCTGATCCGGTGTATTGGCGGTGTCGCCAAGCATCATGCATACCTGCTCCAGCGCCACATCCAGTTCTTCGGCAACGATCTGCGCCAATGCCGTGCGAACTCCGGTGCCGAGGTCGACATGACCGTTGAACGCGTAGACATAACCGTCATCATTGACGGCGATGAACAGCGCCCTCTCCGGCGGCCTGGGCAGCGGCACCCCGCCTTTGGCCAACGGCGCCGAGGCGGGTTCGAGGGTGTCGATGATCAGCAGTACACCGGTTTTGGCCAGCAATTGGTCACGGTTGAGCAAGGTTTGGGGCATGAGGGTGATCCGTTCAAGGCGTCTGGCGCGCGGCACGCCGCACCGCACGAAGTATTTCAAGGTGGGTGCCGCAGCGGCAGAGATTGCCCGCCAGCTCGTGGCGAATCTGGGCGTCAGTGGGCTGGGGGATACGATCAAGCAACGCCTTGGCAGTCATGATCATGCCGTTCATGCAGTAGCCGCATTGCGCGGCCTGCTCGTCGATAAATGCCTGTTGCACCGGATGCGGACGCTGGCGGTTGCCGAGGCCTTCCAGGGTGGTGATTTCCCGCCCCTGAGCGCCGCCCAGGGGAAACACACACGCGCGCGCGGCGATCCCGTCGATGGTCACCGTGCAGGCGCCGCATTCCCCCAACCCGCAGCCGTATTTCGGGCCGTTGAGTTGCAAGTCATTGCGTAACACCAGCAACAGCGGTGTATCAAGCATGGCGGTGACAGCAGCGGTCTGGCCATTGACCCGCAAGGTCACGGTCCTTTCAGGCGCCATGACGGGCTCGCCCATGGCGTGCTCTCCCTTTTCAAAAAGCCATCCGTGGCGTTTGTGAAGTGGTTACTTCATGAAATATGAGCAGTAATGGAGCAGCTGATGAAAGTTGCCCTGCGCAAAGCGGCTATTTAAACCCAGATCGCCGCTACTTTTTTCAGGCGCCTGAGGGGCAAACCCAGGCTTTCGGGTAACTTCCAAGGCTTCAAGCCGCTGGCTACGGGTATTAACATTGCGACTACAGACGCGTCCTACTTCTTTTAAAGACGCATCACTCAAACCGCGAGTACATTTCTCCTCACCTTTGTTCAAAAATCCTTCTATCTTCGCTGGCCTCTTATTGATCAGCCCCGCAGTCGCCAGGACTCATTCATGCCCCCAGCAGATGTAAAAAACACATTGACCGACCTCAACGACCCCATCAAAGCGCTGTACCGGAAAATCACCTGGAAGCTGATTCCGTTCCTGTGTTTCTGTTATCTGGCGGCCTATCTGGACCGGATCAACATCGGTTTCGCCAAATTGCAGATGCTCAATCAACTGCACTTCAGCGAGACCGCCTTCGGCCTGGGCGCCGGGCTGTTTTTTGTCGGCTACATCCTGTTCGAGGTGCCCAGCAATCTAGTCCTGGAAAGGATCGGCGCCAGGATCTGGATCGCCCGGATCATGATCACTTGGGGCCTGCTTTCGGCTTGCACGATGTTGGTCACCACGACGACGCAGTTCTATGTGCTGCGCTTTCTGCTTGGCGTCGCCGAAGCCGGTTTTCTGCCCGGCGTCTTGTTTTACCTGACCACCTGGTTCCCCACCTATCGACGCGGCCGCATCATTGCCCTGTTCATGCTCGGCCTGCCGCTGTCGAGCATCATCGGCGGCCCATTGTCCGGCTGGATCATGAGCCACTTCGACCAGACCGCCGGGCTGCGCGGCTGGCAATGGCTGTTCTTGCTCGAAGCGGTGCCGAGCGTCCTGCTGGGGATTTTGGCCTTCTGGATGCTGCCGAACAATCATCGCCAGGCCCGCTGGCTGGATGACACGCAAAAGCGTCTGCTGGAAAGCGAACTGGCCCTGGATGCCGCCGATGAAAAGGGCAGCAAATACAGCTTTCGCGACGGGTTCTTCAATCTCAAGGTCTGGATGCTCGGCGGCATCGACTTCTCCATGCTGCTCAGCGCCTACGCCATGGGTTTCTGGATGCCGACGTTCATCCGCAATGCGGGGGTGACTGATACCTTCCACATCGGTGTGCTGACCGCGCTGCCGAGCATTGCCGCACTCATGGGCATGCTGTTTATCGGCGCCAGTTCGGACCGGCATCGGGAACGGCGCTGGCACATCATTGTGCCGTACCTGATCGGCGCGGCGGCCATGGCTGGCAGCACTTTTTTTGTTCATGACGTGGTGGCAACCGTGCTGCTGTTCGCGATTGCATCCGCAGGGATATTCGGCGCGTTGCCCGCGTTCTTCAGCCTGCCGGCGACCTTTCTCAAAGGCCGCGCCGCCGCGACCGGCTTCGCGCTGGCCTGCTCATTGGCGAACATCGCGGGCCTGGTGAGCAATTCACTGATGGGCATTGCAATGGACGTCACCGGCAGCAGCGCGGGCGTCATGTGGTTCTTCGCCGTATGCCTGGTTTTGAGCAGTCTGCTGGTGGTGGCGTTACCGGCGAAGGTGGTGAATCGCTAGGGGGCTGTAGGATCCAATTCAGACAGGTGGGACCGGATTTATCCGGAATGCGGCAGTTCTGACGAGGAGATGCGGTGAATGAACCGGCCTCTTCCCGGACAAGTCCGGTCCTACCTGATTGTGCGAAACGGTAGGAGGGGACTTGTTCTTTGTTTGCTGCACGCAGCTATCAACGGCGGCGTTGCCTGACCCTACCCCACCAACGCAATCAGCTGCTGCCGCTGGGCATCGGTGAGCATCGGGCCAAATCCGGCGCCTGCATTTTCCGCCATGTAACGCGGATTGCCGGTGCCGGGAATGACGCAGGTCACCGCCGAATGGGCGAGCAGGAATTTGAGCGCCAGCTGCGCCCAGCTCGTCACTTGCACCTGTGCCGCCCAGCCTGGTAACGGCTTGTCCTTGAGTCGGCCCAGCAAACCGCCGCCGCCAAACGGCCGATTGCAGATCACCGCGACGCCGCGCTCCCGGCAAAGAGGCAACAGACGCGCCTCGGCAGCCCGGTCGTCCAGTGCATAGTTGATCTGCAGAAAATCCAGCTGCTCGGCCTTCAGCACCGCTTCCACATCGGCATACGCCGACGACGTGTAATGCGTAATGCCGATGTAGCGAATGCGGCCTTCTTCTTTCCATTGGCGCAGCGTCGGCAGATGGGTTTTCCAGTCGAGCAGATTGTGAATCTGCATCAAATCGATGCGTTCAGTGCGCAGCAACCGGAACGACTCTTCCATCTGCGCAATCCCCTCCTTGCGGCCGCGCGTCCACACCTTGGTGGCGAGAAACGCAGGCGAGCTGGGTTGATGGATGGACAACAGTTCGCCAGTGGACTGCTCCGCGCGGCCGTACATGGGTGAGCTGTCGATCAGCGTGCCGCCGGCGGCGAACAGGGCATCGATGACCGCAGGCAGGCTTTTGTAGGCCGCGCTGGAGGTGGCCACGTCAAAACCGCGATAAGTGCCCAGCCCGATCATTGGCAGCGGCTCGTTGCTGGAGGGAATGGCGCGGGTCAGCATTTTTCTGGCTCCTGTCGGCAAGGTCGAGGGTGAAGTCGGCGAAGGAATGGTTGGCGGCCTGGACTCGCCAGTTGCCGTGTCGAACGCGAAAGCCGCCGATAGGCCAGCCGCCAGTGTGAGAATTCTTCTGCGCGAGAAAACAGCAGGGTCGGACATGAGTTTCCCCTTATCTGTCGTTCGTGGTCGCCCGCTGTGCCTGACGCTTTGCCAGCCAGAAACACAGCCAGGCCCAAAGCCCGGCAAAGGGCACGATAACCATAGCCAACAGCCCGAAACCCGCACCCAGCGCCGTCAATCCAACGGACAACCAGCCACTCGCGGCGTCGCCGCCCCGGTACACCACGGTTTCGATGACATTCTTGGCCTTGTACTTTTCCTCCCGGCTCACCACGGTCCACAGCACTTCGCGACCGGGCCGGACAATGGCGAACTCCACAGCACGCCGCAGCCCTTGCGCCAACGCGACGGTCGTGGGGACCGGCGCCAGAGCCATGGCCATGAAAGCCGCCACTGTCGCCAAAGGCAGCGCCACCAGCGCACCGCCGATGCCGACCAGGCGGATCAACGGTGCCGTCAGCGCCAGCTGGAAGATCAGCGTCAAGGCCGAGACAATCAGGTCGACCGTCGCAAAAAACTGCGTGCGGCTCCCTACGTCAGCGTAGCTGCCAGCGACAATCCGACCTTGCTCGAAATACAACAGGGTCGCCGCGCTGGTGTGCAGCAGCATGAACAGCACCAACCCGAACAGATACGGCGAGCGCGTGATCAGCGTTACGCCCGCCAGCATGCCGCCGCCCATGCGCTGCTCATCCCTGGACACGTCCCGCTCCTGGCTCTGGGTACGACTCAGCAACGCCCGATAACATTGCACCGCCGCTTCAAGCAGCACTGCGGCAGCGAAGGTCAAGGCAATCGGGCCAAGGCGGGTCGCCATGGTTGCCGCGAGCAAGGGCCCGATGAAGGTGCCCAGCGTGCCGCCCGCAGCAATGAAACCGAACAGTCGCCGCCCTTGCTCGCTGGAAAACCGGTCCACCAGCACACTCCAGAAAATGGAGACGATGAACAAGTTGTAAATGCTGATCCAGACGAAGAACACACGGCCTACCGCCACGGGCGCGGCGTGATTGGCGATCAGCACGCCGAACACCAGCATCGACAACGCGATCAGGCGATAGACCAAGGGGACAAAGCGTCTGGGCGGCAAGCGGGAAACCAGCGCGCCAAACAGTGGGACCATCACCAGCATTGCCACGAACGTCGCGGTGAACAGCCATTGCAATTTGTCCGCGCCGCCTTCCAGGCCCAGCGCATCCCGCAGCGGCCGGACCAGGTAGTAGCTGGCCAGCACACAGAAATGAAAGGCGAACCCCAACAGCAAGGCAGCCTTTTCCGCAGGTTCAACCTTGACCCATTTCGACGTGGCGGCAACCGGCATCACAGCGAATCGCCGGGGTGACAGGGCAAAAATCCGTGGATCGGCATCGCGACTTTCCTTAGCGGCTATTGATTGATCGACCGTGCCTGTCCGGGTCGGTTCAAAAGGCGCTCGTCCGGAGGGTTGAACGACCGCCTCACTCGTACGTCAGACCTGCAACCCGCGACGAAGAGCAATAACCTTATGAGCACCGTCATTTCCATCGAGCAACTGGCCACTGTTGATCTGCGCATGATCAATGAAATCTGGCTTTCATCATCGCCAGCACCGCAGGAGAACGATCCTCTGCAACCCAAGCTGTGCCTGTGGCGCGGCGAGCAACTGTTCACCCACGACATGATGAGCGAAGGCACCCATGGTCAGAACGTCAATCGTTTATGGCTGAGCGTGGACGATATCGAAGACCAGCCCCTGATCCGCAGCGTCGAAGCCGCCGTTCGCCAGCGTCTGGCACAAATGGACATGCAGGGTGAGTTCTACCCAGCGGAACAGGCCGACACTCACCAGGTGCATATCCCAGGTAAGTGAAGGCCTGGCAGCCGCTTATTGGCTAGCGCTTGTGCCCCAATTGCGCCCACATTTTCTTGGTGATGCGCTGACGATTCTGGTAGCCGGCCCACGGGTCGGACTTTAGGGTACTCAGCCGCTCTTGCACGTTGCCGACGTTCCATTGCCCGGCTGACGTCAAACCCTCCAGTTCATAACGGGCGACTGGCACCGAGACCGGCAAGCCGGGCCGGGCGCGCGCCGAATAGGCAACCACGGTACTTGCGCCACGGGTGTTGCGCAGGTAATCGATAAACACTTTTCCCACGCGATTTTTCGGGCCCATGGTTGCCGTGAAGCGTTCGGGCAGTTGTTGGCTGATGAACTCGGCGACGGCCTTGGCGAAGGCTTTGACGGTGTCCCAATCCGCCTGCCGCGCCAAAGGTACGATGATGTGCATGCCTTTGCCGCCGCTGGTCTTGATGAACGCCTGCAGTCCCAGCTCGTCGAGCACTGATAGCGTCATCTGCGTCGCTTCGATGATGCTGCGCCACGGCAGTTTGTCGTCGGGATCGAGGTCCAGCACAAAGTGATCCGGCGTCTCGATTCGATCACTGGTAGCGCCCCAGCGATGCAATTCGATCGTCCCCATCTGCGCCGCGCCCACCAGAGCCTGCACGGTGTCGATTTCCATCAACCGCGCATGCCCAGGGTCGAGTCCGGCCTTGAGCTGCTTGATATTGGGGATTTTCAGTCGCTCGGCGTGCTTCTGAAAAAACTGTTCGCCCCCGACACCTTCGGGACAGCGCAGCAAAGCCACCGGGCGGTTTTTCAAGTGCGGCAGGATCCAGTCGGCGACGGTTTCGTAATAGTGGGCCAGGTCCACTTTGAGGATGCCGCTTTCGGCGTCGATCACCCGGTCTGGATGACTGATACTGACGCCCGCCACATCGATACGGTTTTTTGCTGACTTTGCGGATTTCTTGGCAGTTTCACTGGTTGCCTTGCGTGCCTTGGGCTTGAACGCGCCCTTGAGTTCGGTGGCCGCGCGAGGATGCTCATGGATGACCTGACTCGCTGGCTTGTCGGTGCGCAAGCCGACAAATGCCGCCTGACGCACAATGCCTTCGCGAGTCCACTCGGCGAACTCCGCTTCGCAGACCAGTTCCGGCTCGATCCAGTGCACGCCCCGGCCCTGGGCACTGGTCAGCTTTTTCGCCAGCGGCGATGAGCTGCGTTCAAGCTCAATCATGCGTTCGCCGAGTTGTTTGAGGGTGCTCCGGTTGAAGCCGGTGCCGACCTTGCCGGCGTACATCAGGCCCGGATTCTCGCCCTCTTCATTGACCGCCAGCAGTATCGCGCCGAAATCGCTGCGGCTGCCTTGGGGCTGTGTGTAGCCGACAATCACGAACTCCTGACGCAGCCGGCATTTGAGCTTGATCCAGTCCGGACTGCGTTTGCTGACATAAGCACTGCCCGGCCGCTTGCCGATAACCCCTTCCAGCCCCATGGCGCTGGCGCTTTCCACAATATCCTTGTGGGCGGAACGGAACGCATCGGAAAAGCGCAGCAATTTACTGCGCTGTTTGCCCAGCAACTGTTTCAACGCCGCACGTCGCTCCTCGATGGGCATATCGCACAGGTCTTGCCCGTTGAGAAAGGGCACGTCGAACAAGTAATAAACAATGTCTTTGCTGCGGCCCAGTTCAAAGGCGTTCTGCAACGCCTGAAAATCCGACAAACCCTGCTCGTTGAGCATGACCATTTCACCATCCAGCCAGCTATCACCAAGCCCCAACGCAGCGAGGGCCTTGGCTTGCAAAGGCAGCCGTTCGGTCCAGTCGTTGCCATTGCGACTGAACAGACGCACTTCACCACCGAGGATTTGCGTCAGGATGCGATAACCATCGAATTTGACTTCATACAGCCAGTCACCGTCGGGCGGAGCATCCACCAGCGTCGCCAGTTGCGGGGTCAGCTTATCGGGAACTGCAGCGGCTTTTTTTGCGGCTTTGGGCTTGGTCGCCGGTTTTTCAGGCGCAGTAACCGCGGTTTTGCGTTTGGCCCTGGCGGGTGGCGCGGACGCCCGTTCCTTACCCACCAACGCGCCGCTCACCACACTTTGCGGTTGATCCTGGACGATGTCGTATTCATCACCAGAGCGAGCCACTTCGTCCTTCTCCTTGATCAGCAGCCACTGGGGCTTGTCGCTGCTGCCCTTGAGCCGGGTGCGGACCAGCGTCCAGTCGCCGCTCAGTTTTTCCCCGACCAGCGTGAATTTGAGCTTGCCCTGCTTGTAAGTGTCACGAGGATCGCCGTGCGGTTGCCAGATCCCCCGGTCCCAGACGATCACATCACCCGCGCCGTATTGGCCTTCGGGAATGCTGCCTTCGAAACTGGCGTAACCCAGCGGATGGTCTTCAACCTGCACCGCCAGACGCTTGTTGGCCGGATCGAGGCTCGGGCCTTTGGGCACTGCCCAGCTTTTCAGCGTGCCACCCAGCTCAAGGCGAAAATCGTAATGCAGGCTGCGCGCATCGTGCTTGTGAATGACAAAGCTCAACGCCTTCGCGGCGTCCTTGCCCTTTTCCTTGCTCTTGCTACGCGCAGGCGAATCCGCAGGCTCGGAAGTGATGTCGAAGTTGCGCTTGCGTGCGTATTCACTCACCGGCTTGGCCATGGTTAATCCTCTAGCCTGTTGTCAGGAAGCCTTGGTTGTTTTCTTGCGCGCCGGGGCCCGGCGCTTGGCGGGAGCCTCGGCAGCAGTCTTGGAAGTTGTTTTGGAACCTGGCTTGCCGGCCGGTTTGGCCGCGCTTTTACTGCCAGCGCTTTTGCCCGCCAAACTGCGCTTGAGCAATTCGGTAAGGTCGATGACGTCCGCGCTTTTACGTTCTGTGTCTTCGGTATCGGTTTCCACGGTTTCGAGTTTGCCTTCGCGTGCCTTGGTTTCCACCAGGTGCATGATCTGGTCCTGGAAGGTGTCGCGATAATCCTCCGGCTGCCAGTCGGCACTCATGTCCTCAACCAGGCGCTTGGCCATGCTCAGCTCCGCCTTGCTGAGTTTGACGTCGGTGACCGCATCGGTAAGCTCCAGAGTCTCCAGACCGCGCACTTCCGAGGGCCAGCGCAGAATCACCAGCACCATCGCCGACTCCAGCGGCATCACCGCCGCCAGATGCTGGCGGGTGTGCAGCACCACATTGGCCAGGGCGACTTTTTTGGTTTCATTCAGGGTTTCGCGAAGCAACGCATAAACCTTTTCGCCGCGCTTGTCCGGGGCGAGGAAATACGGGGTTTCGATGTGTTGCAGAGGGATTTGCTTACTGTCGACGAAGCCGAAGATTTCGATGGTCTGGGTCGACTTGGGGTGCGCCGCGCGAATTTCTTCTTCGCTGAGCACCACATATTGGCCCTTCTCGTATTGCACACCTTTGACGATGTTTTCCTTGGTCATCTCCTTGCCGGTGACCTTGTTGATGCGTTTGTAGCCCACCGGCTCCATGCTGCGCTTGTCGAGCCAGTCGAAATCTACGCCCTGCGAAGAAGTCGCCGACACCAGCGCGACAGGAATATGCACCAGCCCAAAACTGATCGCGCCTTTCCAGATTGCCCTTGCCATCGCCTGATTCCCTGTCTGAGGTGTTTAAAAGTGACAGGAGCGGCGCGGCAAAAGTTTCGAAGGGACGACGGGCGTTACAGACAGGAAAAAACCCGCCGGAGCGGGTTTAGCCTTAAATGACTTAATCGTTAGCCCTCACTTTTATCCAACGTCCGCAACTTCGCCGGCAACCCCCACAGCAACAGCGCGGCGGCGAGCAGGCTGGAGACGCCGATGACGTAGAGCGCTGGCGTGGTGCTGCCGGTCAGGTCTTTGATGCGGCCGACCATGACCGGGCTGACGATGCCGCCGAACTGGCCCATTGTGTTGATCAGGGCGATGCCGCCGGCAGCACCGGCACCCGCGCCGGCCAGCAGCTTTGGAGGCAAAGTCCAGAACGCCGGGATCGAGGCGACGATGCCTGCGCCCAGCATGGCCAGGGAGATGATCAGGAACACGGTGTGCTGGGCGAAAATCCCGGCGCTGAAGAAACCGACAGCGCCGAGGACGACCAGCCCGCAGACGTATTTGCGCCGTTCGCCACTGGAGTCGGACAAGCGACCGACCACCACCATGCTGATTGCGCCGAAGACGTACGGAATCGCCGTCAGCAAACCGATCACCACCGGGCTTTCCGTACCGGCGCTGCGAATCAGCTGCGGGGCCCAGAAATTCAGGCCGTAGGACGCCACCTGAATCAGGAAGTAAATCAGCCCCAACATGAGGAAGCCGGGCATCTTCAGTGCGCTGAGCAACGATCCGCCATGTTTGTGCGGCTCATGCTGGGCGATGCGGCTGGAGAGGTAGGTTTTTTCTTCAGCGGTGAGCCAATGGGCATCGGCGATTTTGTCCTTGAGCACCAGCAGCACCACCAGGCCGAGGCCGATGCACGGCAAGCCGCCCAATAGGAACAGCCAATGCCAGCCGCGCATGTCGAGCAAGCCGTCCATGTGTCCCAGCACCAAACCCGAAACCGGCGCGCCGATCAATCCGGCGAACGCTGAGGCCAGGAACAGGATCGAGGTGATCCGCCCCCGGTAGGTCTGCGGGAACCACAAGGTCAGGTAATACAAGACGCCCGGGGCGAAACCGGCTTCCATGGCGCCGATGATGAAGCGCAGCGCATAGAACTGCCATTCAGTGTTGACGAACACCATCAAGGCCGTCGCAACACCCCACGACATCATGATCCTGGCGATCCAGCGTCGCGCGCCGACCTTGTAGAGCATGATGTTGCTCGGCACTTCGAACAGCACATAACCGACCACGAACAACCCGGCACCCAGGCCATAGGCGGTATCGCTAAGGCTGAGGTCAGCCTGCAACTGAAACTTGGCGAAGCTGATGTTGATGCGATCGAAAAATGCAAACAGGTAGCACACCATGATCAGCGGCATCAGCCGCCAGGCCACTTTGCGAACCAGCGATTTTTCGGCGTCGGCGATCTGCGCGGGGGTACTGCCCGCGTTCAAAACAGAAACGGTCATGTGCGTGTCTCCAGGCGGCCCCTTCAAAGGAGGCCGTTTGTTTTTGTTGTCTGGTAGGAAGGGGTACTGGCCCCATTCAAGCGCTAACGGTGTTGCGTTGACTCAACCCGGCAGGTTGGTCGGCGCGGGATGCAGGTCGCTGTTGCGTCCTGCCTTGGCGACCTGCCCGGGCATTTCATGGCCCAGCAGGTCCGGCAGTTGCCGGGAAAGCTTCAAGAGGTGCGGCAAATCGATACCGGTCTGGATACCCATTTCCTCACACAGGTTCACCAGATCCTCGGTGCAGATATTTCCGGATGCACCAGGGGCGAACGGGCAACCTCCGAGGCCGCCGAGGGATGCATCGAACCGGCGCGCGCCAGCCTCATACGCCGCCAGCACATTGCTCAGACCAATGCCTCGGGTGTTATGAAAGTGCAAGGTCAACGCCGCTGCCGGAACCCGGCTCAACACCCGCTGGACCAATCGGTGGACCTGACGTGGATTGGCCATGCCGGTGGTGTCCGCCAGGCTGATGCCTTGCATGCCCAGCTCCAGATACGCGTCGACGATTTGCAGCACACGATCTTCGCTGATCGGTCCTTCGAACGGGCAGCCAAAAGTGGTGGCGATTGAGCCATTGAGGCTCAGCGTCGTCCCGCGAGCCAGCGCCACCACATCGCCAAATGCCGCCAGGGATTGCTCGCAACGCATGCGCATGTTCGCCCGGTTGTGGGTCTGGCTGGCGGACATCACCAGGTTCAGCTCATCGGCACCCGCCTCCAGCGCACGTTGCGCGCCCTTGAGGTTGGGAATCAGCGCGACGTAGATGACGCCCGCCTGACGCCGAATACCACGAAAGACTTCATCGCCATCGCGCAGGGCAGGAATAGCCTTGGGAGACACGAAAGATCCTGCTTCAATCCGGGAAAAGCCTGCCAGCGACAGCTGATCAATCAGCGCGATCTTGTCGGCGGTTTCGACCCACTTCGGTTCAATCTGCAAACCGTCGCGCGGGGCAACTTCCTGGACGATCAAGCGCTCGGAGTAGTCAGTGATCATTGCACCACTCCTTCCTGTTTGAGCCGCTGGATGTCGGCAGCGGTGATGCCCAGGCTGTCGAGCACGCTGTCGGTGTGCTGGCCCAGGCTCGGGCCTTGCCAGTTCACTTCGCCGGGAGTTTCCGAGAGTTTGGGAACGATGCCGGGCATTTTCACTGCGGCACCGCCAGGCAGCTCGGCGTCGAGGATCATGCCCCGCGCCTGATAATGCGGATCGGCCACAATGTCGGCGACGTTGTAGATCCGCCCGGCAGGGACTTCGGCTTGCTCCAGGACGCGCAGCACTTCGTCGATGGGCAGGCTGGAAGACCAGACGCTGATTGCTTCGTCGAGCAGCGCGCACTGCGCAGCACGCCCGTCGTTGTGGGCGAACTCCGGGTTTTCTCCCAGATCGGCGCGCCGGATGGCCAGCATCAGGCGCTTGAAGATCGGGTCGCTGTTGCCGGCGATCACCACATAGGCGCCATCTGCGGTGGGGTAGGTGTTGGACGGGGCAATACCAGGCAAGGCACCGCCGCTGCGCTCGCGAATGTGACCGAGCATGTCGTATTCCGGCACCAGGCTTTCCATCACGTTGAACACGCTTTCGGCCAGTGACACATCGACGATTTGCCCGTCGCCCTGCCCGGTCTTGACCCGCAGCAAGGCCATCAAGGCGCCCATCACCGCATGCATCGAAGCCAGCGAGTCGCCGAGGCTGACACCCACCCGCGCCGGTGGCGTGCCCGGCGTGCCGGTGGTGTAGCGAATCCCGCCCATCGCTTCGCCGATGGCACCGAAGCCCGGCCGATCACGATAAGGGCCGGTCTGGCCGTAGCCGGAAATCCGCACCAGGGTCAGCTTCGGGTTCAGGGCATGCAGCACGTCCCAGCCCAGGCCAAGTTTTTCCAGGGCGCCGGGGCGCAGGTTCTCGATCAGCACGTCGGTGCTTTCGGCGAGCTGCTTGACGATGGCGATGCCTTCGGGGGATTTCAGATTCAGCGCGAGGGATTTCTTGTTGCGCGATTGCAGGTACCACCACAAGGACGTGCCTTCATGGAGTTTTCGCCATTTGCGAAGAGGATCACCCTGCCCCATGGCCTCGATCTTGATTACCTCGGCACCGAATTCGGCCATCAGGCGCGCGGCAAACGGCGCGGCGATCAAGGTGCCGATTTCGATGACGCGAATGCCATTCAGAGGAGCAGTCATGTGAGTTACCTCTTTTATTTTTGGAATTGGAGCCAGCGTAGAGGATCGGGCGCGGATAAATCCAACCTTCAGTGGGCAATGGTCGTTCGCGAAACGCGAACGGCCCGCTCATCAAACAACGAAATGCTCGTTGGAGGCTTGGCGTAGGACCGGCTTTAGCCGGGAGGGCGATTGACGCTCTCGCGACTAAAGTCGCTCCTACGGTAGCTCCTACTGCCGATTCGCGGGCAAGCCTCGCTGCAACGGGTGTCGGCGTTTGCTGCGAGCCAGAGCGGCATCCGGACGACGAGGGATCTCCAACGGGTTTGCACAAATCAGGTAGGACCGGACTTGTCCGGGAAGACGTGGGCGCAGACAGCGGGTTGTGTCAGGGGAATGATGTCGACCCATCCTACGACATCGGGGACAAGTCCCCTCCTACTGGTTTTCGACACCGCGCAAATGCTCGAACAGCATCCGGCTTACCGGGGCTAGTGCGTCCTGTTCGCGGGTGATCAGGAGCAGCGTGCGCTCGGACCAGTCGTCGTTCAGCGCGACGGCAGTGAGGCCAAGTGCGCGACCAAACAATTCAAAAGCCTTGAGCGGCAAAATGCCAATGCCCATGTCGGCCTGAACCATGCGGCACACGGCATCGAAACCCGGCACATGAATACGCAGGCGCAACACGCGACCCGCTGAACGCGCCGCCGCCTGAGTGCGCATATGGATCGAACTGGCGGCGTGCAGGCCAATATGATCGCTGTCCAGGGTATCGACGAACGCCACTTGATCCAGCTGCGCCAACGGATGATCGGGGCGCATCACGACGACGAGTTTGTCGCGGCGATACGGCACGCTGAACAAGTCATGGGTGTCGGTGTCGGCAGAACAGATGCCAATGTCCGCGACGCCATCAATCACGCCCTGAACCACGCCGGTGCTGGGCCGCTCCTCCAGATCGACTTTGACCTGGGCATGGCAGGCGATGAACTCATGCAGATCCTCGGGCAGAAACTGGATGATCGCCGAGAGATTGGCCTGCATGCGCACGTAACCGCGTAACCCTTGAACGTGTTCGCCCAGTTCCATGCCCATCTTTTCCACGTCGAACAACATGCGGCGGGCATGGTGCAGCAAGGTTTCCCCGGCGGCCGTGAGGGTCATGCCCTTGGCGTTGCGCACGAACAGACCGATTCCCAGCGCATCTTCCAGCTCCATCAGACGCTTGCTCGCCGCCGAAACCGCAATCGCCTCCCGCGCCGCGGCTCGGGTCAAGGTGCCTTCTTCATGCACCGCGACAAACACTTGAAGGGTTATCAGGTCCAGACGGCGGATCAGATTTTTGTGCAGCATGAGCGCAAGTCTCAAGGAATAGATGGGAGATGATCGGCCGAGGATATAGGCAAACAGCGGCGCGCAGGGCTTTCAACCGACAGTGCTCCAGGTTCGGCGCCTCTTTGTTATGCCTTTAAGATCTAAAAATATGGATATACGTTATTTTGCGGAATAAACCAGGCGCTTTATAACTGGACCCCATTGCTGCCTGAGCAACAGCTGTTCAACAGGTACAGCGCCCGCCCGAACACTTAAAGGATTTGTCATGGATGTTTTCTGGTTTCTTCCCACCCACGGCGACGGCCACTATCTAGGCACCAGCAAAGGCGCGCGACCGGTCACGTTGAATTACCTGAAACAGGTGGCCCAGGCCGCTGACGACCTCGGTTACCACGGCGTGTTGATTCCCACCGGGCGCTCCTGCGAAGACTCATGGGTGATCGCTTCGGCACTGGTGCCGCTGACCGAACGCCTGAAATATCTGGTGGCGATCCGCCCAGGCATCATTTCCCCAACGGTGTCCGCGCGCATGGCCGCGACCCTGGATCGCTTGTCGGGTGGGCGTC
>NZ_ATLO01000023.1 GCF_000416235.1 Pseudomonas sp. CFII64 | reverse complement strand
ACAAAAGTGACCCGGCCGTCAGGACGGAACCGACATAAGCAGCGCCGCGCTCTGATTGACACTGCGCAATCTCAAGCGCGAATAATCAATCACTCAAAACGGCGCCGGGCACTCAAACCGCATCCGCTCGCCACTCTGCGGATGGGTAAACGCCAACATGCTCGCATGCAGACACAAACGCGGATAAGCCGCCAACGCCTCGGCGTGCGCATACAACCCGTCACCCAACAGCGGATGGCCAATTGAAAGCATGTGCACCCGTAACTGATGAGAGCGGCCGGTAATCGGCGTCAACTCGACGCGGCAGTAATCGCCACAACGTTCCAGAACTTTCCAGAATGTCTGCGCATGTTTGCCGACTTCGTGATCCACCACATGCCGTGGCTTGGTTGGCGGATCGTAGCGCAGCGGCAGATCAATGCGGCCGCTGTCCAGCGTCGGCTGGCCCCAGCACAGGGCGGTATAGGCTTTTTCGGTTTCCCGGTCATGAAACTGTCGGGACAGTTCGCGATGGGTGTCCGGGTCGCGGGCGAGCAGGATGATCCCGGAAGTTTCCCAGTCCAGTCGATGGACGATTCGGGCTTCGGGGTAACCGTTTTCCTGCAGGCGGGTAATCAGGCAATCCTTGTTGTCCTCGGCACGGCCGGGAACGGAAAGCAGCAGGGTCGGCTTATCGACCACCAGGACGGCAGCGTCCTGATGAATGATGCGGATGTTCGACAACGGCATGTGTAACGGCCTCGAAACGCGAGAAACGCCAACGGCGGTATAGACGATGCTCCTTGCAGAGCAGCGCGTATACCGCCGCGGGCACCCGCCGGATCAACGATCTGGCAGGGTGATATTGAGTTCCAGGATCGAACAGCTGCCTTGATTTTCCAGAGCAACCTGCACGTCATCGGAGCCGATGTTGACGTATTTACGGATCACTTCCACCAGTTCTTTCTGCAAGGCTGGAAGATAGTCCGGGGTCGTACGTTGGCCGCGTTCGTGCGCCACGATGATCTGTAGACGCTCTTTCGCCACCGACGCGGTGCTGACCTTTTTACTGGCACGAAAGAAGTCGAAAATGTTCATTATTTGCCTCCGAACAGCCGCTCTATCCAACCCTTTTTACGCACATCGAGGAACCGGTGCGCCACTTCCTTGCCCAGCAAGCGATCCACAGCATCGCTGTAGGCCTGACCGGCGTCGCTCTGGTCGTCGAGAATGACCGGAACGCCCTGGTTGGAAGCCTTCAAGACCGCCTGGGATTCCGGGATTACGCCCAGCAAACGGATCGCGAGGATTTCTTCAACGTCTTCTACACCGAGCATTTCACCATTGACCACGCGCTCAGGGTTATAGCGAGTCAGCAGCAAGTGTTCCTTGATCGGGTCTTCGCCACGCTCGGCGCGCCGGGATTTGCTGGCCAGCAGGCCCAGCATGCGGTCCGAGTCACGTACCGAGGACACTTCCGGGTTGGTCACGACAATCGCTTCATCAGCGAAGTACATGGCCAGGTGAGCGCCTTTTTCGATACCGGCTGGAGAATCGCAGACGACGTATTCGAACGTCTCCTTGAGCTCCATGAGAATTTTTTCGACGCCTTCGACTGTCAGGGCGTCCTTGTCGCGGGTCTGGCTGGCGGCCAGCACGTAGAGGTTTTCCAGGCGCTTGTCTTTGATCAGCGCCTGGGTCAGCGTTGCTTCGCCATTGACCACGTTGACGAAGTCATACACCACGCGTCGCTCGCAGCCCATGATCAGGTCGAGGTTACGCAGGCCGACGTCGAAGTCGACGATCACTGTTTTGTGGCCGCGCAATGCGAGGCCGGTACCGATCGCGGCGCTGGTGGTGGTCTTGCCCACACCGCCTTTGCCGGATGTAACTACGAGAATCTTGGCCAAGGTGTTTCACCCCTAGAGGAAAAGGACAGTTAGTCCCTGAAGAGCGTCTCTTGAAGCGGCGGCAGTCGAACAATGATGGAAATTACTCAACCCTGACTTCTGTATCGAAGGGAGATGTGCCGGAAAAGTGAAGATCCCCGGATTTCCTACAACCTTTGCTACGTTTTCGCGACGAATCAGAGATGCTTTAAAAATGGCGCAGTATCCGTTAAAGCCGGATGATGTTCAACACGTCACCGGACAGGCTGACCTGTACCGCAGATCCCCACAGCGGGTCCCTGCGCAAGTCTTCGGATACCTTGTATTGCCCGGCAATCGAAATCAGTTCGGCGCCCAGTTGCTGACAGAAAATCCGCGCCTTGGTGTCGCCCTTGATGCCTGCCAATGCTCTACCGCGCATAGGGCCGTAAACATGGATGTTGCCATCGGCCAGAAGTTCCGCACCGGGACTCACCGGACCAATCACGATTAAGTCGCTGCCCTGGGCATAAATCTGCTGTCCGCCGCGCACAGGAAGGGTTACGACCCGGGTCGGCCTGATCGTCGGCTCGGCCGGTTTTTCGATTTTTGGCTTGGCCGCTTCACCTTCGGCCGGGTCCAGTGGACGCTCCCGGGCGCCTGACGGCGGCAGCACCGGTAAATCAATGGCGATGGCCGCAGCGATGTCTTCGATGCGATTGGCGCGAATCGCCAGGGTGCGCAGGCCGTGTTGGCGGCAGATGCGCATCAGGCCGGGCAGATCCACCGGGCCGCCATTGGCGGGAAGTTTGTCCAGCGCCAGGACCAGCGGGGTGTTGCTGAAGAAATTCGGCGCCTGCGCGACCTTCGCCGCCAATTGACGGTCGAGCGCTTCAAGGTTGTTCCGGGCCAGCTCCAGCACCGTGATGGCCAGCATGCTGCCCTTCAGTTGGAAGACGGGATCCTGGTCTTGCGATTCGATTGGGCTCATGGTCGAAATACAACAGCTTGTCGCTAAAAGTGCCGAGACTTATAACGAGAACGCCCGCTAGCCGCAAGCCGGGTCGAACCGATGTAGAATGCGCGGCCATTCTTCTGACGGAAGCTTTGATGGATCGCCCGCGTTTTCGAGCCTGTTTTCTTCACCCCCGATTCTGGCCATTGTGGCTTGGGCTGGGGCTGCTATGGCTGGTTGTCCAGCTGCCATTTCGCGTGCTGCTGATCATTGGCCGTGTCCTGGGCGCAGTCATGTATCGGTTTGCCACTGATCGAAAATACATTGCGTCGCGCAATCTGGAGCTGTGTTTCCCCCATTTGACCAAGATTGAACGCAAGCGTTTGCTCAAGGAGAACTTCGCGTCCACCGGCATTGCTTTCTTCGAGATGGCCATGAGTTGGTGGTGGTCCAGGGAGCGTCTGGCCAAACTGGCCCATATCGAAGGGCTGGAGCATCTGCAAACCGCGCAGCAACAAGGCCAGGGCGTGATTCTCATGGCGCTGCATTTCACCACGCTGGAAGTGGGGGCGGCGTTGTTGGGGCAGCAGCACACCATTGACGGCATGTACCGCGAGCACAAGAACCCGCTGTTCGACTTCGTTCAGCGTCGCGGCCGCGAGCGGCACAATCTGGATTCCCTGGCCGTGGAGCGCGAAGACGTGCGCGGCATGCTCAAGCTGCTGCGTGCCGGTCGCGCTATCTGGTACGCGCCGGATCAGGATTACGGCGCCAAGCAGAGCGTCTTCGTGCCGTTGTTCGGTATTCAGGCGGCAACGGTGACGGCCACCAGCAAGTTCGCCAAACTGGGCCGCTCCCAGGTCGTGCCGTTCACTCAGCAACGTCTGGCCGATGGCAGCGGTTATCGCTTGGTGATTCATCCACCCTTGCAGGATTTCCCCGGTGAAAGCGACGAGGCGGATTGCCTGCGCATCAATCAATGGGTAGAAAGTGCCATCACTGAATGCCCGGCGCAGTATCTTTGGGCGCATCGCCGCTTTAAAAGCCGACCGGTGGGCGAAGCGAAGCTGTATAAGAAGCGTAAATAAACCGAGGCTGACGCCCACATGCTCGAAAACGCCATTGCGATAGACGCTGTGAATGACGTCGAACCCGTCACCGGGTTGATTCTGTCCGGCGGCGGCGCCCGTGCGGCTTATCAGGTTGGCGTGTTGGCGGGGATTGCCGACTTGTTGCCCGTAGGCGCACCCAATCCATTTCCGGTGATCGTCGGCACCTCGGCCGGGGCAATCAATGCAGTGAAGCTGGCCAGCGGCGCCTTGCATTTTCGCACCGCGATCCATCAACTCACCGAGTTCTGGCAAGGCTTTCGCAGCCATCAGGTGTTGCGCAGTGATTGGCCTGGGGTCAGTCGGCAGGCCGCTCGTTTCCTCGGTAAAAGCTTGCTCGGGTTGGGTTCGCAGATCCCGGTCGCGCTGCTCGACAGCTCGCCGTTGCGTGGCCTGCTGACAGAGCGGCTGGATCTGGAGGGCATCGACGCGGCGATCCAGGCGCGGCATTTGCGCGCGGTGGCGGTGACGGCGTTCGGTTACGAATCCGGGCACGCGGTGACGTTCTATCAAGGCAAAGGCACCATCGACCCCTGGTTGCGTCATCGTCGCGTGGGTGTGCCGACTCAGCTGACCATCGATCATCTGCTGGCCAGCTCGGCTATCCCTTTGCTGTTCGCGCCAGTGAAAATCGATCAGGAATATTTCGGCGACGGCGCGGTACGCCAGTCAGCGCCGATCAGCCCGGCGTTGCACCTGGGCGCCAACCGAGTGCTGGTGGTGGGCGTCAGCGGCAACCCGCGCGGTGTCGATGCCAACCGCGACGTGCGGCGGGTCACTACGGGCGGGCAGCCGAGCCTGGCGCAGATCAGCGGACACTTGCTCAACAGCACCTTCATCGACAGCCTCGAAAGTGACATCGAAGTGCTGGAACGCATGAACTTGCTCAGCCATCTTTTGCCCAGTGAACAGCGCATACGCCAGCAAGGTCTGGCCCCGGTGGAAGTGCTGGTGATCGCGCCCAGTCAGCCCATCGACCAGATCGCCGCTCGCCATCGCCGCGAATTGCCCCCGGCACTGCGCACTTTTCTGCGCGGACCCGGGGCAACCAAAACCAGCGGCGCCAGCGTGCTGAGCTATCTGCTGTTCGAAGCGGGATATTGCAGCGAACTGATCGAACTGGGTCGCTACGACGCGATTGCCCAGGGCGAACAGTTGAAGCGGTTTTTGCGGCTGTAACGGCTTATCAATGTATAGGTAGCTGGATTACAGCGTAGGAGGGAATTTATTCCCGAAGAGGCCAGTCCAGACGCTGAAATAATACAGCCTGAGCCGACGCCTTCCCGGATGAGTCCGGTCCCACACTCGCTCCATTTGCGTTCAGGCTGTCAACCGATCATCACGGAAATCCCGCAGTGCCTGTTCGATCTCTTCCCGCGTGTTCATCACGAACGGGCCGTACTGCACGATAGGTTCGCCCAGCGGCTTGCCGGCAATCAGCAGCACCCGAGCCCCGGCCGCGCTGCTCAGTTGCAGTTCGCCCTCATTGGACAAACGCACCAGACGGCTGGTCCCGACCGCTTGCGGCTGACCGGCAATCTCCAGGCCGCCTTCATAGACGTACAACAACGCGCGGTGGCCTTCAGGCAGGCGCGGACTGATGCTGCTGCCAGCCGGCATGTGGAAATCGAAATACTGCGGCTCGGTATCGGGACGCTGCACCGCGCCAGCCTGTTGCACTGATCCATCATCGAACTGACCGGCAATCACCACCACTTCGACACCCGCTTCAGTAGTCAGGCGCGGAATGTTTTCCGGCTGGATGTCCTGATAACTGGCATCGTTCAGCTTGGTCTTGCCCGGCAGGTTCAGCCACAGCTGAAAGCCGCGCATCACGCCTTCTTCCTGCTCCGGCATTTCGCTGTGAATAATGCCCCGCGCGGCTGTCATCCATTGCACGCCACCGCCCTGCAGCAACCCGACATTGCCCATGTGGTCTTCGTGACGCATGCGGCCTTCGAGCATATAAGTCACCGTCTCGAAACCCCGATGCGGATGGGGCGGAAAGCCGGCGATGTATTCATCCGGTTTGTCCGAACCGAATTCATCAAGCATCAGAAACGGGTCAAACTGCTCGACTCCCGGCCCGCCAAATACGCGGGTCAGGCTGACGCCAGCACCGTCCGAAGTGGGTTGGCCAGCCTGAATCGACAGCACTTTGCGAAATTGAGTCATGAACCTGCTCCTCGAGTGGGAATGCTGGCTATGGTATGCCTGTCGGGTTGATGAATGGATGGGTTTTTTGCTGTGTTGTAATCGAATTTTTCGATGATGAATTTTTCCCTTCGTCAAGACGAAAAGTCCGACGGCCATGAAGTCTTTTTCGTTGAATAGACCTTTCCGCGTCCTGCATACAAAAAAATAACTATCTATATATTGCCAGCGTCTGTTTCGGACGTCGGCTTGTGGATAGGTGTAGCTAAAGACAAGAAATATGAGTGTTGTTGTATTTGGAATAGCGCATTTCTCATGGACGGCCATTTTTCGTCGTGTGGTTGAGATAAATAGAATTAAAGGAAGGTCATGGCTTTATATTTTGAAAGTTTCGAAAAGAGTTTTGATTTTGATGGGCGCGCCAGAAGATCAGAGTACTGGGTTTTCCAATTGGGCAATATCTGTTTGGGGTCACTCTGTGTATTGCTGGATGCGGTACTCGGTCTGTACATTCCCTTGATCGGGTTCGGGCCGGTTACCGTGCTCTTCTTGATGATGGTCATGGTTCCTTCTTTATCTTTGACAGTTAGGCGCTTCCATGATTATGAGTCCAGTGGCTGGTGGTGGCTGACGTTCTTAATTCCCGTAGTGGGGCTAATATTGCAAGTAATTTTTATGTCGGTAGAAGGAACAAAGGGCCCCAACAAATACGGGCCTGATCCATTGGCGAGTGAGCGATCAGATGCGCAAGGGTAGGAGCGAACTTGTTCGCGAGGCGATTTACTTATTCTGGCGCTGCGTGTCAAATCGAGTGGCACCAACAGCATTAGCGGCGCGGCTTATTGAGGTTTCGCCCTGACGGTCG
>NZ_ATLO01000022.1 GCF_000416235.1 Pseudomonas sp. CFII64 | reverse complement strand
CCTTGCTATAAAGTCAGGTCAGATACTTTTCATTATTGCCGTTAACCAAAGGACAACGGTCGATATGGGAGAGTGTTATGAATATATATCTACAAAGCCTGCCACCTGATGGTCGTCCATTGGGGCTCGGTCACGTCGTCCGTCCAGGTCTGAATTATTGGCAGGCACTGACTATTCGCTATGAAGAATTGGTTGCGGCGGGGAAGATGGATGATAAGTTTCAAGCAATGTATGACACCAGAATGGCAATCGAGGGAATCGTCTACCGAATTGACGAGTCTAATCATGTCGATATTAAGTCAGGTGAAGAAAAGCTCGTGGAAAGCTACTGGGTTGCGCGTGAGCGGGGGCTTGAGTGGTATGAAGATAATGCACTTAGCGAGTTGCGCAGTTATGATGTCGATCTTTTGATGCATTTGAATTTCAGGGCCCAGCTAAAGCTCGATGACATGCAGCTTGAGTTTGACGAATTCAAACAGCAGCTAGCGGTTTCTCTTCCTGAGCTGGTGGGCAAGAATTTTGGATTCACGGTCAATGAACATGGCAGTTTGGGAATAACCTCGCCCGATGGCGCTTTGACCGAACGAGAAATAGAGCAACTGAATGCGTGGATCAACGATAGAGACAGGTTAAAGGAGTTGACCTTCGATCATGCCAAACTGGTGACCTATATTCTGAAACATGATCCTCGATTAGGTGTTGATGACTCATTGGTAACCCTGGCAAATATTCATCAATTCATCAACTATGGGGTCCTTCTGCAGACCGGCGCGACCCGCCCCGGTAACGGCAATTCGTGGATTGAACAGTTGCAGAAAAATGTGCGAGAAATGACGCGGGAGCAGAAGGCGGATAGGGAGAGTGAGGACAACCATAGCTAGGTGTAAACCTTGGGCCCAAGTGCCTGCGTCAAGCACTTGGGCCCAAGAGCAATTAATGGCGCAGGTGTTTTTTGCAGATATGACCAAACTCACTGTCTATCGTGCCAGGATTCCAGTTGTGGCCAGTGGCGGCCTCTTCCAGGTCGGCAATTATTCGATGCCGATTGAATTCAAGGTGCCAGAAATAGTTGAACGGCCCCATCATTTGCCAGAATGGAGGGGACGTTCTGTGGCCCTGGCAACCTGGCAGTGAGATCGTCTCGTTCCCCCTGCCGTCGGCCTTGGTAAAAATTATTGTTTTGTCAATTCTTGGCACAATAGTGATATCGAGGCTCGCCATTGCACCCTCGACCGGATGCCCGGTCGAATCCTGAATATGTATCGACCAGTCCACCGTATGGAAGGCCTGGAAAATCCCGGCGTACAGCGGTATTCCTTTGGCATCCGTGATAATCAGATCGGTACTTGCCCGATAGGGTGCAGAGCCGAATCTGAATTTATACTTGCCACCGGCTATTCCTCCATCACGTTTAGAGGCTCGAATCTGGATCTCCTGGCCGGGCTGAGTACCTTCGATGATATAAATGCCTTCGTCGGGCATGGCCACCCATTTGTCATTTATCTTGCATTCAATGATCAGGTTACTCGACCGTTTCATTCCTCTGAACATGAGGTTTTGTCCGCGCAGTGCGGTAAAGGTGTAGTTCTTCTCTGCCGTGGCGCTATCGAGTGTTTCATCAATCTCAGTAACTTTGTCCCCCAAAACGGTTGGTTGGGGCAGAGACGGCCCATTTTGAACTGTTGCGTCCGTAGTCAGACCGGTCACTGCGTATACAGGCGCGGAAAAAATACCTGTCAGAGCCATAGCCGCCACGAGCGGTAGGAGGTAACTATTTATAGTCGATTGTTTCATTGTCAAATCCTTTTTTGTTATCGGTTCCACTGTCGAGGCATAGAAGTACCCAACCGTGGAGGCCGTAAAATATCGTTGATTAAATTAAACGCAGATGCGCGAAGGGGCACCCGGTGGTCAGCTGTTTATCAACTGACAGCCCGGACGTAATCACTGGTAGGAAGGGTTGTCAATGCGTCGTTCAAAAATAAAAGAATCGTATAAACTACAGATGTAGGACGCATCTTTTGTAGGATAAAACTGGCGGCTACCCAACGGGCGGGTGCACTAACGCCGCTTTTCCCGGCGTGGCTGATTGGCGGTTTTTTTGTTGTAGCCGATTTCGTACAAATCGC
>NZ_ATLO01000021.1 GCF_000416235.1 Pseudomonas sp. CFII64 | reverse complement strand
TTTTGTATTCGCCGTTATTGTTGTAATCGAATAGCGTGACCAGACCGGTGCGGCGGTTTAGCTCCCAGATGGGGCCTCTGGACGGTTTTACCCAGAGTTTGGGGAATTTGTAGATAACGAGACTACTAATAGCCCACGCAATGGAGCAGGGAATGACGCTTATATAAGCCATTCCTAAAAAACCATCAACAAAACCCATTAACGAAGGTTGGGGCGAATCGAACTCAGACAATATACAGACTCCAACTATTATCGGAGTCAGTATGAGCGCCCACCACTTTCCAAACATATGCATATACAGCCAGAATTGCGCGCGAGCTGCCCAGAGCGAAAACCTGAACCGCTCATGGTCGTGTCTGTCATGGAAAT
>NZ_ATLO01000020.1 GCF_000416235.1 Pseudomonas sp. CFII64 | reverse complement strand
CGTTCAGGGGTTTTGTTTGTCTGCTCGGAAATTTCTCGCCACGTCATATCAGCGTTGGGCGCGACGATGAGTATCGTCCCCCGCTGATGTGCCCCCAGGCAGTCACTTCATCTAGAAAACTGCCGACTCACCAAGCTGGAACCGTTCTTGCATCGCGCTAGGGAATGACCTTTTTTTGACTCCTCGCGACAGGAATCTCGATGCTGGCGTACAACCAAAAAAGCTTTCTTATCGTCGATGATTTCTCTGATTTCCGGAGTTCCGTCAGATCGATGTTGCGCGAGTTGGGCGTGAAGGATGTCGATACTGCAGACACGGGCGAGCAGGCGCTGCGCATGTGCGCGCAGAAGCGTTACGATTTTGTTCTGCACGATTTCAATCTTGGTGACGGCAAGAAAAACGGCCAGCATGTCCTGGAAGATCTCATGGTCGACAAGTTGTTGAGCCATGAAAGCGTATTCATCATGGTGACCGCCGAAAACAGTCAGGCAATGGTCATGAGTGCGCTTGAATGGGAACCGGACGCTTATCTGACGAAACCTTTCAATCGTGCAGGCTTGGCCCAGCGTCTCGAAAAGCTTGTCCAGCGCAAGACCCTGCTCAAGCCTATCCTTCAGGCGCTGGATCGAGGCAAGCCAGCCGAGGTGTTGGCCGCCTGCACTGCTCTTATAAATCAGGATCAGCGATATGCGCCTTTATGTTTGCGTTATAAAGCCGACGCCCTGCGCGACCTGAATCAGCATGATGCGCTGGAAGCCTTTCTCAAGAGTATTCTTGCCGACCGGGCTACCCCTTGGGCCTACGCAGCGCTGGGCAATCTACTGTTCAAGCGCAACAAGGTGAGTGAGGCCCAGTTGGTCTTCGAGCAAGCGTTGAAAGCGTTTTCGACCATGCCGGCGCTCTACGATGGGCTCGCCGACGTATTGGTGGCTCGTGGCGATTCCAAGCGCGCGCAGGAGGTGCTGGAGGCTGCCGTGCGCTTGTCACCGCTGGCTGTGCGCCGGCAACGATTGTTAGGCAAGTTGGCCCTTGATAACGAAGATTTCGAAAGTGCGTCCAAAGCTTATCGGCATGCAGTGGCTCAGGGGCAACATTCCCGGTTCAAGGATCCAGAGGCTAATCTGGGATTCGCCCAGGCATTGATCAGCAAAAATGGTGATCAGGGCCTCGATTCGCGTTCCAGGGTAGAGCTCAATCAGACGCTGAGCGAGGTCGCCAAGGAGCATGGCAGTGACCAGGGCCTCCAGGTGCGGACCCGATTGATGAAGGCCACCAGCCTGCAATTGTCGGATCCTGAAGCTGCAGCGAAGTTGACTGAAGATGCGATGGGACGCCTGCAAGGCATGGACCAGTTTCTTAGCGCTGACGCGGCGTTGGTAGTTGCTGCGCAATTACAAAAGCTGGGGCAGGAGGATGCCGGTGCCGATGTGCTCAAGAGCTGCGCCGAGATCTATGGCGATGACCCGGCGGTTATGCAAAGTATCGCAAAGCAGACCGACGACCCTGCGATTCTGGGTGCTGGCAAAGCAGCAATGGACCTCAATCTACAGGGCGTTCGCAGCTACAAGGCTGGTAGCCTGCCCCAGGCTCGGGATTTTTTCCGCAATGCTTTGGCCTTGCAACCCAAGAACATCAGTATCGCGTTGAACCTGGCGCAGTCGTTGCTGCATGCCAAGGATTCGACTCCGGACGCTGCCAACCTGCAGGAGTGTCAGACCTGCCTGAAGATGGTCGGCAACATGCCTGACAGCGATCCGCGATATGACAGATTCCAGAAATTACAAAGCAGGGCATTCGGCGCATGAGCGAAATGGATACCGGTCTTGATTTTTCCATGGTCATTGCCTCTACGGTGCATGACATGAAAAATGCCCTAGCAACGCTCATACAGGCGCATGGCCAATGGTCAGGCCGACTTAGCGATGCGCAGCGTGACACTCCCGAACACGGCGTGATCGACTATGAATTCGCCAATTTGAATGGAATGCTGGTGCAGTTGCTTGGCTTGTACAAGTTGGGTGTCAATCAGTTGCCATTGCGCCCGGATTATCACGAACTCGATGACTTTATCGAAGCGCAGCTGGCACTGCATCATGAGGTGCTAAGCAGTCGCGGGATCACCGCGACATATAAAGTGAACAGCTCGAACCCGTTGGGCTTCTTTGATCGTGAATTGATCGGCTCGGTTGTGGCCAACATCATCATCAACGCGATCCGTTTTGCTCGCCGGACCGTGGTGATAAACGTCGCAGAAGCGCCTGACGGCCTGGTCATTACAATCAACGATGACGGCCCCGGTTACCCGCTGCAAATGCTCGAGCGACAATCCGATTACGTGCAAGGCATCAACCAAGCCAGTGGCAGCACCGGACTCGGTCTGTATTTCGCCGCGCGTATCGCCGAGAGCCATGAGCGGAACGGCATTCAGGGTCGAATCGAAATCGCAAACGGTGGCAGTCTCGGTGGCGGATTATTCAGCATTTACCTGCCGTGAACAGCGGGCCGACGGTAGCTAGGCTGGCCCCTCGCTACTCTTAAGTTTGTCTGGCTCCAGCCGATGATTGAGTAGGTGCAGATTTTAGGAAGGCAAACGTGAACTTGTTTATCAACCAGCTCCAAAACAAGAAAGACTTCCGCAAGGCCGTATATTCCGGTGACATCTTTCTGAATACCAATCTTCAGGCCCCCGTCGACCTTTGCGATTTTGCCCGCCATAGCATTACCGCAGCGTTCAAGGGCGAGACCGATCATCAGGCACTGCACACGATGATGCCTGTTGAGGAGTTCGTAACGCTGGTCACGCACCTCAAAGGTCAGTTCACCAACTGCCTGGAGGTCAAGGAGATGATCCGCCGTTTCGTTTTGGAAATAGGCGCTGATCCTGCTGAATATCTCTTTGATGTGCCACGAGTTCGTGTGGTGCCGAATTATAACTATTTGCACGCAGGCGTCAGTTACGCCTACAAGCCACATCGCGATACCTGGTACGGCGGTTCAGATTGTCAGATCAATACCTGGATGCCGGTTTATACGATCCAGCCGGACCAGACAATGATGATCAATCCCGCCTACTTCGCTGCCCCGGTGAAGAACTCTTCAGCCGACTGGAACCTGTCCAACTGGATTAACGTGCAGCGTTCGTTGGCCAAGGACAACGTGAAAGAGGAAGTTCGCGTTCATCCGGTTCCTCTTGAAGATATATCCACTGCTTCGGAGATCCGGATTGCCGCCAATGCAGGGGAAATCATAACGTTCTCTGGCTCACATCTTCACGGCACAGTGCCTAACTACACTGCGCAGACCCGCTTCAGTGTCGACTTTCGTCTGGTTCATATTGCGGATTTGCTCGCCGGCAACGGTGCAGTAAATGTCGACAGTGGTGCCAAGGACGCGGAAGCCGGCTTCAAAGAACTCATTCACGTCAGCGATTTTTCGCATTTTCAGGGAGTCAACCAATGACCAAGCGGCGCCTAACGGGACCCGAGGCCGAGTACAACGAAAAACGTGCCGACGTCCTCAAGCGGGTAGATTCCCAATACGTGGCTGATGCACCTTTTGTGTTTGCCAACCGAATTGCCGTAACCGCTGCATTGTCACGAATCGAGCTGTTCAAGATGGTCCAGGATATTCCGGGCGCCATCATCGAGTGCGGCGTGTACAAGGGTAATTCCCTGATGCTGTACATGCAGCTGTCGATGATTCTTGAGCCTTACGCGATCAATCGTTCCATCATCGGTTTTGATACGTTCTCCGGGTTTGCAAGTATTGATGCTGAACAAGATCCGACCGATATCAATGAGAACATGTTTTCCGATACCGATGAGTCGATCATTCAGGACATGATTGATGCCAACGATCTGGTGCGTCCGGTCAACCGCATCCCGCGTTGCGAGATCATCAAAGGTGACATCATGGAGACCGTCCCGGCGTTCCCCAAGACGCGCCCGGACCTGGTCGTGGCCATGCTGATTCTCGACACCGATCTCTATTCGTCGACGAAAGTGGCGCTGGAAACCTTCCTGCCGTTCATGCCGAAAGGTGCCATCGTGGTGCTGGACGAAGTTGCCTATCGTAACTTCCCCGGAGAGACGAGCGCGCTGCGTGAAGTGCTGGATCTGAACAAGGTCGAACTCAAGCGCCTGCCGTTTGACTCGTGTGTCGGGTACTTCCGGATCTGATTCAACTGTTCTGGCTCCCCGACCTCCGCGTCGAGGAGCCGCAGGCTAGTACCCTGCGAATCAAAATAACCAACCAGTCCGCCCGGCATCATTCACGTGTGTCCCTTCAGCATCCAGCCCCGCAGAACCTGCCGCTTCGCCGTGAAACTACGGGTAGTTGGACCTCTCAGAACCGGTAGCTTTTTGGCGCATGTTCGCGGCTCCGTTTGCCCGAAGTCTTGTAGATGAGCATTGAGTGCTTGAAATTCCGAACGGCTGGTGCGTATTTTGTACGCCTTGCCGCAGAGTCGGCCTGCATTGAAAACGAAGGATTCGAGTCATGACCCGCGATGGCCAAAATTCACTCGCGCAGCGATTGATGGGCATTGATGAAGTTGAGTGTATTACTCCCGATTTGAATGGCATCGCCCGCGGCAAGGTGATGACCGGCGAAGGGTTTCTGCAAGGTCGCAGATTGCAAATGGCCCGAGGCGTATTGCTGCAGTGCATCATGGGCGGCTATCCGCCGTCGCGCTTTTACGGCAGCGATGATGGTGACCTGGCGATGATCCCCGACCCGCAGCAGATTCATCGTCTGCCATGGAGTGCCGAACCGCGAGCCTTGGCTATCTGTGATGCCGAAGAACTGAGTGGTCAGCCCTGCAGTCTGTCGACGCGCGGGCAATTGAAGGCGGTGATCGCGCGCTATGCCAGGCACGGTCTGTCACCCGTGGTGGCGACAGAACTGGAGTTTTTTGTCTTCGCTCCCAACCCGGATCCGACCCGCGCGTTTGTACCGCCTGCCGGTCTGGACGGACGCCGGGAGGATGGATCCTCTGCTTTCAGCATCAGTTCAAATAATGGCTTGCGGCCATTTTTCAGCGAGATTTATGCCTGTATGGCCGCGCTGGGTTTGCCCCGCGATACGTTCATGCATGAAATGGGCGTCAGTCAGTTCGAGATCAACCTGTGGCACGGCGACCCTTTGCTGTTGGCCGACCAGACGTTTATGTTCAAGCACTTGCTAAAGGAAGTGGCGCTCAAGCATGGCTTGATCGTGGTCTGTATGGCCAAGCCTTTGGCGCACACACCTGGCAGTTCGATGCACATACACCAGAGCGTCGTGGACTCCGCGTCGGGCCGCAACGTGTTTACTGCAGATGATGGTTTGCCGACCGACATGTTCCGGCATTTTCTGGGTGGGCAGCAGGCCTGCATGGCAGATCTCACGGCATTGTTCGCGCCCAATGTGAATTCCTACCAGCGACTGTGTCATCCATACGCGTCGCCCAACAACGCGTGCTGGTCCCATGACAATCGGGCCGCCGGTTTGCGCATTCCCGCCAGTGCGCCAGAAGCGCGGCGTGTGGAGAATCGCTTGCCGGGAGCGGATGCCAATCCGTATCTGGCGATTGCTGCGAGCCTTGCTGCAGGCCTTCATGGCATCGAGCACGGGATGGAACCAGACGCTGCCGTACAGGGGGAAATTCATGTGCCTGACCATTTGTCACTGCCATGTACCTTGCATGCTGCTCTGGAACGTCTGAAACGCAGTCAATTGGCCAAGGAACTGTTTGGTCATGAATTCATCGAAGGCTACATCGCTTCGAAGACGATGGAGCTGACCAGCTTTTTCGACGAAATTACCCCCTGGGAGCGGCGTGTTCTGGCCGCCCAGGCTTAAGAACCGCTGTTTTGCAGTCACCCCCGTGCGGGTGACTGTTTATTTTTGGAACGTCGATGCGCCAAATCTGGAAATCTTTTCAAGGGCTCTACTTCGCTTCGCTGATGATGTTGATCGGCTCGGGCCTTTTAAGTACTTACCTTGCGTTGCGCCTTGCGGCTGATCAGGTAGACAGCCTGTGGGTGGGTGCGCTGATGGCGGCCAACTATTTTGGTTTGGTGCTGGGCGGCAAGATTGGTCACCGGCTGATCGGACGCGTTGGCCATATCCGCGCGTACGCGACCTGTGCCGGGATTGTCGGCGCAGCCGTGCTGGGCCACGGCCTGATCGATTACCTGCCCGCGTGGTTGTTTTTGCGGATGATTGTCGGCCTGGGGATGATGTGCCAATACATGGTCATCGAAAGCTGGCTCAACGAGCAGGCAGAAGCCAGGCAGCGGGGCAAGGTGTTCAGCGGTTACATGATCGCCTCGTACCTCGGCCTGGTGCTCGGCCAGTTGATCCTTGTTGTCCATCCACAATTGGGTCTCGAGCTGCTGATGCTGGTCGCCCTGTGCTTCGCGTTGTGCCTGGTGCCAGTGGCAATGACCCGCAGCATTCACCCGGCACCCATGCACCCCGCGCCGTTGGAGCCGCGGTTTTTTATCGGGCGTGTGCCACAGTCGCTGACCACGGTGCTGGGCGCTGGATTGATCATCGGTTCTTTTTACGGTCTCGCGCCGGTGTATGCGGCGGAGCAGGGTCTGTCGACCGAGCAGGTCGGTTTGTTCATGGGTTTCTGCATTCTGGCCGGGTTGCTGGTGCAATGGCCGCTGGGGCTGTTGTCTGACCGTTATGACCGGGCAAGGCTGATGCGCGGTTTTGCCGGCGTCCTGGCTGTGGCCGCGTTGCCGTTGGCGGTACTGCCGAGCGTGCCTATCGAAGCGCTGTTCATCATTGGCTTCGTCGCGTCGCTGGTGCAGTTTTGCTTGTACCCATTGGCTGTGGCCTTTGCCAATGACCACGTCGAGGGCGAACGCCGGGTGTCACTGACCGCCATGCTGTTGATGACTTACGGCATCGGCGCCAGCATCGGTCCATTGGCGGCGGGCGTCTTGATGAAGATGTTTGGCGGCAACATGCTTTATGCATTTGTCAGCTTTGCCGGGCTGGTTCTGGTTGTGCTGATCCGGCCAAAGGCTGTGACGCACATTCACCAGGTCGACAATGCGCCGCTGCATCACGTGGCGATGCCGGACAGCATGTCCAGTTCGCCATTGGTTGTAGCACTTGACCCTCGGGTCGATGAGCAGGTGGTTCAGGATCAGATGCAAACGACGATTGATCCGGACGTTGCGCCCGAAGAGCCTGTCGTGCCGACCGCCGAAACGGCTGCCAAAGACGAGCCTGAAGGTGCAGCTAAATCAGAAACCGTGGCTGAGCTGGAGGGTGAGGAGATAAACCGGCCTTGAGGCAAAAGGGGCCAGTTGATCGGCAGCTACCCTGCTGATTTTGAAGGCGCAAAAAAGGCGATTGCGGATGGAGCGCAATCGCCTTTTTTCATGCTGTCTGTTTTTGCCAGGACAGTCGTTATCTAGAAGTCGTCGTCCTTGTCGAACCGCCGCGCTTCACGCTGCAGCTGATAGACGAAGCGTTCAACCTGGCGCTGCACCAGCCCGCTCATATTGTGGAAGCGCACACCGGCAAACGTGGTGTTGACCCTTTCTTCGAAATGCAGGTAACGCAACTCCACCGGTGCAGTCATGGTGCCAAACGGCAGTTGTGCGGCAAACCGCTCGTAGACCTGGCCCAGTTGGATGCGTTCCGAGATATCGCCTTCAAAGCGCAGCTTGCAGCCAGTCGCGGAGATATCCAGCAGTTTGCCGCCCAGAGGTGCCTTGAGCTTGTCACCGCCGATTTCGACATTGACCAGTGATGCGAGCTTGAGTGCGGCACGAAAGGCGTTGCGACGCTGGTGATAAATCACTTCTTCGGGCAGCGCGCCGCGGTAAAGCCGCTGACCGTCGTTGTCCGAAATGGTCAATTGGCCGCTGCTTTCCCACGCGATACGCACGCCATCATGAAACCCCTCGACGCGAAAGGGCTCGCCGTTGGTCAGGAAGCGTTCACCGTCGCGGGGAATCATTTCGTCAAGAGCCATGGTGTTGGCTTCGCGATCTACCTCGATCAGGTAGCTTTGAAAACGCTGGGTGCGCTCATGAAAGGTAATGATCAACGGATCATGACTTTCAAGTAACTGCCGCAGGTTGGCGGCAATTTCCAAAGGTGTAGTTAAAACCTTTGGGGGCTGCGGAGCATCTTCCGCGCTTGAGCCATTCACTTTTTTCCATCTCCAGGCAAAATACGACAGCAACGCAATGGCGGGCATTTTGCCAGCATGCAAAGCGCCTTGATACAGAAATTACGCTTGGCTTAGTGGCCTTGGCTTGGCGCGCCCGGATGTCGAGCCGCGGCTGTCATAAAGCGTTGGCGTATCGCCCGTCAATATTCTCAGCTGATGAGCCGTCGTGATTTGTTGATGCTGAATCGAGCCACCGTTATTTTCGTTTGCCGCCTGACATTGCATAATCAGCGCGCTCAGTTCATCGCCGGCCTTGACCAGTTCTTCGCCGACTGCCGAATGACTCGCCAGCTCAACCAATCCTTTGCGGTCCGGACTCAAGCCCATGGCGACCAACAACTGACTACGCTTGCGGCCATGCTGCTCAAGCAGAATCACCATTGCCTGTTTCTGCGCGAGAATATGCTCCATCTCGACCATGTCGCGACCGTGGAGCGCAATCGATTCGGCCTGCAAAAGCTCAAGCAATTGCCGGGCGGGCACAAAATCATCGGTGATCAGTTGCAGCAAAGTAGTGTCTTGCATCGCATGCTCTGGTTTTTAAGCGTCCAGAAAATCCACCGCGAGCTCCGGGCTAGCGCTGGGCTTCGAAATTGAGCAGCTTGCTGGCCACCCGGTTGCTGTCCACCTGATAACTGCCGTCTGCAATTGCCTGCTTCAACTCCGCCACTCGGGCGCTATTGACAGCAGGCTGATCGCGCAACGTATCGGTGATTTTTTTCAACTGTTGAGCCTCGCCGCTCAAATGAACGGATTCTCCGGTTTTGCCAGTTTCAACTGCTGCGCCGGCGGAGGCAGATTCGGTATTGCCAGTTTCCTTGGTGCTGCTGGTGCGCGTTGTACTGCCCACCGATGGCGCGTTGTTCAGCCTGCTGAAATCAATGACCATGATAAAAAACCTCTGGGTATTTGGACGCTTGCCATGGTTTCGACCAAATCCACGAAAACTTTAGTCCGAATGCGAAATGCATGTGAAACGCACGTGAGAATGGACCTCACATTACGGGACTTGTTTCGCAGTCTAGAAAAAACCAGCGTTCTCTACCAGCAGTCAGTTATTTGCATGGCTATTCACATAGGCACTTCCACTTGTCCGGCGCCGGTTACGCTGGCTTTTATGACCCGTTTCGAGTTGAGGTTGCGCACGCGTATCTGCTCGTTGAGCCCACCGTCCGACAAGGCTTCACCGGGCATGCGAACCGCCAGAGTGCCGCTGCGCGCAATAATCACCACCTGATCACCTTTGTGGATGAGTTGCGGCTGTTCCAGATATGTAGGGGAAAGAACCTGATCCATTACCGCCGGTCGGACAGTTTTCTGTCCGACGGCCTGATCCAGAGAAGTGAGAAAACCTTGCCCTAGTTGGCCGATGTCGCGCTCGCGCAGGGCCACATCGTCTTCGCTGACCAGGCTGTCGCGCTTGAGGGGCCGCACGGCCGTCACGACGTTACGAAACAGGTGGACTTGTGCGGGCACGAACACCGTCCAGGGCGATGTGCCTTCGCAGCGAACCTTGACGTTGACGCGGCCGACTGGCTTCGGGCTTTCCAGTGATGCTGTCAAATCCTTGTCGCAATACGGCATGCGTGTGCGAGGATCCAGCTGCTTGACTTCGATTTCCGAACGGCCTTCGATTTGATTGGTCGCCAGGTAGTCTTCAACAGTGAATTCAAGAAACCCCTGAGTGACGCCGATAAGCTGTTCAGGCAGTGTGAAAGTGTCGGCGCGGCTGAAACCGGCCAGGCTAAACAGGCACAGTGCTGCCATTACACAGAATAAGCTGCGTTTTCTGAGAGATATGTGTCGGGAAATTGTCGTTTCTGTGTTCATAACGTATAAAAAGCAAGGGCCGTGCCGCTTCCCAAATGGGGTGGAGTGGTGATCGGTTGCTTTTGAAGGGGAGTCGGAGCATGGCCGGTGTAATGGATTCGGTGAACCAGCGCACGCAGCTGGTTGGGCAGAATCGCCTTGAGCTGTTGTTGTTCCGTCTCGACGGCAAGCAACTGTATGGGATCAACGTGTTCAAAGTGAAGGAGGTGCTGCAGTGCCCCAAGCTTACCGTGATGCCAAAGTCCAACCGCATCGTGCGCGGTGTGGCGAGTATTCGCGGTGGAACGATTCCGATCCTCGATCTGGCCATGGCGACAGGCTCGTCAGGGCAAATGAGCCTGGACAATACGTTCGTGATCATCACGGAGTACAACACCAAGGTTCAGGGCTTCCTGGTGCATTCGGTCGAACGCATCGTGAACATGAACTGGGAAGAGATTCATCCGCCACCCAAGGGAACGGGTCGCGACCATTACCTGACGGCCGTTACCCGGGTCGATAATCAGTTAGTGGAAATCATCGATGTCGAGAAAATTCTTGCTGAAGTAGCGCCGATTTCCGAGGCGGTTTCTGCGGGTGTGATCGATACGGAAACCCAGCACAAGGCGATTTCCCTCAAGGTTCTGACCGTCGATGATTCTTCGGTGGCGCGCAAACAGGTCAGTCGCTGCCTGCAAACGGTCGGTGTCGAGGTCGTGGCGCTGAACGACGGTCGACAGGCGCTGGATTACCTGCGCAAGCTGGTCGATGAAGGCAAGAAGCCTGAAGAAGAATTTTTGATGATGATCTCCGACATCGAAATGCCGGAGATGGACGGTTACACACTCACTGCCGAGATTCGTAATGATCCTCGGATGCAAAAGCTCCACATCATTTTGCATACTTCTCTGTCCGGCGTGTTCAATCAGGCTATGGTGAAGAAGGTCGGCGCAGATGATTTCCTTGCCAAGTTCCGACCGGATGATCTCGCGGCCAGGGTTGTGGATCGGATCAAGGCAGCAGATAACAGTTAGGGTTGCCGCTTTGGCACTGCCCGACAACGTGGCTTGCGCTGAACGGCAACAGACCCTGGGGACGTCGTCCCCAGTGGTTCACATGATTTGAGAGGCGGCATCTTTGTCTACGGGTAATTTGGATTTCGAACAGTTCCGGGTCTTTCTGGAAAAAGCCTGTGGCATCCTGCTGGGTGAGAACAAGCAGTACCTTGTTTCCAGCCGTCTCAACAAGCTGATGGAGCAACAAGGCATAAAATCCCTGGGTGAGTTGATTCAGCGCATTCAGACCCAGCCTCGCAGCGGTTTACGCGAGCAGGTGGTGGATGCCATGACTACCAACGAAACCTTGTGGTTTCGGGATACCTATCCGTTCGAAGTCATGAAGAACAAGGTGCTGCCGGAGTCGATCAAGGCGGCCCCCGGCCAGCGTTTGCGCATCTGGTCGGCGGCGTGTTCGTCCGGTCAGGAACCTTACTCGCTGTCGATGACCATTGATGAGTTCGAACGCAGCAATCCGGGACAGCTCAAGGCAGGGGTGCAAATTGTTGCCACCGACCTGTCCGGTCTGATGCTCACCAATTGCAAGTCGGGCGAGTACGACAGTCTGGCGATCGGTCGGGGCTTGTCTCCAGACCGCTTGCAGCGTTATTTCGATGTGAAGACGCCGGGCCGCTGGGTGATCAAGGCGCCGATCAAAAGTCGCGTCGAGTTTCGTGCCTTCAACCTGCTGGACAGCTACGCGAGCCTGGGCAAATTCGATATCGTGTTCTGCCGCAACGTGTTGATCTATTTTTCTGCCGAAGTGAAAAAAGACATCCTGTTGCGCATTCACGGCACGCTCAAGCGCGGCGGTTATCTGTTTCTGGGCGCCTCCGAAGCGCTCAACGGTCTGCCGGATCACTACCAGATGGTTCAGTGCAGCCCGGGCATTATCTACCAGACCAAGTAAATCGGCCTGATCAATGAAAGGGGACCTTCGGGTCCCTTTTTCTTTGGGCTGTATGCGGTAGATACCGTCCTCATCACGCAACCCGTAGGGCCGGCTTTAGCCGGGAGGAAATCGGGACATTCGCAGCAGTTGCGTCGTCACACCTTCCGCCCTCCCGGCTAAAGCCGGTCCTACAGATCCTGTGTGCTGGCCGACATCGCGATGAAAGCACCCTGTCTGTTGGAGCGAGGGCGGCAATGGCAAAATTACGGCGCTCTGCTTGCCGCATTTGCCCCGCAAAGCGGAAACACCTTGCCGCTTTTCTGACATTGCCGTGCCATGACAGGCCTCCGGCCCTTGGTTTACGGGGAATTACGAACTGGCACGCTGATTGCTTTGTCACTGATACGTAAAATCTGGTCAACCGGTAAAGGTTTCCCGACATGAGCATCAGCTTCGATAAAGCGTTAGGTATCCATGAGCAGGCCCTGAACTTCCGCGCCAAGCGCGCCGAAGTGCTGGCCAACAACATCACCAACGCCGATACGCCAAATTACAAGGCTCGTGATCTGGAGTTCTCTTCTGTGCTGGCCGCTGAAAACGACAAGGTCAAGAGCGGCACCTTTGCGTTGAACAAGACCAACAGTCGTCACATTGAAGCTGACGGCGTGGGCAACACTGACGGTTCGCTGATGTACCGCACGCCTTCTGCGCCATCGCTGGATCAGAACACCGTGGACGCCCAGGTCGAGCAGGCCAGCTATGCCGAAAACGCCATTGGTTTCCAGGCCAGCTTCACCTTGCTCAACAGCAAATTCAAAGGGCTGGTTGCAGCCCTTCGCGGAGAGTAATTCATGTCTCTAGCCAACGTTTTCAATATTGCCGGCAGCGGCATGAGTGCGCAGACCACTCGCTTGAACACCACCGCCAGTAACATCGCCAACGCCGAAACCGTGTCTTCGAGCATGGACCAGACTTACCGGGCACGCCATCCGGTGTTTGCCACCGTGATGCAGGGGCAAGGCAACAGCGGTGGCGGATCGTTGTTTCAGGATCAGGGCGAAGCCGGGCAGGGTGTGCAGGTCTCCGGAATTATCGAAGATGCTTCCAACCTTGAAGCGCGTTACGAGCCAAATCATCCTTCCGCCGACAAGGACGGGTACGTTTACTACCCCAACGTCAATGTTGTCGAAGAAATGGCTGACATGATTTCTGCCAGTCGGTCTTTCCAGACCAACGCGGAGCTCATGAACACCGCCAAAACCATGATGCAGAAAGTCCTGACCCTCGGTCAGTGATAAGGGGCGAGACAGATGGCCATTGAAGACGTATCGAAAACATTTCTCAGCTCCCTGCAGAACCCCACACCTACCGCGACCAACTCCGGTACCGCGCTGGGCAAGGATGCGTTCCTGCAGCTGCTGGTTACACAGATGAAGAACCAGAACCCTCTGGATCCGCAGGACAACACGGCGTTTGTCGCCCAGCTGGCGCAGTTCAGCAGCCTGGAAAGCATGCAGAACCTGACCTCGACGGTCGATTCGATTGCCACCAGCTACAAGTCGTCGCAAGCGTTGCAGGCGTCGTCCCTGGTTGGCCGCTCGGTGATCGTGGAAGCAGGTTCCACAGCCGTTGACACCACCAAGGGCATGACCGGTACGGTTGTCGTTCCATCGTCTTCCACCGCCACGACGGTCAAGATTTACGACACCAGCATGAACCTGGTCGACACGGTGGACCTGGGTACCCAGCCTGCCGGCAAGACCAGCTTCACGTGGGATGGCACCAATAGCGACGGCGAAGCGGCACCTGCCGGCACTTATAGCTTTGTCGCGAGCGGCAGTATTGATGGCAAGGGCACTTCGTTGGCCACTTACTTGCCAGCTACGGTCAACAGTGTGACCACTTCCACCAATGGTGGGGAAATGACGCTTAATCTGGCCGGCGGTAGCAGCATCGCTTTGTCCAAAGTGCAAACAATCGGAATTTAGAGCCGACTAGACGGCGCAGGAGTGTTACATGTCATTCAATATCGGTCTTAGTGGGCTCTATGCGGCAAACAAAAGTCTCGACGTCACCGGCAACAACATTGCCAACGTCGCGACCACGGGCTTCAAGTCTTCCCGTGTGGAGTTTGCCGACCAATACGCGCAATCCATTCGCGGGACGTCCGGCCAGACCAACGTCGGCAGCGGCGTAACCACCGCCGCCGTGTCGCAGCAGTTCACCCAGGGCTCCTTGACCACCGGTACGGCCAACAGCCTGGACCTGGCGATCAACGGTAATGGTTTCTTCATGCTCAGCAACAACGGTGAAAAGCTCTACACCCGTGCGGGTGCATTCCATACCGACAAGGAAGGTTTTGTCGTTAATAGCTCCGGCCAGAATCTGCAAGGCTACAACGTCGATGCCAACGGCAACGTGGTGGTGGGTGCGTTGAGCAATCTCAAGGTCGACTCGTCGAACCTTGAGCCAAAAACAACCACTTCGATCACCAACAAGGCGAACTTTAACTCGTCGGAAGCGATTCCAGCGGTGACCACGTTCAGTCCGACCGACACCAAGAGCTACAACGTCAAATACAGCACCCCGATGTACGATACTCAAGGCAATGCCCACACCCTTGACCAGTACTTCGTGAAGACCGATACCAACAAGTGGACCATGTACTCGCTGGTCGACGGCCGCAATATCACCGACCCGACTACTGCGGTAAATCCTCAGACCGACAAGGTTGACCTGACCTTCGACTCGTCGGGCGCGTTGATCACCAGTGGTGTCGGCGCTCCTGTCGTCGCTGGCGCCGTAGGTCTCAATACCGATGGCACGTTCAAGGTGGATGGCTGGAAGCCTGGTGTTCAGGTTGGTACCGGCACGACCGCTACCTGGGCTCTGAATGGCGCCGACGGTGCAGCCAGCATCAAGCTGAACATGATGGCCGCTACCCAGACCGCTTCGGCATCGGGTTTGATCACTCAGGATCAGGACGGCTACGCTACTGGCCAGATCAGCGCCATGAGCGTGGATGCCACCGGCAACCTGTTCGCGACCTACACCAACGGCAAATCCAAGGTGATCGGCCAGGTTTCGCTGACCAACTTTGCCAACGTGCAAGGCCTGGCACCTGCCGGCGGCACCAACTGGCGCGAAACCTTTGCTTCGGGCGTGCCGGTCAGCGGTGTGCCGGAGTCGGGAACGCTGGGCTACCTCACTGGCCAGGCGCTGGAGGATTCCAACGTCGACCTGACCGGCGAGTTGGTTAACCTGATTAAAGCGCAGAGCAACTATCAGGCGAACGCGAAAACCATTTCGACTCAAAGCACCATCATGCAGACCACTATTCAGATGACCTGATAACAGGGTTGGATTGATGGATCAAAAACCTCTCTTCGGAGAGGTTTTTTTATGACCTGGAATTGCAATATTAGTCCAAAAACAAACGGCGATGAATATAGAGGTAGCATCTGAATTTATAGAGCTGTCGCACAATCTATATGGAAATTTCCTACTTGCATTGCTGAGACAATAAAAACTCCTTAATAAAAGTGCCGTGGTTGCGGTTCGGGAGTTTTCATGTCGTTCAATGTTGCTATCAGTGGTATCAACGCTGCCAATAAAAGGCTTGAAGTGGCCGGTAATAATATTGCCAATGTCGGGACGCTCGGTTTCAAGTCATCTCGCGCAGAGTTCGCCGCGCTTTATTCGTCGGCACATTTAAGCAATGGGCGCAGCGCTGTAGGTGATGGTGTGCGTTTGGCCAATGTGTCGCAGAACTTCAATCAAGGCACTTCCATGACCACCCATGGCCGGCCGCTGGATATGCGGATTCAAGGTAACGGATTCTTTGTGGTCAGTGATGGCGGTGCTTTGGCGTATACCCGTGCCGGGGCGTTCCTCAAGGATGCCGACGATTTTATCGTGGACAGCGAAGGCGGGCGCTTGCAAGGCTATGCAGCCAATGAGAAGGGCGAAATTGTTGATGGAATTCGTACCGACCTGAGGATCGATACCTCGACCATGGCACCGACGTTCACCACGCGGATCTCGGACACGATCAACCTGAACGCTTCATCGCAATCACTGGCAGCGCTGCCCAAGTTTGATGCAGCGGATGCGACCACTTATACCAAAGTGACACAGACAACCATTCAGGACAAAGGAGTGGGTGCTGTGCCTCCCGCGGATCATCAACTCAGCCAGTATTTCGTCAAGACGGATGAAGGTCAGTGGTCAATGTATGTATTGATCGATGGCCGCAATCCGATTGATCCTTCCAGCACCAGCGCGCTGCATGTGACATTGAATAAAGCAGCGGATGGGACGGTCAATTATTCCGGCAATACCGAACATATCAGAAAAGTCTCGGACACAGCGTTCACATTGAATGGCTGGAAGCCCGCACAACAAATCGGGGGTTCGTGGAGTGCCAGTCCAGCCCCCAGTAATGGCGCTGTTTCCCTGTCTCTGAAAGAGGGTGCGCTCAATACGCTGGATGACAGTGATCCGGTAATGATACGGCCCGTTCCGCTGTTTGATGCCTCCGATATCACAACCTACACCAATACGTTTCCTACCGGCATCTTTGATAGCCAAGGCAATAAACACGAGCTCCAGCAATACTTCATCAAGGATGGCGTGAACAGTTGGCAGATGCAGCTGCTGGTCAACGGCCGCAATCCGATGGACCCCGGCTCGAAACAACCGCTGACGGCGAATATCGTGTTCGAAACCGATGGCTCGTTACGGTCGATCACCGGTTCTCCGGGGTTGATGGCCAGTGGCGACGGCAAGCTTCAGCTCCAAGGCTGGGTGCCGGCCAGAGCGCGGGATCGTGGCACTCAGCGTGAGGAGTGGTTATCCAATGGCGCAGTTGCCGGTGCTGACGGCATCACTCTCGATATGAGCAAACTCAGCCAATACAGCGCTGTGACGGCACGAACTTCGCCTCAAGCCGATGGTCACGCGGCGGGCGCGTTGGCAGGGCTCACTCTGGAGCGCGACGGCACGCTGCGGGCCTCGTTCAGTAACGGCCTGACCCGCAATATCGGGCGTGTCATGCTGGCCAGCTTTGCCAACGAGCAGGGTTTGCAACCGCAAAGCGATTCGCGCTGGACTGCAACCAATGCATCCGGGATCGCCAATTACGGCACCGCCGGAGCGGGTACGCTGGGCAGTATCATCGGCGGGGCGCTGGAGGGTTCGAATGTTGAGCTCAGCGAAGAGTTGATCGCGTTGATCCAGGCGCAGACGGCGTATCAGGCGAACTCCAAGGCGATCTCGACGGAGGTCACGGTGCTGCAAACCTTGATCCAGTCCACCTGACAAAAAGGTGATTGGCCCTGTCGCTATCAGATCGAGCAATCCGATTTGATGAATGCGCCGTGCAAACGAGTCCAGCCCTTGCCGGGGCTGGTTTGCGCGCAGACTACGCGGTCTGCGCCTTGCCATTTGTAATAGCGGGCGGTCTGGGCGTGGGCGCTCATAGGGCCGAGCACCAGTAGCGTTGCGATGATCAGTGTGAGGCCAATGCGGCTGTTCATGAAGTACCTGCTGCGCTGCAGAGTGCGCTGTGCCCAAGCCTATCATTACGCGGCGGTACGTGAGGGACTTTGATAGCTCCAATACTGGCGCTTCAACGAAGTTTTTTTGGCGGCGGCTCCGCTGGATTTGGCCAAATGCGGCAGTCTGCCGCCGCGTCCGTGCTGCCGATTTATCCCAAGGCTGCATCTGCGCCCGATATTGCTGGCGAATCAGTGCTTTGTACCAGGCCCGACAAGTTGGTTCGATAATTGCTTTGTCCCTATCAGAACAGCTACAGGCGGCAAGCGTCTGTCAGAGGAGGAAGACTGTGGACAAGTTGCTATACGTCGCCATGAGCGGTGCATCGGAAAACGCCATTGCGCAAAAGGCCCATGCCAACAACCTGGCAAACGTTTCTACCAACGGTTTCCAGCGTGACCTTGAACAGGCGCGGTCGATGCCGGTATTTGGTGACGTTCAGCCATCGCGTGCCTACGCCATGAGCGAGCGTCCAGGGACTGACTTCAGTGGCGGCGCAATGATCGACACGGGTCGCGACCTCGACGTCGCCGTCAAGGGCGATGGCTGGATTGCCGTGCAGACGCCTGATGGTGGCGAGGCTTACACCCGCACTTCCAGCATGAACATCGATGCCCTCGGCGTGTTGCGCGATGGCAGCGGTTTGCCGGTTATGGGCAACGGCGGTCCTATCGCCGTGCCGCCGCAGCAGCAGATCGAGATCGGCGCCGACGGCACGATCAGCGTTCGCTCCCTGGGTGAAACACCAACAGTCATGGCGCAGATCGACCGCATCAAGCTGGTTCGGCCTGACATCAAGAATATGGAAAAAGGCCCTGATGGCCTGATGCACACCAAGAACGGGGCTGCCGCGCCGGCAGATGCCACTGTTCAGGTCGAATCAGGTTTCCTGCAGGCGAGCAACGTCAACGCCGTTGAAGAGATGACTTCGGTACTGACCTTGTCCCGCCAATTTGAATTGCACGTCAAGATGATGAAGACCGCCGAGACCAACGACGAGTCCATGGCTCGCGTCTTGCAGGTTGGCTAACCATTGACAGCTTGCGTCGATAATCCGACGCACGAGGAGAGAAACAATGCTTCCTGCACTATATGTCGCCAAAACCGGTCTGGCCGCTCAGGACACCAACCTGACGACCATCTCCAACAACCTGGCCAACGTGTCGACCACCGGTTTCAAAAGTGATCGCGCCGAGTTTCAGGACCTGCTGTATCAGATCAAACGTCAGCCTGGCGCCCAGTCGACCCAGGACAGCGAATTGCCGTCCGGCCTGCAATTGGGTACCGGTGTGCGGATCGTCGGCACCCAGAAAAACTTCACCGCCGGCAGCCTGCAAACCACCAATAACCCGCTGGACCTGGCTGTAAATGGTCGTGGGTTTTTCCAGGTCATGCAGCCTGATGGCACCATCGCCTACAGCCGTGACGGCACCTTTCACCTGGACTCCAACGGCCAGATCGTGACCTCCAACGGCTACGCCCTGGAGCCAGCGATCGTTGTGCCGCAGAACGCCCAGACCTTCACGGTCGGGCAGGACGGTACGGTGTCGATCACCCTGGCGGGCGCTGTTGCTACGCCGCAGGTCATCGGCAACATCCAGACCTCCGACTTCATCAACCCGGCCGGTCTGCAGGCTCAGGGCGGCAACCTGTTTCTGGAAACCGCTTCCAGCGGCGCACCGCAGGTTGGCACACCTGGCCTCAATGGTCTGGGTCCGGTTCTGCAGAACACCCTGGAAAACTCCAACGTCAGCACCGTTGAGGAACTGGTCAATATGATCACCACCCAACGTGCCTACGAGATGAACTCCAAAGTGATCTCGACGGCTGACCAGATGCTGCAAAACATCACGCAAAACCTGTAAGGCCCTGATGGATCTATCCGGCCTGTTGCACCACCTGCTCAATCCGATAGGGCGCCTGATTAAGCGTCTGCTACACCGCGAGGTTTAAGTGTCATGAAACGGCTTCCTGTTCTGCGGCTCTCTCTGTTAGTCGTTCCACTTTGTGGAATCGCGCTACTGACGGGTTGCGTTGCCCCGGCTTCCAAGCCTAATGACCCTTACTACGCGCCGGTGTTGCCGCGCACACCGTTGCCTGCTGCGGCGAACAACGGTTCGATCTATCAGGCGGGCTTTGAGCAGAACCTGTATGGCGACCGCAAGGCTTATCGGGTCGGTGACATCATCACCATTACTCTGTCCGAGCGGATGGCGGCGAGCAAGGCGGCCAGTTCCGGGATCAGCAAGAACAGCAGCAACAGCATTGGCCTGACCTCGTTGTTCGGTGCCGGTCTGAGCACCAACAACCCGTTGGGCAGCGGCGATCTGAGCCTGAATGCCGGTTACACCGGCGACCGGGTTACCAAGGGTGATGGCAAGGCAGCGCAGAGCAACAGCTTGACCGGTTCGGTCACCGTGACCGTCGCCGATGTGATGCCCAACGGCATTCTGTCGGTACGTGGCGAGAAGTGGATGACCCTGAACACCGGCGACGAGCTGGTGCGCATTGCCGGCCTGATCCGCGCCGACGACATCGCCACTGACAACACCGTTTCCTCCACTCGTGTGGCGGATGCGCGCATCACTTATTCAGGTACCGGTTCGTTCGCCGATTCCAGTCAGCCGGGGTGGTTCGATCGGTTCTTCCTCAGCCCGTTGTTCCCTTTCTGATAGCGGGATAGACATGATCAAGCTCAAGCAACTGATAGCGGCCGCACTGCTGTTGTCCGCCACGTTCGGCGCTCACGCCGAACGTTTGAAGGACATCGCCAGTATTTCCGGTGTGCGGACCAACCAATTGATTGGCTACGGCCTGGTGGTTGGCCTTAACGGTACCGGTGACCAGACCACGCAGACGCCGTTCACGCTGCAGACCTTCAACAACATGCTGGCGCAGTTCGGCATCAAGGTGCCCACCGGTTCCGGAACTGTGCAGTTGAAGAACGTCGCCGCCGTGGCGGTGTATGCCGATTTGCCGCCGTTCGCCAAACCGGGGCAGATGGTCGACATCACTGTGTCGTCCATTGGTAACTCGAAAAGCCTGCGCGGCGGTGCGTTGCTGATGACGCCCATGAAAGGTGTCGACGGCAACGTCTACGCCATCGCCCAGGGCAACCTGGTGGTGGGCGGCTTCGATGCCGAGGGTCGTGACGGCTCCAAAATCACTGTCAACGTTCCGTCGTCCGGGCGAATTCCGGGTGGCGCATCGGTTGAGCGCGCCGTGCCAAGCGGCTTCAACCAGGGCAACACCTTGACCCTGAACCTGAACCGCTCCGACTTCACCACCGCCAAGCGCGTGGTCGACAAGATCAACGATCTGCTCGGCCCGGGTGTTGCCCAGGCGCTGGACGGCGGCTCCGTGCGGGTAACCGCGCCGCTGGATCCGAGCCAGCGCGTGGATTACCTGTCGGTGCTGGAAAACCTTGAGATTGATCCGGGTCAGACCTCCGCCAAAGTCATCATCAACTCCCGGACCGGCACCATCGTCATTGGCCAGAACGTAAAAGTGTCGCCAGCCGCCGTGACCCACGGCAGCCTGACCGTGACCATCACCGAAGACCCGATTGTCAGCCAGCCCGGCGCCTTGTCCGGCGGCCAGACGGTGGTCGTGCCGCGTTCGAAGATCAACGCGCAACAAGAGCTGCACCCGATGTTCAAGTTCGGCCCGGGCACCACACTGGATGAAATCGTTCGGGCGGTTAACCAGGTGGGCGCGGCGCCCGGTGACTTGATGGCCATTCTCGAAGCACTCAAGCAGGCCGGCGCGTTGCAAGCCGACCTGATCGTGATCTGAGGAACCGCGCATGGATATGCCTAAGAGCCCGATTTCCTCGGCCAGCGATTCAGGGGCCTACACCGACCTCAATCGTCTGAACTCGATGAAAAACGGTGACAAGAACAGCGAGGGCAACCTGAAAAAGGTGGCGCAGGAGTTCGAATCGCTGTTCGTCAGTCAGATGCTCAAGGCCATGCGCTCGGCCAACGAAGTGTTGGCCAAAGACAACCCGATGAACACGGCGGCGACGCGTCAATACCAGGACATGTACGACCAGCAGTTGGCGGTTTCCATGTCCACTAAAGGCGGCGGTATCGGCCTGCAGGATGTGTTGATGCGTCAGCTGTCGAAAAACAAGAGTGTGCCGCCGGTGACGCCGGGAACTGCGACGGCTGACGGCGCGAAGGCTGATGGTGCAGTCGCGCCCGCCAGGACCGCACTGGCCACCAGCGTTTATCAGCGTCCGCTGTGGGCCACGCGTTCGGCGGCGGCAGATCAGGCCGCCGCCGCAGCGGCGGCCACCGGCGAAGGACGCAACGACATGGCGCTGCTCAATGCGCGTCGTCTGTCGCTGCCGACCAGACTGACCGATCGGCTGTTGGCCGGCATCGTTCCAAATACCGCCAATACCTTGTCGCCCACCGCGCGCACGGCTGCCAATGTCGCCGGCACGAACGTCAGCGGCAAAGGCAACGGCGACTGGACGCTGGACCCGAATCTGGCACCGGCCACGCCAAGCTATGTGCGCAGCATGGCGCAGCCACCACTGGCTCCGGCCAAGCGCGCGTTCAGCAACGCTGACCAGTTTGTGGCGACCATGTTGCCGCTGGCCAAGGAAGCCGCTGCCCGGATCGGCATTGATCCAACGGTGCTGGTTGCCCAGGCGGCGCTGGAAACCGGTTGGGGCAAATCCATCATGCGTCAGCAGGACGGCAGCAGCAGTCACAACCTGTTCGGCATCAAGGCGCAAGGCAGCTGGAAAGGCCCCGAAGCCCGGGCGATCACCAGTGAGTTCCGTGACGGCAAAATGGTCAAGGAAACGGCGGACTTCCGTTCCTATTCGTCCTATGCCGACAGTTTTCACGACCTGGTCAGCCTGTTGCAGAACAACGATCGCTATAAAGAAGTCGTGAATTCGGCCGATAACCCGGAACAGTTTGTAAAAGAATTGCAGAAGGCGGGTTATGCAACTGACCCGGACTATGCCAGCAAGATTTCGCAAATCGCCAAGCAGATGAAGAGTTACCAGACTTACGCAGCCGCAACGGGCTCTTCCACTACTTTATAAGGCTTGAACCATGTCACTGATTTCAATTGGGCTCTCAGGGCTGACCGCAAGCAGCGCCGCGATGAACACCATCGGTAATAACACGGCAAACGTGGATACCGCCGGTTACTCGCGTCAGCAGGTCATGACCACCGCTTCGGCGCAGCAGAATCTGGGCGCCGGTTATATCGGCACCGGCACGACGCTGTCTGATGTGCGGCGGATCTACAACAGCTATCTCGATACTCAATTGCAAACCAGTACATCGCTCAATGCCGACGCGACGGCCTATTCCGGCCAGGCGAGCAAGACCGACACGTTGCTGTCCGACACCGCGACCGGTATTTCCCCGGCTCTCGCGTCGTTCTTCACCAATCTGCAAGGGGTCTCGACTTCGGCGACCGACACGAATGCGCGTTCGCTGTTCCTGCAGCAGGCGTCGGCGCTGGGCGCGCGATTCAACTCCATCGCGGCGCAGCTCAACACCCAGAGCTCGACCATCAACACCCAGCTGACAACGCTGGCCGATCAGGTCAACAACCTGTCGTCTTCGATTGCCAAGCTCAATAAGCAGATCACCTCCAGCACTGCCACCGGCGCCACGCCGAACAGCCTGCTGGATGCGCGCAATGAATCCGTGCGCAAGCTCAACGAGCTGGTTGGCGCCAAGGTGGTCGAAAACAACGGTAACTACGACGTCTACCTCGGTACCGGTCAGGCGCTGGTGAACGGCAGCACCGCCAATGCCATGACGGCTGTGCCGAGCGCTGCCGACCCGGCGCAATACAGTCTCAAGGTTGCCTCCGGCTCGACCACCACTGACGTGACCTCGGTCATCACTGGCGGCAGCATCGGCGGCCTGCTGCGCTACCGCAACGAGGTCATGACCCCGGCCATCAACGAGTTGGGCCGCGTGGCGCTGGTGTTGTCCGATCAGGTCAACAGCCAGCTGAACCAGGGCATCGACAGCAACGGCGCGTTTGGCAGCAATCTGTTCAACAGCATCAATGACCTCAGCCAGATCACCCAGCGCAGCATCGGCAAGACCGGTAACACGCCAGGCTCAAGCAACCTGAACGTCACGATCACCGATACCAGCAAACTGAGCGCCAGCGATTATTCGGTGACATTCAGCGACAACGACAACTACACGATCCGCAGCCTGCCCGATGGCACCGCCGTCGGCGTCGGCAAAATCAGCGATCCGAGCACCACTCCAGCGGGTCTGGGTTTTCAGGTGTCGCTGCCTGCGGCAACCGTGCCACCGAGCACACCGTTTGCCAATGGTGACTCGTTCACGTTGACGCCAACCCGCAACGCCGCTGCCGCGTTGACGACGGTCATCACTGACCCGAAAAACCTCGCTGCCGCTGCACCATTGACGGCAACAGCAGGTGCCAGCAACAAGGGCAGCGGTACGTACACCCAGCCGACGCTGACCACCAAGGCCAATATCTACGACGCCGCTGGCACAGCGGATCTGCGCAACGGCATCAAGGACACTGCGCCGCTGAAGCTGCTGTTCGGCCCGGTTACCTCGGGTTCGCAAAGCTATCAGTTGCTGGATGCGAAGGGCGCTGCCGTGCTGGATAAAAACGGCGTTGCGGTCACCGGGACCATCGTTCCCGGCCAGAGCAATGTGCTGAAGCTGCCAGTGGGTTACACCGACTCGGCAGGCGCCGCTCAGGATTACACGTTCGAAATGACCATCGCCGGCGCACCGAGCGATAAAGACACTTACAACATTGCCCTTACCGGTGCGGGTTCGGCCGATAACCGCAACGCCATTGCGACAACCGCCTTGCAGACCAAGCAAACGGTCGGCGTCGGCGCGAACGGTTCCACGGGTCTGAGCCTTGCAGGCGCCTACGGCTCGCTGGTATCCAGCGTCGGGACCTACGCCGCGCAAGGCAAGACCGATACCACTGCAACCGCCGCGCTGCTGACCCAATCCAAAAGTGCGCGTGACGGAGTATCCGGCGTTTCCCTCGATGAGGAAGCCGCCAACCTGGTCAAATATCAGCAGTACTACACCGCTTCGTCGCAGATCATCAAGGCGGCACAAGCCATTTTCAGCACGCTGATCAACAGTCTTTAAGGAGTCGTAATTCATGCGTATTTCAACTGCCCAGTTTTACGAAACCAGCTCTGCCAACTACACGCGTACGTACGCCAACGTCATCAAGACCGGTGAAGAAGTCGCCAGCCAGGTCAAGTTGAATTCTGCTGCCGATGATCCGGTGGGCGCGGCGCGCGTGTTGCAACTGGCCCAACAGAACTCGATGCTGACCCAGTACGACTCGAACATCAGCACCGTCAGCATCAATGTGACCAAATCGGAAACCGCGCTGAAGAGCATCCAGACTGCCTTGCAACGGGCATCCGAGCTGATCATCGAAGCGGGCAACGGCACCTATACCGATGCGGACCGTGCCTCCAACGCCGCCGAGCTCAAAGAGCTGCAGTCGCAGGTCCTGAGCTTGATGAACAGCCAGGACGCCAACGGTCAGTACTTGTTCTCCGGCTCCAAGACCTCGGTGCCTCCGTACTCGCAAAACCCTGATGGCACCTTCGCCTACAACGGTGACCAGACCGCGATCAATCTGGCCATCGGCGACGGCTTGAGCATTGCCAGCAACACCACCGGTTGGGATGCTTTCGAGACGGCGATCAATACCACCCGCACGTCGTCCACCTTGACATTGCCGGCTGTTGATGACGGCAAAATCAGTTTGTCTGGCGGGATCGTAACCTCCACCTCGAACTACAACAGCCAGTACGTCAGCGGTCAGCCTTACACGGTCACGTTTCTGAGCAGCACCCAGTACAAGATTACCGATGCTGCGCTTAATGATGTGACCGTAGACGCCAGCGGTACCGGCACTTTTTCCTCGGCCGATGCGGCTAATCAGGTGATCAGTTTTCGCGGCGTGGACCTGTCGCTGAATATCAATCTGACGGCCGCGGAGCGGGCCTCGACGACCGCCGCTGATAATGCGTTGAAGGACCATACCTTCGTCCTGGCGGCAACCCCGGACCAGATCAGTACCACCGCGAGCCCGGGTAATTCGGTGCCCAATGCTGTGATTACCGGTGCCACAGTGGGCACTTCGGTTGCCGATCTGGCCGCCTACAACAACACCTTCCCGCCTGGCGGCGCAATCATCAAGTTCACCAGCGCTACTGATTTCGATCTTTACGCGTCGCCAATGACCAGTTCCAGCACCAAGATTTCCAGTGGCAGCACAACGCCGGCGACCAGCGCCTCGGGCATCACGTTCCAGGTCAGTGGCAACCCGGCTGTGGGCGACACGTTCGTGGTCAAAGGTGGTACGCAGCAAACCCAGAACATCCTGAATACCTTGTCCTCGGTGATCACCGCGCTCAATACTCCGGCGGATGGCAATCCCGTGGCCAGCCAGAAATTGCGCGCTTCCCTGGATTCTGCGCTGGGCAACATCACCAGCGGCAAGGAGCAGGTGTCCAAGGCCATTTCTGCCGGCGGCGCGCGTCAGGCCAGCGCGGACTCGCAAGGCGTCACCAACGGTTTGCTTCAGGGCAACAACACTGTCGAGCAGGGCAAGATCGTCGACTCCGACCCGGTGGATGCGATTGGCCGCCTGACGATGCAACAGACGATGCTGACCGCCTCCCAACTGGTGTTCACTCGGGTTTCCCAGTTGAACCTGTTCAGCAAGCTTTAAGCGCAAGGCCGCAAGGATGCGGCGTATTACCGAGCATCAGCCGTCTTTTTCAGCGGTTAATGGGCATCTTCCGCCAGGCTGGATGCCCGCCGCTCGCGAGTAAGCCCTGTGAATTCCGTACCCCGCGTCAGCATTGTCATCCCCGCTTTTAACCCGCGTTTCTTTCAGGCGGCTTTAGCCAGCGCCCTGAGCCAGACCTACGCCAATCTTGAAGTGATCGTCTGCGACGACAGCCCTGACAGTCAGATTCAGGATATCGTCCAATTGTTTGGCATGCGCTCTGACATTGCGTTGCGCTATGTGCGCAACGCCGAGCGGCTGGGCTTGGTCGGTAACCTGCGAGCGGGTCTGGAGGAAGCTCAAGGCGAGTTCATCAAGTTCCTCTGTGATGACGATCTGATCTTCCCGACCTGTATCGCTCAGCAAGCCCAGGCGCTGCAAGACAATGCAGATTGTCATTTTGCCCTGGCGCAACGACTGTTTTGGGACGCCAACGATCTGCTCTTGCCGGGGCGCCTGGAGAACAGCCCGCTTTCGCAGGAAAGCGGAGTGTTCAAGGGCGACGACCTGCTGGCGATCATCGAGAGTTTTCCGGTCAATTTTCTGGGCGGTTTCAGCAGTGCGCTGTTTCGCCGAGCCGATCTGGTGGAGCTGCTGCCGGCGCTGACCCAACCAGGTTTTTGCTTTACGGCAACACTCGATTTTGCCCTGTATATCTGCCTGTTACGCCGCGGCAACCTGGTGGTGCTCAACAATATCCTGAGTGTTGAACGCTTGTATCCAGAGCGCCTGATTCGCCAGCAGCCGATGCTCGATGCCACACAGGCGGAGCGTAAATGGCTGGTGCAGATGCTTGAGGCACGTAGCGGCGAATCGGCTCCTGCTGCCGGCTGGGTATCTTTCGTTGCTTTGTCTCAGACTGCCCAGGTTCCGCGTGTCTGGGGCGAATTGCCGCTCTCGCGCACGCTCGGTAACAAGCAGGCCGCGTTACCTTACCGGGTTGGCGTAGAAAGCCAGAGTTTTGGCCAGATGTATGCTCAATGGCTGGCCTGCCGGACCCTCACCGCGCCCCAGAAAAAGCTGCTGCCGGACACCTTGGCGGGTTGGCATTGGCGGCCGAAAATCGTACCGGTCGTCATCGACGATCAGGTCGGCAGCGCCGCGCTGGAACTGACCTTGCGCAGCATCTCCCAGCAGCTGTATACGCCGGAGCTGGTGCTGGTGCTGTCGAGTGCCTGTACCGAGATGCAGATCGAGGGACAAGTATTGCGCATGCCGTTGCAACGCAACTGGCAGCAGCAACTCAATGAGCTGCTTGGCCAGCTCGATGGCGCCGACTGGATTTACCTCTTGCAAGCGGGTGATCGTCTGCCAGAGCCAGCCTTGCTGGTCATGGCCGAGCGAATAGTCGCGTTTGCCGATATTCGCTGCATTTACTCCGACGAAGGTGGATTGGTCGATGGGGAGTCCGCAGAGCCTGCGTTCAAGCCTGACTTCAATGTTGATATGTTGCGCAGCTTTCCCTATGTCGGACGAGCCTTGGCGTTCGAACGCCAGGGGCTGTTGAACGTTGGCGGTTTCGACTCGGACTACGGCGTGCTGGCCGCCCACGATTTGCTTTGGCGGTTGGTTGAGGCTCACGGCAGCCAGGCGATCGAGCATATTGCGCAGGTCCTCGTCGAGTCGCAGTCCGGCTTCGCTCAGTGGCTGGGAATGCCTGAAGTTATCGCGCAAAACCCTGTGGTGGTGCAAGCCCATCTGCAGCGAATGGGCATTGCCCACGAGATTCGCGCAGGCAGTTATGAATTGCTCAATCGCGTTGATTACGTGCATGCCGAACGGCCGCTGGTGTCGATTATCATCGCCAGCCAGGACCATTTGGCGGCTGTGCAGCGCTGCGTCCAGAGCCTGCTGGAAAAAACCGCTTACGGTGAGTATGAGCTGCTGCTGATCAACAATGGCAGTCAGCAAACCGCCAGCGTTGAGTGGTTTGCTGCCATGTCCCAAATGGGCAGCGACCGCTTGCGGGTGCTGAATTACCCACAGCAGGGCAACATTGCCGCGCTGCGCAATTTCGCGGCCGGGCAGGCGCGGGGCGAATTTGTCTTGATGCTCAGCCCGTTCGCCGTGATTACCGAGCCGCTATGGCTTGATGAGCTGCTTAACCATGGGCAGCGCGCCGAGGTCGCGGTGGTGGGCGCCAAGGTGCTCAGTCCTGACGGCGCGGTTGTCCATGCGGGCCTGATCCTGGGGTTACAGGGGCCGGTCGGTGTGCCGTTCTATGGCGAAATGCTCAGTGCCGCCGGGTACATGCACCGTCTGCAAGTGGTACAGGATCTGAGCGCCGTGGGTCCTGATTGCTTACTGTTGCGTAAACAGGTCTTCGATGAGCTTGGGGGCTTCGACGAACAGAATTTTGCACATGCCCTCAGTGAAGTGGACTTGTGTCTGCGTATCAGGCGGTCGGGGTACCTGGTGGTATGGACGCCCTATTCACAACTGGTGTTGGGTGCCCAGCCGACACCTGCTCCCGACGCGCAACGTGACCGGTTACGTGAACAGGAGCAGGAAAACTACTACAAGCGCTGGCTACCGCTGATCGTCAGAGATCCGGCGTACAACCCCAACCTGGCCCTGCACATTCTGGGTGGCTCAAGTTTCAGTCTCGAGCCTGGATTGCTGACAGGCTGGAGCCCTTTCTCGCACAAGCAACTGCCGTCGATATTGGCGTTGCCGGTCAATACGTCTGCGGTGGGTCATTATCGGGTCACGCAGCCCTTGCTTGAACTTGAGGCTGCAGGTCGCGCCATCGGGCAAATCCACTATGACCAGCCGAGCCTGATCGAGATCGAGCGCCTGCAACCGGATGTCATCGTGACTCAGTGTCGCTATAGCGAGCTGGCAATAAACGACATTGAGGTGTTTAAAAAGTATTTCAACGCCCGGCGCATCTATGAGCTGGATGACTATGTCATCAAGGCGCCGAAGAAAAATTCGCATATTCGCAACATGCCGGACAGCGTTGAAATGGAGCGCCTGGTGCGGCGCGGTATCGGGCTGTGTGACCGCGTTGTGGTGTCTACTGCGGCACTGGCTGATGCCCTGTCAGGCATGCACCAGGATATCCGGGTAGTGCCAAACATGCTGGCGCCGCATCTGTGGAACAACCTGCCCGGCAGCCGCCGTCGAGCCTCGAGCAAGCCGCGCGTTGGCTGGGGTGGTGGCACCAGTCACCACGGTGATCTGGCGATCATTGCCGATGTAGTGCGTGAGCTTGCCGATGTGGTCGAGTGGGTGTTCTTTGGCATGTGCCCGGATGAGCTGCGTCCCTACCTGCACGAGTTTCATCCCGCAGTGGGCCTTGATGCCTACCCGGCCAGGCTGGCCAGCCTCAATCTGGATCTCGCTCTCGCGCCGCTGGAGTTTCACATTTTCAACGAGTGCAAGAGCAACCTGCGCCTGCTGGAGTATGGCGCGTGCGGTTATCCGGTGATCTGCACCGACACGGCTGCCTATCGCGGGTATTTGCCTTGCACCCGGGTGGTCAGCAACAGCACTTCGGAGTGGCTGGAAGCGATTCATATGCATCTGGATGATCCTGATGCCAGCTATCGCATGGGCGATCAGCTACGCGAAGCTGTGATGCGCGACTACATGCTCCAGGGCGATAACCTGCGCAACTGGGAGCACGGCTGGCTGGATGACTGAACCTGGCGTTCCCCAGGTCGCCAGTTCGGGCAATCCGAGCTGGCGCGTTTCCTGCAAGATCCCCATATATTCTCATCAGTCGCGGATTTCCGGCGCGGCGGTGAAGGGCTCGTGCCGAATGGCGACGTCTATGGGTGACTTGCAAAGCTCGGTAGTAGCTGTGCCAAAGCCCCGTGCAGTAAAAGAGGGAGCGTGATGAAGGCAGTTATCCTGGCAGGCGGTTTGGGCACGCGGATCAGTGAGGAATCGCACCTCAAGCCCAAGCCGATGATCGAAATCGGCGGCAAGCCAATTCTTTGGCACATCATGAAGCAGTACTCCGCCCACGGTATTCATGATTTCGTGATTTGCCTCGGTTACAAGGGCTACGCAATCAAGGACTTTTTCGCCAACTATTTCCTGCACACCTCTGACGTCACCTTCGACATGTGCAACAACCGCATGGACGTGCATCAGAACTACAGCGAGCCATGGCGCGTCACCTTGATCGATACCGGCGAAGACACCATGACCGGTGGCCGTTTGCGCCGGGCCAGCCGCTATGTACAGGACGAGGAAGCGTTCTGCTTCACTTATGGCGACGGCGTTTCCGATCTCAATATCAGTGCGCTGGTGGACTTTCATCTGTCTCACAAACACTTGGCCACAGTCACTGCCGTGCAGCCGCCGGGTCGCTACGGCGCGCTGGAACGTAATGGTGATCTGGTCAGCGGTTTCACGGAAAAACCCCGTGGCGACGGTGGCTGGATCAATGGCGGATTCTTCGTGTTATCGCCGCAGGTACTGGAGCTGATCCCCAACGACGAAACCGTCTGGGAAGCCGAGCCTTTGATAGGGCTGGCTGAACGTGGCCAGCTGGCCGCCTTCCAGCACGATGGTTTCTGGCATCCGATGGACACCCTGCGCGACAAGAATTACCTCGAACAACTGTGGCAGAGCGGGGAGGCCCCGTGGAAGCAGTGGGACTGAGTTCGCAATTCTGGAGTGGCAAGCGGGTATTGCTCACGGGTCACACCGGATTCAAAGGCAGCTGGTTGACGCTATGGCTGCAAAGCCTGGGGGCTGAGGTCAGTGGTTTTGCCCTGGCACCTTCCACCGAACCCAGCCTGTTCGAACTGGCTGGCGTCGCCGATGGCATCAACGACCAACGCGGCGACCTGCGTGATCTTGGCGCCTTGCTGGAGCTGATCGCCGAGACGCGGCCGGAGATTGTCCTGCACCTGGCCGCCCAGCCATTGGTGCGCGAAGGCTATCGCGATCCGCTGGGCACCTATTCCAGCAATGTCATGGGCACCCTCAATCTGCTCGAAGCCATTCGCCAGATCGGCGGCGTGCGCGCCTGTGTCCTGGTGACCACCGACAAGGTTTACGCCAATCAGGAATGGCTCTGGCCCTATCGTGAAAATGAACCCTTGGGCGGGCATGATCCCTACAGCAGCAGCAAGGCTTGCTGCGAGTTGCTGGCTCAGTCCTACGCGGCGTCGTTCTTTGCCGCCGAACGCTATGCCGAACACGGCCTGGCGCTGGCGACCGCGCGTGCGGGCAATGTGCTGGGCGGCGGTGATTTCGCCCCGGAGCGTTTGATACCGGATGTGCTCAAGGCCTGGTCGGCCAACGAGCCGGTGACCCTGCGTTATCCACAGGCGGTACGCCCCTGGCAGCACGCGCTGGAACCACTGGCGGGTTATCTGCTGCTGGCCGCCGGCCTTTACGAACATGGACCGCGATTTGCCGGTGCCTGGAACTTTGGCCCCGGCGAAAACGATATGTGCAGCGTCGGTGAAGTGGTGCAGCTACTGGCCAGTCGCTGGCCTCGCGGGCCCGGCATGCGCGTCGAACCCAGCGAACTGCACGAAGCCGGCTTGTTGCGCCTGGACAGCAGCCGTGCCCATCAACTGCTGGCGTGGAAGCCGCGCTGGTCGCTGCAACAGTGCCTGGAACATACGCTGGATTGGCATCTTGCGTGGAAAGCCGGGCAGAACATGCGTGAGGTGACGCTGGCTCAGTTGGACCTGTACAAGGAGCAGCAATGAGCGAGTTCCTGTTGAAGGCGCTGCCGTTGGCGGGACTGTTCAGCGTACAGCACAAGCGTCACGAAGATACGCGCGGGCACTTTTCCCGATTGTTCTGCGAGGGCAGCCTGAGTGGCTTCGATCAGCCGTTTCATATTCGCCAGATCAATCATTCCTGCACCCGCGAGCAGGGCAGCGTGCGTGGCCTGCATTACCAGAACGGCGACCACCCGGAAGCCAAGCTGATCACCTGCCTGCGCGGCGAAGTCTGGGACGTGGCGGTGGATTTGCGGCCGGACTCGGCAACCTTTTTGCAGTGGCATGCCGAACACCTGCGCGCTGGTGATGGCCGCAGCCTGCTGATCCCGGCAGGCTTTGCCCATGGTTTTCAGACCCTGACTGATGATGCCGAATTGTTGTACCTGCACAGCGCTGACTATGCGCCGGAGCATGAGGGCGGTCTGTCGGTACATGACCCACGCCTGGCGATTGCCTGGCCGCTGGCTGTCAAAAATCTGTCGGCAAGGGATGCATCCCATCCATTGCTGGATTCCCGGTTTAGCGGAGTGCACTTATGAACTGTCGCGGCTGCGGCACCCTGTTGAATCTGCCGCTGATCGACCTCGGCACTGCGCCGCCTTCGAATGCGTATTTGCGGGCGGAACAGCTGGAAGTCGCCGAGCAATGGGTGCCTTTGAAAGTTCAGGTCTGCCAGTGCTGCTGGCTGGTCCAGACCGAGGATTACACCAGCGCCGAAAGCCTGTTTGACGCCGATTATGCGTACTTCAGCTCGTTCTCCAGCACCTGGCTTCAACATGCCGAGCGCTATGTGGAAACCATGGTTGAGCGCTTCGGCTTGACGGCTGAAAGTCGCGTGGTGGAAATCGCTGCCAATGATGGCTACCTGCTGCAATACGTTGCCAAGCGCGGCATTCCTTGTCTGGGAATCGAGCCCACCCGCAGCACCGCCAAGGCCGCACGGGAAAAAGGTCTGGAAATCCGTGAGCTGTTTTTCGGCCGCGAGACCGCGTTGCAGCTCGTCGAAGACGGCTGGGCAGCGGACCTCATGGCGGCCAATAACGTGCTGGCCCATGTGCCGGATATCAACGATTTCCTCGCGGGTTTTGCGGTGCTGCTCAAGCCCGACGGCGTGGCGACTTTCGAGTTTCCGCACCTGCTGGCGCTCATGGCGGGCGCGCAGTTCGACACGCTTTACCACGAACACTATTCCTATCTGTCGCTGACGGCAGTGCAGACATTGTGCGAGCGCAATGGCCTGGAAATTTTTGATGTCAGCCATCTGCCGACTCACGGTGGCTCGCTGCGGGTATTCGTGCAACGCGCCGATGGTGGGCAGCGTGAGCGCCAACCGGCCGTGCAGCAGGCATTGAGTGCCGAAACGCTGGCCGGTGTCACTCGCCCCGAGTTCTACGCGACCCTGGCGCCAGCCGCCGAACGTATCAAGCACGAGTTGCTGCGCTTTCTGTTGCAGGCCAAGGCCGAAGGCAAGCGCGTCGTAGGTTATGGCGCGGCCGCCAAGGGCAATACCTTGCTTAACTATGCTGGCGTCAAACCGGACTTGTTGGCCTGGGTGGCCGATGCCAACCCGCACAAGCAAGGCAAGTTCTTGCCGGGCAGTCGAATTCCGGTGGTGGGCCCCGAGCGCATCGCGCTGGAGAAGCCTGACTATGTGCTGGTCCTGCCGTGGAACCTGATAGATGAAATCACCCATGAGTTTGCCTGCGTGAGCCGTTGGGGTGGGCGTTTTGTTGTTGCGATTCCGGAGCTGAGTTTTCGATGAGCAGAATTCATTACACCAAACCCAGCGTCGGCGAACTTGAGGCCGCTTATGTGCTGGATGCCGTGCAGAACGGCTGGGGCGAGCGCTGCTACGACTACATCAACCGCTTCGAAAAAGCGTTCGCCGAACACATCGGCGCGAGCTGGGCAATTGCCACTTCCAGCTGCACCGGCGCGCTGCACATGGGGATGGCGGCACTGGGCATCGGCGCCGGTGATGAAGTGATTCTGGGTAATACCAACTGGATCGCATCCGCCGCACCGATTACTTATCTGGGCGCCACGCCAGTGTTCGTCGACGTGTCGCCAATCAGCTGGTGCCTGGATCCGGCTAAAGTCCGGGAAGCGATTGGGCCGCGTACCAAAGCCATTGTCGCTGTGCATCTGTACGGCAATCTGTGCGACATGGACGCGCTGTTGGCTATTGGTGAGGAATTCGGCATTCCGGTCATCGAAGACGCCGCTGAAGCTGTCGGCTCCCAATGGCGGGGCAAACCTGCCGGGTCACTGGGCGCGTTTGGCGCATTCTCGTTCCATGGCACCAAAACCATGACCACCGGCGAAGGCGGCATGTTCGTCACCTCGGATCGAGCAATCTACGAACGCGTGCTGACGCTGTCCAATCACGGCCGGGTCGCTGGCAGCACGCGGCAGTTCTGGCCTGACTTCATTGGTTTCAAATACAAGATGAGCAACCTGCAGGCGGCCATCGGCTGCGCCCAGGTCGAACGCATCAATGACCTGATTGCGCGCAAGCGGGCCATCTTCGATACCTACGCCCAGGCCCTGTTGCAGATTCCGGGCCTGAGCATGAACCCGCAGCCGGATCATTCGCGCAATGGCTACTGGATGCCCACCGTGGTGTTCGCCGAGTCGACTGGCGTGACCCGGGACACCCTTATCGAAGCGTTCAAGGCTGATGATATTGATGCGCGGGTGTTTTTCTGGCCGCTGTCGTCGTTGCCGATGTTCGAGCACACGGATCCAGACCAGGCGCCCGTGAATACCCCGACCGCATTTTCACTGTCGGAACGGGCGATCAATCTGCCCAGTTATCACGACATGACGGATGCCGATCAGCTGCGAGTCATCGCGGTGCTTCGCGATCTCTGCAGCGGCAGAGGCCTGTTGTGAACATTTATCTGCTGGGCGCAGCGAACCCGGAAGCCGTGCGCATGATCGGCTCGGTCAGTCGCGCCAATGCGAACGTTGAGTTTGCGTTTCTCGACAACAATCCGGCCAGGCACGGCACGCTGTTTTTTGGCGTGCCGGTCATCGGTGGTTCCCAGCGCGTGCCCGAGCTGAAAGGGCCGGACGCGCGCTTCGTCAATCTGATCACAGGCTCCACTGCGCTGCGTTATGAAACCACCTGTGAATTGGTCGAACTGGGCGCGACGCTGACCAATTTCATCCATCCCGGCATTGACCTGAGCATGACCCGAATGGGCGTCGGCTGCTATTTGCAGGAGGGCGTGATCATGCAGGCCGATGTCGAGCTGGGTGACAACACCAGCATCAGTTCCGCCTGCGTTATCGGGCATGAGGGCCGGATCGGCCACTCGGTGTTCCTGGCACCGGGTGTCAGCATCGCCGGTTGCGTGGAAATCGGCGATGGCACGTTCATTGGGATCAATGCCACGGTCCTGCCGCGTCTGCGCATTGGCCGCTGGGCGACCATTGGTGCCGGAGCCGTGGTGACGCGGGACGTGCCGGACTACGCCGTGGTGGTGGGTAATCCCGCCAGAATTATCAGATCGAATGCGGCTTCCTATCAGGATGGCCGGGTTTTCAGTTCAACGCCGCACCCTATTCGGAGCGTTTCCAATGAATCCCCATGAGCAGTTTCGGGAAGAAGTAAAACAGAACATTGATGGCCTGGAACAGGACAAAGCGCTACAGGCCACATCACTGGACTGGGTCGGGACCACGGCCAGACACAAGTACACCTACAACTTCAGCTGGATGGGTCGCCCGATCATCCAGTTTCCGCAGGACATGGTTGCGATGCAGGAAATCATCTGGGACTTGCGCCCTGATGTGATCGTCGAAACCGGTATCGCCCACGGCGGTTCGCTGGTGTTCTACGCATCGATGCTGCAGTTGATCGGGCACGGCGATGTATTGGGAGTGGATATCGATATCCGCCAGCACAACCGCGAAGCCATCGAAGCGCATCCGATGAGCCATCGGATTCAAATGATCCAGGGTTCCAGCATCGATCCGGCCATCGTCGAGCAGGTCAAGCAGCGCATCGCCGGCAAAAAAGTCCTGGTGGTCCTGGATTCGAACCATACCCACGAACACGTTCTGCAAGAGCTGCGCCTTTATGCGCCGTTGGTATCGGTTGGCAGTTATTGCGTGGTGATGGATACCGTGGTTGAAGACATGCCCGAAGACGCATTTCCGGATCGGCCATGGGGCAAGGGTGATAACCCGAAAACCGCAGTCTGGGCCTACCTGAAGGAGAACCAGGATTTCGAAATTGATGCCGCTATTCACAGCAAGCTGCTGATCACGGTTGCTCCGGACGGTTATCTACGCCGGGTGCGTTGATCGCAAATTGATTGGTCATTGAATCCTTTTTGTTTATTCACCGGTTGTATAGGGAAAGATTTATGCAAGGAAAATACGGCTCAGAAAACGCTCTGCCACTGAACGAACTGCTCACCGTGGTTTTGATAAGCCACAATCGGCCAGCATTTCTGCGTCGCGCTGTTCAGTTTTACAGCGCATTGCCTTGCAAGGTGTTGATCCTGGATTCCTCCGCCGAGCTGACTGAAGGCGTGGCAGGGCTTTTTGCATCCATGGAGTACCAGCACCTTCCGCACATCGGTTATTGGGGGATCCAGGCCAAGCTTGACTATGGCGTCAGACAAGTCACGACGCCTTACATGGTTTTCGCAGCTGACGATGACTTTATTGTCCATGACGCGCTGGAACAGTCGGTCAGTTTTCTGCAGGCCAATCCGGATTACGGCATGTGCCATGGCTATTGCCTGATGTACCTGACGCTCGCCAATAGCGTCAGCTATTACCGGCGCGACAAGAAGGTCAGTGAGGATTACGCTTCGGACGTGGCGCAGGATCGTATTCTGGACTTCATGGGTGAGTACATCCCGCCATTCTACGCCGTTCACCGTACTTCGCTGCTGCGCGACTGGTACGACGCAATGCCTGACGGAACCATTTTCCAGTGGCAGGAAATCGGCCATGCCTGGTACATGCTGGCGCGGGCCAAGGCGCGTATCCTGCCGATCCCTTACGTCGTGCGTGAGATCAACTATATTTCCTCGGAACACTCCACCGAGATTTTTCATACCCTGACGTTTACCGATCCTGAGTCGGTCGCCGATCGTGAGCGATTTGCCGGTTTGCTGGCGGCGCAGCCCACCCAGTTCCAGGCCGACGAGCCGCAGCACGCCGTCGCCTCCATTCTGGAAAGTTTTGCGGTGTTGGCCGACAACCTGCGCCATCGCCGCTCCTTGACTGCCGAGCTGATTTTCGAGTCCAGCTGGAGCAGCGCAACGCAGCAGACCGAGCGGCGCTTTGGTCCCCGGCAGTACGTGGAAATGCCATTTTACAATCAGCGGTTTTTTGAGTTGCTGAGTGAATATGAATTCATGCAGCACGCCATGCCTGCCGGTCGAGTGCAGCTCGAAGGGCTTGAAGGCGTCTGGACCCGCCAGCAGGAGCTGATGCGTCCCCGCAACAACGACACGCCGGAGAGTGTTGTCGATCGACTGTGGCTGGCGCTGGATTGCAATATGTTCAACCGCGAGGTGGTCAGCCGTCTGGCGCACCAGCTGAATGTCATTGGCGACGACGATGAAGCGCAGAAATTCCTGGCATGGGAAGCGCGTCTGAACACATTGCCTGACCCTGACAATCACCAGACCTTCGACGCCACGCGTTCCGGTCGTCTGCTCAAGTGGCTGGACGCACGCAACCCTGACACCAGTGAGTTGCAGCTGATCAGCGACGCTGTGCGCGACCGTGATGGCGTCCCATCGTTCGGGCTGCTGGTGTTGAACCTCGACGGCGATGTGGCCGCTCTGCAGGTCACTCTGGACAGCTTGCTGGAAGGCCACTGCAAGGCCTTCAAGATTGTGGTGTTCACGACGGCAGAACCGCCTGCGGCAACCACAGTCGACAATACCCTGCACTTTGTGAAAGTCAGCCAGGCGAACCATGTCGACAAGCTTAACCAGAGCGTGCGCCAGCTAACCTGTGAGTGGCTGCTGTTGGCAAATGCGGGCGATCAGTTCACCGCAAGCGGTCTGTTGCGGGCCAGTCTGGAATTGCTGGCGGCCCCACAATGCCGCGCGGTCTACGCCGATGAGATTCATCGTCAGGCCAATGGCGCTCTCGTCGATGTGTTCCGTCCGGATTTCAACCTGGATTTGCTTCAGACTCTGCCGGGTTTGATGGCTCGCCATTGGTTGATTCGTCGCGACGTTCTGGTCGACGCAGGCGGCTATTCGGCAGAGTTCGCCAACGCGCTCGAATTCGATTTGCTGTTGCGGATCATCGAGCAGGGCGGGATGGCCTGGCTGGCTCATATGAGCGAACCCTTGCTGATCTGTGACGCGCCCGTGCTGGAAGAAAATGTCCAGGAGCGGCAGGCGTTGAGTCGCCATTTGACGGCCCGTGGCTACAAGGCCCTGATCACCTCCGAGCCGGCAGGAACCTATCAGATCGATTACCGCCACAGCGAACGCCCGTTGGTGTCCATCATTGTCCACGGCCAGTCCGAACTGATCGATTTGCAGCGTTGCGTGACCAGCATTCTGCAACGCACCCGTTACACAAAATTCGAAGTGTTGATCGGCCAAAATCGTGACACGGCGCCCGCAACACTGGAATGGCTGGCGGCTCAACCGCAACCGAACGGCCGGATCAGGCTGATCGAATCCGGGAATGTGTCCGGTGCATCCGCGCTGATCAACCATCTGGCCCGTCACGCCAAGGGTGAATACCTGATCCTGCTGGCTTCGGACAGTGAAGTGGTCAGCCCCAACTGGGTAGGCAGTCTGCTCAATCAGGCCATGCGCCCTGAAGTCGGCGTGGTCGGCGGTAAACTCATCGATTCGGCAAACAAGGTGACCCAGGCTGGATTGATTCTGGGATTGAACGATGGGGTTGGCTCGGGTTTGGTGGGCTCCAAAAATGTTCCCGGTTATATGCATCGCTTGATCCTGACCCAGAACTACTCGGCGGTTTCCTCGACTTGCATGATGATTCGCAAGGCGCTTTTCGACGCCGTTGAAGGTTTCAACGAGGATGCGTTTGCCGAGGTGTTCGCTGATATCGATCTGTGCCTGAACATCGGCCAGGCAGGTTACCTCGTGGTTTGGACGCCTCAGGTTCAGATTACTCATCCGGGCGTACTCCCTGATGCACCGCAGGCGCTCGCTGCCTTGCGCGACAAGTGGGCGGGTTCGTTCGACAGCGATCCGGCTTACAACAAAAACCTGAGTTTGACCGGCAACGGTTTCGACCTCGGCACCCCGAGTGCAGTGAACTGGGCGCAATTGCTCGCGTAGGTTCGCTACCGGTCAGAGGATTCAAGGATGTTCAACGGCAAATCGATTTTCATCTCTGGCGGCACCGGCTCGTTCGGTCGCCAGTTCATCCGCACCCTGCTTGAGCGCTATCAGCCCAAGCGGGTGGTGGTGTTCTCTCGGGATGAGCTCAAACAGTACGAAATGCAGCAGGAATTCTCCGCGCCATGCATGCGCTTTTTCCTTGGCGATGTGCGTGATGCCGACCGCTTGCTGCAAGGCATGCGCGGCATCGATTATGTGGTGCACGCCGCAGCGCTCAAGCATGTGCCCGCTGCGGAGTACAACCCGACGGAATTCATCCGCACCAACGTCAATGGCGCGGAAAACATCATTGCCGCAGCCATCGCCAATGGCGTGAAAAGCGTCATCGCGCTGTCCACCGACAAGGCTGCCAGCCCGATCAACCTGTATGGCGCAACCAAGTTGCTGTCCGACAAGCTGTTCGTCGCCGCCAACAATATTGCCGGCGATCAACCGACGCGTTTTGCCGTGGTGCGGTATGGCAACGTGGCCGGTTCCCGGGGTTCGATCGTGCCGTTCTTCAACAAGCTGATTGCCGGCGGTGCCAGCGAACTGCCGATTACCGATCCACGCATGACCCGCTTCTGGATCACCCTGGATCACGGCGTGGATTTTGTGATGCAGAGTTTTGCGCGCATGCATGGCGGCGAAGTGTTCGTGCCGAAGATTCCGTCGATTCGCATCGTCGACCTGGCCCAGGCCATGGCCGCCGGGTTGCCGCACAAGCATGTTGGCATTCGTCCCGGTGAGAAGCTCCACGAGTTGATGGTGCCGCTGGACGACGCGCGCATGACCCTGGAATTTGCCGATCACTACACCATCGTGCCGTCGATCCGTTTCAATAATGTCGATGTGAATTTCAGCCTCGATGCTACCGGAGAGCAAGGCACGGCCGTAGCCGACACCTTCGAATACCGCTCGGACATCAACCCGCATTTCCTGTCAGTCGGCCAGATCGGCGAACTGCACGCTGATATCCAGCCATGATTCCCTACGGTCGCCAGAGCCTGGATCAAGCGGACATCGACGCAGTGGTCGAAGTGTTGCAGTCCGACTGGCTGACCCAAGGCCCGACGCTGGAACGCTTCGAAGTCGCCATGGCCGCGCGCGTCGAGGCCGGCTTTGGCGTAGCGGTATGCAATGCCACGGCGGCGCTGCACATTGCTTGCCTGGCGGCGGATCTTGGGCAGGGCGATTTACTGTGGACGACACCCAATACGTTTCTTGCTTCGGCCAATTGCGGGCGCTACTGCGGCGCTGATGTAGATTTTGTCGACATCGACCCGCTGACCTGGAATCTCGATGCCCGGTTGCTGGCGCGCAAGCTCGAAGTCGCTGAGCGCGACGGGCGACTGCCCAAGGTTCTGGTGGCGGTGGCGTTCTCCGGCCAAAGCTGTGACATGCGCAGCATTGCTCAGTTGGCCACACGCTACGGCTTCACCGTCATCGAGGACGCGTCTCACGCGGTGGGCGCCACTTACGCCGGGCGTCCGGTGGGCTGTGGCGAGTTCGCGGCGATGACCGTGTTCAGTTTTCACCCGGTAAAAATCATCACCACCGGGGAGGGCGGTATGGTCATGACCAATCGCCCCGAATTAGCCGAACGCTTGCGCCGCCTGCGCAGCCACGGCATGACCCGTGATCCGGTGCACATGGACGAACCCAGCCACGGCCCGTGGTATTACCAACAGGTTGAACTGGGCTTCAATTACCGGATGACTGACATTCAAGCTGCGTTGGGCTTGTCGCAACTGAACAAGCTGGACGCGTTCATTGGCCGGCGTCGGGCACTGGCGGCTCGCTATCAAGCAGCGCTGACCGATCTGCCGCTGACGTTGCCCTGCGCCCAGACCGAGGCTGAATCGGCCTGGCATTTATACGTCGTGCGCCTGCAAACCGAGCGTCTGACGCTGAGTCATCGGGAGGTTTTCGAAGCCTTGCGCGCCGCCGGGATCGGCGTCAACCTGCACTACATCCCCGTTCACTTGCAGCCGTATTACCGGGAGCTGGGATTCACGTCAGGCGATTTTCCCGAGGCCGAGCGCTATTACGCGCAGGCCATCAGCCTGCCGATCTTTCCGGCCATGAGCGAAACCCAGCAGGACTACGTGATCGAACAGTTGCGGCGTTTGCTCACCACTGGCAAGGCGTAACGCTCGGCCTCCACTGAACTGATGGTAGAAAGACGATATGCGTGAATTGACTGAGCAAGAACAGTTCTGGGCCTCAGAGCCACAGTTTTCGGCGCACGACCTGAGTTGTTTACTTCTGGAACAACGTGCGTGAGCGCAGTAGCCATTATTCCGGCGCGGGGCGGCAGCCAGCGAATCCCGCGCAAGAATCTCAAGCTGTTCAACGGCCAGCCGATGATCGTCTGGTCGATCCACGCGGCCTTGGCCAGTGGTGTATTTGATCGGGTAGTGGTCAGCACCGACGACCCGCAAATCGCTGAAATCGCCCGAGCCCACGGCGCCGAAGTGCCGTTCATGCGCCCGGCTGAGCTGGCCGATGCATTCACTGGCACCAGCACGGTTATTCAACATGCAATCGCCGCGCTCGCAGATCAGGCACTGAGTTTCGACTACGTCTGTTGCATCTACGCCACCGCGCCGCTGCTGCAAGCGCGTTACTTGCGTCAGGGGCTGGAAATGCTGCGGTCCTCTCCGGAAAAATCCTACGCGTTCCCGGTGTGCAGTTTCGGCTTTCCGGTGCAGCGTGCGTTGCTGATCGAGGCCAGTGGTGCGTTAGCGCCGATGTATCCGCAGTTCCGCGCAACCCGCTCGCAGGATCTTGCGGCCGCGTATCAGGATGCCGGTCAATTCTATTGGGGACGTAGCGAAGCGTGGCTGCGCGGCGATGTGGTGTTCTCCGAGCTGAGTCTGCCGATCATCCTGCCACGCCATCTGGTGCAGGACATCGACACCGAAGAGGATTGGCGGCGTGCGGAATTTCTCTACTCAGCGCTCAAGGCGGCCGGGGAGCTGGAAGGGTGAGAGTGCTGATTCGTGCCGACGCATCGCTCAATATCGGCAGCGGTCATATTGCGCGGTGCATGGCGCTGGCTGAAGTGTTGCGCAACGGCGGGGCGCGAGTGAGCTTCGCCTGTCGCCAGCTGCCTGGGCATTTGTCGAGCCGCCTTCAGTCTCAGGGTTATACCGTTCATGGTTTGCCGGAGCGCTATGCGCAGGAGCAACCGGGAACCGACATCGAGGCGTTACTGCCTTGGCAGGAAGACATCGACGCGCTGGCGCAGGCGCTGCCTGCTGACGAGCGCTTTGACTGGCTGATTGTCGATCACTACGGTCTTGCCGCCGACTGGGAAAGCGCCGCGCGTCGATTTGCGCCACGTGTCATGGCCATCGACGATCTGGCCAATCGCCGTCATACGGCTGATGTGTTGCTTGATCAGAATTTTTCCGGCACGCCCCAGGCCTATGCGCCGTGGATCACTGGCCAATGCCAGGCGTTGCTCGGACCGCATTTTGCTCTGTTGCGTGACGAGTTTCAGCGTGAGCCGATCGAGATCCGCCCCAGGGTCAAGCGGGTTATCGTCAATTTCGGTGGTTTCGACGCGGCCGGGCAGTCGTGGATCGCGATGCAGGCTTTGCTGGCCTATCCGCAGCTGGAAGTGGATTTCATCGCCGGAATCGATAATCCCGACTGGCTTGCCATGCAGGCGTTGGCCGAAGGACGCTTGAACTGGCAGCTGAAAATCCAGGTCAGCGATTTTTCGCGCTTGATGGCCGAGGCCGATCTGTTCATCGGTGCCGGTGGCGGAACGACCTGGGAGCGCGCCGCGCTGGGATTGCCGACTATCTGTGTCGCAGTCGCCGCCAATCAGAAGGCCAATGCCGAACAGTTGGCAGCAGCGGGTGCGCATCTTTATGTCGGCACCCGGGAAAAGGCCAGTGTGCAGAGCCTGCGTCAGGCGATTGAGCACCTTATGTACAATCAGGAGCTGCGCCAAAGTCTGGCGGCACAGTCCCGCAAGTTAGTGGACGGGAAGGGCGCCCGTCGTGTTGCGGCAGTGCTGGCAGCTGCCGTCCCCGGTTTTAATGCGAGTGAACAGCGATGACAGGTTTCAAGATTGGCTCACGTTCCATCGGCGCGGATGCTCCGCCCTTTGTCATTGCCGAAATGAGTGGCAATCACAATCAATCCCTGGAGCAGGCGCTGCGCATCGTCGAGGCCGCTGCCAAAGCCGGAGCCCATGCGCTGAAGCTGCAAACCTACATCGCCGACACCATGACCCTCGATATTGACGAGGGCGAGTTCTTCATCAAAGACCCCAACAATCTGTGGGCCGGTTCTTCGCTGTATGCGCTGTATGAAAAGGCGCATACGCCTTGGGAATGGCATGCGCCGATTTTCGCCCGAGCCAAAGAATTGGGCATGCTGGCGTTCTCCACGCCGTTCGATGAGAGCGCGGTGGACTTTCTCGAAAGCCTGGATGTGCCTGCCTACAAGATCGCCAGTTTCGAAAACACCGATCTGCCACTGATTCGCCGGGTCGCGGCGACCGGCAAGCCGATGATTATCTCCACCGGCATGGCCAGTATTGCCGAGCTGGATGAAAGCGTGCGTGCGGCGCGGGCGGCGGGCTGCCGCGACCTGGTGCTGCTCAAATGCACCAGCACTTATCCGGCGTCCCCGCTAAACAGCCACATTCGCACCATTCCCCATCTGCGCGAGCTGTTCGGTTGTCAGGTCGGTTTGTCTGATCACACTATGGGCGTCGGCGTTTCAGTGGCGGCGGTGGCGATGGGCGCGACCGTCATCGAGAAACACTTCACCCTGGATCGCACCGATGGCGGCGTGGATGCCAGCTTTTCCCTGGAACCGGCGGAGATGGCCAGTCTGGTCATGGAAACCGAACGTGCCTGGCAAGGGCTGGGTCATGTGCAGTATGGCGCGACGCTGGCGGAACAGAACTCGCTGCAATATCGCCGCTCGTTGTACGTCGTGCGCGATATGTTTGCCGGCGAAACGTTCAGCAAGGACAACGTGCGCGCCATTCGGCCCGGCCTTGGGCTGGCGCCCAAACATATTGATGCGGTGCTGGGGCGCAAGGCCCGACAGCCCTTGACTCGGGGTACTGCGCTGGATTGGGATAGCGTCGAGTGAGCGGCACATTGGCGTGACATTTTAAAGTCGGCAGGCAATTTTCGGCACGATATCAGCTGTTGTCGGTGGCATGCGCACCGTTAAAAGCGCATAAAACTTAGTGACCTATGAGTCACAACGCGCATCTTCACTGTATCGTGCTCGCGGGCGACGACGACGTATGGCTGATTTCACGGTTCTCCGGGATCGGTCAAACTTCCCCGCAGCCCTTTATTCAAGGGCAAAAAAAGCCTTCTGATTACAATGCCCCGCCATCGAGCGCGCGGTGATATTCAGCTATTTATTATTGGGAAGCCATGATGATTGGCATAAAAAGCATAGCGAGTTACGTGCCCGCGGCCGGCGTTGACAACTACGCGCAGGGCGCTAAATTCGGCAAGGATGACGAGTTCATTCTGGGCAAGATCGGCTCGGCTTTCCTGCCACGCAAAGAAGACAGTCAGGAAACTTCCGATTTGTGCGTCGAAGCGGTCAACGCTTTGTTCGCCAACAATCCGCAACTCAAGCGCGAATCCATCGACGTGCTGATCGTCGTCACGCAGAACGGCGATGAAGAAGGCCTGCCGCACACCGCTGCCATCGTTCAGGACAAGCTCGGCCTGTCGACCAACGTTGCAGCCTTCGATATTTCCCTGGGCTGCTCGGGTTACGTCTACGGCATCTATGCGCTCAAGGGTTTCATGGAAGCCACCGGTCTGAAAAACGGCCTGCTGGTCACCGCTGATCCTTATTCGAAAATTGTCGATCCGGAAGACCGCAACACCACCATGCTGTTTGGTGATGCAGCCACCGCCACCTGGATGGGCGAGGACGCTCAATGGCAGCTGGGCAAGGCCAAATTCGGCACTGACGGTTCCGGCGCGCCGCACCTGAAGGTCAGCAACGGCGTGTTCTTCATGAATGGTCGTCAAGTGTTCAACTTCGCGCTGCTCAAGGTTCCGGCGCACTTGCACGAGTTGCTCGACGAATCCGGCCTGCAATCCACGGATATCGACGCGTTCTGCATCCACCAGGGCAGTGCGGCGATTGTCGATGCGGTAGCGCGACGTTTCGAGGGCGAACCCGAGAAGTTCATCAAGGACATGCTGGAGACCGGCAACACCGTGTCTTCCAGCATTCCGCTGCTGCTGGAACGGCATGCCATGGATTCCAGCTGGAAGCGGGTCGCCTTGAGCGGTTTCGGCGTGGGCTTGTCCTGGGGTTCGGCGATCATTTATCGCCCGTGATTCCATAAAGCAGCAAAAATGGCGCTCAAGGTGAGTTAATCTTGAGCGCTATTTTTTTGCCTTCGTTTTCAGGGAGCCTTCATGACCGACAGCTTTGAGCGCAATGCCGCCGTGCTGAAGAACCGTTGGCCGGATGTCTTCGCGCGCTTGCAGACTGAGGACGATGCCTCGTCCCAGGCCGAGTTGGTTGAAGGGCTGCAATCGACCCTGCGGATCAATGGCATTCAGCTCACCAGCCGCCATGACCGGCTTGCCGAGGCGCGTCTACAGGCCGCCAGTTTGCCGCCGGGCAGTGAAGTGCTGCATATATATGGCACCGGACTTGGCGATTTGCCGCGCGTTCTGCTGGAAGACCACGGCGCAGCGCGTTTGCGGGTGCATATTCTCAATGGTGCGCTGTTCGCCTTGGTGCTCACGTTGACCGATCAGGATGACTGGTTGAGCGACCCGCGCATTGAATTGGCTTACGCCGCTGACCACGCTGAAATCCGGTTTCCCTTTTTCGCTTTGCCGGCCGAGCTGGAACTGGCCGACGAAAACAATGCGCGGATTCGAGATCGGCTGGTCAGCGAAGTGCACATTCATTTCAACAATCGCGAATTCGATCCGCAGTCGCCGGAAATTGTGCAGCGCCTTGAGGAGAGTTTTTCCCTGGTCAGCCGTGATCCTGACGTGGCTCAGCTGTTCGGTTCGCAAGCGGGTCGGGAAATTTATGTGATTGGCACCGGGCCAAGCCTTGAGCAGCATTTCAAAAAGCTGCTGGCCGTGCGCGGTCAGGTGCAGCGCCCGTTGTTCATCTGTGTCGACACCGCGTATCGACCATTGATAGCCCAGGGAATCGTGCCTGATCTGGTGGTGACCATCGACCAGCGGATTTCCGAACGGCATCTGCCGGCGGCAGATTCAGAAAACATCCGCCTGGTTTATCTGCCTTTAGGCGATCCGCAAGTCCTATCAGCCTGGCAGGGTGAGCGTTATGTCGCCTTCTCGCCAAGCCCGGTGTACGCGCAGCTGCGCCAACGGATTCAGCGCGGCATGCTGGCGGCCGGCGGCAGTGTCATTCATCCGGCGGTGGATCTGGCGGTGAAAATGGGCGCGACGCAGATCACTCTGTTTGGTGTGGACTTCGCTTATCCGATGAACAAAAGCCATGCTGGCTGGCACGCCGGGGAGCTTGGGGGGACGGTGGATCAAGCCAGACAGTGGGTGCTCGATGGCTATGGTCAGCGGGTCAGGACCCAACTCAATTTCCGGCGCTACCTTGGTGAGCTTGAACGTTACATTCAAGCGCATCCGCAGGTTCGCTTCCTTAATAGCAGCCGGGCGGGCGCGATGATCGCGGGCGCCACCTTCAATGAGGCGTTCGTGCAATGAGCGAGATCGAACAGTGCGTGCTTGCCTGTAATGACTGCGCCGGCCTGTTTCGCCTGGGGCGCAGCGTCGAGGCGGCTCTGAATATGCTGGAAGTGTTCGAAACTGCAGACGGTTTGCTTGAGCGCAACTCTCCGGCGGTGCGGCAGCAGTGGTCGCAATTGTTGGTGGAGATGCTCGCCTGCCAACAGTCACAGGATTGGTTGGGCCTTGCCGACTACATGCAGTACGAATTAACGGAACTGGTTCACAGTTAATGGCGTGCCGTATCTACGGCACAGCGCGCCATATATAGAACTACGCTTGTTTGTCCGCACTCCTGACGCGCTTTTTTAATCTTTACAAATGCCTAAGCCCTTGTTTTCCGGGGAGGTGGCCGCTTGATGGCAATATTTTTATAAATTGCCCTAAAGCAAAGTCCGATCCCGACGATAACTATTACGAAGGTTCTCTGTGCCAACCCGGCTGTTGCCAGGGCCGGAAGCCGCAGCACCCAACCAACGAGGAATTTCATCATGGCTTTAGGCGTAAACACTAACGTTGCTTCCCTCTCCGTTCAGAAGAACTTGGGCAAAGCATCCGACGCTCTGGCAACCTCCATGAGCCGCCTGTCTTCCGGTCTGAAAATCAACAGCGCCAAAGACGACGCTGCCGGCCTGCAGATCGCAACTCGCATCAGCAGCCAGATCCGCGGCCAGACTGTAGCAATCAAGAACGCCAACGACGGCATCTCGATGGCTCAGACCGCTGAAGGCGCTCTGCAAGAGTCCACCAACATTCTGCAACGTATGCGTGAACTGGCTGTACAAGCACGTAACGGCACTAACGGCACTGCTGACCAGACTGCTACCAACGCTGAATTCGGTCAGATGTCTGACGAATTGACTCGTATCTCGGCGAGCACCAACCTGAACGGCAAGAACCTGCTCGACGGTACTGCTGGGACCATGACTCTGCAAGTGGGTTCGAACACCGGTAGTGCTAACCAGATCAACCTGACGCTGAGCAGCAAGTTTGACGCCGTCAGCCTGTCTGTAGGCAGCGGTACTACTGTTCTGACTGGTGCTACCAGCGCAGCAGCTGCATCGGCAATCGACGGCGCGATCACCGCCATTGACGCTGCATTGGCAACGATCAACGCCACTCGTGCAAACCTCGGTGCTTCGCAGAACCGTCTGACCAGCACTATCTCCAACCTGCAAAACGTAAACGAAAACGCCACTGCTGCACTGGGTCGTGTACAAGACACTGACTTCGCCGCAGAAACAGCTAACCTGACCAAGCAGCAAACTCTGCAACAGGCTTCCCAAGCTGTTCTGGCCCAGGCTAACCAGTTGCCTTCCGCTGTACTGAAACTGCTTCAGTAATTTTCGGAATGAGTTTTGGCGGAGGAGTGTGCTAGTCGTGCTCTTCCGCTTTTTACGTTGAGGAGGTGTTGGGAATGGACATGAGCGTGAAGTTGGGCTTGTCTTACCAGGCCATCAAGCCGGCACCCGCTGTAGCAGAACAAGCAGTCGCCGCTCCTCAAGCAGTTGCGGTGCCTGCGCCAGCGGCTGCTGCGGATTCGTCCGCAAGTAAGGACTCATCGAAGGAATCCGACGCCCAGAAGTCGGAAAAGCTCAAGACAGCCGTACAGGAAATTGAAAAGTTCGTGCAGTCGGTAAGGCGCAATCTCGAATTCTCCATTGATGAAGCATCCGGAGAAGTCGTGGTCAAGGTGATCGCCAGTGATACGGGAGAAGTCGTCAGACAGTTACCCTCGGCGGAAGCTTTGAAAATTGCGGACAGCCTTCACAATGCCCACAGCTTGTTGTTTGATGCCAAGGTTTGATGGCATGGATCGTGTAGGTTGTAGTTCTGCGTTGTGTCGTCGTCAAAAGACCGACGAAACCTGAAGGAGAAGCACATGGCAAGCCCAATCAGTACTTCAACGGGCCTCGGCTCAGGTCTGGCAATCAAGGAAATCGTCGCTTCCCTGGTTGATTCGGACAAATACGCCAAGCAGACCCAGATCACCAAGCAAACCTCGCTGACGACTACCAAGTTGTCAGGTGTCAGTACGCTTAAATCGGCGCTCGATGCGTTCCAGACCGCGATGACCAATCTCGGCAAAACGGACACGCCAGCGTTTAATGGTTTTTCGGCAACTTCCTCTCTTACCGCCAACATTACCGCGACCACTACCAACTCGGCAGTGGCAGGTACGTATGCGATGGAAGTTACCAAGCTTGCGACCAGCTCCAGCGTTGCGTCTGCATCGTTCGATGCGGCGGCAGCTAGTGCTATTCCGAGTGGTACCCTGACTATCACTCAAAATACCACTAACACTGCCTTCGAAATTCCGGCGGGCTCCACGTTGCAGCAGGTTCGCGACCTGATCAACGCCAAGACTTCGACCAGTGGCGTATCGGCGAACATTATTTCCGACGGTACGGGTTCGCGCCTGGTGTTTGGCTCTACCAAGACCGGTGCGGGTACGGATATCACCACCAGCAGCACTATCGCCGGCTTGACGATTGGCTCCACCGATGTACTTGACCCCAATTCGGCGACAAGTGCAGGCAGGATCGGCGACGCGCCGATCAATGGCGAGATGTTGATCGGCGGTCTGAAGGTCACCAGTTCGACCAATACCTACAGTTCAGCGCTGACCGGGGTGACCATTACTGCTGTTGCCGTTGGCAAGTCCACCGTCACCGTGGCAGGCAACACCGACGGTTTGAAAACATCGTTGCAGACGTTTGTCGATGCGTACAACAACGTGGTCAAGACCATCAACTCCCTGACCAAGGCCACCGCTGATGCCAACGGCGACCTGACCGTGTCGGCGGCGATGACCGGTGACTCCTTGCCGCGTGATCTGCTGGCCACCTTGCGTGAGCAGCTGATCACACCTGGCCCGGGCAGCAAGTTGTCGACCCTGGCGCAGTTGGGTATCCAGACTGCTCAGTCCGGCGGTACGCTTACCTTCGATGCCGGCAAGTTCACCAAGGCGATGAACGACAAAAACCTGGGCAGTGAAGTGCAGCAAATGTTTTCCGGCACTAACGCGGAAAATGGCTTGCTGGCGCGGATGAAGAAAGCTATCGAACCGTATAACAAAACCGGCGGTACTCTCGACGAACGCACCAAATCGCTGAACAAGACCAGTACCGATCTGAAAGCGCAGCAGACTGCCCTCGATATTCGTGTGGCTAACCTGACGTCAACGCTGACGGCCAAGTACAACGCGATGGACTTGCTGGTCGGGCAGATGAAGTCGACCCTGTCGAGCATCACCTCGTTCTTCGATACGCTGAATGCTCAGGCTTCTGGCTGACATTCGCTGAGTCATCCAGCCCGGCTGCGATTAATCGCACGCCGGGTTTTTGGCTTCTGGTCTAAAGTTTCCCGGCCATGCGTCGATACATTGAATATACGAACTCTTCCAGCTTTGACGAGGTTGATCATGAACCCGATGTTAGCCCTTCGGCAGTACCAGAAAGTGAATGCCCATGCGCAAACCTCCGAGGCCAACCCTCATCGTCTGGTGCAAATGCTGATGGAGGCAGGGCTCGATCGTATCGCCCAGGCCAAAGGCGCCATCGGACGCAAGGATATTCCTGCAAAAGGCGTATTGATCGGCAAGGCGATTGAAATCGTCGGCGGCCTGCGTGAAGGCCTGGATATGGAAAAATCAGCTGATACGCTGACCCGTGTGGACAATCTGTACATCTACATGATGCAGCGCCTGGCTGAGGCCAATATAAAAAGTGATCCACTGATCCTTGATGAAGTCAGCAGCCTGCTGGGCACCGTCAAGGAAGGCTGGGACGCAATCGCTGCTCACTAAGCTGTGCTGAGGAGACCAACATGAGTGCTGCACTCAAGCGTATCGAAGAGACCAAGGAAGCGCTGGTAGGCGCTTTGGCTGAGCGTGACTGGGATGCCATCGGCAAACTTGATCTGGCCTGCCGTGCCTGCGTGGACGATATGATCAGCGAGGCGACGCCCAATGCGCCGGAATTGCGCAGTAATCTGGAAGAGTTGCTGACGGTCTACCGGCAGTTAATCGATACTGCTACCGACGCGCGTCAGGCGATCGTCGACGAGATGTCGCAGATCCAGCAAGCGAAAAACGCGGCGAAGGTTTACCATCTGTTCGGTTGAAGCTCGTTGATCGAAAAGAAGTGCGCCATAAATTTGACTGTGTACGGTTTTTTGACTTAACTAGTGATGTTTGCCATTTTCTGGCGTCTCAGTAACCGTACCGGCTGAGAATTGCCAAGCTTGCCCTTGTGGGGCATAGAGTTGACTAGGGAAGTTGCTATTGCATGTGGCGTGAAATCAAGATTCTGCTGATCGATGACGATAGCCAGCGCCGCCGTGATTTGGCGGTCATTCTGAATTTTCTTGGCGAAGAAAATTTGGCCTGCTCCAGCCAGGACTGGCAGCAGGTTGTCGGCTCTCTGACCTCTACCCGAGAAGTGCTCTGCGTGCTCGTTGGCAGCGTGAGCGCGCCTGGAAGTCTGCAAGGGCTTCTTAAGACAGTCGCTGCATGGGATGAGTTCCTTCCCGTGTTGCTCATGGGCGATATTTCTTCCGTAGACCTGACTGACGATTTGCGTCGGCGCGTGCTTTCCTCCCTGGAAATGCCGCCCAGCTACAGCAAATTGCTCGACTCCCTGCACCGTGCCCAGGTCTATCGTGAAATGTACGATCAGGCCCGTGAGCGCGGTCGTCATCGTGAGCCCAACCTGTTTCGCAGTCTGGTCGGTACCAGCCGTGCGATTCAGCATGTGCGCCAGATGATGCAGCAGGTTGCCGACACTGACGCCAGCGTGTTGATCCTCGGTGAGTCCGGGACCGGCAAGGAAGTCGTCGCGCGCAACCTGCACTATCACTCCAAGCGTCGCGACGCGCCGTTTGTGCCGGTCAACTGTGGCGCGATTCCGGCCGAATTGCTGGAAAGCGAACTGTTCGGTCACGAGAAGGGCGCCTTTACCGGGGCGATCACCAGCCGTGCCGGGCGTTTCGAACTGGCTAACGGCGGTACGCTGTTCCTCGATGAAATCGGCGACATGCCGCTGCCGATGCAGGTCAAGCTGCTACGGGTCCTGCAGGAACGTACCTTTGAGCGCGTGGGCAGCAACAAGACCCAGAGCGTTGATGTGCGCATCATTGCCGCAACCCACAAGAATCTTGAGTCGATGATCGAGATCGGCAGCTTCCGTGAAGACCTCTATTACCGTCTGAACGTGTTCCCGATCGAGATGGCACCGCTGCGCGAGCGGGTCGAAGACATTCCATTGCTGATGAACGAGCTGATTTCGCGCATGGAGCACGAAAAACGCGGCTCGATCCGTTTCAACTCTGCCGCCATCATGTCGCTGTGTCGTCACGGCTGGCCGGGCAACGTGCGTGAGTTGGCCAACCTGGTGGAGCGCATGGCGATCATGCATCCCTATGGCGTGATTGGCGTGGCCGAGTTGCCGAAGAAATTCCGCTATGTCGATGATGAGGACGAACAACTCGTCGACAGTCTGCGCAGCGATCTGGAAGAGCGCGTGGCCATCAATGGTCATACGCCGAACTTCTCGTCCGGCGCCATGTTGCCGCCAGAAGGCCTGGACTTGAAGGACTATCTGGGTGGGCTGGAGCAAGGCTTGATCCAGCAGGCACTGGACGACGCCAACGGTATCGTGGCGCGTGCCGCCGAACGCCTGCGGATTCGTCGCACGACCCTCGTCGAGAAAATGCGTAAGTACGGCATGAGCCGACGCGAAGGCGATGAACAGGCAGATGATTGACGCTTGCTGAAACGCGAAAAAATCAAACCTCTGAATTTTCAGGGGTTTTTTTTCGGCACGAGGATTGCTAAGTCTCCAGGAACATACCGTTTAATGACGGTTCGCCACGCGAGAGATGACTTATGCCCCATGCCGCCAAGATGACCCCTGACCTTGCCCATGCAGTCCTGCCGTCCCTTGAGCTGGAAAGTCGTCAGGGGCTTGAGCAGGCGTTTTCGCTGTTCAATCAGATGTCGGCGCAGCTGACTGATTCCTACAGCTTGCTGGAAGCACGGGTCACCGAGCTCAAGGGCGAACTGGCAGTGGTCAGCGCGCAACGTATGGCGGAGCTCGCGGAGAAAGAGCGTCTGGCGTATCGCTTGCAGAATCTGCTCGACCTGCTGCCCGGCGGGATCATCGTGATCGACGGCATGGGCAGGGTGCGCGAGGCCAATCCGGCGGCCATCGATTTGCTCGGGCAGCCGCTGGAGGGCGAGCTGTGGCGGCACGTCATCAGTCGCTGTTTTGCTCCGCGCGAAGACGACGGCCACGAAGTATCCCTCAAGGATGGTCGACGCCTGTCCATCGCCACTCGCTCGCTGGACGCCGAGCCGGGCCAGTTGGTACTGCTTAATGACCTGACAGAAACCCGCCATCTGCAAGATCAACTGGCGCGTCATGAGCGTTTGTCGTCGCTGGGGCGGATGGTGGCGTCCCTCGCCCACCAGATTCGCACGCCGCTGTCCGCCGCCTTGATCTACGCCAGTCATTTGACTGAGCAGGCACTGCCGCTGGAAACCCAGCAGCGTTTTGCCGGACGTCTGAAAGAGCGACTGCACGAGCTGGAACATCAAGTGCGGGACATGTTGGTGTTTGCCCGTGGCGAATTGCCGCTGACCGACCGACTCACGCCGCAACAGCTCTTCGCTGCATTGCAGGACGCTGCCTTGACGCACACGCAGGATGTGCAGGTGCGCTGGCAGTGTGACGCTGCGGAAGGTGAGTTGCTGTGCAATCGCGACACGCTGGTCGGTGCGCTCCTGAATCTGATTGAAAACGCGGTGCAGGCTTGCGCCGGTCAGCCGCGCTTGAAGATCCATGCCTACAGCCGGGGCAACACGCTGCGGCTGTGCATCAGTGACAACGGCAGCGGTATCGACGCTGCTGCTCTGGCGCGTATCGGCGAGCCCTTTTTCACCACCAAGACCACCGGCACCGGCCTGGGGCTGGCGGTGGTGACCGCGGTCACCCGCGCCCATCGCGGCGCCGTTCAGTACGCCTCTCGGGTCGGGCGTGGTACTTGCGCGATGGTCACGTTGCCATTGATGAGTGCGCCATCCAGCGTCGCGGATAATAACTGATGGCAATCAAGGTGCTGTTGGTCGAAGACGACCGTGCGTTGCGCGAAGCGCTGGGGGAAACCCTGGAATTGGCCGGGCATGAGTATCACGCCGTCGGGTCGGCTGAAGATGCGTTGGTCGCTGTGGCGGCTGAGCCGTTCAGCCTGGTGATCAGTGACGTCAATATGCCAGGCATGGACGGTCATCAGTTGCTCGGCCTGCTGCGCGCGCGTCAGCCGCAATTGCCGGTGCTGCTGATGACCGCCCATGGCGCGGTCGAGCGCGCCGTGGATGCGATGCGCCAGGGTGCGGCGGATTATCTGGTCAAACCGTTCGAGCCCAAGGCGATGCTGGCATTGGTTGCCCGGCATGCGCTGGGACTTCCCGGACCGGATGATGGCGATGGGCCGATCGCGGTCGAGCCGGCCAGCGCGCAGCTGCTGAACCTGGCCAGTCGCGTGGCGAAAAGTGATTCCACGGTGCTGATATCCGGCGAATCTGGCACCGGCAAGGAAGTGCTGGCGCGTTTCATTCACCAGCATTCGCCCCGAGCCGACAAGCCTTTCATCGCCATCAACTGTGCGGCGATCCCGGACAACATGCTCGAAGCCACGTTGTTCGGCCATGAAAAAGGCTCGTTCACCGGGGCCATCGCCGCCCAGGCCGGCAAATTCGAGCAGGCCGACGGCGGCACTATCCTGCTGGATGAAATTTCCGAAATGCCCATGAACCTGCAGGCAAAATTGCTGCGTGTGTTGCAGGAGCGTGAAGTCGAGCGGGTGGGCGCGCGCAAGCCCATCACTCTGGATATTCGGGTGTTGGCAACGACTAACCGTGATCTGGCCGGGGAAGTCGCCGCCGGTCGGTTCCGTGAAGATCTGTTTTATCGGTTATCGGTATTTCCGCTGGCCTGGCAACCGCTGCGCCAGCGAACCGCCGATATTCTGCCGCTAGCCGAGCGTTTACTAGCCAAGCACGTCAATAAAATGAAACATGCGGCGGTGCGTTTGTCAGCTCAGGCGCAGGCGTGTCTGGTGAGTTATGCCTGGCCCGGCAATGTCCGCGAACTGGACAACGCAGTGCAGCGCGCGCTGATTCTGCAACAGGGCGGCATCATTGAAGCGCAAGATTTCTGCCTTGCCGGGCCCGTCTCCTGCGCGCCGCTGCCAGCGCTGAACGTGGCTGCGGCGGGCGTCGCTGCGCCGTTGTTGCCAGTGGCCCAAGCGCCTACACCTGCCGACGGGGCCGTAAGTGACGGGGGCAGCGCGTTGGGCGACGATCTGCGCCGGCGCGAATTTCAGATGATTATTGACACCCTGCGTGCCGAGCGCGGTCGTCGCAAGGAGGCTGCCGAGCGGTTAGGTATCAGCCCACGTACGTTGCGCTACAAATTAGCGCAGATGCGCGATGCCGGTATGGATGTCGAAGGTCATTTATTCGCGACGTAACCTCCAGGCTACAAAAGACGTTCACCGTATCTGCATCGCCGAAACCCCGCGTAGCCGGGGGTTTTACCCTGATCAGCCGACGGATTCAACGCCCTGGCTCATGGATTTAAGTGGGGTGACTGCCCGGTCATTAATCTGCCTAAAGTGCACTAATGGCCATTGGCTGCCATCTAGCTGGCACCCTTGTTGCTTTGACATCCATGACCGCTGAATCAGTGTCAAAAATTTGCGGCCCTCACGAGAGATATTTCCATGAGCCAAGGTGTTGAATTTAATCGCTTGATGTTGGATATGCGCTCCATGCAAATGGATGCCATGGCCGCTCCGAAGGCTGCCGCCACGCCGGAAGTCGGCTCCAGCAGCTTTGCCGACATGCTTGGTCAGGCCGTCAACAAGGTTGCCGACACCCAGCAGGCGTCCAGTCAATTGGCCAGTGCCTTCGAAATCGGCAAGAGCGGCGTCGACCTCACCGACGTGATGATTTCCTCACAAAAAGCCGCCGTGTCCTTTCAGGCGCTGACTCAGGTTCGTAACAAACTGGTTCAGGCATATCAAGACATCATGCAGATGCCGGTTTAAGGACATATTGAGTCATGGCAGAAACACTCGCCGATAGCGTTCCGGCCAAGGCAGACGCCCCAGCGGGGAAGTCGCCCGTGTTCGGTCTGGCTTTCCTGGACAATCTTTCCGAGATGCCCATGCTGCGTCAGGTCGGCCTTATGGTCGGTCTCGCCGCCAGTGTGGCGATTGGCTTCGCCGTGGTGCTCTGGTCGCAGCAGCCCGATTACCGTCCGTTGTACGGAAGTCTTGCCGGGCTCGACGCCAAGCAGGTCATGGACACGCTGACGGCGGCCAACATTGCCTACACCGTGGAGCCCAACTCCGGTGCGTTATTGGTCAAGGCCGATGACGTGCAGCGGGCGCGCATCCAGCTGGCATCGGCTGGCGTGGTGCAGCAGGACGCCAACGTCGGTTTCGAGATTCTCGACAAGGATCAAGGGCTGGGGACCAGCCAGTTCATGGAAGCCACGCGCTATCGCCGTGGTCTGGAAGGCGAACTGGCGCGCACGATTTCTGCGCTCAATAACGTCAAGGGTGCCCGCGTGCACCTGGCGATCCCGAAAAGTTCGGTCTTCGTGCGTGATGACCGCAAGCCCAGTGCTTCGATTCTGGTCGAGCTGTACGCCGGTCGTTCGCTTGAGCCAAGCCAGGTGGTGGCGATCATCAATCTGGTGGCAACCAGCGTCCCCGAGTTGAACAAGTCGCAAATCACCGTCGTTGATCAGAAGGGCAATCTGCTTTCCGATCAGGCCGAAAACTCTGAATTGACCATGGCCGGCAAGCAGTTCGACTACAGCCGTCGCATGGAAGGCATGCTCACCCAGCGGGTGCAGAATATTCTGCAGCCGATCCTGGGCAATGATCGCTACAAGGCTGAAGTTTCCGCCAACGTGGATTTCAGCGCGGTGGAATCGACCGCTGAAAGTTTCAACCCGGATCAGCCGGCCTTGCGCAGCGAGCAGTCGGTCAACGAACAGCGCTCCACCAGCAGTGGCGCCCAGGGTGTACCCGGTGCGCTGAGTAATCAGCCTCCAGGTCCGGCCACCGCGCCGCAAACCACGGGTGGTGCCGCAGGTGGCGCGGCCGCTGCGATTGCGCCGGGTCAGCCGCTGCTCGATGCCAACGGTCAGCAGATCATGGACCCGGCCACCGGCCAGCCTGCCTTGGCGCCTTATCCGGCGGACAAACGTGTGCAGTCGACCAAGAACTTCGAGCTTGATCGCTCCATCAGTCACACCAAGCAGCAGCAAGGTCGTTTGACCCGGTTGTCGGTTGCGGTGGTGGTCGATGATCAGGTCAAGGTCAATGCGGCCAATGGCGAAACCACGCGCAGCCCCTGGAGTGCCGAGGATCTGAATCGCTTTACCCGTCTGGTGCAGAACGCGGTCGGCTTCGACGCCAGCCGTGGCGACACGGTAAGCGTGGTCAACGTGCCGTTTTCCGCCGAGCGCGGCGAAACGATTCCGGATATCCCGTTCTACTCGCAGCCATGGTTCTGGGACATCGTCAAACAAGCCATGGGCGTGATTTTCATCCTGGTGCTGGTGTTTGGCGTGTTGCGCCCGGTGCTCAACAACATCACCAACGGCAAGAGCAAGCAGCTGGCCGGTTTCGACGACGATATGGGCGGCATGGGTGGCATGGGCGGCGGGGACGAATTGTCCAACGACCGTGTCAGCCTTGGCGGCCCGCAGAGCATTCTGTTGCCTAGCCCGACCGAGGGTTATGACGCACAGCTGAACGCAATCAAGAGCCTGGTGGCCGAAGATCCGGGTCGAGTGGCCCAGGTCGTGAAAGAGTGGATTAACACTGATGAGTGATCGAGCCGTCGTAGCCAAGCTGAGCAAAGTCGAGAAAGCGGCCGTCCTGCTGCTGTCCCTGGGTGAAACCGATGCGGCGCAAGTGCTGCGTCACATGGGCCCCAAGGAAGTCCAGCGCGTGGGCGTGGCCATGGCGCAGATGCGCAATGTGCATCGCGAGCAGGTCGAAGAAGTCATGACCGAGTTCGTCGAGATCGTCGGCGATCAGACCAGCCTCGGGGTGGGTTCTGACGGCTATATCCGCAAGATGCTGACGCAGGCGCTGGGCGAGGACAAAGCCAACGGCCTGATCGACCGCATTCTGCTGGGTGGCAATACCAGCGGCCTGGACAGCCTGAAATGGATGGAACCGCGCGCGGTTGCCGACGTGATTCGCTTCGAGCACCCGCAGATCCAGGCTATCGTCGTGGCCTACCTCGACGCCGATCAGGCGGGCGAAGTGCTCGGGCATTTTGACCACAAGGTGCGTCTGGACATCATCCTGCGCGTATCTTCGCTGAACACCGTGCAACCGGCCGCACTGAAAGAATTGAACCAGATTCTGGAGAAGCAGTTCTCCGGCAATGCCAATACTTCACGTACCACGCTGGGCGGTATCAAGCGTGCTGCGGACATCATGAACTTCCTCGACAGCTCCATGGAAGGCACGCTCATGGATTCGATCCGCGAAGTCGACGAAGACCTCTCGGTGCAGATCGAAGACCTCATGTTCGTTTTCAACAACCTGGCGGACGTGGACGACCGTGGCATCCAGGCGCTGCTGCGCGAAGTCTCTTCGGATGTGCTGGTGCTGGCCCTCAAAGGCTCGGACGAGGCCATCAAGGAAAAGATTTTCAAGAACATGTCCAAACGCGCTGCCGAACTGTTGCGCGACGATCTGGAAGCCAAAGGGCCGGTTCGCGTCAGCGACGTGGAAACCGCACAAAAAGAAATCCTCACCATTGCGCGCCGTATGGCCGAGGCCGGGGAGATTGTGCTCGGCGGCAAAGGTGGCGAGGAAATGATTTAAGGTCTTTTAATGTCCAGCTCCAGCAAAGAACCGGCCAGCGAGCTTATTCGCGCCAAAGACGTCGGTGGTTACGACGTATTTGCCCTGCCGAGTTTCGACCCGCAGCAAGAGCCCGAACCTGAACCTGAGGTTTTGCCGGTTGAAGACGAGCCGGCCGAGATGGAAGAAGTGCCGCTGGATGAAGTCCAGCCGCTGACCCTTGAAGAACTCGAAAGCATTCGTCAGGAGGCCTACAACGAAGGCTTTGCGACCGGTGAAAAAGAAGGCTTTCACAGCACCCAACTCAAGGTCCGTCAGGAAGCTGAAGTCGCCCTGGCGGCCAAGCTTGCCAGCCTCGAACAGCTGATGGCGCACTTGTTCGATCCAATTGCCGATCAGGACACGCAAATCGAAAGGGGCGTGGTGCTGCTGGTCGAGCATATTGCCCGCAAAGTCATTCAGCGTGAGCTGACCACCGATTCCAGGCAGATCGGCAATGTCCTGCGCGATGCGCTGAAACTGTTGCCGATGGGCGCGCAAAACGTACGCATCTTCATCAATCCGCAGGACTTCGCCCAGGTCAAGGCGCTGCGCGAGCGCCATGAGGAAACCTGGCGCATCCTGGAAGATGACAGCTTGCAAGCCGGTGGTTGCCGGATCGAGACCGAGCACAGCCGGATCGACGCCAGCATCGAGACACGTATTTCCCTGGCCATGGCCAAGATGTACGACCAGATGCACGAGCAGGCGCTGCATCCGGCTGCGGCGGATCTGAGCATCGATCTTGAGCAGGCCTTGACTGCCTCTAAAGTCGTCAATCCTGACACCGAAAGCGCCGACAGCGAGAAGCCCGATGCGCCTTGATCGCACCAGCTTCGGCAAGCGTCTGGATACTTACGCCGAAGCCATTGATCTGCCGGTCCAGCCCGTTGTGGAAGGCCGTTTGTTGCGCATGGTTGGCCTGACCCTCGAAGCTGAAGGGTTGCGGGCTGCCATGGGCAGTCGGTGCGTGGTGATCAACGATGACAGCCATTCGCCGGTAGAAGTCGAAGCGGAAGTCATGGGTTTTTCCGGCGGCAAAGTATTTCTGATGCCGGTCGGCAGCGTGGCGGGTATCGCCCCAGGTGCGCGGGTCGTACCGCTGGCCGATACCGGTCGCCTGCCCATGGGCATGGCCATGCTCGGGCGCGTGCTCGATGGCGCGGGTCGGGCGCTGGACGGCAAGGGCGGCATGAAGGCTGAAGACTGGGTGCCGATGGACGGCCCGACCATCAACCCGCTCAAGCGCAACCCGATCAGTCAGCCGCTGGACGTGGGTATTCGCTGCATCAACGGATTATTGACAGTCGGACGCGGTCAGCGCCTTGGCCTGTTCGCCGGTACCGGCGTGGGCAAGAGCGTATTGCTGGGGATGATGACGCGCTTTACCGAGGCGGACATCATTGTCGTCGGCCTGATCGGTGAGCGGGGTCGTGAGGTCAAGGAATTCATCGAGCACAGTCTCGGTGAAGAAGGCCTCAAGCGTTCCGTGGTGGTGGCTTCCCCTGCGGATGACGCGCCGCTGATGCGTTTGCGCGCGGCCATGTATTGCACGCGCATCGCCGAATACTTTCGCGACAAGGGCAAGAATGTCCTGTTGCTGATGGATTCCCTGACCCGTTTCGCCCAGGCCCAGCGGGAAATTGCCCTGGCGATTGGCGAGCCGCCAGCGACCAAAGGCTATCCGCCGTCGGTGTTCGCCAAGCTGCCCAAGCTGGTCGAGCGCGCCGGTAACGCCGAAGCCGGCGGCGGCTCGATCACGGCTTTTTATACGGTGCTCTCCGAAGGCGATGACCAGCAGGACCCGATTGCCGACTCGGCGCGGGGCGTGCTTGACGGGCACATCGTTTTGTCGCGACGTCTGGCCGAAGAAGGGCATTACCCGGCCATCGACATCGAGGCTTCGATCAGCCGGGTCATGCCTTCGGTGGTCAGCCCTGAACACATGGGGCAGGCCCAGCATTTCAAGCAGTTGTGGTCGCGCTACCAGCAAAGCCGGGATTTGATCAGCGTCGGTGCGTACGTGGCCGGTGGCGATCGGGAAACCGATATGGCCATTGCCCTGCAGCCGGCGTTGGTGCGTTATCTGCGTCAGGGTTTGAATGACAACGAAAGCATGCAGGAGAGCAGCGCGCGGCTCGCGGCAGTCTTCAATCCGGCAGCGGGCGGCTGATAGACCATGGCCAAGAGTCGCGCCGAGCGTCTGGCGCCCGTGGTGGACATGGCCGAATCCGCCGAACGCGCGGCGGCGCAACGATTGGGGCACTTTCAAGGTCAGGTTCGCCTGGCAGAAGGCAAGCTCGACGAGTTGGAGCAGTTTCGTCTCAGCTATCAGCAGCAGTGGATCGACAAAGGTGGCACTGGCGTTTCCGGGCAATGGCTGATGAACTATCAACGCTTTCTCAATCAACTTGAAACTGCGGTCGGTCAACAGCGCAAAAGCCTGGAGTGGCATCAAAACAACCTGAATCAGGCGCGGGGCACCTGGCAGCAGGCGTACGCGCGGGTTGAGGGGTTGCGCAAGCTGGTCCAGCGGTACGTGGATGAGGCACGCAAGCTTGAAGATAAGCGTGAACAAAAACTACTCGATGAATTGTCCCAGCGGTTGCCGCGACACGAGCCGTTCTAGGCTGTTCTGGCTACCTCGCCTGATGATTCACCTGTCGCGATATAAGTCCGGTTTGCTGTCGCTGACGGGCGGTGTTACACCTTCGTTACGTTACGAAGACCCCACTGAGGAATTTCCCCTATGTCGGTAACCTCCGAGTTCTCTCAAAACGCACAGCAGCTGACCATCTTTATCACCGGTCGCTTCGATTTCGCTTCTCATCAGGACTTTCGTAACGCCTACGAAAGTCTGCCCAAAGAGTGCAGTTATGTCGTCGATCTGAAGGGCACCAATTACCTGGACAGCTCCGCGTTGGGGATGCTGTTGCTGCTGCGTGATCATGCTGGCGGCGAGCGATCACAGATAGAGTTGATCAATTGCAGCTCTGACGTGATCAAGATCCTGACGATCTCCAATTTCTCGAAATTGTTCAAGATAGGCTGAGCCTGTGCTGCCTCCAACGGAAAGCCTGTGCATCCTGATTGCCGACGACAACACGACTGATCGCTATCTGCTGTCGACCATCATCAGTCGCCAGGGCCACACCGTCCTGTGCGCCAGCAACGGTGTCGAGGCCGTCGAACTTTTTGAATCCGGGCGTCCGCAACTGGTATTGATGGATGCGGTCATGCCGGTCATGGACGGTTTCGAGGCGGCGCGGCGGATCAAGCAAATAGCCGGCGAGTCGCTGGTGCCGATCATTTTCCTGACCTCGATGACCGAGGGCGAAGCACTGGCCCGCTGCCTGGATGCCGGCGGCGACGATTTCATTGCCAAGCCCTACAACCAGGTGGTGCTGACGGCAAAGATCAACGCCATGAATCGTCTGCGAGTGTTGCAGGAAACGGTCCTGCAACAGCGCGATCTCATTTCCCGCCATCACGAATACCTGCTTAACGAACAGCGAGTCGCCAAGGAAGTGTTCGATCAGGTCGCTCATTCCGGTTGCCTGGACGCGCCCAATATTCGCTATCTGCAATCGCCTTATGCGCTATTCAACGGTGATCTGCTGCTCGCCACCTACACGCCCGCCGGGCACATGCATCTGTTGCTCGGGGATTTCACCGGCCACGGCTTGCCGGCTGCGGTGGGCGCGATGCCGTTGGCTGAAGTGTTCTACGGCATGACCGCCAAGGGCTTCGGGCTTGCCGAAACCCTGCGCGAGATGAATGCCAAGCTCAAACGCATCCTGCCGGTAGACATGTTTTGCTGCGCGACGCTGGTGTGCATCAACTTTCAGCAGCGCCACGTCGAAGTCTGGAATGGCGGGCTGCCGGACGGCTATTTGCTGCATACCGAAAGTGGCGAGCGTACGCCGCTGGTGTCACGGCACCTGCCGTTGGGTGTGCTGGACGCCGGTGACTTCGATGACAAGACCGAGGTTTACCCGATTGCCACCGGCGACCGGATCTTCCTGCTGTCGGACGGTGTCATCGACACCAACGACAGCGAGGACCGTCTGTTTGGCACCCAGCGTCTGCATGAGGTATTCGAAGCCAATCGCCAGCCGCATTTGCTGATCGGCGAGATCCAGCAGGCATTGACCGCTTTCGGCGGGCAGGCGCGGGATGACGTCAGTATGGTGGAGATCACCACGGTCGATCAGGCGACGCTGGGGCCGCAAACGGTCACCTATTCCGACAGTGGCGCATCGAGCCCGCTGGACTGGTCGGCGACCTTCGAATTTCGCGCCTCGACGCTCAAGCGCTTCAATCCGCTGCCTTATCTGCTGCAACTGCTGCTTGAGGTGCATGGTTTACGCAGCCAGAGCGGCGCGTTGTATAGCGTGCTTTCCGAGCTGTACAGCAATGCCCTTGAGCACGGCGTTCTCGGCCTGGATTCGAGGCTCAAAAGAGATGCGACAGGTTTTGCCCGCTATTATCGGGAGCGGGGCGAACGCCTGGTCCAGCTTGAAGAGGGCTTCATTCGCGTGCATTTACGGGTTGTTCCGGCTGAACGGGGAGGGCGGCTTACGCTGCAGGTCGAAGACAGCGGCACCGGATTCGACGCTGATACAATTCTCGCGTTGCCCCTGGTGGGCAATGAGTTGTACGGTCGCGGTCTCGGGCTGGTCCGCCAGTTGACCGAGCAAGCGTCCTGGTCCCGGGACGGTCGTATTGCCAGCGTGGAGTTTTCCTGGGAGGGAATGGCATAATCCCTGGGTGTTTCGTCATTCGAAGCGACTTGCGTTGAGCGGCGGCGATTCAAGGTTCTTGATCAAGGAGTGAACAAGTGTCGGCTATTCATTTGGATTACAGCGTATTGAATACGTTGCAGGAGATCATGGAGGATGAATATCCAACATTGCTCGACGTATTCCTGGATGACTCGGAACAACGCATAGCGCGGTTGCAGCATATGCTGCAGGGATATGCCGCAGGCACTGGCGCCTTCGACCTTCAGGAATTGAGCCTGATGGCCCACAGTTTCAAAGGCAGCAGCGGCAACATGGGAGCGCTGCATCTCGCGGACCTGTGTCGCGAGCTTGAAGAGCGCAGCCGTCGCGAAGAGGTTTCAGGCCTTGAAGACTTGCTCGCCAGCATCGATCTCGAATACGTGACCGTACGGCGGCTAATCGACGTCGAGCGTCAGTTGCATGGTGTCCTGCCATAAACTGGCCCGTATCTTGCTCCAGCATTTGGTAATACGCTCGCAACCAGCGATTCATGCGGAGACCGACATGCCCCTTGCCTCTAATCCACTCCTTCAGACCACCCCGATGGCGGCGTCCAAGACCAACGCTGCCAATAGCGTGGCCAAGGCGGCTGACAACGGCAAGGACGACAGTTCGAGCTTCTCCGACGTCTACGCCAAGCAGGCGCAGGCTAAATCCGCCGCCAACAATGACGTGCCGGCCAAGTCCGCGCGGGACAAGACGGTCCCCGCCAAGGATAAGGACGTTACGGCGAAAGACCCGGCAGCCAAAGACGCTGCCGCCGTGGATCAGACGACGGTTGCCGATAGCGGCAATACCTTGCCTGCCGACGCTGCCGCTGCTGCTGACGCCAGTGACAAGGACGCCAAGGCCGCCGAAGAAGCAGTTGCCGCCTTGCCGGTGGAAACGCCTGCACCTGAAGTAGCCCTGGACCCGGCACTTGACCCGGCGTTGCAGGCCATGGTCCAGCCTGCTGTCGTGCCGGTGAGCGATGCACCGGTTGTTGATGCCGCAGCGCTTCCTTCGGCCCCCGTCGCAATGCTCGCTGCCTCGGCTGCAACCCCTTCGGCAGCGCTCGTGCCTGGCACTGGTGTGGCAGATGATGCGTCATTCGACCCCGAGGCAGATCCGCTGGCCGGCTTGCCCGCCCTGCAGTTTGCCCTGGAGAACGCCAGCGCCAAGGCTCAGGCCGCCCAGCAAGCCAATGGCAGCAACCATGCAGACAAGACCGGCAAGTCCGGCGGCAACGATTCCGCCGACTCCGCGCAGAACATCGCCAATAACCTGACGGCCCTGGCCGATCAACTGCCCACGGATGAAGCCAGCACGGAGAGCAGCGACAAATCTTTCAGTGGCTTGCTCGATGACGGGCTTAAAGATGTCAAAAGTGCCGTCGGTGATACCCGCATGGATAACTTCGCTGACCGGCTTGCTGCAATGAGCCAGGCTGCGCAAGCGCCGCGAGCGGCCCTCACGCCGACCGTTCCGCTGATCAATCAGCCACTTGCCATGCATCAAAGCGGCTGGAGTGAAGGGGTTGTCGATCGGGTCATGTACTTGTCGAGCCAAAACCTGAAATCCGCGGAAATCCAGCTTGAGCCGGCCGAACTCGGTCGCCTGGACATTCGCGTCAACATGGCGACGGATCAGCAGACCCAGGTCACCTTCATGAGTGCTCATGTGGGCGTGCGTGAAGCGCTGGAGAGCCAGATGTCACGCCTGCGAGAGTCGTTCAGCCAACAAGGGCTGGGTCAGGTGGACGTCAACGTGTCTGATCAGAATCGCGGTTGGCAACAGCAGCAGCAAGCTCAGGAACAGGCCAGTAACAGCCAGCGCGGTTCCGGCACCAGCGGCAGTTCTTCAAGCCTGGACGGTTCGAGTGATGACGGTATTGTCGACGCCAGCGTTCCGGTCAGTCAGCCTGCGGCGCGGGTGATCGGCAGCAGTGAGGTCGATTATTACGCTTGATTGATGCGCGCGACAGTTTTGTAGGAGGGGACTTGTCCCCGAAGGCGTCGGATCGGCCAGCAGCATTTCGCCTGATCCAGCCCGGTGCCTGCGCCACCGCCTTCCCGGACAAGTCCGGTCCTGCCTGATCCGCTCCTGCGAGTCATTGCGGGCAAGCCGTGCTCCAACAAATCCCCGCCGTTAACCCCACGACAGCACTTCCCCCGCAACTCTGGCATAACACTTGCTCACCCTCTGTCACGCATCAACGAACCCCCCGAATAGTGACGGATTATTGGCATGGCGAAGAGCGACGACGTTAAAGACCCGGCTTCCAAAGGCAAACTCAAGCTCATCATCGTCCTGGTAGTGGCTTTGTTGCTCGCTGTCGGCCTGTCGGTTGGCGCGACCTGGTTTTTCATGCACAAGGCTGAGAGCAAGCCGGATCCAGCGGCAGAGGCTGCGCAGGCCGGCGTCAAGCATCCTGCGATCTTTGAAGCCATGACACCGGCCTTCGTGGTCAACTTCAATTCCAATGGTCGTCAACGCTACATGCAGGTCAGCATCACCATGCTGGCGCGCAATCAGCCCGACCTTGAAGCGTTGAAGGTGCATATGCCGGTTATCCGCAACAATCTGGTGATGATGTTTGCGGGTATCCCGTTCGAATCACTGGCAACCCCGATTGGCCAGGAAATGCTCCGTCAGAAAGCGACGGCCAGCGTTCAGGAAGTCGCACAGAAAGAACTCGGTAAAACCGTGATCGAGCAATTGCTTTTCACTAACTTCGTACTGCAGTAGGACCACGACATGGCCGTGCAAGACCTGCTGTCCCAGGATGAGATCGATGCGCTGTTGCATGGCGTGGACGATGGTCTGGTTCAGACCGAAGAAGTATCCGCACCGGGTAGCGTCAAAAGTTACGACCTGACCAGTCAGGACCGGATTGTGCGGGGTCGGATGCCGACCCTGGAAATGATCAACGAACGCTTCGCCCGTTATACCCGGATCAGCATGTTCAACCTGTTGCGCCGCTCGGCCGATGTGGCCGTCGGCGGTGTACAGGTCATGAAGTTCGGTGAGTACGTGCATTCGCTGTACGTGCCCACCAGCCTCAATCTGGTGAAGATCAAGCCGCTGCGCGGCACTGCGCTGTTCATCCTCGATGCCAAGCTGGTGTTCAAGCTGGTGGATAACTTTTTCGGCGGCGATGGCCGGCACGCGAAAATCGAAGGTCGTGAATTCACGCCGACGGAGCTGCGGGTCGTGCGTATGGTGCTGGATCAGGCGTTCATCGACCTCAAAGAAGCCTGGCAGGCGATCATGGAAGTGAACTTCGAGTACATCAACTCGGAGGTTAATCCGGCCATGGCCAACATCGTCGGGCCAAGCGAAGCAGTTGTGGTCTCCACGTTCCACATCGAACTCGATGGCGGTGGCGGCGATCTGCACGTCACCATGCCGTATTCGATGATCGAACCGGTGCGGGAAATGCTCGACGCGGGCTTCCAGTCCGACGTCGACGATCAGGACGAGCGCTGGGTCAACGCCCTCAAGCAGGACGTGATGGATGTGTCCGTGCCACTGAGCGCTACGGTTGCCCGTCGTCAATTGCTGCTACGCGACATTCTGCACATGCAGCCGGGTGACGTTATTCCCGTCGAGCTGCCGGAATCGCTGGTCATGCGCGCCAATGGCGTGCCGTCCTTCAAGGTCAAGCTGGGTTCGCACAAAGGGCATCTGGCCCTGCAAGTGATCGAGCCGATAGAGCGACGTTGACCTTTTGTCTGCGTCGAAATTTTGCTGTGTAACTGAAACACTGTTCGCTGAGGACAACCGATGGCTGATGATAAAGATATGACCTCTGCTGAAGATCAGGCATTGGCCGATGAATGGGCTGCTGCACTGGGTGAATCCGGTGATGGCGGTCAGGATGACATCGATGCACTGTTGGCGGCGGATGCCGGCAATTCGTCGGCGTCCAGCCGTCTGGCCATGGAAGAGTTCGGTAGCGTGCCGCGCAGCAACGGGCAGGTGAATCTGGATGGGCCGAATCTGGATGTGATTCTCGACATTCCGGTATCGATCTCCATGGAAGTCGGCAGCACCGACATCAACATCCGTAACCTGCTGCAACTCAACCAGGGTTCGGTGATCGAGCTGGATCGTCTGGCCGGTGAGCCGCTCGACGTGTTGGTCAACGGTACGTTGATCGCCCATGGCGAGGTTGTGGTGGTCAACGAGAAATTTGGCATCCGTCTGACTGATGTCATCAGCCCTAGCGAACGTATCAAGAAGCTGCGCTGAGTGAAGATGATGAAGCTTGCTGGAGCATTGCTGTTAATGCCGCTCAGCGCGCTGGCGGCCGAGCCTGCAGTGCAGGCCGCCGCGCCACAGGTGGCGAGTTCGCTGCCGATGGGCATGGGCGGGCAGCTGGTGCAGTTGCTGTTCGGCCTGTTGTTGGTCATCGGCCTGATCTTCGCGCTGGCCTGGACCATGCGGCGCGTGCAACGCAGCGGGCCGGGCAATCCCCAGCTCATTGAGTTGCTGGGTTCCCGGGCGCTGGGCCCGCGGGATCGACTGGTGCTGGTGCAGGTCGGCAACGAGCAGATATTGCTGGGAGTTACGCCCGGGCGAATCACGCCATTGCACGTGCTCAAGGAACCGGTGCAGGTTCCGGTCCGCGAGCAGGCCACGCCTGAGTTCGCACGCCGCCTGATGGAAATCATGGGCAACAAGGATCAGAAGGATAAGAAGTAATGCCGCGCATTCTGTTGACGCTTCTGCTGGTGCTGGCGGCGCCTGTGGCGTTCGGCGCCGATCCGTTGTCGATCCCTGCGATCACGTTGTCCAACGGCGCCAACGGCCAGCAGGAATATTCGGTCAGCCTGCAAATTCTGCTGATTATGACGGCGCTGAGCTTCATCCCGGCGTTCGTCATGCTGATGACCAGTTTCACCCGGATCATCATTGTCTTTTCCATTCTGCGGCAGGCTCTGGGCTTGCAGCAGACGCCGTCGAACCAGATTCTCACCGGCATGGCGATTTTCCTCACCCTGTTCATCATGGCGCCGGTCTTTGACCGGGTGAATCAGGACGCCTTGCAGCCTTATCTGGCAGAAAAGCTTACCGCTCAGGATGCCGTGGCCAAGGCTCAGGTGCCGATCAAGGACTTCATGCTGGCGCAGACGCGCACCAGCGATCTGGAGCTGTTCATGCGCCTGTCCAAGCGCACCGATATCCAGTCCCCCGAGCAGGCGCCGCTGACCATCCTGGTGCCGGCGTTTGTGATTTCCGAACTCAAGACCGCTTTCCAGATCGGCTTCATGATCTTCATTCCGTTTCTGGTCATCGATCTGGTGGTTGCCAGCGTATTGATGGCCATGGGCATGATGATGTTGTCGCCGCTGATCATTTCCCTGCCATTCAAGATCATGTTGTTTGTGCTGGTTGACGGTTGGGCGCTGATTATTGGCACCCTGGCCAGTAGTTTTGGTGGTGTATGACTTCTCTTGAGCGGGAGTGCGCGCGATGACGCCGGAAGTAGCCGTCGATCTGTTCCGTGAGGCGTTGTGGCTGACGACCGTGCTGGTGGCGATCCTCGTGGTACCCAGTCTGCTCTGCGGTTTGCTGGTCGCCATGTTTCAGGCGGCTACCCAGATCAACGAACAGACCTTGAGCTTTCTGCCGCGTCTGATCGTGATGCTGATTACCCTGATCGTTGCCGGTCCGTGGCTGCTCAAAGTGTTCATGGAATACATCCTGGCGCTCTACACCAGCATTCCCACCGTGATCGGCTAGCGCTTGTGGATGCTGTCCTTGCACTCACCGACGGGCAAATAGGCACTTGGGTTGCCAGCTTCATGCTGCCGATGTTTCGCATCACCTCGCTGCTGATGACGATGCCGATTTTCGGTACGACGCTGGTGCCCAGGCGCATTCGTCTGTATTTCGCGCTGGCCATTACCGTGGTGATCGCCCCCGTGTTGCCGCCCATGCCGCAAGTCAACGCGCTGGACCTCAGCGCGCTGTTGCTCATCGGTGAGCAAATCATCATCGGTGCCGGGCTGGGGCTGTTTCTGCAGCTGTTCTTTCAGGCGTTCGTGATTGCCGGTCAGATCATCTCGACGCAGATGGGCATGGGCTTTGCGTCCATGATCGACCCCACCAACGGCGTCTCCGCTGCGGTGATCGGGCAGTTCTTCACCATGCTGGTCACGCTGTTGTTCCTGGGGATGAACGGCCATCTGGTAGTCCTGGAAACCCTGGTCGAAAGCTTCACCACGATGCCAGTCGGCAGCGGCTTGCTCGTGTCCAACTTCTGGACGCTTGCCAACAGCCTCGGCTGGGTGATGGGCGCGGCGCTGACGCTGGTATTGCCGGCGATCACTGCGTTGCTGGTGGTCAATATCGCCTTTGGCGTGATGACTCGCGCCGCGCCGCAACTGAACATCTTCTCTATCGGTTTCCCGCTGACGCTGGTGTTGGGCATGGGCATTTTGTGGATCAGCCTGGGTGACATTCTCAATCAGTACCAACCGCTGGTGGCTGAGGCGTTGCGAACGTTCCGCGATATGGTGAGGGCACGCTGATGGCCGAGAACGAGAATGGTCAGGACAAGACAGAAGACCCCACGGAAAAAAAGAAATCGGAAGCCCGGAAAGATGGGCAGATTGCTCGATCCAAGGAACTCAACACCTTGGTGATCATGTTGGTCGGTGCTGGCGGGTTGTTGTCCTTTGGCAGCGACATAGCGCAAATGATGATGGAGTTGATGCGCTCGAATTTCATCATCAGTCGCGAAATGCTCATGGACCAAAGCTACATGGCCAAGATGCTGCTGATCTCCGGCAAGCTGGCGCTGGTTGCCATGCTGCCTTTTCTGATCGCGCTGATGCTTGCCTCGCTCATTGCCCCGATTTCCCTGGGTGGCTGGCTATTCTCAGCCAAGACCCTGGCCCCCAAGTTCAGTCGCATGAACCCGGCCTCAGGTCTCAAGCGCATGGTGTCGACCACAGCGCTGATCGAGTTGCTCAAGAGTTTTGGCAAGTTTCTGATTGTCCTGGTCGTTGCCCTGGTGGTTCTGGACAAGGATAAGGCCGACCTGATTTCCATCGCTCATGAACCCCTGGAAATGGCGATCATCCACAGCTTGCAGGTAGTCGGCTGGAGCACGCTGTGGATGGCCTGCGGTTTGATGATCATTGCCGCCATCGACGTGCCGTATCAGATCTGGGAAGCGCACAAGAAACTGCTGATGACCAAGCAGGAAATCCGTGACGAACACAAGGACGCGGAAGGACGGCCGGAAGTCAAGCAGCGCATTCGTCAATTGCAGCGTGACATGTCCCAGCGCCGCATGATGGAGTCGATCCCCACTGCGGATGTGATCATCACCAACCCAACCCACTTCGCCGTTGCCCTCAAATACGATCCGGAGCAGGGCGGCGCGCCGATGCTGGTGGCCAAGGGTACTGATTTCATCGCCTTGAAAATCCGCGAAATCGGCGCTCACCATCAGATTCTGATTCTCGAATCCCCAGGGCTGGCGCGCTCGATCTACTACAGTACCGAACTGGATCAGGAGATCCCGGCCGGGCTTTATCTGGCGGTGGCTCAGGTGCTGGCGTATGTCTATCAGATTCGCCAGTTTCATTCCGGGCGAGGCAAGCGGCCGGATCCGTTGGGGGATATTTCCATTCCACCGGATTTACGGCGTGATTCCTGATTTTCGCGGTCGTTGAACGCTGGTGTCGGACTGGATTTATCCGGGAAGGCGTCGGCGCGCGGCGCATCTGGCACTACGCCTCGCTAACAAGTTGGTTCTACAGGCGCAGAGCCGGTAGACGATCCGTTGGCGAGGCTTGCCCGCGAATTGATTTGGCGCACGCCTAAATCTCCGACTAAAGCTGACGCGCCTTGAATTGCGCTGCACCAACAGCATTTGCGGTGCGACTTATTCCGGTTTCGCCCTGACGGTCGACCCCTTTGTTTC
>NZ_ATLO01000019.1 GCF_000416235.1 Pseudomonas sp. CFII64 | reverse complement strand
TTCAGGGGTTTTGTTTGTCTGCTCGGAAAGTCGTTGTTATTGCTGGGTCATATCGGATGGCCTCTATCTAAAACTCATCTTGAGTTTCTATGCTTTGCTGGCGAGCATGGCTATGATGCGTGCCTCATTAACAGGCGATTTCTAAATGCTGACGTTGTTGAAGCTTCTTAAAGATGGAAAATTTCATTCCGGGCAGGACCTGGGGGCGGCTCTTGGAGTCAGTCGGAGCGCCGTTTGGAAGCAGTTGCAGCAGTTAGAGGTCGCTCTAGGCATTGAAGTGCATAAGGTGCGAGGTCGAGGTTACAAGTTGGTATACCCGATCTCCCTGCTTGATGAAGCCAAGATCCAGGCAGCGGCACCGCATCTGGGGTGGCCGGTTCAGCTATTTGATTCGGTGGACTCGACGAACGCAGAGGCCATGAGGTTAATCGCTTCCAGGTCTCCATTGCCCCTGGTTGTATTGGCTGAACGCCAGACTGCAGGAAGGGGGCGGCGAGGGCGAAAATGGGTAAGTCCGTTCGGCGAGAACATCTACTACAGTCTCGCCCTCAGGATCGAGGGCGGGATGCGTCAGCTCGAAGGCCTTAGTCTGCTTGTTGGGTTGGCAGTCCTGAAAGCCCTCCGGGAGAGCGGCGTGAAAGCCGCTGGCCTCAAGTGGCCTAATGACGTACTGGTGGGTCGGCGCAAGATCGCTGGGGTTTTGCTGGAGCTATTGGGTGATCCTGCGGACGTATGTCACGTAGTCGTCGGTGTGGGAATCAATGTGAACATGCGCGCCACCGATGAAGTTGATCAGGAATGGACGTCTGTTCATCTCGAGACTGGGGTTCCCTCTGACCGAAACGAGTTGGCGGCCAGGTTAAGCACCAACATCGCTGCGTATTTGGCTGTGCATCAGGTACAAGGGTTTGGCGCGTATATGGAAGAATGGGAAGAGAATCACCTCTGGCAAGGCCGCGCAGTGACTCTTCTAGCGGGTGCTGAGGCGATAGAAGGCGTTGTGCTGGGGATCGATGCTCGGGGAGCCCTGCAGTTGCAGGTTGGCGACGATAAGAAAAGCTACAGTGGTGGCGAGCTCAGCCTGAGGTTGCGTAATGATACTTGAGCTTGATTGTGGGAATAGTTTCATAAAATGGCGAGTTATTGTCAGTGATGACCCAAAGTCCTCTGTGGGTGGGGTCGCGGACTCTGACGATGCGCTCATTGCTACGCTTTCTGAGCTTTCTGCTGTGACACTGACTCAGTGTCGGCTGGTGAGTGTTCGCACTCGCGAAGAGACGGATAAGCTGATTTTAGCGCTCGCTTCGCGGTTTGCAATTGAAGTGGTATGCGCGGTGCCAGCTCAAGCGCTTGCGGGTGTCCAGAACGGATACGACGACTATCAGCTTTTAGGTCTGGATAGATGGCTGGCATTGGTAGGGGCATACAACCTTGCAGGAAAAGCCTGCCTGGTTCTGGATCTAGGCACTGCCGTGACTAGCGATTTCGTTGCCGCTGGTGGTCAGCATCTCGGTGGGTTCATTTGCCCGGGTATGACGTTGATGCGAAGCCAGCTCAAGAATCATACCCGCCGGATTCGCTACGATGATGCGGATGCCAAGCGCTCACTGGATAGCCATTCCCCTGGGCACTCGACAGTTGAGGCGGTGGAGCGTGGTTGCCATCTGATGCTGAAGGGGTTCGCCATCACTCAGTTGGAGCTGGCGCACCAATATTGGGGGGATGATTTCTTGGTTTTTGTAACCGGCGGGGATGCGGGGCTGGTGAGTGAATCATTGCCGGGGGCGCTGACTGTGCCGGATCTTATCTTTGTCGGACTTGCGCTGGCCTGCCCTTTGTCTTGAGGTTTTTATGCGTTGGTTGTTTCTGTTATTGCTGATGTTAAATGCCTTCTACTATATCTGGCATCAACAAGAGGCGCCGTTGCGAGCCAAGGAAGTGCTGCCTTTATCTTTGTATCGGGCTGAGCGGCAAGATATCCATCTTCTCAGCGAGTCAGATGCTTCGGGTGTGGCGCAAAATAATCCTGAAGAAAAATGCCTCTATCTTGGTGGGTCGAGTGCTCAGGAAGAAATTCGCACCGTCGAGCAGCGTCTGCTCAGCCTGGATATTCAGTCTCAGTTTGAGCCCTTGCAGTCTGGGGGACAAAATACCTTTTGGCTGAAAATCGCTCCAGGGAGCCGGCGCCTGATTAATCAGGAGCTGCTTGCGGGCCTGGTTCACGACTTCCCTCTGCTGAAAAACAAAATTATGTTGTGCTCAGGCATTGCAACGGCGGATTAGTTTGCATAGAATGGCGCCCGCTCAGCAGCGTAGGGTTAACTCCCAACAACTGCAGAGCTGCAGTCAACGTTTGTAACCTCAGGTTTTTAATGAGAAAAAGGTTGACAGAAGGGTAGCATGAGTTGAGAATGCTGCCTCGCTTAGGAGGGGTTCCCGAGCGGCCAAAGGGATCAGACTGTAAATCTGACGTCTACGACTTCGAAGGTTCGAATCCTTCCCCCTCCACCAAATTTAAGCCTGAACAGCAAGTTCAGCGGGTGTAGTTTAGTGGTAGAACCTCAGCCTTCCAAGCTGATGATGCGGGTTCGATTCCCGCCACCCGCTCCAAATTTGCTGTTTGTGCAAAGTGTTACGCTCTTGTAGCTCAGTTGGTAGAGCACACCCTTGGTAAGGGTGAGGTCAGCGGTTCGAATCCGCTCAAGAGCTCCATATAAAGGCAGATATGAAAATATCTGCCTTTGTTTTAATCAGTGTTTCGTTTGTTATTGTGGTTTGCCGAACGCTGAAAGTAAGTTGCTTCAAATCTAATGGTTGCAAAGCGCTCGGCTGTACATTGCTCGATTTTCTGTTGGTGGCGATGTAGGTGTGAGTGGGTTGAGGTCGTGATGGCAGGTGCGACAGGGTGATTAATTGACCCTGGTTATCTGTAGGTCAGGCCTGAATCAGGAAAAGAGTTGTGAGGTTGTTGAAAAATTCTTGTTGGGCTGGCATAGTGGTCGGCCTGATTTTGCTTTTAGGTCAGTAGCTCAATTGGCAGAGCGACGGTCTCCAAAACCGTAGGTTGGGGGTTCGATTCCCTCCTGACCTGCCAGATTCATTAAATTGTGTCTGGCTTTCTTTTCACAGGATCTCCGTAGATGACTCCCAAGACTGAAGTCCAAGAATCACGCTTCGATATGCTTAAGTGGCTGCTCGTGGTCGTGTTGGTGGTCGTAGGCGTCGTCGGTAATCAGTATTACTCGGCTCAACCGATCCTGTACCGTGTTCTTGTACTGCTGGTGATCGCTGCTGCAGCTGCCTTTGTAGGGTTGCAGACGGTCAAGGGCAAGGCGTTCTTTGTTTTGGCAAAGGAAGCTCGCGCCGAGATTCGTAAAGTCGTGTGGCCTACTCGCCAAGAAACCACGCAGACCACGTTGATTGTAGTGGCTGTTGTACTGGTTATGGCGTTGCTGTTGTGGGGGCTTGATTCCCTGCTCGGCTGGCTTGTTTCCTTGATTGTTGGCTAAGGGTGTCCCGTGGCTAAGCGTTGGTACGTAGTGCATGCTTATTCGGGTTACGAAAAGCATGTAATGCGCTCGTTGATCGAGCGTGTGAAGCTGGCTGGCATGGAAGATGGCTTCGGCGAAATTCTGGTTCCCACTGAAGAAGTGGTTGAAATGCGTAACGGCCAGAAGCGCAAAAGTGAACGTAAATTCTTCCCTGGCTATGTATTGGTCCAGATGGACATGAACGAAGGGACTTGGCACTTGGTCAAGGACACCCCTCGCGTCATGGGTTTCATCGGCGGCACAGCTGATAAGCCGGCACCGATTACTGATAAAGAAGCTGATGCTATCCTGCGTCGCGTCGCTGATGGTAGCGACAAGCCGAAGCCGAAAACGTTGTTCGAGCCAGGTGAAGTTGTTCGTGTCACTGATGGTCCGTTCGCCGATTTTAATGGCACGGTTGAAGAAGTTAACTACGAAAAGAGCCGGATTCAGGTCGCAGTGCTCATTTTCGGTCGCTCTACTCCGGTAGAGCTTGAGTTCAGTCAGGTCGAAAAGGTCTAACTGAGCGAGAATCCCACACCCCGTAGCCGTAGGCTGTGGGGTTTTTTCGTCACTGGGATAAACGTGCAAGTAACCGGGGAGCCTTGATTGGCGTTCGAACCCGTAATTGGAGTGCCTCATGGCCAAGAAGATTACCGCTTACATCAAGCTGCAAGTGAAAGCCGCTCAGGCTAACCCAAGCCCACCTGTTGGTCCGGCTCTGGGTCAGCACGGCGTGAACATCATGGAATTCTGCAAGGCTTTCAACGCCCGTACTCAGGGTCTTGAGCCAGGCTTGCCTACTCCTGTGATCATCACTGTTTACAGTGACCGTAGCTTCACTTTCGAAACAAAAAGCACCCCTGCTTCGGTTCTGCTGAAGAAAGCTGCTGGTCTGACTAGCGGTTCGGCACGTCCGAACACCGTTAAAGTTGGCACCGTGACTCGTGCTCAGCTGGAAGATATCGCAAAAGCAAAAAATGCGGATCTGACTGCTGCTGACATGGAAGCGGCCGTGCGTACCATCGCCGGTTCCGCTCGTAGCATGGGCCTTAACGTGGAGGGTGTGTAATGGCTAAGTTGACTAAGCGCCAAAAGGCAATTGCCGAGAAAATCGAGCCGGGCAAATCCTATAACTTCACAGACGCAGCAGCCCTGTTGGCTGAGTTGTCGACTGTCAAGTTCAGCGAATCGGTTGATATCGCGGTAAACCTGGGTGTTGACCCACGTAAATCCGACCAGGTCGTTCGTAGCGCTACTGTGCTGCCACACGGCACTGGCAAGACCGTCCGCGTTGCAGTATTCACCCAAGGCCCGGCTGCTGAAGCTGCCCTGGCTGCTGGTGCTGATCGCGTTGGTATGGACGATCTGGCTGCCGAAATGAAAGCTGGCGACCTGAACTATGACGTTGTTATTGCTTCCCCGGACGCGATGCGTGTTGTTGGTCAGTTGGGTCAGATTCTCGGTCCACGTGGTCTGATGCCTAACCCTAAAGTCGGCACTGTTACTCCTGACGTTGCTAACGCCGTCAAGAATGCCAAGGCTGGTCAGGTTCGTTATCGCACCGACAAAAACGGCATCATCCACACTTCAGTTGGCAAGGTCGGTTTCGACGCAGTCAAGCTGAAAGAAAACGTTGAAGCGCTGATCTCTGATCTGAAGCGTATCAAGCCAGCGTCTTCGAAAGGCATTTACGTCAAGCGCGTTACTTTGAGCACCACCATGGGCCCAGGTCTGGTTATCGACCAGGGTTCGTTGGACGCGTAAGACAAAATTGGCGTGTCAAAGCGCCAATGAAAGATTGGGGTCCCTGCCTGGCGGGGGCTATCCAAGACCGTAGGCGACGCAAGTCTTAAACCTCAAGCCTACGCAGATGGTGCTCCCGGTTCCTTACCGAATCAGACACCAAAACGACTTCCGGCCTCGGTTGGATGAAACGGTAACAAGCAGGAGTTAAACCCGTGGCAATTAAGCTTGAAGACAAGAAGGCCATCGTCGCTGAAGTCAACAAGGCTGCCCAAGTTGCTCTGTCCGCTGTCGTGGCTGATGCCCGTGGCGTAACAGTAAGCGCTATGACCGGACTCCGTAAAGAGGCTCGTGAAGCTGGCGTTTACGTACGTGTTGTACGTAACACCCTGCTCAAGCGCGCCGTTGCTGGCACTCAATATGACGTGCTCAACGACGTGTTCACTGGCCCGACCCTGGTTGCATTCTCTAACGAACATCCTGGCGCTGCTGCCCGTTTGTTCAAGGAATTCTCCAAAGGTCAGGATAAGTTCGAGATCAAGGCAGCTGCGTTCGAGGGCAAGTTCCTCGCGGCTAACCAGATCGACGTACTGGCAACCTTGCCGACCCGTGACGAAGCAATCTCCCAGCTGATGAGCGTGATTCAAGGCGCTACCAGCAAGTTGGCTCGTACTCTGGCGGCTATTCGCGATCAGAAAGAATCCGCAGCAGCCTAAGGCTGAGCGTTCCCTCTCGCGTTTTTTTGTTTATTTTGATGGCCGCCTAGGCTGTCCCCCAATTCAGGAATTAGATTCATGTCTATCTCTCAAGAAGATATCCTCAACGCAGTTGGCGAAATGTCCGTTCTGCAGGTTGTTGAGCTGATCAAAGCCTTCGAAGAAAAGTTCGGTGTTACTGCCGCTGCTGCTTCTGCTGGTCCAGCTGCTGCTGCCGCTGTTGTTGAAGAGCAAACTGAATTCAACGTCATGCTTCTGGAAGCTGGCGAGAAGAAAGTTAACGTGATCAAGGCTGTACGTGAGCTGACCGGTCTGGGCTTGAAAGAAGCCAAGGCTGTAGTTGACGGCGCTCCAGGCATCGTTCTGGAAGCAGTTTCGAAAGACGCTGCTGACAAAGCCAAGGCTACCTTGGAAGAAGCAGGCGCTAAAGTCGAGCTGAAATAAGTACCGACTTTGAGTGTCCAGCCCAAGCGTTAAGCGAAAGGCTGATGGCTGGTGGCTCTTGCCACCGGCCTTTTTCCGTTATAGACGATTGGCTTGTACAACGTCTCTGACGTGCAAAAAAGCCACCGGAATGGTGGAGCAAACCACGGGGTTTGCACGATTTTCTGGCTGCTCCCGTCGGGGGGAGCCAAACAAGCAGGTGACCAAGCTGGGGAACGCTGATGGCTTACTCATATACTGAGAAAAAACGTATCCGCAAGGACTTTAGCAAGTTGCCGGACGTAATGGATGTGCCGTATCTCCTGGCCATCCAGCTGGATTCGTATCGCGAATTCCTGCAAGCGGGAGCTACCAAAGATCAGTTCCGCGACGTCGGTCTGCATGCAGCCTTCAAATCCGTTTTCCCGATCATCAGCTACTCCGGCAATGCTGCGCTGGAGTATGTAGGTTATCGCTTGGGCGAACCGGCATTTGATGTCAAAGAGTGCGTGCTGCGCGGTGTGACTTACGCTGTACCTCTGCGAGTCAAGGTTCGCTTGATCATTTTCGACAAAGAATCGTCGAACAAAGCGATCAAGGACATCAAAGAGCAAGAAGTCTACATGGGTGAAATTCCCCTGATGACTGAGAACGGTACCTTCGTTATCAACGGTACCGAGCGCGTTATCGTTTCCCAGCTGCACCGTTCGCCTGGCGTGTTCTTCGACCACGACCGTGGCAAGACGCACAGCTCCGGCAAACTGCTTTACTCCGCGCGTATCATTCCGTATCGCGGTTCGTGGTTGGACTTCGAGTTCGATCCGAAAGACTGCGTATTTGTTCGTATCGACCGTCGTCGCAAGCTGCCTGCGTCCGTGTTGCTGCGCGCGCTCGGTTATACGACTGAACAAGTGCTCGATGCTTTCTACACCACCAACGTATTCCATGTGCAGGGTGAAAACCTTCGCCTGGAGCTGGTTCCTCAGCGTCTGCGTGGTGAAATTGCCGTTCTGGATATCCTGGACGACAAGGGCAAGGTCATCGTTGAGCAAGGCCGTCGTATTACTGCGCGCCACATCAACCAGCTGGAAAAAGCCGGGATCAAAGAGCTGGAAGTGCCTCTGGACTACGTCCTGGGTCGCACTACCGCCAAGGTCATCGTGCATCCGGCGACTGGCGAAATCATTGCCGAGTGCAACACCGAGCTGAATACCGAGATCCTGGCCAAGATTGCCAAGGCTCAGGTTGTTCGCATCGAAACGTTGTACACCAACGATATCGACTGTGGTCCATTCGTATCCGATACGTTGAAGATCGACTCCACCAGCAACCAACTGGAAGCTCTGGTAGAGATCTATCGCATGATGCGCCCGGGCGAGCCGCCTACCAAGGACGCAGCAGAAACCCTGTTCAACAACCTGTTCTTCAGCCCGGAGCGCTACGACCTCTCGGCTGTAGGCCGGATGAAGTTCAACCGTCGTATCGGTCGCACCGAGATCGAAGGTTCGGGCGTTCTGTGCAAAGAAGACATCGTTGCCGTTCTGAAGACGCTGGTTGATATCCGTAACGGTAAAGGCATCGTCGACGACATCGACCACTTGGGTAACCGTCGTGTTCGTTGTGTTGGCGAAATGGCCGAGAACCAGTTCCGCGTTGGCCTGGTGCGTGTTGAGCGTGCGGTCAAAGAGCGTCTGTCGATGGCAGAAAGCGAAGGCCTGATGCCTCAGGATCTGATCAACGCCAAGCCAGTCGCGGCAGCGGTCAAAGAGTTCTTCGGTTCCAGCCAGCTTTCGCAGTTCATGGACCAGAACAACCCGCTGTCCGAGATCACCCACAAGCGTCGTGTTTCTGCACTCGGCCCTGGCGGTCTGACTCGTGAGCGTGCCGGCTTTGAAGTTCGAGACGTTCACCCGACGCACTACGGTCGTGTTTGCCCGATCGAAACGCCGGAAGGTCCGAACATCGGTCTGATCAACTCCCTGGCAGCCTATGCGCGCACCAACCAGTACGGTTTCCTCGAGAGCCCGTACCGTGTGGTGAAAGACGCGCTGGTTACTGACGAGATCGTGTTCCTGTCGGCTATTGAAGAAGCGGATCACGTCATCGCCCAGGCTTCTGCGGCAATGAACGACAAGAAAGTTCTGATCGACGAGCTGGTAGCTGTTCGTCACCTGAACGAGTTCACCGTCAAGGCGCCGGAAGACGTCACCTTGATGGACGTTTCGCCGAAGCAGGTTGTGTCGGTTGCGGCATCGCTTATCCCGTTCCTCGAGCACGACGACGCCAACCGTGCGTTGATGGGTTCGAACATGCAGCGTCAAGCTGTTCCGACCTTGCGCGCTGACAAGCCGCTGGTAGGTACGGGCATGGAGCGTAACGTAGCGCGTGACTCCGGCGTTTGCGTCGTGGCTCGTCGTGGCGGCGTTATCGACTCGGTTGATGCAAGCCGTATCGTGGTTCGTGTTGCTGATGATGAAGTTGAGACCGGTGAAGCGGGTGTCGACATCTACAACCTGACCAAATACACCCGCTCCAACCAGAACACCTGCATCAACCAGCGTCCGCTGGTGAGCAAGGGTGATCGGGTTGAGCGCAGCGACATCATGGCTGATGGTCCGTCCACCGATATGGGTGAGCTGGCTCTGGGCCAGAACATGCGCATCGCGTTCATGGCATGGAACGGCTTCAACTTCGAAGACTCCATCTGCCTGTCCGAGCGTGTTGTTCAGGAAGATCGCTTTACCACGATCCACATTCAGGAACTGACCTGTGTGGCGCGTGATACCAAGCTTGGGCCTGAAGAAATCACTGCAGACATCCCGAACGTGGGTGAGGCTGCACTGAACAAGCTCGACGAAGCCGGTATCGTTTATGTGGGTGCCGAAGTCGGCGCAGGCGACATTCTGGTAGGCAAGGTCACTCCGAAAGGCGAGACCCAGCTGACTCCGGAAGAAAAACTGTTGCGTGCGATCTTCGGTGAGAAGGCCAGCGACGTTAAAGACACGTCCCTGCGTGTGCCTACAGGCACCAAAGGTACTGTTATTGACGTACAGGTCTTCACCCGTGACGGTGTTGAGCGTGATGCTCGTGCACTGTCCATCGAGAAGACTCAGCTCGACGAGATCCGCAAGGATCTGAACGAAGAGTTCCGCATCGTTGAAGGCGCGACCTTCGAACGTCTGCGTTCCGCACTGGTTGGCCGCAAGGCCGAAGGCGGCGCTGGCCTGAAGAAAGGTCAGGACATCACCGATGAGATCCTCGACGGTCTTGAGCATGGTCAGTGGTTCAAACTGCGCATGACTGAAGATGCTCTGAACGAGCAGCTCGAGAAGGCTCAGGCTTACATCGTTGATCGTCGTCGTCTGCTCGATGACAAGTTCGAAGACAAGAAACGCAAGCTGCAGCAGGGCGATGACCTGGCTCCAGGCGTTCTGAAGATCGTCAAGGTTTACCTGGCAATCCGTCGTCGTATCCAGCCTGGCGACAAGATGGCCGGTCGTCACGGTAACAAAGGTGTGGTCTCCGTGATCATGCCGGTTGAAGACATGCCGCACGATGCCAATGGCACGCCGGTAGATATCGTCCTCAACCCGTTGGGCGTACCTTCGCGTATGAACGTGGGTCAGATCCTCGAAACTCACCTGGGCCTCGCGGCCAAAGGTTTGGGCGAGAAGATCAACCGCATGCTGGAAGAGCAGCGTAAAGTTGCTGATCTGCGCAAGTTCCTGACCGAGATCTACAACGAAATCGGCGGTCGCCAGGAAAATCTGGAAGACCTGTCCGACAAGGAAATCCTGGATCTCGCGAAGAACCTGCGTGGCGGTGTGCCAATGGCCACTCCAGTGTTCGACGGTGCCAAGGAAAGCGAAATCAAGGCCATGCTGAAACTGGCAGATATGCCAGAAAGCGGCCAGATGCAGCTGTTCGACGGTCGTACCGGCAACAAATTCGAGCGCCCGGTCACCGTTGGCTACATGTACATGCTGAAGCTGAACCACTTGGTGGACGACAAGATGCATGCGCGTTCCACTGGTTCTTACAGCCTGGTTACCCAGCAGCCGCTGGGTGGTAAGGCTCAGTTCGGTGGTCAGCGTTTCGGGGAGATGGAAGTGTGGGCGCTGGAAGCATACGGCGCGGCTTACACTCTGCAAGAAATGCTCACAGTGAAGTCGGACGATGTGAACGGTCGTACCAAGATGTACAAAAACATCGTGGACGGCGATCACCGTATGGAGCCGGGCATGCCCGAGTCCTTCAACGTGTTGATCAAAGAAATCCGTTCGCTCGGTATCGATATCGATCTGGAAACCGAATAACACGTGACGCGAATCGAGGGTGGGTCGGTATGACTGCCCTCTGCTCCGCCAGGAGGAAAGGCCTTGAAAGACCTACTGAATTTGCTGAAAAACCAGGGTCAAGTCGAAGAGTTCGACGCCATCCGTATTGGATTGGCATCGCCTGAGATGATCCGTTCGTGGTCGTTCGGTGAAGTTAAAAAGCCGGAAACCATCAACTACCGTACGTTCAAGCCTGAGCGTGACGGCTTGTTCTGCGCCAAGATCTTTGGCCCGGTCAAGGATTACGAGTGCCTGTGCGGTAAGTACAAGCGCCTGAAACACCGCGGTGTGATCTGCGAGAAGTGCGGCGTTGAAGTTGCGCTGGCTAAAGTCCGTCGTGAGCGTATGGCTCACATCGAACTGGCTTCGCCGGTTGCCCACATCTGGTTCCTGAAGTCCCTGCCGTCCCGTATCGGCTTGCTGATGGACATGACCCTGCGTGATATCGAACGCGTTCTCTACTTCGAGAGCTATGTCGTTATCGATCCAGGCATGACCACCCTTGAAAAAGGTCAGCTGCTCAACGACGAGCAGTACTTCGAAGCGCTGGAAGAGTTCGGCGACGATTTCGATGCCCGCATGGGTGCCGAAGCTGTCCGTGAACTGCTGCACGCTATCGACCTGGAACACGAGATTGGCCGTCTGCGCGAAGAAATTCCGCAAACCAACTCCGAAACCAAGATCAAGAAGCTGTCCAAGCGTCTGAAGCTGATGGAAGCCTTCCAGGGTTCGGGCAACTTGCCTGAGTGGATGGTTCTGACCGTTCTGCCGGTTCTGCCGCCGGATCTGCGTCCATTGGTTCCGCTGGATGGTGGTCGTTTCGCGACTTCCGACCTCAACGATCTGTATCGTCGAGTGATCAACCGTAACAACCGCTTGAAGCGCCTGCTTGATCTGTCCGCTCCGGACATCATCGTGCGCAACGAAAAGCGTATGTTGCAGGAAGCTGTCGATGCATTGCTCGACAACGGTCGTCGTGGCCGCGCTATCACCGGTTCGAACAAGCGTCCTCTGAAATCCCTGGCTGACATGATCAAGGGTAAGCAGGGTCGTTTCCGTCAGAACTTGCTCGGTAAGCGTGTTGACTACTCGGGTCGTTCGGTAATTACCGTTGGTCCGACCCTGCGTCTGCACCAGTGCGGTCTGCCGAAGAAAATGGCTCTCGAGCTGTTCAAGCCGTTCATTTTCGGCAAGCTGGAAATGCGTGGTCTTGCGACCACCATCAAAGCTGCCAAGAAAATGGTTGAGCGCGAGCTGCCGGAAGTCTGGGACGTTCTCGCTGAAGTGATTCGCGAACACCCGGTTCTTCTCAACCGTGCACCAACGCTTCACCGTCTGGGTATCCAGGCATTTGAACCGGTTCTGATCGAAGGTAAGGCTATCCAGCTGCACCCGTTGGTCTGCGCCGCGTACAACGCCGACTTCGACGGCGACCAGATGGCCGTTCACGTACCGTTGACGCTGGAAGCCCAGCTCGAAGCGCGTGCGCTGATGATGTCGACCAACAACATTCTGTCGCCAGCCAATGGTGAGCCAATCATCGTTCCTTCGCAGGACGTTGTATTGGGTCTGTACTACATGACTCGTGAAGCGATCAACGCCAAGGGCGAAGGTCGTGTGTTCGCGGATCTGCAGGAAGTTGACCGTGTATTCCGTGCCGGCGAAGCCGCACTGCATGCCAAGGTCAAAGTCCGCATCAACGAAACGGTCAACGACCGTGACGGCGGCAGCGTGAGCGGCACCCGTATTGTCGACACTACCGTTGGCCGTGCGCTGCTGTATCAAGTTGTGCCAAAAGGCCTGTCGTACGACGTGGTCAACCAGCCGATGAAGAAAAAGGCGATCTCCAAGCTGATCAACCAGTGCTATCGCGTGGTTGGTTTGAAAGAGACCGTTATCTTCGCTGACCAGTTGATGTACACCGGTTTTGCCTACTCGACGATTTCGGGTGTTTCCATCGGCGTTAACGACTTCGTTATCCCGGATGAAAAAGCTCGCATCATCGATGCTGCTACCGAAGAAGTTAAAGAGATCGAAAGTCAGTACGCCTCAGGCCTGGTAACCCAGGGCGAGAAGTACAACAAGGTAATCGACCTTTGGTCCAAGGCGAACGACGAAGTCTCGAAAGCGATGATGTCGAACCTGTCCAAAGAGCGTGTTATCGACCGTCACGGCGTCGAAGTTGATCAGGAATCCTTCAACTCGATGTACATGATGGCTGACTCCGGTGCTCGGGGTTCCGCTGCACAGATCCGTCAGCTGGCGGGTATGCGTGGTCTGATGGCCAAGCCGGACGGCTCCATCATCGAGACGCCGATCACTGCGAACTTCCGTGAAGGTTTGAGCGTACTTCAGTACTTCATCTCCACTCACGGTGCTCGTAAGGGTCTCGCGGATACCGCGTTGAAAACAGCTAACTCCGGTTACCTGACGCGTCGTCTGGTTGACGTTGCGCAAGACCTTGTTGTGACAGAAGTCGATTGCGGTACCGAACACGGTCTGCTGATGACTCCGCACATTGAAGGCGGCGACGTTGTTGAGCCATTGGGTGAACGTGTACTGGGTCGAGTCATCGCCCGTGACGTATTCAAGCCTGGCACCGACGAAGTGATCGTTCCTGGCGGTACGCTGGTAGACGAGAAGTGGGTTGAGTTCATCGAACTGAACAGCATCGACGAAGTTATCGTTCGTTCGCCGATCAGCTGTGAAACTCGCTACGGTATCTGCGCCAAGTGCTACGGTCGTGACCTGGCTCGCGGGCATCAGGTGAACATCGGTGAAGCTGTCGGCGTTATCGCTGCCCAGTCCATCGGTGAGCCGGGTACCCAGCTGACCATGCGTACGTTCCACATCGGCGGTGCGGCAAGCCGGACTTCCGCTGCGGACAGCGTTCAGGTGAAGAATGGCGGTACTGTCCGTCTGCATAACCTGAAACACGTTGAACGTGTCGACGGTCACCTGGTTGCGGTTTCCCGTTCCGGTGAGCTGGCGATCGCTGATGACTACGGTCGTGAGCGTGAGCGCTACAAACTGCCGTACGGTGCAGTGATTTCGGTGAAGGAAGGCGACAAGGTCGACGCAGGTTCGATCGTGGCCAAGTGGGATCCGCACACTCACCCAATCGTTACCGAAATGAAAGGTACCGTGACCTACGTGGGCATGGAAGAAGGCATCACGATCAAGCGTCAGACTGACGAATTGACCGGTATGACCAACATTGAAGTACTCGACGCCAAAGACCGTCCAGCAGCGGGCAAAGATATTCGTCCGGCTGTGAAGATGGTGGGTGTTGATGGCAAGGATCTGTTGCTGCCAGGTACCGACGTACCGGCTCAGTACTTCCTGCCAGCTAACGCATTGGTCGGTGTAGCCGATGGTGTGCAGGTTGCGATCGGTGATGTTATCGCCCGTATCCCGCAAGAAACTTCGAAGACCCGTGACATCACCGGTGGTCTGCCGCGTGTTGCCGACTTGTTCGAAGCCCGTCGTCCGAAAGAAGCCTCTATTCTGGCTGAAGTCAGCGGCACCATCGCGTTCGGTAAAGAGACCAAAGGCAAGCGCCGTCTGGTCATTACCCCGAACGACGGTAGCGATCCGTACGAAGAGCTGATTCCAAAGTGGCGTCACCTGAACGTCTTCGAAGGCGAACAAGTGAACCGCGGCGAAGTTATCTCCGACGGTCCTAGCGATCCACACGACATCCTGCGTCTGCTGGGTGTGAGTGCGCTGGCCAAGTACATCGTCAACGAGATCCAGGACGTTTACCGTCTGCAAGGCGTGAAGATCAACGATAAGCACATCGAGACGATTCTGCGTCAGATGCTGCGTAAGGTTGAGATTGCCGAGTCGGGTGATTCCACCTTCATCAAAGGTGACCAGATGGAGCTGACTCACGTTCTGGTAGAGAACGAGCGTCTGGCTGGCGACGAGAAATTCGTTTCCAAATTCACTCGTGTGTTGCTGGGTATCACCAAGGCATCGTTGTCCACCGAATCGTTCATCTCCGCGGCCTCTTTCCAAGAGACCACCCGCGTATTGACCGAAGCTGCTGTTACAGGCAAGCGCGATTACCTGCGCGGCCTGAAGGAAAACGTTGTCGTGGGTCGTTTGATCCCGGCCGGTACCGGTCTGGCTTATCACAGCGAGCGCAAGCGTCGCCGTGAAGTAGACAAACCGTTGCGTGTCAGCGCTAGCGAAGTCGAAGCAGCATTGACTGAAGCGTTGAACTCCAGCGGTAATTAAGATAAGGCCTCGGTCTTTCTTTTCGGCGCGGCGGCAGGTAAATTCTGCCGCGGTGTCGGGAGGAGGGTCGGGGCTTTGCCTTGACTGGGGGCGAGATCCTCTTTAGACTCTTGTACCCCTAAATTTGGCGGGACTTATGTCCTGTCATTTTGCTTTTCTTGTAAGACAATAGCGTCGCAAGACAACAGTGGAGCTAGTAGATGGCAACTATCAACCAGCTGGTACGTCAGCCGCGTAAGCGTATCGTCGAGAAATCCGACGTACCTGCGCTGCAGAACTGCCCGCAACGTCGTGGCGTATGCACCCGTGTGTATACCACCACGCCGAAAAAACCTAACTCGGCACTGCGTAAAGTATGCCGTGTGCGCCTGACCAACGGTTTCGAGGTTTCCTCGTACATCGGTGGTGAAGGTCACAACCTGCAAGAGCACAGCGTGGTCCTGATTCGTGGCGGTCGCGTAAAAGACTTGCCAGGTGTTCGTTACCACACCGTCCGCGGTTCTTTGGATACTTCCGGCGTCAAAGGTCGTAACCAGGGTCGTTCGAAGTACGGTACCAAGAAGCCTAAGTAGTCTTTAGGGTTCCTGTGACAAAAATGCAGATTTCTATTTTTCTGAGTCGATAAGAGTAAGGTCGGGCGCACCCTCGATGGGTGGTGGTCCCGAGCTAACCTGAAGACCGTTTGAGGGCTTATCCATGCCAAGAAGACGCGTAGCAGCCAAGCGCGAAGTGCTTGACGATCCAAAATACGGCAGCCAGATTCTGGCCAAGTTCATGAACCACGTTATGGAAAGCGGCAAGAAAGCCGTTGCCGAACGTATCGTTTATGGCGCGCTGGAAAAGGTTAAAGAACGCAAGAACTCCGATCCCCTGGAAATCTTCGAGAAAGCTCTCGACGCCATCGCTCCGCTGGTCGAAGTGAAGTCGCGCCGTGTAGGCGGTGCTACTTACCAGGTCCCGGTCGAAGTTCGTCCGTCCCGTCGTAATGCGCTGGCAATGCGCTGGCTGGTAGACTTCGCGCGCAAGCGCGGTGAGAAGTCTATGGCTCTGCGTTTGGCTGGCGAACTGTTGGACGCCGCCGAAGGTAAAGGTGCTGCAGTTAAGAAGCGTGAAGACGTGCACCGTATGGCTGAAGCCAACAAAGCTTTCTCGCACTACCGCTTCTAATTTCAGCGTCACTAATTTTGCGAGGGCTTTATGGCTCGTACTACTCCGATTAACCGCTACCGTAACATTGGTATCGTTGCTCACGTGGATGCTGGTAAAACCACCACCACCGAGCGCGTCCTTTTTTACACTGGCGTAAACCACAAAATGGGCGAGGTGCATGATGGCGCCGCGACCATGGACTGGATGGTGCAAGAGCAGGAGCGGGGTATTACCATTACCTCCGCTGCTACGACTGCATTCTGGGCTGGCTCCGACAAGCAGTTCGACCGTCACCGCTTCAACATCATCGATACCCCGGGCCACGTTGACTTCACCATTGAAGTAGAGCGCTCCCTGCGCGTACTCGATGGCGCGGTCGTTGTGTTCTGCGGTACCTCGGGTGTTGAGCCTCAGTCGGAAACCGTATGGCGTCAAGCCAACAAATACGGCGTTCCGCGTCTTGTTTACGTAAACAAGATGGACCGTGCCGGCGCAAACTTCCTGCGCGTGATCGGTCAGATCAAGCAGCGTCTGGGTCACACTCCGGTGCCAATCCAGTTGGCTATCGGCGCAGAAGACAATTTCCAGGGTCAGATCGATCTGGTCTCCATGGAAGCTGTTTACTGGGACGACGCTGACAAAGGTATGGTTGCCCGTCGCGAAGCGATCCCTGCAGAACTGCAGGAATTGGCTGAAGAGTGGCGCAGCAACATGGTTGAAGCTGCCGCTGAAGCCAACGAAGAGCTGATGAACAAGTACCTCGAAGGTGAAGAGCTCACCATCGAAGAAATCAAGTCTGCTCTGCGTCAACGTACCATCGCTGGCGAAATCGTTCTGGCTGTGTGCGGTTCTTCGTTCAAGAACAAGGGCGTTCCCCTGGTTCTCGACGCAGTTATCGACTACCTGCCGGCTCCAGTCGACATTCCAGCCATCAAGGGTTCTGACCCGGATGACGAAGAAGTCGCAATGGAGCGTCATGCAGATGACAGCGAACCGTTCTCGGCTCTGGCTTTCAAAATTGCTACCGACCCATTCGTGGGTACCCTGACTTTCGCACGCGTTTACTCGGGTGTGTTGAGCTCCGGCGACGGCGTTTTGAACTCCGTAAAAGGCAAGAAAGAGCGCGTTGGTCGTATGGTGCAAATGCATGCGAACACTCGTGAAGAGATCAAAGAAGTACGCGCTGGCGACATCGCGGCTTTGATCGGCATGAAGGACGTCACCACTGGCGACACCTTGTGCTCTCTTGACAAGCCAATCATCCTCGTTCGCATGGACTTCCCGGAGCCGGTTATTTCGGTTGCCGTTGAGCCTAAAACGAAGGATGACCAGGAAAAAATGGGTATCGCTCTGGGCAAACTTGCTCAGGAAGACCCGTCTTTCCGCGTCAAAACTGATGAAGAGACTGGTCAAACGATCATCTCTGGCATGGGCGAGTTGCACCTGGACATCCTGGTTGACCGGATGCGCCGTGAGTTCAACGTCGAAGCCAACATCGGTAAGCCACAGGTTTCCTATCGTGAGAAAATCACGAAGGCTTGTGAGATCGAAGGCAAGTTCGTACGCCAATCCGGCGGTCGTGGCCAGTTCGGCCATTGCTGGATTCGTTTTGCGCCGGCTGACGAAGGTCAGGAAGGTTTGCAATTCGTGAACGAAGTGGTAGGTGGTGTGGTTCCTAAGGAATACATCCCGGCCATCCAGAAGGGTATCGAAGAGCAGATGAAGAACGGTGTTGTTGCCGGCTATCCGCTGATCGGCCTGAAGGCGACCGTTTTCGATGGTTCTTACCACGACGTCGACTCCAACGAGATGGCGTTTAAGGTGGCAGCCTCCATGGCGACCAAGCAACTTGCCTCCAAAGGTGGCGGTGTTGTTCTTGAGCCGATCATGAAGGTTGAAGTTGTTACACCTGAGGACTACATGGGTGACGTGATGGGTGACCTGAATCGTCGTCGTGGTCTGATCCAGGGTATGGAAGACACGGTTTCCGGCAAGGTTATCCGCGCCGAGGTTCCGTTGGGTGAGATGTTCGGTTATGCGACCGACGTCCGTTCCATGTCTCAGGGTCGCGCGAGCTACTCTATGGAATTCTCCAAATACTCCGAAGCTCCGTCGAATGTCGTCGAAGCTATCGTTAAAAAACAAGGCTGATTCAGCCCCCTTTAGGCTAGGAGTTCACTGTCGTGGCTAAAGAAAAATTTGAACGTAACAAACCGCACGTCAACGTTGGCACCATCGGTCACGTCGACCACGGTAAAACAACTCTGACTGCTGCTCTGACTCGTGTTTGTTCCGAAGTATTCGGTTCGGCCAAGGTTGACTTCGACAAGATCGATAGCGCCCCGGAAGAAAAAGCACGTGGTATCACCATCAACACCGCTCACGTTGAATACGATTCGGCCGTTCGCCACTACGCGCACGTTGACTGCCCAGGTCACGCCGACTACGTAAAAAACATGATCACCGGTGCTGCGCAGATGGACGGTGCGATCCTGGTTTGTTCGGCTGCTGACGGCCCGATGCCTCAGACTCGCGAGCACATCCTGCTGTCCCGTCAGGTTGGCGTTCCGTACATCGTTGTCTTCCTGAACAAGGCTGACATGGTAGACGACGCTGAGCTGCTGGAACTGGTAGAAATGGAAGTGCGTGACCTGCTCAGCACTTACGATTTCCCGGGTGACGACACTCCGATCATCATCGGTTCGGCGCTGATGGCTCTGAACGGTCAAGACGACAACGAGATGGGCACCACTGCCGTCAAGAAGTTGGTTGAGACTCTGGACAGCTACATCCCGCAACCAGAGCGTGCTATCGACAAGCCGTTCCTGATGCCAATCGAAGACGTCTTCTCGATCTCCGGTCGTGGCACCGTGGTAACCGGTCGTGTTGAGCGTGGCATCGTTCGCATCCAGGAAGAAGTTGAAATCGTTGGTCTGCGCGACACGACTAAAACTACCTGTACTGGTGTTGAGATGTTCCGCAAGCTGCTCGACGAAGGTCGCGCAGGCGAGAACTGCGGCGTTCTGCTGCGTGGTACCAAGCGTGACGACGTTGAGCGTGGCCAGGTTCTGGTTAAGCCAGGCACCGTTAAGCCGCACACCAAGTTCGAAGCTGAAATCTATGTACTGAGCAAAGAAGAAGGCGGTCGCCACACTCCGTTCTTCAAAGGCTATCGTCCACAGTTCTACTTCCGTACTACCGACGTAACTGGTAGCTGCGAACTGCCGGAAGGCGTTGAGATGGTGATGCCGGGTGACAACGTTAAAGTTGAAGTCACTCTGATCAAGCCAATCGCAATGGAAGACGGTCTGCGTTTCGCTATTCGTGAAGGCGGTCGTACCGTCGGCGCTGGCGTTGTAGCCAAAATCCTCGCGTAAGCGATGAGTCAAAAAAGGCCCCCGCTTGCGGGGGCTTTTTTATTGGGTTGACACCCTGTCAGCTCGTCTATAGAATTGCGCCTCCTTTTAACGGGCGTATTGCGCTCGGTGGGAACAGCAATCTGGAGTCTGAAATCCAATGCAAAATCAGCAAATCCGTATCAGGTTGAAGGCTTTTGACCATCGCCTGATCGACCAATCTACCCAGGAAATCGTGGAAACCGCGAAACGTACTGGTGCACAAGTGCGTGGTCCGATTCCACTTCCTACCCGTAAAGAACGGTTCACTGTTCTGGTTTCTCCGCACGTCAACAAAGACGCGCGCGACCAGTATGAGATCCGTACTCACAAGCGCGTTCTGGACATCGTCCAGCCGACGGATAAAACCGTTGACGCTCTTATGAAGCTTGATCTTGCGGCCGGTGTGGAAGTTCAGATCAGCCTCGGCTAAGACTCGGGTCTTAGTCGTGTAACGCTCTGAAATGGGCGGCCATAGCGGGTGAAAGCCCCGTACACTCATGAGGTTTACAACATGACTATTGGTGTAGTCGGTCGTAAATGCGGTATGACCCGTATTTTCACCGAAGAAGGTGTCTCCATTCCGGTTACGGTCATTGAGATCGAGCCGAATCGCGTCACCCAGTTTAAAACCGAAGAAACCGATGGCTATCGTGCAGTGCAAGTCACTGTCGGTGAGCGTCGCGCTTCGCGTGTTACAGCTGCTCAAGCTGGCCACTTCGCTAAAGCGAACGTTGCTGCTGGTCGTACCGTAATGGAATTCCGTCTTGAAGAAGGCGAGTACCAGGCCGGCGATCTGATCAACGCTGAAATCTTCGCTGCTGGTCAACTGGTTGATGTAACCGGTCAGTCCAAAGGTAAAGGCTTCCAGGGTACGATCAAGCGCTGGAACTTCCGCGGGCAAGATAATACCCACGGTAACTCCGTGTCCCACCGCGTCCCAGGCTCTATCGGCCAGTGCCAGACTCCTGGTCGTGTATTCAAGGGCAAAAAAATGTCCGGTCATATGGGCGCTGAGCGCGTGACCGTGCAGTCCCTGGAAGTAGTGCGCGTGGACGCTGAACGCAATCTGTTGTTGGTCAAGGGTGCTGTTCCTGGCGCTACTGGCGGCAATCTGGTTGTTCGTCCAGCAGCCAAGGCTCGCGGTTAAGGGGAAGCTGACATGCAATTAAATGTAAATGACGCTCAAGCAATCGAAGTTTCCGAACTGACATTTGGCGGCGAATTCAACGAGACGCTGGTACACCAGGCAGTCGTGGCCTACATGGCTGGCGGTCGTCAGGGCACCAAGCAGCAAAAGACCCGTTCCGACGTTCGTGGTGGCGGTAAGCGCCCGTGGCGTCAAAAGGGTACTGGCCGTGCTCGTGCCGGTACAATCCGTAGCCCAATCTGGCGTGGCGGTGGTACCACTTTCGCAGCACGTCCACAGGACCACTCTCAGAAGCTCAACAAGAAGATGTATCGCGCAGCACTGCGCTCCATCCTTGCTGAACTGGTTCGTACTGATCGTCTGGTCGTGGTTCAGGACTTCGCTGTTGAAGCACCGAAAACCAAAGATTTGCTTAACAAGCTGACTGGCATGGGCCTGACTGACGTCTTGATCGTGTCTGACGCTGTTGACCAGAATCTGTACCTGGCTGCTCGCAACCTGCCGCACGTTGATGTACGTGACGTTCAAGGTTCCGATCCAGTTAGTCTGATCGCATACGACAAAGTGTTGATCACTGTGTCGGCCGTGAAGAAATTCGAGGAGCTGCTGGGATGAACCAGGAACGCGTATTTAAAGTTCTGCTTGGCCCGCACGTTTCCGAGAAGGCTACGGTTCTGGCAGACAAAAAAGGTCAGTTCGTTTTCAAGGTTGCTACTGACGCAACCAAGCTGGAAATCAAGAAGGCCGTCGAAAGCCTGTTCAGCGTGAAAGTTGAGCGTGTTACTACCCTGAATGTTCTGGGTAAGAGCAAGCGCACTGCTCGCGGTCTGGGCAAGCGTAATGACTGGAAGAAGGCAGTTATCTCCCTTCAGCCAGGCCAAGATCTCGATTTCAGCAGCAGTGCTGAGTAAGGAAGGGGTGCATCATGGCAATCGTTAAATGCAAACCGACTTCCCCTGGCCGCCGTTTTGTGGTCAAGGTGGTCAACCAGGAGCTGCATAAAGGCGCTCCTCACGCACCGCTGCTCGAGAAGAAATCGAAGACTGGTGGTCGTAACAACAATGGCCGTATTACTACCCGTCACATCGGTGGTGGTCATAAGCAGCATTATCGTTTGGTCGACTTCCGTCGCAACGACAAAGATGGCATCTCTGCCACTGTTGAGCGCATTGAATACGATCCAAACCGTACCGCTCACATCGCCCTTCTGCTGTACGCAGATGGCGAGCGTCGCTACATCATCGCCCCTAAAGGCGTTAGTGCTGGTGACCAACTGATCGCAGGTGCCTTGGCGCCGATCAAGCCAGGTAACGCTCTTCAACTGCGCAACATTCCAGTTGGTAGCACCGTTCATGGAATCGAATTGAAGCCAGGTAAAGGCGCTCAGATCGCTCGTTCCGCTGGTGCTTCGGCTCAGCTGATCGCTCGTGAAGGTGTGTACGTTACCCTGCGTCTTCGCTCCGGTGAAATGCGCAAAGTGCTGTCGGAATGCCGTGCAACGCTGGGCGAAGTCTCGAACTCCGAGCATAGCCTGCGTTCCCTGGGTAAAGCTGGTGCCAAACGCTGGCGTGGCGTTCGCCCAACCGTTCGTGGTGTTGCCATGAACCCGGTTGATCACCCACATGGTGGTGGTGAAGGTCGTACCTCTGGTGGTCGTCATCCGGTATCGCCGTGGGGCTTCCCGACTAAGGGCGCGAAGACTCGTGGTAATAAGCGTACCGACAAAATGATCGTCCGTCGTCGCAAGTAAATAGAGGGATACGACAGTGCCACGTTCTCTGAAAAAAGGTCCTTTTATTGATCTTCACCTACTGAAGAAGATCGAAGTGGCGGCGGAAAAGAATGATCGCAAGCCGGTGAAAACCTGGTCGCGTCGTTCGATGATCCTGCCACAAATGGTCGGTCTGACCATTGCAGTACATAACGGTCGCCTTCATGTCCCAGTTCTCGTGAACGAAGACATGGTCGGCCATAAACTAGGCGAGTTTGCCGGTACCCGCACATATCGTGGGCACGTGGCAGACAAGAAAGCCAAGCGTTAAGGGGTAAGTGACGATGGAAGTAGCCGCTAAGTTGTCGGGCGCTCGAATCTCCGCCCAGAAAGCCCGCTTGGTCGCCGACCAGATCCGCGGGAAGAAGGTGGGCGAAGCGCTCAACCTGTTGGCTTTCAGTAACAAGAAAGCTGCCGAGATCCTGAAGAAAGTGCTGGAGTCGGCCGTAGCCAACGCCGAGCACAACGAAGGCGCAGACGTTGATGACCTTAAGGTTGCCACCGTTTTCGTCAACGAAGGGCGTTCGCTGAAGCGTATCATGCCGCGTGCCAAAGGCCGTGCTGATCGCATCGTCAAGCGGTCTTGCCATATCACTGTCAAGGTTGCTGACAAGTAACGGAGTCGAAGAGATGGGTCAGAAAGTACATCCCATTGGCATTCGCCTGGGAATCGTCAAGGAGCACACCTCCGTCTGGTACGCAGACGGTCGGACTTATGCGGACTATTTGTTCGCTGATCTGAAAGTGCGTGAGTACCTCCAAGACAAATTAAAAAGCGCGTCCGTCAGCCGTATCGATATCCATCGTCCGGCTCAGACAGCACGTATCACCATCCACACTGCTCGTCCAGGTATCGTTATCGGGAAGAAAGGTGAAGATGTTGAGAAACTGCGTCAGGACCTGACCAAGCAAATGGGTGTGCCTGTGCACATCAATATCGAAGAGATCCGCAAGCCGGAACTCGACGGTATGCTGGTTGCGCAGAGCGTAGCTCAGCAGCTGGAGCGCCGCGTAATGTTCCGTCGTGCTATGAAGCGCGCTGTTCAGAACGCCATGCGCATTGGTGCCAAAGGCATCAAAATCCAAGTGAGCGGTCGTCTCGGCGGTGCTGAAATCGCACGTACTGAATGGTATCGCGAAGGTCGTGTGCCACTGCACACCCTGCGTGCCGACATCGACTATGCCAACTACGAAGCTCACACCACTTATGGTGTGATCGGTGTAAAGGTTTGGATCTTCAAAGGCGAAGTAATTGGTGGTCGCCAAGAAGAACTGAAACCACAAGCACCTGCGCCTCGTAAAAAAGCTGCTAAGTAAGGGGTACGCCAAATGTTGCAACCAAAGCGTACGAAGTTCCGCAAGCAGATGACTGGCCACAACCGTGGCTTGGCACTGCGCGGTAGCAAAGTCAGCTTCGGCGAATATGCGCTGAAGTCTGTTGCTCGTGGTCGTCTCACTGCTCGTCAGATTGAGTCAGCGCGTCGTGCACTGACCCGTCACGTTAAACGTGGCGGCAAAATCTGGATCCGTGTATTCCCGGACAAGCCTGTAACCAAAAAGCCCCTCGAAGTTCGTATGGGTAAAGGTAAGGGTAACGTGGAGTACTGGGTTGCCCAGATTCAGCCAGGCAAAGTCCTGTATGAAATCGAGGGTGTTACTGAAGAGCTGGCGCGTGAGGCTTTCGCCCTGGCTGCTGCAAAGCTGCCACTCGCCACCTCCTTTGTTAAACGGACGGTGATGTGATGAAAGCGAATGAACTTCGTGAAAAATCAGCACAGCAGCTGAACGAGCAACTGCTCGGCCTGCTGCGCGACCAGTTCAATCTGCGTATGCAGAAAGCAACTGGCCAGTTGGGGCAGTCTCACCTGCTCTCGCAAGTTAAGCGCGACATCGCTCGCGTGAAGACTGTGCTCAACCAGCAGGCAGGTAAGTGATCATGGCTGAAGCTGAGAAAAATGTCCGTACGCTGACTGGCCGTGTTGTCAGCGACAAGATGGACAAAACCATCACCGTTTTGATCGAGCGTCGCGTAAAGCACCCGATCTACGGTAAATACGTTAAGCGTTCGACTAAGCTGCACGCGCACGACGAAACCAATCAGTGCCACATCGGCGACAAAGTCACTATTCGTGAAACTCGTCCGGTGGCCAAGACCAAGTCTTGGGCATTGGTTGATATTCTCGAACGCGCTGTGGAAGTCTAAGGACTAGGGGTCGGAGAAATTATATGATTCAGACTCAATCCATGCTCGATGTGGCCGATAACAGCGGCGCACGCCGCGTTATGTGCATCAAGGTGCTGGGTGGCTCCCATCGTCGTTACGCTGGTATCGGTGACATCATCAAAGTAACCGTAAAGGAAGCAATTCCGCGCGGTAAGGTGAAAAAAGGCCAAGTGATGACTGCTGTTGTAGTCCGCACTCGCCACGGTGTTCGTCGTGCTGACGGCTCCATCATCCGCTTTGACGGCAACGCTGCTGTTCTTCTGAACAACAAGCAAGAGCCGATTGGCACCCGTATCTTTGGGCCAGTGACCCGTGAACTTCGTACTGAGAAGTTCATGAAGATCGTCTCGCTCGCCCCAGAAGTGCTGTAAGGAGATCCGACATGCAAAAGATTCGTCGTGACGACGAGATCATCGTGATCGCCGGCAAAGACAAAGGTAAGCGCGGTAAGGTGCTCAAGGTTCTTGCTGATGACCGTCTGGTCATTGGTGGGATCAACCTGGTGAAGCGTCATACCAAGCCAAACCCGATGTCGGGCGTACAAGGCGGTATCGTCGAGAAAGAAGCGCCAATGCACGCTTCTAACGTCGCCATTTTCAACGGCGCAACCAACAAGGCTGACCGCGTTGGTTTCAAAGTTGAAGATGGCAAGAAAATTCGTGTCTTCAAGTCGACCCAAAAAGCGGTTGATGCTTGAACACTGCTAGGTAGAAGACCATGGCACGACTAAAAGAGATTTACCGGAAGGAAATCGCTCCGAAGCTTAAGGAAGAACTTAAGCTTTCGAACGTGATGGAAGTTCCGCGCGTTACCAAGATCACCCTGAACATGGGTCTGGGCGAAGCGATCGGCGACAAAAAAGTCATCGAGCACGCTGTAGCTGACTTGGAAAAAATCACCGGTCAGAAAGTCGTTGTGACTTACGCCCGTAAATCCATCGCTGGCTTCAAAGTCCGCGAAGGATGGCCGATTGGCGTTAAAGTTACTCTGCGTCGCGATCGTATGTATGAATTCCTGGATCGTCTGCTGTCGATCTCCCTGCCTCGGGTTCGCGACTTCCGCGGCCTGAATGCCAAGTCCTTCGATGGTCGTGGTAACTACAGCATGGGCGTTAAAGAGCAGATCATTTTCCCGGAAATCGATTACGACAAGATCGATGCTCTGCGCGGTCTGGACATTACTCTGACCACCACTGCTCGGACGGATGATGAAGGTCGCGCATTGCTGCGTGCTTTCAAATTCCCGTTCCGCAACTGATTGGAGTAGGAAAATGGCCAAGAAGAGCATGAAGAATCGTGAGCTGAAGCGTCAGCTCACCGTTGCCAAGTACGCCAAGAAGCGTGCCGAGCTGAAAGCTGTCATCGTTGATCTGAACGCAAGTCCAGAAGCGCGTTGGGAAGCTACCGTAGCTCTGCAGAAGCAGCCACGTGACGCAAGCGCTTCGCGCATGCGTAACCGCTGCCGCATCACTGGTCGTCCGCACGGCGTTTACCGCAAGTTCGGCCTTGGCCGTAACAAGCTGCGTGAAGCTGCAATGCGTGGTGACGTTCCAGGTCTGGTTAAAGCCAGCTGGTAAGTCGTCGTTCTCGCTGAGTTCCGGCCGGGCGCCTACGCGTTTGGTCGGAATGAAGCCTGAATTTGAATCAAGCCCCTATTGGGGCTTGATTCATTTCTGGGGTACGTCTAGAATTGCCGGCTCGCCTGAGCCCGTGTTTTTCATTTGCCCGGAGTTTCTCGGCGATAAGGTGTAGCCGTAAGGCTAATTATTTTGTATTAGGAGCGTCTAGCCCATGAGTATGCAGGACCCGTTAGCGGACATGCTAACTCGTATCCGTAATGCCCAGATGGCTGAAAAGCCCGTCGTAAGCATGCCATCTTCCACGTTGAAGGTAGCTGTAGCCAAAGTCCTGAAGGACGAAGGTTACATTGCGGGTTATCAGATCAGCAGCGAAACAAAACCGCTGTTGTCCATCGAGCTGAAGTACTTCGAAGGCCGTCCAGTCATCGAAGAAGTGAAGCGCGTCAGCCGTCCAGGCTTGCGTCAGTACAAGTCCGTCGATGATCTGCCAAAAGTTCGTGGCGGTCTCGGTGTGTCTATCGTCTCCACCAACAAAGGTGTGATGACGGATCGTGCTGCGCGCGCTGCCGGTGTCGGCGGCGAAGTGCTTTGCACAGTGTTCTAAGGGGGGATAAGCATGTCACGCGTAGCTAAGAACCCCGTTAAGTTGCCAGCAGGCGTCGAAGTTAAACTCGTCGGCCAGCAGCTTTCGGTGAAGGGTGCCAAGGGCACTCTAGATCTGAACATCCATTCGTCTGTTGAAATTGTTGAAGAAGCTGGTGAGCTGCGTTTCGCTGCTCGCAATGGCGATCAACAAACTCGCGCAATGGCCGGCACCACTCGTGCACTGGTTAACAACATGGTCCAGGGCGTAAGCCAAGGCTTCGAGCGTAAGCTCCAGCTGGTCGGTGTTGGTTATAAAGCGCAAGCAAAAGGCACAGTGCTGAACCTGGCTCTTGGCTTCTCGCACCCAGTGGATTACGAACTGCCGGAAGGCATCACCGCTGAGACTCCCAACCAGACCGATATCTTCATTCGAGGTATCGATAAGCAGTTGGTTGGTCAAGTGGCCGCTGAGATCCGCGACTTCCGCCGTCCTGAGCCGTACAAAGGCAAAGGTGTGCGTTACGCAGACGAAGTCGTCCGCCGTAAAGAAGCCAAGAAGAAGTAGGGCATAGCAAATGACCGACAAGAAAGTTACCCGACTGCGTCGCGCTCGGAAAGCACGCCTGAAAATGCACGAGCTAGAAGTCGTGCGTCTCTGCGTGTACCGCTCTTCGCAGCACATTTATGCCCAGGTCATCTCGGCCGACGGCAGCAAAGTCCTGGCAAGTGCCTCGACTTTGGACAAAGAACTGCGTGATGGTGCCACCGGCAACATCGACGCGGCCACTAAGGTTGGCCAGCTGGTCGCTGAGCGTGCGAAAGCCGCCGGTGTATCGCAAGTGGCTTTTGACCGTTCTGGCTTCAAGTACCACGGCCGCGTCAAGGCGCTGGCTGATGCTGCTCGTGAAGGCGGGCTGGAGTTCTAAGTTATGTCAAATAACGACCAAAAACGCGACGAAGGCTACATCGAGAAGCTGGTTCAAGTTAACCGCGTTGCCAAGACTGTAAAAGGCGGCCGTATCTTCACTTTCACCGCGTTGACCGTGGTTGGTGATGGTAAAGGGCGTGTTGGCTTTGGCCGTGGCAAGTCACGTGAAGTGCCTGCTGCGATCCAGAAGGCGATGGAAGCTGCTCGCCGCAACATGATCCAGGTTGATCTGAACGGCACTACCCTGCAGTACGCAATGAAGTCTGCCCATGGCGCTTCGAAGGTGTACATGCAGCCTGCTTCTGAAGGTACCGGTATCATCGCTGGCGGCGCTATGCGCGCAGTGCTGGAAGTTGCTGGTGTTCAGAACGTATTGGCTAAGTGCTATGGCTCGACTAACCCAGTAAACGTGGTTCACGCCACATTCAAGGGTTTGAAGGCTATGCAATCTCCTGAGTCTATTGCTGCCAAGCGCGGCAAAAGTGTCAAGGAGATCTTCTGATCATGGCTACCGTTAAAGTAACGCTGATCAAAAGCATGACCGGTCGCATTCCTAACCACAAATTGTGTGTTAAAGGTCTGGGTCTGCGTCGCATCGGTCACACTGTAGAAGTGCTGGATACTCCCGAGAATCGCGGGATGATCAACAAGGCTTACTACATGCTGCGAGTCGAGGGTTAATCGATGAAACTCAATGATCTGAGTCCAGCGCCGGGTTCCCGTCGCGAAAAGCATCGTCCGGGCCGTGGTATCGGTAGTGGTTTGGGTAAGACCGGTGGCCGTGGCCACAAAGGTCAATCCTCCCGCTCCGGTGGCACAATCGCTCCGGGCTTTGAAGGCGGCCAACAGCCGTTGCATCGTCGTCTGCCAAAATTCGGCTTCGTTTCCCTGAAGGCCATGGACCGCGCAGAAGTGCGTTTGTCCGAGCTGGCTAAAGTGGAAGGCGACGTTGTAACTGTGCAGTCCCTGAAGGATGCCAACGTGATCAACCAAAACGTACAACGTGTGAAAATCATGTTGTCCGGTGAGGTTACTCGCGCTGTCACCATCAAAGGTATCGCAGCCACCAAAGGTGCGCGTGCGGCTATCGAAGCAGCTGGCGGCAAGTTCGAGGAATAAATGGCTAAGCAAGGTGCTCTCTCAGCGCTCGGCAAAGGCGGTATGTCTGAACTCTGGGCTCGTCTGCGTTTTCTGTTCCTGGCGATTATCGTCTACCGAATAGGCGCACACATCCCGGTACCAGGTATCAATCCTGACCGACTCGCAGACCTGTTTCGACAGAATGAGGGGACCATTCTTAGCTTGTTCAACATGTTTTCCGGTGGCGCACTGGAACGGATGAGCATCTTTGCACTGGGGATCATGCCGTACATTTCGGCATCGATCATCATGCAGCTGATGACCGCCGTCAGTCCGCAACTGGAGCAGTTGAAGAAGGAAGGTGAGGCTGGTCGTCGTAAGATCAGTCAATACACCCGCTATGGCACCGTCGTCCTGGCCCTGGTTCAAGCTATCGGCATGTCCGTTGGCCTGGCCAGTCAGGGCGTTGCGTTTTCTGCAGATATCGGCTTCCACTTCGTGGCCGTCACCACCTTTGTGGCGGGGGCGATGTTCATGATGTGGCTGGGCGAGCAGATTACCGAGCGCGGTGTTGGTAACGGTATCTCGATGTTGATTTTCGCAGGTATCGTAGCCGGTCTTCCGAGAGCTATCGGGCAGTCTTTCGAGTCTGCTCGTCAGGGCGATATCAACATTTTCGCTCTGGTTGCGATCGGGTTGCTGGCAGTAGCGATCATCGGTTTCGTGGTGTTCATTGAGCGTGGTCAGCGTCGTATTGCTGTTCACTACGCCAAGCGTCAGCAGGGCCGCAAGGTCTTCGCTGCGCAGACAAGCCACTTGCCGCTGAAAGTGAACATGGCTGGTGTTATTCCTGCCATCTTCGCGAGCAGCATTTTGCTGTTCCCGGCTTCGTTGGGTTCCTGGTTTGGTCAGTCTGAAGGTATGGGCTGGTTGCAGGACATCTCGCAGTCGATCGCTCCTGGTCAGCCGTTGAATATTCTGCTGTTTAGTGCAGGGATTATTTTCTTCTGCTTCTTCTATACGGCGTTGATGTTCAATCCGAAAGACGTAGCGGAAAACCTGAAGAAGTCCGGTGCCTTTATTCCGGGTATTCGTCCAGGCGAGCAGTCGGCGCGCTATATTGATGGCGTTCTGACCCGCTTGACCATGTTCGGTGCTCTATATATGACGGCCGTGTGTCTGCTTCCCCAGTTTCTGGTGGTCGCAGCAAACGTACCGTTCTACCTTGGCGGGACCTCGTTGCTGATCGTGGTAGTGGTTGTGATGGACTTCATGTCGCAAGTACAATCGCACCTCGTTTCGCACCAGTATGAATCCCTGATGAAGAAAGCCAACCTGAAGGGCTACGGCAGCGGCATGCTGCGCTGAAGCACCCATAAGGTTCGAGGAGTTGGTGATGAAAGTTCGTGCATCGGTGAAAAAGCTGTGCCGTAACTGCAAGATTATTCGCCGCGAAGGTGTTGTTCGAGTAATTTGCAGCGCGGAACCACGTCACAAACAGCGCCAAGGCTGAGTGTGATCTGCTTAAGCCCAGCAGCTAGTGCGCTGCTGGGTTGATTATTTGTTATTACAGCGATATTATCTCGCGCCCTATTTCTTGGCTTCCGGGGCGTAGGTAGCTGTCAATTGGAGTCCCACTGAATGGCCCGTATTGCAGGCGTTAACGTTCCAGATAACAAGCATACTGTTATCTCGTTGACCTACATCTATGGTGTTGGTCGCACCACGGCACAGAAAATTTGTGCAACCACCGGGGTAAACCCGGCGGCGAAGATCAAAGATCTGAGCGACGAGCAGATTGAACAGCTGCGTGGCGAAGTGGCGAAGTTCACCACTGAAGGTGACCTGCGTCGCGAAATCAACATGAAAATCAAGCGCTTGATGGATTTGGGCTGCTACCGCGGTCTGCGCCATCGTCGTGGTCTTCCAGTGCGCGGTCAGCGTACCAAGACCAACGCGCGTACTCGCAAAGGTCCGCGTAAGCCGATCCGCAAGTAATCGCACCAGCGCAACGACAGGAATTTAGTCATGGCAAAACCTGCTGCTCGTCCTCGTAAGAAAGTTAAAAAGACAGTGGTTGATGGCATCGCCCACATCCACGCGTCGTTTAACAACACAATCGTCACTATCACCGATCGTCAAGGTAACGCGCTTTCTTGGGCTACCTCCGGCGGTTCGGGTTTCCGCGGTTCACGTAAGTCCACCCCGTTCGCTGCTCAAGTAGCTGCTGAACGTGCTGGTCAAGCTGCGCTGGAATATGGTCTGAAGAACCTCGACGTTAACGTCAAGGGTCCAGGTCCAGGTCGTGAGTCCGCTGTCCGTGCTTTGAACGGCTGTGGCTATAAGATCGCCAGCATCACCGACGTGACGCCAATCCCGCACAACGGGTGCCGTCCGCCGAAGAAGCGCCGCGTGTAATCCAGGAGACTGTAAGAAATGGCTCGTTACATTGGTCCAAAATGCAAACTTGCTCGTCGTGAAGGCACCGATCTCTTTTTGAAGAGCGGCGTTCGCGCTATCGAATCCAAGTGCAACATCGAAGCAGCTCCAGGCATCCACGGCCAACGCCGCGGTCGCCAGTCCGATTACGGTACTCAGCTGCGTGAGAAACAAAAAGTACGTCGCATCTATGGCGTTCTCGAACGTCAGTTCAGCGGTTACTACAAAGAAGCTGCCGGCAAGAAAGGCGCTACTGGTGAGAACCTGCTGCAACTGCTCGAATGCCGCCTGGATAACGTCGTATACCGCATGGGCTTCGGCTCGACACGTGCCGAATCCCGTCAATTGGTTTCGCACAAGTCGGTCAGCGTCAACGGCAAAACCGTTAACGTTCCTTCGTACCAGGTTCGTGCTGGTGACGTGGTTGCTATCCGCGAAAAGGCTAAGAACCAACTGCGCATTGTCCAAGCTCTCGATCTGTGTGCCCAACGTGGCCGCGTAGAATGGGTAGAAGTAGACATTGAGAAGAAGTCGGGCGTCTTCAAAAACGTTCCTGCTCGCAGTGATCTGTCCGCCGACATCAACGAAAGCCTGATTGTCGAGCTCTACTCCAAGTAAGGGCTAGAAAATAGGTGCATCCATGCAGATTTCGGTAAATGAGTTCCTGACACCCCGCCATATTGATGTGCAGGTTGTCAGTCCAACCCGCGCTAAAATCACTCTCGAGCCTCTCGAGCGTGGTTTTGGCCATACCCTGGGCAACGCGCTGCGCCGCATCCTGTTGTCCTCCATGCCCGGCTGTGCAGTAGTCGAGGCCGAGATTGACGGTGTACTCCATGAGTACAGCGCCATCGAAGGTGTACAGGAAGATGTCATTGAAATCCTGTTGAACCTTAAAGGTCTGGCTATCAAGCTGCACGGTCGAGACGAAGTTACGCTGACCTTGTCGAAGAAGGGTTCGGGGGTGGTTACCGCTGCCGATATTCAGCTGGATCATGATGTCGAGATCGTTAATCCCGATCACGTAATCGCTAACCTGGCGTCTAACGGCGCCCTGAACATGAAGCTCACCGTAGCTCGTGGTCGTGGTTATGAACCGGCAGACTCGCGTCAGAGCGATGAAGACGAAAGCCGCAGCATTGGTCGCTTGCAGCTCGATTCTTCGTTCAGCCCGGTTCGCCGTATCGCATACGTGGTGGAAAACGCCCGTGTCGAGCAGCGTACTAACCTGGACAAGCTGGTTATTGATCTGGAAACCAACGGTACTCTGGATCCTGAAGAGGCTATTCGCCGCGCTGCAACCATTCTGCAACAGCAGTTGGCTGCGTTCGTCGACCTCAAAGGTGACAGCGAACCAGTGGTAATCGAACAGGAAGACGAGATCGATCCGATCCTGCTCCGTCCGGTTGACGATTTGGAACTGACTGTACGTTCGGCCAACTGCCTCAAGGCGGAGAACATTTACTACATCGGCGACCTGATTCAGCGCACCGAAGTAGAACTGTTGAAGACTCCGAACCTTGGCAAGAAATCCTTGACTGAGATCAAGGACGTCCTGGCCTCCCGTGGTCTGTCCCTCGGCATGCGCCTCGACAACTGGCCGCCGGCAAGTCTTAAGAAGGACGACAAGGCGACTGCCTGATCGTCGTAATCACCGAACGTTGTGTTTGGTAAGGAATGAACCATGCGTCATCGTAAAAGTGGTCGTCACCTGAGCCGGACTAGCTCCCACCGTAAGGCCATGTTTCAAAACATGGCGGTGTCGCTGTTCGAGCACGAGCTGATCAAAACTACATTGCCGAAAGCCAAAGAACTGCGCCGCGTTGCTGAGCCGCTGATCACTTTGGCCAAGACAGACAGTCTGGCTAACCGCCGTCTGGCTTTCGACCGTACTCGTTCGAAAGCAATCGTTGGTAAGCTGTTCAACGATCTGGGCAAGCGTTATGCAACCCGTGAGGGTGGCTACCTGCGCATCCTCAAGTGCGGTTTCCGCACTGGCGACAACGCGCCTATGGCGTATGTCGAACTGGTTGATCGTCCAGCCGGCGGTGAAGCTGTATCCGCTGAGTAAGACGTCAGTCTGAAACAAAGAACCGGGCCTTGTGCCCGGTTTTTTGTTTCTGCAAGAAAAGCACGGTTCGTACAAGTTTCCCTTTCGGGCTCTGGGCATGATGCGCACGGGGAGTGAGTTAGTTATTTTCTATCGGCGCCGACGAATTAATGAATTTGTAGGTGTAACGTCGATGATCAATACTCCCTTCCAGCCAATTAGCCGGCAGTTCAAAGACTGACAGAGGAAGTAGATTGCATGAGCCAGAATAAAACGCTTACAACCGCCAGCGGCGCACCTGTCGCCGATAACCAGAATTCCCGCTCTGCCGGCCCGCGTGGCCCGCTGCTCCTCGACGATTTCCATCTGCTTGAGAAGCTTGCTCACTTCAACCGCGAAAACATTCCGGAACGCCGCGTTCATGCCAAAGGCTCGGGCGCTCACGGTACTTTTACGGTCAGCCGTGATATCTCGCAGTACACCAGCGCCAAACTGTTCGACACCGTTGGCAAGCAAACCCCCATCTTCCTGCGCTTTTCCACAGTGGGTGGCGAACGTGGTTCGGCCGATACCGAGCGTGACCCACGTGGTTTCGCCCTGAAGTTCTACACCGAAGAAGGCAACTGGGACATTGTTGGCAACAACACGCCAGTGTTCTTCATTCGTGATCCGCTGAAGTTTCCGGATTTCATCCACACCCAGAAACGCCTGCCGCAGAGCAATCTGAAAAGCGGACAGATGATGTGGGACTTCTGGTCGCATTCGCCTGAGGCGTTGCACCAGGTCACGATTCTGTTTTCTGATCGCGGCATTCCGGACGGCTATCGTCACATGCATGGCTTCGGTAGCCACACGTACAGCTTGATCAGCGCGGCTGGTGAGCGTCACTGGGTCAAATGGCACTACAAGACCCAGCAAGGCATCAAGAACCTGGCTCCGGCTGATGCCGCGCGCATTGCCGGTACCGATCCTGATTACGCTCAACGGGACCTGTTTGGCGCTATCGAGAAAGGCGATTTCCCCAAGTGGACCGTCTGCATCCAGCTGATGACCGAAGCCCAAGCGGCGGCGCATCACGAAAATCCGTTTGATGTGACCAAAACCTGGTCGCAGAAAGAGTATCCGCTGATCGAAGTGGGCGAGCTTGAGCTCAATCGCAATCCGCAGAATTACTTTGCCGAAGTCGAGCAAGCCGCATTTGGTCCGAGCAACATGGTGCCGGGCGTAGGCCTTTCGCCGGACCGCATGCTGCAAGGTCGCGTGTTTGCTTACGCTGATGCCCACCGCTATCGGGTAGGCACCAATCACCAGCAACTGCCGATCAACGCGCCTCGTAACCCGGTTCACAGCTATCAGCGTGACGGTTCCATGGCGTTCGGCAGCAACGGCGGGTCGGCGCCAAACTACGAGCCGAACAGCTACGCCGATGCGCCGAAGCAGGATCCTCGTTACGCAGAACCTGCGCTGGCATTGAGTGGCGCGGCTGATCGTTACGATCATCGCGAAGATGGCGATTACTACAGTCAGGCGGGCAAGTTGTTCAACCTGATGAACACTGACCAGAAAGCGTTGCTGATCAGCAATATTGCCGGAGCCATGGCTGGGGTTTCCAGTGATGTGGTGCAGCGTCAACTGCAGCATTTCTTCAAAGCCGATGCCGCTTATGGCCAGGGTGTGGCTGACGCTTTGGGCGTTCAGCTGGGCTAACTCGAAGTGATAAACAGAACCGCCCTCATTTGGGCGGTTTTTCGCATCCGGTTGTCCGACTTTCGCTGCTTTTGACCACTTATTTGCAGTTTGGCAAGTGACCTTGGCGCGCGGCTGGTTCAAACTCCACACTTTAAAGCAGGGAGATTTAGGGCGATGCAAGGTCACCCGGATGTAATCGATTATCTCAAGACGTTGCTGGTTGGCGAACTGGCAGCGCGTGACCAATATTTCATCCATTCGCGGATGTACGAAGACTGGGGCTTCAGCAAGCTCTACGAACGTATCAATCACGAGATGGAAGAAGAGACCCAACACGCCGACGCATTGATGCGCCGCATCCTGATGCTCGAAGGCACGCCGCGCATGCGTGCGGATGACCTGGATATCGGCACCACAGTCCCTGAGATGCTCGCCAGCGATCTTCGCCTGGAATACAAGGTGCGTGCCGCGCTGTGCAAAGGCATTGAGCTCTGTGAGCTGCACAAGGATTACGTCAGCCGCGATATCCTGCGTATCCAGTTGGCAGACACCGAAGAAGACCACACCTATTGGCTTGAACAGCAACTGGGTCTGATCAAGCGCATCGGTCTGGAAAACTATCTGCAATCGCAGTTCTGATCCGCACCGTTCGTCACGCATGAAAAAGCCCCTGCACATAATATGACAGGGGCTTTTTATTGCCTCGCGGTCAAGCCGTTAGGCTTTATCCCGCAGCAGCAGAGGCTTGAGGTAATGCCCGGTGTAGGATTGCTCCATCTCGGAGACCTGCTCAGGCGTACCCACCGCGATGATCTGCCCACCCTTGGAACCGCCTTCTGGCCCGAGGTCGACCAGCCAGTCCGCCGTCTTGATCACATCCAGGTTGTGCTCGATGACCACCACGGTGTTGCCGTGGTCGCGCAAACGATGCAGCACGTCCAGCAACTGCTGAATATCCGCGAAGTGCAGGCCGGTGGTCGGCTCGTCGAGGATGTACAGCGTCTTGCCGGTATCGCGCTTGGAAAGCTCGCGGGACAGTTTGACCCGCTGGGCTTCACCACCGGACAAGGTCGTCGCCGACTGGCCGAGCTTGATGTAGGACAAACCCACATCCATTAGCGTTTGCAGTTTGCGCGCCAGGGCCGGGACGGCATCGAAGAACACACGTGCTTCCTCGATGGTCATTTCCAGCACTTCGTGGATGTTCTTGCTCTTGTACTTGATCTCAAGGGTTTCGCGGTTGTAGCGCTTGCTCTTGCACACGTCGCACGGCACATAGATGTCCGGCAGAAAGTGCATTTCGACCTTGATCAAGCCGTCGCCCTGACACGCCTCGCAACGGCCGCCCTTGACGTTGAACGAGAACCGCCCGGGACCGTAACCACGGGAGCGCGATTCCGGAACGCCAGCGAACAGCTCACGAATCGGCGTAAACAGCCCGGTGTACGTCGCCGGGTTGGAGCGCGGCGTACGACCAATCGGGCTCTGGTCGATGTCCACGACTTTATCGAGGTGTTGCAAGCCGTTGATGCTGTCGTGGGTCGCCGCTTCCAGCGTGGTCGCGCCATTGAGCGCGGTGGCGCTGAGCGGGAACAGCGTGTTGTTGATCAGCGTAGATTTGCCCGAACCGGAAACCCCGGTGACGCAGGTCAGCAGGCCGATGGGGATTTCCAGATCCACGTTGCGCAAGTTGTTGCCCCGAGCACCCTTGAGGGTCAGCGACAGCTTCTTGTTGCGCGGTGTGCGCTTGGCCGGGATTGCGATCTTCACGCGACCGGAAAGGTATTTGCCAGTCAGCGAGTCAGGATGGGCCATCACTTCGGCGGGAGTGCCTTCGGCCACGATGTGACCGCCATGCACGCCCGCGCCCGGGCCGATATCGACCACGTAGTCCGCAAGGCGAATGGCATCTTCGTCGTGCTCGACCACGATCACGGTGTTGCCGATGTCACGCAGATGCTTAAGCGTGCCCAGCAAACGGTCGTTGTCCCGTTGATGCAGACCAATGGACGGCTCATCGAGGATGTACATCACCCCGACCAGGCCTGCGCCAATCTGGCTGGCCAGACGAATCCGTTGCGCCTCGCCACCGGACAAGGTGTCGGCACTGCGATCCAGGGTCAGATAATCGAGGCCGACGTTGACCAGAAATTGCAGGCGCTCGCGAATTTCCTTGAGGATCTTGTCGGCGATTTCCCCGCGTCGGCCGGTCAGTTTCAGCACGCCGAAATACTCGGTGGCGTCGCCAATCGGCATGTTGGTCACCGCCGGCAGGGTTTTCTCACCGACCCAGACGTGACGCGCTTCGCGACGCAAGCGGGTGCCGCGACAATCCGGGCAAGGCTGCGTGCCGAGGAACTTGGCCAGTTCTTCACGAACGGTTGCCGATTCCGTTTCCCGATAACGACGCTCCAGATTGGGCACGATGCCTTCGAACGGATGCGCGCGTTTGACAATGTCGCCACGGTCGTTCAGGTAGCGGAAGTCCACGCTCTGCGAGCCGCTGCCGTTGAGCAGGATCTTCTGCTGTTCGGCGGGCAGCTCTTTGAATGGCACTTCCAGGCTGAAGCCGTAATGCTTGGCCAGCGATCCGAGCATCTGGAAGTAGTAAACGTTACGGCGGTCCCAGCCGCGTATCGCACCTTCAGCCAGGGTCAGTTCGCCATTCACCAGACGCTTGATGTCGAAGAATTGCTTCACGCCCAGGCCGTCACAGGTCGGACAGGCGCCAGCCGGGTTGTTGAACGAGAACAGCTTGGGTTCCAGCTCGCTGATCGCGTGGCCGCAGATCGGGCAAGCAAAGCGTGCAGAGAAAATCATCTCTTCGCCCGGCTCGTCGTCCATCGGTGCTACCCAGGCGATACCGTCCGCCAGCTTCAGCGCGGTCTCGAACGACTCCGCCAGCCGCTGTTGCAGGTCAGGGCGCACCTTGAAGCGGTCGACGACCACATCAATGGAATGCTTCTTCTGCTTGTCCAGCTTGGGCAACTCGTCGAGTTCGCACAGCCGACCATTGACTCTGGCCCGCACGAAACCCTGAGCACGCAGTTCTTCGAACACCGAAAGGTGCTCGCCTTTGCGCTCACGAATCACCGGCGCCAGCAGCATCAACTTGCTGCCTTCGGGTTGCGCCATGACCAGGTCAACCATCTGGCTGACGGTCTGCGCTTCCAGCGGAATGTCGTGATCCGGGCAACGAGGCTGACCGACCCGCGCGTACAGCAGGCGCAGGTAATCGTAGATCTCGGTGATGGTGCCGACAGTGGAGCGCGGGTTGTGCGACGTGGATTTCTGCTCGATGGAAATCGCTGGCGACAGGCCTTCGATGGTGTCGACGTCCGGCTTTTCCATCATCGAGAGGAATTGCCGGGCGTATGCGGAAAGGGATTCGACATAGCGCCGCTGCCCTTCGGCATACAGCGTGTCAAAGGCCAGCGACGATTTGCCAGAGCCGGAAAGCCCGGTGATAACGATCAGCTTGTCGCGTGGCAGGGTAAGGTCGATGTTTTTCAGGTTGTGGGTTCGGGCCCCACGAATCAGGATCTTGTCCAAAGTGGCCTCGCTCGGCGGGCATCGAAAACATGGGAGTATACGGTCAAATACTGGATGGATGCACACTGTCGCGCCCTAACATGAAGACCATGTCATCTATGCGCGGCAAAGCGTCGCGATATACCCCGTCAACCGATGGGACTGGTAGAATCGCCGCCGGTTCACATGAGGTTTTTCCATGCACGATCCCCACAGCGAGCGAATGAGTGGCGGCGAGACCCGCGCGGCAGGTGGTCTGGCCCTGGTGTTTGCGTTTCGCATGCTTGGCATGTTCATGGTTTTGCCGGTCCTGGCTACCTACGGCATGGACATGGCGGGCGCCAGTCCGGCGCTGATCGGCCTGGCCATTGGCGCGTACGGCCTGACCCAGGCGGTGTTGCAGATTCCGTTCGGCGTTCTTTCCGACCGGATCGGCCGACGCCCGGTGATTTATTTCGGGCTGATTATTTTTGCCTTGGGCAGCGTGCTCGCGGCCAACGCCGACTCGATCTGGGGAATTATCGCCGGACGCATCCTGCAAGGCGCAGGCGCAATTTCGGCTGCGGTGATGGCCTTGTTGTCAGATCTGACCCGGGAACAGCATCGCACCAAGGCCATGGCCATGATCGGCATGACCATTGGTCTGTCATTTGCGGTGGCGATGGTGGTCGGCCCGTTGCTGACCCGCGCATTTGGTTTGTCCGGACTGTTTCTCGCCACTGGCGCGATGGCCTTGCTTGGAATCTTGATCGTCGCGTTCGTGGTTCCGAAAAGGACCGGCACCTTGCAGCACCGCGAATCCGGTGTCGCACGCCAGGCGTTGGGGCCGACGTTGCGCCACCCAGACCTGCTGCGCCTGGATTTAGGTATCTTCGTGTTGCACGCAATGCTCATGTCAAGCTTCGTCGCGCTGCCGCTGGCGCTGGTCACCAAAGCCGGTTTGCCCAAGGAACAGCACTGGTGGGTCTATCTCACAGCGCTGCTGATTTCATTTTTCGCAATGATTCCCTTCATCATTTATGGTGAGAAAAAGCGTCAGATGAAGCGCGTGCTGATTGGTGCCGTGGGCGTGCTGATGCTCACTGAGCTATTCTTCTGGGCGTATGGCGATACCTTGCGAGCGCTGGTCATCGGGACAGTGGTATTCTTCATCGCGTTCAATCTGCTGGAAGCTTCACTTCCGTCACTGATCAGCAAGGTTTCACCGGCTGGCGGAAAAGGCACGGCGATGGGAGTTTATTCCACGAGCCAGTTCCTTGGTTCGGCCGCAGGTGGGATACTCGGCGGCTGGTTGTTCCAGCATGGCGGGCTCGATGTGGTTTTCCTCGGCGGCGCGGCCATGGCTGCGATCTGGCTGGCCGTCGCAGTCACCATGCGCGAACCGCCTTACGTCACGAGTCTTCGCTTGCCGTTGTCGCCGCAAGCGCAGCGTGACACAGGCCTGGCAGCGCGGTTGATGGCTGTAGCAGGTGTAACGGATGCAGTGGTGGTTGCTGAAGAGGCAGCCATCTATATCAAATTAGACACAGCACTATTGGATCGCGCGTCTCTGGAACGAATGGTCAATCCATCGACCGAAACGTGCGAAGCCTAGGAGAACGTTATGGCCCGTGGGGTTAACAAAGTCATATTGGTCGGCACTTGCGGCCAGGATCCCGAAGTTCGCTACTTGCCTAACGGTAACGCCGTGACCAACCTGAGTCTGGCGACCAGCGAACAGTGGACCGACAAGCAAACCGGTCAGAAAGTCGAAAAGACTGAATGGCACCGCGTTTCGATGTTCGGCAAAGTCGCTGAAATTGCCGGCGAGTACCTGCGCAAGGGCTCTCAGGTCTACATCGAAGGCAAGCTGCAAACCCGCGAGTGGGAAAAAGACGGCATCAAGCGTTACACCACTGAAATCGTCGTCGACATGCAAGGCACCATGCAACTGCTGGGCGGTCGTCCTCAAGGCGAAGGCGCTCCACAGGGGCAAGGTGGCGGTGGTTATCAGCAGAATTCTGCACCGCGTCCTCAACAGTCGCGTCCGCAGCAGTCCGCGCCTCAAGCCCAGCCACAACGCGAATCGCGTCCGGCTCCGCAACAAGCGCCGCAACCGGCTGCAGATTTCGACAGTTTTGATGATGATATTCCGTTCTAGGCCATGCCTTGAAACGTAAAAAGGGCCCGTGACTTCACCGTCATGGGCCCTTTTTTATGGGGCGGGATCTGCTTTGGTCGCTGACACTTCGCTGATTTTGCTGACGCTGGTGATCTGGCCGTTCCAGACCATCTCGTAATGCGCGGTCTGGATGATCGATGAAACCGGCCGGGGTTTCATAAGTGCCCAGCAGTATTGGCCGTGGGCCCTGACCGAGCGGTAACGCAAACCGTTGCTGCCCGTGGCTCTGACTTCCCGGCCCAGTCGGTGCGAGTCGGTGTAATCGTCCGGATCGTAAATGGGATCGGTCAGCGGCACGGACACCGCGTCCAGCATCCCGGCCTCATTGAAGGTGCAGGACAGCCCTCGGAACACAAACCGTTCGTAGCTGAGGTTTTGCACGTTCGACCAGTATTTGTTCTGGTGATGCTGAACTTCAGCCAGCGCCGTATCCAGGGTGTCCGCCAGATACAACACTCCATAACTGCCATCACTGAACCGCGAGCCGCTCGGGTTGATATGGGTAAAGGGCGCAGTCGCGTAAGAGCAGCCGGTGATGCCGAACGGGATTTGCGCAAGCGGGATCAATTCCAGACGTCCGGCTTGATTCAATAACCTCGGATTGGTCAGCGCCTGAATTTGATACAGGGCTTCAAACTCGTCGGCGCTGGCGACATCATCGAACAGTTCGATGGGCGGGAATTTGGAGTTGACCAGTCGATAGGCTTGGCGTTGCTCGTCATTCAGGCTCGGCAACTGGCTGAGCATCACCACAAGCCTCCGCGCAGGACATCGATGCGCCGGAAGGTTTCGTACAGGGAAATCATGTCGCCCTGGGCCATGATTTCCAGCGGCGAGCGGCCGTTGAAGAACTCGTTATGGTTAGCCATTGCCGGGAAACCGTAGACGTTATCCGGATTATCAAACACCAGGCGCAGGGCGGCGTGGATGTTGAGGACGAAGCTGATGCGTTGCATCTGATCCGCGTCCAGACTCACGGACCACGCGGGGTCCTGCTGGTTGGCGCGTACGTAAGTGCTGCGTGATATACGCAGGATGCGACACGTTTGATCACTGGAGGCTCGCCACTTTTCAAGAATGGCGACGGCGGCACGCAAGCCTGCAGCGCATTGCGCCTTGGTGAATGCCTGGAGTTGAAGGACTGCCGACATGGCAATGACCTCTCTTTGAGTCTGTAGATACATTTAATGTCAAATATAGTCCATAGACTCAAATCCCGCCAGTGTCCGTTATCCGTTGGGCCGAGTTGCGATAGCTCCTACAACCCCAATTCCGAAAGCCCAGGATGATCATCCGGACGTCGGCCCAGCGGCCAGTGGAATTTGCGTTCCGATTCCTTGATCGGCATGTCGTTGATGCAGGCAAACCGGTTGGCCATCAAACCGTTCTCGGCGAACTCCCAATTTTCATTGCCGTATGAACGAAACCAGTTGCCCGAATCGTCGTGCCATTCATAGGCGTAACGCACGGCGATGCGGTTATCGGTGAACGCCCAGAGCTCTTTGATCAGTCGATAATCCAGCTCTTTGGCCCATTTGCGTGTGAGAAAGCCCTTGGCTTCGTCGCGATTGGTGGCGAATTCCGTGCGATTGCGCCAGCGGGTATCCAGGGTATAGGCCAGCGCTACTTTCTCCGGGTCGCGACTGTTCCAGCCATCTTCAGCAAGGCGGACTTTCTGGATGGCCGATTCGCGGGTGAACGGTGGCAGAGGAGGACGTGTTTCGGTATTGGACGACATGACGAGACCTCTAGACGATGGGCGTGAGGAGTGGCGGTTCATTGATCCGGGCAGATTTGAGCAGCAACTCGGCCACATCCCGCGCGCTGTACGCCGCGCTGTGATCGGCCATGACCCGCGCCAGCGTGATGGCGCCGTCGATGAGGATCAGCAACTGTTTGGCCAGCATCTCGGGTTGCGCGACGCCCAACGGCTGACACAACTCGAGGACGTAATCGAATAGCTTTTGCTTGTGGGCCTTGGCCAGTTGGCGGACCGGATCGGCAGGGTCGCCGATTTCACCTGCGGTATTGATAAATGCGCAGCCGCGAAAACCTTCCGACTCAAACCAGCCCTTGAGCACTGCGAACATATTCAGGATGCGCGCTTCGGGAGTTGGCGCCTTGTCGGTCTCGCTGCGAAACCAGGCCATCCAGCGGATATCCCGCGCGCTCAAGGCATGCACCGCGACTTCATCCTTGGTGGCGTAGTAGCGATAAATGCTTTTGCGGGCGACGCCCGACGTGCGTACCAGCAAATCCATGCCCATGGCATGAATCCCGTTCTGGTAAATGAGCTGCTCGGCGGTTTGCAGGATTTTGTCCTGCACGGTTGTAGTCGTTGGTGTGTTCATGGAGAGAAAGGTAGAACGATCGTTCTACCCCGTCAAGCGTTGAATTCAGATCAAAGAACAGCAGCGCTCGGCTTTTCTCCCGCCAGACCTTGCGCAAGGCTGGCCAGGACCATTTCGCCCATTCGCGTGCGGGTCTGCACGGTTGCGCTGGCGCGGTGGGGCTGGAGCACGACGGATTCCAGTTCGAACAGCTCGCTTGGCACATTCGGCTCATCGACGAAAACGTCCAGGCCCGCACCGGCAATCGAGCCCGTTTTGAGCGCGGCGAGCAGGTCCGGTTCATTGACCAGGCTGCCGCGTGCCACGTTGATCAGATACCCTTCGTCGCCCAGCGCTGCCAACACTTGCGCGTTGATGATGCCTTTGGCCTTGTCGGCTGCGGCGGCGACGATCAATGCGTCGCTGTGTCGAGCCAGTTCGATCAGATCGGCGACGAAGGTATAAGGCACGTCGTCCATGGCCTTCAGATCGGTGTAGCTGATCGGGCAACCGAAGGCCGCCGCACGGGTGGCGACAGCGCGACCGACGCGACCCAGGCCGACGATGCCGATTTTCATGCCGCTGAACTGGCGGGCCAACGGGATCGGTGCCAATGGCGTCGGGCTTTGCGGCCATGCGCCACTGCGCACGTAGCGGTCGGCGGTGCACAGGCCACGGCAGGCAGAGATCAGCAGGCCGATAGCCAGGTCAGCCACGTCTTCGGTCAGCGCGCCAATGGTTGCGGTGACATGAATGCCACGGTCGCGAGCGTAGGCCAAGTCCACTGCGTCAGTGCCGACGCCATTGACGGCAATGACTTTCACGGCAGGCAATTGCTCCATCACCGCGCGGGTAATGCCCGTGTGGCCGCCCGTCACCACGCCGCTGATGTTGGCGCCGTGTTCGCGCAGGTAAGCGGCCTTGTCGGTCTGCTGGAAGTACGGGCGAACGGTGTACAGCTCGTTGAGCCGCGCGTTGATCTCGGGGATCAGGATCGGGCTCAGTTGCAGGATTTCAGGTTTCATGGCGTTCTCGCTCAAGCAAAATTCAGAAGGAATGATCAGCCACGGCCGACGAAGGGCATGTTGGTGGCCATGACCGTCATGTTCAGCACATTGGCTGATAGCGGCAGGTTGGCGATGTAACGCACGGCATCGGCAATGTGCTTGACGTCGATCATCGGCTCCACGGCGGTCTCGCCATTGGCCTGGCGCACGCCTTTGGTCATGCGCACGGACAGTTCGGTCAGCGCGTTGCCGATGTCGATCTGGCTGCAGGCGATGTTGAATTCGCGGCCGTCCAGCGCCAGGCTCTTGGTCAACCCCAGTACCGCGTGTTTGCTGGCGGTGTAAGGCCCGGTGAACGGGCGCGGGGTGTGGGCGGAAATCGAACCGTTGTTGATGATGCGTCCGCCCTGGGGCGACTGTTTGCGCATCAGGCCGAAAGCGCCACGGCTGCACAGGAAAACCCCGGTGACGTTGGTGTCGATCACGTTCAGCCACTTCTCCACCGGCAGTTCGTCCATCGGCACGGCTGGAGCGTTGACGCCGGCATTGTTGAAGATCACATCGAGTCGGCCATAAACCTCTTCGATGGTGGCGAACAGGGCATCGACGCTGGCTGGATCGCGCACATCAGAGGACACCGCCAGCGCTTCGCCGCCTTGCTCGGCGGCCAGTGCCACCAATTCCTCAAGCGGTTCCAGACGTCGTCCGGTGACCACGACCTTGTAGCCATCAGCCAGCAGACCGAGCGCAACTGCACGGCCGATGCCGCTGCCAGCGCCGGTGACCAAGGCGATTTTCGGGAGGGAATTGTCAGTCATTGTTATATCTCCGCTTCATCATTTCTGGATCAGGCAGCGCAACGGCCGCCAATACGTACTTCGAATTTGCCGATACCCGCGATGCCCGCGCTGATCACATCACCGGATTGCAGGACATCGACGCCGGGCGGCGTGCCGGTCATGATCAGGTCGCCGGGGATCAGCCGGATCGACTGCGACAGGCGGCTGACGATTTCAGCCACCGACCAGATCTGGCTTTCAAGGTCCGAGCGCTGGCGCTCGACGCCGTTGACGTTCAGCCACAGCGCGCCCTGGTTGGGATGTCCCAGCGTGCTGGCGGGCTGGATGGGGCTGATGGGCGCCGAACCGTCGAAGGCCTTGGCCGCTTCCCAGGGCTGGCCCACCGCTTTGGCCGCCATCTGCAAATCGCGGCGGGTAAGGTCCAGACCGGCGGCGTAGCCCCAGACGTGGTCCAGCGCCTGAGCTTCATCGATGTTGAAACCGCCCGTGCCGATGGCGACCACCAGTTCGATCTCGTGGCAGAACTGTTCGGTCAGCGGCGGAAAGTCCAGCTCGCCCACGGCATCGATCACCGAGGTGGCGGGCTTCATGAAGAACGCGGGCATTTCTCGTGGGGCGTTTTGCGAGTCGCCCCAGTGATAATTGCGCCCCAGGCAAAACACGCGCGCGACCGGAAAGCGTGCGGGGCTATTGGCCACGGGCAAACTGCGGATCAGGCCAGGTTCGAACACGTAATCAATCATTGTTATTCCTTGAGCTAGAGCCTTCTTGACGATCAGCCTACGGGATCGGCAGCGGCCAAAGTTGGACAAAGCGGTGTTCAAACTGGAGTAAACACGGCGAATGCGCGCCATAAAAAAGGCGTACTTGCGTACGCCATTGCCAAGAGGAGGCATAAGGTCACACACATTCTTTTTGCGTTAGCGGGTCTTCAATTCAATGCGGTAGATCTTGCCCAGCAGCAACGAATACGAGAGCGTGCCGATCAGCGCGACACCGCCGATGAACCAGAACGCGTAGGCAAACGACCCGGTAACGTGCAGGATCTGGCCGATGACAATCGGCGTGACGATCCCGCCGATGTTGGCCGCCAGGCTGGTCACGCCGCCGGTCAGGCCAATCAGTTCCTTGGGCGCGATTTCCGACACCGCCGCCCACGACGACGACGCGATGCCTTGGGCGAAGAAAGCGATGGTCAGCAGCGCAATGCACACTTCGTTGGAGTCGGTGAAGTTGACCAGCATGATCGACATGCCCAGCGCCGAGCCCACCACCAGCGGTAACTTGCGGGAGAACGACAGGGAATAGCCGCGACGGATCATCCAGTCGGCAATCGCGCCGGCCAGCAGCACCCCAACGGTGGCGCCGATGAAGGGCAGCACAGCGAAGATCCCCACTTTGACCATGGTCAAATGACGCTCTTCGATCAGGTAAGTCGGGAACCAGGTCAGGAAAAAGTACAGTGCCGACGTGCTGGCAAACTTGCCGATGCAGATCGCCCAGATCTGGCGATACTTCAGCAGTTCGGCGATTTGCCCCCACTTGAATTTGTTCTTGTCCTTGCTGGCTTTCACCAGGCCGCCGCCGTCCTCGATGTATTGCAGTTCTTCCTTGCTGACCTTCTTGCAGAACAGCGGGTCGCGATACAGAAACAGCCAGGCGATACCGAAGAGGATGCCCGCGATGCCGGTGCTGTAGAAGACGTGGCGCCAGTCATAAGTGGTCGCCAGCCAGAGCAGCAGGCCAGTGAAAAGTGCCGTGCCCAGATACTGGCCACAGACATAAATACTGCTGGCCAGGCCACGTTCTCTGGCGGGAAACCAGACGGTAACGGCGCGACTGTTGGCGGGGAAGGCGGGCGCTTCCATGGCACCGATGGCCAGACGCAAGCCGAACAGCGAGGCGAACCCGCCCGCCATGCCTTGGCACACCGTGACCGCAGACCATGAGATCAGCGATACGCCGTAAGTGATTCGTGAACCGAATCGGTCAGCGATGAAGCCCGCGGGCACCAGGGCAAACGCGTAGGTCCAGGCAAAGGCGGAGAAGATAAGGCCCATTTCGACTTTATCCAGTCCAAGATCCTTGGCCATGAAGGGTGCGGCGATAGAGATGTTTACCCGGTCCACATAGTTGATGATCGTGGCGATCAACAACAGCGACAGCATGAACCAGCGACGGCGGGAAGGCAGACGAACCGGTGCGGCTGCGGGTGCGGCGACACGGGCGTCGATCGCCTGGATATCAGGGGAGCTCGACATGAGAATTCCTCATTGTTTTTATTGGTATCGAGTTAAGTTGCAGCCCCAAAGTGATCGTACGACGATGTAAAAACAACCAAACGCTTAGACTGTTTATTAATTTGCAGACGGCCTGCTCAGTATTTGTCCAAGAAAATTACACCGCGCGCGAAGCCGCGATAAATAGCCAAAATTGGACAAAACATGCGAAGTAGAGCGCTTGCAGAATTTGACGTGATGGATTTGCTTTTGGACATCGCAAGACAATAGCTTGAAAATATTTTTACGGATTTAAGTCATAGGACGACTGACAATAAACGTGCGGCGTAGAGCCGCAGCCGTATTTGCACACGAGGTATCGATATGGATTCAGCAACGCCAGCGCCGACCTATGGCATGCAGCAACGCAGCGAGCGGGCCGATTTCTACATCCGTGACAAGCATGCCCGCAGCGCCGAAACCGGGCCGCATCGGCATGAGTATTTTCAGATTCAGATCAATCTGGGCGGAGACACCGTGCAGCACATCGGCGGCGTGATCCGGCCGTTCCCGCGTCATGCCCTGGCGTTTATCCTGCCGCACAAACTGCACCTGATTCCGCATCCGGACGCTGGCAATTTCCTGCTGATCAACTTTGCCCAGACCTTCCTGCTGCCGCAATTGCAGTGCGATCCGCTGGATCTGGAGGACGTGCCTATCGCGCTGGCGCCGGAGTTGTCGCCGTTTCGCTTTCAGGAAAGCCTGGATTTCATTCTCGATGATGCCGACTTCGGTGAGATCGAGACCTTGCTGATCCGTATGCGCAGGCTGGATCAGCAGCGCCAGTTCGGCACCCGCGAAATCCTCAAGGGCTGTTTGTTGCAGCTGATCGGCACGGTCTGCGAGCGGTTCGCCGAGCAGATCAAAATCCTCGCCGATGACAACGCTGCCGAGCGCAGTCGTCGTGATGCCCTGGCGCGGATGTCGGAGTACGTGCGCAAGAACCTCAGCGATCCGGATCTGAGCCTGAAAAAAGCGGCCTCTGCTGCGTTTCTATCGCCCAATTACCTGACGCACTGGTTGCGCAAGGAAGTGGGCAAGACCTTCAGCGAACTGGTGCTGGAACGACGCATGCACCTGGCCCGCACGCTGCTGCTTACCGGCACCAAACCTGTAGGCGAAGTCGCCAGACTTTGCGGTTTCGCCGACGAAGCCTACTTCTCCCGCCGCTTCCGCAACGCCCACGGCATGCCACCTGGGCAGTTTCGCAAACAGCGGGATTTGTAAAAGGCGCAATCGCAAAACCCGTTAGAGCGACGAACCAGGCATACCGCTTCACGACACATAGGATCCGTAGGACCGGCTTTAGCCGGGAGG
>NZ_ATLO01000018.1 GCF_000416235.1 Pseudomonas sp. CFII64 | reverse complement strand
AATACGCCGACCTGGGCATCGAGAGCTTCATCTTCTCCGGCTACCCGCATCTGGAGGAAGCCTATCGCTTCGCCGAACTGGTGTTCCCGCTGCTGCCGGAACCGTATCGCAGCCTGGCCGGACGCGGCATCACCAACCTGACCGGACCGTTCGGCGAAATGATCGCCAACGATCTGCCGCCGCAGAAGTAGAACCCGAGACACGCTCACCCGCCGGTGCTGACAAAGGCTGCGATTGAACAATGACATCGCAGCCTGTGTGCCCATACGCGCCGGCAGACCCCAGGCCTGACGTGAAGACCGACCGTCCGGCGCTGCAACTTTGAGGTTATCCATGACTGCAACACTGCAAAACACCCTGGTATCGCCCCTGGAAACTGCCCGACAACTGGCAATCGAATTCGCTCGAACGGCGGTGGAACGTGATCATCAGGGCGGCACCCCCGTCGCCGAGCGTGATGCCTTGCGCCAAAGCGGTCTTTTGTCCTTGAGCATCCCGCGTCAGTTTGGCGGTCAGGGTGCGACCTGGCGTGAAACCTTCGAAGTGGTACGCGAGTTCGCCAGAGTCGACAGCTCGTTGGCCCACGTTCTGGGGTTCCATCACCTGATGCTGGCCACGGTCCGCCTGTTCGGCAAGCCTGAGCAGTGGCAACCGTGGTTCGAACTCACGGCGAGAAAAAACTGGTTCTGGGGCAACGCGCTGAACCCGCTTGATACCCGCACCGTGGTCAAGAACCTGGGCGGCTGGCGTGAGTTTTCCGGCAAGAAAAGCTTCTGCTCCGGTGCCAACAATTCAGAGATGCTTATTGCCTCGGCAGTAGACCCGCAAGCCGGCGGCAAGCTGCTGATCGCCGCGCTGCCCAGCGCACGCTCGGGAATTACCCTGCATAACGACTGGGAGAACATGGGCCAGCGTCAGACCGACAGCGGCAGCGCGACGTTTGAGCGGGTCCGGGTCGAGGAATCGGAACTGCTGCTCGATCCGGGTCCGTTGAGCACACCGTTTGCCTGCCTCAGACCGCTGATCGCGCAACTGCACTTCGCCAATATCTTTCTGGGTATCGCCGAAGGCGCCTTTGAAGAAGCGCGTAAATACACCCTTGAAGAGAGCCGACCCTGGTTCAAATCCACCGCATCGAGGAGCAGCGAAGATCCTTACGTGCTTAACCACTTCGGTGATTTCTGGGTAGGTCTTGAAAGCACCCGCGCCCTGTTCGAACGAGCTGTCGACAACCTGGACGCCGCCTGGGCCAAAGGTTCGCAACTGAGCGTGACTGAACGGGGCAAACTGGCAGTAGATATCGCTACGGTAAAGGTTGCAGCCAGCCGTAACGGCCTGGAAATCTGCAACAAGGTCTTCGAGGTTACCGGTGCCCGCTCCACCCATGCATCCGTGGGTCTGGATCGCCACTGGCGAAATCTGCGTACCCAAAGCCTGCATGACTCGCTGGACTACAAACTCAATGAATTGGGCAATTGGGCATTGAATCAAGCTCTGCCCGAACCGACTTTCTATTCGTAGGGAAAACCGCCATGCAATTGCTTACCCTACCGCCCTCCCCGGCACTGGCGACCTCGATCCGCGCCACCGCGCAGGTATTCGAAGACCCGAAATCACGCGCCTTGCTGGCCCACCTGCAACAAATCGCGCCCAGCGAGGCCAGCGTGCTGATCATCGGCGAAACCGGCACGGGCAAGGAACTGGTGGCTCGCCATATCCATAATCTCAGTGCCCGTCAGAACCGGCCGTTCATTGCGGTCAACTGCGGGGCTTTTTCCGAGTCGCTGGTGGAAGCCGAACTGTTCGGCCATGAAAAAGGCGCGTTCACCGGAGCCCTGAGCGCCAAGGCGGGCTGGTTTGAAGAAGCCAACGGCGGCACGCTGTTTCTTGATGAGATCGGCGATTTGCCGATGCCGATCCAGGTCAAGCTGCTGCGAGTGCTGCAGGAACGCGAAGTGGTCCGCCTGGGGTCGAGAAAAAGCATTCCCATCGACGTGCGCGTGCTGGCCGCCACCAACGTGCAACTGGAGAAAGCCATTAATGCCGGCCACTTCCGCGAAGACCTGTTTTACCGTCTGGATGTGGTCAGCCTGGAACTGAGCCCCCTGCGCGAGCGTCCGGGGGATATTCTGCCGCTGACCCAGCACTTTATTCAGACCTACAGCCAGCGTTTGGGCTATGGCCAGATCCAGCTCACTGCAGACGCCGAACGACGCCTGAAAGCCTATGGCTGGCCGGGAAACATTCGCGAACTGGAGAACGTGATCCACCATACGCTGCTGATTTGCCGCGATGGCATCATCCAGGCCCAGGACCTGCGCATGTCCAACATGCGGATCGAACGTCAGGACGACAATCCTGCCAGCGACAACTCGGCCCAGGCCCTGCTGGACCGGGCGTTTCAGAAGTTGTTCGAGGAGCAGGCCGGAGCCCTGCATGAACAGGTCGAAGACTCGTTGCTGCGCGCAGCCTATCGCTTCAGCCACTACAACCAGGTGCACACCGCCAATCTGCTGGGGTTGAGCCGCAACGTTACCCGTACACGACTGATCAAGATCGGTGAACTGGCGGTCAACAAACGGCGCCCTGCACAGCCTGTCCAGGGCGACCGGATGTTGCACCTGTCGATTTAACCTTGCGCTATCAACAGTTCGCCGTTCCCAGGTAGTAATTCTGGATGTCCTCGCGTCCGGCCAACTCGGCCGCCGCGCCGGAGTCGACCACCCGACCGTTCTCCAGTACATAGGCAAACTGCGCGTAATCCAGAGCCAGGTTAATGTTCTGTTCAGCCACCAACAGGCTCAGCCCTTCGTCGCGATTGAGTCGGGCCAGAATGTCAAAGATCTCTTCGACCACCTGTGGCGCAAGGCCCATGGACGGTTCATCGAGCAACAGCAGGCGCGGCTCGGACATCAATGCCCGGCCGATCGCCACCATTTGTTGCTCGCCCCCCGAGGTGTAACCCGTCAAGCGCTTGCGCAGCAGACGCAGCCGGGGAAAGTAGCCGTAGACTTTCTCCAGCCTGGCCTTGAGTTCAGTGCGTGAAGGTCGCGACACGAACGCCCCGATCAGCAGATTCTGCTCGACGCTCAAGTGAGTGAAGCAGTGTCGCCCTTCCAACACTTGAGCCAAGCCCGCCCTGACCAGTGCGGCCGGGTCGGAGCGCGCGATGGATTGCCCAAGGTAGAGAATCTGACCACTGACCACTTCACCCCGTTCGGCGCGAACCAGATTGGAGATCGCCTTGAGGGTCGTGCTTTTGCCCGCCCCGTTGGCACCCAGCAGCGCGACCATCTGGCCTTGGCGCACCTGCAGGCTGATCCCGCGCAGCGCGAGGATGGATTGCTCGTAAAACACCTCGACCTGCTCCGCCGACAGAATGGTTTCGGCGGACAGGCTGGCGTGCGGGATCTGGCTCATCAGGACTTATTGCTCCTTACTGCAATCGCGAGGGGTGATGCCTTTTTCCTTGGCATACTGCGCGGCGGAGGCTTCGATGATCGGCCGCAACAAGGCACGGTCAGCCTGCACCCAGTCGCTGATCAGGTTCCAGCGCTGCCCATCCCATTGCTGAAAGCGCACCGCACCGCCACCTTCATGGTCGGCGCAGGACAGTTTCAAGGGTTGAACCAGTCCCTGGGCGCCTAACGCTTGCAGGCGAGCGTCGTCCAGATTCAGGTGTTCGAAGCCCCAGCGTACCTGCTCGCCGGTGAGCGGCTTGTTACCGAATCTGGCTTGCGCAATACGCAATGCCTCGACATTGAGAATGCCGTTCACAACGCCGAGGTTGTAGTAAACGGTGCCGAACCGCTTGGCATCGGCCAGGTTGCCCTGGCCCTTGTCGAGCACGGCTTTCTTTATGCCTTCCAGCACCGGGAAATTCGTGCCGGACGGGTGGGTCGTGATGGAAATGAAGCCTTTGGCGGCGGCGCCGGCAGGGATCACGTCTTCTTCGGAGTTACTCCAGATATTGCCGATGATGTGATCGGCGGGGAAACCTGCCTTCTGTGCTGACTTGAGAGCCACCGGATTCATCACGCCCCAGCCACGCAGGATCACCCAGTCTGGTTTGAAACGACGGATGTTCAGCCATTGCGATTGCTGTTCGTTGCCGGGATGCGGCACTTCCAGGGCGGTCAATTCAAACCCGTAGTTTTTTGCCAGGGTTTCCAGCACAGCGTTGGTTTCCTTGCCGTATGGCGAGCCGTGGTAAAGCACGGCGATTTTCTTACCTTTGAGGGATGCCACGCCACCTTCGCGCTGACCGATGTAATTGACGATGGCCGAAACTTCCGAATACGGGTTCAACTGCAACGGGAAAACATACGGAAATACGCTGCCGTCAGTGGAGTCGGTACGCCCGTGGTTGATGGTGATCAATGGCAGCTTGTCGGCAGTCGAGCGTTCCAGAGTCGCGTAGGCAATCCCCACCGACAGCGGATTAGTGGCTGCGGCCGGGGCGCCATTGAGGCCACCTTTGAGGCGTTCGTAGCATTCAACGCCCTTCTCGACCACGTACTCGGTTTCGCATTCCGACCAGGTCAGCTTGACCCCGTTTACCCCGCCGTTGTCGTTGATGTACTGCATGTAATCGATAAATCCACCGAAAAAACCGGTGCCGCCTGCGGCGTAAGGCCCGACCCGATAACTCTGCAAGGGAAAGTATTGCTCGTTGGCCGCTTGCGCCGTTGCCGCCAGTCCAGAGCCCAGAAGGGCCAGACCAAGTGCCAGGCGTTGCAGGTTTTTCCGGTGGTTCATAGGCAGGTTCCTTTAAGAGTGCACGTGGCGTTTGTTGTGAGAAATAGGTCGATCAATAACGCAGCGGCCAGACTCGCGCGCGCTGCCGAAAGCGCTGCCAGAGGCGCGCCAATCCTTCCGGTTCCTTGATGAGAAACGCGATGATCAAAGCCCCGAAGAGCATCTTCTGGATATTTTCCAGCTGCCCGGAATCGACCAGGCCGACCGGCAGCAAAGCGCTGAGATTGCCCAGCAGGATGGGAAACAACACGATGAACGCCGCGCCGAGGAAGTTGCCGGCCACACTTCCCAGCCCGCCGATAATGATGATGAACAGCACCTGGAACGAACGGCTCAAGTCAAAGCCGTGTGGCTCGACAGTGCCCAGATAGGCGAATGCCCACAGCGAACCGGCGATGCCCAGATAAAAGCCGCTGATGGCGAAGGCCAGCAACTTGGCCTTGAACAGGCGGATACCGATGACCGCAGCAGCGGTGTCCATGTCGCGCACCGCCATCCAGTTGCGGCCCAATTCACTGCGCACCAGATTTTTGCCGAGCCAGAACAACAGCACCACCAGGCTCAGGGTCAGCAGGTAACGCCCTGCAGGAGAGCTGAAATTCAGCCCGGCAATGATCAGCGGTGGCGAGGTGATGACCCCTGACGCGTTGTCATTGGTGAACCAGCTGAATTTGGTCAGCACCCACTCCACCACGAACTGTGCAGCCAGGGTCGATACCAATAGATAGAAACCCTTGATGCGCAGACTGGGCAGACCAAACAGCAGGGCTACCGCCGCCGCGACCACACCGCCCAGGGCGAAACTTAGCAGCAGTGGCATCCCCGGTATCCGCAATTGCAGGTTGTAGGCGGCAAAGGCCCCGACTGCCATGAACGCTGCCGACCCCAGGGATAATTGCCCTGCGTAGCCGGTCAACAAATTCAGGCCCAGACCGGCCAGCGACAGCACCAAAAACGGAATCAGAATTGCGCTGAACCAGTAGTCGTTGCCCAGCAACGGCACGCCGATGAAAGCAAAGGCCAACAAGGCCAACAGCCCGATCCGGTCCTGGCGCAAGTGAAAGATGCGGCGCTCCGCTGAATAACTTGTGGCGAGCTGTCCGGCTTCTCGATAAAGCATTGGGATAATCCTTACTGAAAGTCAGACACGTTCGATTGCCCGCTCGCCAAACAGGCCGGCAGGACGAACCAGCAAAAACAGCAACGCCAGCACATAGGGCACCCAGTTTTCGATGCCGCTGCCGATGACGGGGCCGAGATAGATTTCGGCGAGTTTCTCCGCGGCGCCGATGATCAAGCCACCGACAATCGCCCCGCCAATCGAGGAAAATCCGCCAATGATCAATACCGGCAGCGCTTTGAGCACCACCAGCGACAGGGAGAATTGCACCCCCAGCCGTGCGCCCCAGAGCAGCCCGGCGACCAGCCCGACAAAACCGGCCACGGCCCAGACCACCGCCCAGATGCGCGGCAGCCGGATACCCACCGCGAGGGAAGCCAGCGGGTCATCGGCCACCGCGCGCAAGGAAAGGCCGATGCGGGTGCGGTTGAACAACAGAGACAGAGCTATCACCAGCGTGGCAGCGGTGCCGGCGGCGAACAGATCGAATTGCGACAGCAGCATGCCGCGAATCTCCAGCGGCTCATCGGGAATGCCCAGCTCCAGGCCGTGGACCTGCGCGCCCCACAGCGCCTGGGCCAGACCTTCGATCATGTACGACAGGCCGAGGGTGGCCATGAACAGGATGATCGGCGGGCGATTGACCAATGGCCGCAGCACCACTTTTTCGATCAGCAAGGCCAACGCCACCATCGTGGCGAGGGTCGCCACGAATGCCCACCAGAATGGCAGGCCGCGTTCCAGCAGGCTGACAAAGGTCAACGCGGCGAACAGCACCATGGCACCCTGAGCAAAATTGAACACACCCGAAGCCTTGTAGATCAGCACGAAACCGATGGCCACCAAGGAGTACATGACCCCGGCCAGCAGGCCGCCGATCAGCACTTCGAAGAAAAATTCCATGGCTTATTGGCTCCTGGCCGATTGCGAGCGGCGGGTGCCGAGGTAGGCGGCAATCACGTCCGGATTGCTGCGTACCTGCTCCGGCGTGCCATCGCCGATCTTGCGGCCGTAATCCAGCACCACCACATGATCGGATAGGCCCATCACCACGCCAATGTCATGCTCGATCAGCACCACCGTGGTACCCAGCTCGCGGTTGATGTCGCGGATGAACTGGCTCATTTCGCGTTTTTCTTCGGCGTTCATGCCGGCCATTGGCTCGTCCAGCAACAGCAAGCGAGGCTCGGCGGCCAATGCACGAGCCAGCTCCACCCGTTTTTGCAAACCGTAGGAGAGCTTGCCCACCAGGGCATGGCGCCACGGATGAATACGCAGGAACGCGATGATCCGTTCGGCGTGCCAGCGTTGCTCGTCGTCTTCAGCCGGAGCACGACCGACGCGCAGCATTTGCTCCAGCCAAGTGCTGCGACGTTTGAGATTGCGGCCGGTCAAGACGTTGTCCAGCACGCTCATGCCCTTGAACAAGGCGATGTTCTGGAAGGTACGAGCGATGCCATCCTCGGCCGCCTGGTGCGGACGCATGCGGCGTCGGGTCTGGCCGGCATAGCTGATCGATCCGCTTTGTGCCTGGTAAACACCGTTGATTACGTTGAGCAAGGAACTCTTGCCCGCGCCATTGGGGCCGATCAGGGCACAAATCTCCCCTGCGGCGACCGAAAAACTGATCGAAGTGATGGCCTTGACGCCCTTGAAGGACAGCGAGATGTCGTCCAGGGCGAGTAATGTCGATGGGGCAACTGCATTCATCAAGAAAGGCTCATCAGGCAGGTTGGGGAGATACGGACGCCGGCAAATCGGCCGGCACATTGGCATTCGCGACAGCGCTCAGCGAGCGCGGCTCAATTCCCAGCGCACTGAAAAACGCGGTGCTTTGCGGGGTCAGCGGCTCGCCCACCAGCAAGGGTTTGCTCAGGCGACTCATGCCCAGCACATCCAGCAGCGGGCGACGAATCAGCCAATGCCCCAACCAGCGTCGCAAGACACCGGGCGCGGGATTCATGGCCCAGCGATAAAGCACGTGACTGAGGCTGCCCGGCAGCGGTCGGCGTTCCCGAGCCCAGAGTTCAAGCCGCGCATAGGACTCGCGGGTGCCCAGCACCAGCGTCGGACCCAACTCCCGACGGTCGTTATCCCGGGTGCTCAACCCTTCGGGAAAATTCAGGCAGAAACCTGCCACCAGCCAGGGCGCCAACAGATAACGGGCCTGACCACTGGTGGCAAATACCCTGGCGGCCAGCGCCTGCTCGTGATTATCCAAGCCCTGAACGTCTATCAGTTGTCGCGCGCCGAGGAGCAAATCCCTGTGACTGAGCTCCTGGCGCAACAAGCCATTGATAGAGGGAAATATGAACGCATGGGTGGTGGCATTCACGGCGGGACGAGGGGGTTCGGCGTGCACACCGTCCAGCAGTGCGGCGTAGGCGACCAGGCCTTTGTCCGGCGCGGTGCTCAACCCACGCTTGTCGAGAAAGATCAAAACTCCCGGCGGCGCGCTGCGCAATTGCCCAACCGCCTCCAGACCTTCGGCAACCGCGAAGTCGGGTGCCAGAGCCGCCAGCAAATCCCGGTTATCCACGGCGGGATCCAGCAGACTGACGCTGCCGCCCAACCAATGCGCCGCCAGCGCCAGCAACAGGGCTTCAGCCCTGGCCTCGCTAATGATGAGCAGATCATGGCTGGCGCCAAACCCTTTCTGATGCAGGGCACCAGCCAGGCGACTGACTTCCACGGCCAGCTCGCCCCAGCTGCGGGTCTGCCAGATGCCGAGTTGTTTGTAACGCAGGGCAATCTGCGCGCCACGGTTCTGGGACTGCTGTAACAAGGCGTGAGGCAATGACTGGGGCATGTGGCGCTTCCGTTGAGAAAGAATCCATGGAGCTCATGGAGCTATAGCAGCGTCCGTGCCAGCTCATAAATATGTTGTTTATCAACCACCTGATGACTGATCAGGCAGCGCTTGGCTGTATCTGGCCAGCACAGCATGTTGAACATCTGTTGCCCCACCAACAGCTGCCGTACATGTCAAAATCCACGGCAGCCGGCAGCATCAGGCGGAAACGCTTGCACCCTGTTCCTGCCTGGCAGCTTCCAGTTCGCGGACCAGCGGCAGCACGCGCTCGCCGAAGTAAGCAACTTCCTCCTGGAAATGCAGGAACGCCGACAGCACCAAATCCACACCCACTGACTTCAACTCCACGATGCGCTCGGCAATCTGCTGCGGTGTACCGATCAGGTTGGTCTTGAAGCCATCGTTGTATTGCACCAGGTCCTGAAAGGTCGATTTAGCCCAGTTGCCCTCGCCTTCGGGGCTGGCCTTGCCGGCCTGTTTGGCGGCATCACCGAAAGCATTGACCGCTTCCGGGTCGGCCTTGTCGATAATCTCGGCCAACACTGCGCGCGCCTCTTCTTCAGTGTCCCGCGCGATGATGAAAGCGTTGACGCCGACCTTTACCGAATGTCCGTTGAGCGCCGCCTTGGCACGAATGTCATCGACCTGAGCCTTGATGCCCTCCACGGTATTACCGTTGGTGAAATACCAGTCCGACACCCGCGCCGCCATGTCCCGCGCGGCCCGTGAACTGCCGCCCTGGAAGATTTCCGGGTGGGGCTGCTGGATAGGCTTGGGCTTGAGGTTGTAATCATGGAAGCGATAGAAATCGCCCTTGAAGGTGAAGTTGTCAGTGGTCCAGATGCCCTTGAGGGCGCGAATGAATTCCTCAGAGCGGCGATAGCGTTCGTCGTGCTCCAGCCAGTGCTCGCCGATGGCCGTGAACTCACCCTTGAACCAGCCGCTGACGATGTTCACTGCCACCCGACCGGCCGTGAGCTGATCGATGGTCGCCAGTTGCTTGGCGGCCAGCACAGGATTCCATGGCCCTGGCAAAATCGCTGCGATGACCTTGAGCTTTTCGGTGGCAGCCAGCAGCGCATGGCTGAAAGCGACTGACTCATGCTGGAACTCGGCACCGTAACCTGCAGTGAAACGGATCTGGGTCAGGGCGTACTCGAAACCGGATTGCTCGGCAATCTGCGCCAGTTTGCGGTTGTAATCGATGGTCCAGCTGGTGCGCTGTTCGATTTTGCTGACGACCAGGCCGCCGCTGACATTGGGCACCCAGTAGGCAAATTTGATGGGCTGCTGACTCATGGAGAAACTCCTCGGTTGGAAAGCCCCGAACGTCATTGCATCCGGGATTGAATATCTTCACCGGAGCAGCAAACGTGCCATTGTCATAAGTCCATTCAGATCAAGCACTTGCGGATAACTCACAAAACATTGCGCTGTACTGTTTGCTGACAAGCTGTTGAGCAACTGTCTGCCAGGCAACAGATGCATTTCAGGCTATCTGGAAAAAACCATTAAAATCAACACGTTGTAATCAGGCACAAAGCGTGCAGTGCTCCAGCGACTCAATCCGGTGGTCTGACCGCCGATCACATTGCACTCAGGAGCACTGCATGACTCAGCCCACAGTCACAAACCCACTGTCCCTTGGAGCCGATTACGAAACCCTGGCCAACCGCTTTCGGCCGATTTTTCGTGAGATAAGCGCGGGTAACGTGGAGCGCGAGAAAGCTCGTACCCTGCCCTACGAGCCGATTGCCTGGCTCAAGGAAGCCGGTTTCGGCGCCGTTCGCGTGCCCACCGAATATGGCGGCGCAGGCGCTTCGGTGGGTCAACTGTTCCAACTGTTGATCGAGTTGGCTGAAGCCGACTCGAACATTCCACAAGCCCTGCGCGCGCACTTTGCGTTTGTCGAAGACCGTCTCAACGCGCCACCTGGCGCTGATCGTGACACGTGGTTCGCGCGGTTCGTCGCGGGTGATCTGGTGGGCAACGCCTGGACTGAAGTTGGCGCAGTGACAATTGGCGACGTGATCACCAAGGTCAGCGCCGAAGGCAACGGATTTGTGCTCAATGGCGCCAAGTTCTACAGCACCGGCAGCATCTTCGCTGACTGGATTGACGTGTACGCACAACGGGCCGACAACGGCGCCGATGTGATCGCTGTCGTCCAGGCGCGTGACCCCGGTGTGCGCCACAGCGATGACTGGGATGGTTTTGGTCAACGCACAACCGGCAGCGGCACTTCGGTCTATAACAACGTGCCGGTGAATGCCGAGCATGTCATCCCGTTCGAACAGCGTTTCAAATACCAGACGGCGTTCTATCAACTGGTCTTGCTGGCGGTGCTGGCGGGCATCGGGCGCGCCATCGAACGCGACATTGCCCAGGAGGTTCGCGACCGCAAACGCGTGTTCAGCCATGGCAATGGCAACAGCGTGAGCAACGATGCCCAGGTCCAGCAAGTGGTCGGGCAGATTTCGGCGCAGGTCTATGCTGCCGAAGCCGCGACCGTGCGTTCGGCCGAACCGCTGCAACGCGCCTACGTGGCTCGTTTCGGCAACGATGCGCAGGTTGAAAAGGACGCCAATATTGCTGCGGAAATCGAAACGGCCAAGGCTCAGGTGATTGTTTCGGAATTGGTCTTGCGCGCCGCATCGGATCTGTTCAACGCCTTGGGCGCTTCGGGTGTCAGCGTCAACAAGGCGCTGGATCGCCACTGGCGCAATGCGCGCACGGCGGCTTCGCACAACCCGTCGATCTACAAAGCGCGGATTGTCGGTGACTGGCGCATCAACGGCACCGAACCGCCGTACGTCTGGCAGATCGGCAACGGCGCAGGAAAGCCCTGATCGAGCAGGTTCAGAGCAAAGCGCCGCACGTCTCGCGGCGCCTCATTCACAAAGTCAGTTCGGCTTGCTGCGTAGGGGAGATAGTGAAACCGACTCGTTAACTCGGAAATCGAAGGGTGATGCGGAACGCTTATGGAATAATGCGGAACGTTTAGCCTTTAGACAGCAATGAGCCACCAAACCCCAGATACGAAAAAGCCCCGAATTTTCAGGGCTTTAGCGTTTCAAAAGTGGCGGAGACATAGAGATTCGAACCCTTATCTAAGGTACCCCCCTGTTAGCAACAATCGAAGGCCAAGGCGGGTTTGGTTTGCGCCACCATAATTTCGAAGAGCAACCATCAATGCCGAGAGCTCGTCCATTCGAAGAAACGGATTGTGCGCGACCGGAGGTTTGGGGAGAGCGACAACATCAAGGTCTGAAGCCGGGTTATGTTCCAGCCCCTCGATCTTCACCAGCGCATAGCGGAACAATTGGTTAAACCAAGTCCGGCATTTTTCGGCGGTCGTTAAGGCCTTGCGCTGTTCGATCCTGCTCAGTAAATCCAGCAGATCGTGACGATTGATATCGTAGATGGACCGCCCGCCCAGGGTGGGCAGGACGTCTTTATTGAAGATTCTCAAGATCTGCGAGAGCGTGCTCTGGCGTCCTTCCTTCAGGCTCAGCCTGCGGAAGTCTACCCACTGATTGAACACGGCCTCGAAGGTGTGCTCCCTCGCAGCATGAACAGCAAGTCGCTGTTGTTTACGATGCTCATAGGGATTGATGCTCTGGGCAACCAAGGCGCGCGCCTCATCACGTCGAGTACGTGCATCTTTGAGGGAGATTTGCGGGTAACTGCCCAAGGACATGCGCTTCTGCTTGCCTGCCCAGTAG
>NZ_ATLO01000017.1 GCF_000416235.1 Pseudomonas sp. CFII64 | reverse complement strand
CCTTGCTATAAAGTCAGGTCAGATACTTTTCGTTATTGCCGTTAACCAAAGGACAACGGTTGATATGGGAGAGTGTTATGTTTGATCCGCAAGCAGGTATGACACATGGTACTCGTGTGATAGGGCTTGGTAATAAGCTACATGTCGGTATGACCTACTGGCAGTCGGTTACCGCTCGCTATGAAGAGCTGGTCGCGGCAGGCGAAATGACTGAACGGTTGCAAGTAAGTTACGATTCCAGAATGGCAACGGAGGGCATCGTTTACACGCTTGATGACCAAAATAAATTCGACATTGTGTCAGGGGAAGAAAAGCTGGCGAAGGGCCGTGCGATAGCCAGAGAGTACGGTCTGGAGGTATGGGAAAGTAATATCTATGGCGAGCTGAGTACCTATGATTTTTCCATTCTAAGGGCGTTGCATTATGAGTCTCTGTACAGGCTAGAAGATATGCAGCTGGAATTTGATGAATTCAAGGAGCAGATACGGGTATCGCTCCCGGATTTGGCGGGCAAGAATTTTGGATTCACCATCAATGAGCATGGCAGTCTGGAAATTACCTCACCCGACGGCGCCTTGACTGATCGAGAAAAAAAACAGCTGGAGGCCTGGATCAATGACCGAGACCGATTGAAAGAGTTGACCTTTGATCATGCCAAACTCGTCACTTATATTTTGAAGCATGATCCTCGGCTGGGAGTTGAAGACTCGACGGTGACGCTGGGAAATATCAGTAAATTTATTGATTACGGCGTGCTCCTGCAATCCTGTGCGATACGACCGGGTAACGAAAACTCGTGGCTGGAACAGTTGCAGAGAAATGTGCGCGAAATGACGCGGGAGCAGGAGACGGACAGGGAGAGTGAAAACAACTCTGGCAAAGTTTGAGCCTTGGGCCGAAGGTTCAAAGCGTCGCGCATCAGCTGCATGTTGAGTATTTGCGCGGGTTAATCGGCAATTGCTGAGACCTGTTGGCGCGAGATAATCCTGTAGGAGCCGAGCTTGCTCGCGAATGCTCCAGGTCAGCCAATCGAGATGCCGCCAAGGTGAACCGATTCGCGGGCAAGCCTCGCTCCAACGGATCCGGGTAATCCTGTAGGAGCCGAGCTTGCTCGGAATGCTCCAGGTCAGCCAATCGAGATGCCGTCGGTAAACCGATTCGTGGGCAAGCCTCGCTCCACCGGGTTGTAATTATTTGGAGAGAAAACGCATCCCTTCTTCCAGCCCGCGCAAGGTCAGTGGATACATCTGATCCTCGATCAAATCCCGGACGATATTAGTCGAAGTGGTATAGGCCCAGGCGTCTTTCGGGTAGGGATTGATCCAGATGATTTTCTTGAACTTGGCAGTGAAGCGCTGCATCCACACATAACCCGGCTCTTCATTCCAGTGTTCGACACTGCCGCCGGCCTGAGTGATTTCATAAGGCGCCATTGAGGCGTCACCGATGAAGATGACTTTGTAGTCTGCCCCGTATTTATGCAGCAAATCTTGCGTGGAGGTGCGCTCCGAGCCGCGGCGGGAGTTGTTCTTCCAGACCGATTCATAAATGAAGTTATGAAAGTAAAAATATTCCAGATGTTTGAACTCGGTTTTGCAGGCCGAGAACAATTCTTCGCAGATTTTTACGTGGGCGTCCATCGAGCCGCCGATGTCGAACAGCAGCAATAGCTTGATGGTGTTGCGCCGTTCCGGACGCATCTGGATATTCAGCAGTCCGGCGTCGCGAGCGGTGTGGTCGATGGTGCCGTCGATGTCCAGTTCTTCGGCCGCACCCTGACGTGCGAACTTGCGCAAGCGGCGCAAAGCGATCTTGATGTTGCGAGTGCCGAGTTCGACTTGATCGTCGAGGTTCTTGTACTCGCGTTGATCCCAGACTTTCACCGCCTTGCCTTTGCGTTCGCCAGCATCGCCGACCCGAATGCCTTCGGGGTTATAGCCGCCCGAGCCGAACGGGCTGGTGCCGCCTGTGCCGATCCATTTGTTGCCGCCCGCGTGGCGTTCCTTCTGTTCTTCGAGGCGTTTCTTGAATTCCTCGATGAGCTTGTCCAGCCCGCCCAGCGATTGAATCTGCGCGCGCTCTTCTTCGCTCAACGAGCGTTCGAACTCCTTGCGCAGCCAGTCTTCGGGAATCAACGCCTTGAGGTGATCATCGAGTTTTTCCAGGCCGTTGAAATAGGCGCCGAATGCCCGGTCGAACTTGTCGAAATGCCGTTCGTCCTTGACCAGGATCGTGCGCGCCAGATAGTAGAACTCGTCCATGTCAGCGAAAGTCACTCGCTGTTTCAGGGCGTTGATCAGGTCCAGCAGTTCGCGCACCGAGACCGGCACCTTGGCTGCGCGCATTTCGTTGAACAGGTTGAGCAGCATGGCTGTGGTCTCTCCGCAGAATCAGCGATTGCCGCGACGGCTCATGAACGCCAGTCGCTCCAACAGCTGAACGTCCTGCTCATTTTTCACCAGCGCTCCGGCCAGTGGAGGAATGGCCTTGGTCGGATCGCGTTCGCGCAGCACTGCTTCGCCAATATTGTCGGCCATCAGCAGTTTCAGCCAGTCGACCAGTTCCGAAGTGGAAGGCTTTTTCTTCAGACCGGGCACTTTGCGCACATCGAAAAACACGTCCAGCGCTTCGCTGACCAGCTCTTTCTTGATGTCCGGATAATGCACGTCGACGATTTTCTGCAGGGTCGGGCGATCAGGGAAGGCGATGTAATGGAAGAAACAGCGGCGCAGGAACGCGTCTGGAAGTTCTTTTTCATTATTGGAGGTAATGATGATGATCGGGCGGATTTTGGCCTTGATGGTCTCGTCGATTTCGTAGACGTAGAACTCCATCTTGTCGAGTTCTTGCAGCAGGTCGTTGGGGAATTCGATGTCGGCCTTGTCGATTTCGTCGATCAGCAGAATGACCCGCTCGTCGGCTTCGAAGGCTTCCCAGAGTTTGCCCTTCTTCAGGTAATTGCGCACGTCGTGGACTTTATCCACACCCAGTTGCGAATCGCGCAGACGGCTGACGGCATCGTATTCATAAAGGCCCTGATGGGCCTTGGTGGTGGACTTGATGTGCCAGGTGATCAATTTGGCGCCGAAGGACTCGGCCAGTTGTTCGGCAAGCATGGTCTTGCCGGTGCCGGGTTCACCTTTGACCAGCAGCGGCCGCTCCAGAGTAATTGCCGCGTTGACCGCCAGTTTGAGGTCGTCAGTGGCGACGTATGCGCGGGTGCCTTCGAACTTCATCGGTAAATCCTCGGTAAACAATGCGCCGACTATAACGCGAGGCCTCGGCCACTGTGAACGCAGACCGGGCATTCAATCGGTGAATGGGTGGTTCCACGAAGTGAAACGCGATGACCTAACCCTTGCTTCCGTCATACCGCGCATTGAATGCCTGGACGAACGCGTTGCGCAGAATCTGCAAAAACGCCTGAAATGCGCTGATGTCCTGTTTGTGCACGCTGCCGCTGAGGTCTACGCGGGTGGCGAACTGGTTTTTGCTCTGGTTTTTCAGCACGGTTTCGCTGGTGCCGACCACTGCTTCCCAGATCGAACGGAAGAAGCCTTTGTTCTGATTCTCGACATCCTGCTGCCAGTTGAAGACATCAACGTCACGCAGCAGCGGCTTGATATAACCGGTCAACTGCCCTTTGTTGGCCTGGGCTTCAATGACCAGGTCGCCGCTGCCAGCGTTGAAGTCGAACTTGCCGTAGGCCGACGCAAAGTCATTGAGGCGCTTGAGCTCGATATCGGTGGCGCGCAGGCGGAAGTCAAAGTCTTCGAAGTTGCTGAATGGATCGAACGTCGCCGATGATTCCAGATTCGCGTGCCCCAGCAACAATGCCTTGCCTTCGAAACGCGCGTCACGCTTGCCTTTCACATCCTCGACATTGGTCAGGTTATAAAGGCTGGCGTTGACCTTGTCGGCCTGGATTTTCACCTTCGGCGTGGTGGTGAAATTGTTGAAAGTGATAACCCCGTCCTGAATGCGCAATTCGTTGAGCGTGATGGGCAACAGCTTGTTCATCTGCTCGCGCCAGTCAGTGCCTTGACCGGTCTGCGACGCTTGCTTGTTGGCGCCGCCATCGACGAAGTTCAGCTCCGGACGCTGAAACAGGACCTCGGCCACCACCGCGTGGTCGTACCACAGCGAATGCCAGCTGACGGCCAGGTCAATGACCGGAACCTTGACGAACGGCACCGGCACCTTGCCATCAACCTTGACGATATTCAGCCCATTGATCCGGTAAGCGCCGCGCCACAAGGCCAGGTCGACATCCGTGACCTGCCCGCGGTAATCGCCCATGTCGGCGAGCTTGTCGTTCAAATAGTTGCGCATCACGTAGGGCAGGGCGATGTGCACAGCAATCAGCAGCACGACGAGTCCCGCGAGGGTCAAGAGTGGCCAGCTGTAGCGACGTTTCATGGTAGCGGTCTCCGGTTTTGTTCAGTGGTTGACTGCATGCAGGCGCATCCGTTCGCTGCGACTGGACGGCCGCAGGGCTGGGGGCATAGGCTTTGGGTTTTCAAAGTCCCTCAACGAACGTGCACAAGGACACCACCATGAGCCGTATCTACGCTGACAACGCCCATTCAATCGGTAACACCCCGCTGGTGCAGATCAATCGCATCGCCCCGCGCGGGGTAACCATCCTGGCCAAGATCGAAGGGCGCAATCCGGGCTACTCGGTGAAATGCCGGATCGGCGCCAGCATGATCTGGGACGCTGAAAGCAAGGGCAAACTCAAGCCCGGCATGACTATTGTCGAACCGACTTCGGGCAATACCGGCATTGGCCTGGCCTTCGTGGCTGCCGCCCGAGGCTATAAATTGATGCTCACCATGCCCGCGTCCATGAGCATCGAACGCCGTAAAGTGCTCAAGGCGCTGGGTGCCGAACTGGTGCTGACCGAGCCCGCCAAAGGCATGAAAGGCGCCATTGAAAAAGCCGAGGAACTGCTGGCCAGCGATCCCGAAAAATTCTTCATGCCGGCGCAGTTCGAGAACCCGGCGAACCCGGCGATCCACGAAAAAACCACGGGCCCGGAAATCTGGAACGACACTGACGGCGCCATTGACGTGCTGGTGGCGGGCGTCGGCACCGGCGGTACGATTACCGGCGTATCCCGCTACATCAAGAACACGGCGGGCAAGCCGATCCTTGCCGTCGCGGTCGAACCGCTGGGTTCACCGATCATCACTCAGGCGCGTGCCGGTGAAGAGATCAAACCCAGCCCGCACAAGATTCAGGGCATTGGCGCCGGTTTCATCCCGAAAAACCTCGACCTGTCACTGGTCGACCGGGTGGAACTGGTCAGTGACGAGGAAGCCAAAGCCATGGCACTGCGCTTGATGCGCGAAGAAGGTATTTTGTGCGGCATTTCCTGCGGCGCGGCCATGGCGGCAGCGGTGCGTATGGCCGAAACCCCGGAAATGCAGGGCAAGACAATCGTGGTGATCCTGCCGGATTCCGGCGAGCGGTATTTGTCGAGCATGCTGTTCAGCGATCTGTTTACCGACCAGGAGCTGCAACAGTAACAATATCTTTAGTCTCGCCAGCTTTTGGTAAGGTCGGCTTGCGTTTATGATGGCCGGCTCGCGAACCGCAAAGGGGTTGTTCCAGATCATTCTGGGCGGTTCGCCAGCCGCATAAGATCCATGATTTTCCAGCACTACGTTCAGCGCTTGGCCATTGCCTGTTTCGAGGAGAGTTAGATGACGTTTTCATTTGCTGCCAAGGCATCGATCCTGATGCTATTTCTGGCCAGCACGCTGTACGTGCATCTGCGCGGGAAAGCGCGGTTGCCGCTGCTACGTCAGTTCGTTAACCACTCGGCGCTGTTCGCACCTTATAACGCCTTGATGTACCTGTTTTCCAAAGTGCCGTCCAAACCGTACCTGAACCGTCAGGCCTTCCCTGAGCTGGACGTGCTGAAGAACAACTGGGAAGTCATTCGCGACGAAGCCATGCACCTGTTCGATGAAGGCTATATTCGGGCCGCCGAAAAGAACAACGACGCCGGTTTCGGTTCGTTCTTCAAAAAGGGCTGGAAACGTTTTTACCTCAAGTGGTACGACAAGGCGTTGCCTTCCGCCGAGGCGCTCTGCCCAAAGACCGTGGCACTGGTCAACAGCATTCCCAACGTCAAAGGCGCCATGTTCGCGCTATTGCCGGGTGACAGCCATTTGAACCCGCATCGCGACCCGTTTGCCGGATCCCTGCGCTATCACCTGGGCTTGTCGACGCCCAACTCCGACGACTGCCGCATTTATGTCGACGGTCAGGTCTACGCCTGGCGTGACGGCGAAGACGTAATGTTCGACGAAACCTACGTGCATTGGGTCAAGAACGAAACCGACAAAACCCGCGTCATCCTGTTCTGTGACATCGAACGCCCGCTGCGCAGCCGCTTCATGACCCGCATCAATCGCTCGGTCAGCGCCTGGCTGGGCCGCGCCACCGCGCCGCAGAACCTGGACGATGAACGCGTCGGCGGCATCAATCGCGCCTACGCCTGGAGCAAGAGCTTCAGTGACGGCTTCAGCGGCAAGGTCAAACAACTCAAACGCAAGCATCCCAAGGCGTATCGGGTATTGCGCCCGGTGCTCGCTGTAGTAGTGCTGACGCTGCTGGGGTATTGGTTGTTTGGTTGAAATACACCTCGCCTACACGATGAATCATTCGTAGGACCGGATTTATCCGGGAGGGGGCCCGTCTCGTCGCGACGTGATGACCTGACACAACCTGATGCTTTAAAACCGACGCCCTCGCGAATAAATTCGCTCCTACGGAAGCGCGGGCCCGCCCGCTATTGCCTAACTCATGTGCCGCTGGTTATAGTCGGCGCCGGCATTGCTGAAACCTTTGGTTGCAATGCCTCCTCATCCCTCAAGAAGACGAGCGCCATGCCTGCTTCCCACGTTCAATTGAAGTTCGACGCCGCAGCCTTCGCTGCTGCCGAGCCGTGTGGATGCAAACAGCTCTCCTTCATGCGTTACCCGCCACCTTCCCCTGTGAACACGTCGGTTGTAGCACCGCCAGGCGTCGTCCTGCCGGTTTGACTGGCCGCTTCTAACCAAGCCGCGCCCGTCGATACAACCGCAAAAAAACTCGCAAACCACATCGTTGGCCCGAACTTGCCGGGCCTGCCAATGCGTGTCCGATCACAGGTGGTATCCATGTTCATCAATACAAAACTGGCTTCGTTGGCCACGACAACGTTATTTGTCCTGCTGTGGAGCAGCGGAGCGATTTTCTCCAAGTGGGGGCTGGCTCACGCGTCGCCGTTTGCGTTTCTGCTGATCCGCTTCCTGCTGGCACTGGTCGCCCTTGCCGTACTGATCCCGATGCTCGGCTACAAACTGCCCGCTACCGGCAAACCGCTGCTGTATGCCGCAGCGACCGGTGCCGTGTTGCTGGGCGCTTATCAGATTTTCTATCTGCTGGCGCTGGACCTGAAAGTCACCCCCGGTGTGATGGCGACCATCATGGGCGTGCAGCCGATCCTCACGGCGGTGGTCATGGAGCGCAATCGGGCCTGGACGCGCCTGTTCGGGCTGGGCCTGGGATTGGCCGGACTGATTCTGGTGGTTTATCAGAGTATCGGCCTGGGCGGCATGTCCATCGCGGGCATGCTGTTTGGCTTGCTGGCGATGATCAGCATGACCTGCGGCTCGATCATGCAAAAGCGCATCACCGATAACCCGCTGGGAACCCTGCCGGTGCAATACCTGGCCGGCGCGCTGTTGTGTGGCGTGTTCGTGCCGTTTCAGCCATTCCACTTCGAAATCAGCACCGGCTTCATCGTGCCGGTGCTGTGGATGGGGCTGGTGGTGTCGGTGCTGGCGACCTTCCTGCTGTATCGGTTGATCGCCCAGGGCAATCTGGTCAACGTCACCAGCCTGTTTTATCTGGTGCCAGCGGTAACGGCGATCATGGATTACCTGATCTTCGGCAACCGGCTGGCGCTGCTGAGCCTGTTCGGCATGCTGCTGATCGTGGTGGGGCTGATGTTTGTGTTTCGTAAGCCGAGCTGACGCCTGACTGCGGCAGCGAATACCGCGATGGCTCGTAGGAGCGGCTTTAGTCGCGAGGGGTATTTCCTCCCGGCTGAAGCCGGTCCTACGGCCGGTGCTATCTCGTGAAAATCAAGGTGCCTTCGCTGACGCCACGGCCGCAGGCCGCAACACCAGCCACAACGCCACTGCGATCAGCGCGCCGCCATACAGGTGCGCCATGGACAGCGGCTCATCCAGCAGCAATGCGCCCCACAGCACACCGAACGGCGGAATCATGAAGGTTACGGTCATGGAGCTGAGCGGGCCAATGCTGCTCATCAGACGGAAATACAGAATGTAGGCGAAGGCCGTGCAGATCAGCCCCAAGCCCAGCAGTGACGCCCACACGCTAATACCACCCCAATTTGCGGGAGGATCGGTGATCACCCGATAACCGAACAGAGGCAGAAGCAGCAACGTGGCGCCCAGCATGCTGCCCAGTGCCGAAAGCCGGCTATCCAGACCGCCTTGCTGATCCAGCCAGCGCCGGGTCAAAAAGCCTGCGAACGCATAGCAGGTTGTCGCCAGCAGACAGGCGAGTGCGCCGGTCAGCAACTCCAGATTGAATTCCACCGGTCCTGCCCGCGTCAGAATCCCCACGCCCACCAGGCCGAGGAACACGCCGATGATTTTCACCGCCGAGAGTTTTTCACTGAAGAACACGCCGCCGATCAGGACGCCCATCAGCGGCGTCGTCGCGTTGAAGATCGACGAGTAACCGGCTGGCATGACCTGCGCGGCCAGCGAGTACATGGTCGCGGGCAGCCCGGAATTGATCACGCCCAGCAGCATGCAGGTCTTGAGCTTGCCGCGAAAATCCCAGTCGATGCGCATCAGCCAGAGAATGACCAGCAGCCCGACCGCCGCAATCGATACCCGAAAAAAGGCGGTGGGCACGGTGCCCAGCACGGGCGCGATGATGCGCATGAACAAAAAGCTCGCGCCCCAGATCGCGGCCAGTGCAATCAGGCGAATAATGTCGGCGGGTTTCATGGAGAGTCCTTCCTTGGCAGAGGGCCGGGAGTTTTACCGGGAGGCGAGGGCGGTTGCAATCTTTGCTGACGATTTTGCTGCCAGGTCGAGATGTCTCAGACGCTGCTAAGCTGCGCCATACCCATCCAGCAGAGATACGCACATGTCCACGCCATGGCCCGCCGCTGATATCGCTCGCATGATCCTGGAAGGTTTCGATGATTACCGGGAGGATTTTCGGCAGATCGCCGACGGGGCCCAGGCACGTTTCGAGCAAGCGCTGTGGCAGGAAGCCCAGCGCGCTTCGGCGGCGCGGATCAGTCTTTATGAAGAGAAGGTCAACCAGACCATCAAGACCCTTGGGTCAGCCTTCGCCGCCGAGCAATTGCTCGCCGTGACATGCTGGCCGCTGGTCAAAAGCGCCTACATTCAGCTGATTGACCTGCGACTGGACGACGAACTCTCGGAAACCTGGTTCAACTCGATTTTCTGCGGGCTGTTCAGCCATGACCTGATCAGCGACGGCTGCATGTTTATCCACACCACGCGACCGAGCTTGCGCCATCACGAGCGCGCCGCCCAGACGCGAACCTTTCATCCGCAAGGTGATTTGCCGGGCATGCTGGAGCAGACTTTCAGCGCCTACCGGTTCAACGTCGCCTACGCCGATCTGCCCGGCGACCTGCAGCGGCTGGAAGCACAGTTGCGCGAGAGCCTGCCCGACTGGGTGTGCAAGGACCCGAACCTGAGCGTCGAACTGTTTTCATCGATCCTGTTCCGCAACAAGGGCGCGTACCTGGTGGGCCGGGTGTTCACCCTCGACGAGCAATGGCCGCTGGTCATCGCGCTGCTGCATCCGGAAGGTCAAGGCATCCGGATCGATGCGCTGATCACCGACGAAGCCGAAGTCTCGATCATCTTCTCCTTCACCCGTTCGTACTTCATGGTGGATGTGCCGGTGCCGGCGGAATTCGTCAGCTTCCTCAAGCGCATCCTGCCGGGCAAACACATTGCCGAGCTGTACACCTCGATTGGCTTCTACAAGCACGGCAAGTCGGAGTTCTATCGGGCGCTGATCAATCATCTGGCCAGCACTGATGACCGGTTCATCATGGCGCCGGGCGTGCGGGGCATGGTCATGAGCGTGTTCACCCTGCCGGGCTTCAATACCGTGTTCAAGATAATCAAGGATCGGTTTTCGCCGTCCAAGAACGTCAACCGCGCGACAGTCATCGAAAAATACCGGCTGGTGAAAAACGTCGATCGGGTCGGGCGCATGGCCGATACCCAGGAGTTCGCCGATTTTCGTTTCCCGTTGAGCAAATTCGACCCCGATTGCCTGACCGAACTGCTGCAGGTGGCGGCGTCAACGGTGCAGGTGGAGGGCGATACGGTGCTGATCCGGCATTGCTGGACCGAGCGGCGCATGACCCCGCTGAATCTGTATCTGGAACACGCCAACGAGGCGCAGATCCGCGAAGCGCTGGAAGACTACGGGCTGGCGATCAAGCAATTGGCGGCCGCGAATATCTTCCCTGGCGACATGCTGCTGAAGAATTTCGGCGTGACCCGGCATGGACGCGTGGTGTTTTATGACTACGACGAGATTTGCTACCTGACCGAAGCCAACTTCCGCCACATCCCGGCCCCGCGCACCCCGGAAGACGAAATGGCCTCCGAACCCTGGTATTCCATCGGGCCGCTTGACGTTTTTCCTGAGGAATTCCCGCCGTTTCTGTTTGCCGATATCAAGCAGCGTCGGCTATTCGACAGCCTGCACGGCGAGCTATACAACGCCGATTACTGGAAAAGCCTGCAGGATGCGATTCGCGCGGGCAAGGTGATCGACGTGTTCCCGTATCGCCGTAAAGAAAGGCCGTGATGACGCCCGCGCTACGGGTTAATTCAAACTCACATGCCGACTCAACAACGCGCGCAGCGCCGCAGGTTTGACCGGCTTGGCCAGGAAATCCAGCCCGGCGGCATGCACTTGCGCGATCAACTCCGGCCTGCCGTCGGCACTGATCACCACGCCTGGCACCGGTTCGCCCAGACGGGTGCGTAGCCAGGCCATCAATTGGGTGCCGGTTTCGCCTTCATCCAGATGGAAATCCACCAGCGCCAGTTGCGGCCGCACGCCTTGTTCCAGCAACGTTTCGCACTCCTGGCGATTGCGCGCGGTCCAGACCTGGCAACCCCAGCGCGTGAGCAGGCTGTTCATACCGATCAGGATGCTGTCTTCATTGTCGATGCACAGCACCTGCGTGCCGCCGAGCATTGCACGATCCGGCTCGCTGACCTTTTCGGCGACTGTCGTCTGGAGCCGGGCCAGCGGCACGCTGACGCTGAACACACTGCCTTTGCCCGGCCAGGAGCGCACCTGCAACGGGTGGCCCAATACGCGGCACAGCCCGTCGGCAATCGCCAGCCCCAGTCCCAGGCCTTTTTCGGCGCGGGTCTGATGGCTGTCCAGACGCTTGAATTCCTCGAAAATGACCCGCTGCTTGTCTTCCGGAATACCCGGTCCACGGTCCCAGACTTCGAGACTCAAATACGTGCCACGGCGGCGCACGCCCAGCAGTACCGGGCCTTTGGCGTAGCGAAAAGCGTTGGTCAGGAAGTTTTGCAGAACGCGTCGCAGCAGCTTCAAGTCGCTGTCCACGCGCAACGCCGTGCCACGGACGCGGAATTGCATGCCTTGCTCCCGGGCCAGCGCTTTGAACTCCGCGCCGAGGGGATCGAACAGAGTATTGAGGGCAAATGGCTGGCGATCCGGGTTGATCTTGCCGTTCTCCAGGCGGGAAATGTCCAACAGGTCGCTGATCAAGTCCTCGGCCGAGCGCAGCGAACTGTCCAGATGCTGCACCAACTGTTGAGACTCGGCAGACATGTCCCCGTCCTGATGGGACAGCGCTGCGGAAAACAGCCGAGCCGCATTCAGCGGCTGCATCAGGTCATGGCTGACCGCAGCGAGAAAGCGGGTTTTCGATTGGTTGGCCGCTTCGGCGGTGCCCTTGGCATCGGTCAGCGCGACGTTCAGCTGCGACAGCTCACGGGTACGTTCCGCGACCCGCTGCTCAAGGCTTTCATTGGCGCCCTTGAGAGCATGCTCGGCATCGCGAAACGCCGTAATGTCGGTGAAACTCATGACAAAGCCGCCGCCGGGCATGGGATTGCCGATCAACTCGATCACGCGCCCATTGGGGAACATTCGCTCCGAGGTGTGCGCCCGGCCCTGGCGCATCCAGTGCAGACGGCGGGCCACGTGAACTTCAGCTTCGCCGGGGCCGCACAAACCACGCTCGGCGTTGTAGCGAATGATGTCGGCGATGGGCCGGCCGACGCTGATCAAGCCATCCGGATACTTGAACAGCTCCAGATAACGATGATTCCACGCCACCAGTTTCAGGGATTGATCGACAACGCTGATGCCCTGCGTGATGTTCTCAATGGCACCTTGCAGCAAAGCCCGGTTGAACTGCAGCACCTCGGAGGCTTCGTCGGCGATGCGCACCACGTCTTCGAGTTGCATCTCCCGGCCCTCGATGGCCGCCTTGACCACCGCGCGAGTCGATGACGCGCCCAATACACCGGCCAGCAAGCGCTCGGTGTGGGCGATCCACTCGGCGTTGGCATTCTGGTTGGGATTGAAGCCTTTACCCTGACGATAAGCGAAGCGAATGAAGCTTTGCCGTGCGCGTTCCTCACCTACAAAACGCGCTGACAGGCTGAGCAAGTCTTCGATCTGCACCGCAAGCAACGGGCGATTGCTGGGGCGGACATGAATCTCCTGGCCAATGAAACGTCCCGCCTGCCAATGCTCGGACACCCGCGTGCGGGAGATCACCGACACCCAGCCAAACAAAATGAAATTGCCCGCCAGGGACAGCACCACGCCTTGCGTCAGCGGGGTGATCGGCAGGTTCAACGGGTTACCGTGCAGCCAGGCCAGCAGTGGGAAACTGTCCAGCGACCAGCCCATGCCGTGAGCGGCGATCGGCAGTACCAAGGTGTAGAACCAGAGGAAAATACCCGCTGCCAGCCCGGCGAACACACCGCGTCGGTTGGCCTGCTTCCACCACAGCGCGCCGAACATCGCTGGCGACAGCTGGGTAATGGCCGCAAAGGCGATCTGGCCGATGGTCGCCAGGCTCGCCGTCGAGCCCAGCAGCCGATAACAGACATAAGCCAGCAACAGAATCACCACGATGCTGACCCGGCGTACCGACAGCATCCAGTGACGAAACGCCTCGAACGGCCGTTCGGTGGTTTTGCGGCTCAACAGCCAGGGCAGCAGCATGTCGTTGGAAACCATGGTCGACAGCGCGACGCTGGCGACAATCACCATGCCCGTGGCCGCCGAAGCGCCACCGATGAACGCCAGCAAGGCCAGCGACGGATGCGCATGGGCCAGCGGCAGGCTGATCACGAACGAGTCGGGCAGTACCGAACCGGGCAGCAGCATTTGCCCGGCCAACGCGATAGGCACTACAAACAGCGCCGCCAGGGCCAGATAGGCCGGGAACACCCATTTGGCGAGGCGCAAATCCTGCGGGTCAATGTTTTCCACCACCGTCACGTGAAACTGACGCGGCAGGCAGACAATCGCCATCATCGCCACGCCGGTCTGCACCACCATGGACGGCCAGTTGATGGTTTCCTTCCAGTACTGCTCCAGGCGCGGCGCGAGCATGGCCTGGTTAAACAGATCGTCGAAGCCGTCGTACAGGCCGTAAGTGACAAACGCCCCGACCGCCATGAAAGCCAACAGCTTGACCAGCGACTCAAACGCGATAGCCAGCACCATGCCGCGATGGTGTTCGGTGACGTCCAGCGTACGGGTGCCAAACAGAATGGTGAACAGCGCCAGCACCAGCGACACGATCAGCGCGGTGTCCTGCGCACGAGTGCCGGTCGCGTCCGCCACCGCCCCGATCAGGATATTCACTCCGAGCACGATGCCTTTGAGCTGCAGGGCTATATAAGGCAGCACACCCATCAGACAGATCAACGCCACCACCACCGCCAGCGATTGCGACTTGCCATAGCGCGCGGCGATGAAGTCGGCAATCGACGTGATGTTTTCCTGCTTGCTGATCAACACCATCTTCTGCAAGACCCACGGCGCCAGCAGCATCAGCACGATAGGCCCCAGATAAATCGGCAAAAACGACCACAACTGCTCAGCCGCCTGACCCACCGCACCGAAGAACGTCCAACTGGTGCAATACACCGCCAGCGACAAGCTATACACCCACGCCCGCACGCGCGGCGGCAACGACGTAGTACGCCGGTCACCGTAAAAGGCGATGGCGAACATAATGGCCATATAGACCAGAGCAACGGCAGCAATCAGCCCGCTGGACAGCGACATAGAAATTCAGAGCCTCAAGGACAAGCTCGCTAGTCTCGCATGCTGGCTCAGGTTCGTCAGTGTCGACCAAGGTCTGAGCGCTGATGGGCCTTATTAACGATTCGCGGGCAAGCCTCGCTCCAACGAACCCGCGCGACGTCGTAGGACCGGATTTATCCGGGAAGGCGTCGGTGCTGGCGACCTGAAACCTCAAGAAAACACTATTGCGTTGGAGCGAGGCTTGCCCGCGAATCAGGCGCCTCGGTCAACCGGACCCAGCGCGTTATCGTTCTTCGCCGGCCACATGCAGAAGCGAGCCAGTTCGCGAATGGGTCGGTGACGCTATTAAAGATCTGCCTCAATGCGACCCTGCCTGGCCCAGCACACAAGCAACTTTTGTAGGCCGTTTCCTCGCACAAAAGTAGGACCCATCTGCTTTTCCTGTCCCAGTATTGCGAGCGCTTTCGCGAGCCCGCATCGTCGCCCCTTTCGGCACAACGACAGGATAGCGAGCAGATGTCCGATGCAATTACCCGACTCCTTGACCTCCCGACGCTGGACGCTCCTCGGGAGGAATACGGGCAATCGATGATCTTCATCGTCGATCCGTTCCATAACAAGCCAGCGTGGGGTGTTACCCAATTACAAATGCAAGGCCACACCTTCAATTGCGACCTGCTCTGGTCCGGCACGGCATTGCAGGACCGCGCCTTGAAAGGCCCCACCTGGTTCGTCCTGCCGCCATCGGGTGTGTCAGGCATGGCCCGGGTTTGTCACCAGCGTCCCAAAGGCATTGCCCTGCGTTGTCGTGATGCGGGAGCTGCACTGGCCCACGCCCGCAAACTGATGGCAATGCCGCTTGGCAGATCAAACATTCTGACTTTCTACAACCCGGTGCACTGGACCACCTTGGCCATGGAAGCGGGCGACAACCTCGGCTGCCTGCTGGGGCCATGGGACGCGGTGTATACCCCCGCACCAAGCCTCAAGCCCGACGCCAATCGCTGGCACGAGTGGCGAGTCGACACGCCAGTCGCGGTCGACTCCTGCACCTGGCCGCTGGCTTTTCCCGACAGCGTATTCACCACCTTCAAGGACGTGCGCTGGGTGTACTGGCTGCGGGAGAACCCGAACCATTTTGGCCGAGTGCCTGACAGCGAATTACCGAGGCTGGCGCGCAATCTGGACTTCCTCGTCAAGCATCGCATCGGCGTCGACGAAGACCTGCTGGAAATTCCCCACCTGATCATCCACGGCGAGCTGTCCGAGCGAACCGAGTTGCTGCCGATCCTTGCTTCTTCCGAACGACCACACCGCAAAGTCGCACAACTGCTGGAGGCCGTGCAGCCATGAACACGCAAACCTATATCGTCCAGCAGGACGCCACCCTGAGCACACTTGCCCAACGGTTCGGCAGCAGCGTCAGCCAACTGCGCGAGCTGAATCCCTTTATCAGCAATCCCAACTACATTCGTGCCGGCTGGACGCTGCAAATCCCGGCACCGGGCAGTGAAGTGGCTGCGACGGAACTCGAACCTCCCGTAACTAAAGTCCTCAAGCTGGAACCGACACCGGAAAGCGCGGAACACGGCACCACCAACTTCTGTGGCGAGCAGGACTGCAACAAGAGCAACCACTATTACGACATTCTTTATGAAGTCGGGCAGGACAGCTTCTGGTTGATGCGCGAGCACACCCTGGACGTTCTGGTTAAAGCCGCGGACAAACTGAAAAAAGCCGTCGTCACCACCGACGCGGATTCGCGCCTCAAGGCGCTGGACGAGCGCGGGCTGATGGAGTTTTTCCTTGAGCCGAAGTTAAGCAGTTTTCTGGATGCGGCCAAGAGTAAGCGGTATCACGAGCTTGAACTGGAGCTGAACAAGTTACGGCAGGAGATAGCGGCATTCGAGGCAGAAGGTGCTTTAAAGAACGGTCTGAAAATCGATAACACCCCAAGACTAACTGCTGAACAGAACCGCGAAATTTTTCCCAGGCAAAAGGCTTTCCGTGATCTAGCCCCTGAGCTACGCGTCCTGGAAGTCGAAGCCCGGCGACAGGCAGAAAAAGAAGGGTACCGTTTGCTGAAAGGCGAATTATTCAGCCCTGAAGCCATTGAAATGGGCAGGATTCGTGAGGTTTACCTCAAGCAACGGCAGAACTTGATCGATGGCAAGATCCCCGATTTCAAACAAGAGGAAATCGACCAGTTTCGCAAAGTCCACGCCAAACTGCTGGCCGATCTGGACGCTGAAAAATTTGACCCAAACAACAATCTGGCCGAGTGGGTCAGAGAATCCGAAAGTTTGTTCCGTTATTCGGAGTTCACCAAAACATTAATGCGGGCTGCGGCCTATGGCATTGCCTTGCCCGAATTCGCCTTGCATCACCCGGATGAGGATATTTCCTGGGGCATCAAGCGCTATCGCGATTACCACCAGCTGCTCAAGAACAAAGCCGACCTGGAAAAAAACATCGAAACCAGTTTCGACACTTGGCTGCGGGTTGGCCGACAACAGCCACCAGACAGCTTGTTCGATGAAGAAAGGCGCCATTGGCAAGACCTGGAAAGCAAGGAAAAGGCACTCAAACAGGACGCTGAAGACATCATCCGCGCCCGCAAACCCGCACTGCACCTGCTCTGGAATCCGGAAGCGTTCGAGCCAAAACCTGTGCAGCGTCTGGTACGCAGTAACTTTCCCCTGCGAGAAATCAGCGTACCGACTGAACGCGCACGTCTCAGCCACCTTAGTTTCAAGGATCTGCGCAATAGTCTGGGCACACAGGCGCAAAAGACCCTCCAGGAAGATCTGGCCAAAATAGCCGCCAAAGCGGGCAATCCGAACTTCAATATCGATGCTGGCAACCTCAGTGACGGCCACGCACTCGACTATTGGTTCATCCATATGGACGCCAGACGCCTGAAAATCCAGGATGCCTGGTTCGACACGTCCGGGTTTTTCGCTCCTGCGCGATTCAAGGCGTACCTCAAGACCCAGGGTTTCTATATCGAGAACCTGCGTGATGACGCCGAGTTCGAGGCGTGGGGCAATGGCCTCAAGCAAATGCTCTTCAAGAAAAACCCTCTCGGCCCCCTGCGTCTGGTGGATAACAGCCCGCAAGCGCGCTTGATTCGCTGCCTCACACCAGCGCAAAGCAATTTGCACAGCGGCGCCACCGCAAAGGGCTTTGAACTCAGCTTGAACAAAGGTGCCAGCGCCAGCGTCGAGGCGTCTCTGGACATCAACCTCGCGCGGGGCGAAGTCGAACTGCTCCAGTTCGAACTCCCCAAACGCACCCAGGCCACCTCCGTTAAAGCGAAATATATAAATTTCAACCAGCAGGTAGCCGAAGTCGACCTTGGCCGTTTCTGCCTGGAAGGCGGCATCAAAGCCTGGGGATTCGCCGGCGCGTCCATGCTGCTTAGCGCCAACATGGCCCTCAAACCCAGCGACAGCAAACACGACGTTGAACTGGACACCAGCCGCGACGCCCAGCGCGGCATCACCCGCGTCGACATCCATGGTCTGCCCAACGTGCGCGCAGACGAAGTCATCAGCGCCAATCTCAACCTGTTCGCAGGCGTGCAGGCGGGCATCAAGATCAGCGGCAGCCTGCAATGGGCACCGCCCAAAGACTTGCTGAGCGCCCGCAGCGTGCAGCCCTATAACGAACTGGATCCCAGCAAAAAAGACTGGCTGGCCGTTGCGTCCCTGGGGGCCAACCTCAGTGCCGCCGCTGGCGTCGGTGGGAAAGGCGAATTCAGCCTGTCCCTGCAAAACGGCCAGATCATCCTGCGCCTCAAAGCCGCCCTCATCGCCGGAGTCGGCGCCGACGGCGATTTCAGCTTCGTCCTCGGCTACAAAGCCCTGGTGCACTTCCTCGATATATTCAACCGGGAATTGATAAAAAACGAATACCACAAACTTGACTGGATCATGCCTGAGGCGTTTGAGTATTTTGCTAAAGCGCAAGTTCTCGTTGCTGCTGGTGTTGAACTTCAGTGGTTGTTTTTGTTGGGGTATAACAAGGTTAATTCGCTGTATGACGCAATGACGGCGGGGGACCGGGCTGGGGTTATGGCTCATACGATTGAGCTGAATAAAGGAAACGAAGAACTTAAAGCTTGGTTTGCGAAGCTTGCGCCTGAGGGATTGGGATCATTGCTGAATACATTTTTGCAGAAACCGAAGGAATTCCGAGTAGAAACTGAAGATGGATCGAAAAATTCAAAGTTCAAGGAGTTTACTGAGCTTGAGTCACGTCGGCTCCAGCAGCGCGCGATAGAAACAATTCTCGGGGCGATCGTTGAGAATGCTAAATCGGGAGCGTTTACAAAGTATGGATGCCACAACACCATTGAGCTGGCGCAGAGAAATTTTGATGAGTCTGTTTTACGGTTCGGCATTTTTGGAAAGTCCAGTATTGCTAAGGGAAGCTATCTGTCCAATGTCAAGCGAATGGACGATTTTATGATGGTTGGAAGTGCCGAGCGCGATGCGGATAATATTGCTATTTTAGAGAAATATAAATCTCATAGATGTTTGTTAGGCCCTTCCATGAATGAGGTGTGTGAGTTTATTGATGTATTGGATGTTATCAATGTACATAATTTCTAATATGAAGATCCTGCTGGCTTGTTTTGTAGCAGGTATTCTTTTTGGTCAAAGTGCCCTGGCGGATCTGACTCCCGAGCAAGCTGTTGCTAAGGAGAGAGGTTTGTTTCTCTATAACCTTAGGCGCACCACTGAGTCAGCCCCCTTTCTGAAAGTCGCAGCCGAGGCAGGTGATCGTGAATCACAGTATTTATTAGGCGAAGTGCTGAGGCAACAAACGACATTTTTGGATGATCTGTCACAGACTTGGTTTGAACTGGCTGCTCATCAAAATGATGTCTACGCCATGATGCGATTATTCAAAGTTGACGACGCTCTATGTAAACCTTTGAATAAATGTTATCCAGAGAGTAATGAGTTTCAGGGGTGGCGTGTTGCTGCGAAACGAGTCGCAGAGAGTCGAGCGGCCAAAGGTGACGGGGAGGCAATGTATCAGTTGTTTCTGATGAGTGGAGAGTATGATTGGCTTATAAAATCAGCTGAAGCTGGTTTCGGTCAAGGGCAGTATTGGCTTAGTGTCGAGTATCGGCAGGGCTGGGATGTTTTCGTTGTTCCTGGCCGAAGAATAAAAACTGCAGATAAATGGTTGTTAGCTGCTGCTAATTCGGAATATGGCCCTGCAATGGATGAACTAAGGTCAATTTTGGCTGAGCGTGGTGATGTTAGAGGGAATGTGTATTGGACGGAGCGAGCAGCTAAAGCGGGAAGTTTAAACGCGATGATTAACTACGCCGCATGGATCGCGGACACATCAGATTACTTCAGATTTCCCTTGGATCTTGTTAAAGCCTATGGCTTAACATTGACTATTGTGCAAGCTGAACTGCCGAGCAGCGTTAGTTACTACGAGCGGAAGTTAAAGAGGCTTAGAAAAAAAATGACTCCTGATCAGGTTGAAGCTGCGGTTTACTTTGCTGAATATTGGAAAAAAACCTATGCCCCACTTTCAGAGTTTCCTGTCAAGTACGGATTGTGATGTGGGCCGTCATAGCCGTCGCGCGTTCGTCGCTATTCGCTTAAGTTTAGGCATTTTTCGGGGGTTCCTGTGGTGCGTTCATGGTTCGTTGGTTGTGTTTCGTTCTGTTGGTTACTCTTCAGCCCGTTATCGTTATCCCAAAATTCCATCGACCTCGAACCCGTTAAGAAACAGGGCTTGTTTCTTTACCATTTGGGCCGCCATCAGGAAGCTTTTCCGTTATTAAAGCCGAGCGCTGAAAAGGGAGATCAGGAGTCCCAGTATTGTCTCGGAGATATGCTGCGTGAGAAAAACTTTGGCTACCTGACTAGAGAAGCCATTCAGTGGTTTGAGCATGCTGCTCTTCAAGGACACTTGTATGCGATGGTAGCTCTGACGTCTGAACATACGGCCGATTGTTTTATATATAGAGATTGCAGCCTTGCGAAGAGATGGAAAGCCAAAGCCCTGGAAGCCATCGAGCAGAAGGCGAACGACGGTAACGGGGAGGCCATGCTGCTGACGTACTACGTAACGAATGATCTTAACTGGTTATCGAGATCTGCCGAGTCAGGGTTTTCTGATGCAATGTACAGACTTGGCCGGGAGTACGGTAAGGGGGAAGGAATATTTCTAATGCCTAATAGGCGCCAGCTTGCAGCCGATGAGTGGATTGTAAAAGCTGCTGAGGGCGGGCATCTGATAGCTATCAATGATGTTGTTGAGATGAAGTCTTTCCAGAACGATTTGAAGGGCGTTAGATATTGGACCGAGCGCGGACTCGAAGGTGGTGGTTTCAACGCAACCGCGAGATATGCTCGCTGGTTATCTGATGCTCCCACCGCAACCGCTGATTCAAATGACTTGATTAAAGCCTATGGGCTAACGGTGTTGCTGGATGAGGCTGCACCTACCCGTTGGTCCGGCCGAACATACCGCGCGCTGGAGGAGATCGCTGCAATGATGACCCCCTCGCAAATCAAAGCCGGACAATTGTTCGCTGAAGAGTGGGTACGAAAGCATCCACCTTTAAGGAAAGATTCAAGGTGACAACTGTGAGGCGTTTAAATGACTCGTGATGAGTTGGAGCTTCAACAGTGAAGTCGCTGAATGGGCTGGGTTTAGATGCGGAGATGGCGATGAGGTTGTTAGTTTTTTTCACGGTTGTTGCATTCGGGGTCTGTGCGTCTGGCGTAGTGCTTGCTGAGTTGACGTCAAGTCAGGAAACTGCAAAAAGTCAGGGTATCTTTTTCTATAATATGCGCAGAGGTAGCGAAGCTGAGCCGCTTCTGGAACTGGCTGCACGCGCAGGTGATCGGGATTCACAGTATTTTCTCGGAGAACTTAAAAGAAGCCAAAGATTCAGGGTCGATTCAGAGGCGCGATATTGGTACGAACAAGCGGCGCATCAGGGTGATGTCTACGCCATGATGCGGCTCATCACAAGTAGTGACCAAAACTGCCGGATACTGCAAAACTGCGCCGCTACAACCAGAAGTCCTCATGAATGGTTGGAGTCGGCGCTTACTCTAGGCAAGGAGAGGGCGCAGCGAGGTGACGGTGAGGCAATGTTTCAGCTGTATTGGATAACACAAAGCTTCTATTGGCTGGAGAAATCTGCCAAGTCCGGTTTCCCGGAAGCGCAGCTCCGATTAGCGTCCGAGTATTCAAAAGGAAAGGGGTTTTTCCTTTTTCATGGTAGACGACTACGGGCTATCGATGGTTTGGTAACCGCCTCGGCTGAGGCCGGATATATTCCTGCGATGGAGGCTCTTTTGGCGAAGGTCATTAGACGCAATAACCAAAAGGCCGTAGCGTACTGGTTAGAGAAATTGACTGATGAGGGAAGTTTGGTAGGCATCGTATTGTCATCTGTAGCGATGGCGCATTTGAGTGATGAGTTCCGACATCCACTTGATTTGGTTAAGGCCTATGGGCTTGCTCTTGTTGCAACCCAGACTGAACGATCAGACTACAGAGCGCGTGCCAATGAGTTAGTCGCGCAAATTTCAGAAAAAATGACTCCTGATCAAATCAAGAGCGGAACGGCCTATGCAGAAAATTGGAAGGCAAGTCACAAGCCTGTTTCCGATTTTTCACCGAGGTATGAGTATGAATTTCCAAAACTGCGTCAACAATTCGGTGGGTAAAGTTGTGGGCTATTTTATTTTTTGGTTAGGTTTTCTCTTCTCGATAAATACGGTACTGGCGGCCCAGTTGACCCCGGAACAGCGTGCTTCAAAGCTGGCTGGGTTGGTTTCTTACAACATTGGGAACCCCGCCCTTGCCGCTGACCAGCTTGAAGTGGCGGCGCGGGCGGGCGACCCGGACGCTCAGTATTACCTTGGTGAGATAGAACGGCATAAAACCATGCTTATGAATCCGGCCGCCCACTTCTGGTATGTTTCCGCCGCTCGAGGCGGTGACCTGTTTGCAATGTTACGGCTGATATACAGCAACGACGATGATTCGATTACAAGCAAGCCCCCTGCTCGTTCAAAGACCACTGTACAGTGGCGCAACGTCGCGCTACGACAGGCCAGAACCAAAGCTAGGGCAGGCGATAGCGAGGCAATGTTGGTACTTTATTTTTTAGACGGCAATTTGGAGTGGCTTGTCCGGTCGGCGCGTGCGGGACTACCGGAGAGTCAGTTTAAGTTGGCTCGTGTATATCAGATTGGAGGTGGCGTATTTTTCAACTCCACAGATCGGTCCCAGGAAATAAGGAAATGGATAATTGCTGCGGCCAATGGCAATCACGTCCCGGCTATCCGTGTACTTATAAAAGAGCTGAAAGATTATCAGCGCGAGGAATCGACAGAATGGGCAAGAAACGCCATCAGGCTTGGGGATTTAGACACAACATTTGAATACCACGACATTGATATGGGCGAGGAACATCGGTCGGTCAGTTCGTATGGACTTTTGTCGCTTATTGCTGATTCCGATGTGGCTACCGGAATAGCAGAAAAAACAGCCAGAAAAATGGCGGATCTGCGAAAAAAAATGACTCCCCAACAACTGCAGGCAGGCGCAGCCTTCGCCGAAGAGTGGAAGAAAACCCATCCGCCGTTATCCAGATTTCTACCTAAGTATGGTTATTGATCGATGTTTTTGGCCCCGGTAACGGTGCGGTTGGTTTCTCAATGACGCTCAGAGTCGGATTTGAACTTGAATCGCGAACAAGTTAGCTCCTACAGCGGATTTTGCTGGTCAGCTGTAGGAGTGGCCTGTGCCTCGGATCAATCTCCGAACTTATCCAACCTCACTTCCATCACCTCCAGCACATCACAACTATCTTGCAACAACAGACAAGCCGCTTGGGCAACATGGGCGAGGTGTTTTTCGTCGGGGTCTTTGAGGTCGGCGGTGCTTAGGCAGGCCATCAGGTTTTTCACGGCGGTCAGGCGTTCGACGGCGCAGTGGTGCAGGTCGGGGAAGGGTGCGTTTGGGTTGATGAAGAGAACGGTTTTTGGGTTTTGATTCAGTGGGGTGTATTGGGTCATACGATTTAAAACCATGAGTAATTTAAAAACGCTGTCATCACTCGTCGCCAAACGAGATCAGGTGACAGCTGCACGCAGGTTGGCGAACCGGTACTCATACCCGGCAGACCCGAAGGTCTCCCACGTACAGCCGCCATAACAAAGCCATCCACGTAGACACGCACAAAGCAGTATAGAGCCATACGATTGAGTACTCGGATCGCCAAATCCGGTCGCTGATGTGCAGCGACGGGGCGAATCATAGGGAGATGGTTTGATCGGTGCAACCGCTGGCCGGATGATGGCGGGTTCGTTGGATCGTGTTTTGTTGAGGTTCAGGGCGCCAGCACCGACGTCCTCCCGGATGAATCCGGTCCTACGACTCATTGCCGAAGCGTACGAATCCGGTCCCACGGGTTTTTGCTCACCCGATAAAACCGCATTTCCCCGCACAATCAGAAACGTCCTATCGACATATCGCAATCGAACGTCTTCAATGTGGCTCGCACTGGATCAAGACTTTCCAATCGCACAGCCATTCAGGACCACGGACGATGAGCCACCCGTCACAATTCACGCTGTTGGGAAAACGCCGCTTCCTGCCGTTTTTCATTACTCAGTCCCTTGGGGCGTTTAACGATAACGTGCTCAAGCAATCGCTGATTCTGGCGATTCTCTACAAGCTGGCCATCGAGGGTGATCGTTCGATCTGGGTCAACCTGTGCGCGTTATTGTTTATTCTGCCGTTTTTCCTGTTTTCGGCGCTGGCCGGGCAGTTCGGCGAGAAGTACGCCAAGGACGCGTTGATTCGGCTGATCAAGCTGGGCGAGATCGGGATCATGCTGGTGGGTGCGGCCGGGTTCATTTATGGGCACCTGTGGCTGATGCTGGTGGCGCTGTTTGCCATGGGCACGCATTCGGCGCTGTTCGGGCCGGTGAAGTATTCGATCCTGCCGCAGCATCTGCGTGAAGAGGAACTGGTGGGCGGTAACGGTCTGGTGGAAATGGGCACGTTCCTCGCGATCCTGGCGGGCACCATCAGCGCCGGGGTGATGATGTCGACCTCGAACTACGCGCCGGTGGTTGCCAGCGTCATGATCCTGGTGGCGTGCCTGGGTTATCTCGCCAGTCGTGGCATCCCGCGTGCGGCCGCTGCGACGCCGGGATTGACGATCAACTGGAATATCTTCAGCCAGTCCTGGGCCACCTTGCGCATGGGCCTGAATCAGACGCCGGCGGTGTCGCGTTCGATTGTCGGCAACTCGTGGTTCTGGTTTGTCGGCGCGATCTACCTCACGCAGATCCCGGCCTACGCCAAAGAGTGGCTGTACGGTGACGAAACGGTCGTCACGCTGATCCTGACAGTCTTCTCCATCGGCATCGCCGCAGGTTCGATGCTTTGCGAGCGCTTGTCCGGGCGCAAGGTGGAGATTGGTCTGGTGCCGTTTGGCTCCATGGGCCTGACCGTTTTTGGCCTGCTGTTGTGGTGGCATTCGGGCAATATGCCGCAAAACGTCATGGCCAATGACTGGCTGGCGGTGCTGGGCTCTGGCCCGGCCTTGTGGGTGCTGTTTGATATTCTCGGCATTGGCGTCTTTGGCGGCTTTTATATCGTGCCGCTGTACGCGTTGATTCAGTCGCGCACTCCGGAGAATGAACGCTCCCGAGTGATCGCCGCCAACAACATTCTCAATGCGCTGTTCATGGTGGTTTCGGCGCTGGTGTCGATCCTGCTGCTCAGCGTTGCCCAGCTATCGATCCCGGAATTGTTTCTGGTCATCTCGCTGATGAACATCGCGGTCAACACCTACATCTTCAAGATCGTGCCCGAGTTCACCATGCGCTTCCTGATCTGGCTGCTCAGCCATTCCATGTACCGCGTCGAGCACCGCAATCTGGAGCTGATCCCCGATGAAGGCGCGGCGCTGCTGGTTTGCAATCATGTGTCGTTCGTCGATGCGCTGTTGATCGGCGGCGCAGTGCGGCGACCGATTCGTTTCGTGATGTATTACAAAATCTATAACCTGCCGGTGCTGAACTTTATTTTCCGCACTGCCGGGACCATTCCGATTGCCGGGCGTAATGAGGATGCGCGGATTTACGAACAGGCCTTCGAGCGAATCGCCCATTACCTGAGCGAAGGCGAACTGGTGTGTATCTTTCCGGAAGGCAAGTTGACCAAGGACGGCGAAATCGATGAGTTCAAGGGCGGCATGATCAAGGTGCTGGAACAGACTCAGGTGCCGGTGATCCCGCTGGCGTTGCAGGGTTTGTGGGGCAGCTTTTTCAGTCGCGATCCGAATAAAGGCCTGTTTCGGCGATTGTGGTCGCGGGTCACCGTGGTGGCCGGGCCAGCGCTGGCGGCCGATGGTTCGGCGCCCGCGCAGGCTCGGGAACAGGTAGCGCTGCTGCGCGGAAGCCTGCGCTGAGCCGCCTTCAGTGCTTGAGCAGCCAGTCATCGATGGCAGCGTAAACGCCGGGGATGGCTTCGCTGATGCCGCTCATGCGCAGAAAATCGTGCGTCAAGCCGTTCTGGATGTTCAGGGTCACGGGCGTGCCGGTGGCGCTGAGCCGTTCGGCGTATTCCTTGCCTTCATCGAACAGCGGGTCGTATTCCGCCAGGCTTATATAAGCGGGGGCCAACGGCCTGAGGTCCGCAGTCAGTAACGGCGAGACTCGCCAGTCGCTGCGCTGGGCCGGGTCCGGACTGTAATGAGTGTAAAACCACTGCAGTGTTTCGCTTTCCAGCAGAAAGCCTTCGGCGTAACGCTGATGGGATGCTCGTGTTCGCGAGGCGTCGGTCACCGGATAGAAGAGTAATTGCGCCTTGGGCCGCAGTTGAATGCTCTTGGGTTCAAGCACGGCACTGATCGCCAGTACGGTGGCCAAAGTCGCTCCGACGCTGTCCCCCGCGACGCTGATGTGGCGGTTGTCGATGTCGAGGCTCGCGGCGTGTTCGGCCAGCCAGTTGGCAGCGTCCAGCGCGTCATTGATTGCCGTGGGGAAGGGCGTTTCCGGCGCCAGACGATAAGTGGGTGCGAGTACTGTTTGCCGGCCATTGGCAGCCAGGCGACGGCATATGGAGTCGTGGGAATCCAGACTGCCCACCACATAACCGCCGCCGTGAAAGTACAGAATCCCCGGTTGGGGTGTCGGTTCTTGCTGCGCCACGCGGTACAACCGCGCCTCGATGTACTGGCCATCCCGGGTCGGGATCGACAGCGTGCTGACCTCGACGGCAGCGGGCGGGCAAGGATCGAGCACTTGTGACGTCTGTTCAAATTCGGCGCGTGCCTGTTCGACACTCAGTTCGTGCATGGGCCGACTCTTGCCGCTCAGGCGACCCATCTGCGCCAATTCCAGGAAACCTTCGAGATCGGGGTCCAGAGGCATTGCGTGCTCCTTTTTCAAGTTATTGGGTGACCGGTTCCGCAGCGGACAGCGCATGCAGCAGGCCAGTGAGCAGCGTCGGGTGATTGAGCAGTTGGTAATGCCCGGCCGGAATGCGAATGTTCGTCACCGCGCCGCTGATCCTTGGATGTTCGGCATCGCTGGCGCTGGCCGCCCACCAGCAATGGGCGCTGCTGGCAGTGCGCGGCAGGGCGTCGATCTGGCGGGACAGCACCTTGAGTTTCATGGCGACGCAGAAGGTGTGTGCCAGTTCGTCGCTGCCAATACTCGCGTAGGCCGAAGTCGCCGACATCTCGGTCTTGATGCGGCCGATCAATGCTTGCAGCGTCTCAACATCGCGACTCGTGCCCAGTTCAACGTCCGGCAATTGCGTTTGCGATACGCCAAAGATCACTGCCAGAAAGCTGCGCAGGTCGGCGTTCCAGTCATCTTCGACAGCGGCTTGCCCGGCGCTGGGCACGAAACTGTCCACCAGACCGAGAAACTCGACGCGCTGGCCCTGGCTTTCCAGTTCCTGGGCGACCAGCACCGCGAGGGTTCCGCCCAGCGACCAGCCCAGCAGGTGATAAGGGCCGTCGGCCTGTTTCTGCCGAATGTACTGCGCGTAGTCGATGGCCATGGCCGCCAGGGATTCGTCCTCCCAGTCGCGCTGCAACAGCATGCGGCATTGCAGGCCGTAGACGCTGCGCTTGCCGTCCAGCCGCCGGGCCAAAGGCTCGTAATCGAAGACGGTGCCAAAGCCCGCGTGCAGGCAGAACAAGGCCGGCGCGTTGTTGGTGCGGCTGTTGAGCAGCAACAATGGGTCGAGATTTTGCCCTTCGTCCGAATGGCCATCCAGTGCGAAGCCGGACAGCTCGGCGATGGTCGGTTTGCTGATCATGTCGCGCAGTTTCAACTGCACCGGCAAACCGCTGGCGCGCACCTTGGACAGCACCTTGAGGATGCGCAGGGAATCGCCGCCCAGCTCGAAGAAGTTGTCGGTGACGCCGATCTGTTCGACCTCCAGCACTTCTTGCCAGATCGCGGCCAGGCCGCGCTCGACATCGTTGCGTGGGGCGATGAATTCGCGGCCTTTGAATTCAGGGGCCGGCAAGGCCTTGCGGTCCAGCTTGCCGTTGGCATTGAGCGGGAATTCGCTGAGCGTGAGGATCTGCGCCGGCACCATGTAGTCCGGCAAGTCCGCTTGCAGCTCGCTGCGTAAACGCTGGCCAAGGTTGGCTTGCGCAACTGCGACCACATAACCGATCAGTTGTTTACCCGCAGCGCCTTCCCGCGCCACTACCACGGCATCCTGCACATCCGGCATGGCGCGCAAGCGAGCTTCGATCTCGCCGAGTTCGATGCGGAAACCGCGAATCTTCACCTGATTGTCGAGCCGCCCCAGGTAATCGATGACCCCGTCGGCACGTTGGCGTACCCGGTCGCCGGTGCGATACAAGCGTCCGCCATCGCTGGCAAACGGGTTGGCGACGAAACGTTCGGCGGTCAGGCCCGGACGCCGGTGATAACCCCGCGCCACACCCTGGCCGCCGATGTACAACTCACCGGCCACGCCGACCGGCAATGGATTAAGCGCTTCGTCGAGCACATACAAACTGCGCTCGCCGACCCGTGTGCCGATCGGCGCATACACCGCGCCGCAGGTGGCCTGCACGTCAACTTTCCACAGCAGCGGCGTGACCACCGTTTCCGTTGGCCCGTAGCCGTTGGTGAGGAACTGCGGCCTGAGGGCGCGCTTGACCCGTTCGAAGTTGGCATCGGCCACGGCATCGCCGCCGAAGCAATAAATACGCACGGGCGGTGGCGGCTGGTCCTGGGTTTCCGCGTATTCGGCCATTTGTTGCAGGTAGGCGGGCGGGAAGCAGGCGATGCTGATCCGGTGGGCATGCAGCGCGTGCCAGGTTTCTTCCGGGGTCCACAGGCGATTGTCACGCACCACCAGTTCGCCGCCGCTGAGCAAGGTCGACAGCCAGCGTTCCTGAGCGCCGTCGAAAGCGAAGGACATGAACAGCAATTCCCGGGTCTGCTCGTCCATGTCATAACGTTCGGCGATGGCCTTGCAATGCATGCGAATCTGCCCGTGACTGACCGCGACGCCTTTGGGCTGGCCGGTCGAGCCGGAGGTGTAGATCAGGTACGCAAGGTTGGCTTCCTGCACCTGATTTGCCGGGCAGGTGTGCGGCAGCGAACCGAGCTCAAGAGCGTCCAGCGCAATCAGGCCCGGCGCGATCCCGGCAAAGCGCTCCCGCAGATTACTGTGGGTGATCAACAGGTGCATCGCCGAATCACCGGCAATCCACTGAATGCGCTCCTGAGGATAATCGATGTCCAGTGGCACATACGCGGCGCCGGTTTTCATCACCGCGTAGAACGCGACGATCACGTCCACCGAGCGTTCCAGAGCGACGCCGACGAAGGTTTCCGGGCCGACACCTTGGGCGAGCAAGTGGTGGGCCAGACGGTTGGCGCGACGGTCCAGTTCGGCGTAAGTCAGTTGGCTTCCGGCACAGGTCACGGCAATCGCGTCCGGACGTTGCACGGCGTGTCCGGCGATCAATTCGGCCAACAATGGGGCGTTTGTCAGTGGCTCGGCCATCAGGTTGTTGCCGCGCAACTGCTGGCGCTCGCTGGCGTCGAGCATGTCCAGGCTGCCGAGGGTGGCGTGGGGATTGTTCAGCAAGGCCAGCAACAAAGCCTCGTAGCTGCGGCGGATTTGCTCGCTGGCCGCAGCGCTGAAGCGCTTGCGCAGGTACATGAATTCGATGGTCAGCGTGTCCTTGAGCATCACCGCCAGGTCCATGGCGAAATCGGTAACGCCACGGGCGCTGACCTCGCCGAATTGCAGGTCGTGTTGGCTGGCTTGATCCAGACGCTCGTCCAGCGGATGGTTCTCGAAGACGATGATGCTGTCGAACAACGCCTGACCGCTGTTGCCGGACCAGCGCTGAATGTCCGCGAGAGAGGCGTGCTCGTGATCGCGAATCCCCAGGTTGCAGCTTTGCAGCTGCGCCAGCCAGTCGGCGACGGTCTGGCGCGGGTCGGGGGTCTGGATGATCGGCAGGGTATTGATGAACAGGCCGAGCATTTCATCGGCATGGGCCAGGCTGGCGGGCCGTCCGGCCACCGTGGCGCCGAAACAAACCGTGGCTTGCCCGGTGAAACGCTGCAACAGCAGCAGCCAGGTGGCCTGGATCAAGGTGTTGGGGGTGATGCGCAGGCGTTGGGCCTGATCCCGCAACTGGCGGGTTTGCTCCTTGTCCCACTTCAGGTACAGCGCTTCGTGGCCTTCGAGACCGGCGGTTGGCGCAGGCGCAATGCTGCTGGCGAGCATGGTCGGCCCGCTGAGGTCTTGCAACTGGGCTTTCCAGAAGTGTTCCAGGGTTTGCTGCGACTGGGCCTTGAGCCAGGCGATGTAATCCCGATAGCGCCCGTGTTTCGGCGCCAGCGGCTGACCGCTGTAATGCTCCAGCACTTCACCGAGCAGGCGCGAACTGCTCCAGCCGTCCATCAAAATGTGGTGGCTGGTCCAGATCAGGTAATGGGTCTGCGCGTCGAGCTGCACCAACGTCAGGCGCATCAACGGTGCGGCGAGCAGATCGAAACCCTGGGCGGCATCCAGATCGACTTGCTGTTGCAACTGTTGCGGCTGCACCTCGCGACCTTGCCAGTCCAGTTGCTGCACGGCAATGCTGGCGTGCTTGTAAACCAGCTGCAAGGGTTCGGCCAGGGAACTGGCGGACCAGAACCCGCTGCGCAAAATCTCGTGACGCTCTATGACTGCATTCCACGCGGCGATGAACCGCGCCACATCAAGCCCTTGCACCGACACGGCCATCTGGTTCAGGTACAGCGCCGCATCGTTGGCTTCCAGGGTGTAGAACAGCATGCCTTGCTGCATCGGCGACAGCGGGTAGATGTCTTCCAGTTGCGCCAGCGGCACCGGCAGCGAAGCCAGTTGCGCAGCATCGAGACCCGCGAGGGCGAAGGCGCTGGCGTCGGTCGGGTCGGTTGTCTGCTGATCATCAACACGCGCCACGCTGGCCAGGTGTTCAACGGTCTGGTGCTGGAACAGATCCTTGGGCGTGAAGTGAATGCCGTTCTGCCGGGCGCGGCTGACCAGTTGAATCGAGATGATCGAGTCGCCGCCCAGGTCGAAGAAGTTATCGCTGATGCCCACTTGGGCAAGCTTGAGCACGTCCTGCCAGATTGCGGCAATGCGTTGTTGCATGGCGGTTTGCGGCGCGACGTAAACCTGCTGCATCTGGCTGGCATCGGCGGCGGGCAGCGCCTTGCGGTCCAGCTTGCCGTTGGGCGTCAGCGGCAGTTGTTCGAGGAACAGCAGCTGCGCCGGGATCATGTAGTCGGGCAAATCCTTGCGCAGGGCGGTGCGGATGCGTTCGCGCAATGCAGCTTGTTCGGCGCTGTCGCTGAGCGGTTGCGCCAGCACCACATACGCCACCAGCTGTTCACCGGTCGTGGCCGGTTGGGCAACGACGGCGGCGGTGCGTACCAGCGGCTGGGCTTGCAGACGGGTTTCGATCTCTCCCAATTCGATGCGGAAGCCGCGAATCTTCACCTGATGATCAAGGCGCCCGAGGTATTCGATGATGCCGTCGGCGCGATAACGGCACAGGTCGCCGGTGCGATACAGCTGCGCACCGGGCGCGCCGAACGGGTCCGGCACGAAGCGTTCAGCGGTCAGCTCGGGCCGCTTGAAATACCCCCGGGCCAGGCCGTTGCCGCCAATCAGCAGTTCTCCGGCGACGCCAATCGGCGCCGGTTGCAGGTCGGCGTCGAGGATGTACAGCGTGGTGTTGTCGATGGGGCGACCGAGCCAGGGTTTGGTATGGCTGCGGTCCAGTCGATGGATCGCCGACCAGATGGTGGTTTCGGTGGGCCCATACAGATTCCACAGCTGATCGCTGACCGCCAGCATGCGCGCCGCCAGTTCATCGCTCAGGGCTTCGCCGCCGCACAGCAGTTTGCAGCCTTGCAGGGCGCCGCGCCGGGGATGGTCGAGGAGCATGCGCCAGGTCGAAGGCGTGGCTTGCAGGACGCTGATGCCCTGGCGCTGCACGATGTCCAGCAACGCCTGCGGATCGAGATTGACGTCGTTGCCCGCGAGGACCACCCGCGCGCCCACGCTCAGCGGCACATAGAGTTCCAGGCCGAAAATATCGAAGCAGAACGTGGTCAGCGACAGCAGCCGGTCATCGGCAGTGATACCCGGCGCGACGGCCATGCTTGAGGTGAAGTTACGCAGCGCGCCGTGGGAAACCATCACGCCTTTGGGTTTGCCGGTGGAGCCTGAGGTGTAGAGGGTGTACGCCAGATTTTCCTGGGCGGTCGCAACGTCGGGATTGTTTTCGGAAAAGCTGCCAAGGCTACTGGCCGGATCATCCAGTACCAGTGTTTTCAGGCCTTCGGGGATCGACAAGTGCGCCTGTACATGGGCTTGGGTCAACAGCAGCTGTATGCCGCTGTCGGCGATCATGTAGGCCAGGCGTTCTTCCGGATACGTCGGGTCCAGCGGCAGATACGCACCACCGGCCTTGAGGATTGCCAGCAAGCCGACGACCATGGCCACGCTGCGTTCAACGGCGATGCCCACCAGCACTTCAGGGCCGACGCCTTGCTGGATCAAACAATGGGCCAGCTGGTTGGCGCGACGGTTGAGTTGCGCGTAAGTCAGGTGTTGCCCGGCGACGATCAGCGCGACAGCCCAGGGATTTTTCTGGACTTGGTCTTCAAACAGCCGCACCACGTTGTGGGTCGGCGGATTCTGGCTGACCGGCACGTTCCAGCCCTCGACGATCAAGGCGCGCTCGGCGTCATCCAGCAGCGGCAAACCGGCGACCCGTTGATCCGGATCGCTGACGATGCTGCGCAGCAAGGCCTGCCAATGCCGGGCCAGACGCTCGATGGTCGCTGCGTCGAACAGGTCGGTGGCGTAGGTCAGTGATGCACTGAAGCTGTGTTCGGTCAGCGAAGTGTTCAGGGTCAGGTCGAACTGCGCGGTGGGGTTGTCCCAGCCGAGGTTATCGATGGTCAGACCGGCGACCTGGCTATGGGCCGCCGTGGCGTCCGCGCCCTGATGATTGAACATCACCTGGAACAGCGGGCTGTGGCTAAGGCTGCGTTCCGGATGCAGCGCGCCGACCAGTTGTTCGAACGGCAATTCCTGATGGGCCTGGGCATCCAGCGCGGTTTGCCGGACCTGTTGCAGCAATTGGCTGAAACGCGTGTGTTCGCTGAACTCGGCCTTGAGCACCTGAGTGTTGACGAAAAAGCCGATCAGACGCTCGGTTTCCATCCGGTTGCGGTTGGCCACCGGCACGCCGACGCGGATGTCGTTTTGGCGGCTGTAGCGATGCAGCAAGGTCTGGAACGACGCCAGCAGCAACATGAACAATGTGACGTTGTGCTGCTGCGCCAGTTGCTTGAGGGCCGGGCCCAGTTGCGCGTCCAGCGCCACGTCCAGTTGCGCGCCGCGGTAACTTTGCTCGGCGGGACGCGAACGGTCGGCGGGCAGCTCCAGCACCGGTTGTTCGCCGCCCAATTGCCGGGTCCAGTAATCCAGCTGGCGCTCGCGTTCGCCGGCTTCCATCCAGTGCCGCTGCCAGATGGCGTAGTCGGCGTATTGAATCGCCAGTTCCGGCAGCTCGGGCTCGGTGCCGCCGCTGAATGCGGCATAGCATTCGATCAACTCGGCGACCATCACCTGCATGGACGCGCCGTCGGAAACGATATGGTGCTGAGCCATGACCAACACATGTTCATGCTCGCTCAGGCGCAGCAATTGAGCCCGCAGCAACGGGCCATTTTCCAGGTCGAACAGCTGGGCGGTGGTTGCGGCGATAAAGGCTTTGATTTCCGCTTCGTCGCCGCTGGTTGCCTGGCGAATCCCCAGCTTGATGGGCTGTGTATCGGCAACCATCTGCACGGTGCGCTCATCGATCAGCTGGAAGGTGGTGCGCAAACTTTGGTGACGGGCGATCAACGCGTTGAAGCTGCGCTCCAGCGCGGCAACATCCAGCTCGCCGAGCAAATGCAAGGCCATGGGGATGTGATACGCCGCGCTGTGCGGGTCCAGTTGCCAGAGGAACCATTGCCGTTCCTGGGCGAAAGACAGCGGCAATTGCTCAAAGCTCGACTGCACTTCGGGGATCGGCAGGTTGGCCGGGGACACGCCTTCTTCAAGCATCTTCTGCAAATAGACAGTGCGTTTTTCCAGCGGCAGCGTGATAAAGCGCCGGGCGATTCTCGAAGCGGTCGTGCGGTCCATCAAACTTCCTCCATGTCGTCGAGCAGTGCTTCGAGCCTGCTCAATTTCGATGTGTTCACGGCATCGCCGTCCTGCGCCAGCGAGCTGGCGAAAGCGCCCAGTGTCGGCGCCTGGAACAGTTGTTGCGGAGTCAGCTGCAAGCCGAGTTCCAGTTGCAGTCGCGACACCACCTTGATGACCAGCAGCGAATGCCCGCCCAGCTCGAAGAAGTTGTCGGTCAGGCCGACGCGCTCCAGCTTGAGTACGTCTTGCCAGATCCCGGCGATTTGCTGTTCCAGCTGGCTATGCGGCGCGACGTACTCACCTTGGGCCAGACTGGCGCTGGGTTCCGGCAGGGCGTTGCGGTCGAGTTTGCCGTTGGCGGTCAGCGGCAGGCTGGCGACAAACAGCAAGTGCGTCGGGATCATGTAGTCCGGTAGCTGCTCCTTGAGGGCGGCCTTGAGCGCTTCGCGACTGGCGATGGCTTCGTCGGCCACCACATAGGCCACCAGTTGCTGACCGTCGCTGCTGTCACGGGCCAGAACCACGGCTTGTTCAACCTGGGGTTGCGCCAATAGTTGCGCTTCGATTTCCCCCAGTTCGATACGGAAACCGCGAATCTTCACCTGATGATCGCCGCGTCCCAGATAGTCGACACTGCCATCGTTGCGGTAACGGGCCAGATCGCCAGTGCGATACAACCGGCTGCCATCCTCGGCAAACAGGTTGGGAACGAAGCGCGTCGCGGTGAGATCCTGACGATTCAGGTAACCCCGCGCCAGGCCCGCGCCGCCGATGAACAGCTCGCCGATGCAGCCTTTGGGCGCCGGATTCAGAGCGCCGTCCAGCAAGTACCAGCTAAGGTCGGCCAACGGCGCGCCAATCGGACTGCAAGTGTCCTTGAGGAAATCATCCCGGGTGATCGCCCGATAAGTAACGTGGACCGTGGTTTCGGTGATGCCGTACATGTTGATCAGCTGCGGCGAGCGATCACCAAACTGCTCGAACCACGGCCGCAGACTCGCCACGTCCAGGGCTTCGCCACCGAACACCACATAACGCAGCGCCAGGCTTTGCTGGGCCGTGCAGGCCACTGCCATCAAGGGCTTGAACGCAGATGGCGTCTGGCTCAACACCGTGACGCCGTGTTCGATAAGCAGCTCGTGGAAGGCTTGCGGGCTGCGGCTGACGGCGTGCGGCACGATCACCAGCTTGCCGCCGTAGAGCAGCGCGCCAAAGATTTCCCAGACCGAAAAGTCGAACGCGTAAGAGTGAAACAGCGTCCACACGTCCTGCTTGCTGAAGCTGAAATGCTGTTCGCCAGCCTTGAACAAACGCAGGGCGTTGGCGTGGGTCAGCAGCGCGCCTTTCGGCTGGCCGGTGGAGCCGGAGGTGTAAATCACATAGGCAAGATTCGCCGGATCGATGCTCACGAGCGGGTTGGCGTCGCTGTAGCCAGCGGCGTCGCCGTCCAGCAACAGCACCTGAATCTCCGCGCTGATCGGCAATGCGTTGAGCTGCGAACCTTGGGTCAGCAGCACGCCAATGCCGCTGTCCTCGATCATGTAGCGCAAGCGATCTTCGGGATAGGCCGGGTCCAGCGGCACATAAGCGCCACCGGCTTTGAGAATCGCCAGCAGGCCAATAATCATTTCCAGATTGCGTTCAACCGCCAGCCCGACGCGCACTTCCGGGCCGACGCCGCGTTCCATCAGTTGGTGCGCAAACCGGTTGGCGCGCTGATTGAGCTGTGCGTAAGTCAGCGTCTGGCCGTCGCAGCTCACGGCGATGGCGTTCGGCGCGCGAGCGGCCTGGGCTTCGATCAGTTGCCCAAGGCACTGCTCGATGGGGAATTCGCTGCGCGCTGGATTCCATTCCTCAAGGGCGGATGCGCTGTCGCTAAGTGTCAGTTCGCCCACTGGGCGCTCGACGTTTTCCCGCAGCGCGTTGAGCAGTTCAAGGGTCTGCCGCGCCATGGCGGCGATGATCTGCGGGCTGAACTGCTGGCGCGAATAGTTGAAGCGCAGCGCCAGATTTTCGGCGACGTTAATGATCAGAGTGAGCGGGTAGTTGGTCTGCTCGTGACTGCTGACATTGGCGAAGCGCAGGCCTTGCGGCGCGCCTTGTTCCAGCGCCTGGGAAATCGGGTAGTTTTCGAACACCAGCAGCGTGTCGAACAAGGCTTCGCCCGCGTGCTCGGCCCAGCGCTGCACGTCGGCCAACGCGCTGTGTTCGTGTTCGCGCAGGTTGAGGTTCTGCGCTTGCAGCGCTTGCAGCCACTGGCTGACGATCAGTTCCGGGCGCGGATCGCTGATCACCGGCAAGGTGTTGATGAACAGCCCGATCTGCTGCTCAATCCCGGCGATCTGGGTCGGCCGACCCGCGACAGTAGCGCCGAAGCACACCGCGTCCTGACCGCTGTAGCGTTGCAGCAGCAGTGCCCACGCACCCTGTAACAGCGTGTTGAGGGTGACTTTCTGCTGGCGGGCGAACTCGTTCAACGCTGCGGTTTGCTCGGCATCCAGCGCCAGGTTGTAGTCGGCGTGACCGGCAGGCGCAGCAAGCGGAGGCGTCAGGTGCCGGGCCAACAGCAGCGGCTCGTCCAGTGTTTTGAATTGCTCGCGCCAGAAGGTTTCGCTGGCGGCGTGATCCTGCTGTTGCAGCCAGTCGATGTAATCCCGATAGCGACCTTGATGCGCCGCGACCGGTCGCGCGCTGTAGCGTTGCAATACTTCACCGAGCAACTGCGAAGTACTCCAGCCGTCCAGCAAAATGTGGTGGTGGGTGAGGATCAGGTGATGGCTGTCGTCAGCGGTTTGCGCGGCGATCAGGTTCAGCAACGGCGCCTGGCTCAGGTCGAAACCCTGCAGCAACTGCTGTTGCGCCAGCTCATTCAGCGCCTGTGGTTGATTGGCGGATGTACGCAAGTCCAGCACGCTGAACGGCATGTCCAGACGCGCACGAACCACTTGCAGCGGTTGCTCCAGTTCGCCACTCCAGAGGAACGAAGTGCGCAGAATGTCGTGCTGGTCGATGACCGCTTGCCAGGCCTGACGGAATAATTCCGGGTCCAGGCCGCTGACGTCCAGCCGCATCTGGTTCAGGTAATTGCCCGCCGCCTGCTCGTGCAGGGTATGGAACAACATGCCTTGCTGCATCGGTGCCAGCGGGTAAATGTCCTGGATATCGGCGGCGGCAATTGGCAAGTCGTCCAGCTGTTGCTGGCTGATCGGTGCCAGCGGGAAGTCCGAAGGCGTGATGCCATTGTGTTGCGCGCAATGCTCGATCAGCTGGGCCAGTTCGTCGGCGTACTCATCGGCCAGACGCTGGATCAGCGTTTCGTCGAACATCTCGCGGCTGAAGGTCCAGCCCATGCTCAGCTCGCCGGCGTAGACCCGGCCGTTGAGGGTCAGCCAGTTGCCCAGCGGTGCCTGCGGGCTTTGCTCGGCGCCAGCGTTCTCGTCACAAGGGCTGAACAGGCTGTCGGCGGCGCCATCGAAACTGCCGTCGAACTGGCCCAGGTAATTGAAGGTGATGCGCGGCGTTGGCGCGCGACTCAACTGAGCGCGAGTCGCTTCGTCACCCAGATACCGCAGCAGGCCAAAACCGATGCCTTTGTCGGGGATGGTGCGCAGTTGCTCTTTGACGGCCTTGATCGAGTCCTCGAAGTTCGGCGCTGCAGCGAGTTTCACCGGGTACAAACTGGTAAACCAGCCCACGCTGCGGCTCAAGTCGATATCGTCGAACAGCGCTTCGCGGCCGTGGCCTTCCAGTTGAATGACGGTGCTGTCGCGTCCGGTCCAGCGGCTGAGCACGCGGCTCAGGGCGGTCAGCAGCAGGTCGTTGACCTGGGTGCGATACGCCGCTGGCGCCTGCTGCAACAACTGGCGGGTGAGGGTTTGATCCAGCCGGGTTTGCACCGTGACTGCCAGTGCATTGTCCAGACGGGCAGCGGGGCGGGCGCCGGGCAATTCGTCAGCCGCGCCCGCCAGCTGCTGCTGCCAGAACGGCAGCTGTTTTTGCAGCGCTGCGCTTGCAGTTGCGTAGGACTGCAGGCGTTCGCCCCAGGCTTGAAAGGCGCTGGTGCGGGCGGGCAGGACGATCGACTGGCCGGACTGCAACTGGCGATAGCTGCTCTGCAAGTCCTCGAACAAGACCCGCCAGGAAACGCCGTCCACCACCAAGTGATGGATTGCCAGCAGCAGGCGTTGGCTGCCGTCCTCGAGGCTGACCAGCACCGCGCGCAGCAAGGGGCCTTCTTGCAGGTTCAGGCTGCGTTGCGCGTCGTTGCCCAGTTGCGCAAGGTCCGCAATATCGCCGATGTGCGCCTGCCATAGCTCGAAGCTGCTGGCGTGCAGGGATTGATAGGCGGACGTCCAGCCGTGGGGTGTCTGGCTGAAGGTCAGGCGCAGTGCATCGTGATGGGCGAGCAGCGCGCGCAAGGCCTGCTCAAGGTGGTCGGCGTCCAGGGTGACGTTCGGCTTGAGCACCACGGACTGATTCCAGTGCTGCGGCTCGGCCAGATTCCTGGCGAAGAACGCCTGCTGAATCGGCAGCAACAGTGCCGCGCCGGTTGCCGGACCTTGCTCAATCAGCTGGCCGATGTCGTCGATGCGCGCGACGTTGGCCAGATGAGCGATGGTCTGATGCTGAAACAGTTCTTTGGGACTGAACTGGATGCCAGCCTGACGCGCGCGGCTGACCAGTTGAATGGAGATGATCGAGTCGCCGCCCAGGTCGAAAAAGTTATCGCTGATGCCAATGGTTTCGCGCTTGAGCACGTCCTGCCAAAGTTCGATCAGGCGCTGTTGCAGCTCGTTATGTGGCGCCACATAAGCGTTTTGCCGCTGAGCGCTGTCGGGCGCAGGCAGGGCCTTGCGGTCCAGTTTGCCGTTGGCGCTCAGGGGCATTTGCCCGAGAAATACCCAAAGGCCTGGCACCATGTAATCGGGCAAATGCTCGGCAAGCCGGGCCTTGATCGCCTCTTGCAGACGGCTGTGGCGGCCGGCTTCGGCGGGCTGCACGGGCACCACATAACCCACCAGTTGCTGGTCGACGGCGAGGACCACCGCTTCGCGGATGTCTGACAGTTCCAGCAGGCGGGTTTCGATTTCCCCCAGCTCGATGCGCAGGCCGCGAATCTTCACTTGATGGTCGATGCGGCCGCGATATTCGATGACGCCGTCGGCGCGATAGCAGGCCAGGTCGCCGGTGCGATACAGGCGCTCGCCAGCGCCGAACGGGCTGGTGACGAAGCGTTCGGCCGTCAGCGCTGGACGCTGATGATAACCACGGGCCAGGCCCACGCCGCCCAGGTACAGCTCGCCGATCACGCCAACCGGCAGCGGCTGCAATTGCCTGTCGAGGATGTGCGTGGTCAGGTTGGCGATGGGCTGGCCGATGGGCACGCTGTCGCGCTGTTCCTCGCGGCAGGTCCAATGGGTCACATCGATGGCCGCTTCGGTCGGGCCATAAAGATTGAACAGGCTGGCGTTGGGCAGTTTGGCGAACACCTGTTGCTGGGTGTCCACCGGCAGGGCTTCGCCGCTGCAAATGATGCGTTGCAAACCGGTGCAGCGCTGCGCGGTTTCGTCCAGCAGGAAGGCTTGCAGCATCGAAGGGACGAAATGCAGGGTGGTGACCTGATGGCGTTCGATCAGCGCCACCAGTTTCGCCGGATCGCGATGATCCCCCGGCGCGGCCATGGCCAGGCGCGCACCGGTCATCAACGGCCAGAAAAACTCCCAGACCGAGACGTCGAAACTGAACGGGGTTTTTTGCAGCACGGTGTCGCGGCTGTCCAGCTGGTAAGCCTGCTGCATCCAGCACAGCCGATTGGTCAGTGCCGCATGCCGGTTGCCCGCGCCTTTGGGTTTGCCGGTGGAGCCTGAGGTGTAGATCACGTAAGCCAGGTTTTCCGGGGTAACCCTGATCTCGGGATTGCTCGACGGGAAGCCGGAGAGATCCAGTTCGTCGAGGCTGAGGATGTTCAGCCCGGGCTCGGTGGGCAGTTGCTTGAGCACTTCTTGTTGCGTCAGCAGCAATTGAATGCCGCTGTCTTCGATCATGTAGGCCAGCCTCTCGCGGGGGTATTCCGGGTCCAGCGGCACATAGGCGCCGCCCGCCTTGAGAATCGCCAGCAGGCCGACGACCATGGCCACGCTGCGCTCGACGGCAATGCCCACCAACACTTCCGGGCCGACGCCCAGCGTCATGAGTTGGTGCGCCAGTTGGTTGGTTTGCTGGTTGAGCTGAAGATAGCTCAGGGATTGCTCGGCAAACACCAGTGCCGTGGCGTCCGGCGTTTGCTGCGCTTGGTGTTCAATCAGGCGCTGCACCGGTTGATCGAGGGGATAAGCGGTTTGCGTGGCGTTCCAGTTCTGGAGCGTCTCAAGTTCCGCTGCGCCGAGCATCGACAGCTCGCCAATCCGCTGCTCCGGATGATCAAGCATGGCCTGCAACAGATTCTGCCAATGCTGGCCGAGACGCTCGATGGTTTGCGGCAGGAACAACTCGGCGCGGTATTCCAGATCAGCGCGAATGCGTTGTCGCGAGTAATCGATATCGATGCTCAAGTCGAACTTGGCTTGCGGCAAGGCGACCGGCAGCGCGGTCAGTTGCAGATCGCCCAGTCGCAGCGAGGTTTGCACAGGCTCGGCGATACGCCAGTTGAGCAAGGTCTGGAACAGCGGGTTGGCCTGGGTGCTGCGTTGCAGGTTCAGTCGGTCGAGCAGCAATTCAATCGGGTAATCGGCATGCTCCAGCGCAGCCCGTGAGGCGTGCCGCAGGTCATGCAGGAAGTCGCTGACGGATTGATCCGGAACGAGACGGGCGCGGTAGATCTGGCTGCTGACAAAAAAGCCCACCAGTTCCTGGGTTGCACTCTGATTGCGTGTGGCGTTGGGCACGCCGACAGTGAAATCCCGCTGACCGCTGTAGCGGCTCAAGAGCAATTGCCACGCGCCCAACAGCACAACAAAAGGCGACAAGCTGTGCAGCTGACAGAACCCGTGCAGTTGTCGGGAAAATGCTTCGGGCAGCGTCAAGGCAACGCTGCCTTGAGTGTTGTCGCGCACGGCACTGGCCGGGAAATCGGTTGGCAATGCCAGGGTCGGTAACGCGTCGCCCAGATAGTTTTGCCAGTAGGCGGCGGCTTCATCGTGCGCGGCGGTGGCCAGGTACTCTTCGCGCTGCCAGCGGGCGTAGTCCAGGTACTGAATCGCCGGGCGCTTGAGGGGCTCGGCATCGCCAAGGCTCAGGCGCTGAAAGGCGGTGACCAGATCCTGCATGAGAATCGGATTGGACCAGGCGTCGGAGACGATGTGATGCAGGGTGAGCAGCAACACGTGCTCCTGCTCGTCGAGCTTGAGCAGCGTGGCGCGAATCAACGGCGCACTGCCCAGATCGAACGGGCGAGCGGCTTCGGCGGCTATATGGCTGGCGAGTGTGTGGCGATCATCGAGGTTGATTCTGGCCAGATTCAGTTGCGCGTCCCGATCAACAATCTGCCGTGGCGTGCCGTCGATGTCCTCGAAGCGGGTGCGCAGGATGTCGTGGCGATTCACCACCTTGCGCAATGCGCTTTCCAGCAGCGCGCCATCCAGCCGACCTTTGATCGACAAGGCACGCGGCAGGTTGTAGGCGGCGCTGTCCGGGGCGAATTGCTGCAACAACCACAAACGCTGCTGGGCGAACGAAACCGGCATCGGGCCTTGTACAGCCGAGGCCTTGATCCCGTGTTCGGTGCCTTGCTCATCAGCCATGAGCAGGGCCAGCAGGTCGTCGTCGGGTTGTTGATTGATTTGATTCATGATCGCTCTCGTCGCCGTCGGCAGAGGAATTGGCTTTGTCAGAAAGACGAAGGGGTGAGGGGCAGATTTAGCGGGGGGCGCGAGGTAATCCCTTGGCTGCAACCGGTAGGAGGGAACTTGTCCCCGAAGGCGCCAGTGCAAGCGCTGAAGATCTTCCTCGCCGGGCCCGCCGTCTTCCCGGACAAGTCCGGTCCTACCGGATTCCTGTTGCCTGTGGATCACGCCACCGCCCGCTCGCTCACCACCTGCCCGGCACTCATGCGCACCAGTTGGTCGGCGACGTCGAAATACCGGTCGTCGTGGGAGATAACGATGATGGTCTTGCCCAGGCGCTTGAGGTCCGGCAGCAGTTCGGTGTAGAAAATCCGCCGGAAGGTCGGGTCCTGGTCGGCCGCCCATTCGTCGAACACCAGCACCGGCCGTTCATCCAGCCAGGCATTGATCAGCGCCAGTCGCTTGCGCTGGCCGGTGGACAGATCGGTGGTGGTAAACGCGCCATCGCGAACGCTGACTTTGTGGGCGATTTCCAGACGTTCCAGGTAGCGCGTGGCATCGCTGGGCAAGGTCTTGTCGTTCTGCACCAGATCGTCGAACAGGTAGTAATCGGCGAAGACCGTGGTGAACATCTGCCGATAGTCGTCCAGTCCCTCGGCGTTGACCTTGTTGCCGTTGAGGCGCACTTCGCCCTGTTGCGGGGTGTACAGGCCCAGCAGCAGTTTGATCAGCGTGGTCTTGCCGCAGCCGTTCTCGCCGACGATAAACAGGATTTCTCCCGGTTCGATACTGAGGTTCACCGGTCCCAGCTTGAACGGTGCGCTGCCTTCCACGGGTGGGAACGCGTACTGCACGTCGCGCAGTTCCAGATGCTCCATGTTCGGCGCGGGCTTGTCGGCGGCCTGCAGCAGCAAGTGCGGTTCCGGCGAAGAGAAGCGCTCGGACAGGTCAGCGATGCGCCGGAAGGCAATCTGCGCGCGGCTGACAATCGGCAGGTTGCCGATCAGGGTTTCCAGCGGGCCTTTCATGTACAGCAAGACCAGCACGAAACCGCTCATCACCGCTGGATCGGCGCTGGGCCACAGGCTTTGCAGGGTCAGCGTCAGGCCGATGACCACGAAGAACAACATCGAGCCCAGGCTCTTGGCGATCACAAAGATATTGATCGAGCGCACATGGGTGTCGCAGATGTGATCAGCGGTGCCCTGGATGTTCTTGGTCAGCATGGCGTGCCGACGCGGGCGATGAATGCGCAGTTCCTTGGCGCCTTCGGCAATCGCCGAATAGTGCTTTTGCAGATTGTCTTCGGCTTCACGGGCGGCATAAAAACCCTTGATGCCTTTCGATTGGGCGACGAACTGCACCGCGCAGCCGATGCCGATGGCCAGCAGGGTGATCAGGAAAATCGGCCAGGACAACACTGCCAGATAACCCAGGCAACCGACGATGACCGTGATGGAAATCGCCAGCGGCGCGAAGGCGAAAGCGAAATCGCTGATGGTGTCGACGTCGCGGGTCAGCACCGGGATCAAGCGGTGCGTGCGGTAGCGTTCGATCTGTTCGATGGGCGCGGACAGTACCTTGGCGCCCAGGTCCTTGCGCAACTTGGCGATGATGTTCTGGCCGACGTAATTGGTGCCGATGTCCGCCGCAATCGTACTCAGCAGCGCCAGCAGGCACAGGCAGGCAAACGCGATGACAACCCCGCGACTCATGCCGCCGTCGCTGTGCAGCCCCTGATTGACGGTGGCCAACAGCGCCGTGACGCTCAGCCCGCCGATGATGCCCAGCAGGACAGAAGCGATGACGATGGGCCGATAGGGCTTGAGCAGGCTCAAGAGTTCACGTAGGGCGCTGCGCGGTGCTGCGGACATGGGCTACCTCGGTCGAGACAATGACGGGTTGTCAGTGCAAAGGAACGAGTGATGAGGCGGGGGATTTAGCGGGGGGCGGTTGATTGGGTGTTCGGAATGCGCCTGACACGGGCACGCACGCATTCGTAGGACCGGCTTTAGCCGGGAGGAGGCCAGTTTATTCACTGCAGCTCTGTTGTCAGAACTCTCGCCCTCCCGGCTAAAGCCGGTCCTACGGGCTCAGGTACAGACCCGATACCCGTCTCACAAATCCCTTACCACCCTGAACCCCAGCCAGTCGCCGCGCAGGTAGGGGCGCAGGTTGTTGCGATTGCCGGAGCGGGAGAAAATCGGCGCTTCGGTCCAGTCGTTGCCGCGAATCCCTTGCAAAGTGCAGTCGCCGGTCAGCCACGGGCTGCCGTCGGTGGGGGCGCCGTTGTAGCTGTCGTTGTAGCAATCAGCGACCCACTCGTAGACGTTGCCGTGCATGTCGTACAGGCCGAAGGCGTTGGGCGCGAAGCTGCCGGCTGGCGCGGCAAAACTGAAGCCGTCTTCCGGTCCGTAAGTGTTGGCGTGTTTGGCGATGCTGTATTCCTTGCCTTCATCCAGCGGGAACGGAAACGGCCCGGAAGTGCCGCCGCGCGCCGCGTATTCGCGCACTGATTCACTGACCATTCGGTAAGCCTTGCCGGTCTTTTTCGACAGCCAGGCAACGTAGGCGGCGGCTTCCTTGTAGTCCATGCACACCGCCGGATGGCGCGCGGTCAGGGTGTAGCGCGGCTTGCCGGCGATGCATTCGCGGCCGGGGCGTTTGTCGCCGTCCGGCATCGTGTAGCCGGTGTCGCGCAGGTAGGCATTCCATTCGCCGCTCAGGACCTGGAAGCGGCTGATGGCGAGGGGTTTGTTGAAGGTCACGTCGTGTTGCGGTCCTTCATCGGGTTGCCGACCAACTTCATCATCAGGCGAGCCCATGCTGAAAGTACCTGGCGGCAACACCACCAGTTCCGGGCAATCCTTGCAGTCCCTGATTACGCTGCCCGGTTTAACCTCGGCAGTGGCCGCCTGAGCCATGCCGGGCACCAGCAGCGCGAGCATGGCCGCACCCAGCAGCGTGGCGATCTTGGGTGACGCTGATACATTCATGGCATCGTCTCGTTATCTGAAAAAGGCGTTTCAAAGCGGTTTTGCGGCGTCTTGCACCTGTTGCCAGACGCGCATGAAATTACCGCCCCACAACTTGGCGATATCGGTTTCGGAATAGCCGCGTTGCAGCAGTTCGGCGGTGACGTTGCGGGTCTCGCTGACGTCCTTCCAGCCCTTGAGCCCGCCGCCTTCGTTGAAGTCCGACGCGATGCCCACATGGTCGATGCCGATCTTGCGCACCGTGTAGTCGATGGCGTCGCCGAAGTCCTTGAGGCTGGCTTTGGGCTCGTCATCGAGAATCGCGTATAGGCCGCTGGCGTATTGGCCGAATTTTTGTTCCGACCAGGCGGCGATCACCGGGTCGCCGGGCATTAGTGCCATGGCCAGATTGGGCAGCGGCGGCAGATCGAAGCGGGCGCGCAGGTCATTGAGTTTGTCCTGACTGGCCTGGCTCAACGGCTTGAGGTACGCCGGGAAGCCGACGATCTGCACCACGCCGCCGCTGTTCTTGATCAGCTGCATGTCCTTGTCGCTGAGGTTGCGCGGGATATCCACCATGGCGCGTGGCACCGAATGCGAGGCGACCATGGGCGTGCGACTCAGCTGGCTGACCTGCACCAAGGCGTTGTCGGACATGTGCGAGACATCGATGATCACGCCCAGATCGTTCAGGCGGCGGACCGCCTGCTTGCCGATGTCGGAGAGCCCGTCGAACGCGTCGGCGGTGTCGTTGAGGAACGGCAGCGGGCGTGACGAGTCGGCCCAGTCGTTGTTGCCGATGTAGCTGAAGCCGAACATGCGCATGCCGCGCGCCGTCCATTTGTCCAGCAGGTTCAGGTCGTTGCCCAACGGATAGGCGTTGAGCATGCTGATGAAAATCGCGAACTTGCCTTCGCCTTGCAGGCGGCGCATGTCGTCCGGCGTATAGGCGATGCCGACCTGATTGGGGAAGTCCCGGGCCATGCCGGAAATCGCCTTGTAGCGGATTTCCTGCTGATTGCGCGCCTCTTCGACAAAGCCGGGCGTCGGGCGATGAGGAGCGTTGTCGCCGTTCCAGATTTCCGGCCAGCCGAAAATGGTCAACGCCCCGGCGGACAGGCGTCCGCGTCCGGCCTTGACCAGGTCGAACTGGCCGTTGCCGTCCTTGTCCGCTTCCTTGCCTTCGGTGCCGAAGCTCAACGGCAGGGTGATGTGGCTGTCGAACGAGACGATGCGTTCCTGCAACGCTTCGGCCTGTTTCATGACCTTGAGCGGGTAGTTCGGATAGCCCTTGAACCAGAGTTCCCAGGCCAGCGTGGCCGCACCGATGGTCACGGCCAGCGCCAGGGGCAGGCCGATGTATAACGCTTTTCTGTTCATTGCGATCCCGGGAATCAGCCGTAGAAGTGCAGGCTTTGCTATCTGGGAAGAACGAGTGGTTGGCGGGGAAATTTAGGCGGGACGCCATGGCGCGTGGAATGCCCGTGGGACCGGATGTATCCGGGAATGGGCAAGTCTGATCAATGGATATCTGCCTGACACAACTCGGTATCCGGGCTGACGCCTTCGCGAGCAAGCTCGCTCCCACGGTTTCAACGCGTCTTCGCCTTAAATTTCCCCGCCAATCCAACGTTCTAGCTTGGATAACGCCCGTTTCAGGGCTGATACAGGTAGGGCGATGACGATTTCTCGACGAGGCTTTCTGGCGGGCCTGGCACTGACCGGTGCTGCGGTGCCGGCTGCCTATTACGCGCATCGCGAGTTGAAAGGCCCGGATGAACCGATCACTCCCGGCGAAGCATCCTTTGATGTGGCGGACGCTGCTGGCCGGCAATTGGCGGATAACTTGCGCGGCGTCTGGGATATTCGTCTGGAAGGCGCCGACGCCGGGCTGGACGGCTTGCCCCGCGACGGGCTGGAAATGTTTATCGACATCGCCCCGCGTGGCCGGGGCATTCGTGGCCTGCTGGATACCGGCTCGAATCTGCGTGCCGATGCAGCGCCGCGCTACAGCTTGCTGGGTGATCTTGCCGTGGCCAATGGTGCGACGCTCAGTTGGCGTTTGACCGCTGCGGATGCGCAGGACGAAACGCCCGCCTACGAATTCACGGCGGTGCTCGATGAGGTCTGGGCCGCGTTTGGCAACGCAGGCAGCGCGACGCTCAGTGGGCGCATTTATCGACTGGATCGCGACCCTGCGCTGATCGAACAGGACAATCGCTTCGTGGCGGTCAAGCGGCTGTTCCCCGAAGCCCGCGAGCGCATCGGTCTTGAGCCGCCACTGCTGGCCATGCTGATCAGCCCGGAACATCGCCTGTTCCACCAACTGTGGCACGCGTCCCGGGACAAATGGCACAAGTTGTCCGAGAGCAAGCGCGATGCCTTGCGTGGGATCGGCTGGCAGCCGGGGCCGCGAGAAAAAGAGCGTGACGCCCGCGGGCCGCGCAAGGACCGCAACGGCTCGGGTGTGGATTTTTTCTTCATGCACCGGCACATGCTGGGTTCGGCGCGGGCGGTGCAGCAGCTGCCATCCTGGCAACACTTCCCCATGCCACAGCCGGAATTGCAGCGCGATCGTCAGGGGTTCGCCCGCTATTTTGACAACCACGACGGCTGCGCCTTGCCGCCGACCTGGCGCGCTTCCGGGGACGACGAGTACAGCCAGTGGGTCAGCGACGTGAAAAGCGCCGAGACTTACCACACCAATTTCGACGTCTGGGAATCCAGATATCGTGACCCACGTTACCTGTCGAAGTTGACCCTCGGCCAGTTCGGCTCCGAGGTGGAACTGGGGCTGCACGACTGGCTGCACATGCGTTGGGCGTCGGTGCCACGTGATCCGTCCAATGGTCAGCCGGTGCCCATGGCCCGCGATCCCGCCGACTTCGCGCCGCGCTGGTATGAGGCGCAAAACGATTTTTTGGGCGATCCGTTTTCGTCCCATGTGAACCCGGTGTTCTGGGGGTTTCATGGCTGGATCGATGACCGCATCGAAGACTGGTTTCGGGCCCATGAGCGCTTTCATCCGGGGCAAGTGCAGCGCTTGATGGTCAACGGCGTTTACTGGTTTGCGCCGGGTCGCTGGGTGGAAATCGACGATCCATGGCTGGGTCCGCTGACCCACGGTTGCAGCACCGCCCCCGGTGTCGACCCCGGCAAGACGCTGGAGACCGACCCGGAAGTCATGAAGCTGGCGCTGAAGATCACCTTCGGCGACGAAAAGAAAATCGCCAACCTGTTCCGCCGCGTGCCGAGACGGCCTTGGTATGCGCGGAATATTTCAGTGCGGCGCTGGTTTTGGTGAGGCGGATTCCGCGCTTCTAATCGGATGGCGACAACAGCATTCGCGGTGCGGCGACTTCTGGTTTCGCCCTGACGGTCGACTCCCTTTGTTTCGGCAAAGGGAGGAAACCATTCTGCGCTGACGTCCGGCCCCTGCTTCGCAGGGGTTCCTTCGCTCCGGTGCCGTGGGGTGGGTACGCGCCGACGCGCCATCCCTGGCGCAACGGCGCTCGACCGGCATCCATGCCGGTCGCCCCACCCCACGACACCTGCGCTCAGCCTCCCGACGCGCGTTTTGGCGGTGTCTGCCAGATCGCGGCAGGGAAAAGCGAAAGCCAGAGCAATTTTCCCGGTTGGCCACAAATTCGTTGGAGCGAGGCTTGCCCGCGAAGCGGTCATCTCAGACGATATATATGTCGACTGGAATTACGCCTGGCGAACAAGTTCGCTCCTACAGCGGCTCACATCTTCCATCCACCCCCCAGCGCCTTGTACAGCGCAACGCTCGCTTGCAACCGCGAGAGCCGCAGCTGGACGTTCTGTTCCTGGGCTTGATACAGCGTGCGTTGGGTGTCCAGCACGCTGAGCATGTCTTCCGCCCCTGCCTGGTAACGGCTTTCGGCAATCTGAAACGCGCGTTGGGCTTGTTGCAGTTCTTCGCTTTGCCATTGCCGTTGCTGGTCCAGTCCGGCGATAGCGTTCAGGGCTTTTTCCACGTCGGCGAAGGCGCTGATGATTGCGCCGCGATAGGTCTCCAGCAGTTCTTCCTGGCGGGCGATGGTTTTGTCACGTTCGGCGCCGAGGCGGCCGTTGTTGAAGATCGGTGTCAGCAGCCCGCCGCCCAGGTTGTAGAACGGGCTGCGCAGGATGTCGGACGCCACGTCGCCACCCGAGCCGAAACTCGCGCTCAGGGTCAGTTTCGGCAACATCGCGGCGCGGGCCACCTGGATGTCGGCCTGGGCGGCGGCGAGCCTGGCTTCGGCGCTGGCGATGTCCGGGCGGCGGCTGAGCAATTCGCTGGGCAGGCCGGGACTTGCGTCGGGCCAGTTCAAGCGTTCGAAGGATTGGTTTGCCAGGGACAGCTGTTGGACCGGCTGGCCCAGCAAGGTCGCAAGGCTGATGCGCGCTGCTTGTGCCTGTTGCCGAATCAGTGGCACTTGCCGCTGTTGACCGGCGACCAGACTTTTCTGTCGCGCCAGGTCCAGCGCCGTGGCCGAGCCGGACTGGAAACGGGTCTGCACCAGCGCCAATACGTGCTGCGCATTGGCCAGATTAAGCTCGGCGATGCGGGCTTGTTCGTCCAGGGCCAGGCTTTGCACGTAGCTGTCGGCCACGGCGCTGAGCAGCGTCAGCTCGACGGTGGCCTGATCGAACTCGCTGGCTTGCAGGCTCTGCGCGGCGCTGCGTCGTGCCGCTGCGTTGCCGCCCCAGAAATCCACTTCATAGCTGGCGCTGAAACTGACATCGAAAAACTTCGCCGTGGGTTCGGCTTCGTAGGCATCGAGCTGGCGGTAGCCTTTGCCGCTGATCAACCGTTGCCGATTGGCGTTGGCGCCGCCGGTGATTTCCGGAAGTCGGGAAGCGCCGGCAATGACGCTGTCGGCCCGCGCCTGGCGAACCCGCGCCGTGGCGGCGGCCAGGTCGTAGCTGCCGGTTCGCGCCTGTTCAATCAGGCGGTTCAGTTGCGGGCTGTCGAACTGTTGCCACCATTGCTGACCGGTCTGGCGGTCGGCGGCGGTCCATGGCGATTGCCAGGCAACAGGCGCGGCGATGCCGCTGTTGATCGGCGGCGTCGGGCTGGCACAAGCGCCGAGCAGCACACACAAGGCCAAAACGCTGAGTCTGGGTTTCATCAATGGGTTATTCACTGGCAGGCTCTATTCACTGGTAAGCGCCGTGACTGGATCGAGGCGGGCGGCCTTGCGGGCGGGCATGAAGCCGAAGACCACGCCGGTGACCATCGCGCAGGCGAAGGCTCCGGCCACGGCGCTCAGGGAAAATGCCACGGCCACTTTGCCCAGCAGCAGCGCCGCGCCGATCAGCAGCGCAAGGCCGATGCCGGCGACACCGCCGACCACCGAAAGCATCACGGCTTCGGTCAGGAACTGGCGCAGGATGTCGCGCTGGCGTGCGCCGGTGGCCATGCGAATGCCGATCTCCCGGGTTCGTTCGCGCACGGTCATGAGCATGATGTTCATCACGCCGATACCGCCCACCAACAGGGAAATCGCCGCAATCGACCCAAGCATCAGCGACAGGGTGTTCTGGCTGCTGGCCTCGGCCTGGATCATGGCGGCGTTGTTGGTCAATTCGTAGTCGCGCTTGCCGTTATGCAGGCTCAGCAGCAGTTGGTCGATGGCCTTTTCCGTGTCCTTGACCTTGCGCGCATCGGCAGCGGCGATCACCACGTATTCGGGGTTTTCGTTGCCGAACAGACGCACGCTGGCGGCGGAGTAGGGCACCACCACGCGCAGGTCGCTGTCCTTGTCACCGGAACTGGCGCCTTTGGTCGCCAGCACGCCAATCACCCGAAACGGCACATTCTCGATGAGGATGTAGTGCCCCAGCGGATCGGTCTGGCCGAACAGTTTTTCCCGGACCCGTTCGCCAATCACCGCCACTGCGGCAGCGGAGGCCTCATCGGCATCGGTGAAGAAACTGCCCGCCGACATCGGCCAGTTGAAGATGCTCTGGAATGAGGTATTGCTGCCGCCGACGTAGACCCGCTGATCGAGATTGCCGAAGCGCACACTGGCGTAATTGCCATTGATCGGCATGACTTTGTGAACCTGCGGCAGCACCGCCAGCGCCTTTACGTCGCTCAGGCTGACGATGCCCTGAGGCGCTCGGGGGTTGGCGGCAGTGCCGTTCAGATAAATGATGTTCGAGCCGAATGCGCCCATTTGCGCCATGACCTTGCGCTTGCTGCCTTCGCCCACGGCGAGCATGACCACCACCGACGCCACGCCGATGATGATGCCGAGCAAGGTCAACGCCGTGCGAAAACGATTGATCCACATCACCCGCCATGCGGCTTGCACCGCTTCGACCAGCTCGCCTTTCCAGGCGCCCTGAGCCTGGCTGCCTTGACTCAGGCGTTGCTTCAAGTCCACCGCTTGCAGGGTGCCGGATACCGGCTGTTCGGGCACGGCGGTGCCATGGGTCGTGTCGCTGATGATTGCCCCGTCGCGAATTTCGATGACCCGTTTGGCCCGTGCCGCGACTTCCCAGTCGTGGGTAATCAGAATCACCACATGACCTTGCCGGGCCAGTTCATCCAGCAAGGTCATGACTTCGGCACCGCTGTGGCTGTCCAGTGCGCCAGTGGGTTCGTCGGCGAGAATGATGTGCCCGCCATTCATCAAGGCGCGGGCAATCGATACCCGCTGTTGCTGGCCGCCGGACAACTGATGCGGGCGATTGGCGCTGCGGCTGGCCAGGCCCAGGCGTTCCAGCAGGGCCGCCGCCCGTGCGTGACGTTCACTGGCGGGCAGGCCGGAATAGATCGCCGGCATCTCGACGTTTTCCTGGGCGGAGCCGGAAGCAATCAAGTGATAACCCTGGAAAACGAAGCCAAACGCTTCGCGGCGCAGCCAGGCCAGTTCGTCGCTGTTGAGCCCGGCGACGTCTTCCCCGGCGAACAGGTAGCGACCGCTGGTGGGCCGATCCAGGCAACCGAGGATGTTCATCAAGGTTGATTTGCCGGAACCCGAAGCGCCGACGATGGCGACGAACTCGCCGGGATAAATCGCCAGATTCACGCCGCGCAACACGTCAACCTGCGGCGTGTCACCGCCGCCGTAGGATTTGCGCAGATTCTGCAGTTCGATCAGAGGCGTGCTCATCAGCCGCCACTTCCGCTGGCCGGGCCGAGCAGCAGATAGTCGCCTTCGGCGAGGCCTTCCAGCACCTCGGTACGCAATCGATCGCTGATCCCGGTACGCACCTGGCGTTGCTGGATATCGCCATTTTTCGCCACCACCTGAACCGTGCGGCTCTGGCTGTCACGGCCCGGTTGCAGCGCGGCGACGGGTACGGTCAGGGTTTGCCGGGCCTGGCCATCGACGAAAAATACTTGTGCGGTCATGTCTGCCATCAGCGCCTGATCGTCATTCTCAACGTCGAGCAAAACGGTGTAGAGCACCACGCGGCCGCTGCTGCCTTTGCCCGCCGCGACCGGACTGCCGCCGCCCTGGCTGAGTTGCTCAAGGGGGATCGGCGCAATCGGCAGGATTTGCCGCACCGTGCTCGGCCAGCGTCGTCCACCGCCGCTAAGCGTCGTGAAGTACGCCTGCATGCCCGGTTTGACGTGGCCGATGTCGGCTTCGGAAACTTCGGCCCACACCGTCATGGGCGAGAGTCGCGCAATGCGCAGGATCAACGGCGTGCGTTGCTGGGCATTGAGCGTCTGACCGACCCGAGCGTCCAGGGCGACGACGGTGCCGTTCATCGGCGCATAAATCTTGGTGTAGCCCAGTTCGGCTTCGTCGCTGCGCAGACTGGCCTGGGCCTGGAGAATCTGCGCCTGGAACATTTCCGTGCGGGCCTTGGTGCGGCGCAATTCGGCCTCGGCGCTCTGCACGTCTTCTTCGCGGGTGGCACCGCCCGCCGCGAGGGTCTTCTGGCGTTGCGCACGTTGCCGGGCGAGGTCGTGTTCGGCGCGCTGTTCCTGCAACTGGGCCTTGAGGTTTTCGATGGCATAGCGCGCGGCGTCGAGGCGGGCCTTTTGCGTCGAAGGATCGATCTCCACCAGCAACTGGCCCTCGGTCACCTGCGAGCCGATTTCCACGTGAATCTTCTGAATCTGCCCTGAAGCCTGGGCGCCGACGTCCACATAGCGACGCGGCTGCAAAGTGCCCAATGCCGTGACGCTGCTTTCTATATCGCCACGCACCACCTGCACCGTGGCCAGATCAGCCCGGCCGGAAGGCAGCGCTTGCCAGGTCGCGTAGGCAATAACGGGAAGCAGGCACAGGGCGATGAGCAGCAGACGTCGGGCGGAGCGGGGCGGTTTCATGCAATGGATGACCGTCAAAGGCAAGGGACTGAGTGGTAAACGTCACCGGGGGGCGGGAATTTAAGGTGATATCGGGTGGCAACCGTAGGACCGGCTTCAGCCGGGAGCAGGCCCGCCCATTCGCAGCAGATGCGTTGCCAGAGCTTTTGCCCTCCCGGCTGAAGCCGGTCCTGCGGAATAGGTTCTTGCTCGTGCGGCGGATTGTTAAATTTTATTTCACAGCCCTCGTTCCCTATTGCAACAGGCCACCTTGCTGGCCATCCCGATTGAGTGCGCAACACCTCCTGAGGACACTGGAATGACACAGGCTCTTGCATCTGCCGTGGTTCACGATCTGATTGGCATCGGCTTCGGCCCCTCCAACCTGGCGCTGGCGATTGCCTTGCAGGAGCGCGGCGAGGCGGCGGGAGCGCTGGACGTGTTGTTCCTCGACAAACAGGCCGATTACCGCTGGCACGGCAATACCCTGGTGACCCAGAGCGAGCTGCAGATTTCCTTCCTCAAGGATCTGGTCACGCTGCGCAACCCCACCAGTCCGTTCTCGTTCGTCAATTACCTCAAGCAACATGGCCGTCTGGTGGACTTCATCAACCTCGGCACCTTTTACCCGTGCCGCATGGAGTACAACGACTACCTGCGCTGGGTCGCCGGGCAGTTCGGCGAGCAAAGCCGTTACGGCGAAGAAGTCACCGCCATCGAGCCGGTGCTGCACAAGAACAAGGTCGAGGCGCTGCGCGTGTTGTCCCGGGATACCCAAGGCCAGAATCACGTCCGCACCACGCGTTCAGTGGTGGTCAGCCCAGGCGGAACGCCGCGAATCCCCGAGGCGTTCACGGGCCTGAAAAATGATGGCCGGGTGTTTCATCACTCCCAATATCTGGAGCGCATGGCCAAACAGGCGTGCGTCAATGGCAAGCCGATGCGCATCGCGATCATCGGCGGCGGGCAGAGTGCGGCAGAGGCGTTCATCGACCTCAATGACAGCTTTCCGTCGGTGCAGGTGGACATGATCCTGCGCGGCTCGGCGCTGAAACCGGCCGATGACAGCCCGTTCGTCAATGAAGTGTTCTCTCCGGAATTCACCGACCTGATGTTCAGCCAGGACGGCGCGCAACGCGAACAGATGATCCGCGAATACCACAGCACCAACTATTCGGTGGTGGACATCGATCTGATCGAGCGCATCTACGGTGTGTTCTATCGCCAGAAAGTCTCCGGCATTGCCCGCCACGCCTTCCACAGCCTGACTACGGTGGAAACCGCCACGGCTACGGCGCAGGGGGTCGAAATGGTGATGCGTAATCTGGCCAGCAACGATAGCAAAACCCAGGTTTACGATGCTGTGGTTCTGGCCACCGGCTACGAGCGCCAGCTGCATCGCCACCTGCTGGCGCCACTGGCTGAGTACATGGGCGATTTCGAAGTCTCCAGGGACTACCGGATCAAGACCGATGCGCGCTGCCAGGCCTCGGTCTACATGCAGGGTTTCTGCGAAGCCAGCCACGGTTTGAGCGACACACTGCTGTCAGTGCTGCCGATTCGCGCCGACGAAATTGCGGCGTCGTTGTATGCCAACGTTGCCCAGAGTCATCGTGGCGCCTCGGTGCTGGAACGGGTGCTGGCGGTGGGCTAAATAGCCGGTTGCAGACCGCAATCTGAACCCTTCCTGAACGACCGGAGCGTTGCCTGTCTTTATCGGGCAACCCCGGTTTACCCGGCCAGAACCCAAGGGTATGCTTCGCGCCACAGCCCCCCAATGGAGACCCTCGTGGGTACATGTTCGAGTGACAGTAGTCGGCAGGTTCTTGCAACCTGCACACACTTGGCACGTTAACGCGCAGCGCCTCTCCTGCCGTCATCTTGCCCAAGGCGAGAAACGGCATCCCTGGTAAGCGGTCCCCTGCGGCCGTCCCTTCGAAGCCTCCTCATCGATACTGAAATGATCAGCAGCTGATCGCGGCGTTGTTGCGCCTGCGTTTGCCCGCTGTCCGGACGCGTCTGTCGTGTGACAGGCGAGCCGCGCTGTGCCCTGCCTCAAAGGTTGGGCTGCGACGGCGCTACCTGCGTGGTTCTCCTGTTATGCAGTAAGGAGACAGCCTTGAAAATGTCCTTCTTGAAAGAGTTTTTCGCCAGTTTTCTGCGCAGCCGTCACATCGATCGGCATTTCCGGCGGCTGACGATTTTCGAAAGCATCGCGCCCGCCAGCGTCAGCCGTGAAGTGCCCGATACCCTGGCGCAGACCCTGAGCAAAGCGTCCCGCAGTGACCCGCAAAACCTGCTGGCGGATGTGCACAGCCACGCCGACGGCCTGACTGAAAGCCAGGCATCGATGCGCCGCGAACACGTGGGCCTGAACGAAGTGGCCCACGAGCAGCCGCTGCCCTGGTGGCGCCATCTCTGGCGCTGCTACACCAATCCGTTCAACCTGCTGCTGACCGTGTTGGCGCTGATTTCGTTTCTGACTGACGACCTGGAAGCCACGGTGGTGATCTCGACGATGGTGGTGTTGTCGAGCCTGATGCGCTTCTGGCAGGAAGCCCGCTCCAACAAGGCGGCCGATGCGCTCAAGGCCATGGTCAGCACCACGGCCACGGTCCTGCGCAGGCTGGATCCGGGGGAGCAGGCTGACAACCAGCCGCGTAATGGCTTGTCCGGGCGCAGCCGGCGCATCGAGTTGCCGATCCGGTTACTGGTGCCCGGCGACCTGATTCACCTGTCAGCCGGGGACATGATCCCCGCCGATTGCCGTCTGCTGAGTGCCAAGGACTTGTTCGTCGGGCAGGCGGCCATGACCGGTGAATCCATGCCGGTGGAGAAATTCGTTGGCCGGCAGGATGCTGAAGCGATTACGCCGCTGGACCTGCAGAACATTCTGTTCATGGGCACCAATGTGGTCTCCGGTTCGGCAACCGCAGTGCTCGTGACCACCGGCAATCGCACCTATTTCGGCGCGCTTGCGCAGCGGGTCACCGCCACCGACCGGACGACGACGTCGTTCCAGGCCGGGGTGAACAAAGTCAGCTGGCTGCTGATCCGCTTCATGATGGTCATGGCGCCGCTGGTGCTGTTCATCAATGGCTTCACCAAGGGTGACTGGACCGAGGCGGTGCTCTTCGCGTTGTCGGTCGCAGTGGGGCTGACCCCGGAAATGCTGCCGATGATTGTCACCTCGACGCTGGCCAAAGGCGCGGTGGTCATGTCGCGCAAGAAAGTCATCGTCAAGCGCCTGGACGCCATCCAGAATTTCGGGGCGATGGATGTGCTGTGTACCGACAAGACCGGCACCCTGACTCAGGACCGTATCTTCCTGGAGCGGCATGTGGATGTGTGGGGCCAGGAGTCCGACGCGGTGCTGGACATGGCCTACCTCAACAGCTACTACCAGACCGGACTGAAAAACCTGCTGGACGTGGCGGTCCTTGAGCATGCGCAGGTGCATCGTCAACTGAATGTGGCGACGGCGTTTGCCAAGGTCGACGAGATCCCTTTTGACTTCACCCGGCGTCGGATGTCAGTGGTGGTGGCGCAGTCGGACCGGTCTCATCTGCTGATCTGCAAGGGGGCGGTGGAAGAAATCCTCAGCGTCTGCACCCAGGTGCGGCACGGCGACATGATCGAGCTGCTCGATGCCAACTTGCTGGCTCGGGTTCGTGATGTCACCGCCCGATTGAATGACGAAGGCTTGCGAGTGGTGGCAGTCGCCGCCCGTGAGTCTCAGGCGCAGAAAAATAGCTATGGCGTCGCTGATGAACAGGCGCTGACCCTGATCGGTTACGTGGCGTTTCTCGACCCGCCCAAGGAAAGCACTGCGCCGGCCTTGCAGGCCTTGGCCGAGCATGGGGTGACAGTGAAAGTGCTGACCGGCGACAACGAACGGGTCACCGCCAAGATCTGCCGGGAAGTCGGCCTGGCGCAACAGGGCCTGCTGTTGGGCAGCGATGTGGAGCGCATGGACGACCAGGCTTTGGCTCAGGCAGTTGAAACCCACAACGTGTTTGCCCGCCTGACGCCGGCGCACAAGGAACGCATCGTTCACCTGCTCAAAAGCAATGGCCATGTGGTGGGTTTCATGGGTGATGGCATCAACGATGCGCCCGCACTGCGCACGGCGGACATTGGCATCTCGGTTGATACGGCGGTGGATATCGCCAAGGAAGCGGCCGATATCATTCTGCTGGAAAAAAGCCTGTTGGTGCTGGAAGAGGGCGTGCTGGAAGGACGGCGCACTTTTGCCAATATGCTCAAGTACATCAAGATGACCGCGAGCTCCAACTTCGGCAATGTGTTTTCGGTGCTGGTGGCGAGCGCATTCATTCCGTTTCTGCCGATGCTGCCGATGCACCTGCTGGTGCAGAACCTGCTCTATGACGTTTCGCAGATCGCCATCCCGTTTGATAACGTCGATGAAGAACTGCTCAGGAAGCCGCAGCGCTGGCAGCCTGGCGAGATCGGGCGCTTCATGCTGTTTTTCGGTCCGATCAGCTCGGTGTTCGACATCATCACCTTCCTGATGATGTGGTTCGTGTTCCGCGCCGACGCGGCGGCCCATCAAACCCTGTTTCAGTCCGGCTGGTTTGTCGTGGGCCTGCTGACCCAGACATTGGTGATCCACATGATCCGCACGCCGAAAATTCCCTTCGTCCAGAGTCGTGCCGCGACGCCGCTGGTGATCATGACCGGCATCATCATGGCGGTCGGGATTTTCCTGCCCATGGGACCGTTGGGCAGCTATTTCAAATTGCAGGCCTTGCCGCTGATGTACTTCGTCTATCTGCCGTTGATCCTCCTGGCTTACATGGCGCTGACCCAGGCGGTGAAAGGGTTCTACAGCCGTCGTTTCGGCTGGCAGTAAGGCGGATCGAGCGATGTTGGCTGCGTCATCGCTCGACCCTGTCAGATCAATCCCACTGCGGCGCAAGGCTGGCCGGGCTGGTCAGGCGCTGGCCACGGTCCAGGGCGGCGATTTGCGCCATGTCTTCGTCGCTCAATGTCAGGTCGCAGGCTTTCAGGTTGCTTTCAAGATTGGCGCGTTGGGTGGACGACGGAATCACCGCATAACCCAGTTGCATGGCCCAGGCCAGCGTCACCTGAGCCGGGGTCGCGGCATGACGCTTGGCGATCTGCTCGATCACTGGGTCTTTGAGCACTTCGCCATAGGCCAGGGTCATGTACGAGGTGATCTGAATGCCATGCTCTTTGGCGAATTGAGCCACCTTGCGGTTTTGCAGGTACGGGTGCAGCTCGATCTGGTTGGTGGCAATGTTTTGCGCGCCGACGGCGTCGATGGCTTCCTGCATCAGGGCCACGGTGAAGTTGGAAATACCGATCTGCCTGGTCAAACCCTGCTGCCTGGCTTCCAGCAGCGCAGTCATGAATTCGCCCACCGAGACTTTGCCCTGCGGCGATGGCCAGTGGATCAGCGTCAGGTCGACATGATTGGTTTGCAGTTTGGCCAGGCTTTCCTTCAGGCTTGGAATCAGCTTGTCGGCGGCGAAATTATCGGTCCAGATCTTGGTGGTGATGAACAGCTCATCGCGTGGCACGCTGCTGGCGGTGATGGCCTGACCGACTTCAGCTTCGTTGCCGTAGATTTGTGCGGTATCGATGACGCGGTAGCCGACTTCAAGACCATTGGTGACCGAGTCGATGACGACCTGATCCTTGAGACGGAAGGTGCCAAGGCCAAATGCTGGGACTGTCATTGCGGTACTCCGTGAAAATGAAAGATAAGACGTGAGGCCAGTATCCCGACTGAGTCCTTGGGGAAAAACAGTGGAACGGGAAAGGGATAATTGCCTGGCAATCACGAATGAGCCTGTCTGTTTGGTCAGTGGCGAGTCGAGATCGTTCCTGCCGTCATCGGGACAGGCCTTACCTGTTCATGTCCAGAATCATGCAAGTGGTGCTGCCGATGGCGTAGAGCCGGTCATCGACGTCGTACAAACGCCCTTCGGCCAGGGCGGTGGAGCGGCCGATATGCAGCACTTTGCCTTCAGCGCGAACCGGGCCGGTGCCATGACTCAGGGCGCGGACGTAGCTGATGCGCAGGTCCAGGGTGGTGTAGCCCTGGCCTTTCTTGAGTCGGGTATGAATCGCGCAACCCATGCATGAATCCAGCAGCGTCGCGGCATAACCGCCATGCACGCTGCCCAGCGGGTTGTAATGCCGGGCATCGGGCGTGCCCTGAAAGATAAATTCTCCCGGCGACCAGCGCAGCGGAATGAAATCCATCAATTCCCCGATGGGCGGGCAGGGCAGTTCGCCGCGTTTGATGCGCTCGAGAAAGTCTGTCGGCTCCATGAGGGCCACTTCCGCCAGACTCGTGGTGCCGGCCGGGCCGAGGCTGGCGCGGATGGCGTGTTCCTCTTCCAGCCAAAGGGCGGTTTTTTCTTCGCGGGAGAAGTTTTGCATGGCATTGACTCCGTGTTGGGCACTCAAGAATCATGAAAGATTACGACCATAATCCTGCGATTTAATTACGGTTGCAATCTCAAAAATCTCCGGCGATGGGGAAAGGGTTCAGCCGATGCTGTCGCGCTTTACGAAATGCTTGTGCATGTCCAGCGTCAGGGCTTCGATGCGTTCAGTCAGGGACTTGGTCAGCTCGGTCAAACGAGTGTTCTGCTCCAGCAGCGTCAGCATCTGCTCAGCGTTTTGCGCGGCCATCGCCAGACGCTGCTCGTTGGCGATGGCCAGATCTTCGCGATGCCGGGCATCGGCGTCGGCATTGGCTTTATCCCGTGCGGCCTGACGGGTCTGGGCCAGCAAGATCAGCGGCGCGGCATAGGCCGATTGCAGGCTGAACGCCAGGTTGAGCAGGATGAACGGGTAAATGTCGAAATGGGTCAGACCGGTGGCATTGCAGGCAACCCAGAGCACGACGATGAGGGTTTGCGCACCGAGAAACGTCGGCGTACCGAAAAACCGGGCGAACGCTTCTGCCTTGAGGGCAAACGAGTCGTTGCCAAAGGTGCTGGTCAAGTGCGCGTGACGTTTATGAAAGCGCAGATGGTCGACGGTTTTTACAGCGGGCTCGGTTGAAGCGGGCCCAGGCGCAGCGGTATTCATGGCGGATTCCTGATAACCAATACAGGCGGCCACTATAGGCGTTTGTGCAGGGCTAGTGCTTCAGGAGGGCTGAATGAGTGCTGAACGTTTTGCGGATACTGGATTGCAATCTGTTAGAGCGTGGCTGGCCCGCGAAAGCGTTGGATCAATCGATAAATGTGTCGACTGGAATTCCCGTTCGCGGGCAAGCCACGCTCCAGCGGACTGCCAACAAAATCGCACCAGCGCGTTTAATCCGTCGGTTCAGGATGCAGCGGTTTGGACAGGTGCATGATGCTCGCGTAGTCGTAGACGTACTGGCGTCCTGCATGGCTGGTCTGACGCAGTTGGTCGATCAGCAGTCGCTCTTTCTTGTTCAGGTATCTGAGCCCAGGATGGTCACTTGACTTGAGGTGATCACGTTCATGGGCGTCAGGGAAAGTAATGACGTTTGTCATGAAATATCTCCTACTTACTAAGTCCTTGCTTCCGGCTATTGCGTCCCGGTCACGGGTTTTTATGGCGACGGCCCACCATACCCAGAAAAAGCGGGAGCGATCAACCCTGTAAATGAATAGCTGATCACACTATCTGCGTGACTTCGAAGGATTGCTTGCTGCCATTGACGGTGATTTCCAGCTCATCTCCTTCGAACTTGCCTTGCAGGCTTTGGCCCAAAGGCGCTCGGGCCGTGATGACCGTGACGATGGCGTTTTCGAGACGAATCTTCAGACCGGCGGCATCCGGACCCAGGAAAAGATGCTGCTCTGCACCGGTCTCGGTTTGCAGCGTGACCAGATCGCCGGTCTGGATACCCCGTTGCGCATCGAAGGGCGTCAGGCTCAATTTCTGATAAAGCAGCAGCGACTGGCGAATCTCTTCGACGCGGCGCGCCTGACCCGCCGCCAGATACGAAGCTTCGAGGCCCAGCGTGTCGTACTTGTTCTCGGCGATGTTCTCTTCATGGGTCGCGGTTTCGTAGGCGGTCTGCGCGGCCCGCTGGGCAACGCCCAGATCGACCTTGAGTGTGTCGATGATCGCTTGCAGCACGGTTTGCTTGTTCATGGTCTATCCGCAGAACTGGATCACATTGGCGCGGCTCTTGTCGCTCGGCGCCGTTCGGTCTTGTTGCAGCCAGAAATTACATTTCGGCGCACTGAAGCTTTTTTGTTGCTGTTCCCGGGTTTGTTCCATGGCCTGCCGCGCTTCGCTCTCGCGCAGATTCTGTTCGTACTTCTCGAACATGGTCGTTTCCGACTCGACGGGGGCCGGCGGCGGCGTGCTCAAGCGGGTGACCGCATTGCTCACCGCCTGAGTCTGCGCCTGGGGCAACGCCTGGAAAACCAGCACGCCGGTCACCACCACGGCAGCGATGCCGAGCCAGATGCCCAGGGCGATACAGGCGATCAGCTTCAACGGGTGAACAGAGACGTTCAGCTCGCGACGACTTGAAAGGGGCATGACGTGTTCTCGGCGTTGACGGCAGGTGATGGCGATTGTGCCATGACCTAAGGCTGGTGGATGCGGGTTGTTCTGACGGACAATCAGCGTTTTTGATTCTCGGGCCGCAGGGAGCCGCAAATGAAAGCCTCTTGGGACATTTTTTGCAGCGTCGTCGATAACTATGGCGACATCGGCGTGACCTGGCGCCTGGCCCGACAACTGGTGGCCGAGTACGACGTGACGGTGCGTTTGTGGGTCGATGATTTGCAGGCTTTCACGCGTATGTGTCCAACGGCGGATGCGCAGGCGGCGCAACAATGGCAGGACGGCGTCAGCGTTCACCACTGGCCAAAGGAATGGCAGCCCGTGGAAGTCGCTGACGTGATCATCGAGGCATTTGCCTGCCGATTGCCGCCTGCGTACACCGAAGCCATCCTGCAACGTTCGCCGAGGCCGGTGTGGGTGAATCTGGAATACCTCAGCGCCGAGGAGTGGGTCACCGGTTGCCATGGTTTACCGTCTGTGCAGTCCAATGGCTTGCGCAAATTCTTCTTCTTTCCGGGATTTCGTCCGACGACTGGCGGGCTGTTGCGGGAAAGCGGCTTGATCGAGGCGCGTCAGGCGTTTCAGCAAGACAGGGCGGCGCAGGGAAGTTTCCTACAGGCCTTAGGCGTGAAGCCTGAAGCGGATGCCCGCCTGATTTCGCTGTTTGCTTACGAAAATCCAGGCCTGGGCGGCTGGCTGGAGGCGTTGTCGGCGGACAACCGCTCCACTCATCTGCTGGTTCCGGAAGGCCGAATCCTCGGCGATCTGCAACGCTGGCTGGGCGTCGAAGGTTTGCAGGCAGGGGCGCTGGAAAAACGTGGCGCGTTGACCGTGCAGGTGTTGCCGTTCGTCAGGCAGGAAGATTACGACCGGCTGTTATGGTGCTGCGATTTCAATGTGGTGCGCGGCGAAGACTCTTTCGTGCGTGCGCAATGGGCGGGCCGGCCGCTGCTTTGGCACATCTATGAACAGGACGACGATGCGCATTGGGCCAAGCTCGATGCCTTTCTTGAGCTATACCTTGCGGGGCTCTCGCAGCCCGCGGCACAGGCTTTGACCGATTTCTGGCGGGCCTGGAATGCCGGGCACGATGGCAGTGCAAGCTGGCTGGCGCTGATGGAACACTGGCCGGAAATTGAAAACCACGCCGGGCGCTGGTGTCTGGAACAGGCCTCGCACGCTGATCTTGCTGCGGCGCTGGTACTGTTTTGTGGAGTTTCGTATGATACGCGGCCTTGAGATTAGGCTCTGTACGAAAAAGACCTTTCCGCCACACGGGAAAGCGGTTTCTCGTACAGAGCCTCGGCAACTTCCATCCAAATTCGGATATACGCAATGAAAACTGGTAAAGAACTCAAACCCGGTACCGTGATTCGTCTCGAAAACGATCCTTGGCTGGTTCAGAAAGCTGAATTCACCAAGTCCGGTCGTAACAGCGCGATCATGAAGACCAAGCTGAAAAACCTGCTGACCGGTTACAAGACCGAGATCGTTTACAGCGCCGACGACAAGCTCGATGACGTGATCCTGGATCGCAAAGAAGCGACCCTGTCCTTCATTAGCGGCGACACCTACACGTTCATGGACACCACTGACTACACCATGTACGAGCTGAACGCTGAAGACATCGAAGCCGTTCTGCCATTCGTTGAAGAAGGCATGACTGACGTTTGCGAAGCGATCTTCTTCGAAGAGCGTCTGGTTTCCGTAGAGCTGCCGACCACCATCGTACGTGTAGTTGACTACACCGAAGGTTCGGCGCGTGGCGACACTTCCGGCAAGGTGATGAAGCCTGCGAAGCTGAGCAACGGTACCGAGCTGCAAGTTGCTGACTTCATCGAAATCGGTGACCGCATCGAAATCGACACCCGTGACGGCGGTTCCTACAAAGGCCGTGCTAAATAAGCACAGCTTTTACTGGAACGACAAAAAAACCCGCAGCGATGCGGGTTTTTTTGTGGGCGGCATTTACACCGTTACGTGCAGGCGCACATCGACGTTGCCGCGAGTGGCGTTGGAGTACGGGCACACCTGGTGAGCCGCTTCGACCAGTTGTTCGGCGTCGGCTTGTTCCAGGCCCGGCAGGTTGATGTTCAGGTCGATGTCCAGACCGAAACCACCTGGGATCTGGCCGATGCCGACGTGGGCAGTGATCGAGGCGTCTGCCGGAATGCTGCGTTTGCTTTGACCGGCGACGAATTTCAGTGCGCCGATGAAGCAGGCCGAGTAGCCGGCTGCGAACAATTGCTCAGGGTTGGTCGCCGCACCGCCTGCGCCACCGAGTTCTTTGGGCGTGGCGAGTTTGACGTCGAGGATGTTGTCGCTGGAAACAGCACGACCGTCACGGCCGCCGGTTGCAGTTGCGATTGCTGTGTAGAGAGTGTCCATGGCGTTGCCTCGCGAAAATAGAAAATGATAGTTGGGATGAGGTTTGAAAAAACTTTGTCCGTTTGCGCTAAAAGCTTGTGCGCTAACTGAGTACGAATGAAATGTAGCGCACGAATAGTTTGCGCGCAAGTTAATATTTCAAATCTCTGAATTTGGGATGCGCAAGGCTGTAGGACCGGCTTTAGCCGGGAGGGCAATTGATGAGTGGCTCGCGACTGAAGTCGCTCCTACGGTCGCTCCTACGGTCGCTCCTACGGTCGCACCGACAGTCGCACCGACAGTCGCTCCTACGGTCGCACCGACAGTCGCTCCTGCGGCCGATTCGTGGGGAAGTCGGAGCGCCGCCCGAGGGGGTTAATCAAACATGTTCACGCAAATTCCCGCGCAGCTGGAGCAGGTCGCTTTGTATTTTCTGTAATTTCTCCAGATCCAGACCGCTGGCGGAGAGGATGCAGCCGGGCACTTGCCTGGCTCGCTGCTGCAAGGCGCGACCTTGCTCGGTCAGACGCAGCAGGACCACGCGTTCGTCTTCCTTGCTGCGCGTGCGGGTGATGAAGCCTTCGCCTTCCAGGCGTTTGAGCAGCGGCGTCAAGGAGCCGGGATCGGTCAACAGACGCGTGCTGACGTCGCCAACGGTCAAGCCGTCCTGCTCCCAGAGCACCATCATCGCCAGGTATTGCGGATAAGTAAGGCCCAATGCCTGGAGCAGCGGTTTGTAGACCTTGGTCATCAGCAACGAGGTCGAGTAGAGGGCGAAACACAGCTGATTGTCGAGCAGCAAGGCTTCGCATGGTTCAGCGACGTCGGCAGTAGAGATATCGTCTGCGTTCATGGGCAGTCCTTTATACGAATGTGTCATTGCCAAACAATTTAGTGCCCTGATCTTTAATGCGCCAGATAAATTCTGGTTTCGGGCGGAGCTATTCATTTGCCACTCCCGCAGGAATGCGTAGCATGCTTGCCATTAATTCGGGGGACGCGGTGTGATCGACGTTGTGATGTTTGTGTTGTTGGGCGCCGCCATGGGCACCTTGGGTGGGTTGTTCGGAATTGGTGGCGGCCTGGTTGCCATTCCGGCGCTGGGGGTGCTGTTTGGGCTGGATCAGCAACTGGCGCAGGGCACCGCGCTGTTGATGGTGTTGCCCAACGTGTTACTGGCGTTGTGGCGTTATAACCAGCGCAATCGTATCTTGCTGCGCAACGCCATGATGCTGATCATTCCCAGTTTCGGCTTCGCCTGGCTGACATCGTTGTGGGCGGTGCGGCTGGATCCGCAAACCATGCGTATCAGTTTCGTGGTTTTTCTCATCATCCTGACGGTGTTCAATCTGCTGCAGATGTACTGGCGCAAAGGCGATGTCAGCACCGAGCTGCGGCACACCCATCGCTTGTGGTTGCTGGGTGTCGGTTCCGGCATCACTGGCGGTTTGTTCGGGGTGGGCGGCGGGGTGATTGCCACGCCAATTCTGACCGGATTCTTCGGTGCGACCCAGGTGGTTGCCCAGGGCCTGGCGCTGGCGTTGGCGACCCCAAGTACCGCGATCACGCTGTTTACCTATGCGCTGCACGATCACGTCAACTGGTCCATGGGCATTCCTTTGGCAATCGGCGGGCTGGCGAGTATCAGTTGGGGGGTGAAACTGGCTCACTCGCTGCCCGAGCGCCTGCTGCGTACGCTGTTCTGTGGCTTTCTGGTGATCTGCGCGGTAGTGCTTGCCCTTAAAGTTTGAAGCCTTCGGCGATGTGTTCGGCCAGGCATTCGGTGATGGGTGAAACGCTGTGCGGGTTGCGCAGCAGGACGATGCTGGCCAGCGGCAACTGCGGCAAGCCCTGAGCTTCGCCGATGATGCGCAGGTCCGGCGTGAGCAAGCTTTCCAGTTGCGCGGTAATCGCCAGCCCCGCAGTCACTACAGCGCTGATTGCCGCGAGGCTGGCGCTGGTATAGGCGATCCGGTAATCGCGTTGCAGGGTATCCAGCGCATTGCAGGCCCAGGTCCGGCAGAAACAGTCGGTATTGAACATCGCCAGCGGCAACGGCGTGTGCTCATGGGGCGAAAAGCCTTGCGCTTCCATCCAGACAAAACGTTCCTGACGCAGAATCTGGCCGATCTCGGTCCCTGGCTCGCGGGTGACGATACTCAAATCCAGGTCCTGACGCTGCAACAGCTGTTTCGACGGCTCGCAGTGCACTTCAATCTGCACCAGCGGATAGGCCTGAGCGAAGCGCGACAGGATGCCGGGCAGAAAGCGCATGGCGTAATCATCGGGCGTACCGATTTTGACCATGCCCACCATGTGCGGCTCGCGCAGGGTGTTGAACACTTCGCCATGCAGCTTGAGAATTTTGCGCGCATAGCCGAGCAGCACCTGGCCTTCCATCGTCAGGCTGACGTTGCGGCCCTGCTTCTGAAACAGCGGGCGCTGAATCAGGTCTTCCTCCAGCCGCTTCATCTGCATGCTGACCGCCGACTGCGTACGGTTGACCGCTTCCCCGGCCCGGGTAAATCCGCCCTCGTCGGCGATGGCGACAAAGGTGCGCAGCAGTTCTGTGTCGATACTCGGGAAGCTGGCCAATACATCAATCTCCCAGATGGGGTGCATAAGAAACATTCGTTGGATTGATCTTAGCTCCGGCGCGAGACTTTAGTCATCCCACTTGGAGGGCAAGATGATGAAAGGTCAAAAAGGTTATGTGCTGGTGCTTAAAACCCTGTCCCATGATTCGTGGATCGAGCGGTTGCTCAAGTCGATGAAAGGCCATGTGTCGCGTTGGTACGAGCTGCATCAGCAGCGTCGGCAACTGGCCGAGTTGAGCGATGAGGCGTTGAAAGATCTCGGTCTGAGTCGCGCGGATGTTTATCAGGAAACCGAGCGGCATTTCTGGGTCGATCCGATGAAGCGCTGACAAGCGCCTGTGCTATCAGGTAGCGTTGGGGTTCACAGGGAGCCTCGCATGCCGTTAGAACTGTCGCTCAAACAAGCACGTCGCATGGCGCTGGCCGCCCAGGGTTTCAATGGGCGGCAGCCGCCGGCGACCGTCAAGGCCAGCCATGTCACGCAACTGATCCAGCGTCTGGGCGTATTGCAGATCGATTCCGTCAACGCCCTGGTTCGCTCCCATTACCTGCCGCTGTTTTCCCGCCTGGGTAACTATTCCCAGACCCTTCTCGATCAGGCTGCCTGGAGTCAGGGCCGCCATCGCAAACTCTTTGAATACTGGGGCCATGAAGCCTCGCTGCTGCCTATCGAACTGTATCCGCTGATGCGCTGGCGCATGCAGCGTGCTGCTCAGGGCGACGGCATTTATCAACAGTTGGCGACATTCGGTCGCGAACAGCAGTCGACCATCGCCCGCGTGTTGCAAGCCGTTCGTGAGCGGGGCGCGTTGGGTGCGGGCAGTTTGAGTACCCGCCAGGAAAGCGCCGGGCCTTGGTGGGACTGGAGCGCGGAGAAAATGGCGCTGGAATGGCTGTTTGCCGCAGGCGAAGTGACAGTGGCAGGACGGCGGGGGTTCGAGCGGCTCTACGATTTGCCCGAACGCGTGCTGCCGGCAGCGATTCTGGATCACCCCGAAGTCGGCGAAAACGAAGCTCAACAGGGCTTGCTGCTGCACGCGGCTGCGGCGCTGGGTGTCGGTACCGAAAAAGACCTGCGTGATTATTTCCGCCAGGACCCCTTGCCAAGCCGGGTGGCGCTGGCCGAACTGGTGGAAGCGGGCGCATTGCAAGTCGTTCAGGTCCAGGGCTGGCGTCAGCCGGGATTCTGTCTGCCGGACAGCAAGATCCCGCGCAAGGTGGCGGCCAGCGCCTTGCTCTCGCCATTCGACTCACTGATCTGGGAGCGGGCGCGCACCGAGCGGCTGTTCGACTTCCGCTATCGGCTGGAGATTTACACGCCTCAGGCCAAGCGGGTTTATGGCTACTACGTGCTGCCGTTCCTGCACCACGAACGCATCGCCGCCCGCGTCGACCTGCGCGCCGAACGCGCCAACGGGCGCCTGGCGGTGCATGCGGTGCACGAGGAAGAAACCGGGCTGGACGAGGAGGGCATGCGCGCGCTGGCGAGTAATCTGCGGCAACTGGCCGATTGGCTGGGGTTGCCCCAGGTGCAGATCAATTGCCAGCGGGGGAGTGGGCTAAGGCTGGCAAGCCAGCAGATTTAAGCTACAAGCTGCAAGCAGCAAGAAAAGCCTGAGCTTCTTGCAGCTTGCAGCTGATTAGCGCTTGACCTGCTTCAACGTCTCGGCAATCAGGAACGCCAGTTCCAGTGACTGATCGGCATTCATTCGTGGATCACAGTGGGTGTGATAACGATCCGAAAGGCCGTCTTCGGTGATGGGGCGCGCGCCGCCAATGCATTCAGTGACGTTCTGGCCGGTCATCTCGATGTGGATGCCGCCCGCGTAAGTGCCTTCGGCCTGATGGACCTGGAAGAACTGTTTCACTTCCCCAAGAATCTGCGCGAAGTCGCGGGTCTTGTAGCCGCTGCTGGCCTTGATGGTGTTGCCGTGCATCGGATCGGAACTCCACAGCACCTTCTTGCCTTCACGTTCCACGGCGCGAATCAGTTGCGGCAAGTGATCGCCGACCTTGTTGGCGCCCATGCGCGCAATCAGGTTCAGGCGGCCGGGATCGTTGTCCGGATTGAGGATGTCGATCAGGCGGATCAGGTCGTCGGTGTTCATGCTGGGGCCGACCTTGACCCCGATGGGATTGTTCACCCCACGCAGAAACTCCACATGCGCGCCGTCCAGTTGCCGGGTGCGGTCGCCGATCCACAGCATGTGCGCCGAACAATCGTAGAAGTCATTGGTCAGGCTGTCGCGACGGACGAAGGCTTCTTCATAGTTGAGCAGCAGAGCTTCGTGGGCCGTGAAGAAGCTGGTTTCGCGCAGTTGCGGCGAGGTGTCCATGCCGCAGGCGCGCATGAACGCCAGGGTTTCGTCGATGCGGTCGGCCAGTTGGCTGTATTTTTCCGCCAGCGCCGAGTTGGCAATGAAATCCAGGTTCCATTTATGCACCTGATGCAGATCGGCAAAGCCGCCCTGGGCGAATGCGCGCAGCAGATTGAGGGTCGCCGTGGACTGGTGATAAGCCTGCAACAGGCGATCCGGGTCCGGCACGCGGCTTTTCTCATCAAAGCCAATGCCGTTGACAATATCGCCGCGATAGGCCGGGAAGGTCACACCCTCGATGGTTTCGTCGTTGGCCGAGCGCGGCTTGGCGAACTGGCCAGCCATCCGCCCGACCTTGACCACCGGGCAGCCCGCCGCGAAGGTCATGACGATGGCCATTTGCAGCAGCACCTTGAAGGTGTCGCGAATCTTCGCTGCCGAGAATTCGACAAAGCTTTCCGCGCAGTCGCCGCCTTGCAGCAGGAATGCACGGCCTTGAGTGACTTCCGAGAACTGGCGACGCAACTCGCGGGCTTCCCCGGCAAATACCAATGGCGGATAGCTGGCGAGCGTCTGCTCGACGTGCAGCAAATGCGCGGCATCGGGGTATTGAGGTTGCTGCTGAATGGGCAATGCCCGCCAGCTGTCGGGACTCCAGGGTTGGCTCATCGTGGACTCTAAGTCAGGGCAATCGGACGAGCATGTTAGCAGTTCGGTGCCGGGCTGCCAGCGCAGGCAGGATGAACGCAGAAAGAGTCCGGCTCAACGGGATATTGGCCCGGGGCCATAAAGAGCGTGACCGCGCGCCCTCGCTTGGCCGACAATCCGCGCTTTCCCGCTCAGGCTCGAGCGACTGTATCGAATGAGTGCGATCGCCAAGGCTGGACTTGAGCTCGCCGTTAGGAGAAGCAATGACTGAGGAGCGGGTAGAGCGGATTCTGGCCGAAGTACACGATGACTTCGGCATGATCCGCGTGCTTGAAGTGGATGATTACCGCTTCCTGGAATTCGGCGATGCCATCGAGCAAAGCTGTACCTTCACTGCTGATCCCAGCTGGCTGGAGTACGACTACACCCGCGCCATGCTGATCGGCGCGCTGTGCCATGAAGCGCCGGAAAGCGCGCTGTTTCTGGGGTTGGGGGCTGGAACCCTGACTCAGGCGTGCCTCAAGTTCCTGCCGCTGGAAGACGTCGAAGCCATCGAGTTGCGTCCCGAGGTGCCGCGGCTGGCGATTGAATTCATGGGCCTGGACGATGATCCGCGGCTGTTCATCCGTATCGGTGATGCTCTGGAACTGCTGGAAACGGCCGAGTCGGCGGACCTGATCTTTGTCGACCTGTACACCGACGTCGGTCCGGGCGTCGGGCATCTGGCCTGGAAGTTTCTGGAGAACTGTCAGCGGCGCCTGAGTCCGGGCGGCTGGCTGATCATCAATCAATGGGCGGCGGATGATGGCAAACCCTTGGGCGCGGCGTTGTTGCGTGGCCTTTATCACCGGCATTATTGGGAACTGCCAGTCAAGGAAGGCAACGTCATTCTCTTCGTGCCAGCCGATCTGGAGCAGACGCTTGATATCGAACCGTTGATCGAGCGCGCCGAAACGCTCGCGCCGCGCCTGGGCTACTCGTTGCTGCAACTGATCAAGAACATTCGCCCGGCGACCTGATGATCGATTCACGACTGAGGCGGTTCTTGATTGAAGAAGTTGTGTAGGATGTTCCAGCGCTTCGAGTAGGATCGAATCCGAACTGCTCGACTGAAAGGTGAACCGTTTAAGCATCACCCCCAGCAATCCCGGGCTTTATGCGAATCAGACCTTCGCGCGGATTTGCGCAAAGCCTGTGACACTTGGACATTCCACCGTTTTGCCTCGAAAAAAATCCTCACTTTTTCGCGCAATTCCGGTATAGTGCGCGCCGGCCTTTAACGGGGCCCTCGTCCAGGTATTGCAATTCCCCGAAGCCAGCTTCGGCTGCTTGTTCGCTCAGCGGACTATCCTTGGCGATCCATTCATCAAACGTTTTCGCAAATCCCCGCCGACAAAGCAGCCAGGGTGACTTTAGGGTCGTACACGGCACGCGCAGCTTTGGAGCATGGGTCTTTGCGGATGCACTAGAGGCAGACCCATGACCCAGGAAATCGGCGGCTTCGCCGCTTTTGAACTTCATCCAAATATTCTTGCAGCCGTCATCGCGACTGGCTACGAAGAGCCTTCGGCTATTCAGCAACAATCTATCCCTATCATCATGGCCGGTCACGACATGATCGGTCAGGCGCAAACCGGTACAGGTAAAACTGCCGCGTTCGCACTGCCTATCCTGCACTGCATCGATCCAGCCAAGCGTGAACCGCAAGCGCTGATCCTGGCTCCGACACGCGAGCTGGCCCTGCAAGTAGCCACAGCTTTTGAAACCTACGCCAAGCAAATGCCCGGCGTAACGGTTGTTGCTGTCTACGGCGGCGCGCCGATGGGTCCACAACTTAAAGCAATCCGTAACGGCGCCCAAATCGTCGTCGCTACCCCGGGTCGCTTGTGTGATCACCTGCGCCGTGACGAAAAAGTCCTGGCAACCGTGAACCACCTGGTTCTCGACGAAGCGGACGAAATGCTCAAGCTGGGCTTCATGGACGACCTGGAAGTCATCTTCAAGGCCATGCCTGCAACCCGTCAGACCGTTTTGTTCTCGGCCACCTTGCCGCAGTCGATCCGTGCCATCGCCGAGCGCCATCTGCGCGATCCGAAGCACGTGAAGATCCAGACCAAGACCCAGACCGTTACCGCAATCGAACAGGCTCACCTGTTGGTTCACGCTGACCAGAAGACCTCGGCTGTATTGAGCCTGCTGGAAGTCGAAGACTTCGATGCCCTGATCATGTTCGTGCGCACCAAGCAAGCGACCCTGGACCTGGCAAGCGCCCTTGAAGCCAAAGGCTACAAGGCTGCTGCGCTGAACGGCGACATCGCCCAGAACCAACGTGAGCGCGTGATCGAATCCCTCAAGGATGGCCGTCTGGACATCGTTGTAGCGACCGACGTTGCTGCCCGTGGCCTCGACGTTCCGCGTATCACCCACGTATTCAACGTGGACATGCCTTACGATCCAGAGTCCTACGTTCACCGTATCGGCCGTACTGGCCGTGCCGGTCGCGAAGGTCGTGCATTGTTGCTGGTGACTCCACGTGAGCGCCGCATGCTGCAAGTGATCGAGCGTGTAACCGGTCAGAAAGTTGCCGAAGTCCGCCTTCCGGATGCCCAGGCCGTTCTCGATGCCCGCATCAAGAAATTGACCAACAGCCTGACTCCGCTGGTTGCTGACGCTGAATCGACCCATGGCGATCTGCTGGATCGCCTGATCGCCGATATCGGTTGCAGCCCGCGTGCTCTGGCCGCTGCCCTGTTGCGCAAGGCTACCAACGGTCAGGCATTGACCCTGGCCGCCATCGAACGCGACCGTCCACTGGTGCCGAACAGCGCACCGCGTGAGCGCAGCGATCGTTCGACTTCGGGTGATCGTCCTGAGCGCAGCGGTGATCGTGAGCGTCGCGCTCCGGTTCCATTGGCTGAAGGCCGTGCTCGTTGCCGTACCGCGCTGGGTGCGCGTGATGGTATCGCTGCGAAAAACCTGTTGGGTGCAATCCTCAACGAAGGCGGCCTGGCCCGCGAAGCTATCGGTCGCATCCAGGTGCGTGACAGCTTCAGCCTGGTTGAGCTGCCGGAAGATGGCCTTGAGCGTCTGTTGACCAAACTCAAGGACACCCGCGTTGCAGGCAAGCAGTTGAAGCTGCGTCGCTATCGCGAAGATTGATCCGCTCTTGAGCTGATCGTCTGAACAAAAAAATCCCCGACTGGTTCGGGGATTTTTTTTGCTTGTCGTTTTCATCAGAGCGGATTCTGTGTACATATCCGTTCGCGGGCAAGCCTCGCTCCAACGGGTTCCAGGCTAATCTGGGAAGTCGCCTCGGCTTTTGATTTTTCTTTTCCATGCTGCGATTTGGTAGACACCGCCAAACGCGCGTCGGGAGGCTGAGCGCAGGTGTCGTGGTGTGGGGCGACCGGCATGGATGCCGGTCGAGCGCCGTTGCGCCAGGGATGGCGCGTCGGCGCGTACCTACACCACGGCACCGGAGCGAGGGAACCCGACGAAGTCGGGCCGGACGTCAGCGCAGAATGGTTTCCCCTTTGCCGAAACAAAGGGGTCGACCGTCAGGGCGAAACGGTACTAAGCCGCACCGCTAATATGTTGGTGCGACTCGATTCGAAGCGCGACGCTGCGCGTGGTCGCTACTATCCAAACCTGTAAATATCCATCCCCAACGCCCCCATCGTAAAACCCTGATGCGCCACGCTGAATTCACCGCCCGCGCCTCGCGCGAAGTACAGCGGCAATAAGTGCTCGTCGCTTGGATGACTGCGTACAGCATGCGGCGCCAGCTTGCGGTAGTCGTGCAGCGCCGCTTCGTCATTGCTGGCCAGCTTGTCGATCATCCAGTCACGAAACTCCTTCGCCCAGGGTTCAACGCTTTCCGGTCCTGCATGCCAGTCCAGTTCGCCCAGGTTGTGGGTGATGCTGCCGGAGCCTATGACCAACACACCTTCGGCACGCAGGCTGGCCAACGCTTGGCCGACCTGGGTCTGCAGCGCCGGGCCTTGGCGGCTGGGCAGGGAAACCTGTACCACCGGAATGTCTGCCTGCGGATACATCAGGGACAGCGGCACCCAGACACCATGGTCGAACGGGCGTTTGCTGTCGATGCGCGCAGGCAAGCCGGCGGCGTCGAGCAAGGCGGCAACTTGCAGGCTAAGCTCGGGAAGGCCCGGCGCGGGGTACTGCACGGCAAACAACGCAGGCGGGAAGCCGCCGAAGTCATGCCAGGTTTCCGGTTGTGGGTTGCCATTGACCCGCAGATCCTGGCTTTCCCAGTGCGCCGAGACAATCACGATGGCCCGCGGCTTTGGCATCCCGGCGGCCAGCCGGACAAGGGCCGGGCCGCTGTCGCCGGGTTCCAGCGCAAGCATGGGCGAGCCGTGGGAGATAAATAAGCTGGGGAACATGTCGAGAGTCCTGAGCGATGAGATCACTCATCATCAGACAGACATTGATCTAAATCTAATATAAGTTTTAGCGCGCTTTAATCGAATTTTCGGGAGGTTTCATGCAGGCTGACTTTTGGCATCAACGTTGGGCCAGTGATCAGATCGGCTTTCACCAGCAACAAACCAATCCATACCTTGAGCGCTTCTGGCCGCCATTGGCGGTGGAGCAGGGCGCCGGTGTCCTGGTGCCACTCTGCGGTAAAAGCCTGGACGTTGGCTGGCTGGCGAAGCAAGGCTACAGCGTCAAAGGCGTCGAGTTGTCGGAAAAGGCCATTGTGGATTTTTTCAGTGAACATCAGTTACAGCCCGCGATTCGTCAGCAAGGCGCGTTCAAGGTTTACAGCGCTGGACCGGTGGAATTGTGGTGCGGCGATTTTTTCGCGCTGACGGCGGCCGATGTGGCGGATTGTCAGGCGCTTTACGATCGCGCGGCCTTGATCGCGTTGCCGCCCGCCATGCGCCAGCAATACGTCCAGCATCTCGGCGAGATATTGTCCGCGAACTGCAAGGGCCTGCTGATTACCCTGGATTATGAACAGTCGGAAGTCGAAGGCCCGCCGTTCTCGGTGCCTGACGAAGAGGTGCAGCGCCTGTTTGCATCGGGCTGGCAGCTGGAAACCCTGCAGACCTGCGATGTGCTGGGGGAAAGCTGGAAGTTCGTTCAGCGCGGCGGTAGCCGGCTTGACGAGCGGGTATATCAACTGGCGCGACGCTGACCTTGCGACAGCCCACAAAAAAGGGCGACTCGCGTCGCCCTTCATTCAAAGCTGTAACAGGTGCTATCAACCGCGACGGCGCAGCGCCTCGATACGTTCTTCCAGCGGCGGGTGGCTCATGAACAAACCAGCCAGGCCGTGTTTGAGGCCGCCATTGATACCGAAAGCCGTCAGGCTGTCCGGCATTTGCACCGGCACGCCCTGTTCGGAACGCAGACGCTGCAGGGCGCCGATCATGGCCGCAGTGCCCGCCAGACGTGCACCGGCTTCGTCAGCGCGGTATTCGCGTTTACGCGAGAACCACATGACGATGGCGCTGGCCAGAAAACCCAGGACGATCTCGGCAAAGATCGTGGTCACGTAGTACGCGATGCCCTGACCGTTCTCGGTCTTGAAAATCACCTTGTCGACGAAGTTGCCGATGATACGGGCGAAGAACATCACGAAGGTGTTCACCACGCCCTGCACCAGCGCCAGGGTAACCATGTCGCCGTTGGCAACGTGACCAATCTCGTGGGCCAGCACGGCTTTCACTTCATCAGGCGAAAAGCGTTCCAGCAAGCCCTGGCTGACTGCAACCAGTGCATCGTTCTTGTTCCAGCCGGTGGCGAAAGCATTGGCTTCGTAGGCTGGGAAAATCCCGACTTCCGGCATTTTGATGCCAGCGTCGCGGGACAGTTGTTCGACGGTCTGCACCAGCCATTGCTCATGCCGGGTGCGCGGCTGGGTGATGATCTGGGTGCCAGTGCTCATCTTCGCCATCCACTTGGAGATGAACAGCGAGAACAGCGAGCCGGCGAAACCGAATACCGCGCAGAAAACCAGCAGCTGATTGAGGTTCAGATCAACCCCATTGGCCGCCATGAACCCGTTGAAGCCGAACAGGCTCAGGGTGATGCTGGCTATCAGCACGACCGCCAGGTTAGTGGCCAAAAACAGCAAAATGCGCATCATGGTTTGGAAGTTCTCCTCGTGAAGAATATGTAACACGTTGCGGGGTATATAAGGGGATGCTTGCGGCTATTCAACCCGGCGACTATTTCAAACTGTGTCGTTTTGTCGGGTTGCGTCGCAATTGCGTCAAATCGCAAGGCTCCCGACCCAGAGCGGCGGGCACGGCAAGCTCATCGGCGAACGGGGATTTAATTTCATGGTCGCTGCTGACAGGTTGCCCGCCCGCCGTATTGCGGCCGCTCGGGCGCGCAATAATGGGGGCGGGAAGCGCTGTTACTGGCGATAGGTCTTGAGGAAATTGCCGATACGACCGATAGCCATGTCCAGCTCGTCGACGCGGGGCAGGGTGACCACGCGGAAGTGGTCCGGCCACGGCCAGTTGAACGCAGTGCCCTGAACGACCAGCAGCTTTTCCGACAGCAGGAGGTCAAGGACGAACTTCTCGTCGTTGTGGATCGGGCAGATTTTCGGGTCGATGCGCGGGAACGCATACAACGCGCCCATCGGCTTGACGCAACTGACGCCGGGAATGTCGTTGAGCAGTTCCCAGGTGCGATTGCGCTGTTCCAGCAGGCGACCGGGCGGAAGTATCAGGTCATTGATGCTCTGGTAGCCGCCAAGGGCCGTTTGAATGGCGTGCTGGCTCGGCACGTTGGCACACAGGCGCATGTTGGCCAGGATGTCGATGCCTTCGATGTAGCTCTGCGCGTTGTGCTTGGGACCGGAAATGGCGACCCAGCCGGAGCGGAAGCCGGCCACGCGATAGGATTTGGACAGGCCGTTGAACGTCAGGCACAGCAGGTCCGGTGCCAGGGATGCGGTGCAGATATGCACGGCGTCGTCGTAGAGGATCTTGTCGTAGATCTCGTCCGAGAACACCACCAGTTTGTGCTGGCGCGCCAGTTCCAGCATGCCCAGCAGGACTTCCTTGGAATACACCGCGCCGGTCGGGTTGTTCGGGTTGATGATCACCATGGCCTTGGTGTTCGGCGTGATCTTGGCCTTGATGTCCGCCAGATCCGGCCACCAGTTGGCCTGCTCGTCGCACAGGTAATGTACCGGGTTGCCGCCGGCCAGGCTGACAGCTGCGGTCCACAACGGATAATCCGGTGCCGGGATCAGCACTTCATCGCCGTTGTTGAGCAAGGCCTGCATCGACATCACGATCAGCTCGGACACGCCGTTGCCGAGGTAAATGTCCTCGATGCCAACGCCTTCGACCTGCTTCTGCTGGTAATACTGCATCACCGCCTTGCGGGCGCTGAACAGGCCTTTGGAATCGCTGTAGCCTTGCGCGGTCGGCAGGTTGCGGATCACGTCCTGCAGGATTTCCTCCGGCGCTTCGAAACCAAATGGCGCAGGGTTGCCGATGTTCAGCTTGAGGATGCGATGGCCTTCCTCTTCCAGGCGTTTGGCGTGCTTGAGCACTGGCCCGCGAATGTCATAACAGACGTTGGCGAGCTTGTTCGATTTGCTGACCTGCATGGTGATTGTTCCCGAAAATGGACGAGCCGCGATTGACTGATCACGTGGTTCGCCGGGTGTGACGCCGTGAAAAATGGGTTTGTATGCTTGAAACGCGGGTGACAGACTGGCGTCTAACGAAGGCGCAATCATACGTGCCACCCGATCTGTGGAGAAGATACAGATCGGGCTTTTTCAGTTGCGGAGGTGTACCCGTGGAAAAGTTGGACAAAACCCTCGAAGAGTGGCGAGCGATGCTTGACCCCGAGCAATACAACGTTTGTCGTCTCAAAGGTACCGAACGGCCGTTTTCCGGCAAGTACAACAGCACCAAAACCGATGGCGTCTACCATTGTGTGTGCTGTAACGAGCCGCTGTTCGATTCCACAACCAAGTTCGATTCCGGTTGCGGCTGGCCGAGCTTCTACGCGCCACTTGAAGGCAGTGCGGTGGTTGAAGTGCGGGATGTCAGCCACGGCATGATTCGCACCGAAGTGGTCTGCTCCAAATGCGATGCGCACCTGGGGCATGTGTTTCCGGACGGCCCGCCGCCAACCGGGCTGCGTTACTGCATCAACTCGGTTTGCCTGGATCTGGTCCCGCGCGACTGATTGCCTGGCTGCACTGCCTTATAGGCGCTCATCACGACCGAGAATTGAAGTGCGCGCCAATCAGTTGCGCGCTAACTTCAATCCCTGTTTCTATTCCGGAGCCACCGTCATGAGCGAAAACCTGCTGAGCATTCCCTGCACGACGATCAAGGGCGAGCAGAAAACCCTTGCCGATTTCGCCGGCAAGGCGGTGCTGGTGGTCAATACGGCCAGTAAATGCGGCTTTACTCCGCAGTACAAAGGGCTGGAAAAAATATGGCAGGACTACAAGGACCAGGGCCTGGTGGTGCTGGGCTTTCCGTGTAATCAGTTTGGCAAGCAGGAGCCGGGTAACGAGTCAGCAATCAGCGAGTTCTGCGAGCTGAATTTCGGCGTGACCTTCCCGCTGTTCAAGAAAATCGACGTCAACGGCAGCGACGCGCATCCCTTGTTCGTCCAGCTTAAGAAGCAGGCGCCAGGATTGCTGGGTTCCGAGCGTATAAAATGGAATTTCACCAAATTCCTGATTGGCAAGGACGGCAAGCTGGTGAAACGCTTTGCCCCGCTGACCAAACCGGAAGACCTGACGGGCGAAATCGAAGCGCTGCTCAAGTAATTCATCCGGTTTTATTGGCCGGTATCCACTGGTCCAGCAGGCTGATCAATTCAGCGCGGCGGAACGGCTTGGCCAGGTAATCGCTCATGCCCGCAGCCCGGCAGCGCTCCCGCTCCTCGGGCATGGCGTTGGCCGTGAGGGCAATGATCGGCAGTTGCGGCCAGCGACCGCTGCGGCGGATCTGGCGGCTCGCTTCGTAGCCGTCCATGACTGGCATGTTGCAGTCCATCAACACCAGATCGAACGTGTGCAATTCCAGTTGTTGCAGCGCTTGCGCGCCGTGGCTGCTGACGATGACCTCGCAACCCAACTTGCTCAACATGCCCTTGGCCACCAGTTGGTTGACCGGGTTGTCCTCCACCAACAGGATTCTCGCCGAGTGGCTGCCGCTCAACTCGACTGCTTGCAGTAGCTCGTCAGTCACTGTTTCGCCGTGTTGCATGACCCGACGCAGCGTCTGATACAGCGCGTTGCGGGCCAGTGGGCGGGCCTGTTGCTGCAAAGGTGCCAGGGCGCTGACCTGTTCGCTGGGCATGAAGTTGCCGTAGGCGGTGACCAGCAGGATCGGGATGTGCGTTGCCGGTCGCAGGCCGAACAGGCATTCAGGGCAATCAGTGATCAGCAGCGCAGGTTCGGCATCCAGGCCCGTGCAGACAATCTTGTCGTCAATCCCCCAGCGCTGGTATTCGATGCGCCAGGCCGGGAGCAGGTTGCCCAGCAATTCCACCAGTCCGCTTCCCGCAGCACTGATCACCACGACTCGGCCACGCAGCGCGGGCGGGGCGATGGCTGGCAGGTGAATGGGCAGCGGCAGATCGGCACAGAATTGGCTGCCCAGGCCTGATTGGGAATGAATACTCAAATGACCGGACATGGCTTCGCAGAGATTGTGCGTCAACGCCAGGCCCAGGCCGGTGCCGCCGAACTGTCGGGTGATGGCGGCTTCGGCCTGGGTGAAGGGCTGGAATATTCTCGCCTGGGCCTCTTGGGCAATGCCGATTCCGGTGTCGCAGACTTCGATGCGCACCCGGTTTTCACGGGTGTCGGTATCTTGGTAAGTGCTCAGACGCACGTCCACCCGGCCGAAGCGGGTGAATTTCAGGGCGTTGGAGAGCAAATTGCTGACGATCTGCCGAACCCGGGTCGGATCGCCCATGACCATGGCCGGAAAATCCGGATCGATCAGGCACGTCAGTTCAACACTGGGCGCGGCGTTTTGCGACAGCAGGTTGGCGGTATCCTCGACCAGCACGCCCAGATCGAACGGGATGCGTTCCATCTCCAGATGCCCGGCATTGAATTTGGACATGTCGAGGATATCGTTGAGCAACTCCACCAGCACTTTGCCCGAGTCATGGGCGATGGACAGCTGTTGGCGCTGTTCGGCATTCAGCGGGCTGTCCAGTGACAGGGCGAGCATGCCCAGCAGGCCATTGAGCGGGGTGCGGATTTCGTGGCTCATGTTGGCCAGGAACGCCGAGCGCGCATGGGCCATGTCCAGGGCGGTACTGCGGGCGATCTGCAATTCTTCGTTGGACTGGCTCAGCCGCGCATTGCTGGCCTTGAGCTCGATGGTGCGCGCCGACACGATGTCTTCCAGCTCATTCAGGTGCGCGGTGAGCCGGTCTTCGGCGTCGCGGCGGCGGGCGAATTCGTTGGCGACGTTTTCAAATTGCCGGTTGGCGGCCCGGACCAGCACGCCGATCTCGTCATTTTCATGTTTGGGCGGGCAGAGCACTTTGTTCGGTGTCGGGCTGTTGGGCTCGCGATTGGTCAGCGAGCCAATCACCCGTATCAGCGGTTTGGTCAGGGTCATGTAGAACAGCAGCATCATGATGCCGGCCAGGGCGAGGCTGCGGACGAACCCGGTAATCAGGGTGATTTCGGCGCGCTGGAGGAAGTGGCTGCCAAACGCGAAGGTGTCGACATTCAGGCGCAGGGTACCGATGGATTCGTTTGGTAAATGCGCAAGATTCAAGGCATCTTCGAACTGGCGGCTTTCCCCAAACAGAAAGTCGCTGACCACGCGATAGGGACTCTGGGCAAAAGGCCGCTCGACGCTGGACAGCACCATATTGTTGTTGTCGGTCAACCTGGCGCTGACCACTGCCGGGGATCGCAGCAGACCCAGGGTCAGCTCCTGAGCCAGTTCGGCGTCGATGTTGTAGGCAATGCGCGAGGCGGGGTTGTGGCTGATTTCCAGCAGGGAGCGAATTTCACGATCGATGGACGCATCTTCGCTGGCATAATCGAGGGTAATTTGTAACAGGCTCAGCAGCGTTCCCAGAATGAAGCCGACCAGGACGGTGAGTCGGGCCTGCTTGTACGAGAGCCGGTTAGTAAACGCTATATCCATAGGGGGCACTGCCACATCTCGTGTCCATCGCGGGGGCAAGCATAGCCGATCAGCCCTTGGCTTTATCAACAATCTAAGGAGATAACGTGGATTCTCGTTTGAATGCTTTTCTTGAGCGCGCCGACGCTGTTCTCGCACGCCTGGAGCCCTTGTTGCCTGCACCTCGGGAGGTCGTCGACTGGAACAGGTCGCTGGCGGCGCGCTGGGTTCGTGAAGGTCGCAGTGGCTACCTGATGCCGTTGGAAGTCAGCCTCGACATGCGCCTGTCGGACCTGATCGGGGTGGACCTGCAACGCGAGCAGCTGGGGCGCAACACCCGCCAGTTCATCGACGGCCTGCCCGCCAACCATGCGCTGCTCTGGGGTTCGCGCGGCACCGGCAAATCGTCGTTGATCCGTGCCTTGCTCGCCGAGTACGCGCAGGCCGGCCTGCGCCTGATCGAGATCGAACGCGATCACCTTGGGGATTTGCCTCGGGTTGTCGAGCAATTGCAAAAGTTGCCCCAGCGTTTCGTGCTGTTTTGCGATGACTTGTCCTTCGAGGCGGGTGAAAGTGATTACCGGGTGCTCAAAAGCGTGCTCGACGGTTCGCTGGAGCAGGCGCCGGACAACGTGCTGCTGTACGCCACGTCCAACCGCCGCCATCTGGTGCCGGAAAAAGAGAGCGACAACGCCAACTGGAAACACGTCGACGGCGAACTGCACCCCAGCGAAGCAGTGGAAGACAAGATCGCCTTGTCTGACCGCTTCGGCCTGTGGCTGTCGTTCTATCCGTTCACTCAGGAGCATTACCTGAATGTCGTCGAGCACTGGATCACCCAGCTGGCACTGGCCGCAGGCTTGTCCTGGCAGCGCGACGCGGAGCTGGACAAGCTGGCGATCCGCTGGGCAACCGGGCGTGGCAATCGTAACGGCCGTTGTGCCTATCAATTCGCCCGTTATTGGGTGGGCCTCAAATTGCTGGAGCAGCAACCATGATTGATCTACAAAACGCCGGCAGCGGCCTGGACGGCTATCGCTTGCTGGCCGCGCAGCTGGAATCACTGCTGGCTGACGAGCGCGACTTCATCGCCAACGCTGCGCAGTTTTCCGCGTTTCTTTACAGCCAGCTGGAAGACTTGAACTGGGCAGGCTTTTACCTGAACCGCGACGAAGAGCTGGTGCTGGGCCCGTTTCAGGGGCAAATCGCCTGTGTGCGAATTCCGTTCGGGCGCGGCGTGTGCGGCGCGGCGGCCCAGAGTCGGGAAACCCAGCGCGTGCAGGACGTGCACGAGTTTCCCGGCCACATTGCCTGCGACAGCGCGTCGAACAGCGAATTGGTGGTGCCGTTAATCAAGGAAGGGCGCCTGATTGGCGTTCTGGATCTGGACAGCCCGAGTGTCGGTCGTTTCTCGGAGCAGGATCAGCAAGGTATCGAGGAGTTGGTGCGGATTTTTCTGAGTGCTACTGACTGCTGACTCGGGTTTCGCGGGAGGGCGTTCTCCCGGCTAAAGCCGGTCCCACAGGTCGGTCTTCAATCAGTCGTAGATAACCTTTTTCTTCCATTCCGATTCGACATCGTCGGCTTTCAGGCCTTCGGTCAGGGCGTTGTCGTCGTCTTCGGTCGGGGCGATGTTGGTCAGGACCATGGAGTTGGCGCGCGCCAGTTGTTTTTCCATGGCCGCCAGGGCGGTCTGCCAGGTCACCGGGTCGGGCTGGTTGCGCAAGTACTGCACACCGCGTTCGAACGCCAGGCGTGCCTGACCTGGTTGATCCTGCGACAGAGCCGCCTGGCCAAGATTGTTGAAGAATTCAATGTGCAGCATGACCAGAATGTTGCGGATCTCGCGAATCCAGTGCTTGGCTTCGCTGGTCTGCAGGAAACCGTCATGTGCGGCGCGGGTGACCTGGCCGTGCAGTGCTTCTAATAGAAAGCGCACGTCCTTGGCCTTGGCTTCGGTCTGGATCGGGCTTACCGGGTTGGTGACGACGATTGCGTCGCCCTGGGCAACCAGGGCATTGAGTTCGCCGATCCGGGTCTTGACCTGATCGTTGCCTTTATCCAGCGCCTGCATACGCTGCATGACGTTGAGTTCCAGTCGCGTCATTAATAGCTTCAAGGCCGGGGAGACCAACTGACCCGGAAAAGTCTCTGCGATTTCAGAACAACGACGCAGACGATCACTCAGCTCAACTCGCGCCCGTGCTTTATCCAGCTTGGCGTTTTCGGCCACATGGTTCAGGTAGCCAATCGCGATCAGGAGTGCGATGCCAGCTACTACCATCAGTGTAATCATGAGTGGTGTCACCGCGCGAACCTCTATTTCTTCAAGTAATTAGGGCCGAGTGTAGTGGCTAAGCACTATTGCGCATAGATGTACTGGTCGGACTTTATTTATTCATGGCGTCATTAGGATGGCGCGTTCCCACGTGCGACATCTCCTTAAAGAACGGCGAAGTCGTTGATTTAGATAAATTTTCAGAATGGGGTTGACGACTTATCAATCCATCCATAGAATGCGCGCCACTTACAGCGTAAAGCACACAGCGAAACGCAAATAAGTAGTGAATGTTGTACGTGTGTCCCCTTCGTCTAGTGGCCTAGGACACCGCCCTTTCACGGCGGTAACAGGGGTTCGAGTCCCCTAGGGGACGCCATTGCGGGAATAGCTCAGTTGGTAGAGCACGACCTTGCCAAGGTCGGGGTCGCGAGTTCGAGTCTCGTTTCCCGCTCCATTTTTAAGCAGTCTGGCCTTCGGGCGAGATTGAGTGAAGCCAGAACCAAATCTTCGGATGCGGCTTTGGGCACTGGAATACACACCATGTGTTTCAGTTAGCGTGTCCCCTTCGTCTAGTGGCCTAGGACACCGCCCTTTCACGGCGGTAACAGGGGTTCGAGTCCCCTAGGGGACGCCATTGCGGGAATAGCTCAGTTGGTAGAGCACGACCTTGCCAAGGTCGGGGTCGCGAGTTCGAGTCTCGTTTCCCGCTCCATATTTACGAAAACGCCGCTCAATAGAGCGGCGTTTTTGTGTGCGCGCGTTTTGGATCCGTAGGACCGGCTTTAGCCGGGAGCGCGAAAGGTCGCACGCCGCAATTGCTGCGAATGTACCTGCCTGCTCCCGGCTGAAGCCGGTCCTACGGGATGTACCCAGGCTCCCAAGATTGCGCGATGACGATCAAGACGATATTCACGCCGGGCGTACGTTATTCCAGCTCAAGGCTCACATCCCGCATCAACAACCCAAACCGCAAATCCACCGCTTCCGGGATCGGCAGGTACACCGTATGCCCGTCTCCAGGCGCCACGCCGATCGCTTCGCCCTGGGTGTTCTGCAAGTACTCCAGGTCGAAGTGGAAGTTGCCGCGCGGCGTCATCAGTTCCAGGTTGTCGTCCAGGTTGAAGCGATTCTTGACCTTCACTTCGGCCAGGCCGTTGCGCCGTTCGCCGGTGAGTTCGCCGACAAACTGCTGCCGCTCTGATACCGAACTGCCGTTCTGGTAGTTCTGATACTCGTCATGCACATGCCGCCGCAGGAAGCCTTCGGTGTAGCCACGCTGGGCCAGGGATTCCAGGTCCGTCATCAGGCTGCGGTCGAACGCGCGACCGGCCACGGCGTCGTCGATGGCGCGGCGGTACACCTGAGTGGTCCGCGCGCAATAGAAGTGGGATTTGGTGCGGCCTTCGATTTTCAGCGAGTGCACGCCCATTTGTGTCAGGCGCTCCACATGCTGCACGGCGCGCAGGTCTTTGGAGTTCATGATGTAAGTGCCGTGCTCGTCCTCGAACGCCGGCATCAGTTCACCCGGTCGATTGGACTCCTGCAACAGAAACACCTGATCGGTCGGCGCGCCGTCGCCCAGGGTCGGCTGCGGCTGGAAGGTCTGCACGATATCGCCGAGCTGATTTTCTGTGGCCTGCTCCGCCGAATACTTCCAGCGACAGGCATTGGTGCAGCTGCCCTGATTGGCGTCGCGCTTGTTGATGTAGCCCGACAGCAGGCAACGCCCGGAGTAAGCCATGCACAACGCGCCGTGGACGAACACTTCAAGCTCCATGGCGGGCACGTGCTGGCGGATTTCGGCGATTTCCTCCAGCGACAGCTCGCGGGACAGAATGATCCGGCTCAAGCCTTGCTGCTGCCAGAACTCGACGCTGGCCCAATTCACCGTGTTGGCCTGCACCGACAAGTGGATCGGCATCTGCGGGAAATGGCGGCGCACCAGCATGATCAGGCCGGGATCGGACATGATCAGCGCGTCCGGCCCCATGGCAATCACCGGCTCCAGGTCCTTGAGAAAGGTCTTGAGCTTGGCGTTATGCGGCGCGATGTTGACCACCACGTAGAAACGCTTGCCCTGAGCCTGGGCTTCGCTGATGCCGATGGCCAGATTGGCGTGATCGAATTCGTTATTGCGTACGCGCAAGCTGTAGCGCGGCTGGCCAGCGTAGACCGCGTCGGCGCCGTAGGCGAAGGCATAGCGCATGTTTTTCAGGGTGCCGGCGGGGGCGAGCAGTTCGGGAGATGGCAGAGGCATGGGAAAGCTCGGTGGCAAAACCGCCGAGCATAGTCAGCTTGCCCGCAGGCTTCATTGATCTGCGTCTATGCGGGTTGAGCATCGGCGCCAGCCACGCGGCAAATGCACTTATATATAGCCGGATGCGTTGGAGATGCACCAAGCGGAGGCGAGTCGAGCGGGGTGCGCGGTGTCAGCCGAGGTCCGCGTCATGCGGGCGATAACCGGCCGAATCCCGCCCGAAGACTTTAAACCCGCCCTTGCCAGCAGGGCCGGTTGTTTCAAAATGCAAGCTGGCACACATTCTGCTTATCACTGATCAGGTCCACCGCATACGCAGTCGAGTGGACAGCCCCGTCGGTCAACGAAGATCGAGCAGCCAGCAGGCCGTGGGCAAGATGGGTGAATCGGGCACAGAGGCCGGATCGACACCACAAATGAACAGGCAAAGGCGCCTGGAACCGCAAGGTTTCAGGCGTTTTTTTTTGCTTTTTTATCCGTGATTGGCTTTGGCTGGGTGCTATCTATGAACTCCAATATTGCTCCTTTGGACTCGCTGCAAACCTTGATCGTGATCGGTAACGGCATGGTTGGACATCATTGTGTCGAACAGTTGATCGCCGGTGGCGCCCTGAACCACTACCAACTGCATGTGTTTGGTGAAGAGCAGATGCGTGCCTATGACCGGGTGCATCTGTCCGAGTATTTCTCCGGCCGGGATGCCGAGTCGCTGGCGCTTTCCGATATCTCGCTGTACCAGACGCCGGGCGTCACCCTGCATCTGGGCACGCAAGTGCTGGAGATCGATCGCGACGGCCAGCAGGTGATCACGGCCACCGGCAGTGTGTATTACGACAAGCTGGTCCTGGCCACTGGTTCCTACCCGTTCGTGCCGCCGATTGAAGGCGCTCACGGCGATTCGCGTCTGGTCTACCGCACCCTGGAAGACCTGGACGCCATCCGCGCCGCAGCCACCAATGCGATACGCGGCGTGGTGGTCGGCGGCGGTTTGTTGGGTCTGGAAGCGGCCAATGCCCTGAAAAGCCTGGGTCTGGAAGCCCATGTCGTGGAATTCGCGCCGCGCCTGATGCCGGTGCAGCTGGACGAGCAGGGCGGTATCGCCCTCAAGGACCGGATCGAGAAGCTCGGCGTCGGCGTGCATTTGTCGCGCGGCACCCAGTCGATCACCGCTGGCGAGGAGTACCGCTACCGGATGAACTTCGGCAACGATGAATTCCTCGAAACCGACCTGATCGTGTTCTCGGCCGGCATTCGCGCCCAGGATGCGCTGGCTCGCCAGTCCGGTCTGGAAGTCGGCCCGCGCGGCGGCGTGGTTATCGACAGCCAGTGCCAGAGCAGCGACCCGCACATCTACGCCATTGGTGAATGTGCTGCGTGGAATGGCAGCATCTTCGGTCTGGTGGCACCCGGTTACCAAATGGCCCGTGGCGTTGCCCAGTTGCTGTGCGGCACCGAAGGCGAGCCGTTCATGGGCGCCGACATGTCCACCAAGCTCAAGCTGCTCGGCGTGGACGTTGGCTCCATCGGCGATGCCCACGGGCATACGCCGGGTTCGCGCAGCTATCAATTCATCGATCAGACCACCGCCAGCTATCGACGCCTGGTGGTGGATGCCAGCGGCAAGCATGTCATCGGTGCCGTGCTGGTGGGTGACAACAGCTATTACGACACGCTGCTGCAATACATGCAGAACAACATCGTCCTGCCTAAAGAACCGGCCAGCCTGATTCTGCCTTCCTCCACAGGCGCGCCAACCCTGGGCCCGGCAGCGCTGCCCACAACCGCGACCATTTGTTCCTGCCACAACGTGAGCAAGGGCGCGATCTGTTCGGCCATCGATGGCGGCTGCTCCGATCTGGGCGGACTCAAGGCGCAGACCAAGGCCGCCACCGGCTGCGGCGGTTGCTCGGCGTTGCTGAAAACAGTCTTCGAGCACGAGCTGAGCGCCCGTGGCGTCAGTGTCGATAAAAGTCTGTGCGAACACTTCGCCTACACCCGCCAGGAGCTTTACGCGCTGGTTCGGGTCGAGGGTGTGTTGACCTTCGAAGAACTGCTCGCCAAGCATGGCCACGGGCATACCGGCTGTGACATCTGCAAGCCTGCGGTGGGTTCGATTCTCGCCTCCTGCTGGAACCAGCCGATCATGGACGCTTCCCTGGTGCCGCTGCAGGACACCAACGATACGTTCATGGCCAACATGCAGAAAAACGGCACTTATTCGGTCGTACCCCGTATTGCCGGGGGGGAAATCACCGCCGACAAGCTGATCGCCATCGGCGTGGTTGCCAAGAAATACGACCTGTACACCAAGATCACCGGCGGCCAGCGGATCGACCTGTTCGGCGCCCAGCTGCATGAGTTGCCGGACATCTGGTCCGAGCTGATCGCCGCCGGTTTTGAAACCGGGCATGCGTACGGCAAGTCCACCCGCACGGTGAAATCCTGTGTCGGCAGCACCTGGTGCCGTTACGGCGTTCAGGACAGCGTGAAAATGGCCCTGACCATCGAGGATCGTTACAAAGGCCTGCGTTCGCCGCACAAACTCAAGTTTGCGGTTTCCGGTTGCACCCGTGAGTGCGCCGAGGCGCAGAGCAAGGATGTCGGGGTGATCGCCACCGAGAAGGGCTGGAACCTGTACATCTCCGGCAACGGCGGCATGCGTCCGCGTCATGCGGAACTGTTTGCCACCGACCTGGACGATGAAACCCTGATCCGCTACATCGACCGTTTCCTGATGTTCTACATCCGCACCGCCGACAAGTTGCAGCGCACCTCGGTCTGGCGTGAAAGCCTGGAAGGCGGTCTGGATTACCTCAAGGACGTGATCATCCACGACAGCCTCGGCTTGGGTGCCGAGCTGGAAGCGCAGATGCAACTGGTGGTCGACCGCTACGAGTGCGAGTGGGCCAACACCCTGAACAGCCCGGAAAAACTCAAGCGCTTCCGCACCTTCGTCAATGATAAACGCGGCGATCCGGATATCCACTTCGTCAAGGAGCGCGGTCAACGCCGCCCGGCGACCGCCAGCGAACTCAACCTGATCCCTGTCACCGAGGAGGCACTCTCATGAGCCAGACAAATACCCACGAATGGCGCCCGGTGTGCGACAAGCAAGACCTGGTGCGCAACTCGGGCGTGGTGGTATGGCTGGACGGCGAGCAAGTCGCGCTGTTCTACCTGCCGGACGCCGAGGGCAAAAACCTCTACGCCGTGGATAATTGCGACCCGCAGTCGGGGGTCAACGTCATTGGTCGCGGGCTGATCGGCAACATCAAAGGCGAACTGGTGATTGCTTCGCCGCTGTACAAACAGCATTTCCGCCTGCACGACGGTGGTTGCCTGGAATACCCGGAACAGCGTCTGCGAGTCTGGCCGGTGCGCTTGAGTGGGCAGAACGTCGAGATCGCGGTGGATTGATGCGCACTGCAGCAGACATAAAACATTATGTAGGAGGGGACTTGTCCCCGAAAGACGGTCACTCAGATAGCGTTAACTTGTGAGTTTTCGTTGTCAGGACCATCGCATTCGGGGACAAGTCCCCTCCTACCGGTTCGTAGGCAGTCAGGGGCGCGAACGTGGCATGATTGGTAGCTATTTGCATATAAACCTATAATAAAAATGAATTTAGGGAATAACGCGGCAGCTGCTATGGTTTGCCGCGCGGCCCATTTCTGACTTCGGAACCGGGCCGATTCTCGGCTACCGTACACGCGGACCCGGACTTCATTCCTATGATCCGGCTCTGCATGAGCCTGTGGAGAGCCGTTTGTCCCTCACGTTCAGACTTCGCAAGAACAGCATTTTTCTCGCTCTGGCCCTGGCCATGACCACCTCGCTGGCGGTTCAGGCCAGTGACCTGATTGTCGGCGATCAAAGCTACAGCGCCCGCACCGTGATGGAAGCGGCCGGGGTGCTCAAGGATTTGCCTTACAGCCTGGAATGGAAACAATTCACCGCCGGTTCGCCCGTGGCCGAGGCGTTGAACGTGGGCAGCCTGGACGTCGGTCTGCTGGGCGATGCGCCGGCGTTGTTCATGGGCGCGCTGGGTGCGCCGATCAAAGTGATCGGTGTGTCCCGGCAAAACCTGGATGGCGTGGCAATCGTCGTGGCCAAGGATTCCCCGATCAAGACCGTCGCCGATCTGGCCGGCAAGAAAGTCGCGATCTGGAAAGGCTCGTTCAGCCAGCAACTGATGCTGACCGCGCTGGATCGCGCCGGCGTGCCTCGTGATGCAGTGGACTACCGCTACCTCAGCGCCCTGGATTCTTCCCATGCTCTGGATGGCGGTTCCGTGGACGCCATCGCCACGTGGGACCCTTACGTGACGCAACAGGAGCGTCAGGGCGCACGGGTCATCGCTACTGCCAAAGGCCTGATTCCGGCCCAGAGTTTCATCGTCGCCAACGAACGGGCGATCAAGGACAAGCGCGCCCAGATCAGCGATTTCCTCCAGCGCCTGCAGGCTGCCCGGGCGTGGTCGGTGAGCAGCGCGCAAAACACCGACACCTACGCCAATGCCTGGTCGGCCTTGACCAAGGCGGATGCCGAAGTCGCCCGACGCTGGTTCGAACGCTCGCAGATCGTGGTGGTGCCAATCACGGCCCAGGTCATTGCCGAAGCGCAACAGACCATCGATTTTTTCAACGGTGCGGGGCTGACTAAATCCTATCCGGCAGGCAATGTGTTCGATGACTCGTTCAATGCGGCCTTGAAGAGCGAAGCTGCGGCTCAGGTCTCGCGTTGATTGATTAAGCGTTCACTGTTTTCAGGAGACCTGCGCCATGAGTTTTACCTCGCTGCATTGGGGGGCGTATCGCCCGCAGGTCGTCGACGGCAAGCTTGAGGCATTGCTGCCTGTGGAGTGGGATCGCGACCCTTCGCCGATCGGTGATTCGGTCGCTGCTGCGCTGACCTCGCCGACCCGCATCATGCGTCCCGCCGTGCGCCGCAGCTTCCTGGAAGGATCAGGTGGCAGCCCTGAACTGCGTGGCCAGGAGCCTTTTGTCGAAGTCAGCTGGGAAGTGGCGCTGGATCTGGTGGCCAAAGAGCTGCAACGGGTCAAGTCCGCCCACGGCAATCAGGCGATTTTCGGTGGCAGTTACGGTTGGGGCAGCGCTGGACGCTTCCACCACGCGCAAAGCCAGCTGCATCGTTTCCTCAATGGCTTTGGTGGTTACGTCGCCAGCGTCGACAGTTACAGCCTGGGTGCCGGACGGGTGTTGATGCCGCACATCGTCGGCAATATGGACTGGCTGCTGGCCGCGCACACCTCGTGGAAGAATCTCGCCCAGCATTGCGAACTGTTCGTCGCCTTTGGTGGCCTGCCGGCGAAAAACGCCCAGACCAGCCCCGGTGGCGCCAGTGATCACCTGCTCGCCAGCGCCCTGGACGATATGTCCAAAGCAGGCGTGCAGTTCGTCAATGTCAGCCCGCTGCGCGACGACTTGAAAGGCCCGCAACAGATTGAATGGTTGCCCGTTCGCCCTGGCAGCGACACGGCGCTGATGATGGCGTTGTCCTACGTACTGATCAGCGAAGGCTTGCATGACGAAGTTTTCGTTCAGCGCTACACCGTCGGCTATGAACGCTTCCGCGATTATCTGCTGGGTTTGACGGATGGCCAGGCGAAAACAGCGGAATGGGCCGAAGCGCTCACCGACATTCCCGCCGCGCAGATCACTGAACTGGCGCGGCGCATGGCCAGCAAACGCACCATGATCAACATTGCCTATTCGTTGCAGCGGGCGGTGCATGGCGAGCAGCCGTTCTGGATGACCGTGACCTTGGCCGCCTTGCTTGGCCAGATCGGTTTGCCGGGCGCTGGTTTTGGGGTGGGTTACGGCTGCATGAACAACACCGGCAGCGGCCGCAAGGCGTTTTCCGGGCCGCGATTTTCCCAAGGCGCGAACCCCATCAAGGATTTCATTCCGGTGGCCCGGGTCGTTGACATGCTGCTCAACCCCGGCGCGGCGTTCGACTACAACGGCCAGCAACGCCAGTACCCGGATATTCGTCTGGTGTACTGGGCGGGCGGTAATATTTTTCACCACCACCAGGACCTCAATCGCCTGCTGCACGCCTGGCAAAAGCCGGAAACCATTATCGTCCATGAACAGTTCTGGACCGCTCAGGCCAAGTACGCCGACATCGTGTTGCCAGCCACCACGGCGCTGGAACGCAACGACATTGGCAGTTCGGCGTCGGATCGCTTCATGATTGCCATGCAGCAGGCCATCGAGCCGGTGGGCGAATCCCGTGACGATTATTCGATCTTTGCCGAAGTGGCACGGCGTCTTGGTTTTGCCGACACCTTCACTGAAGGTCGCGATGCGGCTGGCTGGCTGCGTTTCATTTATGAAGAGTCGCGAGGCAGGGCGCAGGATTTTGGCGTGGAGTTGCCTGATTACGATCAGTTCTGGCGTGATGGGTTGTTCGAGGTTGCCTACCCCGAAACCGATACGGTATTGCTCAAACCCTTTCGCGATGATCCCGCAACCAACCCCCTGCCAACGCCATCGGGCAAGATCGAGATTTACTCTGAGCGCATCGCCGGATTTGGCTATGTTGATTGTCCCGGACATCCGGTGTGGCTGGGCCAGACAGAGCAGGCCTTTCCTTTGCATCTGCTGTCCAACCAGCCCAAGACCCGCTTGCACAGCCAATACGATCATGGCTCATACAGCCGCGCCTCGAAAATCCAGCAGCGCGAGCCGCTGACCCTGAACCGCGAGGACGCTTTGGCGCGGGGCGTTGCTGACGGAGATGTGGTCAAGGTCTTCAATGCGCGCGGGGCGTTTCTTGCGGGGGTGATCGTCTCGGATAATATCCGGCCCGGCGTGGTGCAGATCGCCACGGGTGCCTGGTTCGACCCGTTGGTGCACGGGCAGGCCAACAGCCTGGAGAAACATGGCAACCCCAATGTGGTGACCACGGATATCGGCTCATCGAGCCTGTCCCAGGGCTGCGCGGCGCAAACGGCGTCGGTGGAGATTGTGAAGTGGAGCGAGGCGCTGCCGCCGATTACGGCGTTTGAGCCGCCGCAGATGGTGTGAAAGATCAGTGCCGGTAGGAGGGGACTTGTCCCCGATTGAGGCGAAGCTGCGGCAGTGAACGTTGGCACCATTCACTGCATCCGTCGTCAGAAACACCGCTTCCCGGACAAGTCCGGTCCTACCCGATTACTGTTGAGCCCGTTGCGCAAACACCGCCTTGCCCACGCCAATCAAGGTCACGTCATTCTGCGGCGTGTGAATGCGCGCGCAGAGTACGTTGCGAAGGTGGCGTTGCAGGGGATTGCTGCGCGACAGGCCGGGGTTGCCGGACGCTTCGATGGCCAGTTCCACGGCGCGAATCGCGTTGGTGGTGACCAGGTATTTGATCTGCGCTGCATGCACGGCCGGGGTCAGGCCTTGAGCAGCGGATTGCAGCAGGTTGTGATTGTTGAACAGCAAAGTGTCGATCTGCCCGACCACTTCCTGAAAACGCGGCAAGGTCGAAAGCGCCGCGCCCAGATTGGAGGGCTTGCGCTGTTCCAGCCATTGCACGAACCATTCCCGTGCCGAGCGGGCCACGCCGTCGTAGACCGACGACAGCAGCACCGACATCCACAGCATGCCCGATGGGTCCAGTTCCGCCTGCGGCGCGCTCCATGGGCTGACGCTGACGGCGTGTTCCAGCGGCACCAGCACGTCTTCGAAAATCACTTCATGGCTGCACGTCGCGCGCATGCCCAGGTGATCCCAGTCCTCGACGATGCGAATCCCCGGCGTGTCCTTGTGCACCAGCCAGGCGCCCACCAGCGGATCAGCGTCATCGCTGCGCGCCCAGACATTGAACCAGGTCAGGCCGTGGCTGCCGGTGGAGTAGATCTTGCTGCCGCTGATCCGCCAGCCTTCAGCAGTGCGGCGGGCCGTGGTGGCAGGCAGACCGCCACGGGCCGGCGTGCCGAGGTCGGGTTCGACCCGCAGCGAGTTAATCAGCGCGCCTTCCTGCACGGCTTGCTGCGCCACTTGCACGCGTAAATGCGCAGGCCAGCTTTTGCTGTCCTGCAGGCGCGCGTGCTGGATGTATTGCATGACCAGAATCAGCGCGGTGGAAGGCTCGCCCTGAGCCACGGCGCTGATGGTTTGTTGTGCTTGCAGCAGATCGGCACCGCCGCCGCCCAGCTCGGTGGGGACGGTCAGGCCCAGCAGGCCGTGCTCGTGCAACAGGCGGAAATTGGCGTGGGGGAATTCACCGCTGGCGTCATAGCGCTCGGCTGATTCAGCCAGCAGCGCGGTGATGGTCGTCAGTCTGGCGGCGAACGCTTCGGCGGACTCGATGCCGGCAGGACGCACGACAACGGGGCGAAGGGGGGATGCGGTCATTGATGTTTATCCTTTTTACAATCTGTTGGAGCGAGCGGGCAGCGCTCCAACAGTCCGATAATGTCAGGCCAGCTCTGGCTGATGCTGCTCAACCGACGCGTCCTGCTGCGCATTGCGATTGACCGGCACTTGCAGGCCGAAATGCTCGCGCAGCGTCGAACCACTGTAGTCGCTGCGGAACAAGCCTCGTTCCTGCAAGACCGGGACCACCAGCTTGGCGAAGTATTGCAGGCCATCCGGCAATAGCGAATTGATGATGAAACCATCGGCCGCTTCTTGTTCAAACCAGGTCTGGATCGCGTCAGCCACCTGATTCGGGGTGCCGACGAATTCACGTCGCGGCCGGGAGAAATGCAGCGCGACTTCACGCAGGGTCAAGCCTTCATCTTTGGCCAGTTGCTTGATCCGGTCCGAGCCGCCTTTCTGGCTGTTGGAACCCAGATCGCCCAGCTCGGGGAAGGGCGCGTCCAGCGGGTATTGGCTGAAGTCGTGGTCGTTGAACGGGCGACCTAGCGCGACGATGGCGTCTTCAATGCTCACCAGCTCCACGGCCTGCTGATAACGGCTTTCCACCTCCGCATCATCGCGACCGACGATAGGGCGGATGCCCGGCAATATCGACAAGTCCAGCGGGTTGCGACCAAAGCCCACAGCGCGTTTCTTCAAGTCCCGATAGTAAGCCTGGCTTTCTTCCAGCGTCTCGGCGTGGACAAAGATCGCATCGGAATATTCGGCAGCGAAGTTACGACCGTCTTCGGAGGTGCCCGCCTGGAAAATCAGCGGCTGGCCCTGTTTGGAACGGGCGATGTTCAGCGGGCCCTTGACCGAAAAGAACTCGCCCTGGTGATTGAGTGCGTGCAGCTTGCCGGGGGTGAAGAACTCGCCGGTCTGCTTGTTGCGGGCAAAGGCGTCGTCTTCCCAGGAATCCCACAGGCCTTTGACCACCGACACGTGTTCTTTGGCAATGCGATAACGCACCGCGTGGGGCGGGTGTTCTGCCTTGCTGAAGTTGTCGGCAGTGCCGCTGAGCCACGAGGTGACGACGTTCCAGCCGGCCCGGCCGCCACTGATGTGGTCCAGGGAAGAAATCTGCCGGGCGACCTGGAAGGGTTCGGTGTAGCTGACCGTAACCGTGGCCACCAGACCGATGTGCTCGGTGGTTGCTGCCAGCGCCGAAAGAATGGTCAGCGGCTCGAAACGGTTGAGGTAATGCGGACTGGATTTTTCATGAATGTGCAGGCTGTCGGCGATGAACACGAAATCGAATTTCGCCGCTTCGGCCAATTGCGCCTGCTGCTTGTAGAAGCCGAAATTGACGCTGGCATCGGCCAGTGCATTCGGGTGGCGCCATTCGCCCCAGCCGTGACCGACGCCATGCACCATGGCGCCGAATTTCAATTGTCTTTGCTTGCTCATGAGCGTGCTCTCCGGAATCGAATTGAGTGAACAGATGGGTTGAGTGTTACTGGGCGGCCGTCTTCACAACCTGAGCACGCGAAGCGTTGAAGCTTTTGTCGAAGCCTTTTGAGACGTCGATCTTTTTGCCGAGGATGCCTTCCTCCTGATAAATATCTGCCGTGGTTTGCAGGCCCTTGATGATCTTGTCGTCGATGTCCACCCGTTGCATCTTGGTGGCGCGGGCGATGGCCTGATGCACTTCGATCGGCAAACCGGTGGTCTTGGCCACGGCTGCGGCGTATTCGTCTGAATGGATGTTGCTCCACAGATAAGCGCGTTCCACCCGTGCCACGAAGTCGTCGAGCTGTAGGCGCTTGTCGGCGATGGCTTTGCTGGTCGCCGCCAGGTACAGGTGATTGGTCAGCAGCTCGTTGCCGCTGATCAGCACGCGATCCTGGCTTTGGGTGATGGCCACCGTGGTGTACGGGTCCCACGTCGCCCAGGCATCCGCGCCGCCGCTGGACAGCAGGATGCGCGATTCGCCGGGCAGCAGATTAATGAAGGTCACGTCGCTGGTTTGCAGGCCCGATTCACGCAGGGCCTTGATGGCCAGGAAGTGCCCGATTGAGCCGCGCCCGGTGACGATGCGCTTGCCCTTGAGGTCGGCGACGGACTTGATCGGCGAGTCCTTGGGCACCAACAGCGCCGTGGTGAAGCGTCCTTCGGCGTGGGTGATGCTCACCACTTTCAAGGGCGCGCCTGCGCCCAGGGCAAATACGTAGGGCGCGTCGCCCAGGGCACCGATGTCCACGGCTCCGGCATTCAGTGCTTCACCCAGCGGCGCGGCGGACGGGAATTCGGAAAACTTGATCTCGTAGGGCACGTCTTTGAGCTCGCCCGAGACTTGCAGCAGGGTCTTGATCGAGGATTTCTGATTGGCGACCAGCAACGGTTCCAGGTCTGCGGCCTGAGCCTGCTGTCCCAGGGTCACGCTCAGCAGCGCGCCCAGCAGCAAGCTTTTCAGGTGCCGGCTTTTCGAGGGCAGTGCGGGTTTGCGGACGAAGGACATAGGTGTTTCTCCAGGCGAGAGGACAGTGCAGCAGGGACCTCCGCCTGGAGGGGTCGGTCCCGTTGATGTGCAGCGTTCTTGGCTAACAGGGTGAATCAGATGACGTGGAAACCGTGGGTGCCGTCGCGGGCCAGTTGCGCCACCAGACCGTATTCCCAGTCCAGATACGCCTGCATGGCGGCGCGCGGTGCGTCGGTGCCTTCATAAGGTCGGCGATAGCGGTCAATGCGCGGCGAGGCGAGCTGGCTTTCCCCGGTTTCCAGCGGCAACCCGGCGGCAATCCAGCTGGCCGTGCCGTCCTTGAGCAGGAACACCGGCTTGCCGGTCAGGGCTTCGACGTCCGCCACTGCCAGACGCGCCAGCTTGCTGCTGCCGCAGGTCAGGACGTAGCGCTCGGCGGCGGGGATTTTTTCCAGCGCCGCCTTGAGCTGCGCGCGCAGTGTCCACCACGCGCCGGGAATGTGCTGCTTGACGTAGTTGGCGCTGGCGGTGAAATCCAGGACCGCAACGCCGCCATGCGCCTGCCATTCGAGCAGGGTTTGCGGGCTGATTTCTTCGACCTGAGCTGGCGTCGGGATCGGTGCGTTCCAGTCGCCTTGCTCGCTGAAATCGGCAGTGTGCAGGTCATCGACGACGAACACTTCCCAACCCAGCTGTGCCAGCCATGAAGCCGACATATTGGCGCGCACGCCGTCGTCGTCCACCAGTACCAGCCGGGCGCCGCGTACGCTGGCGAAGTGATCGGTTTCCTGCACCAGTTGCCCGCCCGGTGTCGAGCGCGCGCCTGGCAAGTGGCCTTTGGCGAATTCTTCCGGCGTGCGCACATCGAACAGATAAGTCGTCCGCGTAGCGTCTGCTTGCCAGCTGTGCACGTTGGCACGGCTGGCGCGTTTTACCTGCGCCTTGTCGGCGACCCGGCGGGCATCGGCGCTGGCGATTTCGCGGGTTTCTTCGCTGACCGCGGCAAAGCGTCGGGCCTGGCCGTGATCCAGGGTTTGCCCGGCCAGCAGCCAGCCTATGGTGCCGTTGCGCAGGGCGTTGATCTGATTGGGCAGACCGGCGTTGACCAGCGACTGGGTGCCGATAATGCTGCGGGTGCGCCCGGCGCAATTGACGATGATCCGGGTATTCGGGTCCGGCGCCAGCTCCCGGGCGCGCAGCACCAGTTCGGCACCGGGCACGCTGATCCCGCCGGGAATGCTCATGGTCTGGTATTCGTCATAACGGCGTGCGTCGAGGACCACCACGTCGGCCTTGGATTCGATCAGTTGCAGCACGTCTTCAGCAGCCAGCGACGGCGTATTGCGATGATGCTCCACCAGTTCGCCAAAGGCCTTGCTCGGCACATTGACGTCGATAAACAGCTCGCCGCCCGCATCACGCCAGCCTTGCAGACCACCTTCAAGCAACTTCACGTCGCTGTAGCCAAGGCTTTGCAAACGCTCAAGGGCGATCTGCGCCAGGCCTTCGCCGTTGTCGTACAGCGTCACGGCGGTGTCACGACGGGGAATACGGGACAACACTTCCAGTTCGATTTTCGACAGCGGGATATTCGCCGCGAACAACGGATGGGCTTCGGCGAACGGCGCTTCTTCGCGTACGTCCACCAGCGCCAGTTCATTTTTATCCAGCAGTGCCTGGCGGATATCGGCAAAGGATCGGGTAGTTGGCTGGGTCATTGTGCTTGGCTCTCTTTAGACAGGTCCCAGATGTTGGGCAAAAAGGCGTTGGAATAGCCGGAAATAAACAATTTTTCAGTACCGTCAGGCTGATACACCGCGCGGCGCACCGCACCAATGTTGGCGCCGTAGACGTGAATGCTGATCGATACCTGATCGCTGTAGGCGTTGCTGACTTGATGAATGTCGTTGCTGCGCGGCGACAGGGCTTCGACGTGGCCCGGTTCCAGACGAATCGCCGGACCTTCCTGCTCCAGCCGGCCATTTTCACTGCGAGCGAATCCCTGGGAGAACTCAGCTCCGCGCAACATGCCAATCAAGCCCCAGACCCGATGGTCATGAATCGGCGTGCTCTGTCCCGGCCCCCAGACAAAACTGACCACCGAGAACCGCTGCCGGGAGTCGGCATGGAGCAGGAACTGCTGATAGCGCTGCGGGTCGGGAACGGCATATTCATCGGGCAGCCAGTCGTCGTAACTGACCAGTTGGGACAGCAGCTTGCCGCCACGATGCAGCAAGTCGCCTTCGCGAGGGTTGCCGTCGATCAATTCAGCCAGTGCGCCAATAAAGGCTCTGAGTCTTTCCGGGTGTCGGGTCTGCGTCATATCGAATCCAGCGCTTGGTTAAGGCATGGATGAATATAAGCATAATGGAGGTGTTTAATATGCTATTTTTTTATGATTAGGATATAACCAAAGTGTTGGTCGGTTGAGTAGGGTGCTACGAATCAATGGTGCTCGCCACTGCGCCGGATCACAGGCGGCTGTTGAGAAATGCGTCCAGCCTTGGCGTTTGGGACTTGCCAAAGAACACTGAGGTTGGCGCATCGACATTAATAGTGCCCTGATCGAGAAACACGCAGCGGTGGGCCACCCGCCTGGCGAAATTCAGTTCGTGCGTGACGCATAGCATGGTCATGCCTTCCCGAGCCAGATCCTCCATGACCAGCAGCACTTCGTTGACCATTTCCGGGTCCAGCGCGGATGTCGGCTCATCAAACAGCATGATGCGCGGCTGCATGCACAAGGCGCGCGCTATCGCTACCCGCTGTTGCTGCCCGCCGGAGAGTTCGTCTGGGTATTTGTGGGCTTTTTCACTCAGCTGCACGCGTTCCAGCAAGCGCATGGCGGTCGCTGTGGCGGTGCGCTCGGTCATGCCCAACGCGACTTTTGGCGCGTAAGTGCAGTTCTCCAGCACGGTCATGTGGGGAAACAAATTGAATTGCTGGAAGACCATGCCCAGTTCCCGACGCACGTCCTGAATGCTTTGTGGCTCCGGGGTCAGGCTGATACCGGCGACGATGATTTGCCCGTTATCGTGGGGTTCAAGGTGGGCGATGCTGCGAATCAGTGTTGATTTGCCTGAGCCCGACGGACCGCAGATCACCACCGTTTCGCCTTTGTGTATCACCAGGTCAATGCCACGCAAAACCTGATGATTGCCATAAAACTTGTCCACCCCGCTCAAGGTGATGATGGGTGTGGGTGCCGACTGTGTGGCTTTTGCAATGGGCAGCGCAGGGCTGATGACGGTCATTTGATAAGTGCTCGCGTCTGACCAGCATTGAGGTTACGTTCTGCGGCATCGAAGCCAAAACGGATGATGTTGATGATGGTCCAGTAAATCGCCGCAGCGGTGAGCAGCGGCGTGAATGGGTCGTAAGTGAATTCGAACACTTCATTGGCCGCCGCGTTGAGTTCAACGAGGGTAATCGCACCAACGGCCGCCGTGCTTTTGACCATGATCAGGATTTCGTTCTGATAAGCGCGCAGTGCATGCCGGGCCGCAATCGGCAGACGAACTTTCCAGAAGATCACGGGCGGGCGCATCCCCAACGCAGAGGCCGCTTCGATCACCCCTTGCGGCACCGCCTGCAAACCGCCCCGCAGGATTTCCGCGAGATACGCCGAGTGGGTCAGGGAAAGTCCTGCCACCGCGCAGAAATAGGCATTGGAGAACAACGGCCACAACGGGCCGTTGCGGATTGCTGACAGTTGCGGCAAGCCGTTGTAGATCGCATACAGCAAAATCAGGCTGGGCACGCCTCGGAAGAAACCGACATAACCGGCGGCAATCCAGCGCCGCCGCGTTGATGCACGGCGCAATGCCAACGGGATTGCGATCAGCATTCCCACCATCAGCACTGGCATCAGCACCGCCAGGCTCATGGCGGCGCCCCTCAACAATTGTGGCAAGGTGTTCCATGCCAGCGCTAAGTCGTAATGCATAGGTTTACCTGTCCGCTGGTGAACCGCAATCAGTCAAGGCGTTGCCCGAACAGCGAACCGAAACCTTCGATGGGCGCATGCACGCCCGACAGCATCAAGGTATGCCAGAACGAAGCCTGGATAGCGCTGATGACCGGGATACCCAGATCCTGCTCAAGCGCCGCAATCGCGCCGACGCTGCGCATGTTGGTGCAGCTGATGAATACCGCTTCTGATTCGGGGTGCACAGTACGACGCGCGAAATCGTAGACACGCTCCAGCGGGATTTCCCCCAGCTCGATGTCGCCGGTAATGCCCAGGCCGTCAGCCGCGAGAATATCGAAGCCATTGGCGGCAAAAAAAGCCTGGCCGCGCTGGGTGACTTCTTCAATGTACGGCCCGACAAAGGAAATGCGTTTCACGCCAAAGCTGCGCAGCGCCAGCAATGCTGCGCTTGACGCTGTGGTCACCGGAATATCGCCCATGACCGCGCGCATCCGGTCGGCCACCACATCGTTGAACCCTTTGCCTTCCAGAAAGCTGGCGCTGGTGCCGCCGAAAACGGCGGCGGTCAGCGGCGCAGTCGCCAACAGGCGCGCGGCGTCTTCCAGTGGACCTTCGCTCATCATCGAACGGATGCCGTCGCTGGACGCATTGAGGAACGGGATGCGCGTGGTGTGAATGGATACGCCCTCGGGCGCCATTGCGTGAAATTCAGGCTCCATGACGGTGCTGGAAGCCATATAAATCAGGCCGATCCTGGCGCGCCAACCGGTGTAATCTTTCATCGGGAATGCCTCATGTTAAGTAGTTTGATCTGCTAGCTGTTTGGGCTTTTGACTGTGTTTGCGCTTGTCCAGGCGACCGATCAACCAGACCGTCAACAAGCTGAAGGCCAGGAAGAAGACGGACACCGCGCAGTAAAAAAGAAAGGGTTCTTTGGTATTGCCAGCGGCCATCTTGGCTTGGGCGATGACCTCTTTGATGCCGACCAGCGAGATCAACGCGGTGTCTTTAAGGACGACAATCCACATGTTGCTGAGGCCCGGCAATGCCAGGCGTATGGATTGCGGAAAGACGATATGCGCCCACATTTTTCTGCGCGGGATCAACAGCATGGCGCTGGCTTCGAACTGACCCTGGGGCAACGAGCGGATGGTGCTGCGGATAAGCTCCGCAAGATAAGCGCTGTAGACCAGACCCAGCGCCGCGACCCCGGCGGCGGTGGGTGTCACGTCTGCACGCACTTGCAAGCCGATCAAGCCGAACAACGAGGCGATCATTTCGCTGCCGCCGTAGTACAGCAAAAACGCCACCAGCAACGCCGGAACCCCCATGAACAAGGAGGCGTAGACGCGCCAGAAGCGCCAGCGCCAGCCGTGCGGGTTAAGCGTCAACAACGCGATGGCGGTGCCGATGCTCAATGCCAGCAAATAGCCGAGCACGGCGACCTTGATCGTCACCAATGCGCCGAAGAACAGCTCGTCGCCGTACCCGGTGTCGCCCCAGCTCAGCAGTCCCAGCATTAGGATTCCCCTGATTACGCCGGCTTGATGCAGGCACTTTCCGCCGGAACGATTGCCACCGGAATGAAGCGCTCTCGAATGTGCGTGAACGTGCAGTCGGCAAGCATGGAGGCAAGCGCTTCATTCATGCGCTTGGCCAGATCGGCGCTGTCCTTGCGCACAATCCAGCTGGAGCCGCGCTCGGCTTCAGGAATCGATGGATCGCCGGTCCAGAATTCGCCGCCATCGAGTTTGAAGTCCTTGCCCTCGGGCTTGCTGATCAGTTCCAGAGTCCAGTTGATCTTCGGGCCCAGCGTTGCATCGATCCTGCCGGCGAGCAGATCAAGACGGATCTGCTCGGGGTTATCGTAGTTGGTCAGTGCAATGGCATCGCCGAAATGCTCGGTCAGGTAACGCGATTGGGCAGAGCCGCGCTGGGTGCCGAAACGTACGCCTTGCAGGCCGGTTTTGGTGAACTCGAAATGGCTGTTGGCACGCACAACATACGCGTCCGGGTTATAGACGATGGGCATGCCAAACAGCGCCTTTTCCTTGCGCTCCGGCAGAGGTTTGATCTGCGTGGTAATGCCGTCGAGTTTCTTCGCCAACAAGGCGGGGATCAGGGCTTTGAAGTCCATGACCACGATCTCGCAGTCGACTTTCATGCGCTTGCACATTTCGCGTGCCAGCTCAGGCTCGACGCCGGTCAACTTGCCGGATGCATCGACGATGCTGAAGGGCGGGTAACTTCCCTCATTGCCAAACACAAGCTTCTCTGCACAGATCGCTGCTGTGGAAAACACCAGGTTGGCGAATAGAGCGAGACCAATAGCTGAATAGTTCAAAGAGCACCTCATGACTTGCCAGGGTTGAGAACAATCTAGGGACAAATTGCGTGCAACAGATCAGCTAGCCGTATCGAGCATACGGAGTTTGAAACGGTCATTAGTTACGGCTTGGCGAAGCAGGGATTAACTAAATAAATGGTTGGGATTAGCACTGCCAGCCACCTGGCTGGCGCCGCCCGCTGCAAGGCGCATCGCCTCAGTCACAGGTGACAGGGGTGCCAGGTTTCTCGTAAGCCATATAGTCGTTCTGCATGACGATGTGGTCGGCGATGTATTTCGCGTCGTGCCAGACGCCGTAGATGAAAGAGGACGCGCGGTTCACCAGATTGGGCAGGCCGAGAAAGTAGATGCCGCTTTCGGCAGAGATGCCGCGCTTGTGGAAGGGCTCGCCTTTTTCACCGAATGCGTTCACCTGCAGCCAGCTGAAATCAAACGTGAAACCGGTCGCCCACAACACTGTGGTAATGCCAGCTTCGGCCAGGTCGAGACTGAGGATCGGGTTCGTCAGGCATTCCGGGTCTGGCAGCAGCGTCCACGCCTCGGGTTCGGCAGGAAACGGCAAGCCGTTTTCCTCGATGTAGGCATCGGCGTCACGCAGCACATCGAAATAGGCTTTGTCACCTTCGGCAACGTTGGCGGCCAGGCCTTCCTGGAACACGATCACCCCGTCATTCCATGACTGGGTCAACCCCACCAGATTGATGCCCGCATGGGCAAGGCGCCGGAAGTCGACCGTCTTGCCACCTTCATAACCACTGACGGCGAAGGCGACGTGTTGCTTCTTGGGCTTGATCTTGACCTCATCCCACAGACCCAGGGCACCCAGCCACCAGCAGTAATCACGGCCGCGATAGGAACGGGGCGGGCGGTAATGCTCACCCACGGAGAGATAAACGGTTTTGCCTGCCCGGCGTAATTCTTCAGCGATCTGGGAGCCCGATGCACCGGCACCCACTACCAGTACGGCGCCATCGGCCAGCTGTCCCGGATTCTTGTACGCCGAGGAGTGCAACTGCTGGATGGGCGCCGACTCAGGGATGATTTTCGGGTAGATCGGGCTCTGGAACGGACCCGTTGCGGCGATCACGTTGGCCGCCTCGATCACGCCGGCAGACGTCGTCACCTTGAAGCCGGACCGACCTGCATGGCGTTGCACTTGCTTGACCTCCACGCCAGTGCGCACCGGGGCCTTGAGCATTTTCGCGTAGTCCTCGAAGTAGCTTGCCATGCGCTCCTTGGGCGGGAAGGCTTCCGGGGAGATGCCCTCGAATTTCAGGCCGGGAAATCGATCGTGCCAGGCCGGTCCATTGGCGACCAGTGAATCCCAGCGTTCCGAACGCCAGCGCTCGGCGACCCGGCTGCGCTCCAGAACGATATGCGGCACACCCATGAGCGAGAGATGCTCACTCATGGCGATGCCCGCCTGACCAGCACCGACAACCAGGGTGTTGATTTTTTCTACTGACATTTGAGTTTCCTAAAGGTAATCGACCCTGACCTGCATCACCGACGCCTGAACATCAACGTCACGTCGAAGAAGCACAGGAGCTCTGGATATCATTCATCGACAGCCGCCAGTCTGCTCAAGCCCCAGTCTTTTGAAAAACAGGCTTTTTGAACGCAGAGGTTAGGTAAAAACAAACCCGCGCCCGAGGCTCATGCGCGGCGGTTGCGAGGTCACTCGCGCAGCGCCAGAGTGAGGCGTTCAAGCATGCAATCGCAGGCTTGAAGTTGTTCGACGCTGACGAACTCATCGGGTTTATGACCTTGCTCCATGCTGCCCGGACCACAGACCACCGTCGGGATACCAATGGCGTCAAACAACCCGCCTTCGGTGCCGAAAGCCACGGTGGTGAATTCGCTGGAACCGCAGAATCGGGCGATCAACTGCGCTGCGTCACTGTGGGCATCGGTGGCGAGCCCCGGATAAGCAGACAATTGGCAGAAACGCACGCTGGTGTCGGCGTTGACCGCGTGCATTCTGGGTACCACCTGCTGCTGCGCGTAGTGCTGCAGTTGCTGCGCAACGTCGTAGGGGTTCTGGCTGGGGAGCGTGCGTATTTCGAAGTCGAAACGACAATCGGCGGGAACGATATTCAAGGCCTTGCCACCACTGATCAAACCGGTTTGCACCGTCGAGAATGGCGGATCGAAACGAGGGTCCTGCAGTTCGGGAGCGCGCAGCTGCGAACCGATGCGGCCCAGCTCGCCAATCAAGTCCGCGGCGTATTCGACGGCATTCACGCCGCTGGGCGCATACGCCGAGTGGCAGGCCGCACCTTGCACATCGCAGCGCATGGCCAGTTTGCCTTTGTGGCCCAGTACCGGCTTGAGTTCGGTAGGTTCGCCGATGATGCACAGCAAGGGCTTGTGCGGCCGTTGTTCCAGCTCTGCAAGTAGCGCGCGGACGCCCAGGCAACCGACTTCCTCATCGTAGGACAAGGCAATGTGCACCGGCATGCGCAACGGCTCGGCGAGCAGGCCGGGGACCGCCGCCAGCACGCAGGCAATGTAGCCCTTCATGTCCGCAGTGCCACGGCCGTAAAGCTTGCCGTCTTGTTCACTCAACTGGAACGGCGCAACTGTCCACGGCTGGCCATCCACCGGCACTACATCGGTATGCCCGGACAACACGATGCCGGGACGATCATCCGGCCCTACAGTGGCGAACAGATTGGCTTTGCTGCGCTCGGCATTGAAGATCAGCTCGCAGGGCACGTGCAGCTGCGCCAGGTAATCGCGCACGAACTCGATCAGTTGCAGATTGGACTCGCGGCTGGTGGTGTCGAAAGCAATCAGCGACGCCAGGAGATCTCTGCTGCTGCTCATTCATTCATCTCCAGGCACCCCGTAGCTGGGCGCTTGGGTAGGGTCGAGTGCGCGAGTGATGTAATCCTGCATCTGCGGGCTGTAGTCGGCCCACAACTGCGCCAATTGCCCGACCGGATCTTGATCCGCCCAATCGACTCGCAAGTCGACGATGGGCCAGACCAGTTCGCCAACCACTTTCAAGGCGGCCGAATGCACCGGACCTGCTTCGCCACCGGCAGCCAGGGCCGCTTGCATGGCGGCGATCAGGCGGTCGGCCAATTGTCCTTCGCTGGTTTCGAACGCCCGCACCAAAACGTCGATAACGCTCCGGTCGGCGAGCATGTTCCCGGCGCCGACGCATTGTTCGCCGGCCACCGCGTTGTGGCAGCCCAGGGTCTGGCTGCCGCTGAAATGTGCGGTGTTGCCCAGGTGATCGATCACCGTCAGTTGCCTGAACTGGCTGTAGCGGTCGCCACCCAGCGCGGTAGCCAGCGCCTGTTCAGGTGCCAACCCTTGTTGCAACTGATCGAGAACATCGACGCCCAGCGCGGGCAGGGTGATATTCTGCGTTGCGACTGCGCCGACTCCGGGGCGCAGCCATGGGCAACGCGCGCCGACGGCAATGCTCGATGAGCTGATGGCGATGCCCAGTTGACCGGTTTTGGCGCAGCGGCCAATGATTGAAAATGTCATGGTGTCTTGATCCTGTTTCGGACTGAGGTGGCGTCAGATTCTGGTTGGGCGTGGCACCGCACGTCAGCGCGCCCCTTCAACATTGAGTACGCGTCCCAATCCCAGGAAGCGATTGGCCAGTGTCAGCAAGGTCGCCGTCACCGCGATATACATCACTGACAGCGCCGCCAGCGTCGGATCGGCAAACTCGCGGACATAGTTGTACATCGCCACCGGCAACGTCTGGGTTGCCTGCGTGGTCACAAAAAGGGATGCGGTGAATTCGTTGAACGACAGGATCGCCGCAAACAGCCAACCGCCGAACAGTCCGGGAATCATCAGCGGCACGGTGATGGTCCATACCACCTGCAACGGTGTTGCCCCAAGACTCGCGGCTGCCAGCTCGATCCGTTGTTCCAGGTTGTGCAGCGACACGTACAGGCTGCGCAGCACAAACGGCAGCACCAACACGACGTGGCAGAAAATCACCAGCGCATAACCGCGTCCCAGGTTGAGTTGCGAGACCAGCATCAGCAAGCCCAGGCCGATGGTGAAATGCGGGATGAACAGCGGCGACAGCAGCACGGCTTCGATCAGCCCCTTGCAGCGAAACTCGTAGCGGTGAATGGCAATCGCCAGGGTGGTACCGATCACCACGGCCAGGCTCGACGCCCAGGCGGTGACCACCAGCCCGGCATAGAAACCCTTGCGGAAATCGTCGTAGTCCAATGCGCGCTCAAACCAGCGCAACGACCAGCCCTTGGGCGGAAAGAACAGCACCGAGGTACTGCTGAACGAGGAAATGATCACCACCACGGTCGGCAGCAGCACGAACGACAGGATCAGAACTATCAACAAGCGGCCAGCGTGGCCCAGCCATTTGTCGCGATTGGAACGGGTCATATCAGTGGCCTCCGGCGCTTTGCAGGGAACGGGTCATGCGCTTGAGCGCAGCCAGCAGCAACACGGTCAAGAGCAGGCCGGCGACGCTCAGGGCGGCGGCGAAAGGGAAGTTCAGTGACGAAAAGCCCAGCTGATAAACCAGCGTGGCAATCGTGCTGACTTTGCCGCCACCGATCAGTTGCGGCGTGGCGAATGCACTGAATGTCCAGGCGAAAGCCGTGGTCAGGCTGGCGACGATGCCCGGCAGCGACAGGGGCAAAGTGACGGTGAGGAATGCACGGATCGGCCCGGCGCCCAGGCTGGTCGCGGCTTTTTCGTACGCAGGATCGATATGCGAAAGCCCGGTGGCAAGCATCAACACCATGATCGGCATGGTCACATGGACCAGCGCCAACACCACGCCGGTCTGGGTAAACATCAGTTGCAGGGGCTTGTCGATCATACCCATGCCCAGCAGCAGGCTATTGAGAAAGCCGCTGCTGCCCAGCACGATGATCCAGGAATAGGTCCGCACTACCTCGCCGAGGAACAGTGGCGTGATGGCGATGATGAGAATGGTCGATTTCAGCCATCCGGTGCGGGTGCGCACCAGCGCGTAGGCCAGCGGGTAGCTGAGCAGCAGGCCGAACAGCGCGGTCTTGAAACTCAGTGATACGGTGTTGAGAAACGCCTGTGCGTAGAGGCTTTTGAACAGGTCCTGGAAGTTGTCGAGGGTGAAACCGCCCACTTCCAGCGAGCCGGGGATAAAGGCGCGCACGCTGTATTGCAGCACGGTCAGCATGGCAATCGTCAGGCCCAGGGCCGTGAGCGCCGAGGGCAGCACAAACCACAGGACAAACGCAGGTTTTCGAGTCATGGGCATTCCCGTAGAAATCGGCGGTAAGGCGGTCGCGACACATGGCCGCAGAACTACTGCACTGAGCAGAAAGCGGCGCGAGAGGCCTCGCGCCCGGTTATGCGCTTAGTGCGCCATGATGTTTTCCGAGAACCACTTGCGCCAGTCGGCGGATTTTTCGGCCCGCAGTTTCGGGTCGACGTTCAGCGTTGCGTCCCACTGCGCGGCAGTGGTGAGCATGCCCGGCAGTTTGGCAATCTCAGGGTCGACGTGGGCGTTGGTCACCACCGGGCTACCGTGGTTGATCCTGGCGATCTTGGCCTGCACATCCGCCGACAAGGCAATGTTCATGAACTTGTAGGCCAGGTCCGAATGCTTGCTGCCTTTATTGATGCCCATGGCATCGACGCCGAGCACTGCGCCTTCCTTGGGGATCGCCAGCTTGATGTTCACGCCTTCTTCGATCATGTGATAAGCGTTCATCGACAGCATGACCTGCACCGGGGTTTCGCCGGTAGCGATCAGCTGCTGGCTGTTGGCATCGTTGGTGTAGAACGACTTGATATTGGGGATCAGCGCCTTGAGCTTGTCCTGGCCCTTCTCCCAATGCTGCGCGTCGCTGCCGGAAAGTTTGGCCGAGACCGCGATGATGTGGCTCGGGTCCCAGTCGGGCAGGGCGAGCATGCCTTTGAGTTCGGGTTTCCAGAGGTCATTCCAGCTATCGAACGTCACGTCCTTGGGCACCATGTCCGGACGATAGCCGATGGTGTAGACGTAACCCCAGACGCCGACATGCGCCGGGCTGAGCCTGGCCTGCTGGACCAGATTGGCGGCGTTGGCCAGCTTGCTCATGTCGAGGTTTTCGAACAGCCCGTCATTGGTGTACAGCCAGCCAACGTGGGAGGTGGTGAAGGTCAGGTCGGTCTCGGCAGTGCCGGCCAGCTTCGCCTTGTTCAAGCGGTCGATGGTGCCGCCGGTAACGTACTCGACCTCGACGCCGGTCTCTTTGGTGAATTGCTGGCCGATGGCCTCGTCGATGAGTTCCTTGAAGCTTCCGCCCCAGGTGCTGACGATCAATTTGTCAGCAGCATTGGCACCCGCAGCGGCCAGCAGGCTGGCGCTCAAAACGGTCAAGGCAATGGCGTTACGCAGCATTTTCTATTCCTCATGGATGGTTCGAATTGTGATCGGTTGCAGCCATCCGGCTGCCCCGCATCAGTGCACGGCAGCTGGAGGCGCGATGAATTCATGATGGAGTGGTGAACACGCTGCGGTAAAACAGCCTTTGCCATGCTTATGCGTCGGAATTTCCGATGCAGCCCGAGGCAGTCGATTGAGAAGGGTTTGCCTAAGCATGGCTGTGGCAATTGCTTATTTGCTCGGGGGCCGGCGAAGACCATCATGGGCGCATGCTGTGCAGGGTCTGCGTACGCCCGGCATGGTCCGTGCATCGTCCTACAGGTCTGACCACAAGCGCGTAGGCGCGGGTCGCCTGATCCTCTGTCTGGAAAGCTATCTATGCTCAGTCGAATTACGCAACGACAGCTGGAGTACTTTGTCGCCTCTGGCGAAGCCGGCAGTCTGCTCGGTGCTTCGGAACGTATTCACGTATCTTCGCCGTCGATCTCGGCAGCGATCACCCATATCGAGTCGGAGCTGGGCGTGCAGTTGTTCATCCGCCACCACGCCCAGGGTGTGTCGCTGACGACCATTGGCCGCCAGGTATTAAAAGAAGCGAAGCTGATTCTGGAGCAGATGAATAACCTCTACACCATCGCTTCGGAATCCCTGAACATGGTGCGTGGGCCGCTGCGGGTGGGTTGTCTGGAGTCGCTGGCGCCAATGATCACGCCGGAGCTGGTGTTCGGCTTTGGCCGCGCGTTTCCCGGGGTGCGCATCAGTCAGGTCGAGGGCAACCACGAGCAACTGCTGGAAAAACTTCGCAGCTCTGAAATTGATATCGCCCTGACCTACGACCTGGCGACCAGTGACGACATCGACTTCCAGCCGTTGGCGCAGTTGCCGCCTTACGTGATGGTCGGCGAGCATCACCCGCTGGCGAACCTTCAGGCGGTGACCTTGCACGATCTGGAAACCTATCCGATGGTGTTGCTGGACATTCCCTGGAGCCGCGAATATTTCATGAGCCTGTTCATGCAGGCGGGCGTTACGCCCAATATCGTCATGCGGTCGAGCAACCTGGAGGTGGTGCGGGCGATGGTCGCCAACGGTGTCGGCTTCAGCATTGCCAATGTGCGGCCCAAGGCCAATCTGTCCCAGGACGGCAAGCGCCTGATTCGTGTGCGACTGTCCGGCGAACATCGGCCGATGCGCCTGGGTTACGCGACCGCCAATAATGCGCAACTGTCGCGTCTGGTCAGCGCGTTTGCCGAGCGTTGCCGGATGTTCGTCTCCGACCAATACATCCCCGGCATGGCGGCACCGAGTTTCTTCGATCCGCATGCCGTTCGTGTCCTCAAGGGCGTTAGCTGAGTGCGTCAGTAGCCGCGCGCCGGATCCACCTGATGCAATATCGCCTCGCCTCGGGCCAGGCGTTGAATATTATCGGCAACCTGCGCAGCCGCAGTCGCGGGGATGGCGACCGATGCCAAATGCGGCGTGATCAGCACGTTATCCAGCGCCCACAGCGGATCCTGTGGCGGGAGCGGTTCGCGGTCGAAGACATCCAGCGTCGCTTCGCCGATTTTCCCGCTGGCCAGAGCAACAGTCAGCGCCTGCTGGTCGACCACGGCGCCACGCGATACGTTGATGAAGCAGCTGCCGTCGGGTAACAGCGCCAGGCGTTCAGCGCTGAGCAGCCCGTTGGTCTGCGGTGTCAGTGGCAGCATCACCACGAGGATATCGCTGCTGGCAATGAAGTCGTCCAGAGCGTCCATACCGCTCACGCATGTCACGCCTTCCAGCTGTTTGATCGAACGGGACCAGCCGCGCACGTCGAAGCCTTGGCGCACCAGTTCCAGCGCGGCATAAGACCCCAACTCGCCAAGCCCCAATACGCCAACGCGCACGCTCGATGGCAGGCGCGGGTGCAGATAATGCCAGCGCCGCTCGCGCTGGGCTCGTTCAAAGGCAGGAATGTCGCGGGCATAACGCAGCACGGCGAACAGCACGTAGCTGGCCATCATGCGACCCATGTCCGGGTCCGAAAGGCGGGTGATGGGAATCGCCGGCAAATCGTCACGACCCACCAGCGAATCGACGCCGGCCCCCAGGTTCACCAACAGTTGCAGATTACGATAGCGAGCGAAGAAACCTTGCGGCGGCTTCCAGGCCAACGCGTAGAGCACGCTGTCGGGATCTTCGACGTCATGCTCCCGGCAGATGCACACGCCGGGCAGCAGCGGGGCGAGCAGCGCCTGCCACTCTTCAAAGCTGTCGAATTCACTGTAAAACACCAACGTCGTACTCACGCTTGTGTCTCCAGCAGCTCGACCACTGCCGTCAACGCCAGGCGATAGCCCAGCGCACCCAGACCCGCGATGACCCCGGTGGCGGCTTTGGATACGTAAGAGTGATGACGAAAGTTTTCGCGCTTCCAGATATTGCTCATGTGTGCCTCGATAATCGGGCCGTCGAACGCCAGCAGCGCATCCAGGATAGGCACCGAGCTGTAGGTCAAGCCGGCGGCATTGATGATGATGGCGTCGGCGTCGCGGCGTGCTTCCTGAATCCAGTCCACCAGCACGCCTTCGTGATTGCTCTGGCGAAACTCCAGTCGCAGGCCCAGTTCGGCTGCATGGCGCTGGCATCTGGCTTCTATGCTGGCAAAGCTTTCGCTGCCGTAGGTGCCGTTTTTATCCAGACCGTACAGGTTGGCATTCGGGCCGTTGAGGAAAAACACGGTGCGGGACATGGCAAACTCCAAAGCGTTACGCGACCGGTCGGGTCGCAAGCATGGCGGGGTGTTGGTCGAATTCAGCGAACCAGGCCGCAGCGGCGGGGTGGCCGGCGCGCCAGTCAAGGTCGGCGAATCGGAAATCCAGATAGCCGAGGCCGCAGCCGATGGCAATCGCCCCGATATCGTCGGGGATGCGGCTCAATTGCGGCGCTTGGGTTTCGATCTCGGCCAGGGCTGCGCGGACTTTGAGCAGTTGTCCTGTGATCCACGCGTCCCACTGTTTTTCCACGGGCCGCGCGCTGCTTTCGTAACGCGCCAGCAACGCCGCATCCACCAGGCCATCACCCAGTGCCAGACGGACCAGACTGACCCAGCGTTGCTGGCCATTGGTCGGGAACAGCGAGCCGTTGGCATAGTCATTCAGGTACTCGCAGATCACCCGGCTGTCGTACAACGACAGGCCGTCAGCGGTCTGCAAGGCGGGCACTTTGGCCAGAGGATTGAAGCGCGCGATGCGCTCGTCGCGCTGGATGGGATGCGCCGCCGAGTCGAGCAACTCGATTTGCTCGATGATGCCCAGATAATGGGCGCAGACCATGACCTTGCGTACATAGGCAGAGGTCGTCGCGTAGTACAGCTTGAACATTAAGCCTCCTTTATCGGGCATGAAGACATGACCTGCTACAGCGCATCAACGGTCAGCAACACCTTGCCGATGTTGGCGTTGGCCTCCAGTAGACGGTGCGCCTCGACGGCTTGATTCAAAGGCAGCTGGGCGTGGATCAACGGGCGGACCTGACCTGACGCCAGCCACGGCAACAGGTGCTCGCGGATGCAAAGCGCGATACGGGCTTTCTCTTCGCTGGTTTTCGGTCGCAGTGTCGAAGACGTAAGGCTCAGGCCCTTGCGCATCACCAGTTGCAGGTCCAGTTCGATCTTCGCCCCTTGCAGAAATGAAAGGCTCACGTGACGTCCGCCGGGTGCCATCGCTGCCAGGTTGCGAGCCACATAAGGCCCGCCGACGTTATCGAGCACGACATCGACGCCGCGCCCGGCTGTGCAGTCGTTGACCACTTCCACAAAGTCTTCCTGATCGCGGTCAACGGCCCGCCAGACGCCCAGCGCCTTCAGTGCGGCAATTTTCTGCGCGCCACCGGCAGTGGCAATCACCCGTGCGCCAGCAGCCTGCGCGCACTGCACAGCGAAGCTGCCAACACCGCTCGCGGCGCCGTGGATCAACACCGTGTCACCCGCGCTCAGGCGGCCCAGTTCGAACAGGTTGTGCCAGACCGTGAAGGCCGCTTCCGGCACGCCAGCGGCGTCCTCCAGCGACAGGCCGTCCGGGACGGGTAAGCAATGGGTGGCAACAGCGACGCAGTATTGGGCGTAACCACCGCCGTTAAGCAGCGCCATGACCCGATCGCCGGGTGCGAAATCTGTAACTCCACTGCCCACCGCCACCACTGTGCCAGCCGCTTCCAGGCCGAGTACATCGGTGACGCCGGGCGGGATCGGCATGCCGCTGCGCTGCATCAGGTCCGGGCGATTGACCCCGGCCGCCGCTGTGCGGATCAGTATTTCCCCGGCTTGCGGCTGTGGCAGCGCACGCTGCACCCATTGCAGCACTTCAGGTCCACCGGGTTCGCGGGCGATGACGGCGTTGATCGTTTCGGGAAGCTGGCTCATGCAATCGCTCTTCATTGGGGTGGCTGAACGTCGGCCGCGAATGCGCAGGTGCCTTCGTCGTCAAAGGTCAGGCCAGCGGCAGCGCCGACAGGCCAGCGGGTCAGGGCGTCGAGGCCGGACTGGCGGACGAACAGGCGGCGTTGTCCCAACGCCGGCACGTCCAGATGGATGTCCACGTGATCGCCCTGAAACACATGGGTAACCACGGTGGCGCTGAGCAGCGAGTGGGGGCCTAGCGCGCCGAGACGGATGTTCTCCGGGCGCACGTAAACATCCAGCCGTTCGCCAACCTGGGCGTGAACCCGCTCGGCGGGCAGACGCAGCGTGCTGTCGCCCAGCTCCAGAGTGGCCAGGTCGTCGCGACTCAGGTAACGGCCGGGGAGGATGTTGACGTCGCCGACAAAACTGGCAACAAACGGGTCCTCCGGGCGGCGATAGATCGCGTCGGGCGTGCCGATCTGGCGCACGTGCCCGGCGGACATCACCACCACGCGATCACTCATGCTCAGGGCTTCGCTCTGGTCGTGGGTGACAAATACCGTCGTGACGCCCAGCTTGCGCTGGATATCCTTGAGTTCGATCTGCATCGACAGCCGCAAATTCTTGTCCAGTGCCGAAAATGGCTCGTCGAGCAGCAATACCTTGGGCCGGATCACCAACGCCCGAGCCAGGGCCACGCGTTGCTGTTGACCGCCCGATAGCTCGCTCGGCTTGCGCTCGCCATAACCTTGCAGCTTGACCAGTGCCAGTGCCTGCTCGACGCGTTCGGCGATTTCGGCCTTGGGCACCCGGCGCATGCGCAGACCGTAGCCGACGTTCTTCGCCACGCTCATGTGCGGGAACAGCGCGTAATTCTGAAACACGATGCCGATTTCCCGTTGATACGGCGGGGTTTCGGTGACCAGTTGGCCATCAATGAAAATCTCGCCGTTGTCGGCTTCAGCGAATCCAGCCATCAGGTTGAGCAGGGTGGTCTTGCCGCAACCCGACGGGCCGAGCAGCGTGACAAATTCGCCTTCCTGAATCTTCAGCGAGACCTTGTGCAGCGCGATGGAATCGCCGAAACGCTTGAGCACGCCGTCCAGCTGGACAGCGACGTTGCTGCGCGGCGGCGACGATAATGGGTCGGCATCGATTGCCGGGGTAAAGCTTTTAATGTGTGCAGTCGCCATGGGCGCTCCGATAAAGAGGGGCTGAAATTCAGGCGGCAGTCCAGTCATCCGGGATGACGGCGATCACATCGATTTCCATCAGCCATTCAGGCTGGCCCAGGCCGGAAATCACCAGGCCTGTGGAAATCGGGAACACGCCCTTGAGCCATTTCCCGACCTCGCGGTACACCGGCTCGCGGTAGCGTGGGTCGATCAGATAAGTGGTGGTCTTGACGATATGCGACAGGTCGGAGCCCGCTTCTTCGAGCAGCTGCTTGACGTTTTTCATCGCCTGCTCGGCCTGCGCTTGCGGGTCACCGAGGCCAACCAGATTGCCCGCGAAGTCGGTACCGATCTGGCCCCGGACATACACGGTATTGCCGGCGCGTACGGCCTGGCACAGGTCGTTATCCAACGACTGGTTGGGGTAGGTTTCTTTGGTGTTGAACATGCGAATACGAGTATGGGTAGGCATGCCTGGCGACTCTCAGGGAACGGAATGATCCCAGCTTCACACTGCCTCTGATTTGACGAAACCAGCATTTGCGCGGGGTAGTGCTTAGGAAAAACCGAAGCCTGGAATGGGTCGTGCTCGCTGCTGCCTGGCAGACCGAGGGTTTGGGCCTGTTGAGCCGCGCCGGCGGCGTTCAAGTAGCGAGTCCCTCGTTCCCGACCTTTCCACCCAGCGAAAATACAACTATGCTTTTCGCCTATCTCTCTCCCGTTTCTTTATGTGCGGTCTGAATGAAAATTGATGATATCGATGCTTTCGTGGCGGTGATTCGTTGCCAGTCGATCAGCCATGCGGCGCAATCCCTGGGGTTGACCCAGCCGGCGATTACCCGCCGGGTGCAGAATTTCGAGCAGGCGTTAGGGGTCGAATTGTTCGATCGCAACACCAAGCCGCTCAAACCCACGCAAATGGGCACCCAGGTTTATCAAAAGTGCCTGGCGATCATGCGGGAAATGGATTCCCTGCGTGAACTGGTCGCCAGCGATACGCCGCCCAGCGGCCTGTTGCGTCTTGGTGTGCCGCAAACCATTGGCGACGCGGTGTTGCTTGATGCGCTGAAATACATGCGCAATGAATTCCCCGAGCTGCGCGCGCAGGTGGTGACCGGTTGGGGCAGTCATCTGGTCAACAAGATCGAGAATGGCGAACTGGATGCCGCTGCAGCGCTGTTCCCGGCGGGCAAGATCTTCCCGGAGAACATCATTGGCGAGTCCATCGGCAAAATGGAACTGGTGGTGGTCTGTGCCAAATCAGCGTTGCCGAAAAAACCGGTCAAGCTGGCTGACTGCTATGAGCAGGGCTGGGTACTCAATCCCGATGGTTGCGGATTCCGGGCCGGTTTGCAGCGTACGCTGGCCGATCAGGGCCTGAGCCTGAAGGTCAATCTGGAAACCTTCGGCACTGAATTGCAGCTGGGGCTGGTGGCAGACGGCATGGGGCTGGGCCTGGTGCCGCGCCCGTTGCTGGAGCGCAGTATCCATCGCGAGCAACTGGCGGTGATGCCGGTCAAGGATTTCAAGCCGGTGATGGACTTGTGGCTGATTTACCCACGTTTCCTGGGCAACCTGCAGGGCGCCGTGGCGTCGTTCGGCAGTCTGGTGGCGCAGTCGTTGAAACCGGTCAAGAACGCCGCCTGACCTTCTCCAACGCGGAATCTGCAGGATCGGACTTGTCCGCGATGGCGGCGGGTTGGCCGACATCATTTCGCCTGATTCAACCCTGTGTCTGCGAACGCCTTCCCGGACAAGTCCGGTCCTGCCGAATCTGGGCAAAACCGGTAGGAGGGGACTTGTCCGCGAAAAACTGCTACGCGGTGGATCTGGTCCACCGCGCCGCTTGATTCGCGGGCAAGCCTCCAACAGATCCGATAGTTTTTCGGATCAGCGCTTGTCGTCGCCAAACTCCACGTGCTTTTCGTAATCCAGGCGGTTGCTTGACGAGCCATTTTTCTGCGGTGTCTCGTCGAAGTGCTGCCATTCCGCGCTCTGGAAACGGAACAGGCTGTCATCGGCGGGCGCCTCACGCTCGCCGTACTCGTGAATCGAATAGTGGGCGTATTCGACCTTGTCGGCCCAGTCCGATTGCAGAAGCCCGTCGGCAGCCAGATCGCGATACCAGTCGTTTTCCTTCTCGCTGGCCTTCTGTTTCTTGTTGTGATCAACGAAATACCCAATGATCCCGCCGATCACCGCCAGCACCACGCCGACCAGGAAGAACGGCCCGGTCAGCGCTGCCGCCGAACCTGCGCCGACCAGCGCCGCCGCGCCCAGGACGCCCGCCGAGGCGCCGAATGCACCAGCAGCAATTTGCAGCCCGCCCGCCGCCTTGGCCAGCGGGTCACCGGTTTCGATGCCGCTCTTGATGGTGAATGCCCCAAGTACGATGTCGGCAAAACCGCCCACCACGTCGGTGGCCGGACCGACCACTTTTATGACTGAACCGGCAATTTTTGCCGCTTTGCCCGGTGCCAGTTTGGCGGCACCCGAGCCGGTCACGGCGTCGTCGATATGCTGGCTGATGCCGTCCTGCACCGAGTTGACCGAAGCCGTGTCCGACAAATCGCTGGGGTCGAAGCCCGGCGCGTTTTTCAGTGCCTGTTCGATCTTGGTGGTCAGCTCGCCAGGCATTTTCGTCAGGCGATATTCCATCTTGCCTTCCTGAACGCCACCTTTGCCCCAGATTTCCGGCACGGTTTTGTCCAGCCCGAGGAAGTCCACCAGGCCGCCTTTGCCCATCAGGTCGGCGACCGCGTCGCCCATCCTGACGAACTGCCCGGACGCCCCGGCGAAACTCAGGAAATCCTTGGCAATCGCCAAACGTTGCAGCGGAGTTTCCGCCAGTTTGCCGCCGTTGCCGGCCAACTGGTAAATACCCGAGAACAATGAGACACCCGCGCCCATGGAACCCAGCACGCCTTTGGTGTTAAGGGCGCTGAACACTTCGCCCAGCTTGCCGCGCTCGGCGATGGGTACGTAAGGCTTGGCCAGGGCGGTCTTGATGTCGTCCGCCGAAATGGTGCCATTGGTTTTGTAGACATCCCCCAGTTCCTTGAGGGCCTTGGTCACCGCCGTGGAGTTTTCCTTGCCTTGCAGGCCTTCTTCGAGGAATTTCTCGATGGTTTCCTGAGTGCGACGCGGCAGGTCGAGCAATTCGCCCTTGAGCACGCTTTTCAGCAGGCCGAACATGTCCTTGGTCGCCAGCTCGCTGTTTTCTTCGGAGATCTTGCTGGGATCGGCGATCAGGTCGTTGAGATCGCTGGTCAGTCCGTCGGCCTGGATCGACTGCGCAGCTTTGGTGGCGGCGGCGGGGTCGAACAGCGACAGCGAAGTCAGGGTGTCGCTCAGGTCCTGTTGCGCTTCATGGGCCTTGCCTTGCTTCTGCAAATCCTTGAGGTAGGCGATGTATTCCGGGTTGGCGGTGAGGTCGAGCAACTTCTGCTTGATCTCATCCTTGTTGGGCAGACGGTTGATGGCGCCGTCCATCTTGCCCTTGTAGTCGGCCTGCACCGTGGGATCGGTAAACAGCGTGCTGATCTGATCCTTCAGGGCGCCGCCGTCGATGATGTCGTGCATGTCGGCTGACGACAGCTCGGTCTGCTTGTCATCGAACACCCGCCAGGTGCCGCCGAACGCGCCCTGATCTTCTTCATAACCGGTCAGTCCGCGACCGTTCTGGTAAGCGGCCTGGGCTTCGAGGGCGCGGACCAGTTTGGCGCGTGGGTCATCTTTGGGGATATCGCCGTTCTTCACGCCTTCGCGGTAGGTGTCCAGCAACTCTTTGGTGGCCAGCTCGCTGACGGTCAATTCCGGAGACTTGTCGTCATCGGGGTCGGCTTTCACGCCGGTCTTCAGATTGAGCACGTCCAGCTCGTCCTGCGGCGGCAGATTGGAGCCGCTGCGGGTGCTGTCGACTTCACCGGCGGTGAAGGCCTCCCACTTGGCGACTACATCATCGTAGAGCTGCGGGTTGAGTTCCTTGGAGACGATCACTTTGCCTTCGCTGGTTTCATAGCGAATCAGGCCATCGCCCAGTTCGTCCGGCGAGCCGAAGGTGATGTCGACGTTCTTGAGGAAATCACTGCCCCCGGCGAGCTTGTAGCCTTCGGCTTCGCTGGTGTGGATCTTTGCCCAGGTTTCGTTGGCGGTGGTCGCGCTCTTGAACAGCTCGGGGGTGAGGTCTTTGGAAACCACGACTTTGGTGCCGTCGTGCAATTCGTAAGTCAGGGTTTCGCCTTCCTGGCCTACGGTCCAGTTGAAGTGCTTGTAGTCGTTGAGTTCGGGTACCGATGTGCCTTGATCAGCCAGGGTCGCGCCGCCGGAAACCGCTTTATTGATATCGCCGGACTTGGCCGGATCGTTGATCACGCCTTGCAGCGCCGCCAGGTAGTCGAACAGCTTGGGGTTGTCATCACGGGCGACGATGACTTTTTGGTCGCCGTGGTTGTAGCGGATCAACCCGGGGCCGACTTCATCGACCGTGCCGACAGCGGTGCCGCTGTAGGGCGGCCAGACTTCGTTATCCGTAGCTCGGCGATAGCCGCCGGTTTCGCTTTCGCGCAACCCGCCCATGGTGGCGTAGGCATCGTTGGCCTGTTTGAACACGGTCGGATTTTCCCGTTCCGAGACCACGTACTTCTTGCCGTCCTGAGTGACATAACGCACCACGCCAGGCCCGACTTCTTCGGCAGGCCCGATGATCTGGAAATCGCCGAATTTTTCGGGGCCGTCCTGATCGGGCGCCACGCGCTGATAGCCTTCGGCTTCGCTGGCATGGATACCGGTCAAGGCCTTGAAGTCGGCGCTAACCTGCTTGAACAGCTCCGGATTATCCTGCTCGGCGACGATCACGCTTTTGCCGTCCGCAGTGGTGTAGCGAATCAGGCCCGGGCCTTTTTCGTCCGCAGGGCCGATGAAACCATAATCCCCCAGCGTGGCCGGCGCTGCGGTGTCTTTATCGGCCAGCGAGTAACCCTCGGCCTGGCTTTGCTTGATCGATTGCAGGGCCGGGCGATCTTCCACCACCTGTTTATAGAGCTTGGGGTTCGACGACTTGCTGACCAACACCTGCTCGCCGCCCTGGGTGACGAAACGCACCGTGTCTGCCGCCACCGTGCCCGGCTCTTCAATGGACTGATAGTCCTTGAGCGCTGGAGCTTTTTCATCGGGCGTCGCCGGACGATAGGAATCGGCATTCTTGACGCTGCTCTTGAGCACTGAAGTGAACAAGGTTTTTGGCGGTGTTCCCCGTGTCAGCGGTTTGGCATCGGGCGTGTTAGTCAGGGGGCGAGTCGACATATGTTTTAACTCCTGTTTTAACCGGTCAGCCTGACAGTGCGGTACGGGCTGATTGAAAGGAAGTATCGATCCAGCGGGTATGAATGGGCAGTTATTAATAGTCAGTTATCAAGTAGTGCATTGCTCAGTGCATGATCCAGGTCGATCAAAGACCAAGTAGCAGATACTTGAAGTGTGATGCAGTGCGCATCTGATCAAGCCGCCTCAAATGAATTACAGGCTGCGGCGGTGCAGAGGCATGCAGCGTCTGAATACGCTGGGACACTATCAGAGCCCAATGAATATAGGCGGTTCACGGTCTTTGTTTCACAACATTTCACAACCGCGCATGCCGCTTCACACCGATTTCGCAGCATTTGCCCTTTGCGCTGATAGGTGTGAAACCCTTGCAGGGCAGGTTGTTACGCACATGACAATGAATATAAATAAAGTTCACTTTTTGCCGGTAAAAACTTCCGACACTAATGTTTACTAGGTTGAAGTCAGTGAAGGCTAAATGATATCGCGTTATATTTTTAATGGCTTTTACTGCAGCAAACCTTTCACAAGTTTTCACAGCGTCGAGTTATTTCATCTGCGTACTATCAATGGGTGCAAGGCAGTCCGGGTTCCGGGTAATGAACAAGTTGCCTGGCACTATCAGGATTGACTGTTGCGCATGCTCTATCAGTTTGCCGCATAGCGGCTGAAGACATCCCCATCCATGCAAGGAGATCCAAAATGAGTGAAGTCCCTCCAGCAAGCTCCGGCGGCGGCGCAGATGCAGCTATCGCAAAGATGGAAGCTACTTTCGATATGGCTATCGAGAAGTCGGCAAAGATTACCGAGCTGACCACAGCCAAGAAAGCTGAGCTCGATGCGACCAAGCAACGGCCTCAGAACTGACGTCGTCATGCGGGCAGCGCCAACGCTGTCCGCATGTCTGCCTGTTGTAATCGCTTCGCTTCGATCGACCGTTTTTGCTCGGCGTCCTTCGCGCCACCGGCTGCGCATCCCACACGGGTAACTCGATCATGACAGCCCTCGTTTCCTTGCTCTCCATGCCCGGCTCTGAACCCGGTTCAGCGGCCCAGGGTAAAAGCACTCCGGTGCTCAGCATCACCCACGGTCTGCACCAGGGGGTTTGCCTTGCCCTGGACAAGTCCGTCTACATTATTGGCAGTGCCGCCAGCGCTGATTTGTTGCTCAGCGACAGCGGCATTGCCGAACGCCATATGGCCCTGCGTTTTGCCAATGGCCAGGTGGCCGTCGAAGCGCTTGGCGCCGACGTCAGCGTGTTCAGTCAGGATGCCCGGGAAATCAGAATTCCCGCAGGCAGAGGGCATCGTGCGCGTCTGCCGCTGGACATCCGCCTGGGCAGCGCGCGCCTGACTTTGACCAGCGACAGCGACCCGCTTGGCAAACCACCGGCGGATCAGGTTGCGCCCATCTGGCAGCGCAAGCCGCGATGGATCGTCGCGCTGGTGCTGATGTTTTTGTGTGTCGGTGCGTTCGCCTTTCGCGGTGAGCCGCTGCCGGCCCTGGCGTTACCCGCACCTGTCGCAACGCCCATCGTCGATGAGCGTGCGCAGACTGTCGGGCAGGCGCGTCTCTGGCTTGAGGCGCAATTGCGTGCCGCGAATCTGGACCGGATCAAGGTCAACGAGATCGATGGTCAGCTGAATGTCGCAGGCAGTTTCGACCCCGCTCAGAAGGCCCGGTGGACTCAGGTGCAGCAAGCCTTCGACGGGCGTTTCGGCCAGCAGGTCGTGTTGCATCCCGGCGTGGTAGCGGGCGCTGAAGTTGCCAAGCCGCGTGTGCGTCTTCAGGCGGTGTGGTTCGGCCCCAATCCCTACGTGATCAACGACAGCGGCAAGCGCCTGTATCCCGGTGCTGCGCTGGCGGATAACTGGACGCTGCAAAGCATCGAAAACAATCAGGTGATTCTCGCCCGTGGTGAAGAGAGGTTCACCTTCACCCTATGAGAATCGACCCGCGCCCACTGCTGCCCACCACGACTGACAAAGCCCCGCCGGTTGAAGGCGTTCGGCCGATCAGCCCCCGGCAAGGCGCGCGTTTCGATGCGCTGCTGAGCAAGCGCGAGATCCTCGCCCGACGTTCATTACGCGGCGAAGTGGCGCAATCGGGCGTGACCGGCGCGGTCAATCCTGAGTTGTTCGGCAGCGCCCGCTCCCTGGAAATTCTCGATTACGTCTTGCACACCGTGCTGCCGGCGCTGGACGCCGAGCCGGAAATCAAAACCCTGGCCCACGAGCTGATCCGCGAAGAAATCTACTTGCGTCGCACCCTCGAACAGCAGCGCGCAGAGGTGCAGGAATGAGCGTTCGCGACGAACAGGACTGCGTTGAACTGCTCAAGGGCATGGGCGAACTGTATCGACGTGGCGGCCAGTCACAGCGGGCGCTGGTCATGTTGCTGATTGCCGTGCAGCTGGCGCCAACCGATCCGGCGCTGTTGCGCAATCTGGTGATGGCATTTACCGACAGCGGCCAGGCGGATCGCGCGTTGGCGGCGCTGGATCGTCTGGTGGACCACGAAGGTGAGTCGCCGCCGCTGCTGCTGTTGCGCAGTCGCGCCTTGTGGAGCGGCGCGCGCAAGGACGAAGCGCGGCAGTGTTTCAAACGCTACCTCACCGCCCGGAGAGCCGCGCAATGATGGTCATGAACAAGCTCAACGCCCTGGCGCGTATTGCCGCGCAACGCAGTGACGTGATCATCGTGGCGTTCATGCTGATGGCCATCGTGATGATGATCATTCCGCTGCCGACCTGGCTGGTGGACATGCTCATCGGCCTGAACATCGCCCTGAGCATCCTGATTCTGATTGTCGCTTTCTATATTTCCCATTCGGTGGAATTCTCGGCACTGCCGCCGTTGATTCTGCTCAGCACGCTGTTTCGCCTGTCGCTGTCGATCACCACCACACGTTTGATCCTGCTGGACGGCAATGCCGGGCACATCGTCAAGGCGTTCGGTGATTTTGTGATTGCCGGGCAAGTGGTGGTCGGGCTGGTGGTGTTTCTGATCATTACCGTGGCGCAGTTCGTGGTGATCACCAAAGGTGCTGAACGCGTCGCGGAAGTTGCCGCGCGTTTCACCCTGGACGCCATGCCCGGCAAGCAGATGAGCATCGATAACGACTTGCGCAACGGCGACATCGACCAGCCCGAAGCGCGCCGTCGCCGCTCGCGTCTGGAGCGCGAAAGCCAGATGTTCGGCGCGATGGATGGCGCCATGAAGTTCGTCAAAGGCGATGCCATCGCCGGGCTGGTGATCCTCTCGGTGAACCTGTTGGGCGGGATCATGATCGGCATGGTGGAGCGCGACATGGCCTTTGGCGATGCGGTCCATACCTATTCGCTGCTGACCGTTGGCGACGGCCTGATTGCGCAGATTCCGGCGCTGCTGATTTCCGTTGCGGCGGGCACTGTGGTGACGCGGGTCAACAGTGATGACGCGCAAAGCGATCTGGGTACGGAAATCCTCCGCCAACTGGGCGCCAGTCATCGGGCTTTGGCCTTGACCGCGCTGATCATGCTCGGCGTTGCATTGTTGCCGGGTTTTCCCTGGCCGGTGTTCCTGGTGCTGGCTGGCGTGTTCGGCGGGGCGGCGTTCGTGATATTCCGTCGTGAACGCCTGGCAAACACGCCGGCCGCTGAGGAGCTGGTGGAGTTGCCGACGCAGGAACAGGAACCGGTTGAACAAGCCGAGACCTTCGCCAAACCTTTGGACAGCCGCATTCTGCTGAGCATTGGCTCGGGTTTGGCGCAGGCCGCGCCGGAGTTGCCGTTGCGCCAGCGGGTCGAGTCGTTGTGCCACGAAATTCGCGGTGATCTGGGCATCGAAGTACCGGTGCCGGATATCTACGTCGACCGCGCCATGGCCGCCAATCGCTTTGCGATCGAGCTGGAAGGTGTGCCGGTCAGCGAAGGTGAATTGCCCGCCGATTGCTTGCTGCTCAAGGACGATCCGGTGCACGCGAACCTGCTGGAAATCCCGGCGCTGGAAGCTGATTCGCCGCTGAGTCGGCATACCGCGCAATGGATCGAACTGCAGCATCAGGACAGCCTGCAGGAAGCGGGCGTCGGTTTCCTGTTTGCCGATGAAGTGCTGCGCGCCGTGGTCGATCGCACCTTGCGGCGTTACGCCGCCGACTTTCTCGGCATTCAGGAAACCCGGGCGATTCTTGAACGCATGGAGACCACTTACGGCGAACTGGTCAAGGAAGTGCTGCGCATCGTGCCGTTGCAGCGCGTCGCCGAAGCCCTGCGTTATCTGATTGCCGAAGGCGTGTCGATCCGCAATCAGCGGGCGCTGCTGGAGTGCATGGTCGAGTGGGGCAGTCGCGAGCCGGATGCCGCGCGGCTGGCTGAGCATTTACGCGCTTGTCTGGCGCGGCAGATCAGCCATCAATTCGCTGATCGCAACCGGGTTATCAGCGCTTTCGTGCTGGCCCCTGCGCTGGAAGAACAGCTGCGCTCCGGCCTGCGTCGCCAGGAAAACAATCGCGACGCCATTCCCGAACAGATCAGCCGCACCCTGGTCACGCAATTGCGTCAGGTGTGCGAACGCTTGCCCGACGATGATCGCACGGTGTTGCTGGTGCACCCGGAATTGCGCCGTGGCATGCGTCGGCTGGTGGTGCGCGGCGAACTGGAACTGTCGGTGCTGTCGTTCCGTGAACTGGCGGGTGAATACAACTTGCAGGCGGTGGGCACCATCAGCCTGACGGACATCTCCAATCGCCGCACTCCCAGCGGCGCCCCGATTCCCTCCATGGCGAATGCCTCATGACGTGTTTCCCCCTGTTTCGCACACCTGCCTTTGCCGGGTTCTGGATGGCTGCCGTCTGCGCGTTGCTGCTGCCTTTACTGGCCGAGGCGCAGAACATCGCCAAAGGCAGCACCGGCACTATCGATCTGGCCCCCGGTGAAGGTCGTATTCTGCACTTTAAAGCGCCGGTGGATTCGGTGCTGGTCGCCGAGCCGGGCATTGCCGATCTGCAAGTGGTGTCGCCGGGGGTGATCTACGTGTTCGGCAAGTCCGCCGGGCAGACCAGCCTGATTGCCTTGAGCCCTGAAGGCGAAGAACTCGCCACGTTGAATCTGTCGGTGAACAGCAGCACGCAGGCGGTGAGTCGTCCGCTGCGGGATTTGCATCCCGACAGCGCGGCGCAGATAACCGGCGCAGGCAATCGAGTGGTGGCCAAGGGCGCGGTCAAGAGCGTCGGCGAAGCCACTGACCTGAACGCTTTGCTCAGCAGCGAAGGGCAGGAATTCAAGACTTCGCTCAACAGTGCGTCCTATGGCGGCTCGGCGCAGGTCAATATTCGCGTGCGTTTTGCCGAAGTGTCGCGCTCGGAATTGCTGCGTTACGGGGTGAACTGGAATGCGCTGTTCAACAACGGCACGTTCTCGTTCGGATTGTTGACCGGTGGCGCGCTGGCCGCCGACGCTGCGACCGGCGCATCCAACGTGGTCAGCGCCGGGCTTGCCTCGGGCAACGTCAATATCGACGCAATGCTCGAAGCCCTGCAAAGCAACGGCATTCTGGAAATCCTCGCTGAACCTAATATCACCGCCATGACCGGCCAGACCGCGAGCTTCCTGGCCGGTGGCGAAGTCGCCGTGCCGGTGCCGGTCAATCGCGATCTGGTGGGCATCGAATACAAGCAATACGGCGTGTCGCTGCTGTTCAGCCCGACCGTGCTGCCCAACGACCGTATCGCCCTGCAAGTGCGCCCGGAAGTCAGCAGCCTGATGGGCTCCAGCACCGTCAACGTCAACGGTTATCAAGTGCCGTCGTTCCGGGTACGCCGCGCCGATACGCGGGTGGAAGTCGGCAGCGGCCAGACCTTCGCCATCGCCGGGCTGTTCCAGCGTGAAAGCAGTCAGGACGTGGAGAAAGTGCCGATGCTTGGCGACATGCCGATCCTCGGCAATCTGTTCCGCTCCAAGCGCTTCCAGCGCAACGAAACCGAACTGGTGATTCTGATCACGCCGTATCTGGTCCAGCCGGTGCGCGCCCGCACTCTGGCGACGCCGCTGGATACCAGGCCCGCAAGCGCAACCACGGCTTCGGCCGGTCCGCGCAGCGGTGGCGTGTTTGGCTTCTACATGAATTGATCAAGGAGCGACCATGAACAGTGCAACGTCATCGCTGCCCCTGAATTCGCTGTTGCTGGCCGGGCTGCTGCTCGCGCTGTTGGCTGGCTGCAAGACCCATCTGGAGCCCGCGAGTTACTCGCCGGATTACCAGGCGATCACTCGCGCCGATGGTCGTGTGGAATTGATTCCCGTGGAATGCCTCAAGCCTTCGGCCGAAGACCAGTTTGATACCGATGAGGATTTCGTGCCGTTGCTGGCACCGGGCTGCGCGAACAATCTCACGCTGTTGCAGATGGTCGAGCAGCGTTCGGACTTGATGCAAGGGCGCCCGAGCGGCCCGACCATGGCCGCGCCGGTGGGCCGTGCGGCTCAGGTTTACATCGATGGTTACGACCGCGAAGAGCTGCGTCGGCGTCAGTCCGAACAACAAGCCAAGACTGACAGCCAGGAGGTGCGATGAACCGCAGGTTATCAGTGGGAATCCACCAGCCCCAGTTCGCGGGCCTGAGTCACCGGGTCCTTGATGGCTTTGATGCGACGTGCCTCGGTGAGCAGTTTCTTGCGCTCAGTCGCAGGAATGTCTTCCAGGCTCAACGCCTTGAGGTCTTTTTCGCGACCCGCCAGCACCGTGATCAACAGCTCGTTGCGCTGGTGGCGGGGCAGGGCGCGGGGCGATTCACTTACGGCATGAATGCTGTCCAGCGCCAGCTCCGGCTTGTCGCCCAAGGCGTAGGCCAGCGCCAGATTGCAGCGCGTGTCGAGATCGTTGGGTGCCAGCGCCAGACTCTTGCTGAACGCGGCCTGAGCCGCATCAGCGTCGCCGCGCAGGATCTGCGCGATACCCAGACGATTGAGGGCTTCGGGCTGACTGGTACCGGCAACGGCGCTGGCCTGAGTCAAGGCGGTCACTGCGCGGTCGAGTTTGCCCAGGTGCACTTGCGTAGTGCCCAGGCCCAGCAGTGCATCAGCGCTGTCGGGCTTGAGTTCCAGCGCTTGCTGATAGGCGCGTTCGGCACCACGGGCATCGCTGCTGGCCAGACGTGTTTCACCCAGTTTCAGCCAGGCCGCGAGTTGCGCGTCGGGTTGCTGAGTGGCTTTTTCGTAGAGCGCTGCGGCAGTGGTGGTGTCGCCGCGTTTTTCCAGGTCGCTGGCCAGCCGCATGAAGCGGTCGTAGCTGCCATCGGTTTTCGGTTGAGTCGTGCAGGACGCCAGCGCGACGCTGGCCAGCAACAACAACGTAGAGGCAAAACGCTTGGGCATAAACAAGGCTCTCTGGGCGAGGACGGCAGGGCTGCCCGACGGGAACGTCATTTTATCGACTTGACCGTCAATAGCGACCGTTATGTGCGTAAAGCTGCCCGGCCGGTCATTGTCCCGATGCAGGCGCAGGGAGCTCGCGACTATGCGTAAGCCAAGCCTGATTGTGATGGTGTTGATTGGCGTTCTGCTGTCCTCATCTTTGCAGGCCCAGACCGAAGATGACGGCGAAAATCCGAGCTGGTTCGCCACTCCCTATGCCTACGTATTGGTCGAGCAGGACGTGCGTGCCGCGCTGGAAGAGTTCGGCCATAACCTGGGCCTGATCGTGGTGCTCTCGGACAAGGTGCGTGGCCAGTCTCGGAGCAACGTGCGCGGCGAATCCGCAGGCGATTTCCTCACCCTGCTCTGCGATTCCAACGGCCTGAGCTGGTACTTCGACGGCAACATTCTGTATCTCACCACCGATGCGGAAACCGGCACCCGGCTGTTCAAGGCCAAGGGCCAGAACCTCGAACAATTGCAGGATTACCTGGCCAGCCTCGACGTCTACGGCAAGCAGATGTCGGTGCGTCCCGGTCCGGATGGCGAGGAACTGTTTGTCTCCGGCCCGCCGGCCTATCTGGCGATGGTCGCGCAACATGTGGATCACCAACAGCCACCGGTCGCCGCGCAAGCAGTACGTGAGCGCGGCGTGCGGGTGTTTCGTGGCGGTGTCGTCACCGAAGTCAGTAACTAACCACACATTACTCAACCCCTGGAGAACTACCCATGTCAGTCAGCCCAATTGATAGCACCACCAGCGCCAGCGCCAATCCGGAAGCGCAGTTCAATGCTGCTGTGGATAACTCCAAGAGCGAGCTCAGCGATGACGAACTCACCGAAGCCTTGGTGACCCAGGCCGTCACCATCGGCGGGCAGTTCATCATCATGCCTCGCGCCCAGGAAATGCTGAACGAAGCCCAGTCGTCCGAAGACGACGAATAAAAGGTTCACGCCATGACTGCAAGTCTCGCAGCGACAGCCACGGCGGCATTGCCGCCGTCAGGAGGACCGGGAGGCGTACAGGCTTCCCAGAACCTCTTCGAACACATGGCCGGCAATGCCAAGGGCATGCCGGAAGGCGCCAGTCCCCATCAGATTGGCGACGGCCTGATGGAGCGGCTCAACGGCTTCATTGACCGTTCTCGGAGTTTTTCCGAGCGCGCCGATGTGCTGACCAACGGACCGACACCGGGCGCTGCGCCGCCTGCGGCCAGCGCGCAACCTCCCGCCGCACCGCAGGCCGCCTCAGCGAACGGCACCAGCTCCGGCCAGCCGCCGAAGAAAGTCGGCGAGCAACAGGTCGATCAGATCGTCCACTCGCTGGGCAAGATGTTCGACTACTCCATCGAAACCCAGATGGTGGTACGCGGCGCGACGCAGATATCCGGCTCCGCCAACACGTTACTCAAAGGTCAATAAACCTATGTCCAGCCGCTGTCGTGCCGTGCGCCTGATGATCGTCGTTGCCTTCGCCGGACTGTTGCAGGCCTGTGATATCGATCTGTACACCAACCTCGGCGAGCGCGAGGCCAACGCCATGGTTGCGGTCCTGCTGCGCGACGGGATTCCGGCTTCGCGCAAGGTGCAGGACAACGGCCAGCTCACGGTGGTGGTGGACGAAAAACGTTTCGCCGAAGCCATGGCACGGCTTGACGATGCCGGATTGCCGGGACAATCGTTCTCCAATATGGGCGCGGTCTTCAAGGGTAACGGTCTGGTGTCGTCGCCGGTGCAGGAGCGCGCGCAAATGGTCTATGCCTTGAGCGAAGAACTGTCCAACAGCGTCTCGCAGATCGACGGCATCATCGCCGCGCGGGTGCATGTGGTGTTGCCGGACAACGACTTGCTCAAGCGGGTTATTTCCCCGTCTTCGGCGTCGGTGCTGGTGCGCTATGACCCCGGCACCGACATCAATCAATTGATCCCGCAAATCAAGACCCTGGTGGCCAACGGCATTTCCGGCTTGAGCTACGAGGGCGTTTCCGTCACCGCGATCAAGGCCGCCGTCGCCCGCAACGGCGTCAATGCCCAGCCGCGCCTGGCCAGTTTCATGGGCCTGTGGATGCTCGAAGACAACGTGCCCCGCGCGCGCTTGATGTTCGGTGCTCTGCTGCTGATCGGCCTGGCGCTGGCCGGCGTTCTCGGCTGGCAACACTGGCAACGTCGTCGCTCGCAAGCCCTGTATGTGGTGGAGGATGTTGCATGAGTGACGTCGCTACCAGGCAGCAGGAACAGTGGCGCGAGTTGCTGGAGCAGCCGCTGAAGTTTGTTCGCGCCGAGCATCTGGCCGGGTGTTTTCCCGAGGCTTTGAGCGCCGGGCAACTGGTGGCTTTTCGTGATGCGCCACGTTTTCAGGAGCGCTCGTTGCGGCTATTGATGAGCCGCTTCAATTTGCAACCGCTGGCTGCCGCACCAGCTCCGGATGCACCGGATTTGCCCGTGTTGCTGCTGACGCCCGACAGCTTCAGACGCTTGCCGCGCCTGTGCGGCGCAATCTGGCATGGCGCGACCCTCAGCCGCGAGATTCGCAGCGATGTGGTCAGCCAGGTGCGCCAGTTGCTGGGCAACGATGTGTTCAGCCTTGCTCTCGCCAATCGCCCGCTGGCCGGTGCTGCGGATTTGCTGCGCCAGCCCGCCGAGTTGCTGCAAGCCATCGACCGCGACGGCGCAGCCTGCATCTCGGCCTGGTTGCACGCCCAATCGCCAGCGCTGCGCGGCTGGTTGCGCTTGCGCTTCGACGACCCGGCTATGCAGGACGGCCAGGATGGCAACGGATCGCTGGATGTGAAAATTATCCGCAGGGCGGCCGCCACCCTTGCTGAACCTGTCGAGGAGCTTGCCTGATGAGCGACCTCCCAAGCCGTCCCGCCGCGCGGATTTTGCGCGCCGCACACGCCGAACAATGGATCGACGGTTACGCCTTCCTGCAGGCGGCACGGGATCAGGCGCAAGCGATCAAGACCGAAAGTGCTCAGTGGCTCGAACAGGCCCGTGCCGAAGGCTTTGCAAGCGCCCGTCAGCAAGGTGCCGAAGAGGTCAGCGTATTGCTCAGCGATACCTCACAGCGCGTCGATGCCTGGCTGGCGGGGCTGGAAACTTCGCTGGCCGATCTGGCGCTGGGCATCGTGCGCGAAGTGCTTGATGACATGGACGATGCCGAACGTGTGCTGCGCTGCACGCGCAAGGCACTGACCGCGTTTCGTCAGGATCAGGCGCTGACCTTATTTGTGCCGCGTCTGGAAGCCGATGCGCTGCGGCGACGCTTGAAAGTCGAGGGCGATAACCTGTCGGGCATCGCGGTGGAAACCGATGATCAATTGCTGCCGGGGCAAGCGCGGTTGAGCAGTCCCGTGGGTTCGGTGGAGCTGGGACTCGATGTTCAGCTGCAAACCTTGCGCCGCAGCCTGCTGCCGTTTGCCGATGAGGCGCTGCCATGAGCATCGTCCTCGACGACATCATGCCGCGTCTGGCCGAGCGCTTCAGTCAGGCGCGCTTGCGGCCGATGAAAGGCACCATCCGCAGCATTCGTGGCGTGCTGCTGCGCGCCAGTGTTGCCGGAGTGCGGATTGGTGAACTGTGCCAACTGCGCGACCCGAGCAGCGGTCGCAGCCTTGCCGCTGAAGTCATCGGTTTCGATGAAGACGAAGCGATCCTGTCACCTATCGGTTCCATGGAAGGCTTGTCGACCCGCACGGAAATCACTGCAACAGGCGAAACCCTCGGCGTCAGCGTCGGCGATGCGCAACTGGGGCGGGTCATCAGCCCCATGGGCGATTACCTGGACGGCGATGGCGTGCCGCCGATTGGCGTGTTGCAACGGTATCCCCTGCATGCCGAGCCGCCAGCCCCATTCAGCCGCCAGTTGATCGTCAATCCCATGGCCCTCGGCGTGCGTTCCATCGACGGCCTGCTGACCCTTGCCCAAGGGCAGCGCATGGGCATTTTTGGCGAGCCGGGTGTCGGCAAATCCTCATTGTTGGCGAGCATCGTGCGCAACACCGATGCCGACGTGATCGTCATTGGCCTGATCGGCGAGCGCGGCCGGGAAGTGCGCGAATTGCTCGACGTGCAACTCGACGCCGCAGCGCGGGCGCGGACCGTCGCGGTGGTCGCAACCTCGGATCGGCCCGCCGCCGAACGGGTGCGCGCGGCGTTCGTTGCCACGGCACTGGCTGAATATCATCGCGATCAGGGCCGCAACGTGTTGTTGCTGATGGACAGCCTTACCCGCTTTGCCCGTGCCCAACGGGAAATTGGCCTGGCGGTGGGAGAACCGCCGACCCGGCGCGGTTATCCGCCTTCGTTTTTTTCCGCCTTGCCGCGCCTGCTGGAGCGCGCCGGTCCCGGCCCCACCGGCAGCATCACCGCGCTGTACACCGTGCTGACCGAAGGCGACGCGTCCATGGACCCGGTGGCCGAAGAGGCGCGATCGATTCTTGACGGTCATATCGTGCTCAGCGCCGAACTTGCCCAACGCAACTATTTCCCGGCCGTCGATGTGTTGCGCAGTCGCAGCCGCTTGATGGATCAGGTCTCCAGCGAAGAGCAACGGCGCCTGGCCATGCGTATTCGCGAGTTGATGGCCCGGCGTAATGAAATCGAAATGCTCATCCGCGTCGGTGAATATGCGCCCGGCAGCGATCCGTTGGCGGACGAAGCCATCGCCCGGCATGACGCCATCGAGGCGTTCATGCGCCAGGGCGCCAGTGAGCCAAGCAGCCCCGCTGAAACCTTGAAACACATGCGCAAGGTGCTGGCATGAAAACTCTGGAGGCGCAATGAAAACCAATGATTTACGCAGCCTGCAAGTCCTGCGGCAATTGCGCGAGCAACGTGCTTCCAGCCAGTTGGCCGCCCAGCAGCAACGCTGTCGCGAAACCAGCGATGCGTTGGACGACGCCAAGGAAAAATTACGTTTGCACCGCGCAGCCGTCGCCCGTGAAGCAGAGAAGGTCTACGGCTTGTTTAGCGAAGGTTTGTCGATCAATGCCTGGCATGCCGCGCAGGCGCAGCTTGATGAATGGGCGGACGGTCAGCAGCAACTGGAAGGTAGCGTCGAACAGGTGGCTCAAACGCTCGATGAGCAGGAGCGCGAGCGGGAAGTGTTCCGCGTGGCGCGCATGGCTCGGCAGCGTCAGTCCGAGGCTTGCCAGTCGTTGCTGGAGGTGCGCGTGCAGGATGAACGCCGCGCCGGTGAACATCGCGAAGAGGCCGATGAGATCCCCCGAGCATCGCCCGCAGGTGCGCCATGACCTGTCGCGAGAACGAGCCGGAGCTGGCCTGGCTGGAGTGGCACGATCCGCACCTGCTGGCGCTGCATAACCGCCTGCAGCGTCGACGCGAAACGTCGCAGCTGGAATGCGCCGGGCATGCATTTGGCGTGCAATGGGCGAGCGCTGTGCAGCCGCTGGAAACCGGCATCGAGATTGCCCTGCAAGTGGGCGAAAACAGGCTGCGATTGAATTTGCCGGTGCAAGTCTGGCAAGCACTGAGTCTGCCGGATTGCGTAATGATCGACCCGCAAAGCCTGGCCTGTTCGATGCTGCTGGAGTGGGCATTGTTGCCCTTGATCGAGCGTGTCGAGCAGCTGGCAGAGTTGCCGGTCTCGGTGATCGAACCCGCTGGCTTCATCACTCAGCCGTTGACGCTGAACACGACCCTGGCCGTACAGATCGGCCAGGCACAGCCAGTGGGATTGTCGCTGCACATGAGTCAGGCAAGCGCGGAACTGGTCGCCGATTTGCTCGACCGACATGCCACCCCGGCGAGTGCAGAACCGCCGCTGTTGCATCTGCCGCTGGCGGTTGAGCGCGGCGAGGCCTGGCTGAACATCAGCGAGCTGCGCAGCCTGAATCCGGGCGATGTGGTCATGCTGGAACAGTGGCCGGAAGGCCAGCTGCGGCTGGTTCTTGACGCGCATCTGCAAGCCCGGGCTGAACTGGATGGCAACACCCTGAAGCTGCTGGAACAACCCATTGCCATGAACTCAATGAAGGAACATCCCATGACTGCAACCGCTGAAGGGCAAGGCCTGGATTCGACCCTGGACGAGCTACCACTGAAACTGGTGTGTCAGGTCGGCAGTGTCGAGATGTCGCTGGCGCAGTTGCGCGAGTTGGGCGCGGGCAGCCTGGTGCAGTTGACGCCGCAGTTGCATGACGGCGTGGACCTGATGGTCAATGGTCGGCGCATCGGCCAGGGGCAACTGGTGAAAATCGGCGACGGGCTGGGCGTGCGTCTGCTGAGCTTCGCCACTGTATGAATGGCTATCAGCCAAACCTGATTGAAATCATTCTGGTTGTCGCCACCATCGGCCTGATCCCGCTGGCCGTGGTGACCATGACCGGTTTCATGAAAATTTCCGTGGTGCTGTTCCTGATTCGCAATGCCCTGGGCGTGCAGCAGACGCCGCCGAATCTGGTGCTGTACGGCATCGCGCTGATCCTCTCGGTGTACGTGACCACGCCGCTGATGGGTGACATGTACCGGCAGGTGGAAGGGCGCAATCTGAACATGGAGAACGTCGAACAGCTCAAGGAGTTCGGCGAAGCGCTACGGCCGCCGTTACAGGCGCATCTGTCGCGTTTCGCCAATGAAAGCGAGCGAGGATTTTTCGTGCAGGCCACGGAAACCATCTGGTCCCCGGAAGCCCGCGCTGACCTGCGCGACGACGATCTGGTGGTGCTGATCCCGGCATTCGTCAGCTCGGAACTGACCCGCGCCTTCGAAATTGGCTTTCTGTTGTACATCCCGTTTCTGGTGGTGGATCTGTTGGTCGCCAACGTGTTGATGGCCATGGGTATGTCCATGGTTTCGCCGACGCTGATCTCGATACCGCTGAAGATCTTTCTTTTCGTCGCGCTGAGCGGCTGGTCGCGCTTGATGCACGGCCTGATTCTGAGTTACGGGTGAAGCCATGGGCCAGGACGTATTTCTTTCGTTGATGAATCAGGCGCTGATGACCGTGTTGTTGCTGTCGGCGCCAGCGCTGGGTGTGGCAATCGTCGTCGGCCTGAGTGTCGGGTTGTTGCAGGCCTTGACCCAGATTCAGGACCAGACCTTGCCGCAGGTGGTCAAGCTGGTGGCGGTGCTGCTGGTGATCGTGTTCGTCGGGCCGTTGCTGGCCAGCCAGGTGCTGGAACTGGGCAATCAGGTGCTCGATAACTTCCCCTTGTGGACGCGCTGACCCGGTATGGATCCGGGCCTCGCCAACCAATTCCTCGAAGTCGCCTACCCGGTGATCAGTTCTGCTGCGTTATCGGCGAGTCGCGCCATGGGCGTAGTGGTCATCACGCCAGCGTTCAATCGCCTGGGCCTGACCGGGATGATTCGTGGCTGCGTCGCGGTGGCTATCGCCATTCCGATGTTCCTGCCGGTCTATGGATCCTTCACTGCAATGCCCGAACACGGCAGTTTTTTCCTTGCCGGGCTGATGATCAAGGAAATGCTCATTGGCCTGATCATCGGCCTGTTGTTCGGTATTCCGTTCTGGGCCGCTGAAGTGGCGGGGGAATTGATCGACCTGCAGCGCGGCTCGACCATGGCGCAGTTGGTGGACCCGCTGTCGTCGGGAGAGTCCAGCGTCATGGCGACCTTGCTCACCGTGATGCTGATCACCCTGTTTTTCATGTCCGGCGGTTTCATCCTGATGGTCGATGGCTATTACCACAGCTACCAACTCTGGCCCGTGACGGCTTTCACGCCACTGTTCGCCAGCTCGGCGCTGATGGCGGTGCTGGCAATTCTGGATCAGGTGATGCGCATCGGCGTGCTGATGGTTTCACCGTTGATCATTTGCCTGCTGGTCACTGATTTGATGCTGGCTTACCTGTCGCGCATGGCGCCGAGCTTGCACATCTTCGACCTGTCGCTGCCGGTGAAAAACCTGTTTTTCACCATCCTGATGGTGATCTACATCGGCTTCCTGATCCCGGTGATGCTTGACCAGCTGGCGGAGTTTCGCGGCACCGTCGATTTTCTCAAGACCTTGGTCACCACCCAATGAGGCGCATTGATGGGTGACACCAGCGAAGAAAAATCCCAGCCGGCCACGGACAAGAAACTCCGCGACGCGCGGGAGAAAGGCCAGGTTGCGAAAAGCCAGGACCTGGTGTCGGGCATGGTCATTCTGTTCTGCACCTTGTGCATCTCGATCATGGTCCCAAGGGCCGAAGCGCAGGTAACAGCGCTGATCGACTTGGTGGCGCTGATCTACATCGAACCGTTCAATTCGGTGTGGCCGCGGATTCTGGACACCGCCGAGCAGTTAGTGCTTGGGATTACCTTGCCGGTGGTTGGAGTGACCGTCGGGGTGGTGATCCTGACCAATATCATCACCATGCGCGGCGTAGTGCTGGCGGTCGAGCCGGTCAAACCTGACTTCAAACGGATCAATCCGGCGGAAGGTTTCAAACGCATCTTTTCGATGCGCAGTTTCATTGAATTCCTCAAGGGACTGGTCAAGGTGCATTTGTTGGCGCTGGCATTTTACGTGGTGGGCCGCAATGCGTTGCAGGCGTTGATGGAGTCTTCCCGTTGCGGGGCGGGCTGTATCGAATCGACGTTTTACCTGGTGCTCAAACCGCTGATGTTTACCGTGCTGGCGGCATTCCTGCTGGTGGGCGCCGTGGATGTATTGATGCAGCGCTGGTTGTTCGGCCGCGACATGAAAATGACCCGCAGCGAGCAGAAGCGCGAACGCAAGGATGTCGACGGTGACCCGATGATCAAGAACGAACGCCAGCGGCAGCGTCGGGAAATGCAGGCTCTGGCGACCAAGCTGGGGCTGGGCCGCGCGTCGCTGATGATCGGCACTGCCAACGGCTGGGTGGTGGGCGTGCGCTATGTGCGCGGCGAGACGCCGGTGCCGATTGTGGTGTGCCGCGCCGATCCTCAGGAAGCACCGCGCATGCTTGCCGAAGCCGCCGCATTAGGCATCGCTCACGCCATGGACGCAAAACTCGCCGCCACCATCGCCCGCCGCGCCGTCCCCGGCGACCCGGTCCCGGACACCACCTTCCAGGCCGTGGCCGACTTGTTGGTGGCCGCGCGGTTGATTTGATGCAGAGCACAGCCCAGCACCGCTCTGTTGGAGCGTGGCTTGCCCGCGAACCGGGCACCTCGGTGGGCAAGATCCACCGCGTTATCGTTCTTCCCGGACAAGTCCGGTCCTACCGGGCAGATACAAACCGGTAGGAGGGGACTTGTCCCCGAAAAACGCGCCCACCCACCCATTCAAGTCTAAACATACAAGCCTCCAACGTGTCGCTTACACGGTAATGTCGGCCAGCAGACAGGATCCGTAGGACCGGCTTTAGCCGGGGCGGAAGGTCTGGCGACGCAACTGCTGCGAATGCACCTGCCTGCTCCCGGCTAAAGCCGGTCCTAAGGGGTCTGTGTGTGGTGAGGATCAGGACGGTGTCTACAACGAGCGGCTAATGCACACCAGCTCCGGCTCTTGCAGCCTGGCCAGGTCGGCGGCGATGCGCGAGGTCCAGAAACTGGCGCCTTGTTTCCGGGCTTCGCCATGAGCCTCGGACAAGGTGCTACGCACCAGCGGCAGCAGTGACGGCAAGCCTTGCCCGAGCAGCAACTGCGCCTTGATCCGCAACAGCTCCGGCAGGAACCAGCGTTCATTGCGGCTCTGGGCGGTATGCAGCGTGTCGCTGATCACCTCAAGACCCAATTGCTCCAGGCCGAGCATCGCCAGACCTTGCGCGTATTCGCTGCGAATCAAGCAGTGCAGCGGGCTGTCGCCGTGATCTTGCAGGCGCTGCAAGACTTCGCCCAGGCGCGGCACGGCTTCTTCCGGCGCGCCCTGGCGAATCAACAGAATGCTCTCGAAGCAAATGCTGAATTGTTGCCAGAGAGGCAGGTCGTGCCCGGCCATGCTGTCTTGCAGCAAGCCCAGGTAATAGCCGAATTTCTGCAGATGGCCGACCAGCAAGGTGGACGGCAGCGCGCTCATGCACAGCGAGTACCACAGGGTAGCGGGGTGGTTGAGGCTGATCGCCTGGCCAACATTTTCGTCGATGGTAAGCAGCGCCGGGCCGACATTGCCTTGCAGCAGCTGGATCTGCGCCTTGAGCGAGCGCGCAGCGACCGGCTGGTCGAAATGCATGTCGATGATGTGCGCGTTGGCCGAGCGCGGCGAGCACAGCGCTTCGGTGATCGACCGGCGAGCGCCTTCCAGGTCAGCCATGTAGAACTGACTTGTGGCGCGCATGCGGTTGCCGAGCAATTGCCGGTCGCTGCTGCCCGCAACGTTGTTCAGCTGGATATAGCGGTTGGCGAGTTCCAGCGCCTCGCTGTGTTGATTGCGACAGCAACAGTCATTCCACAGCCCCCACAACGCGCGAAGCTGGTGTTCGGCATCCTCCAGCAAGTCGGCATCGGCGCTGATCTGCAGCCACGCCTGGCGCACGTGCGCGCCGCCGCCGTAGGCCAGCACCATGACGCTGGCGGAAAGGGTCAGCAGTTGCATGCGTTGTCGAGGCAGGATCGGCATGCCGTCCGCTCCGGCCTGCAAACCCCGGTTGACCCAGTCTTGACCTTCGCCGATCAGTGACAGGCGCAGCCACAGCGGGATGCTCACCAAGGTCAGTTCGACCCCCAGCACCGGATCGCCATCGGCGCAGTAAGCCCAATCCAGCGCCGAGCGAACGCTGTCGATTTCCGGGCCGTAAAGCGCCAGCCAGTCTTGAGGTTCGGTGCTGAGCAAGTCCTGCACCGCGCCACGCAGCTGATCCAGAACGAAGTTGGCATGGCGGCGGGAGGTCACATTGCTTTCGTCGTTCCGGGTCAGTTTTTCACTGGCGTACAAGCGCGTGGTTTCCAGCAGCCGATAGCGTTTGCCCGGGCCGTCCTCAGTGGCAATCAGCAGCGACTTGTCCATCAGGTTTTCCAACAGCTGCGCCGAATCCTGCGCCTGTTCGGTACCGATTTCGACCACGGCCTTTACGGCATTCAGGCTGAACGAGCCGCTGAACACCGAAAGCTGGCGCAACATCGCCTGTTCGTCGGCAGCCAGAATCGCGTAGGTCCAATCCAGCGCCGCGCTCAGGGTTCGATGGCGCGGCAGGGCCGTACGGCGGCCAGTCATCTGGAGACGGAAGCTGCCATCGAGCAATTCCACCAGCGGCACGATGCCAAAAGCGCGGACCCGGGCGGCGGCGATTTCTATGGCCAGCGCGTTGCCGTCGAGCTTGCGGCAAATGGCGATGGCGGCCGCAACGTCAGGATCACTCAACTGGTAATTCAGGTCGTGGGCGGCGACACGCTCGACGAACAGTCGGATAGCCGAATAATCCATGGCCTGGACAGCGCTGAGGTTGGCGTTGGCGCTGGGCACTTCGAGCGCCGCCAGATCATGGACGAACTCGCCCTCGGCGTGCAGCGGTTCGCGGCTGGTGATCAGTACGCAACATTGCGCGGCGTTGCGCAGAATGTTTTCCACCGCGCGAGCGGTTTCCTCAAGCACCTGCTCGCAATTGTCCAGCACCAGCAGGGTTTTGCCCTCAGCCAAACGCTGAGCGATGGCCAGCAATGCGCCTTCCGGAGCGCAATTGAGGCCCAGCGCCGAGGCGATGACCACATGCACCAGTTGCCCGGCCGTCACCGAAGCCAGGTCGATCAGCCTGACGCCTTGGGGAAAGCGCGGCACCATGCGGTTGGCCAAGGCCAGTGCCAGCGTGGTTTTGCCGATTCCGCCAGGACCGGTAATGGTTACGAAGCGACGCAACTCCAGTTGCTCGTCAAGCGCGTCGAGCAATGCGCCCCGGCCAATGACTTCGCTCATCATTGCCGGCAAATCCGAAGACGTCTCTGGTTCTGCGGCGATTTGTCGGGAAACCGGCTGCAACGTAACGGGTGCCATGAAGCGATAGCCGCGGCCGGGGACGGTGACGATGTAGCCAAACTCCCCATCGCCGCCCAAGGCGCGCCGCAGGGTAACGACTTGCGCGCGCAGGTTGCATTCTTCGACGACGACTCGGGGCCAGACCAGCGCCATCAGTTCGGCTTTCTCCAGCAGTTCTCCGGCGCGGCTGACCATGGCGATCAGCAACAGCAAGGCCCGGCTGCCCAGTGACACCGGTTCGCCGTTCTTGAGCAGCAAGTGCTGCTGGGCGTAGAGCGCGAACGGACCGAAGCAGATCGCGTCGTCCGCGCCGGGCCCATCCGTATCTCGGTCGGAGGCTGCGTCGGAGCTTCTGGCTGTCAGGGAATTCATCAGTAAACCTTTATGAATGAGGTTCTTATCGGCGATCAGGTCATGCGCCTTTTTTTCGTTATTCATGTTCATTGCGCAGCATTGTCGCGCCCAATAGTTACTGTTTCGGGTTATCGACGATTAATGCCGCCAACAAGCCGAAGCGGCCATGCGCCGCAACGGGACATGTCGACCCATGTTTTTCACAGAACCATCACTCGGAGGACGAACAATGCACCATAACTGGGCGACTATCAGGCGATTGATACTTATAGTGCCTGAAGTTGCCAGACTTTAAGCAGTAAGCAGATTATGTGCCAGCCAAGTTATGTGCGAAGTCGAAGTTAAGTGCATAAATAAAGTCAGGAACTTAATTACAGGTTCTCAGTCTTGTCGTCGACTGTTCGGGAATCCGAATAATCACACTGAATAGAGTCGGGAATCCGACGATGGATGTATTTTGCATATTGAGTTTATCTGCCGACGAACTGCCTGTGCGCCTTGTATGGATGTGCTGTGGCGAACGCGTATCGTCTGTTGGAATAGCGCCATGCATACTAGAGTTTGGCAATTCTGCCGTGCTGGCATAATGAAATCAAACTTGCCCGAAGTGTCGCACACCAAGGTAGGACATTTTTCTTAAATGTCAGGCGGGCGGAATATTTAAAGGGCGGTTTTGCTGCAGCGCCGCTTCAAGGGAACTTTGCGAAATCCATCACAGTTCAAACTTGAAGCAGCGCGATAGCGCGGCAGATCTCAGCTTAATGTTTACTGCCCTGAGTCGGCATGGACAGAAGTTGCTTCTCACGATTCCAGTCAAACGGTTCTTCGTTCTGTTCGGCTTCGTAGCGGCGCTCTTCCAGCGATTGATACAGGGCGATTTCTTCGTCCGGCATGAAGTGCAGGCAATCACCGGCGAAAAACCACAGCAGGTCGCGGGGCACCAGATGGGCGATCTGCGGATAGCGCTGGATCACCTGGCAGAGAATGTCCTGGCCCAGGTATTGGCTTTCGATCGGGTCCTGGGGCAGCAGGGTCATCAGTTCGTCGAAGCGCTCCATGAACAGCGCATGGCTTTCTTCGGGAACCTGCTCGGCCTCGCCCAGCGCGACCAGGATGCTGCGCAGGTGTGCCAGCAGGTTCAGTTGGTGGTCGAGAGTGGCGTCGGCCATGGTTCAATCCTCAATAGCAAAAACGGGCGCGAGAGTATAAAGCTCTGCGCGCCCGCTGTGTGGTTGGCCTGACAAGATCTATCGATTAGCGGATCTTGCCCTCGGTCAGGGTCAGCTCTTCCTTGGCAAAATCATCCACGTCGATCACTTTGCGGCGCGCGGCTTCGGCGGCGCGCAGAGTCTCGGCCTCCAGCGGCTGCAACACGCCAGCATGCAAGGCTGCATCAATGATGTGCTCGCCAGCAGCCGGATGCAGCTGACCACCTTTGACCGCGATGTGCAGCTTTTTGTGCAGCGGCGCAGCGGCGCTCAGCAAGTCGCTGGCGTGTTGCAAGGCGCCGACTGCATCGTCAGGATCTTGCGGGCGATAGCAGCCAGCCAGCAATTCTTCCAGGGTTGGATCGCCTTTGCCGCGACCCAGAACGGCGGCGACTTCGGCATCCAGTGCGTCCGACGGCCCTTTGTGGCGGCGACCGAACGGGAAGGTCACCACGCGCAATACCGCGCCTAATACACGACTCGGGAAGTTGCTGAGCAACTCGTCCAGCGCACGCTCCGACTCGCCCAGCGCCTCTTCCATGGCCCAGCGGAACAGCGGTTGCAGGTGTTGCGGGTAATCCAGATCGTGATAACGCTTGAGCGCCGCTGAAGCCAGATACAAATGGCTCAACACGTCGCCGAGGCGTGCCGACAGGCGTTCCCGACGTTTCAGCTCGCCGCCCAGCAGCATCATGCTCAGGTCCGCCAGCATGGCAAACGCCGCTGCCTGACGATTCAGCGCCCGGAAGTAACCCTGGCTCAGGCTGTCGCCCGGCGCGGCTTCGAAACGACCGAAGCCCAGGTTGAGAATGAACGTACTCGCCGCGTTGCTCACCGCGAAACCGATGTGCTTGAGCAGCAGCGTGTCGAACTCGGCCAAAGCCTGGTCGTGGTCTTCACGGCCGGCCAGGGCCATTTCCTTGAGGACGAACGGATGGCAGCGAATCGCCCCCTGGCCGAAGATCATCAGGTTGCGCGACAGGATATTCGCGCCTTCCACCGTGATGAAAATCGGCGCACCTTGCCAGTTGCGGCCCAGATAGTTGTTCGGGCCCATGATGATGCCCTTGCCACCATGTACGTCCATGGCGTGGGTGATGCATTCGCGGCCGCGTTCGGTCAGGTGATACTTGAGGATCGCCGACAGCACCGACGGTTTCTCGCCCAGATCCACCGCGTTGGCGGTGAGCATGCGCGCGCTGTCCATCAGCCAGGCATTGCCGCCGATCCGTGCCAGGGATTCCTGAATACCTTCGAACGCCGACAGCGGCACGTTGAATTGCTCGCGAACCTGCGCGTATTGCCCGGTCACCAGACTGGTGAACTTGGCCGCGCCGGTGCCCACGGCGGGCAGCGAGATGGAACGGCCTACGGACAGGCAGTTCATCAGCATCATCCAGCCCTTGCCGAGCATTTCCTGGCCGCCGATCAGGTAATCCAGCGGGATGAAAACATCCTTGCCAGAGTTCGGGCCATTCATGAAGGCTGCGCCCAATGGCAGGTGACGACGACCGATTTCCACACCCGGCGTGTCCGTCGGGATGAGCGCCAGGGTGATGCCGATGTCTTCCTCGTCGCCCAGCAAATGCTCGGGGTCGAAGGCCTTGAACGCCAAACCGAGCAGGGTCGCGACCGGGCCGAGGGTGATGTAGCGTTTTTCCCAGTTCAGGCGCAGACCAATGACTTCTTCGCCTTGCCACTGACCTTTGCAGATAATCCCGGTGTCGGGCATTGCTCCGGCATCGGACCCGGCCAGCGGGCCGGTGAGGGCGAAACATGGAATATCATCGCCCCGGGCCAGACGCGGCAGGTAATGATTACGCTGCTCGTCGGTGCCGTAATGCAGCAGCAGTTCGGCAGGGCCCAGGGAGTTTGGGACCATGACCGTGGAAGCCAGGTCGCCGCTGCGGGTCGCCAGTTTCATTGCCACTTGCGAATGCGCGTAAGCCGAGAAACCTTTGCCGCCGAACTCCTTGGGGATGATCAGGGCGAAGAAGCCGTGTTCCTTGATATGCGCCCAGGCACGCGGCGGCAGGTCCATGGCCTGACCGATTTCCCAGTCTGTGACCATGGCGCACAACTCTTCAGTCGGGCCGTCGATGAACGCTTGCTCTTCCTCGGTCAGCTGGACCTTGGGATAGGCCAGCAACTGGTCCCAGTCCGGGCGCCCGCTGAACAGCTCGCCATCCCACCAGACGGTGCCCGCATCAATGGCATCGCGTTCGGTCTGGGACATCGGCGGCAGGGTTTTCTTGAACCAGGAGAACATCGGCGCAGTGAAATGCTTGCGACGCAGGTCCGGCAGCGCCAGCGGCAGGGCCACGGCCAGCAACAGAATCCAGAAAATCGCCAGCAACCAGCCCGGCGCATGGCTGAAAATCCCCATGGCCAGCAGGAACACGGCAACCGCGCCCAGGGCGGGCATCGGTGCTACACGCCGGTGGGCCAGCCAGGCAATCCCGACAACCAGGGCAACAATCCACAACAACAGCATAAGTAATCCTCCGTGATGACAGCGGCAAGGAACCACTATCAATAGCCAGGTCCTGTTCCGTCAAGCGAACAGCACGGCGAGCATCGATAGTGACCCTTGGCGGGCGGGGGAGTTCGGTGTGTGATCGAGCAGGGTGGGAGTGAGCTTGCTCGCGAAAGCGATGTTCGAGGCGCAAATAAATCTTCGGCTGTACCGACGTCTTCGCGAGCAAGCTCGCTCCCACAGCGTAAACTCCTCAGTACTTCTCTAACGTCGGTTTACAGAGGCTTACCAATGCTGAAAATCTGGGGTCGCAAAAATTCTACCAACGTGCGCAAGGCGCTGTGGATCGCCGAAGAACTGGGCCTGCCATACGAAGCGATCGATGCCGGCGGCGCGTTCGGTCTGGTGGACGGCGAGGAATACCGGGCAAAAAATCCCAATGGCCGCGTGCCGATGATCGAAGACGGCGACTTCGTGCTCTGGGAGTCCAATGCCATCGTGCGCTACCTGGCCGCGCAATACGCCCCGGATTCAGCGTTATATCCAGCCGATCCTCAGGCGCGGGCGGCTGCCGACAAATGGATGGACTGGACCACTTCGACCCTGGCCGAACCGTTTCGGCATGTGTTCTGGGGCGTGTTGCGCACTCCGGCCGAGCAGCAGGACTGGGTGCAGATCAATGGCGCGATCAAGACCGTGCAAGGTTTGCTGGTTGTGGTGGACGAGGCGCTGGCGAGCCAGCCTTGGCTCTCCGGCGACGAGTTCGGCATGGGCGACATCCCACTGGGCTGCTTTATCTACGCCTGGTTCGAAATGCCGATTGAACGTCCGGCGATGCATCATCTCCAAGCCTGGTATGAGCGTCTGAAAGTGCGGCCGGCTTATCAATCGGCCGTCATGACCGCGTTGACCTGATAAGTATTATCAATATATGTCGCTGTACTTGAATGGCATAGCCAAGCACCATTGCCTGGCTGTGTCGCGGTTGTAATCAACGGCATCAGCCCTCATCTATTCTTTCCTTTCCTTCATTGGTGCGTTTTCCGATATGAGTTCCGCTCTGTCCATCCGGCAGCTAACCAAAACCTACGGCAACGGTTTCCAGGCCCTGAGTGGTATCGATCTGGACGTCGCTGAAGGTGACTTCTTCGCCTTGCTCGGCCCCAACGGTGCCGGCAAATCCACCACCATCGGCATCATCTCGACCCTGGTCAACAAGACCAGCGGAACAGTGAATATCTTTGGTCACGACCTGGACCGTGAACCTGCGGCGCTCAAGCGCTGTATTGGCGTGGTGCCCCAGGAATTCAACTTCAACCAGTTCGAGAAAGCCTTCGACATCGTCGTGACCCAAGCCGGCTACTACGGCATCCCGCTGAAAATCGCCAAGGAGCGCGCCGAGCGTTACCTGACGCAGCTGGGCTTGTGGGACAAGCGCGATGTGCCTTCGCGTTCGCTGTCCGGCGGCATGAAGCGGCGCCTGATGATTGCTCGTGCGTTGATTCATGAACCGCGCCTGTTGATCCTCGACGAACCGACGGCGGGCGTGGACATCGAGCTGCGGCGTTCGATGTGGGGTTTTCTCACCGAGCTGAACGAGCAGGGCACAACGATCATCCTCACCACGCACTATCTGGAAGAGGCCGAGCAGCTGTGTCGCAACATCGGCATCATTGACCACGGCGTGATTGTCGAAAATACCGGCATGAAGCAGTTGCTCAATAAAATGACCGTCGAAACCTTCCTGCTGGATCTCAAGGATTCGTATCAGAGTGCGCCGCAGCTGATTGGTTATCCGAGCAAGCTGCTCGACAGCCATACCCTGGAAGTCCAGGTCGACAAGAATATCGGCATCACTGCGCTGTTCGGTCAACTCGCCGCGCAGCACATTGAAGTGCTGAGCCTGCGCAATAAAACCAATCGCCTCGAGGAGCTGTTCGTGTCCCTGGTGGAAAAAAATCTGGCGAAGGTGGCGGTATGAGCAACGAAACCACCTCCGAGCTGCGCCCCAACCTGGTTGCCCTGAACACCATCGTCTATCGCGAAGTGCGCCGTTTCATGCGTATCTGGCCGCAGACCCTGCTACCGCCGGCGATCACCATGGTTCTGTACTTCGTGATCTTCGGCAACCTGATCGGTCGGCAGATCGGCGACATGGGCGGCTTCACGTACATGCAGTACATCGTGCCGGGCCTGATCATGATGTCGGTGATCACCAACTCCTACGGCAACGTGGTGTCGAGCTTCTTCGGCGCGAAGTTCCAGCGTTCGGTCGAAGAGCTGATGGTTTCGCCGGTTTCGCCGCACACCATTCTCGTCGGTTATGTGCTGGGCGGCGTGTTGCGCGGTTTGATGGTCGGCGTCATCGTGACCCTGCTGTCGATGTTCTTCACCGACCTGCAGGTGCATCACCTGGGTATCACGGTGATCGTCGTGGTGCTGACGGCAACGATCTTCTCGCTGCTGGGCTTCATCAATGCGGTGTTTGCCCGCAACTTCGATGACATCTCGATCATTCCGACCTTCGTGCTGACGCCGCTGACCTATCTGGGCGGCGTGTTTTACTCGATCAATCTGTTGCCGCCGTTCTGGCAGACCGTGTCCATGGCCAACCCGGTCCTGCACATGGTCAACGCCTTCCGCTACGGCATCCTCGGCGTGTCCGACATCCGCATCAGCATCGCCATGGCGTTCATGGTCATCGCGACCATCGTCCTGTATGTGGGCTGCGCGCGGTTGCTGGTCAGCGGGCGTGGGATGCGTCAGTAGTTTCAGCACAACGCAGACTCCGTTGGAGCGACCGGGGTGGTGATCCACCTTGCCCGCGATGAGGCCGATACATCCACCGGTTTTCTGAAACCGGTGAATGGCCTTCGCGGGCAAGCCTCGCTCCAACAATCCCCAATGTGACAGTCTTCCGCCATCCCCCAACCCCCTCCAACGGTGTACAATTCCCCGCGTTTTTTCTGTGGCTTGCTGACGTCTTCGCGCATCCAACTCGTTCAGGGCTATCCGCCTTGTGCACTTCATTCCTCGGCGCCATAAGCGCTGCGGGTTCGATTCCGTCACAGACAAAAACAACCAGGTGACTATCCAATGAGTGAACACCTCTCGTCCTCCGGCGAGCTGAAACGTGGGCTGAAAAATCGCCACATCCAACTGATCGCCCTGGGCGGCGCCATCGGCACAGGCTTGTTCCTGGGTTCGGCAGGCGTGCTCAAGTCGGCGGGTCCGTCGATGATCCTCGGTTACGCGATCTGCGGCTTCATTGCCTTCATGATCATGCGCCAGCTCGGCGAGATGATCGTCGAGGAGCCGGTCGCCGGCTCCTTCAGCCACTTCGCACACAAATACTGGGGCGGTTTTGCCGGGTTCCTGTCCGGCTGGAACTGCTGGATCCTGTACATCCTGGTGGGCATGTCCGAACTGACCGCCGTGGGCAAGTACATCCATTACTGGTGGCCGGAAATTCCGAGCTGGGCCTCGGCGGCGGTATTCTTCCTGATGATCAACGCCGTCAACCTGGCCAACGTCAAAGTCTTCGGTGAAGCCGAATTCTGGTTTGCCATCATCAAGGTCGTAGCGATTCTGGGCATGATCGCCCTGGGCAGTTATCTGCTGGTCAGCGGTAATGGCGGGCCGCAGGCATCGGTCAGTAACCTGTGGGAACACGGCGGCTTCTTTCCCAATGGGGTCATGGGCCTGGTGATGGCTCTGGCGATCATCATGTTCTCCTTCGGTGGCCTGGAAATGCTCGGCTTCACCGCCGCCGAAGCCGATCAGCCACGCACCGTGATCCCCAAGGCGATCAATCAGGTGATCTACCGGATCCTGATTTTCTACATTGGCGCCTTGGTGGTGCTGCTGTCGCTCACGCCTTGGGACAGCCTGCTGGCCAGCCTCAATGCCTCGGGTGACGAGTACAGCGGCAGCCCGTTCGTGCAGGTGTTTTCGATGCTGGGCAGCGACACCGCCGCGCACATCCTCAACTTTGTGGTGCTGACCGCTGCATTGTCGGTCTACAACAGCGGCACTTACTGCAACAGCCGCATGCTGCTGGGCATGGCCGAGCAGGGCGATGCGCCGCGCTCACTGGCGCAGGTCGACAAGCGTGGTGTGCCGGTGCGGGCGATTTTCGTTTCGGCGCTGGTGACGTTTGTCGCGGTGCTGCTCAACTACCTGATTCCGCACAGTGCCCTTGAACTGCTGATGTCGCTGGTGGTGGCCACGCTGGTCATCAACTGGGCGATGATCAGCTATTCGCACCTCAAGTTTCGCCAGCACATGAACCGCACCCAGCAAGTGCCGCTGTTCAAGGCCTTGTGGTATCCGTACGGCAACTACGTGTGCCTGGCGTTTGTGGTGTTCATTCTCGGCATCATGCTGATGATTCCGGGTATCCAGGTTTCGGTGTACGCGATTCCGGTGTGGCTGCTGCTGATGTGGGTGTGCTACCGCATCAAGAGCAAACGCAGCGCGGCCGCCGAGCTGCATCAGGCAGGTTGAGAACAGCGGCGGTTGGAAAGCCCGGTCCATGCGACCGGGTTTTTTATGGGAGCAACGGTTATCCTGACGGCCCTCGTTCCACTGTAGTTTTGACCCATGCTGGTGATTTCCAACAATGTGCATCTGCCGGATGCCGAAATCGAATTGACTGCGATTCGCGCCCAGGGTGCGGGCGGGCAGAACGTCAACAAGGTTTCCAGCGCGATGCACTTGCGCTTCGACATCAACGCTTCGTCCCTGCCGCCGTTCTATAAGGAGCGGCTGCTGGCCCTGCGTGACAGCCGCATCACCAGCGATGGCGTGCTGATCATCAAGGCCCAGCAATATCGCACTCAGGAACAGAATCGCGCCGATGCGCTGGAGCGTCTGGTGGAGCTGATCGTCAGCGCCACCAAAGTGGAAAAGAAGCGCCGCCCGACCAAACCAACGCTGGGCTCGAAGAAGCGTCGGCTGGAGGGCAAGACCAAGCGCGGTTCGATCAAGGCCGGGCGCGGCAAGGTCGATTTCTGATCAGACCCGCTGTTCGCGCATCGCTTTGGCTTGCTTGAACAGGTACACGCTTACGCCCAGACCGCTGAGTGAGGCGATGGCGGCGAACAGGAAAATCGACGAGAAGCCGAATCCTCCCGCGATTGCGCCCGCCACCGGGCCGGTAATCCCCAGCGACAGATCAATGAACAGCGAATAAGCGCCCACCGCTGCGCCACGGCTGGACGCCGGGACGAGGTTGACGGCTTCGACGCCCAAGGCCGGAAACACCAGGGAAAAGCCGAAGCCTGTCAACGCCGCGCCCGCCAGGGCCAGTTCCGGTGACGGCGCGAGCCACAACAACAGCAAGCCGAGGCTTTCTACTGATAGGCAGGCAATCGCCACCCGGAAACCGCCCAGGCGATTGATCAAGTTGCCGAACAGCAGTCGCGCCGCGATAAAGCAGCCGCCGAACAGGCTCAGGCACAGCACGGCGTTTGGCCAGCTGTGACTGGCGTAATACAGGGTAATAAAGGTGGCGATGGTGCCGAAACCAATGGAACCCAGCGCCAGGCCCATGCCGTGGGGAAAGACTCGACCCAGTACATGCATGAAAGGCAGGCGTTCGCCATGCACGATGGGCGCGGGTTCCTTCTTCCACGCCAGCGCCAGGCCCAGCCCGGCCAGCAACATGATGCTCACGCCCATGCTCCACAACCCCAGTTCACCGACCATCAGCACACCCAACGGCGCACCGATGGCCAGCGCGCCGTAGCTGGCGATGCCGTTCCAGGAAATCACTTTGGCGGTGTTCTTCGCCCCGACGCGGCCGATGCCCCAACCAATCGACCCCGAGCCCACCAGACTTTCCGCGCTGCCCAGTACCACTCGACCGATAAACAGACAGACCAGACTTGCAACGGGCCAGCCCTGTAGCCAGCTCGACAAGAGCATCAGCACGCCACTCAGGCCGCAACCGGCCAGGCCGAATAGCACCGCTTTCTTGCTGCCCAGGTTATCGATGAGGCGGCTGGAATACGGGCGACTCAGCAGGGTTGCCAGATATTGCACGCTGATCACCAGACCGGCTACCACCGCGCCGAAGCCCAGATCGGTGTGGACGTAACCGGGCAGCACGGCCAGCGGGATGCCGATATTCAGGTAGCCGATGAAGGTGAATAAGACGATGGAAACGACCTGCAGCGTGACGGCCATGGGTCGTTGTGAAGAATGGGTGTCTGGCATGAATAAGCGGTCCAGGTTACGGCGGGGAGGGCAGAAGCTTAGCAGGCTAATCAAGTGCGCCATGATAGCGGCGTATGAAGGGTTACCGGGAGGGGTGAAGCAAAATACTGATTGGGATTTGGGGCGAACCCTGGGGAAGCAAGCTTGCTGGCGAAGGCTCTGTAACAAACGCGGGAACGAAATCTGGATGAACCGGCCTCTTCGCGAGCAAGCTCGCTCCCACCGGTTCGTTTGCAGTCAGTTTTTTGCGGGCGCCAGCAACTGGGTGGTCACCAATGCGGCCAAGGCTTTTTCTTCGCTGCCGAAGCGTTCGAGCAGGGCCTGTTTCTTTTCAGGGCTCAAGCGCGACCAGACGTTAATCATCTTCTCGGCGGTGCCGATCAGGGCGTTGGCCTGGGTTTCGGTGAATTCAGTCATGGAGGGGATCCACTTGTCTCGGCATTTTCAGGCGTATGGAAACTCGGCAAAACCGGTTTTCGATACGCCTGAAAAAAATCGCCTTCAGTCTTCGCTGGAGGCTGGCTGGCAGTCTTCAACCTGCGTGCTGGCGGCTTTCATCTCGACCACTTGACCGAGTTCCAGCTGCGCCAATGTTGACTGCTCGGGTTCACTCTGGCTCGGGGGGAAGTTTGGGATTTCATGCATCGTCGTCGCTCCTTCGCAAGATTTTTCTGGTTGCTGGGCAGAACCGTGCTTCTAAAAGCTTGGGCAGGATACAGCACCGCAAATGACAAACAGAATTTTATCGATACCGTTGGTCATGTGCGGAAACAAAAAGCGGATTTCAGTGTCCGGGAGCAACACGGAATTTGCTGGGGCTTGTGGAGATCCGTAGGACCGGCTTTAGCCGGGAGAATGTCCTCCCGGCTAAAGCCGGTCCTACGCAATGACGTAGTCGTTCGGAACGCGCTTGTCGCTGATCAATCCTTGCACACCGCCGCAATCGCCAGCGCCAGCTGATCCAGGCGCGCCGCGTCGATGCCGGCGACGTTGGCGCGGCCGGCGTTGACCATGTACACGCTGTGCTCGTAGCGCAGGCGCGCCACTTGATCGTCGTTCAGCCCGGTATAGGAAAACATCCCGCGTTGAGTCGCGATGTGCGCGAAACGTTCGCCCAGGCCCAGCGGCGTCAGCGCCTCTACCAAGCCGCTGCGCAGTTGCGCGATACGTTGGCGCATTTCCTCGACTTCATCGGCCCACAGGCTTTTCAGCTCGGGATTGCCGAGGATTTCCGCCACCACCGCAGCGCCGTGATCCGGCGGGCTGGACCACAGGTTGCGGGCAATCGACGACAACTGGCTGCGCACGTCCTGGGATTTTTCCGCGTCGCCGGCCACGACCAGCAAGGCACCGGTGCGATCCCGATACAGGCCGAAGTTTTTCGAGCAGGAACTGGTAATCAGCAGCTCCGGCAGTTCGGCGGCAAGCAGCCGCACGCCCCAGGCGTCTGCTTCCAGGCCATCGCCGAAGCCCTGATAAGCGAAGTCGATCAGCGGCAGCAGGTTACGGCTGCGCACGATGTCCAGCACCCGGCGCCAATCGTCGTGAGAGAGGTCGAAGCCCGTCGGGTTGTGGCAGCATGCATGCAACAGCACCACGTCGCCGGTTGGCACGCTGTTCAGCGTTTCCAGCATGGCCTCGACGTTCAGGCGATTGTCGCTGCCCACGTAAGGGTAATGACTGACCTTCAACCCGGCCTTGGCGAAGATGGTTTCGTGGATCGGCCAGGTCGGCGCGCTGAGCCAGATACCGCGCCCCGGCAGGCATTCGGCGATGAAGTCGCCGGCCAGGCGCAAAGCCCCGGTGCCGCCCGGCGTCTGCGTGGCACTCACGCGTTTTTCGGTGAGCAGCGGTGAACCGGCGCCCAGCACCAGCTCGCTGATCAGGCGGCCGAAGCGGGGTTCGCCGTGGCCGCCGATGTAGGTCTTGGTCATTTGCGCATCGACCAGACGCTGCTCGGCCCGCTTCACCGCGCGGGGGATCGTCGTCAAGCCCATCGCGTCTTTATAGACGCCAACGCCCAGGTCGAACTTGTCGGGATTGGTGTCGGCGGCGTAGGCGTCAATCAGGCCCAGAATCGGATCGCCCGGTACTCGCTGGATATCGGTGAAATGCATTACTTGCGGCCCTCGGCGCCTCGGGCCACCTCGTCGGTGCGGGCAGCCATGATGAAGTCGTTACGGTGCAGCCCTTTGATCGAGTGGCTCCACCAAGTGACGGTCACCTTGCCCCATTCAGTCAGCAAACCGGGGTGGTGACCTTCGGCTTCGGCAATTTCGCCGACCGCGTTGGTAAATGCCAGCGCAAATTTGAAATTCTTGAACAAGAAGACCTTTTCCAGCTGCATCACGCTGTCGCGAACCTCGATGTTCCAGTCCGGGATCTGCTTGATCAGTTCGGGCAATTCGGCATCGCTGACCTGTGGCGCGTCGGCGCGGCAGGCTTCGCAGTGGGCTTGGTTAAGGGTAGTCATGGTCAATTCCTGTTCAGGCCGCATGAGGCTTTTTGATTAGAGAGCTGGATGAATCACTGGATGGGTTTTTCGGTGCAAAGGTCGGCGCGTGCAAGCCCAGCTGCATGCCTTGCTCAACCATGCCCATGATGTCTTCGTGGGCCAGATCAAACAGCCGCTTGAGATCGGGCAGGACAAAATACAAAGGCTGCAGGATATCGATACGGTATGGCGTGCGCATTGCGTCCAGCGGATCGAAGGCTTTATGCACCGGCTCGGACGACAAGCTATACACCGCTTCCCTGGGCGAGGAAAGGATGCCGCCGCCGTAGATCCGCCGACCTTCGGCTGTATCCACCAGGCCGAACTCGATGGTCATCCAGTACAACCGCGCCAGATAGACGCGCTGCTCTTTGCTCGCGCTGAGGCCGAGCTTGCCGTAGGTGTGGGTAAATTCCGCGAACCAGGGGTTGGTCAGCAGCGGGCAGTGGCCGAATATTTCGTGAAAGATATCGGGCTCTTGCAGGTAGTCCAGTTCCTCTTCGCTGCGTATGAACGTGGCGACGGGAAAGCGCTTGCTGGCCAATAGCTCAAAAAAAGTCTGGAAGGGGATCAGGGCTGGAACGCGGGCGACTTGCCAGCCGGTCGTAGCCTCTAGAACTGCATTGATTTCACTCAACTGCGGAATGCGATCGTGGGGCAGCGCCAGCTGCTCGATGCCATCCAGGTATTCCTGGCAGGCGCGGCCTTCGATGACTTTCATTTGCCGGGTAATCAAGGTATTCCACACCGCATGCTCGGCGGCCGGATAGTCAATGAATCCGTTCTCATCGGGCTCGCGTGCCACGTAACGCGTCTGGCTCATGCTGCTCTCCTGGGTTCTCTTTTTCGATTTGTGTCGAACGCCTGAAGCTATAGATACCTTTTCCTGCGAATTTTGTAAGGACATCACCGCGCAACCCGGACCTCGATTGGGTAAAGGCCGTAACGAATTATTTACAGTTTTCACTGTATTCGAAAATAGCCAAGCGCTAATCGCTTAAACAGCCCTTGCGCTGTAACGTATTCTTGCCGATAAAATTCGGCCCACGATAAAAATAACGTCTCCGCCAAGGACAACCCCCCCATGCGCATCAAAGTCCATTGCCTCAATCGCATCGGCATGACCCGCGATATCCTCGATTTGCTGGTCAACTACGGCGTCAATGTGGCCCGAGGTGAGGTGGGCGGCGAGCAGGGTGATGCGATCTACCTGCATTGTCCGAACCTGATCAACATGCAGTTCCAGGCCTTGCGCCCGAAGTTCGAAGCGATTCCCGGCGTTTTTGGCGTAAAGCGCGTAGGACTGATGCCCAGCGAACGTCGGCATATGGAGCTGAACGCGCTGTTGGGTGCCCTGGAGTTTCCGGTGATGTCCATCGACATGGGCGGCTCCATCGTCGCCGCCAATCGGGCCGCCGCGCAGTTGCTGGGTGTTCGGGTCGATGAAGTGCCGGGCATTGCACTGTCTCGTTACGCCGAAGACTTCGATCTGCCGGAACTGGTGCGCGCCCATAAATCACGAATCAATGGCCTGCGGGTCAAGGTGCGCGGCGACGTGTTCCTGGCTGATATCGCGCCGTTGCAGTCCCAGCATGACGACAGCGAAGCCATGGCCGGCGCGGTGTTGACCTTGCATCGCGCGGACCTGGTGGGCGAGCGCATCTATCAAGTGCGCAAGCAGGAATTACGCGGCTTCGACAGCATCTTCCAGAGTTCCAGAGTCATGGCGGCCGTGGTGCGTGAAGCTCGCCGCATGGCGCCGCTGGATGCGCCGTTGTTGATCGAAGGCGAAACCGGCACCGGCAAGGAGCTGCTGGCTCGCGCCTGTCACCTGGCCAGCCCGCGCGGGCAGTCGCCGTTGATGGCAATGAATTGCGCAGGCTTGTCCGAATCCATGGCCGAGACGGAATTGTTCGGCTACGGGCCGGGCGCCTTCGACGGCGCGCGCGTCGAAGGCAAGCTCGGGCTGCTTGAGTTGACGGCGGGCGGCACGTTGTTCCTCGATGGCGTCGGCGAACTGAGTGCGCGGATGCAGGCCAAACTGCTGCGATTCCTGCAAGACGGCTGCTTTCGTCGGGTGGGCAGCGAGGAAGAGGTTTATCTGGATGTGCGGGTGATCTGCTCGACCCAGAAGGATCTGTCCGAACTGTGCGCCAGAGGCGAGTTTCGCGAGGATCTCTATCACCGGCTCAACGTGCTGACGCTGCATATCCCGCCGTTGCGCGAATGCCTGGATGGATTGGGCCCGTTGGTTGAGCACTTCCTCGATCAGGCCAGCCGGCAGATAGGCTGTGCGCTGCCGCGAATGGCCCCGGCCGCGATGGAGCGTCTGACCCATTACCACTGGCCCGGTAATATCCGACAGTTGGAGAACGTGTTGTTTCAGGCGGTTTCATTATGTGAGGGGGGCGCGGTCAAGGCTGAACATGTGCGATTGCCAGAATATGGCGTGCGGGAACCGTTGCGTGAGTTTTCCCTGGAAGGCGGGCTGGACGAGATCGTCGGACGGTTTGAAAAGGCGGTATTGCAACGCCTGTATCCGGAATATTCCAGCAGTCGGCAACTAGGCAAACGACTCGGCGTTTCCCACACCACGATCGCCAACAAGTTGCGTGATTATGGATTGCGCGCGGAAAAGAAATAAGCTCGCACTAAGGCTTAATAGGTTGCGCAGGATTAAGCACGCAAGCATTTTAATTGTATGAATAAAGTTTAATGTTCGATGCCAGGCAGCGCGGAGTGTTCTTTCTACAGAAACGAGGCCACGTCTCCAGGGATTTCTCCGGGAGACGTTGGCATCCTGCGCGAAGCGGTCTGGATCAACCGTTGCTGCAACCATTACCCATTATCTGATACGCCATGACGTGCTGCTGGCCTTGGGAATCCAGGTAGGTCATGCGCATCGGCACTACGGCGCAGACGTTTGGAACATTGCTGACGGAAACCACTTTGGCGATGTCCGGGTGGCTGCCATAGGTGTATTGCTCGGCGCGGGCTTGTTGTACAGCAACTTTTGCACCTGACTCTTCAGCCATTGCAACTGCACTGAAACCACAAAGGGCCAGAACCAGCAGTGAAGCTTTCATTGCGTATTACCTTATTGAATTCGAAAGGGGTCACATAACCCTTGTGGGGTTATGTGTGAATCGAGTGTCGGTTTCGTTGATTAACAAGCCGTGTGGGGGCTGTCAGTTGTTAATCGGTTTGCCGTGTTGGCGAGATTGATTCTATGCCTCTGTGCCTCGTTCATATACAAAGGGTTTTGATAAACACTATTGAGCAAATCCGTAATAATCCGATTCGCTGCTGCCGGAACCCCGGCGTCGCTCGTTCTTTAGTCTTGCTTCGTTTGGCGTATCTGCACCGTGATACGGGGCTTGTAGCCTGATTGTGGTGTAGGGTTGCAAGGCGGTAAGACCATCGTCGAATGGTCCCGGGACCGACAGCCGGTTACAACGGACACATAAAACAACAACTATCCACCGAGGTAACCAAGATGAGTGCAGCTTCCCTGTACCCCGTCCGCCCAGAAGTTGCAGCGACAACGCTGACCGATGAGGCGACCTACAAGGCCATGTATCAGCAGTCAGTGGTCAACCCCGATGGCTTCTGGCGTGAGCAGGCCAAGCGCCTCGACTGGATCAAGCCTTTCACCTCGGTCAAGCAGACCTCCTTCGACGATCACCGGGTCGACATCAAATGGTTCGCCGACGGCACGCTGAACGTTGCCTATAACTGCCTGGACCGTCACCTGGAAGAACGCGGCGACTCCATCGCCATCATCTGGGAAGGCGACGATCCTTCCGAGAGCCGCAACATCACTTACCGCGAACTGCATACCGAAGTCTGCAAGTTCGCCAACGCCCTGCGCGGCCAGGATGTGCATCGCGGCGACGTGGTGACTATCTATATGCCGATGATCCCCGAGGCTGTAGTCGCCATGCTGGCGTGCGCCCGGATCGGAGCCATTCACTCTGTGGTATTCGGCGGCTTCTCTCCGGAAGCGCTGGCCGGACGCATCATCGATTGCCAGTCCAAAGTGGTGATCACCGCCGACGAAGGTCTGCGTGGCGGCAAGAAAACCGCCATGAAAGCCAACGTCGACCGTGCGTTGACCAACCCTGAAACCGCCAGCGTGCAGAAAGTCATTGTCTGCAAACGCACCGGCGGCGAGATCGAATGGAACCGCCATCGCGACATCTGGTACCACTCGTTGCTGGAAGTGGCATCGGCCACCTGCGCACCGAAAGAAATGGGCGCCGAAGAGTCGTTGTTCATCCTTTACACCTCCGGCTCGACGGGCAAACCCAAGGGCGTGCTGCACACCACTGCTGGCTATCTGGTCTACGCCGCACTGACTCACGAGCGGGTGTTTGACTACCGTCCGGGCGAAGTTTACTGGTGCACCGCTGACGTCGGCTGGGTGACCGGTCACAGCTACATCGTCTACGGCCCGCTGGCCAACGGCGCGACCACGCTGCTGTTCGAAGGTGTTCCGAACTATCCGGACATTACCCGGGTGTCGAAAATCGTCGACAAGCACAAGGTCAACATCCTCTATACCGCCCCGACCGCCATTCGCGCCATGATGGCCGAAGGCACCAAGGCCGTGGACGGCGCTGACGGTTCGAGCCTGCGTCTGTTGGGCTCGGTGGGTGAGCCAATCAACCCTGAGGCGTGGAACTGGTACTACAACACTGTCGGCAAGAAGAACTGCCCGATTGTCGACACCTGGTGGCAGACCGAAACCGGCGGCATCCTGATCAGCCCGCTGCCAGGCGCTACCGCCTTGAAGCCCGGCTCGGCGACGCGTCCATTCTTTGGCGTGATTCCGGCCCTGGTGGACAACCTGGGGAACCTGATCGAAGGCGCGGCCGAAGGCAATCTGGTCATCCTCGATTCCTGGCCGGGCCAGTCCCGCACGCTGTACGGCGATCACGACCGTTTCGTCGACACCTACTTCAAGACCTTCCGTGGCATGTACTTCACCGGTGACGGTGCGCGTCGTGACGAAGACGGTTACTACTGGATCACCGGTCGCGTGGACGACGTGCTCAACGTGTCCGGCCACCGCATGGGCACTGCCGAAATCGAAAGCGCGATGGTTGCCCACCCGAAAGTCGCCGAAGCAGCTGTGGTCGGCGTGCCTCACGACTTGAAAGGGCAGGGCATCTACGTTTACGTCACGCTCAATGGCGGCGAAGTGCCGGATGAGGCGCTGCGTCTTGAGTTGCGTAACTGGGTGCGCAAGGAAATCGGCCCGATTGCTTCACCGGATGTCATCCAGTGGGCGCCGGGTCTGCCGAAAACCCGCTCCGGGAAAATCATGCGCCGCATTCTGCGCAAGATTGCCACCGGCGAATATGACACGCTGGGCGATATCTCCACCCTCGCCGATCCGAGCGTCGTTGAGCATTTGATCCAGACGCACAAGACCATGACTGCCGCCTGATAAAGGCCGCCCAAAAACCCCGCCCGGTGAAAGCCTGGCGGGGTTTTTTATGTGCTCGGTTATTGCACTGCACGATTCTTGTGGGAGCGGGCTTGCTCGCGAAGGGCCGGTACATGCGGCAGAGCTTCAGTGCCTGAGAGACTGATTCGCCAGCAAGTTGTCTCTGTTGCCGGTGCGCATTGATCAGACGCTACTTATTCTGGTGCCGCGCTTCGAATCGGGTTGCGCCAACAACATTTGCGGTGCGGCTTAGTGAGGTTTCGCCCTGGCGGTCGAGTCCTTTTGTTTCGGCAAAAGGACGAAACCATCTGCGCTGACGTCCGGCCCCCGCTTCGCGGCGGTTCCTTCGCTCCGGCGTCGGGGTGAGGCGACGCGCCGACGGGCCATCCCTGGCCCAACGGCGCTCGCTCGGCATCCATGCCGAGCGCACCTCACCCCGACACCTGCGCTCAGCCTCCCGACGCGCGTTTGGCGGCGTCTGCCAGAACGTGGCACGTAAAAGCGAACATCAAAAGCCGGGCTGGTCGCCGCCTGTTGGAGCGTGGCTTGCCCGCGAATCAAGCACCTCGGGGGGGCAGACTTACCGCATTAGCGTTCTTCGCGGGCAAGCCTCGCTCTCGCTCCAACAGATATATATCCATATGTTACCCACGCGCCGCTGGATGTAACCCGACGCGCATTTATGGGGCGATGCGCCTCAGTTTTGTAGGAGATTGGTGCGCTACTCTCCAGAAAAATAAACGCGATCAACGCTGCGCTTGCCGTATTACAAGGCTTTGCCAATAATGGGCGCGTATCTTGCTGTATAGATCGGTTAGCCTTCTTTTCGCATTGCATAATCTGCAATAGCTGTCAATAAGTCCGGTCTGTTTTTTCGATGCTTCTGTAACTAGTTGTCGCATTGAAGAAATATCGACTTCGAGCCTGTCGTTAAAATGCCGATCACTCGCCCAAGGTTTGCGGGCCCGGATTCCGGCCTCGCCTGTCGGGCGTCACAGTCTTCATCATCTCTCCGCATTTTGGGCTCTCGCTCACTCTGCCATTTGTCGTGTTTACCGACGGAGTCCTAAGAATGAAAAAGCTCATGCTTCTTGGTGCACTGGCGCTGTCTGTGCTGGCGCAGCCAACGTTTGCTGACGAAAAACCGCTGAAAATCGGCATCGAAGCCGCTTACCCGCCGTTTGCCTCCAAGGCTCCGGATGGCAGCATCGTTGGTTTTGACTACGACATCGGCAACGCCCTGTGTGCCGAGATGAAGGTCAAGTGCACCTGGGTCGAGCAGGAATTCGATGGCCTGATCCCGGCACTCAAAGTGCGCAAGATCGACGCGATCCTGTCCTCGATGTCCATCACCGAAGACCGCAAGAAATCCGTGGATTTCACCGGTCGCTACTACAGCACCCAGGCGCGTCTGGTGATGAAGGACGGCACCACGGTCAGCGACAGCCTTGCTGAGCTCAAGGGCAAGAAAATTGGCGTGCAGCGCGGTTCGATCCATGACCGTTTCGCCAAGGAAAAACTTGAGCCGCTGGGCGCCGAGATCAAATCCTACGCTTCGCAGAACGAAATCTACCTGGACATCCAGGCCGGTCGTCTCGATGGCACCGTGGCTGACGCCACCCTGCTGCAGGACGGTTTCCTGAAAACCGACGCAGGCAAAGGCTACGCTTTCGTTGGCCCGGCGTTTACTGACGCTGCGTACTTTGGCGACGGCATCGGTATTGCCGTACGTAAAGGCGACAAGGCCAATCTGGACAAGATCAACGCTGCCATTACTGCCATTCGCGCCAATGGCGAGTACAAGAAAATCCAGGACAAGTACTTCGATTTCGACGTTTACGGCCAATAAGTCGTCCGAAGCTACCCCTTGAAATGGCGCAGGCAACGGTCGTTCTTGCGCCATTTTCACACCCAACCGTGAGGACCGCACATCATGTTGAAAGGCTACGGGGCTGTCATCCTCGAAGGTGCATGGCTGACGCTGCAACTGGCCTTGTCGTCGATGGCGCTGGCCATTGTTCTCGGCCTGATTGGCGTGGCGCTGCGTCTGTCGCCGGTGCGACAACTTGCAGTGTTGGGTGATCTGTACTCCACGGTAATCCGCGGGATTCCCGATCTGGTGCTGATTCTGCTGATTTTCTATGGCGGGCAGAGCGTGCTCAACGCCGTGGCGCCGATGGTCGGCTATGACGACTACATCGAGCTCAGTCCATTGGCTGCGGGGATCGGCACGCTGGGGTTCATCTTCGGCGCCTACCTCTCGGAGACCTTTCGCGGCGCCTTCATGGCGATTCCCAAAGGCCAGTCCGAAGCCGGCATGGCGTACGGGATGAGCCGCTTCAACGTATTTTTCCGGATATTGGTGCCGCAGATGATTCGCCTGGCGATTCCAGGCTTCACCAATAACTGGCTGGTACTGACCAAGGCCACCGCGCTGATTTCCGTGGTTGGTCTGCAGGACATGATGTTCAAGGCCAAGCAGGCGGCCGATGCGACTCGCGAGCCGTTTACCTTTTTTCTGGCCGTGGCCGCGATGTATCTGGTGATCACCAGCGTCTCGCTGCTGATTCTGCGCTTCATCGAAAAACGCTACTCGGTAGGCGTAAGGGCGGCTGACCTATGATCTTCGACTACACCGTCGTCTGGGATAGCCTGCCGATGTATTTCAGCGGCATGCTGATTACCCTCAAGTTGCTGGCGATTTCGCTGTTTTTCGGCCTGCTGGCCGCATTGCCGCTGGGTTTGATGCGCGTCTCGAAAAACCGCTGGATAAATATGCCGGCCTGGCTGTTCACCTACGTGATTCGTGGCACGCCGATGCTGGTGCAGCTGTTTCTCATCTATTACGGGCTGGCGCAATTTGCGGTGGTGCGGGAAAGTTTTCTCTGGCCGCTGCTGTCCAGCGCGACCTTCTGCGCCTGTCTGGCATTTGCCGTGAATACCAGCGCCTATACCGCGGAAATCATCGCCGGCAGCCTGAAAGCCACGCCCGCCGGTGAGATCGAAGCGGCCCGCGCCATGGGCATGTCCAAGGCCATGCTGTATCGACGGATTCTGCTGCCCTCGGCGCTGCGTCGGGCGCTGCCGCAATACAGCAATGAAGTGATCATGATGCTGCAGACCACCAGTCTGGCGTCCATTGTCACGCTGCTCGACATTACCGGCGCGGCCCGCTCGGTCAACGCCCAGTATTATTTGCCGTTCGAGGCGTTCATTACCGCAGGCGTGTTCTACCTGTGCCTGACATTCATTCTGGTGCGACTGTTCAAGCTGGCGGAACACCGCTGGCTGGGCTATCTCGCGCCACGGAAGGCCTGACATGCAAAGAACCGATCATGTATTGCCATGGAGCACCCTTGGCACCGAGCGCCAGTTGAGCGTATTTCGTTTCGGCAGCGGCGAGCGCAAGGCCTACATCCAGGCCAGTCTGCACGCCGACGAACTGCCGGGCATGCGCACTGCCTGGGAGCTGAAAAAACGCCTGCTGGAACTGGAAGAGCAGGGCGCGCTCAAGGGCGTCATCGAGCTTGTGCCGGTGGCCAATCCAATCGGCCTCGGCCAATTGTTGCAAGGCGCACACCAAGGACGTTTTGAGTTCGGCAGCGGCAAGAATTTCAACCGGGACTTCGCTGAATTGAGCGAACCGGTGGCCGAGTTGCTTGAAGGCCAGTTGGGCGACGATCCCCACAGCAATGTGCAGTTGATCCGGCAAGCCATGACCACCGCCCTGGAAAACCTGCCTGCGCCGCAGAGCGAATTGCTCGGTTTGCAGCGCTTGTTGCTCAGTCATGCCTGCACGGCCGATGTGGTGCTGGATCTGCATTGCGACGCCGACGCCGCGCTTCACCTCTATGCCTTGCCGCAGCACTGGCCGCAATGGCGTTCCCTGACCGCGCATCTGGACGTTCGGGTCGCGTTGCTGGCCGAGGATTCGGGCGGCAGTTCGTTCGATGAGGCCTGTTCGTTGCCATGGTTGCGTCTGTCGCGGATTTATCCGGACGCGCAGATTCCCCTGGCGTGTCTGGCGACCACTATCGAATTGGGCGGTCAGGCGGACACGGGCAAACCCGAAGCCGAGGCGCATGCCGCAGGCATCCTCGCGTTTCTGGCCGAACAGGGCTTTATCAGCGGCGAATGGCCGCAACCGGCCCATGAGGCGTGTGAAGGCATGCCGTTCGAAGGCACCGAATTGTTGTTTGCGCCGCATCCCGGCGTGGTGACGTTCCTGCGTTCGGCGGGCGACCGGGTTGAAGTCGGCGATCCGCTGTTCGAAGTCATCGATCCGCTGTCCGATCAGGTCAGCACGGTCTGCACCAATACTGCCGGCGTGTTGTTCGCCATCGAACGGCTGCGTTACGCACAACCGGGTTTCTGGCTGGCCAAAGTGGCGGGGCGCACGGCGCGTCGTCATGGCCGTCTGCTCAACGACTGACTGTTTTGTGAGAACCGAAAGCATGAACAAACTGGAAGTCCAGGATCTGCATAAACGCTATGGCAGCCACGAGGTGCTCAAGGGTGTATCCCTGACCGCCAAGGCCGGAGATGTGATCAGCATCATCGGCTCCAGTGGTTCTGGCAAAAGCACCTTCTTGCGCTGCATCAACCTGCTGGAACAGCCCCACGCCGGCAAAATCCTGCTCAACAATGAAGAGCTGAAACTGGTCGCCAATAAAGACGGCAGCCTCAAGGCCGCGGACCCTAAACAGTTGCAGCGCATGCGCTCGCGGTTGTCCATGGTGTTCCAGCATTTCAATCTGTGGTCGCACATGACCGCGATGGAAAACATCATCGAAGCGCCGATCCATGTGCTGGGCCTCTCGAAAAAAGAAGCGCTGGAAAAGGCCGAGCATTATCTGGCCAAGGTCGGCGTCGCGCATCGCAAGGACGCGTATCCGGGGCATATGTCCGGTGGCGAACAGCAGCGGGTGGCGATTGCCCGGGCGCTGGCCATGGAGCCGGAAGTCATGCTGTTCGACGAACCCACTTCAGCCCTCGATCCGGAACTGGTCGGCGATGTGCTCAAAGTCATGCAGGCGCTGGCGCTGGAAGGCCGGACCATGGTGGTAGTGACTCACGAAATGGGTTTTGCCCGGGAAGTCTCCAATCAATTGATCTTCCTGCACAAAGGCATGGTCGAGGAGTGCGGCGATCCACGGGAAGTGCTGGTCAACCCGCAATCCGAGCGCCTGCAGCAATTTCTGTCCGGTAGTCTCAAGTAACCAATGGCATCGTTTTCGCGATGCCTTTAGCAACAGAACAGGTCATGCTGCGCGCCAGACTGACCGTCAGGATTCAAAGTGAGCCGTTTCCCGTGCTCTAACCTTGCAGGCTGTTCATTCAGTTTGTTCAACAGCGATACGTTCCGGACTGCACGCCATGACTGCCCATCGAATCGGTTTTCTCATCTGGCCCAGCACCAAAGCCTTGACTCTGGCGCTGGCCGAGGAAGCCTTGCGTGTGGCGCAGCGCGTCCATCCCGAAGTGCTTTATGAGTTGACCTTCCTGCAAGCGGAAGCACCGACCGAAAGCGCCTGGCAATTGCCCGGCGAGCCCTGGGTCGGGCGCCTCGACGGCCTGCAAAAGCTGTTTCTGCTGGCCGACGAGCCGCCGGCGCCGATGCCCCAGGCGCTGAGCAGCGCGGTCAAGCAATTGGTGCGTTCCGGCTGCGTCATCGGCGGTTTTTCGGCCGGGGTTTATCCGCTGGCGCAGTTGGGTTTGCTGGATGGTTATCGCGCTGCGGTGCACTGGCGCTGGCAGGATGATTTCAGCGAGCGCTTTCCCAAAGTCATTGCCACCAGCCACTTGTTCGACTGGGATCGCGACCGCCTGACTGCGTGTGGCGGCATGTCGGTGCTTGATTTGCTGCTGGCGGTATTGGCCCGTGATCACGGTGCCGAGCTGGCCGGTGCGGTTTCCGAAGAACTGGTGGTCGAGCGCATTCGTGAAGGCGGCGAGCGCCAGCGCATCCCGTTACAGAATCGTCTGGGTTCCAGCCATCCCAAGCTGACCCAGGCCGTGCTGCTGATGGAAGCCAATATCGAAGAGCCGCTGACCACCGATGAAATCGCCCAGCATGTGTGCGTCTCGCGCCGCCAGCTGGAGCGCATTTTCAAGCAGTACCTGAATCGGGTTCCGAGCCAGTATTACCTGGAGCTGCGCCTCAACAAGGCGCGGCAGATGCTGATGCAGACCAGCAAGTCGATCATCCAGATCGGCCTGTCCTGCGGTTTTTCCTCCGGGCCGCATTTTTCCAGCGCCTACCGCAACTTCTTCGGCGCCACGCCCCGGGAAGATCGCAACCAGCGCCGCAGCAGCAGCCCGTTCGAATTGTCCTCGGTGCCTGCCGAGCGCGGTTGAAGCGCCGCAGGCTCAAATCTGTAGGACCGGCTTCAGCCGGGAGGGCGCGATTTATTGCGAAACACATGCGGTGAATGTGGCTACGTCCTCCCGGCTGAAGCCGGTCCTACAGCCGGTCCTACAGACCCGACGCAGAAATCGAATCATCTGTATCTGCAATTACACGGGGTCAACGTTTAAACTGCGCCTTTGCGAACCTATATGTCGCATTGCCGAAAGCCACCGAATTTCTCGGTTTTGTGCTGTAACAAGTTGTCGCCTGGCGACAAGGCCGAATGGAAATCAGTCCTTACAATCCCCCCATCGCTCGCCAGTTTCAGGCAGGCGTTCCTCTTCAGGAGACTCCGATGTCCGTTGAGCAAGCTGCGGTGAACCGCGCCGACTTTGACCAGGTAATGGTCCCCAATTACGCTCCCGCCGGCTTTATTCCCGTGCGCGGCGCAGGTTCCCGAGTCTGGGATCAATCGGGCCGCGAACTGGTCGATTTCTCCGGCGGGATCGCCGTCAACGTATTGGGCCACTGCCATCCGGCGCTGGTCGGTGCCTTGACCGAGCAGGGCAATCAGCTGTGGCACGTTTCCAACGTGTTCACCAACGAGCCGGCACTACGCCTGGCGAAAAAACTGGTGGACGCCACCTTCGCCGAGCGCGTGTTCTTCTGTAACTCCGGTGCCGAAGCCAACGAAGCCGCCTTCAAGCTGGCGCGTCGGGTCTCCCACGATTTGTATGGCCCGGAAAAATACGAAATCGTCGCCGCCCTCAACAGCTTCCACGGTCGTACGCTGTTCACGGTCAGTGTCGGTGGTCAGGCCAAGTATTCCGATGGTTTCGGTCCGAAGATCACTGGCATCAGCCATATTCCGTACAACGACCTGGACGCATTGAAAGCCGCTGTTACCGACAAGACCTGCGCAGTGGTTCTGGAGCCGATCCAGGGTGAAGGCGGCGTGATGCCGGCTGACCTGGAATTCCTGCAAGGCGCCCGTCAGCTGTGCGACGAGCACAATGCGCTGCTGGTTTTCGACGAAGTGCAGAGCGGCATGGGCCGTAGCGGTCACCTGTTTGCGTACATGCATTACGGCGTGATCCCGGACATTCTTTCCAGCGCCAAGAGCCTCGGCGGCGGTTTCCCGATGGCGGCCATGCTGACCACGGAAAAGCTCGCCAAGCACCTCTCGGTCGGCGTCCACGGCACGACCTATGGTGGCAACCCGCTGGCCTGCGCGGTCGGCAACGCGGTAATGGATGTTGTCCATACTCAGGAAGTGCGCGACGGCGTCAAAGCTAGGCACGAGAAATTCAAGGCGCGTCTTGAGCAGATCGGCGAGAAATACGGCGTGTTCAGTCAAGTGCGCGGCCTGGGTCTGTTGATCGGTTGCGTGTTGACCGACGCATGGAAGGGCAAGGCCAAGGACTTCTTCAATGCCGCCGAGCATGAAGGCGTCATGGTGCTGCAGGCCGGTCCCGATGTGATGCGTTTCGCGCCAAGCCTGGTGATTGAAGATGCCGACATCGATGAAGGCCTGGACCGCTTCGAGCGTGCCGTCGCGAAACTGACGCAAGCCTGATAACGGCTGCTGCAGCGCAACACTCTCGACGCTCGCCATTGAGCGGGCGTCGGGCATTTTCCAGTGCCGTGTGGACTACGATTCACAGGGCGCTTTTTTTCTGTGCCGGAAGTGTCCGGCCGTTATTTCTGGTAAGGAGTGGCACCATGCTCGTGATGCGCCCCGCGCAAATGGCTGATCTGGCCGAGGTCCAACGCCTCGCCGCCGACAGCCCGATCGGTGTCACGTCCCTGCCCGACGATGCTGGCCGTCTCAGCGACAAGATCAGCGCTTCAGAAGCGTCGTTCTCGGCCGAAGTCAGCTTCAATGGCGAGGAAAGCTACTTCTTCGTCCTCGAAGACAGCGAAACCGGACGTCTGGTTGGCTGCTCGGGCATCGTCGCCTCGGCGGGCTATTCCGAACCTTTCTACAGCTTTCGCAACGAGACCTTTGTTCACGCTTCCCGGGAACTGAAGATCCACAACAAGATTCACGTGCTTTCCCAATGCCATGACCTGACTGGCAACAGCCTGCTGACCAGCTTCTACGTGGTCCCGGAACTGGTGGGCAGCGCATGGTCGGAGCTCAATTCCCGTGGCCGCCTGTTGTTCGTCGCCAGCCATCCGGAGCGCTTTGCCGATTCCGTGGTCACCGAGATCGTTGGTTACAGCGATGAAAACGGCGATTCGCCGTTCTGGGATGCTATCGGCCGTAATTTTTTCGACCTGAATTACGCTGCTGCCGAGCGCCTGTGTGGCCTGAAAAGCCGGACGTTCCTCGCCGAATTGATGCCGCACTATCCGATCTACGTGCCGCTGCTGCCGGACGCCGCCCAGGAAGCCATGGGCCAGGTGCATCCGCGAGCGCAAATCACCTTCGACATCCTGATGCGCGAAGGCTTCGAGACCGACCATTACATCGACATCTTCGACGGCGGGCCAACCCTGCATGCGCGAGTCTCGGGGATTCGCTCCATTGCCCAGAGCCGACTGGTTCCGGTCAAAGTCGACCAGAGCAAGTCCGCCGACGCGGGCACTGGCGGCCGGTTGTATCTGGTAGCTAACGGCCTGTTGCAGGATTACCGCGCCGTCTTGCTGGAACTGGACTGGGCGCCCGGCAAACCGGTGTTGTTGAGTCTGGAAGCCGCCGATGCCCTAGGCGTCGGTGAAGGCGCCAGCGTGCGCATCGTGGCGGTCTGAGACAGCCGATTGATTCTGGATTGCAGGTTTAGCGAGTTTCGCGGGCTCCTTCGAGGAATCCGCGCTGAGGAGATAGCATGATCGTTCGTCCCGTAAGCAGCAGTGACCTGCCGGCGTTGATCGAGTTGGCGCGTAGCACAGGCGCTGGCCTGACGACTTTGCCTGCCAACGAAGAACGCCTGGCGCATCGGGTCGGCTGGGCGGAAAAAACCTTCCGTGGCGAAGCCGAGCGTGGCGATGCCGATTACCTGTTCGTGCTCGAAGATGACGACGGGCAAGTTGTCGGGATTTCGGCGATTGCCGGTGCGGTCGGCCTGCGCGAGCCCTGGTACAACTATCGGGTCGGCCTTACTGTCAGCGCTTCTCAGGAACTGAACATCTATCGGGAAATTCCGACCTTGTTCCTGGCCAATGACCTCACCGGTAACTCTGAGCTGTGTTCGCTGTTTCTGCGCAGTGACTCGCGCACCGGCCTCAATGGTCGCTTGCTGGCCAAGGCGCGCATGCTGTTCATCGCCGAATTCCCGCAGTTGTTCGGCAAAAAGATCATTGCCGAAATGCGTGGCATGTCCGACGAAGAAGGTCACTCGCCGTTCTGGGAGAGCCTGGGTCGGCACTTTTTCAAGATGGAGTTCAGCCAGGCCGATTACCTGACCGGCGTGGGCAACAAGGCTTTCATCGCCGAATTGATGCCCAAGTTCCCGCTTTACACCTGCTTTCTCTCTGAAGACGCGCGCAACATTATTGGCCGCGTCCACGCCGATACCGAACCGGCGCTGGCCATGCTCAAGAGCGAAGGCTTCAGCTATCAGGGTTACGTCGATATTTTCGATGCGGGTCCCGCCATTGAGTGCGAGACCGCGAAGATCCGCGCCGTACGCGACAGCCAGGCGCTGGTGCTGGCCATCGGCACGCCGGGTGACGACGCGACGCCATTTCTTATCCACAACCGCAAACGTGAAGGCTGCCGAATCACCGCGGCTGCAGCGCGTCTGGCTGCTGGCACATTGGTGGTCGACCCGATGACGGCCAAGCGCCTGCGCCTCAGTGCGGGTGATCAGGTTCGCGCCGTGCCGTTGTCCGCAGCCCGGGAGGCAATCTGATGAGCACACTGTATATCGCTGGCGCCTGGCAGGCCGGGCAGGGCGAAGCATTCGAATCTCTCAATCCGGTGACCCAGCAAGTCTTGTGGTCCGGACAAGGCGCGTCGGCCGCGCAGGTAGACGTCGCAGTGCGCGCAGCGCGTCAGGCGTTTCCAGCCTGGGCCAGCCGTTCGCTGGACGAGCGCATCAGCGTGCTGGAAGCGTTCGCCGCCAGCCTGAAAAACAACGCCGACGCCCTGGCCCGGTGCATTGGCGAAGAAACCGGCAAGCCGCTTTGGGAATCCGCAACCGAAGTGACCAGCATGGTCAACAAGATCGCGATTTCCGTGCAGAGCTACCGTGAGCGGACCGGTAAGAAGAGCGGCCCGCTGGGCGACGCCACGGCCGTGCTGCGCCACAAACCCCACGGCGTGGTCGCGGTGTTCGGGCCTTACAATTTTCCTGGGCATCTGCCCAACGGCCATATCGTTCCGGCCTTGCTGGCGGGCAACAGCGTGCTGTTCAAACCCAGCGAACTGACGCCGAAAGTCGCCGAGCTGACCGTCAAATGCTGGATCGACGCCGGCTTGCCTGCGGGCGTGCTGAATCTGCTGCAAGGCGGCCGTGAAACCGGTATCGCGCTGGCAGCCAACTGCGGCATCGACGGTTTGTTCTTCACCGGTTCCAGCCGCACCGGCAACGCGCTGCATCAACAATTCGCCGGACGCCCGGACAAGATTCTGGCCCTGGAAATGGGCGGCAATAACCCGCTGGTGGTGGATCAGGTCGCTGATGTCGAAGCAGCGGTGTACACCGTTATCCAGTCGGCATTCATTTCGGCCGGCCAGCGCTGCACCTGCGCCCGTCGTTTGCTGGTGCCGCAAGGCAAGTGGGGCGATGCCTTCATCGAGCGCCTGGTTGAAGTCACGCGCACGATTGAAGTCGGTGCCTTCGACCAACAGCCTGCGCCGTTCATGGGTTCGGTAATTTCCCTGCATGCCGCCCAGGCCTTGTTGGCCGCGCAAGAACAACTGCTGGCCAATGGCGCGGTAGCGCTGCTGGAAATGACCCAACCGCAGACTTCGGCAGCCTTGCTGACACCGGGCATTCTCGAAGTCACTGAAGTCAGCGATCGCCTTGATGAAGAGCTGTTCGGGCCACTGCTGCAAGTCAGTCGCTACACTGATTTCGACGCGGCCATTGCCGAAGCCAACGACACCGAATATGGATTGGCCGCAGGCCTGTTGTCCGATTCGGAAAGCCGTTACCGGCAGTTCTGGCTGCAAAGCCGGGCGGGCATCGTCAACTGGAACAAACAATTGACCGGCGCAGCGAGCAGTGCGCCATTCGGCGGCGTCGGCGCCTCGGGTAATCATCGTGCCAGCGCCTATTACGCGGCCGATTATTGCGCCTATCCGGTGGCTTCGCTGGAAAGCAGCAGCCTGACCTTGCCTGCAACCCTGACGCCGGGCGTGCGGCTTTCCTGATGTGCCGACCTGACGCCTATAGAAATAGATCCACGGAGCCGTGCCGATGAAATCGTACGAAGTCAATTTTGACGGCCTGGTAGGGCCGACCCACAACTACGGTGGACTGTCCTACGGCAACGTCGCGTCCCAGAGCAACAGCCAGCAGTCCTCGAACCCGCGTGAAGCGGCGTTGCAGGGCCTGGCGAAAATGAAAGCGCTGATGGAAATGGGTTTTACCCAAGGCGTACTGGCCCCGCAGGAACGCCCGGATGTTGCCGGCCTGCGCAAGCTGGGTTTCAGCGGCAGCGATGCGCAAGTGATCGAGCAAGCCGCGAAGCAGGCCATGCCCTTGCTGGTCGCCAGCTGCTCCGCTTCGAGCATGTGGGTCGCCAACGCTGCAACGGTCAGCCCGAGCGCCGACACGGCCGATGGTCGCGTGCATTTCACGGCCGCCAACCTCAACTGCAAATATCACCGCAGCATTGAACACCCGACGACGAGTCGTGTACTCGGGGCGATGTTCGCCAATCAGCAACACTTTGCCCATCACGCCGCCTTGCCTGCGGTAGCTCAGTTTGGCGATGAAGGCGCAGCCAACCATACCCGTCTGTGCCGTGATTACGGTGAAGCCGGGGTCGAGTTCTTTGTGTTTGGCCGCAGCGCGTTCGATACCCGCTATCCCGCGCCGCAGAAGTATCCGGCCCGACAAACACTGGAAGCCTCGCAAGCCGTGGCGCGTCTGCATGGTCTGAGCGACAGCGGAGTCGTCTATGGCCAACAGAATCCGTCGGTCATCGATCAAGGTGTGTTCCACAACGATGTGATCGCGGTCGGCAATGGCGAAGTGCTGTTCTATCACGAGGATGCGTTCATCCACACCGAGAGCATGCTCGCCGAACTGCAGGAAAAACTGGCCGCTTGCGGTGGCCAGCTGCGTGCGATTTGTGTGCCCCGCGCCGAAGTGACGGTCGAAGACGCAGTGCGCTCGTACCTGTTCAACAGTCAGCTGCTGTCCCGTGCTGACGGCTCAATGCTGCTGATCGTGCCGGAAGAGTGTCGTGGCAACGAGCGGGTCTGGCGCTATTTGCAGGGCCTGATTGCCGGTGCGAACCCGGTGGCTGAAGTGAAAGTCTTCGATCTCAAGCAAAGTATGCAAAACGGCGGCGGTCCGGCATGCCTGCGTTTGCGCGTTGCGCTCAACGAAACCGAGCTGGCGGCGGTCAACCCAGGGGTTATCATGACGGCGCCGCTGTACGCCACGCTGACGGAGTGGGTCGATAAGCATTATCGCGATCGCATGCGCGAAACCGATCTGGCCGATCCGCAACTGTTGCTTGAATGTCGTGCGGCACTGGATGAATTGACCCAGATCCTTAAACTGGGCTCGGTCTATCCTTTCCAACGTGTTTGATCCCGAGGCGCGTCTGATGCAAGACGTCGGGCGCCGGATTTTTCCTCTCTATAGAGAATTCGATTATGAGCGACACCCTGCAGTTGATCCTTGAAGACACCGATGGCACCCAGCTGGAAACTTCCTGCACCCGCGTCGCTGTCATGTGGCAGGGCAAGGAATTGTGGATCCAGCATGATGGCCGCGGCCAGTTGCTGATCGGCGTTGACGTCGAAGAAGGCGATGCCGAATACGCCAACCTGTTGCTGCGTCCATTGGCCACCAATCTGGTCAGCCTGCAACTGGAAATGGAGCCAGCGGAAGTTGGCGACGACGAAGAGCACGTCCACGGTCCGGACTGCAATCACGATCACTAAGGAACACCGCCAATGCTCGCCCTCGGCAAACTGCTTGAACTGACCCTGGCTGGACGTGAACCAGCGGAAAAGACTCAAACGACTGTCGGCGGCGTGCGTTTGCGCTGGCTGAGCGAAGGGGCGCTGGAAGTTCGGCCGCCGCAGGACCGGGATAACGGCACAGACCTGCTGTTATCCGCCGGTATCCATGGCAACGAAACCGCGCCCATTGAGCTGCTGGACGAACTGATCCACAGCATTGCGCGCAACGAACTCAAGCCACGCGCCCGAATTCTTTTCCTGTTTGGCAACCCCGAAGCGATTCGTCGCGGCGAGCGTTACGTCGAACAGGACGTCAACCGGCTGTTCAACGGCCGTCACGAACTCAGTGGTGGCCCGGAAGCGCTGCGTGCCTGCGAGCTGGAGCGGCTGGCCGATACGTTTTTCAGCCTGCCGGACCGCTATCGCCTGCATTACGACCTGCACACCGCGATCCGAGGCTCGAAGATCGAGCAGTTCGCGCTGTACCCCTGGAAAGAAGGTCGCCAGCATTCCCGCCGTGAGCTGGCGCGGCTGCGCGCAGCGGGCATGGACGCGGTGCTGTTGCAGAACAAGCCTTCCATCGTGTTCAGCTCTTATACCTACGACAAGCTCGGTGCTGAGTCTTTCACGCTGGAACTGGGCAAAGCCCGGCCATTCGGGCAGAACCAGCAGGTCAACATCAGGCCTTTGCACACAAGGCTGGTGCAGATCATCGATGGCAGCGAAACCGAGGATGAAGAAAGCCTGGACGGTTTGCAGCTGTTCAGCGTGGCCCGGGAAATCATCAAGCACAGCGATGCGTTCCGGCTGCACTTGCCGGTCGACGTGGAAAACTTTTCCGAACTGGAGAAAGGCTATGTGCTGGCTGAAGATCTGGCCGATTCACGCTGGATCGTCGAGGAGCAGGGCGCGCGCATCATCTTCCCCAATCCCAAGGTCAAGAACGGCCTGAGGGCGGGCATATTGATCGTGCCGACGACGGCTGATGGGTTGGGCATGTAGGCGCTTCGTCGGCGCTCCGTTGGAGTCAGGCTTGCCGGCGAATCGGCTGTACGAGGCGTAGGAGCGACTTTAGTCGCGAAGGCGTCAGGTACCCTCCCGGCTAAAGCCGGTCCTACGGAGTTTCCGCTATTTAGCCTGCGGCCTTCTGCAAGGTCAGGCCACGGCGCAGGTCGCGCAGTTTGTTCACGGTATCCGCGCAGGTTTTCGCCGCTTCCTGGCCTTTGTGCAGGAAATGCTCGAAGAAGAACTTCTGATGTTCTTCACCCGCATGGAAGTGATGCGGCGTCAGTACCACCGAAAATACCGGTACTTCGGTTTCCAGCTGCACTTGCATCAAGGCGCTGACCACCGATTGAGCGACGAAGTCATGGCGGTAGATGCCGCCGTCAACCACCAGCGCGGCACCGACGATGCCCGCATAGCGACCGCTATTGGCCAGAACCTTGGCATGCAGAGGAATTTCAAACGCACCGCCGACTTCGAAGAAATCGATATCGGCTTCGGTGTAGCCATGAGTGGCCATTTCAGCGACAAAGCCAATGCGGCTCTGGTCGACAATATCTTTGTGCCAGCAGGCCTGAATAAACGCGATACGTTCGTTCGAATGGTTTTTGCTTTTGCTGTCGATAGCGGTGGGTTGCATGTGTTCTGTCTCCTGTTTGTGAAAAAAACAGGGCGCTTTGGATCGAAAGGGATTCAAGGGGTACGAACACACTTCGCCAGAACGATTGAGTTCATGGCATTGCTGTACGGACGGTCCTGTGCTGCCAATCCCGTTCTCTCTTCATCCGGACTATGACCGTCGGCCCCGGAATCCAACCGGGTCTGCTGACCTTGCACCGCTTTGGCAGTGCAAGCGCTCGCGGGCTAAACGCATTGCGCGTCATTACCGCCGGTGGGGAATCGCACCCCGCCCTGAGAACGTTTTGCCGACAGCAATAATTTGTCGGCGGGCAGTTTTTATCACAGTTTCTGAAATATGCATAAACGCTTTAGTCGGGTAGTGCTGCGTTTTTCTTATAACGAATTGATGCATTGGCGCTGCGCCGCCTTGATTATCTCGCTCGATGGCCTTAGTAATACCTTGTTTCAAACCCGAATTCGTTCCCAAGGAGCTTCACGTGACGGTCATCGATCTGCGCAGCGACACAGTTACTCAGCCAACCACCGGTATGCTGGCCGCGATGGCGCAAGCACCGTTGGGTGACGATGTGTATGGCGAAGATCCAAGCGTCAACATTCTGGAAGCGCGGCTTGCCGAAGAGCTGGATTTCGCCGCCGCTTTGTTCGTGCCTTCCGGCACCATGAGCAATCTGCTGGGATTGATGGCGCATTGCGAGCGTGGCGACGAGTACATCGTGGGTCAACAAGCTCACACTTATAAGTATGAAGGCGGCGGCGCTGCGGTTCTGGGCTCCATCCAGCCTCAGCCGCTTGAAGTTCAGGCCGATGGCTCGCTGGATCTGGGGCAGGTGCTGGCGACTATCAAGCCGGACGACTTTCACTTTGCCCGCACGCGTTTGCTGGCTCTGGAAAACACCATGCAAGGCAAAGTGCTGTCGCTGGCTTATCTGGCAGCCGCCCGCAAGCTGACGCAGGAACAGGGCCTTGCGCTGCATCTCGATGGCGCGCGTCTTTACAACGCAGCGGTCAAGCTGGGCGTTGGTGCGCGGGAAATCACCCAGCATTTCGATTCGGTGTCGGTGTGTCTGTCCAAAGGCCTCGGCGCGCCCGTCGGCTCGGTGCTGTGCGGCTCGCGGGAATTGATCGGCAAGGCGCGGCGCCTGCGCAAGATGGTCGGTGGCGGCATGCGTCAGGCGGGAATGCTCGCAGCGGCAGGGATGTATGCGCTGGATAATCAGGTCGAGCGTCTGGCGGACGATCATGCCAATGCCGGGTTGCTGGCCCGGGGGCTGGCTGATCTGGGGTATCAGGTGGAGCCGGTGCAGACCAATATGGTCTATGTGCAGATTGATAATCGGTCCGAGTCGCTGAAGACGTTCTGCGCCGAGCGTGGCATCCGGCTGAGCGCCGCACCGCGCCTGCGCATGGTCACGCACCTGAATGTTTCCCGTAGCCAGATCGAACAAGTCATCGCCACGTTCGCCGAGTTTTCTCGTACTTGAGGTGCCGATAGTCCAGTAGCTTGTTTCTATCGAACAAACACGCTGTACCGACGACGCAACGCCTATATAATGCGGCCCTTTGCCGTCGCTACGTCAATTGACGTTTTGCACTTGCCTCTGGCCGCAGTCTCCGTGGAAGAACCTATGAAAAGCGCAGAAATCCGTGAAGCCTTCCTGGGCTTCTTCGAAGAGCAGGGCCACACACGTGTTGCCTCCAGCTCTTTGATCCCGGGCAATGACCCAACCCTGCTGTTCACCAACGCGGGTATGAACCAGTTCAAGGATTGCTTCCTGGGCCAGGAAAAACGGGCCTATACCCGTGCCGTAAGCAGCCAGAAGTGCGTGCGCGCCGGTGGTAAGCACAACGACCTGGACAACGTCGGTTATACCGCGCGTCACCACACTTTTTTCGAAATGCTCGGCAACTTCAGTTTTGGCGATTATTTCAAGCGTGACGCCATCACCTACGCCTGGACGTTCCTGACCTCGGACAAATGGCTGAACCTGCCCAAGGAAAAACTCTGGGTCACGGTCTATGCCACCGATGATGAAGCCTACGATATCTGGACCAAGGAAATCGGCGTGCCTGCCGAGCGCATGGTCCGTATCGGCGACAACAAGGGCGCGCCATACGCCTCGGACAACTTCTGGACCATGGGTGATACCGGCCCGTGCGGCCCATGCACCGAGATTTTCTTTGACCACGGCGCCGACATCTGGGGTGGCCCGCCAGGCTCGCCGGAAGAAGACGGCGACCGTTACATCGAAATCTGGAACAACGTGTTCATGCAGTTCAACCGCACCGCCGATGGCGTGTTGCACCCGTTGCCAGCGCCGTCGGTGGATACCGGCATGGGCCTGGAACGAGTCAGCGCCGTTTTGCAGCACGTGAACTCGAACTACGAGATCGACCTGTTCCAGAGCCTGCTGACCGCTGCGGCCAAGGCCATCGGCTGCACCAATGACAACCAGGCTTCGCTGAAAGTCGTGGCTGACCACATTCGTTCCTGCAGTTTCCTGATCGCCGATGGCGTGCTGCCGTCCAGCGAAGGTCGCGGCTACGTGTTGCGCCGCATCATTCGTCGCGCCTGCCGTCACGGCAACAAGCTGGGCGCCAAGGGCAGCTTCTTCTATCAGATCGTTGCCGCGCTGGTTGCCGAGATGGGTACTGCCTTCCCGGAACTGACCCAGCAGCAGGCGCACATTGAACGCGTGCTCAAAGCGGAAGAGGAGCAATTCGCCAAGACCCTCGAACAGGGCCTGAAAATCCTCGAACAGGATCTGACTGAGCTCAAAGGCACCGTGGTTCCCGGTGACGTGGTGTTCAAGCTCTACGACACCTACGGTTTTCCGATGGACCTGACCGGCGACATCGCTCGCGAACGCAACCTGACCCTCGATGAGGAAGGTTTCGAGCGCGAGATGGATGCCCAGCGCGTGCGCGCCCGTTCGGCCAGTTCGTTCGGCATGGACTACAACAGTCTGGTCAAGGTTGACGTCGCGACTAACTTCATCGGCTACAAAGCCACCCGCAGTGATGCCAACGTTGTTGCCCTTTATAAGGACGGCAAGGCGGTTGATCAGTTGGGCGAAGGTGAAGAGGGCGTTGTGATCCTTGATACCACGCCTTTTTATGCCGAATCCGGTGGTCAGATCGGCGATTGCGGTTTCATTCAGGCGGGCGACGTGCGTTTCGACGTGCGTGACACCACCAAGACCGGTGGCGCGTTCCTGCATCACGGCGTGGTGGCGGCTGGCAGCCTGAAGGTCGGCGTAGCGGTGAATGCTGAAGTGGAGGCCGACGTTCGCCATGCCACGTCGCTGAACCACTCGGCGACGCACTTGCTGCACGCTGCATTGCGTCAGGTGCTCGGCGAGCATGTGACCCAGAAGGGTTCCCTGGTCAACAGTCAGCGTCTGCGCTTCGACTTCAGTCACTTTGAAGCGATCAAGCCGGAGCAACTCAAAGCCCTGGAGGAAATCGTCAACGAGCAGGTGCGCAAGAACACCGCTGTGGAGACGATTGAAACCGATATCGAAACCGCCAAACAGAAAGGCGCCATGGCGCTGTTCGGCGAGAAATACGGCGATAGCGTGCGGGTTCTGAGCATGGGCGGTGATTTCTCCGTCGAGCTGTGCGGTGGCATTCACGCCGAACGCACCGGCGACATTGCTGTGTTCAAGATCGTCAGCGAAGGCGGTGTTGCTGCCGGCATACGGCGTATCGAGGCAGTAACCGGCGCTGCGGCCCTGGCCTACCTTAATTCGGCCGAAGATCAACTCAAGGAAGCCGCGACCCTGATCAAGGGCAATCGCGACAACCTGCTGGACAAGCTTGCGGCTGTGCTGGAGCGCAATCGTCTGCTGGAAAAACAGCTGGAACAATTGCAGGCCAAGGCAGCCAGCGCTGCGGGTGACGATCTGTCGTCTGCCGCACTGGACGTCAAAGGCGTGAAAGTACTGGCCGTGCGCCTGGACGGTCAGGATGGCAAGGCGCTGCTGGCGCTTGTCGATCAGTTGAAGAACAAGCTCGGCCGCGCAGTGATCCTGCTCGGCGGTGTTCATGAAGACAAGGTCGTACTGGTTGCAGGCGTGACCAAGGACCTGACTGGCCAACTCAAAGCCGGTGATTTGATGAAGCAAGCGGCCGCTGCCGTGGGTGGTAAAGGTGGCGGTCGTCCTGATATGGCTCAAGGCGGCGGCGTCGATGCGAGCGCGCTGGATGCAGCGCTGGCGCTGACGGTTCCTTTTGTCGAGCAGGGTATTTAAGTCGACCTTCCAGGCCTGTTGCTCGGCAGCAGGCCTTGGCGCTTGGGTTTGAACGTTTAATGGGCGCCCTTAATGGGCTGAGGCGGCTTTGAGATGGCTTTAATCGTACAAAAATTTGGAGGCACCTCGGTAGGCTCCGTTGAGCGCATCGAGCAGGTCGCTGACAAAGTCAAAAAATTCCGCGAAGCAGGCGATGACCTGGTCGTGGTGCTGTCGGCCATGAGCGGTGAGACCAATCGTCTTATTGAACTGGCCAGGCAGATCAGTGATCAGCCGGTTCCTCGTGAACTGGATGTGATCGTTTCCACAGGCGAACAGGTCACCATCGCGTTGCTGGCCATGGCCTTGATCAAGCGTGGCGTGCCAGCGGTTTCCTATACCGGTAATCAGGTTCGTATCCTGACGGACAGCGCGCACAACAAGGCGCGTATCCTGCAGATAGACGATCAGAAAATTCGCGCTGACCTGAAGGCCGGTCGTGTGGTGGTCGTCGCCGGTTTCCAGGGCGTCGATGAGAACGGCAATATCACGACCCTGGGTCGTGGCGGCTCGGACACCACTGGCGTGGCGCTGGCCGCAGCGCTCAAGGCTGATGAGTGCCAGATCTATACCGACGTCGATGGCGTCTATACCACTGACCCGCGAGTGGTGTCGCAAGCTCAACGCCTGGACAAGATCACCTTCGAAGAGATGCTGGAAATGGCCAGCCTCGGTTCCAAGGTGCTGCAAATCCGCGCTGTCGAGTTTGCCGGCAAGTACAACGTTCCGCTGCGCGTATTGCACAGCTTCAAGGAGGGGCCGGGCACCCTCATTACCATTGATGAAGAGGAATCCATGGAACAGCCGATCATTTCCGGCATCGCTTTCAATCGCGATGAAGCCAAGCTGACCATCCGTGGTGTGCCAGACACGCCAGGCGTGGCCTTCAAGATTCTCGGGCCGATCAGTGGCGCGAATATCGAAGTCGATATGATCGTGCAGAACGTGGCGCACGATAACACCACCGATTTCACCTTCACCGTTCACCGCAATGACTACCAGGCGGCCCTGCAGGTGCTTGAAACCACCGCCAGCGAAATTGGCGCGCGTGAGGTTTCGGGCGACACCAAGATTGCCAAGGTGTCGATTGTCGGCGTCGGTATGCGTTCGCACGCCGGAGTCGCCAGTCGCATGTTCGAAGCGTTGGCGAAAGAGAGCATCAACATCCAGATGATCTCGACGTCGGAAATCAAGGTTTCCGTCGTGATCGAAGAGAAGTATCTGGAGTTGGCAGTACGTGCCCTCCACACTGCGTTTGAGCTGGATGCGCCCCGACAGGGTGAGTGAAGCATGGTCAAAAGGCGCGGTTTGACCGCGCCTTTTGTTTTATTGATGGCGCAAAGCCTGTTCTTTTCTTTGCGCTGGTCAATACTCAGACTGCACCAGCTTGAACGCCGATGCGGCCTGCCGGTTCTGACGACTGTTGTCCCTGAATGTAATGCGTGAGGAGAAAGGTATGCTGATTCTGACTCGTCGATGCGCAGAGAGCCTGATCATTGGTGATGGCGAAATTACCGTGACCGTGCTCGGCGTCAAAGGTAATCAGGTGCGAATTGGTGTCAACGCGCCCAAGGAAGTCGCTGTTCACCGTGAAGAGATTTACCTGCGTATCAAGAAAGAGAAGGACCAGGAACCAAGCCATTAATTTTTATTGAATTTTTGGTTTGCAAACGGGGAAAAGGGTGGTTATTATACGCCCCGTGTTGCGGAGAGCTGGCCGAGTGGCCGAAGGCGCTCCCCTGCTAAGGGAGTACACCTCAAAAGGGTGTCGGGGGTTCGAATCCCCCGTTCTCCGCCATTATTTGCGTAGTACGTTGTTTCTGGCTTCATCTGTAAGTGTTTGAATTTACTAGATAAAGTGCTTGACCAGAAGATTCAACGGCCTATAATGCGCGGCAACAAATGCACTCGTAGCTCAGCTGGATAGAGTACTCGGCTACGAACCGAGCGGTCACAGGTTCGAATCCTGTCGAGTGCACCATTTAAAGGTTGTTTGCAGTAATGCAGATAACTTGCTTCAAGCCAGCGGTGGTCTGGTTTATCAAACGCCAATGCACTCGTAGCTCAGCTGGATAGAGTACTCGGCTACGAACCGAGCGGTCACAGGTTCGAATCCTGTCGAGTGCACCAAACACCAAAAAGCCCGCATCTCGATGCGGGCTTTTTGCCGTCTAGCGTTTGCCTTTTACGCAGCCCATCTCATCAAATGTGACCTGGCTGCTGCGGCCCTTCTTTTCGTTGTAGACGTAGCGAGTCTCTCCATTTCGGCTCACAACCTTGTCTGGCCTGCCCAGCAAGCTTTCGACGTCACGCCTGGTCATTCCCGCTGGAGTCTGCTGATTGATAATTGCCCGGCGCCGCTGTTCAGCGCTCAAGCGATTGTCGCAGTCGTCGTCGCGCTGTCCTACGACCGTCAGTTGTTTTTCCTGGCGGGCTGTGGCGGTCTGTCGGCGGGATAGTGGGTCGCGCGGCGGGAGTAGTGCTGTATTGCTCTTGCTTCCCGGCGAAGCGTTGAAGGCGTTTTGTAATTGCATGTCGTGATCGCTTGGGCAGCCTAGCGATGTGTAGGTGACGTTGCCGGCAGGATCTTCGCAGCGCTGCACGATGGTCGCGTGCAGGGATAGCGGTAGGCAGAGCAGGGCGCTGCATAGCATCTGGCGGGTTTGGATGGTCATACGGCGTCCTCCGTGACGAGTCTGGCCCCAAGGCTAGCCAAACGCAGCTCGGGTGACGAGCGTGTTTTCTTGGCCGGATGTTGCGTCGCGGTTGTATTGACTCGCGCATTGTTTAAGTTTGTGTTGCAAGCACTTGTTCCAGGCTGAATTTTGTAGCGTGCAGCGCGCTCAGGCGGTGTATGATTGCGCGCGTCAGCCCCGCCGGGGCTTGTGGAATCCCTCCATGGACTTACCCAGTAGCTATTCAACAGTTTTTTTCAACAATCATGCATTAACTGATTGATCTCCTGGCGTGCTCCGCTGCTGGGAGTGGAGTTCGCCTATGACCCAAATTGAAGTAAAAAAGACGCAGGAAAGTCTGCAGGATCGTCTGGCTCAAGTCATCGAGCTCTTGCAGCGCCAGCGTATCGTTGAAGATCTGACTCACCGCCAGGAAGGTCAGAATCAAGACCGCGTAGAAAATCTCGTTCACCGGCAGAACCTCGTCGAGTTGCAACGCAAGCTCGATGACCTTCACTCCGCCGACGTCGCCTATATTCTTGAAGCCCTGCCACTTGAAGATCGTCTGACGGTCTGGCAACTGGTCAAGGCTGAGCGAGACGGCGACATCCTCCTCGAAGTTTCCGATTCCGTCAGGGAAACGCTGATCGCCGATATGGACGATCACGAGTTGTTGGCTGCGGCCAAGGAAATGGATGCCGACGAACTCGCCGACCTTGCTCCCGAACTGCCTCGCGATGTTGTCCATGAGCTTATGGAGGCCCTGGATAGCCAGCAGCGTGAGCGCGTGCGTTCGGCCTTGTCCTATGATGAAGAGCAAGTCGGCGCCCTGATGGACTTCGAGATGGTGACCATCCGAGAGGATGTCAGTCTCGAAGTCGTGTTGCGTTATCTGCGTCGCCTCAAAGAGCTGCCGGGCCACACGGACAAGCTGTTCGTGGTTGATTACGACGGTGTGCTCAAGGGCGTGCTGCCTATCAAGCGTCTGTTGGTCAATGACCCTGAAAAGCAGGTATCCGAGGTCATGGCTAACGATCCGGTGAGTTTTCACCCGGACGGCGATGCCTACGAGGCTGCGCAGGCCTTTGAGCGATACGACTTGATTTCATCGCCGGTGGTGGACAAGAACGGCAAGCTGATCGGCCGTTTGACCATCGACGAAATGGTTGACCTCATTCGTGAAGAAAGCGAAACCGAAGTCCTGAACATGGCGGGTCTGCGCGAGGAGGAAGATATCTTCGCCTCCGTCTGGAAGTCGTTGCGTAACCGCTGGGCCTGGCTGGCAGTCAATCTGGTAACTGCTTTCATTGCGTCCCGGGTAATCGGCTTGTTCGAGGGTTCGATTGAAAAGCTGGTGGCGCTGGCTGCATTGATGCCTATTGTTGCGGGGATTGGCGGAAACTCCGGCAATCAGACGATCACCATGATTGTGCGGGCGATGGCGCTGGACCAGGTCAGTACCGGTAATACGTCGCGTCTACTGCGCAAGGAGTTGGTCGTAGGTTTGATCAACGGCGTAGTCTGGGGGGGTGTAATCGGTATCGTCGCTTACATGCTATATGGCAGCTGGTCATTGGGCGTGGTCATGACGGCTGCGATGACCCTGAACCTTCTTCTGGCTGCGCTGATGGGTGTCACGATCCCCATGACTCTGGCTCGTCTGGGGCGCGACCCGGCAATGGGGGCCAGTGTGATGATTACAGCCATGACCGATAGCGGCGGTTTCTTTATTTTCCTGGGGCTGGCAACAATCTTCCTGCTTTGATCTGCACGCGGCGGTTTTTTTTGTCTTGAAAATACGTCTTACAGGCAATAAAGAGAAAGACTACAACAATAAAGCTAGCGCTGAGCCGGATGGTTTTTGTTGATCTTGCTGTCAGGCTTCGTTATCTGCAGCAAGTTCAGTGTCATGGGCAATCAAGGAAACAAGGGCATTCTGTTGGCGGTGTGAAAGTTGCCGAAAGCGCTGCAGCAATTCGCGTTCATGCAGGGACAGCTCAGGGCTATCAAGGCGCAGGCTTGGCTCATCGCCCAGCGCACCTTCCTGAATCAAGCTTTGTTCGAGACGAGCAATGATCTCGGAGTTCATGCTGCGATGGTGATTTTTGGCTACCTCTTGCACACGATTCCGCATGCCGTCTGGTAGGCGTACAACGAACTTGTCAGCCGTACGGCTGGAATAAGTAGCCTGTTTCATAGGGCTCATATATTTAACCGGTTAGTTCAGGGGAGAGCGGTTCTAGCAAGTCGCCGCAAGATGTCATTCTCTGACAGTCAATTTGGCAAAATGTTCAATCCGGATTGTCTTAAGAGGTCGCAATCATGCCTCAATCCGCCGGATCCTTGGCGTCAATTCTGTGACAAATGTTGACCTACATAAAGGCGATTTGCCAGCACCGATTGTCAGAATTGCGAGCGGCTCTGCAAAAACTGAAACTGCCGCCCATCTGTCTGGCATCCGTCGTCCGTGGCTGCCAATTGCCATGATGGCTATCTGTCTTCAGCTTAGAGGCAATTGCAGTAAATACTAATGCGGGCCGACGGACGACAGAAATCTTCCGCAAGTGCAGGTAGGTCAGAGATAAGTGTCGCTGGGGAGGGGGGAGGCTGGAGGGGTTCGGGGTAGGTGCAGCGCCTGATATAGGACCCAGAAGTGTCTAGCGCAGCACTGGATCAAATTTGAAGCGTCGGCCCATCATTAAGGCGACTATAAATGCGCAGAACGAAACTCCGCCCGCGATTCTTGCGGCATAGCTGAGGACGTCGTTGTTGGCCGGGAGCAATAGGTCGATGCTGATCAGCATGAGCGTTAGGGTGATGAACAGCGCGGCGGGTTTTGACATGGTAAATCTCATTGGGTGCAGTTCTTAGAAAATCCAGCGTGGGCTGCTTTGAGTCGTTTGAGCTGACGTGTCGCTTTCGTTGGCGACCATCGCTGATTCGTGCCGCGGCTCAGCCATGATTGCCAATTGAGGTGCTTGGCGCAGCAGATGATGCGGCTGGGGTTGAATGGCCACTGACTGGCTCTGCGAGCCGTCGTCCTGGAAATGAAAAGTCACCAATGCGACCAGGGCTGCAGCGTTCAACACTGATAGCGCGATGTTCATTTTCGTGTACCTCCAACGGAACTTTCTTAAGGGGCTGTTCTCCACTATCCTAGATAGTGCATTCCGCATGCCAATAAATTTTGTCATGAAAATCCTTTAAAATCAGTGGCTTATAAAGTTTTTTAGATCGAGCTAGATTGCGTTTTGCAATGATGGCCTTTTGCGGTAGTGCAAAATGCATGATGGTTATTTCGCGGTCATGGATGCGGGGTATCTCCTACAGGGTCTGCAGGCAATCACGACATGACAAATTCAGGCTGTGCCGTTAACATGCTCGCCGTTCCGCTGGCACTGCAACTAGACCGGCGATTGTGTCTCAGTAGCTCAATTGGATAGAGCATCCCCCTCCTAAGGGGAAGGTTGGCAGTTCGAACCTGCCCTGGGACACCATATAGATAGCTTTATCAGGTTCGACGTCATCAGAGGGCGCTCTCACCGCATTCAGTCCAGCAAAGGCCCCGCACTCCATGAGTCGGGGCCTTTGTGTTTTGGAGCCGGGATGGGGCTCTATATTGACGGTCTCTCTGGATCCTCTTGGGCTCGGCTTTTAACTGCCTATAGATAGCTCCATCCGCGTGTTTTGAAGCTGCGGAAATAATCTGGCATGGGTGGTTGACGGTACAGATTAATCCTGTAGAATTCGCCTCCCGCTAACGAGCAAC
>NZ_ATLO01000016.1 GCF_000416235.1 Pseudomonas sp. CFII64 | reverse complement strand
GCGTTCAGGGGTTTTGTTTGTCTGCTCGGAAGTTCGAAACCGCCGCCATACAGCCTGCATTAACGATAGCCAATAAAAAGGCCGCATTCTCATGCGGCCTTCGTTACTCGTTTGAACGCGTTATTCAGTAGCTTCCTCAACGACTTCCTCAACGACCACGGCCTTTACGTCATCACGACGCCGAATGTACTTCCAGTCAGCTTCATCGATATAGATGCCGTTAGGTCCGCTGCCGCCTTCGAGGTCGATGGCGACATGGGCCGAGACTTGAGGCTTCACGCTGGCCAGGATTGGCACAAAGCCAAGCTGCAGACTTGTTTCGAGAAGTGCCGCCTGATTCTTCTCGTCGATGTCCGCTGCTTCATCCAGGTAGTAAGGCAAGCGGATGCGTCCAGCCTGATCGCGATCCATCAAGTGCAACAACAAGTACATGTTGGTGAGGGCCTTGATGGTCATCGTGGTGCCATTGGAAGCAGCTCCGTCGATGTCGGTGTGGATGATCGGTTGACCGTTGACCTTGGTGATCTCAAACGCCAGCTCGAACAAATCCTTCAAGCCCAACTGGTTATGATTCGCCGCCACCAGGCGAGCCAGATATTCCTTGGCCTCTTCGTTCTTGTTGTCCTGCTCGGCACTTTGGCTCAAGTCGAAGACCGATAGAGTTTCGCCTTCTTCATATTGACCGGCACTGTGGATGATCTGGTCGATATGCTTGAGTGCTTCCTTGTTCGGCGCAAGCACGATGCGGAAGCTCTCAAGGTTGGAAACCTGACGCTTGTTGATCTCGCGGTTGAACAGCGCCAGTTGATGCTCAAGGCTGTCGTAGTCGCTGCGGATGTTGCGCAGGGTGCGGGCGATATCTGTCACCGCCGCACGCCGCGCCTTGCCAAGAGTGAGCGCCTCGTCGGTGCGGTGTGCGTAAGCATTGATCAGCAACTGCAAGCGACGTTCTACATCATCTTCGCTGTCGAACTTGGCCACACCTTTGAGACGAACCTGCGCGTACAGCGCTTCGATCTGGCCATCGCTGCGCAGCAAACCCTGCCAGCTATCCTGGTAGTCGTTAAGCAGCGGCAGCAGGTTCTCCAGCGAGTCGTCCACCGGATCCATGAACGGCGTACCGAACGGCAGATCGGCGGGCAGCAACTGACGACGACGCAGTGCGTCATCCAGTGTGCGTTGTTTGGATTCAAGATCACCAATCTGCCGTGCGATCAGTTGCAGCTTGGCCGACAGTTGCTGCACGCGCTCGGTGAAGGCATCGCTTGAGCGTTTCAACTCGTCCTGCGCAGCTTCCATCTGGGCCAGCTGTTCCAGTTTGTCGGACTCTTCCGCGCTCAGCGTCTGGCAGCGGCGGAAGTCTTCCAGCGCTTTCTGTGCATCCAGCACTTGCTGATACAAGGCCTCGGTTTGCGTCTTGCTGGCCGAGCGGTCAGCCGCGACGGCTTGCTGAGCCTTGAGTTGCTTGAGTTCTTTTTCCAGACGTTCTTTTTGATCGCGCAAGGCCGCGCGGTCGGCCAAGGCCTGAAGCGCCGGTGGTTCGATGTTCGACAGATTGATCGTCAGACCCGGCACCTGGAATTGGTCGCCTTTGAAGCTATCGAGGATCATCTCCAGGGATTTGACCCAGGCATCGCCGTCATCCAGCGCAATCCCTTGTTCACCCAGTGGCAAGCTGAACAGGGCGCTGTTGAACAGGCGCATCAAGCGTTCGACGTCCGGCTGGGAAAACTCTTCGCGCAATCGGGCGTAGCTGTTGTTGTCGGCATGATCGAGTTGTTGCTTCACCGACTTCAGGCGTTTTTCCAGATCCCGCAGACGTTCGTCGAGGTCTTCGGCACTGAATTGCCGGGACTGTGCCAAGGCGCCCGCCAGTTCATCGTGGGCATCTTTGGCCGCCAGCAATTGCTGCTCAAGCACTTTGGCGTTGTCGACCAGCGCAAAGCGATTCTTGAGTACGGCAAGCTCGCCGACCCAGCGCTGAATGCTGCTGATCTCGCGTTCCAGGCGCATCAGTTCCTGAGTGCCGCCACGTTGATCGTTCTGCAGTACATCCTGCTGGCCGCGATAATGTTCGGCTTGAATGACCAGCTCTTCCTTGCGGGCATCGGAGTAGTCGATCCAGGTGCCGAGCAGGGAATCGAGCAAGGGTGAAAGGCGATGCAGTTTGCCGCGCAGCAGCTCGCGTTGTTTCACGCCCGCCGCCAGCGCTTCGACCAGCGGACCGGCAAGCACCAGAGAGTTGTAGTCCTGTTCCATGCGACGTACATCGCGGAAGGCCTCTTCGCACGCGGCGATGTAATCGACACTGCCGGACCGCAGGCTGTGTTCAAAGGCATCGAGAAACAACTGCTTGAGCTTGGCAGCGGTGATTTCCCGCATGTGCAGCAAGTTGATGAACAGCGCGCGGAAGGTTTTCAGGCTCTGTTCGCTGGTGGAGCGCAGCGGGATCAACGTCAGGTCCAGCGGAATCGAGGTATGTCCGCCTACCAGCAAGCGCCGCAGCTCATCAGGCTTGAGCTCGTATGCCTTGAGGCCCTGACTTTCCAGATTGCTGAACAATTCTTTCTGCCGCAGACAGGTGTCGTTCTTCTGGTAGTGGCCCAGGTCCAGCTCGCCCGCATAAGCGAAGAACTGGTGACCGAAACCGCCGCCCGGGCCGCGTCCGACGACGCCAATCACGTGTGGGCCATGAGGCAATGACACTTCCACCAGAATGTAGCTGGTGTCCGACGCAAAGTAGAAACGGCGCGATTGCTCCAGCGTGTATTTGCCGAAGCTCATGTCTGACATGCGCGCCAGAATCGGGAATTGCAGGGCGTTGATCGAGGCACTTTTACCGAGGTTATTCGCGCCATACACCGACAGCGGGTGTTCCAGCGGAAACAGCCCGAGGCTGTAACCGGCAGTGTTCAGCAGGGCAAAGCGGCGAATGCCGTAACGTTCCTGGCTCATGGGTTCATATCCTTCTGCTCGTCAGCAATAGCCCGGGCCAGAGCCTGTTCTTCGCTTTCAGACGATTCTTCAAACTCGGCCAGATCCAGTGGGTCATCGGTCTCCAGCAGTTTTTCGTCGCTGTCGTCATCAATGAGCACGGGCGTGGGCAAGGGCAATACGCTGTGGATGCTGGCTGCCAGATCGCGATCCTGTTGCACTGACAGGCAGACATCCAGAAAGCGGTGCATGGGTGGCAGGAAGCGGTAAATGCCGTTGTCTTCACTGGCGAATCCCAGCTGAGTCATGCGGCGCATGATCTTTTCTTCCAGTTCGTCCTGGGTCTGGACTTCGGCCTGGATAAACAGGTCGCGGTATTTTTCCAGCAGCGAAGGCAGTTCATCGCGGCCCAGGCTGCCGCCATCGAGTACGGCGACCGGATCACGACCCTGATCGGCCAGATGCTCGACGAGGATGAAGGTGAACAGCGCCAGGCGTTGCGCGGTCTTGTTGACCTGCGCGGCAGCGAGGTCCGGGACGAAGTAATAGAAGCCACGGGTGTCGCATACCAGTTCGAAACCCAGGGCCTTGAACAGTGTGCGGTACTGATCCTGGGAGTTGGACAGTTGCGCATACAGCTCCGGATCGCGGCGGCTGATGTGATAGCCCTTGAACAGCTCGCGGAAGATCGGAGCCAGTTGGGACATTTCGGAGAGATCAAGATGCATTGACTGGATTCCCTGGCTGCTCATCACGGCTGGAGAGCAGGGCAAAAGAGCTCAGGCTGACCTGATGCTCCTGAGTGAAATAATCGCGTCGTTCGAGGCGTTCACGAGCGAAGCGTTTGTCCCGCGACAGACGCGAGAACCAATACAGCAATTCATCGGTAGCGCCGTCCGGTTCCTGCTCCAGCAGCCAGACCATCAGGTCCGGCAGCGGCAGGGCGTCTTCGCAACGCTCGAGCATTTCCTTGACTGTGCGCGGCGCTTGCGGCGGCTCGCCTTTGCGCTTGGCGTTGGCCTTGGGGAATTTGGCCGGCTTGGGTTCGAAGCGCGCCAGAGCGTAAACGTAGGCCTCGACCTGACTCGCGCTGCCCAGAAATGTGCTTTGCGGACGGGTGAACATCGGCATCGCAGCTTGCGGTACGGCGTCCAGGCCTTTGCGACGAATCGCCGACAGCGCCAGTGCCGCGCCGCGTGTTACGGCGTTGTGCCGACGGGCTTCTTCGCGCAGCGGCAGCAGCAGCTCCCGCGCGTGACGCAACGTCAACTGAGCGCTGGTCTGCATTTCGAGGATGCGCGCGTGGGTACGCAACAGCATGTCGTCGTCCACCAGATGGCCGAGTCTTTGCTGTTCGGTGAGCATGCGCAGCAGCACATTCTCGACCTTGCGCACGCCTTGTTCGAACGCGCCGTCGGCATTCACCAGTTGAATCATCGGTTCGATGTATTCGTCCCAGGTCGCCAGTACTTCGGCATAACGCTGTCGCAGGGGAATCTGCCGGTCGCTGGTCTTGGCCCGATCGGCAACGGCTACCAGCGCTTGTTCATCATTGGCGAGTTTCTTCAGGACGTCGCGCACGCGCATGTCCAGCAGGCGTAGCTGCCGGGCGAGGTCATCGGCGTCGCGGATATCGAATGCATCCTGAATGTAGCCTGCCAGGCGTTCGAGATGCCGCAGATAGGCTTCGATTTCCAGGCACAGGCCCAAACGGTGCTCGCGACGCAGATAAGACAGGAAGTCGTGGATCTGCGCGTTGAGTTCGAACCGATTAGGGCTTTTGGCCACGGGGACCAGGATATCCAGGCGAATCCACACATCCAGCAGATTGGTGATGTCCTGCGGCGTGCTGTCCATCTGTTGTGCGGCCAGTTGCAGGCGCAATTCGCTCAGGCTCAAGGTGCCTTGGTCGAAGTGTTCGCACAATGGCTCAAGAAGCGCCCAGTGTTCGGCAAGGGCGCGCAAGACGCGCTTAGGTTCGATCATTGGTTGGCCGGTGGTTGGCAAATAAAAGCAGCGATTGTACTGCATCGGCTGCGCAACATTTCACCTGTGGACGATCAACTGCGGCGGGAATCGGCGAAGGGCGGTAGAATCGCGTCCTTAACTTATCCACAGGTGGCTGACCTTTGCTAAACGAGTCCCGCCGCCGCGCTTATATGACCGCCATGCAGGTGGTCAATTGGCTGCCGCGCACTGAATTGCCCTTTGCTGCACCGTCACGGCCTGAGCTGCTTGAGCCGCTGCTGCCGGTCGAAGACGTGCAAATCGTCGCCATCGCGCAGACTCCCGAGCGCGCAGCGGTTGCCGAGCCGTCCGTAGCGCCGGCGCATCCCGTCGAGCGCCCGAAAATCGAAGTGCCGCGTCCGTCGCTGGCCAGCACCCGCGCGCCCGCTGCTGTAGTTGAAGCAGCGCCTGTGCCGGTCAAAGCGCCAGTTGTGCCGCCGCCGCGCTTTGCGTTGCAACTGCTGCGTGCCGGGCGTTGCCTGCTGCTGGTGGAGTTACCCACAGGCCAGGCGTTTCAGAGCCGCGATCCGTCTTATTTGTTACTCAAAGACATGCTGCGCGCCGCCGGTTTGCCGGACAGCCCGCAAATCATCGGCGAGCCGGTGCGCTGGCCGCTGCTGGTCAGGGGCAATCTGGACCAGGGCCCGGAAGCCGCGCGTGATTTTGTGCAAGGTTTCGTGTCGGCACGTCTCGAAGATGAACCCTGCGCTTGCCTGTGGTTGATTGGCCTGCCTTCGGTGCGCTTTGCCGGGGAAGCTGATGCGCAATCCTATAACAACGAACTTCAGGTCGATGGCCTGGGTTCAGCCTGGGCTTTGCCGGGTCTTGAATTACTGATGGACGAGCCTCAACGCAAGGCAGATGTCTGGCAAGCCATGCGTCGGCTGATGGCGCGCTGGAAACCGATAGATGAGTGACGCAGTGACCTTCCGCCCGATGACCGAAGCGGACATCGACGCCGTATTGAAGATTGAGTACGCCGCCTTCAGCCATCCCTGGACGCGAGGCATCTTTCTCGACGGCCTCAAGTCTTATGAAATCTGGCTGATGTTCGAAGGTGCCCAGCAAGTCGGGCATGGCGTTGTGCAAGTCATCATCGATGAAGCGCATCTGCTCAACATCACCGTCAAACCTGAAAGCCAGGGCCGAGGTCTGGGGCTGCGTTTGCTTGAGCATTTGATGTCCCGGGCTTATACGCTCAATGCCCGGGAGTGCTTTCTCGAACTGCGTGACAGCAATCGCTCGGCGTATCGTTTGTATGAGCGCTTTGGCTTCAACGAGATTGGCCGACGTCGGGATTACTACCCGGCGGTTGGCGGGCGTGAAGATGCGCTGGTGATGGCTTGCACGTTGTTTGAGTAAATCAATGTAAGTGCAATGCATACCCGGTAGAGGGAAACTCGTCCCGAAGGCGCCGGTGCAAGCGCTGAAGATCTTCATCGGCATAACCCTACGCTTCCCCGGACAAGTCCGGTCCTACCCATCCAACACAACCAGTAGGAGGGGACTTGTCCCCGAAGGCGCCGGTGCAAGCGCTGAAGATCTTCATCGGCATACCCTACGCTTCCCGGACAAATCCGGTCCTACCCATCCAACACAACCAGTAGAAGGAGACTCGTCCCCTAAGGCGCCGGTGCAAGCGCTGAAGATCTTCGTCGGCATACCCGGCGCTTTCCCGGACAAGTCCGGTCCTACCGATCCAACACCACCGGCAGGAGGGGACTCGTCCCCGAAGAGGCCGTTTCATTCACTGCGCACAGTTCACTTCTCCGGCTTGCCATCCAGCGGGTCAAGCCGACCCAGCTCTGCTTCATCCAGACCATCGCCGCCGCCGATATCGTCTTCATCGACCACGCTCAGTTCGAAGTCGGCCGGGTTGTCTTCACCGGCTTCCCTGGCCGAGCGAGCGCCGTCTTCGCGGATCAGCATTTCTGGATCCAGGTCGTCGTCGGTCGGGTGATGGTCGGGGGTCGATGCACCGGTCATGCCGGCTTCTCGCACACGTTTCTCCGGAATTTCGTGCGCCAGTTCGTCCTCGGGCATCAGATCGCCGATGCGTGCGCTCGGTTCTTCCTCGTCAAAGTCCAGTTCTTCCATTGAGCCCATACGGTCTTCGTTGTCATCGATAGGCTCGGGTTGGGTGGCATCGAACGGACGGCGTGAATCAGTCATGGCGAATCCTCGTTATTTGGGTCCTTAATAGGTGGACCGGCCACAACTCTGAAGATTCCTTTTTGTTCCGTCAGGCGAGTAGTGGCAAATAAGCGTGACCTGGGTCGTTCAGGTCCAGTCAAACGCTGGGCACATCTTCGAGGCGTACACGCATGAACGAGCTACAAGAGCTGATCGACAACAACGAACGTTGGGCTGATGCGATCACCAAGGAAGATCCTGAGTTTTTCGCCAAGCTGGCACGGCAGCAAACCCCGGAATACCTTTGGATCGGCTGCTCGGATGCACGCGTGCCGGCCAACGAAATCGTCGGCATGTTGCCGGGTGACTTGTTTGTCCACCGCAACGTAGCCAACGTCGTGCTGCACACCGACCTCAATTGCCTGTCCGTGATCCAGTACGCCGTCGACGTGCTCAAGGTCAAATACATTCTGGTCACCGGCCACTACGGCTGTGGCGGCGTGCGCGCATCGATGCAGGACCGTCAGCTGGGCCTGATCGATGGCTGGCTCCGTTCGATTCGTGATCTGTATTACGAAAACCGCGAAGCCCTGGCCAAGCTGCCGACCGAGGAAGAGCGGGTCGACCGCTTGTGCGAACTCAACGTTATTCAGCAAGTGGCGAACGTCGGTCACACCAGCATTGTGCAGAACGCCTGGCATCGCGGGCAGAGCCTGTCCATCCACGGTTGCATCTACGGCATCAAGGATGGTCGCTTCAAGAGCTTGAACGCGACCATCAGCGGTCCGGAGCAGTTGCCGCCGCAGTACCGGTTGCGACCGCAGGGGGTTTAAGGCTCGCGCGGTCGGGGTCCGTTGGAACGAGTGGTTGGCGTTCCAGCGGTGCTACAGATACGGATGACTGACCGGAGTGACCAGCGGTTTCTGCAACTGCTGCAATGAGCGTGTTACCTCGCCGGTGCTGCATTTGGCGGCGGCTTGTTCTGCGCTCAGGTCGCGTTCGGCGGTGTAAAAAAGCTCACACGTCTGCACCTTGTCGGTCACCTGCCATTTCTGCATGCACGCGTTCAACGTAATTGCCGGATCCGCTCCAGGTGTCTGCCCCATCGCCGCTTGCCAACAGGCTGCGCTCAAATCCTGCCCCATTACCGCAAGGCCTGCCGCATCGGCCTTGGCTTGATCGCCGTCATAGTTCGCCTTGTTATCCGCGTACCAGATATAGCTTGGATGATTCGAGCCCAGCACCGCGACTTGTTGTCCGGCGCTCGGACTGATAGTCGCCAGGCCCAGCACGGGCACATTGGCCCCATATTGCTGGTTGATCCATTTCCTCACAGGTGCGCCGAACGCCACCATGGGCAAGGAGTTACCTTTGGCGTTCTGACTGAGCTCCTTGACCATCGTGGTCTGGTAGCTCTGAAAATAGCTGTAAACCTCTTCCAGCGAACTGCCGGCATTGGCGGGAGCGGCAATCGGGGCGATGTCGATGATCGTCTGATACCCCGGGGTCCGGGCAGCAGGAATGCCGTTGAGCGTCAGTAGTGTGGCCCAGCGATCAGTGGTCGCAGAGACCAGATAATCCTGAGCCAGCGTCAGTGACGTGTCGGGCGGAAAGTGCAGCAATTCGACGCTCTTGCGGTTTTCCAGCGCCATGCCCAGTGGCAGGAACAGATACCAGTTGTATTGCCATTTCTGGTCGAGATTGAGCTTCTTCGCCCCGCTTATGGCCAGCTCACCCGCGTCGAGCAGTGCTGTCAACGGTGTGCCATAACCGTCAGGCACGCCGCTGATATCAGCGTAGAGCACGTCGTTGTCACTTTTCACGCTGACGCCACCGGTATAACCGTCGCGCTGGACGCTCTGGGTCAGGTAGTGCTCCGCCGTCTGTTCCAGCGTCCAGTCACGGAAGCAGATCACGCTGCAATTGTTAGGGTAAGCGAAGAGTTGAGAAACCCGTTCCCGACTGCCCAGCTTGATGCGTACGTCAGCCTGGGCGACGGTACTTATCGTGAGTGCGGCGAGGGTTGCAGTCCATACGGCGGCTTTGTGCATGCTCGGATCCTTGATGGCAATGTGTCCCGCGACGGGGGCTGTTTCAATAATGAAACACATTGCCATCATCAAGGAATGGGACCGCTGGAATTAATTCGCTCGTCGTCAGAGAACAAACCGCTGAACCATCGCTTTCAGATCCGTGGCCAGCATCGACAAGGCATTGCTGGCCATGGTGGTTTGCTGAGCGCCGGAAGCGGATTGGCTGGACAGATCGCGAATGCTGCTCAGGTTGCGATCGACTTCGCCAGCCACTTGGGCCTGCTGCTCGGCGGCACTGGCGATCAACAGGTTGCGGTCATTGATCGTCGAGGTCGAACTGATGATGATTGTTAATGCCTCGCCCGTGGCGGCGGCCTGTTCAAGCGTCAGATTTGCCTGGTTGGCCGTCAGGCGCAGTGCGCTGGCGGTTTCCTGAGTGCTCTGCTGGACACCGGTGATCAACCCTTCAATTTCGGTGGTGGAAGCACTGGTGCGCTGCGCCAGTGAGCGAACCTCATCGGCAACCACGGCAAACCCGCGCCCGGCTTCCCCGGCCCGCGCCGCTTCAATCGCTGCGTTGAGTGCCAACAGGTTGGTCTGATTGGCGATGGCGCGAATCACGTCGAGAATCTTGCTGATGCTCAGCGTGCGTTCGGCCAAACCTTCGGCCTGATGCGACGTTTCCAGCACATTACCCGTCAGTTGCTTGATCGAAACGATGGTGTCCGAAAGCCGCAGCTGGCCTTTGGCGGCCGCATCGCTGGAGGCCAGGCTTTCCGTCGCGGTATTGCTGGCATTGCCTGCCACTTCCACAGCCGCCTGACTCATCTGATTGACGGCAACCGCCGCTTGCTCGATTTCCGAGTTCTGCAGCCGCAGGTTTTCTGCGCTGGCTTCGGAGATGGTGCTCATTTCCTGTACCGACTGGGAAAGCTGGGTTGCCGCCGCGTAAATCTGTTCGATAGTGCCATGCAGGTTGCCGCGCATTTGGCCGAGCATGCTCAGCAACTGTGCGGTTTCGTCCCTGCCTTCGGGGATGGTTTGCGGGCTCAGATCGCCACTGGCGATAGTGCTGGCGATCTGCAGCGCCTGACGCACCGGACGAATGATGCTGACGCTCAAGCGCCAGGCCAGCAGCAGGGTCAGCGCCAGGGCAATGCCGATGGCGCTCAGGGCAATAATCCGGGTTTGCGCAAAACTGTTTCTGGCCTTTTCCACGGCGGCGGCAGCGCTTTGCTTGTTGAGCTCGCGCAGCAATTGCACCTGCATGTCCATCAGGTCGCCCTGCAAAGACAGCATGGTGTTGGCCAGCATGCGAGCGTCGTCGAGCTTGCGCTGCTCGATCAGGGCTATTTCGTCATAAAGGCCAGGAATGAAGGCTTTGTAGGCGTCTTGCAGGGCGACCAACGAGTCGCGCTCAGTGGTGTCTTTGACATGATCGAGGTATTCGCCAAAGCCTTTTTCGACTTCGTTCTTGAGCTGTTCGACGTTGATCTTGCTGCTCACCACCGCGCCCGGATCATCGGCGTTGGCGATCAGACGTGAGGTTTCACCGCGCAGTTTGACCAGATTGATGGCGATGGCGTCGGCCATGGCGATGCTGGGCAGCGAGCCGCTTTCCACCGCTTCGCCCTGATTGCGGATCGCCTGCATTTGCAGCAGACAAAACACCCCGAGCGCGACCATCAACAGCGCCGTAATGCTGAAACACAGCACCAGGCGCTGGGTGATTTTGAAGCGGCGCAAGATGGACTTCGATGACTGCTGACGCGAAATACGGGGCAATAACTTTTTCACGGAGGATCAAGCCCAATTCAACGGAAATACCGGAGAGTTGGTTATAGGTCAGTTGTGTGATGTCTTTATGACATCGCTGAAATTGACGTCAAATTATAGTCCGGTGTTTTTGATACCGAATCAAATTGGCAGCGGCGCGCCCACTTCCTGCATCAGCTCCCGCAGAAACCGTTGCATGCGTTCATGACGGACCTTCGCCAGACGCGCGCCCGCCTGAGTCTGGAAGCCGTCGGCCAGATGAAAAAGCTTGGTGTTGAAGTGATCCACGGCAAAGCGTTTGTCGTCGTAATCCCGCTGGGTCGCATGAGGATCCGCCGGGTCGTACAAACCGCCGCCCATTCGGCCCGACACATAGAACATGCGTGCGACACCGATCATACCCATGGCGTCGAGGCGGTCTGCATCCTGGAGGATTTTCGCTTCAAGGGTCGTGGGCGTAATCGCCGCTGAAAAGCTGTGCGCCTCGACGGCGTGGGCAACCGCTTCGATGCGTGCTTCGCCCCAACCCATCTCGGTCAGCAACTCGGTCGCTTTGGCTGCCGCCAGACGCGACGCGCTGGAGCGGAACGGCGAATTCTTTTCCACTGCCACGCAGTCATGCAGCAGCGTCGCGGCAAGCAGGATCTCCTGATCGCCGCCTTCATCATTGCGGATCAGGCAAACGTTGTTCCAGACCCGCTGCAGATGCGACACATCGTGGGAGCCATCGATTTTCTCGGCTACGGTGTGGGGGATCAGCAGAGAGGCGAGATCCTGAAACGGGGCGAAAGCTGCGGTCATCGGCGTATCCGGCGGTCGTCGTTGGGCTCAAGCAAGCCTTGTAGAGGATAGCGCGATTGACGCAGGCTGGTTTCCTGCACAGCGTCAGTCAGTTAAAACGCCAGCTTGAAGCCGATAAACGCCAGCATCGCTGCCAGACAAGGACGCAGGACATCGTCAGAAACCTTGCCGGACAGGTGACTGCCGATGTAAATCCCCGGCAGCGATCCCATCAACAGGTAACCGAGGATGCCCCAATCCATGTTGCCCATGCTGGCGTGCCCCATGCCCGCGACCAGCGTCAGCGGCACCGCGTGAGCGATTTCGGTACCGACCAGGCGGCGGGTGGGCAGGAACGGGTAGAGGATAAACAACGCCACGGTGCCCAAGGCGCCAGCACCGATGGAGGTCAGGGCGACCATGGTGCCGAGGACCAATCCAGTCACGACCGTCAACGCATTGAGGCTGGGACCGCTTGGGTTGTAGTGACCGCCGGCGCGATTGTGCGCAAAAGCCAACAGCCGTTTCTTGAAGAATACAGCCAGCGCGGTGAGCAGTAGAACGACCCCCAACGCCTGCTTGATCACGGCATTCATGGCGTCTGGGGACGTATGCAACGTGCTCAGGAACCACAACGTCAGCAACACCGCCGGAACGCTGCCCAGCGTCAGCCAGCCGGTGATCGACCAGTCGATGTTCTGGTGCCTGCGATGAACCCACACGCCGCCGGATTTGGTAATCGCCGCATACAGCAGATCGGTGCCAACGGCCGTGGCGGGGTTGATGCCGAACCACAGCAGGATCGGCGTCATCAAGGAACCGCCACCCACGCCCGTCATACCGACGATGAACCCGACCACCAAGCCTGCGACCACTAACCCCAAACCACCAAAATCCATTGCTGCTTCCTACGACTTGACGCGCGACTACGGGAAAAAACAGGCGGCAGCATAGCGATCTTTCATATAACCGCTTATATCAATACGATCTATCTTTATTCCTTCTGGCGTTATCAGTCGAGCGAGTGTGTTGAAGATTCTTTGGTGTATACACGGCCTTTAGCAGCTTTTGATTGATATTCGCTCTGTTGTTTGTACGACGTAAATTACCCGGACCCGTTTTCGATCCAGCATGACCAGGGTCTGACTACAAACCTTCCACATCTCGTCCGTCAAATGCTTCACGAGCATCGGTAACTGCGGCTGAATTATGAATCGTCCAGAAAAATAAAGCCTTGAATGGCTCTTCAAGCGTAAAGCCCAGCGGCGTGACGCTGTACTCCACCGCCACCTGAGACGACGGAATAACTCGACGGGCGAGAATCCCGTTTCGCTCAAGCCGTCGAAGGGCCTGCGTGAGCGCCTTTTGAGTTATCCCGTCCAGGCAGCGCTTAAGTTCATTGAAACGCAATGGTTTTTTACAGAGTGCGGCGAGAATCAATATCGACCACTTATCCGCGATTTGATCCAGCATCAACCGGCTTGAAGGATCAGCCATGTAAGCCCCCAGATCCAGCTCATCTCTGAGGATCTGATCATCCGTCGTTAGCATGTGGTTTCCTCATATATACCTGATGGCATTTAAGTGCCGTATTGATATTAGGTATACATCTTATACCATGCGAACTCATTCACACGGATTCTCATTCGATGAGGTCTAGGTATTTCGAGCCTTTATTCCATCCGTTCTCGCTTGAAACGCTGGCTTTGAACAATCGCATGGTAATGGCGCCGATGCCGCGTTCATTGGCTCATCAGCGTGCTCGCTAATACACCCTCTAACTCTTTGCACTCAGGTACGTATTTATGGAATTCAAAAACAAAGTTGTTTTGGTCTCCGGCGGGTCATCAGGTTTGGGGTTTGCGATCGCAAAGGAATTCGCCACGCAGGGTGCATGTGTAGTCATCACGGGACGTCGGCAGGAGCGGTTGGATCAGGCTTTGACTATCTTGGGGAATAACGTAGAGGCATTTGCTGCTGATGTTTCACGTCCAACTGATCTGGCCAGCCTTTTCAGTCATATGAAGGCAACTCATGGCCATATCGATGTCTTGGTCGCGAATGCCGGAATGGGCGAGATCGCCCCGTTAGGAACGATAACTGAAGCAGGGTTTGACCGAGTATTTGAAACGAATGTCAAAGGCGTCACTTTCACTGTCCAGGGCGCGCTGCCTCTTATGAACAAAGGCGCCAGCATTGTCATCATCGGCTCTACCGCTTCGATTAGTCCTGGGCCGGGGCTGGGCCTTTATGGCGCCACCAAGGCTGCACTCCGGGCATTGGTCAGAAGTTGGATTTTGGACATCAAGGGTTCTGGCGTTCGTATCAACATGCTCAGTCCCGGGCCGGTGGATACCCAATCCTTGCGGAACATGGCAGGAGACCATGCGGAGCAGCTAATCCAGTCTCTGAGTGAAAAAAGCACTATTGGACGCGTAGGCGAAGCGCGGGAAATAGGTAAGGCGGTTGCTTTCCTGGCCAGCGATGCATCGAGCTATATCAACGGTATTGAGCTGTTTGCCGATGGTGGAGCTTCACAGGTCTAAAACGCGCTTGCTAATCCAAACGGCCAGAACTCGTTCAGGCCGTTCTTTGCTACCTCTGGGGACGTCTATGTCTAATTCACCGTCGGCGCAAGCGTCATCTATATCGAGGCAGGACACGAATCGTATTCTTGCGTTAACCGTCATTCTCAGCGCCCAACTCATGTTGCAGATGGACTTTTTAATCGTAATGGTGGCTTTGCCTCAAATACAGGCTGATCTGGGATTTTCCCCCGCAGCCTTGTCTTGGGTACCGAATGCATTTGCTTTGGCACTTGGCGGGTTGCTGTTATTGGGAGGCCGAATAGGGGATGTCTACGGGCGGGTCAGGGCATTTAAATTTGGCGTCGCCATTTTTGTACTGGCTTCGCTACTGGGGGGGCTGGCGAATAGTCCGTTGGTATTGGTTGCTGCAAGAGTTCTCCAAGGTATTGGCGCCGCTATAGCGGCACCCAGTGTATTGGCATTAGTGATGAACATTGCGCGCAGCGAGGCGGAGCGTAATCGAGGACTTGCGCTGTTCATTACTGTTTCTTCAGTAGGTGCTTCAGCCGGACTCATTCTAGGAGGCGCACTTACAGAATATTTCTCTTGGCGCTGGTCGCTGCTTATCAATGTGCCCGTCGGGATTTTGATCCTTCTTATGATTGGCAAAGTTGTCAAAGAAACAGCGAGTCAGCGTGCTCAATTCGACATGGGTGGAGCACTGACCGCTACCGCCGGTTCGATTGCGCTGGTATTCGGTTTTATTAATGCCGCAGAGCACGGTTGGGCACACTTCGCAACCCTGCCTTCTTTTGTGGTTGCCGTTGCGCTCTTGACAGCATTCTGGATGATAGAAGGCCGGGTGCAGCAGCCCCTCCTGAATTTGAATCTACTACGGAACCGAACCCGCATCGTCGCTTTGGCCGTAATGGCGATCATCGTCGGCATGCATTTTTCGATGCTGTTTCTGGTGGTTCAATATTTTCAGAAAGTGCTAGGGTTTGGGCCTCTGGCAGCGGGTCTTGCCTATTTACCAGTCACTTGCACCGTTTTTGCTGTAACCCATTTCATGCCAGGTCTGATCGAGCGCTTCGGTGCCAGCAGACTTCAATTGAGCGGATGCTTGCTCGTGGCATGCAGTTTTATAGGGTTCGCCATAATCGACATTGGCGGCAGTTACGCGGGTTCGGTGCTAGGCCCAATGTTGGTGCACAGTTTGGGTATTGCGTTGGTATTTACACCAGGCACGGTGCTGACGATGGACGGCGTGGCTGCCGAGCAATCGGGCACGGCGTCGGGCCTGTTACAGATGGATCAGCAGATTGGCGGTGCATTAGGAATCGCTGTTGTAACCTCAGTTTTCGCCATTTCTTCACTACCCGGTGACTTCGTATCTGGATTACCAGTGGCATTCGGTGCCGCCGCGCTGTTATCGGTTATGGCCGCTGTCTTGACGTGCGTCATTACGTTTAGATCCACCGCCTTGACTAGGCCGACTTAGCGGCAACCAGGGTCGGTATCGGCTAGCAGCTTGGGAAATGAATGGTATGTGCACTGAGCACCAGGACATGGTGCTCACGCAGCGTTGAGCATGCTCGATGGTTTTGGAGTTAAGAGAGGGATGACTGGACGCATTCAAAAAATGACCAATCGATTCGCGGGCAAGCCTCGCTCCAACGGAATAACCAGAAACCTGCCAGAGCAGCGCATGTTTTGCGCGCCTTCACCTGACGGCTTGCCGGACATTTCTGTTTCTCTTGAGTGAAGTTTCCGAGATACTTCCGGCCGCTTGCGTCTGTGGATTTTGGCTACTAAGGTGCGCCGGTCGCTGAGAAATCAGTGATTGGGTTTAGTAGCCCGCAAACTTCAGTCGCACAGTGTTTCCTTGAAATGCCCATCTTTATGGTGGCTGTGCGTGGGGCATCTTCGGGTGCGCCGGTTCTGAAGTCCCGGTCTACTAACCTGCGCACAGCTGCCACCCTTCTTTTAGTAGCGATTGCTGACAGCGCAAACTGACTTCAGAGTTTTTAAATATGATCAATCTCACACCTATTCCCCCTTCAACCCTCGAAGACGCCCTGAACCACGCATCCGAGCTGCTGCAATGTGCAGCTGCAACGGCCTACGAAAGTGGCGACCGTTTGAGCGGAGCCGACCGGCATCTGGTGTTTTCAGTGATGCATCTGGTTGAGCTTGCCAGAACCGTTATCGATCAATCCGTGATCAAACTCGAGAAACAGCTCGCCTGAAGCGTTCTGCGCTGTTTTGATCGGTTCCTGGGATCGTGCGGTTTGGTACCAGCCCGTGGGAGCGAGCCTTGCCCGCGAAGACGTGAGTTCAGGCGATAAAGATGTTGAGCGAAAAGACCGATTCCCGGGCAAGCCTCGCTCCCACGCCCGCAACGATTTGCCAAACAAAAAAAAAGCCCGACACAGGGGATGTGCCGGGCCCAACAAAAAGGGTGTGTCAGAAGCGGGGTTTGACGGCTTTCCAGTCCGGCTTGTAACGCTGCATCTGCTTCACGTCATCGCGCTGGCGGATGCCGCAGGTGAGGAATTGATCGTGCAGCTTGCCGAGCTGATCGCGATCCAGCTCCAGGCCCAGCCCCGGCGCGCGGGTGATTTTCACGCAGCCGTCGACAATCGGCAGCTTGCCGCCCTTGATCACTTCTTCGTCGGGTTCCTGCCACGGGTAGTGCGTGTCGCACGCGTAATCGAGGTTTGGCACCGACGCCGCGACGTGGGCCATTGCCATCAGGCTGATGCCCAGGTGCGAGTTGGAGTGCATGGACACGCCAAGGCCGAAGGTGTCGCACATTTTCGCCAGTGCCTGAGTGTCGCGCAGACCGCCCCAATAATGGTGGTCAGCCAGCACGATCTGCACGCTGTTCAGCGCTACGCTGCGGCGGAATTCGTCGAAGTCGGTGACGACCATATTGGTTGCCAGCGGCAGGCCGGTGCGTTTGTGCAGTTCGGACATGCCTTCCAGGCCCGGCGTCGGGTCTTCGTAATACTGCAGGTCATCGCCCAGCAGTTCGGCCATGCGAATCGAGGTTTCCAGCGACCAGTTGCCGTTCGGGTCAATGCGTAGCGGGAAGCCGGGGAAGGCTTTTTTCAGCGCCTTGATGCACGACACTTCATGTTCCGGCGGCAACGTGCCCGCCTTGAGTTTGATGCTCTTGAAACCGTAAGCCTCGATCATGCGCCGCGCTTGGGCGACGATCTGTTCTTCGTTCAGTGCCTCGCCCCAGCTGTCGGGTTTGTAGGGCGAATCAACGTGTTCGGCGTACTTGAAAAACAGGTAGGCACTGAACGGGATTTCATCGCGGATCGCACCGCCCAGCAGGTCAACCAATGGCACGTTCAGGTAATGCGCCTGCAAGTCGAGGAACGCCACTTCGAATGCTGAATACGCATTGCTGACCGCTTTGCTGGCGTGGGAGCCGGGTGCCAGTTCGGCACCCGCGATGCTCGCCGGTTTGTTGGCAGCGACAGTTGCCTGGACGATGGTGCGCAGCTGGTTGAGATTGAACGGGTCGAGGCCGATCAACTGGTTTTGCAATTGCTGCTGGATCAACAGCGCTGGAGCATCGCCATAGCTTTCGCCCAAGCCGATATAGCCGTTGTCGCTTTCGATCTCGATGATCGAGCGCAGGGCAAAGGGTTCGTGGATGCCGCTGGCGTTGAGCAACGGTGGATCACGAAAGGCAATTGGCGTGACGGTGACTCGTTTGATTTTCAAGAGGCTGCTCCCGATGGGCCAGATTTCAAGGCTTGGCGATTTACGGAGTTTTTCGAAACGGGGACTTCAACCGGCTTGCCGGTCAAAATGCTGGGTGCGTCGCCACGGGGCGAGGTGCGGGCAAAGAAGATCACCACGGCGGCGACCAGCGAGGTAATTGCCAGGCCGTACAAGCCGCCTTCGATGGAGCCGGTGGTCTGTTCCAGGAAGCCGAACGCCGTTGGTGCCACAAAGCCACCGAGGTTGCCGATCGAGTTGATCAAGGCAATCACCGCCGCAGCAATCCGCGCATCCAGATAACCCTGCGGGATCGGCCAGAACAGTGCCGATGCCGCTTTGAAGCCGATGGCGGCGAAACAGATTGCCACGAAGGCGAAGATCGGCCCGCCGGTGGTGGACATGAACATGCCGAACGAGGCGATGACCAGCGTTACCGCGACCCAGGCTTGCTGATACTTCCATTTGCCCGCCATGGCGGCAAAGCCGTACATCGCGATGATCGAGATGATCCATGGGATCGAGTTGAACAGGCCCACCTGGAAGTCGCCCATATTGCCCATTTTCTTGATCATGCTCGGCAGCCAGAATGTGGCGCCATAGATGGTCAGGGCGATGGAGAAATAGATGAAGCAGAACAACGCGATCTGTTTGTCGGCCAGCAACTTGAACATCGATGGCTTGACGGTTTGCGTAGCCTCCCGTGCCCGCTGTTCTTCAGCGATGGCGCCAATCAGCGCGTCTTTCTCTTCGTTGCTCAGCCATTTCGCTTCGCTGGGATGTGACTGCAGCCAGAACCAGACAAAGCCGCAGAGCACGACCGAGGCAAAGCCTTCGATGAGGAACATCCACTGCCAGCCATGCATGCCCATCCCGCTGATATGCAGCAGAGCACCCGACACCGGGCCGGAAATCACCGACGCGATGGCTGAACCGCTGAGGAATATCGCCATCGCTTTGCCGCGATCAGCGCCTGGCAGCCACTGGGTGAAGTAATAAATGATGCCAGGGAAGAAGCCCGCTTCCGCTGCGCCGAGGATGAAACGCAGCACGTAGAAGCTGGTTTCGCCCTGCACGAAGGCCATGGCCATTGCCGCCAGGCCCCAGGTGAACATGATGCGCGTCAGCCAGGCGCGGGCACCGTAGCGTTGCAACAACATATTGGAAGGCACTTCGAAAATCGCGTAGCCAACGAAGAACAGTCCGGCGCCCAGTCCATAGGCGGCAGCGCCAATGCCCAGGTCGGTTTCCAGATGGCTGCGCACGAAGCCGATGTTCACCCGGTCAATGTAATTGACGATGAACATGATGACGAACAGCGGCAATACGTGACGCTTGACCTTGGCAACTGCCCGGGCAAGCGGTGTGGCGTCCGTCGGTGTATGGACTGTGTTCACTGGGCGACTCCCGATCATTATTTTTTTGGGGACGGGTCGATGATGGACGCAGTCTTTGTTCCGGTCTAATCTAGATTGGCACTTGATTGATACCTGGAATGAATCAATGTTTGAGCTAGCCCAGTTGCGCTGTTTCACCACCGTGGCCACGGAACTCAACTTTCGCCGCGCCGCTGAACGCTTGAACATGACTCAGCCGCCGCTGAGTCGGCAAATTCAGTTGCTGGAACATCACCTGGGCGTTGCGCTGTTTACCCGCAGTACTCGCAGCGTGGCGCTGACCGCCGCCGGCCGGGCGTTTTTCATCGAGGCGCAGAATCTTCTGGAACGTGCGCAACAAGCGGCAGCATCGGCCAAGCGCTTTGCCAAAGGAGATATTGGTTCGGTGACCATCAGTTTCGTGGGCAGCGCCGTCTATGAATTCCTTCCCAAGGTAATCGCCGAGGCGCGACTCAAGCAGCCCCACGTGAAAATCTCCCTGGAGGAGATGAACACCTATCAACAGCACGAAGCCATGCGCGCGCGACGTATCGATCTGGGCATCGTTCGCTCGCCATTGCTGCAACCGGGGTTCGCCACCGAATGCCTGGTGCGCGAACCCTTCTTGCTCGCTGTGCCCAGCACCCATCGTCTGGCGACGTCCGCGACGGTTGCGGTGACTGATCTGGATGGCGAACCGTTTCTGATGTACTCCCACGCGGCGTATCCGCCGTTCAACGAGCTGCTGACCGGCATGTTCCGTTCGGCGCGCGTGGCGCCGCAGTACGTGCAATGGCTGGGTTCGTCATTGACGATTCTGGCGCTGGTCAACGCTGGCATGGGCTTGGCGCTGGTGCCGCGCTGCGCCGCCAGCGTGGTGTTCAAGGGCGTGACCTTCCGCGAGATCGATCTGGGGGAGGGCGTGCAAAGCGAACTGCATTTGATCTGGCGTTCGGACAACGACAACCCGGCGTTCGCCATGCTGCTGGATGCGATTCGCGGCGCAGTGAACGCAGGCGCAGCGGCCTAGGCGTTGCCTGACTGCCGACGCTGCCACTCATCCGCCACATCACCCATGTTCTTCGCCCGGCCATCGTTGATCCAGGCCATGAAAGGCCGGTCGAACTTGAAACCATCCCCACACTGCTCTGTCAGAAAACGCCGCACGTTCTGAGTGTTTTTGTAGTGCCTGTCGACTGCAGTGGTGCGGGTGATGGGGTCGCTGTGCCAGTTGAAGGTCATAACTGAATACCTCTTTGGATAGATATCGGGCGCCGAAGCTCCCGCGATTCGTTGGAGCGAGGCTTGCCCGCGAAGATCGATAACGCGGTGGGTCTGGCACCACCGATGCGCCTGATTCGTGGGCAAGCCTCGCTCCAACCGGTCATTAGATTACGTTTTTTCCCCCGTCCCCTTGCGACTTTCCAGCACTGCCTCACGCAGCACGTTGGACATCGCTTCGATGGAGTACGGTTTGGGCAGCAGTCTGAATTTCTCCACACCTTCCTGGACGAATACTTCGCTGTATCCGGTGGTCAGCACCACGGGCAAGGTCGGATACAGATGCTCGACTTCGCGGGCCAGTTCCAGGCCGGTGATGCCGGGCATCATCACGTCGGAAAAGATCACGTCGTAGGCTGCAGCGTTGCTGGACAGTTCGGCCAGTGCGTCGTGGCCATTGGCGGCACGCCAGGCGCGGAAGCCCAGTTCAATGAGGGTCTGGGTGGCAAAGTCGCCAACGTCGTCGTCGTTGTCTTCCACCACCAGAACGCTCAGGTCGGTGATGTCATCAAGCGATATCCGCAAGGCGTTCAGTTCATTTGCGCCCGGCTGCGTGGCGCAGCGGGGCAGAAACAGCGAAAAACGGGTGCCGCTGCCGACCTGGCTATGGACCAGAATGTCGCCCTCCGATTGCTTGGCAAACCCGAACACCTGAGACAGCCCGAGCCCTGTTCCGTGACCGACGCCTTTGGTGGTGAAGAACGGCTCAAAGATGTGCTCGATATCCTCCGCACTGATGCCCTTGCCAGTGTCGGTGAGGTCGATGCGAATGAAGTCTTCTTCGCGGCCTGGATGCGACCGCGCCGCAGGCAAATGGTCGACCGCACTGACCTGAATCGTCAGCGTGCCTTCGCCTTGCATGGCGTCCCGTGCGTTGACCGCCATGTTGACCAGCGCGTTATCGAACTGGCTGGTATCAGCCTTGATGAAGCAGGGGTAATCAGGTGTTTCGACGAGCACCTTGACCCGTGTGCCGGTGAACGAATCGAGCATGTCGCCGATGGAGTAGATGTTCTGACAGACGTCGAAAATTTCCGGTTTCAGCGCCTGTCGCCGGGCAAACGCCAGCAGCTGTCCAGTAAGTTTGGCGGCACGGTCCACGGTTGAAGAGATGGCTTCAACGTAGCGGATACGGCGTTCTTCCTTGACGTTGGGGCGCTTGAGCAGGTCGGTGGATGACTTGATAACCGTCAGCAGGTTATTGAAGTCGTGGGCGACACCGCCAGTGAGCAGGCCGACCGCTTCCAGTTTCTGTGATTGACGCAGCGCTTCCTCGGACAGCCGCAATGCTTCGGTGGCCTCCCGCTCAGCCTGGATGTCGCGACCGACAGCATGAATGCAGGATTGATCGGGCACTGCCGTCCAGGACAACCAGCGCCACGAACCGTCTTTATGTCGATAGCGATTGATAAAATTGGGAATGCTGATGCCATTGGCCAGTTCAGTGACAGCGGATTCGGTGCCGGCAATATCGTGGGGATGCACCCATTCCATGAATTCGCGGCCAAGCAGTTCTTCTTCGGTCCAGCCCAACAGCCTTGTCCAGGCCGGGTTCACTGCCAGGATCAAGCCATCGAGTCGTGCTACCAGCATGATGTCGGCCGACAGTCGCCAGAGCCGATCAAGGTCTTGGGTGCGGTCCTTGACCCGTTGCTCCAGGGTTTCATTCAACATACGCAGTTCGGCTTCAGCCTGTTTGGCGTCGGTGATGTCCCGCGATACGCAGAGCAGCTTCTCCGGCCGACCGTCGCTGCCGAGAATCGGGCTGACACGCACGTCCCACCATTTGAGGATGCCGGTCATCGTCGCGGCCTGGCCTTCAAAAAAACCTTCGCGACCTGATCTGGCCAGTTCGACGGCGTTAACCGCTTCGAGATTGCCCTGATCCTTCCAGAAGTCCGGCCACGGGCAACCACGAATGGCATTGAAGTCGCTGACTTCCATGACGCGCTGCCCGCCCTCACTCATCCAGGCCAGCCGACCGTCGAGGTCCAGCACCTTGATGCAGTCGGTGCTGCTGGCGAGCACTCGCCTGTTGAATTCCTCGCTTGAGCGTAACAAGGCAGCCGAGCGAACGGTCTCGGTGGTTTCGATAGGTTGGCATAGCACGCCATCCACAGCGCCCGCGTCGCCATGGATCGGCGAGAAGGAAAGGTTCCACCAGGTCTGCTGATCGACGCCCGAGCGCCGCATGACGACCGGATGATTGTCGATGCGGCAGGATATTCCGCTCAGGGCTTTTTCCACCAGTGGCCGGACTTGTTCCCAGACGTCGCCCCAGAGCGCAGCGACAGGTTGCCCCATGGCGTCGCGTTCGCGTCCACTCAGAACCGGACGATAGGCATCGTTATAGAAGAACCGCAGTTCCGGTCCCCAGATCAGATACATGCTGTCGGGTGAGTTGAGCATTAGCCCCAGCGCATGGCGCAAGGTCGCTGGCCAGGTCGGCAGCGCGCCGAAGCTGGTAGTCGACCAGTCATGGGCGCGAATCGCCTCACCGGCTTGGCCGCCGCCGGGCAACAGGGATAATAAAGTGTTCACGGTATAAAACTCATCGTTCGGCTCATCAGGCTGACCTTGCACTTCATGGTTCAGAATGCGCAGGGCATTCACAGTCAGGTGAAACCGCCTGAACGCTAGGTTTATTGAGGCTCGATCAAAAGCTTCAGTCATCCGATGTTCTGACACTGCCGGTCGCAATAAATTGGATATTTTATTGAGAAAGTTTGAAGCCTCGGCAGATGTACCGCGCTCAACAGAAAGCCCGGTTCAAGTTCGTATTTAACTGTTCGATTCGGTACAAGTTGGTCATTGGCAGGGGATGGCGTGCGGGTATTTATTCTGCGGGGTGCGAAACAGGTTTTATCAATAAAACCGGACGACAGGCAGTGAGCACTGCCGATGCCTGACGTGATCAACAACACCCCGTTTGTCGGTGCGGGGTGTTTTATCCAGACGGTCTGTCAGGTTTGGTTCTTAAGGGTCAGAGCGACCATTTCAACGAGAACATCAGGTTACGCGGATCGCCATATTGCCCGGTGCCGCTGGCATTCGGGATGCCCTGCCAGTAGCGAGTGTTGAGCACGTTGTTGAAGTTGACGCGACCGTCCCAATGCTCATCGAATTTGTAACCCGCCATCAGGCCAACAATGCCGTAAGCGTCCTGATCCGCAGTGCCATTACCCACGCGGTTGAAGGTTTCGCTCTGCGCGAACAGATCTGCACCCACACGCACCTTGCTCAACTCGCCTTGCAAGTTGTAATTGGTGGCTGCCTTGAACAGATGCTTGGGCTGGTTTGGCGCAAACAGTTTGCCTTCATTGCCTTCGGTCGCATCCTTGACGTATTGGCTGAGCACGTAGGTGTAAGACGCCGAGAACTGCCAGTTTGGCGTCAGGGCGCCGGTCAGCTCTGTGTCGATACCGCGGCTGCGCACTTTGCCGGCTGCGCCATAGCAACTGGTTGCCGGGAAGGACGGGCAGTTACTCTGGTTCTGATTGTCGAGCAGGTAAGCGCGGTTCTCCTGTTCCATTTCGAACAGGGCCACCGAGGCATTCAGCGCGCCATCGAAGTACTCGCCTTTCAGCCCGATTTCATAGTTCTTGCCGGTCATCGGGTCCAGCACAGTGCCACCGGAATCCTTCTCGGTCTGCGGTTTGAAGATTTCGGTGTAGCTGGCATACGCCGAGTAGGTGTCGTTCAGGTCATAAATGATGCCGGCGTACGGTGTGACTTCGCGGGTGACTTTATAGTCGCCATCACCAACCCGGTCGTTGTATTCATACCAGCTGACACGGCTGCCAATGATGACGTGCAGCGGGTCGATGGGGTTGAAACGCGCGACGGCATAGGCACCTTTTTCGGTGGCGGTATTACGGCTTTCGTACAGGGATTCATCAACCGTTGGTTTGGCGATCCGGCTGTGATCGAAGTTCCAGATATCCACCGGTGTGCCATCGGTCCAGCCGCCCCACTGATCGAATTTCTCCTGACGATGGCTGACGCCGACCGCCAGTTCGTGCTCACGACCAAACAGCTGGAACGGGCCGGACAGCGACGCGTCCAGGTTGGTCTGGTCATCGTCGTCGCGGTATTTGCCGGCGTACTGCTGGAAGCCAGCGCCGTCGTAGTTGCCCAGATACGTGGAGAATGTGTCGGCCTTGGCCCAGATCTTCGCGGCGGCGAGCTTGGCTGACCAGCCGTTGTCGAAGCGGTGGGTGATATCACTGAACAGGCTGTAGTTGTCTTTGTCCCAGTACGACCAGTTGTTGCTGAGGAAGGCTGAACGCGGCAAGTGCAGGTCTTCGCCGTTCGGGCCGCTCGGCAAGCCACCCCAATCCGAGGTGTTGTCGTCGCGCTGTTTGGAGGCGCCGATGGTCCAGGTGGTGGAATCGTTCAGGTCGGCTTCAAGAATTCCGTAGAACGTCTGGCGCTGGTTTTCGCGTACGTCGGTGAAGCTGTTGCCGTCCTGATACGCGGCGACGACGCGGCCACGCACGGTGCCGGAATCGTTGAGTTTGTTCGACGCGTCCACTTCGGTGCGATAGCGATCCCAGCTGCCCGCGCTGGTGGTGATGCTGACCTGCGGCGTGGCGGTCGGGCGTTTGCGCACCAGGTTGAGTGTGGCTGCGGGGCTGCCCGCGCCGGTCATCAGGCCAGTAGCCCCACGGACCACTTCGACGCGATCGTAGATGCTCAGGTCAGCACTGGAAATCACGTCTTGCGTGTAGGTGCTGATGCTCGACGGCAGGCCGTCGTACATGATGTTGTCGATCTTGAAACCGCGCGCCAGAAATTCCTGACGGTCGGAAGCGGTCTTGTGCAGCGTGATGCCCGGTGCATATTTGACCACGTCGTTCAGGTCGTTCATGCCCTGATCTTCGATGCGCTGGCGGGTGATCACGCTGACTGACTGCGGCGTCTCGCGGATCGACAATGGCAGCTTGGTCGCGGTGTTCATGGAGCCGGTGGTGTAGGACTTGCTGTCTTCAGTGGTCGCCTGCCCGGAAATGCCGTAATCGGCGTTGATGTTCACGCCGTCCAGCGCGATGGCGCCCTTGTTGGCCTGAACCGGCTGAATCACCCGTGCTGAATTGCCTTCGACGCTGGCCGTCAAACCGCTGCCTGCCAGCAAGCGCTGCAAGGCTTGCGCCGGTTCCAGATCGCCACGCAGCGTCGGCGCCTGTTTGCCGGAAACCTGCTTCGTGTCGAATATCACCCGCATACCGCTGGCCTGACCCAACTGGGTGAGAGACGTCGCCAACGGTTGGGCCGGCAGATCGAGATGGACCGGAGCAGCCAGTACGGAGGTGGACAAGCCGAGCGCGAGGGCAGTGGTCAAGGCGGGCAAAACGGGACGGAGCATTGTGTGATTCCTACGTTAAGCAAAAAGCACGTGTCGAACGCGCAAACACACGCAGCGCTCTATCTCGCGCATGTTTGGGAAATGGACTACGTGGTGGATGGGCGCAGACTACGAAATTTTCACATTTAAGTAAATGGTAATTAATCGCAGTTGAGAGGTTTTTTCAGGCGTGGGTGGTGAAGGGTTGTCGACTGGTCCGTTGAGCGCGCGCCTGCATCAGACGTAACCCGGCTATTTCTCAGCTTGGGATACGCGCTCCGGATTCGGCGAAGCCCCTCAAGCGTCCCCCCTGCTACGCTGTCTGGAGGGTCGTACGAGCCGCTGAAAATCAATAAAAAGGGACGATGACAATGAACACCCAAGACAGTGTCGCGCCTCACTCTGCCGGTTGGCGCTTCAAGGCAGGCATCGCAATTATCTGCGTGATGGCAGGCTCCTGGTTGACGGTGCCGGTCATGGCAGCGCTTGACGTCCCTGGTTCAAGGATTGCAGCGCTGACAGGGATCCTGTTCATCAGCAACAAAGTCCTGCTGATTCTGGTCATCGCAATCATGGGCAAGTCCGGATTCCAGCAGTTGAAACGCAGCGTATTCGGCTATGTTTCAAATCTGGCGCCTTCTGCGGACCTCGAAGTGGGTCCGACGCGTCACAAAATCGGGGTTGTCATGTTCTGCCTGCCGCTGATCGCCGCATTTCTCGAACCTTACATCGACACTATCTGGCCGGGACTGCGGCCCAACCTCTGGCAGGCCCAGGTATTGGGAGACGCCATGTTTGTTGGCAGTTTCTTCGTGCTGGGCGGGAATTTCTGGGACAAAGTGCGCGCGCTGTTCATCCGCACCGCACGTGTTGTGAATGAGGCGGCGGGTTGAATTGAGGCGAGCAGAAGGCGGAGAGGTAACCGGGCAGTGATAAAACCATACCGCCAGACACAAGAAAGCCCGCACGAGGCGGGCTTCTTGAGTGGTCTATAGACTTCCGAAGATGTCTGTAAACCGGTACTTGGTGGCTACACAGGGACTTGAACCCCGGACCCCAGCATTATGAATGCTATGCTCTAACCAACTGAGCTATGTAGCCAAGTGGCGCGCATTATTCGTGGATAACGGATATGTGTCAAGCGTTGTTCTGAAAAATTTATGCGTGTGATCAAGCGGTTAGGGTTTTACGGCGCGCAGCCTTGGTTTTTTTGCCCTCTGCTTCAGCTTTTCTTTAGCCGGTTACAGTCATTTTCCGGCCAATGAGTTGTTTTGTCTCACATTCAACGAATACTCCCAATCACGACCCCTGCCGGGCCGGTGGCGTGGCTATGTTTTTTGCGGTCCATTTCTTGCTTCTCTACGCAGTCATGGCCGCAATAGTGTTTCCGGGCGCCGGGTCGCAAGACGTCAGTTTCCGTTGGTCCGAATAATAAAAAATCAGGCGACTATCGCTGTTTAATCAATAGCATGGCATTTTGCCGTTAGCGTATTTCAGTGATAACTGCCACGGCCGCTGCCGTGTTTGCAGAGCGTCCAGGGGAGTAGTCGGGCATGTATAGCGTTTTGTCGCCGGGAATGCGTTTATTAGGACGGTTCCGTTTTGCTCGCAAGTTTCAGGTCCTGTTTCTGTTATTCATGCTGCCGCTGGTGGGCAGTCTGTGGATGATCGGCCAGGACTACCGCAGCAAGCTTGCATTGATTTCGGGCGAGCGTTCGGGTGTTCGCCAGTTATTGGCGCTGGATGTGCTTGATCGCGAGCTTTCAGGGCAGCGCGATAACGCCGCACGTTGGAAGGCTGCCGACATTCTTCGCGAGCCGACTCCGGCCGCCAAAGCCGCGATGTCTGCCATGGATGTGGCGAGCCCACGTATCGCGCAGGCGCTTGAAGCGTTGGGCGCCACGCTCAAGACCGAGGGCGCCGATGTCGACGTCGCCAAGCGTTATGAAACGCTGCAAGCGTCCGTCACGGGCATGGACATCGCGTCGTTGCGTACCGTGGGCTGGTGGCCGGATGGTTATGACCGCTTTACCACAGCGCTGAGCAATCTTCAGGCGTTGCGCGAGCAGATCGCCACAAGCAGTGGCTTGATCCTCGATCCATGGCTTGAAACCTATTTGTTGATGCAAATGTCGACGCAGCAGATCCCGGAGCTGATCGAACGTATCGGACGCATGGCAAGTATCGGGCAAACGTCAGTGGTCACCGGGCAGTTCAGTCTGCAAAGCCGCCTGCAAGTGCGCGAGTTGCGTGGCCGGATCAGCGACGCCCGCGATCAGATGCTCAAGACGGGGGCGTCGCTGCAAGCCAAGCTGCCTGCGGAGTTGCGCACCTGGGCGGACGAGTACAACGCCAGCATGCAGCGCCTGGACACGGAGCTGAAAGTCCTGGATGACGGTGTCTTTGGCGGCAGTATCAAACTCGATCCGCCGGCGTTCGAGCGCAGTGTCGATAGCTTGCTGGGCGATCTGGCTACGCTGCGCAATCACTCTCTGGATTCACTGGATACGCGCCTGGCGTATTACCGCGAAAAATCCAACATGCAGTTCATCCCCATTGGCATCTGCTTTGGCCTGCTGTTGTTGGCGGCGCTTTATCTCTTTGCCTGTCTGCAAGCGTCGATTCGGCGCAGTGCCAGCGGCATCACGACCCTGGCTGAGTCCCTGCGCGATGGCAACCTGTGTGTTCAGGTGCAAGTGGAAGGGCGCGACGAACTGGCCGCGATCAGCACGGCACTTAACGTTGCCGTGATCCAGTTGCGCACCAGCTTGCTGGGCGTCAATCACGAAACCTTGCAGCTCGGCCACGCAGTCTTGACCCTGAATGCCCAGTCCAGCGGCACGCTCAATGAAGTCGAAGAGCAGCAGCATCAGATCAGTCAGATCGCTGCAGCGGCCACCGAGTTGGCGGCGACGTCGCAAGGCGTGGCCAGAAGCTGTGAGCAGGCTTCCGACAGCGCGCGGCAGACCCGCAAGATTGCCGAGGAGAGCAGCCGCGACAGCCAACGCACCACGGACAGCATTCAGCAGCTCAATCAGCGTCTGACGGATACTGCGTCGGCGTTGGGGCGGGTCAGTGAGCAGGGCCAGCAGATCCAGTCGGTGGTAGATGCCATTCGCGGCATCGCCGAACAGACCAACTTGCTGGCGCTCAATGCGGCCATCGAAGCGGCGCGGGCCGGTGAGCAGGGCCGTGGTTTTGCCGTGGTGGCCGATGAAGTTCGCAGCCTGTCCCAGCGCACGCAAGCGTCCACCGCGCAAATCGCCAGCACGGTGGACAGCTTGCGCTCCACAGTGAGCCAGGCAGTCGGGCTGATGGAAGCCGCCTGCGGCCAGGCCATCACCGACGCGGAGTCGGTGACCGGGCTGGGTCAACGGCTGGTGGAAATCGCCAGTGCGGTGCAAGGCGTTACCGACACCCTTGCGCAGATTTCCACCGCTGTGGAAGAGCAGGCCAGTACCGCCGATGAAGTCAGCGGCAATATCCAGCAAGTCGATCAGGCGGCGGGGCGTTTGCTCGATGGCGCGCGCGCGGTGAATCAGGCGGCAGATACCTTGAGCAGAGGCAGTCGCGCGTTGAGCGACAACACGGCGCGGTTCCGTCTGGATTGATAGAAGCGCACGAGCCCACTTGTTGGCGAAGCGGCGTCAGGAATGCCCCCTCGCCAACAAGTTCGCTCCTACCGGAATCTCTAACGACCGGTAGGAGGGGACTTGTCCCCGAATACGATGGTCCGGACAACGAAAGTCCACAAGGCTAACGCTGTCTGAGCTGCGGTCTTTCGGGGACAAGTCCCCTCCTGCAAAATTCTATGTTTGCTGCATGCTTCCCCGGCATCGGTGTTCTGTTTAAGGCAACAATAAATCCAATCAGCAATATTGGTGTGAGCCCTCACGCTACCCATACTCGAACTGCACCGCAGAGTGGTTGAAAGCGTTGAAGTTCCCTTCGTCAGGGTATTTTTTCGCCTCGTCAGTCGCGGGAGCCAAAGGCCGGTCTGCTCGACAGATTCGCGCAATAAAAGAGATGGCCCGCTTTGCGTGAGCCGCCATGCCTGGCATGGATTTGAAACTGCCCTGGGTGCCGTCGGCGCCTCCTGAAAAACAACAACTATTGACCGGCCGCATGGCGGCTGTTCAGCAGGTGAAGGGGATTACCATGCAACATTCGCAAGCCGTGACACTGGGTGATAGCCGTGCTGTTTCGTCGACGGTCAAACTGTACGTCTGGGCCGCAGTCATCCTGATTATTGCCGAGTCGATCGGTGCCATCAGTATTCCCCTGGGCCCCGGCAAAGTCGTGCTGCTGCCGATGGTCTGGGCGCTGCTGATTGGTGCGGGCATTGGCCTGATCAGTCGTCGAGTGCCGGGCACTATCGGTCTCGATTACGGCGACCAAATGCGTTCCGCTTCCATTCTGCAACCTGCGCTGCTGGTGTTCATCGCCAAGCTGGGTATGGTGGTCGGTGGCTCCTTGCCAGTGGTATTCGCCTCGGGCTGGGCGTTGGTGTTTCAAGAGTTCGGCCACTTTGTCGGCACGGTTATCCTCGGTCTGCCGGTCGCCTTGATGCTGGGGATCAAGCGCGAAGCGATTGGCGCGACCTTCTCGGTAGGCCGCGAGCCTAGCCTGGCGATCATCGGTGAGCGTTACGGCATGGACTCTCCGGAAGGGCGCGGCGTGTTGGCCGAATACCTGACCGGCACGTTGTTCGGTGCGCTGTTCATCGCGATCGTCGCCGGCTTTATTGCCAGCCTCGGGATTTTCCATCCCAACTCGCTGGCGATGGGTTCCGGCATCGGTTCGGGCAGCATGATGGCCGCCGCCGCTGGCGCCATCGCGGCCCAGCAGACGCCGGAAGTGGCCAAGGAAGTCATGGCGCTGGCCGCCGCGTCGAACCTGATCACCACCACTATCGGCACCTACTTCACGCTGTTCATCTCGTTGCCGCTGGCAGTCTGGGGTTATCGCGTCCTGGAGCCAATCATCGGCCGCACCACCAAGGCATCGGTTCTGACTTCCGGGCCCAGGCACGACGACGTGCAGCTGGAAGTTCGCGAACTGGGCTGGCCTGGCAAGATCAGCGCGTGGCTGGCGGCGGGCGCATTGGCCTTGATCGCCAACTACGTGGGCTACAAGACGCTCTCGTCGGCAGCCTTCGGTGGCGTGGCGATCATGATTCTGGCCGTGTTCATCGGCGAGATGCTGTGTGTGGCCCTGCGGCGCAAGATCCCGGCGGTGTGCACCGTTTCGGTGGTCGCGATGTTCATGACCTCGCCGCTGTGCCCTTGGGCGGCGCAGATCTCGCAGATGGTTGGCGCGGTGAACATGCTGGCGGTGATCACCCCGATGCTGGCGTTTGCCGGGCTGTCGATTGCCAAGGACTTGCCGGCCTTCCGCCTGCTGGGCTGGCGCATCGTGCTGGTGTCGTTCCTGGCCAACTTCGGCACGTTTATCGGTGCCGTGATGATTGCCGAGTTTTTCCATTAAGTTGCAACCTGTTGGAAGCTTGCCCGCGAACCGGAACAACGGCTTCGCGGGCAAGCCTCGCTCCAACAGGGTATCAATGCTTTAGTGCCTGCTCCACCAGCCAGTCATGCACCGCACGCCGCGCCGGCGTGTTGAGTGCGCCTTCGCGGTAAACCAGAACGTATTTTTTCCGCGCTGCAATCGGATGGCCGAACGGCACGATCAACGAGCCTTCTTCCAGCTCGGTGGTGATCAGCGCTTTGCGCGCGATGGCCACGCCCATGCCCATGATCGCCGCCTCGATGGTCAGGTGATTACGATTGAACGTATGACCGCGCCGCACATCGATGCCGGATGCGCCGATGGCATTCAGGTAAAACTCCCACTCCGCATATTCATAACTGCCACGCCAGGCAGTGATGTCGTGCAGCAACGGGTAATGCACCAGTTGACTGGGCGTATCCAGCGGTGGCTTGCCTTGCTGCAGGGCAGGGGAGCAGACCGGAAACAATTCCTCTTCCAGCAACGACGTGGTCATCAGGCCCGGATAACTGCCGTCGTTCAGGTCGATGGCCAGATCGAAGTCGTCGTCGCGCAACGAGCCGCTGCTGTCTTCGGCGACGATGCGCAATTGAATGTCCGGGAATGCCTGTTCCAGCAGCGGCAGACGCGGCATCAGCCACTTGCTGAGGAACGACGGAATGCAGCGCAGCTTGAACACCCCGCCGATACGTCCGGAGTGCAGTAGCCGCAGTTCATCATCGATGCGACTGTGCACTTCGTTGGCGACAACCGCCAGGCGCTGGCCTTCGGCGGTCAGTTCCAGCCCGCGTCCAACCCGATGAAACAGCGCGAAACCCAGGCGTTCTTCCAGCTGGCGCATCTGCTGGCTGATCGCGCCGGGCGTGACGTGCAGCTCATCCGCACAGCGAGTGAACGACAGGTGTCGGGCAGCACAGGCGAAGACTTGAAGCCAGGCGTGCATTTGCGCGGTGAGGATTTTGCTCATTGATCAGTTCTGCTTAACCGTGGCTTAGGAAGTTTCGTTTGTCGATCAGCCGGGCAATGCCAAGAATGCCAGGCATAGAAAAGTGGTTCCAAGCCTCTCACGAATCGAGAAACCCGTATGGCTATCAGCGTCTTCGACATGTTCAAAATCGGCATCGGCCCGTCCAGTTCTCATACCGTGGGACCGATGCGCGCTGCGGCGATCTTCAGCACCCAGTTGCGTGAGATGGAGTTGCTGGACAAGGTCGAGCGCGTCGAAGTGCGTTTGTACGGTTCGTTGTCCGCAACCGGGATCGGGCATGGCAGCGACCGGGCCGTGGTCATCGGCCTGATGGGCGAATGGCCCGATCAGGTTGATCCGGCGCAAGTCGCCCCGCGTGTGCAGGCGGTGCTTGAGGCGCAGGTCTTGCTGCTGGGGGGCGATCATCAGATCACCTTCGACTGGCAGCGCGACATGCGTTTGCTGGAAGAAAGCCTGCCTTATCACCCCAACGGCATGACGCTCTGCGCCTATGGTGCCACCGGCGAGCTGTATGAGCAGACTTATTACTCGGTGGGCGGTGGTTTTGTCATCGATGCCGAGCAGGCCGCCAGCGGCGTGCTGGACAGTGACACCACCGAGCTGCCTTACGATTTTTCCAGCGGCGCGCAGTTGCTGCGTCTGTGCAAGAAGCACAGCCTGAGCATCTCCGGTTTGATGCTGGAGAACGAAAAAGTCTGGCGCACCGAGGCCGAAATCCGCGCGAAGATCATGCATATCTGGAGCGCCATGCAGGACTGTGTGAACAAAGGCTTGCGCGAGGAAGGCATCTTGCCTGGCGGGCTGAATGTGCGGCGTCGTGCGTTTCGTCTGCATCGCAGCCTGCAGGAGCTGGGCAAACCCAATGTGATCAGCTCGACCTTGAGCGCCATGGAATGGGTCAACCTGTTTGCCCTGGCGGTCAACGAAGAGAACGCAGCGGGCGGGCGCATGGTCACTGCACCGACCAATGGTGCTGCGGGGATTATCCCGGCGGTGCTGCATTACTTCATGAAATTCAATCCCGATGCCAACGAAGACGACGTCGTGCGGTTTTTCCTGAGCGCGGCAGCGGTGGGGATTCTGTGCAAAAAGAATGCATCGATTTCCGGCGCGGAAGTCGGCTGTCAGGGCGAGGTCGGTTCGGCATGCGCCATGGCGGCGGCGGGTTTGGCGGAGATTCTCGGCGCAACGCCGGAGCAGGTGGAAAACGCAGCCGAAATCGGTCTGGAACATAATCTGGGCCTGACCTGTGATCCGGTGGGAGGTCTGGTGCAGGTGCCGTGCATCGAGCGAAATGCCATCGCCGCCGTCAAATCCATCAATGCCGCGCAAATGGCCATGCGCGGCGACGGCGAGCATTTGATTTCCCTGGATCAAGCCATCCGCACCATGCGCGACACCGGCGCCGACATGCTCGACAAATACAAGGAAACATCTCGCGGCGGGTTGGCGGTGAAATGGGTGGAGTGCTAGTTGATTTGATCCGTTGGAGTTAGGCTTGCTCGCGAATGGATCTATCAGGCGACACCTTTGTCGCCTGACCTGACGCCTTCGCGGGCTAGCCTCGCTCCAACGATACTGTTAGCGCTGCGGCATTTCCTGCTCCACCAGACTCGTCCACACCGCAACGCCGGGCTCGATGGCCTGGTCGTTGAAGTCGTAGTACGGGTTGTGCAGCGCCGCTGAAGGTTTTTCGCCATCCACGCCCAGCCAGACATAGGCACCCGGACATTCATTGAGCATGAACGCGAAATCCTCGGACGCCATCGACGGATTGCAGCCCCACTGAACCTTGTCTTCGCCTACCGCCGCAATCGCCGCGCGCCGCATCGTCGCCGCCGCATCGACATTGTTTTCCGTGACCGGGTAACCGACGGTGTAAGCCAGCTTGCCGCTGACACCGAACGCCGTTGGCAGCTGCTCGACGAACTCACCGATCAGCTTTTCAACCTTGTCGCGAACCGGCGATTGCAGGCAGCGCACAGTACCGCGCAGCACGGCAACTTCCGGGATCACGTTGATGGCTTCCCCGGCATTGAACTGGGTGATGCTGATCACCGCTGAATCCAGCGGCGACAGGCGTCGCGAGGTGATGGTTTGCAAACCCAGCACCAGTTCCGCTGCGGCAACAATCGGGTCGGCGCCTTTGTCTGGCATGGCGGCATGGCTGCCTTTGCCGGTCAGGACGATTTCGAACGTATCCAGCGACGCCATCATCGGGCCCGGATTGATCACTACGTGCCCGGCTGGCACGCCCGGCCAGTTATGCAGGCCGTAAATCGCCTGCATCGGGAAGCGCTCGAATAAACCGTCTTCGATCATCTTGCCGGCACCACCGAGATTCTCTTCGGCAGGCTGAAACACGAAATGCACGGTGCCGCTGAAATTGCGCGTCTCGCTCAGATGGCGGGCGGTGGCGAGCAAGATGGCGGTGTGCCCGTCGTGACCACACGCGTGCATGCAGCCCTTGTGATTCGAACTGTGGGAATGCTTGGCCAACTCTTGAATGGGCAGCGCGTCCATGTCGGCGCGGATGCCAATGGTCGGGCCATCGCCGGTGCGCAGCGTGCCGACCACGCCGGTGCCGCCGAGGCCGCGATGGACTTCGATGCCGAAGCTTTCCAGCAACTGCGCGACCCGTTCAGAGGTGCGCAGCTCTTCGAAACCCAACTCAGGTGCGGAGTGAAAGTCGCGACGCCAGGCAATGGCGTCCTCGATCAGATTCTTGGAAACAGTCATCAGATTTACTCCAGGCTCGCGCCGTAGCCAAAACTGACCGCAGGCACTGCAGCGGTTTCGACCCAGACGCTTTTGACTTCGCTGTACTCGCGCAATGCATCCAGGCCAGACGAACGGCCATAACCGCTCTCGCCATAGCCGCCGAAGGGCGAGCTGACGTGGATGGTCTTGTAGCCGTTGACCCAGAAAGTCCCGGCCCGCACTTGTCTGGCGACGCGGTGGGCGCGCCCGACATCACGGGTCCACACGCCGCCGGCCAGGCCAAAGCGGCTGTCGTTGGCGATGCGGATCGCGTCGGCTTCGTCTTTGAACGGGATGGCCACGACCACCGGGCCAAAGATTTCTTCCTGGGCGCAATACAGCGCGTTATTCCCGGCAAGAACCGTCGGATTGACGTAATAACCCGGACCCTTTGGCAGCGGATCGGCATCGACGCCGACCAGTTTGGCCCCGTCTTTCAACGCGCCTTCCACCATGGTTTTGACGTGGGCGTACTGCTTGGCATTGTTGATCGGGCCGATCTGGGTGTCCGGATTGCTCGGATCGCCGACCTTGAATTGCTTGCCCGCAGCCGCAAGAGCGGTGGTGAAACGTTCGAAAATCGATTCCTGCACCAGCAGGCGTGAACCGGAAACGCAGCTTTGCCCGGCGCCGGAGAAAATCGCCGCCTGCGCGCCACGCAGGGCGACTTCCAGATCGGCGTCTTCGAAGACGATATTGGCGGATTTGCCGCCCAGTTCCATGACGCACGGAATACAGCGTTGCGCAGCGGCAATGGCGATGTGGCGGCCAGTGGCTGGCGAACCGACAAACACCACTTTGCGAATATCAGCCTTGGCGATCAGCGCTTGACCGATGGTGTGGCCGAACCCGGCGATTACGTTGACCAAGCCTTTAGGCACGCCCGCGCGTTCGATCAGTACGGCAACAGCCAGGGAAGACAGTGCGGTCAGTTCGGACGGTTTGAGAATCACTGCGTTACCGGCCGCGATGGCCGGAGCGATCTGCCAGCCGCAGGTGAAAATGGGTGCGTTCCACGGGGTGATTTGCAGCACGGTGCCCAGCGGTTCGTAGGTGACGTAATTGAGGTGCGAGGTCGGCACCGGAATCACTTCGCCGTGCAGCTTGTCGGCCCAGCCTGCGTAGTATTCGAACATCTCGGCGACTTTCGCCACTTCAACCGTCGCGTCGCGAATGGGCTTGTTGGCGGTCAGGGATTCGATCTGCGCCAGGCTGGCGGCTTCCTGGCGGATCAGCGCGCCGACCTGATACATCAAGCGGCCGCGCGCCTGGGCGGTCAATGCAGCCCACTGGATTTGCGCGGTTTTCGCGGCCTTGTCGATCACGTCGACCAGCGAGGCGTCGGCATCGGCGTAGCTCAGCATCAGGCTGTCATCGTGGGCGTTGCGCACTTCAACCGGCGCGCCATGGCCTGCGACGAATTCACCGCCAACATAGCTGCCGACCGTGCTTTGATCGCCCCAATACGGGCGCATCAGTTCGAGAATTTTTTGCGTGCTCATGGATTATTCCCCTTTGCCGAATAGCTGGGCGTCGGTGCGCTGCACGATGCAGTTGAAATCTTCGCCATCCGGCAGCGTTTCGCTGCTGGCGGCCCACAGTTGCGCGACGATGCGCGCCAGCGGCAAGTCCAGATCCAGGCTCGCGGCCAGGTCGCTGGCCAGACCGACGTCTTTGCGCATCAGGCCCATGGTGAAACCGGAGTTGTAGGTTTTGTTCAGCACCCAGGTCGGAAACATCACTTGGGTCGCGCCGCTACGGCCGGAGCCGGCGTTGAGGCCGAGCATCAGTTTTTCCGGATCGACGCCAGCCTTGGCCGCCATGCTCACCGCTTCGGCGGTGCTGATCAGGTGGCAGGCGGCGAGCATGTTGTTGGCGATCTTCGCCACGTTGCCCGCACCGCATTTGCCGACGTGTACCCGAGTGCCGCTCATGCCTTCGAGGACCGGCATGACGTTGGCGAGGTCTTCGTCTTCAGCGCCGATCACCATGGACATGGTGCCGGTGGCCGCGCCTTTCGGGCCGCCGGAAACCGGAGCGTCGATAAAGCCGATGCCTTTTTCTGCCAGGGCCGCGGCGACCTTGCGGCTGGCCTCGGGTGTGGAAGTCGTGGTGTCGACGACGATCAGGCCACGGTTGCCTTGGGCGAGGATGCCGTCAGCGCCAAGGCATACCGCTTCGACGTGTTCGGCCTTGGGCAGCGACAGAATCAGCACGTCGACCTGCTGGATCAACGCGGTTCTGTCAGTGACAGGCTTGACGCCCTTGCTCTGGGCCGCAATCAGCGCTGCCGCCGACAAGTCGAAGCCGCTGACGTCGAAGCCTTTGCTTGCCAGGGTTGCAGCCATGCCGCCACCCATGTTGCCCAACCCAATCACACCTACTTTTATAGTCATCTCGAAATGCTCGCTCAGCTGTTTGGCACGCAAGGCCGCACGTTCAGTTTTAATTGCGGATGGCTCGAGTATGGACATCGGTCTGCCCACGCAGCAATAATCGCTAAATTCATTTTTGTTGCGTTCAGCGCAACGCAGGTGGTTATGAGTCTGGTTCAAGATCGACGCATCCTGTATTTCTTCGAAGCGGTGCGTTTGGGCAGCGTGCGCGGCGCGGCGGACTTTCTCGACGTGGCGCCTTCAGCGGTCAGCCGCCAGATCGCGCAACTCGAACACGAGCTGGGCACGCCATTGCTGGAGCGGCATCGACGCGGCGTGAAACCAACGGAGGCGGGCGAAAAGGTGTTGGGCTATTACCGCCAGCGCCTGTCGCAGCAGGAAGTTCTACTCGAATCGCTGCAAGCCTTGCGCGGGTTGCAAAGCGGCTCGGTGATCCTGGCAATCGGCGAGGGTTTCATCGATGGGCTGGCTGAACCGCTGGCGAAATTCTCGACGCTTTACCCCAAGGTCGAACTGCAAGTGAACGTCTGTGGCACCAACGAAGTGATCCGCCAGGTTGTGGAAGACGAGGCGCATATCGGCCTGGTGTTCAATCCGCCGACCGACCCGAAAATCCGTTCACACGCCCATCAGAAGCAGCCGGTTTGCGTGGCCGTCAGCCCCGATCATCCCCTCGCGCAGGTGCAGGGCCCGCTGCCGCTCAAGGGCCTGGACACTTATCGCCTGGGATTGCTTGGCGTGTCCTACGGGATTCGCCAGATTCTCACTCAGGCCGAGCAGCAGTCCGGGGTTTCGCTGATTCCAACCCTGACCTGCAACACCTTCGCCATGCTCAAGCGCTTCGCCATGCAGGGCGGCGTCACCTTGCTGCCGACCTTCGTCATGGTCGATGAACTGGAAAGTGGCAAGCTGCGAGCGCTGCCGCTGGAATCCGAGGTGTTCAGCAACTCTCAGGTGCATCTCATCAGCCGGCTGGGCAGGCAACTCAGCGTGGGTTCGAGTCGTCTGTTGAATCAACTGATGCAGGAAATGACCGCGTTTCAGAAGCAGTGAGTTGTGCGCCGCCCGCTTGTGGCCTGGGCGGCAATTCCTGCACATTTTTGTTTACTTGTGAGTCAGCGCGAGTCGCACGCCCAGCCCGATGAAGGTGATACCGATCACTCTATCAATCCACTGCCTGACCTGCGGTCGACCGCCGACCGCACGTGCGGCTTTCGCGGCTAACCATGCGACGGCAATGTCATTGACCAGCCCCAGGAAAACGAACACTGCACCGAGCACCAGGAACGCCGCCGTTTTGTCGACGCTGTCGGGCGTAACAAATTGCGGAAAGAATGCGACGTAAAACAGCAGGACTTTGGGGTTCGACGCATTCGTCAGGAAACCTCGAAACAACAGCGCCCTCTGGTTTAGCCGGGGAGTCGCAGTACGAAGGTGGCCCGGCGTGGCTTTTGTGAAGAGTGTCCGCACCCCCAGGTAGATGAGGTATAGGGCACCCAGGTACTTGATCGCGATGAACGCTGAAGGTGAAGCCGCCAGCAGGGCTGTGAGCCCGACCGCACAACAAATCGTGTGCAGGCATCCGCCCAAGGCAACGCCCAAGGCGGAAAGAATGCCTGCGCGCCGGCCATGCACCATACTTTGGCCCGCGACATAAGCGACATCTGGCCCTGGCGTTGCATTGAGGGCCATGACGGCTAATACGAACAACGGAAACTGGACTATGCCTAACATGGAAGCATCCTTCTTCAACGGTGATCGGCAATAACCCGATGCCGGGCCAGCTGCTTGAACGGATCCTTACCATAGTCCTAAACGCGGTTATCAAGAAAGTGTGTTGGTCAGACGATTACTGCTCTGAAACGCAAAAGCCCCGATATACGGGGCTTCTGAGATCTTCGTCAGGGCTCTGTGCAATCCCTTGGGATTTACAGAAATACTGCTCGCTGGTTAGACGTTGAAACGGAAGTGCAACACGTCGCCGTCCTTGACGATGTAGTCCTTGCCTTCCAGACGCCATTTGCCTGCTTCCTTGGCACCGGCTTCGCCCTTGTACTGGATGAAGTCGTTGTAGGCGATGCACTCGGCGCGGATGAAGCCTTTTTCGAAGTCGGTGTGGATCACGCCAGCGGCCTGTGGCGCGGTGGCACCGACGCGGACGGTCCAGGCGCGGACTTCTTCGACGCCAGCGGTGAAGTAAGTCTGCAAGTGCAGCATTTCGTAGCCGGCGCGGATTACGCGGTTCAGGCCGGGTTCTTCGAGGCCCAGGGCTTCGAGGAACATGTCCTTCTCTTCGCCGTCATCAAGCTCGGCGATTTCGGCTTCGATCTTGTTGCAGACCGGCACCAGCATTGCGCCTTCTTCTTCGGCGATGGCGCGCACGATGTCCAGCAGCGGGTTGTTCTCGAAGCCGTCTTCCGCGACGTTGGCAATGTACATGACCGGCTTGGTGGTCAGCAGATGGAAGCCACGCACCACGGCCTTGTCGTCGGCGTGCATGGTCTTCATCAAGGTGCGCGCGGGCTTGCCTTCGGTGAAGTGAGCGATCAACTGCTCAAGCAGGCCTTTCTGGACCACTGCATCCTTGTCGCCGCCCTTGGCGTTGCGCGTCACTTTCTGCAGCTGTTTTTCGCAGCTGTCGAGGTCGGCGAAGATCAGTTCCAGGTCGATGATTTCGATGTCGCGCTTTGGATCGACGCTGTTGGAAACGTGGATCACGTTTTCGTCTTCAAAGCAGCGCACCACGTGAGCGATGGCATCGGTCTCGCGGATGTTGGCCAGGAACTTGTTGCCCAGGCCTTCGCCTTTGGACGCACCGGCCACCAGGCCGGCAATGTCGACGAATTCCATGGTGGTCGGCAGGATGCGCTTCGGGTTAACGATGGCCGCCAATGCCGCCAGACGCGGATCGGGCATAGGCACGATCCCGGTGTTCGGCTCGATGGTGCAGAAGGGGAAGTTCTCTGCTGCAATCCCGGACTTGGTCAGGGCGTTGAACAGAGTGGATTTGCCGACGTTGGGCAGGCCGACGATGCCGCAATTGAAGCCCATGATGTTTCCCCTCGAGTGATGTCAGGCCTTCTGGCTGTGCAGGTTTTTCATCGCTCGGTTCCATTCCCCGGCGAAGATATCCGGCAGCACGCCGAGGGCAAAGTCGATACTGGCGTCCAGTTTTTCCTGTTCGGCGCGAGGCGCTCGACCCAGGACAAAACCGGAGACCTTACTGGCGTCGCCCGGGTGGCCGATGCCAAGCCGCAGGCGGTGAAAGGTGTTCTGATTGCCGAGCTGCGCAATGATGTCGCGCAGCCCGTTATGACCGCCATGGCCGCCGCCCTGCTTGAGCTTGGCAACGCCCGGAGGCAGATCAAGTTCGTCGTGGGCCACCAGGATCGCTTCGGCCGGAATACGATAGAAGCCGGCGAGTGCCGCGACGGACTGGCCGCTGCGGTTCATGAACGTGGTGGGGATCAACAGACGAATATCCTGACCCTGGTGACTGAAGCGCCCGGTCAGGCCAAAAAATTTGCGCTCGGCGACGAGACTGACTCGTTGCGCGTCGGCGATACGTTCAACAAAAAGAGCCCCTGCGTTATGCCGGGTCTGTTCGTATTCAGCGCCTGGATTTCCCAGGCCAACGATCAGTTGTATGGCAGTCACGACAGGGGCCCTTCTTTTGAGCTGTGGATAACACCGCTGCTGACAGCGGCAAACGGGGACAAAAACTGCTCATTTACCATGATGTAAACTCCGCGATCCTGCCCGATTTGCCTGCTGTCTTTCACGATGCTTGCCGAGCAACTCCGGCGATACCCAGTAATGAATTACTCGGCAGCGCCTTCTTCTGCTGCGTCTTCGGTCGGTGCAACGCGTGGAGCGTGAACGTTGGCAACAGCCAGGTCGTTACCGTGCGCCAGTGCCACGAACTCAACGCCTTTAGGCGCTTTCAGGTCGGACAAGTGAATGATCGAACCGATTTCCAGAGCAGACACGTCTACTTCGATGAACTCAGGCAGATCTTTCGGCAGGCAGGTTACTTCCAGTTCGGAAGTCACGTGCGAAACTTCGCCGCCTTTCTTGACCGGAGCGTCTTCACCAACAAAGTGTACAGGCACGATAGCGGTCAGTTTCTGGCCAGCTACAACGCGTACGAAGTCAGCGTGCATCACGTGGCCTTTGGCCGGGTGACGTTGCAGAGCTTTGATGATGACGTTTTGCTTTTTGCCAGCAATGTTCAGCTCGATGATGTGGCTGTACGAAGCTTCATTTTCCAGCAGCTTGGCAACTTCTTTAGCCAGCATGCTGATGGACTCAGGGGCTTTTTCGCCACCGTAAACTACAGCTGGAACCAGGCTTGCGAGACGACGCAGGCGGCGGCTCGCACCTTTCCCCAGGTCGGAACGCAGTTCAGCATTCAAAGTAAAATCGTTCATGTTGTTTCTCCAAATTAACCACATTCGTCTTCGCGTTTGCGACCAGCGCTAAGACGGTATGGACCGAATGTCAGGGCGGGGCGCTTTTCGTCAACGAGATATCTGCCGGGCTAAGCCTAGCGGAACATCGCGCTGATCGATTCTTCGTTGCTGATGCGGCGGACCGCCTCGGCGACTACCGGAGCAATATCCAGTTGACGGATACGGCTACAGGCCTGTGCTGCAGCGGACAACGGAATGGTATTGGTTACCACCAGTTCGTCCAGCACGGAATTTTCAATGTTTTCGATCGCCCGACCCGACAGCACAGGGTGTGTGCAGTAGGCAAAGACTTTGGCAGCGCCATGCTCTTTCAAGGCTTTAGCCGCGTGGCACAAGGTGCCGGCGGTATCGACCATGTCATCGACCAGAATACAGGTACGCCCTTCGACATCACCGATGATATGCATCACTTCAGAGTGATTGGCTTTCTCACGGCGCTTGTCGATGATCCCGAGATCTACGCCCAGGGATTTGGCAACGGCACGTGCACGCACGACGCCACCGATATCCGGGGAAACAATCATCAGGTTTTCGAAGCGTTGATCTTCAATGTCATCCACCAGAACGGGGGAGCCGTAGATGTTATCTACCGGAATATCGAAGAAACCCTGGATTTGGTCAGCATGCAGATCAACCGTGAGAACACGATCGATCCCGACCACGGTAAGCATGTCAGCAACGACTTTCGCGCTGATAGCCACACGTGCGGAACGCGGACGGCGATCCTGACGGGCATAACCAAAGTAAGGAATCACCGCAGTGATTCGAGACGCTGAGGAGCGGCGGAAGGCATCAGCCATCACGACGAGTTCCATCAGGTTATCGTTGGTCGGTGCGCAAGTCGGCTGAATGATGAAGACGTCTTTACCGCGGACGTTTTCATTGATCTCAGTAGAAATCTCGCCATCGGAAAATTTACCGACGGAGACATCACCTAGTGGGATATGCAGCTGACGTACGACACGTCGAGCCAGATCGGGGTTAGCGTTCCCCGTAAAGACCATCATCTTGGACACGCGCAGTACCTAGAGGCTGAGGGTAACCTGGATGAGTATAGAAAATGGCAGGGGCGGCTGGATTCGAACCAACGCATGGCAGGATCAAAACCTGCTGCCTTACCGCTTGGCGACGCCCCTGTATTTGTTGCATCGAGTACCCAGTACTCGGTTCCTTTTAGAGCAGGTCCTGCAGCTTGCGATGCAACATCGAAACGTTGCTTCCCTTTGCTACAAACCCTGTAAGGGTCTCTGTCAGAAGGGCCGAGACTTTATCAGCTTCAGCTTTGTTTGGGAAGGCCCCAAACACACAACTTCCAGTTCCGGTTAATTTTGCTTCGGTAAAATTACCTAACAAATTCAAAGCGTTACGTACAGCTGGATAACGCCTTGCTACAACCGGTAAGCAGTCATTTCGACTGTTTCCCTTGGGAACGGGGCGCACTTTAATGGGAGGAGTGTTACGTGTCAACAGCGGATCTGAAAAAATTTCTGCTGTACTTACAGATACTTGCGGCACGAGCACCAGATACCACGGTTCTTCGGGGTCTACGGGAGTGAGTTTTTCGCCCACACCCTCAGCAAATGCGGCGTGTCCACGCACGAAAACCGGCACGTCCGCGCCCAGCGTCAGGCCCAGTGCAGCGAGCCGGTCTTCGTCCCAGTCCAGCCTCCACAAATGATTCAAGCCGAGCAGTGTCGTCGCGGCATCGGAGCTTCCGCCGCCGATTCCGCCGCCCATGGGCAGGCGTTTTTCCAGCCAGATGTCCATGCCGAGGGTGCAGCCGGATTGTTTTTGCAGCGCGCGGGCGGCCTTGACGATCAGGTTGCTGTCGTGGGGGACACCGGGAACGTCGGTTTGCAGGCAAATTTCGCCGTCTTGCCGAACGGCGAAGCTGAGCTCGTCGCCGTAATCGAGAAACTGAAAAAGGGTTTGCAGTTCATGGTAGCCGTCAGGGCGACGGCCAAGAATGTGCAGCATCAGGTTCAGTTTTGCCGGGGCGGGCAAGGTCAGGCGGGGTGCGCTCATGTTTATTGCCCCAGTTTGCGCGGCTGCCAGTCCTTGATCACCAGCGTGACATCGAGGTCCTGACCATGCAATTTGACGCGTTCGGGCAGCCAGTAGCCGTTCTGTTCGACGTAGCTCAGGTATTCAACCTGCCAGCCGTCCTGTTCGAGGCTGGCCAAACGGCTGTCGCCATCCAGTTGCAGACGACTTTTGCTGTCAGGCGCGGGCAGGCCGCGTACCCACCAGACCAGATGCGAGACCGGCAATTTCCAGCCCAGTTGATCCTGCAAGAGGGTTTCCGGGTCCGCCGATTCGTAGCGGCCCTGGTTGGCCACTTCCAGGCTGACGGCGCCAGGGCGGCCAGTCAGGCGAGCTGCGCCACGTCCCAGCGGGCCGGACAGGCGAATGTCGTAGTAATCCTGACGTTGCAGCCAGAACAGCGTGCCGCTGCCAGAATCCTTGGGTGCGCGGATGCCGACCTTGCCGTTTATCTGCCAGCCATCAAGGCTGCTCAGTTGCTGTTTGTGCTGGCGCCATTGCGCTGGATCTCCCTTGCCCTCCAGGGCTTCACGGGAGGAAATACCGGCGCAGCCGGCGAGCAGGGCGATGAGGCTGAAGACGATTACGTGGCGCAAAAACATAGAATTAAAGAGTCTCGGATCCGGTCAGGCGCTTCATGGTGCTGCGCAAAATAGGGCTGTCAGGTTGTTGCTCCAGGGCTTTGCCCCAGATTTTACGGGCTTCGCGCTGCTCGCCTTTGGCCCACAGCACTTCGCCAAGGTGGGCGGCGACTTCGTGGTCCGGGAAGCGTTCCAAAGCCAGGCGCAGGTAACGTTCAGCCGCGTCCAGGTTGCCCAGGCGGTAGTTCACCCAGCCCAGGCTATCGAGCACGGCCGGGTCGTCCGGGTTCAGGGTATGAGCTTTTTCGATCAGTTCCTTGGCCTCGGCATAGCGAGTCGTGCGATCCGACAAGGTATAACCCAGGGCATTCAGGGCCATGACGTTTTCCGGCTCGCGCTTGAGAATCGTGCGCAGGTCTTTTTCCATCTGCGCCAGATCGTTGCGCTTCTCGGCCAGCATCGCCCGGGTGTACAGCAGGTTCAGATCATCCGGGTATTGCTTGAGCGCCTGATTCAACACTTGCCAGCCGCGTTCGGCCTGATTGTTGTTGGCCAGGGTTTCGGCCTCGATCAGGTACAGCTGAATGGCGTAGTCGGGTTGCGCTTCGCGGGCTTCGGCCAGACGCTTGGAGGCTTCGGCGGCGCTGCCGTTGTTCATCAGGATGTCGGCCTGACGCAGCTGCGCGGGCAGGAAATCGGAGCCGGGCCCAACCTGAGCGTATTCAGCCAGCGCGCTTTGTGGATCGTTACGCTCTTCGTGGATGCGCCCCAGATTCAGGTGCGCCGAGTCGACATGCGCGCCACGGGCGATCAAGTCTTCCAGATAGCCAGCCGCTTCGTCCCAGGCCTTGGCTTCCAGGCACACCAGCGCCAGGGAGTAGCGCAGGTCGTCGTCTTCGGGGAATTGCTGGACGAGGCTGGAAAACTGCACTTTGGCGTCCGTCATGCGGTTCTGTTCAACCAGCATGCGCGCGTAAGTCAGGCGCAGGCGTTTGTCGTCCGGGTATTTCTTGATGCTTTTTTCGAGGATCGGCAACGCTTCCTTGCCGCGATCCATGCTTTGCAGCAGGCGGGCGCGCAGCAGGATCGGCGCAACTTCACCTTCTTTAGGCGGGTTGTCTTCCAGCAGCTTCAGGGAATTCTCGGCATCGCCGTTCTGTTGCAGGAGCAGCGCCTTGCCGAAAATCAGCTGGCCGTTGCTCGGGTATTTGGCGAGCAGCCGGTCAAAACTTTTCAGCAGCGCATTGCGCGTCTCGGGATCGGTTTCCGAAGCGGACAGCGCAAGAAAATCGAAGTGTGTGTCGCCCTGACCCTGAAGGACTTTTTCCATGTAGACCATGGAGTCGTCATAGCGACCGGCGCGGGCCAGCTGGATCGCGGCGGCGCGCTGTGCTTCGAGGTTGGTTCGGTCGTTCCTGGCCCAGATCAGCGAGGTGTCCAGTGCAGCCTGATCGGCGCCCAGGTACTCGGCAATCCGGAACGCGCGCTCAGAAACACCCGGATCCTGGGTATTGATCGCCTGGGTCACGTAGTTGTCCAGCGCGATGTCGAAACGATTGCGCTGACCCGCGAGCTCGGCGCTCATCAGGCTGACAAAGGTTTCCTGAGTGAACGATCCATAGACCTGAGGCTTGGCATCAGGCGCTGGAGTCGTGTCCTTCGGCACAGGCGTTACCTGCGGTTCAACGGGGGCCATTGACTGGCAGCCGCTCAGAAAGACAAGGGCAAGGAATAACGCGGAGGATCTATTCATATATAAGAAGGGACGACTTACCTGCGGTCTGGGCATCATGACACAAGGCTGGAAGCAAACCCACAGCCGGTTGGAAAACTGCTGGATGTGCATATTTTTGCAGGCCGCAGGTCCCGTTTTGAGGCGTTTGTGCAGCGGCTGTATTAGGACAATAGTCTGCGGTGGTTGTTCTGAATCTATTGAAGTAGGACAATTGTCGGCTTCACGTCACCATCAGCGACCTTGAATGGCCTTCCTTGCACTTGGTATTAACCATAAGACTGCCTCGGTAGACGTCCGCGAGCGCGTGGCATTTACGCCTGAACAGTTGGTTGAGGCCTTGCAGCAGCTCTGCCGCCTCACCAACAGCCGCGAAGCTGCGATCCTCTCGACCTGCAACCGCAGTGAGTTGTACATCGAACACGATGAACTCGCGTCCGAATCCATCCTGGCCTGGCTGGCCGACTATCACCAGCTGAGCCTTGAAGAATTGCGTGCCAGTGCCTATGTGCACGAGGACGATGCGGCCGTGCGCCACATGATGCGCGTCGCATCCGGCCTCGACTCGCTGGTATTGGGCGAACCGCAGATTCTGGGGCAGATGAAATCAGCCTACGCCGTGGCCCGGGAAGCCGGAACCATCGGTCCGCTGCTGGGCCGACTGTTTCAGGCCACGTTCAGTGCCGCCAAACAGGTGCGCACCGACACGGCCATCGGCGAAAACCCGGTATCCGTCGCTTTTGCCGCCGTCAGCCTGGCCAAGCAGATCTTCAGCGATTTGCAGCGCAGTCAGGCCTTGCTGATTGGCGCCGGGGAGACCATTACTCTGGTCGCCCGCCATTTGCACGACCTGGGCGTCAAGCGCATCGTGGTCGCCAACCGCACGCTGGAGCGCGCAAGCATCCTGGCCGCAGAGTTCGGTGCCCACGCGGTGTTGCTGGCGGATATCCCGGCCGAACTGGTCAACAGCGACATTGTGATCAGCTCAACCGCCAGCCAGTTGCCGATTCTGGGCAAGGGCGCGGTGGAAAGCGCGCTCAAGCTGCGCAAGCACAAGCCAATCTTCATGGTCGATATCGCCGTCCCCCGGGATATCGAGCCGGAAGTCGGCGAGCTGGACGACGTATACCTTTACACCGTCGACGACTTGCACGAAGTGGTCGCCGAAAACCTGAAAAGCCGTCAGGGCGCGGCGATGGCTGCCGAGCAGCTGGTCACCATCGGCGCTGACGAATTCATGTTTCGCCTGCGCGAACTGGCTGCGGTCGATGTGCTGCGGGCTTATCGCCAGCAGAGCGAACGCCTGCGTGACGAAGAACTGCTCAAGGCGCAACGCATGCTGGCCAACGGTGCCAATGCCGAAGAGGTGCTGGTGCAACTGGCGCGCGGCCTGACCAACAAATTGCTGCATGCACCCAGCGTGCAACTGAAAAAACTGTCTGCTGAAGGTCGCCTCGATGCGCTGGCCATGGCCCAGGAACTTTTTGCCCTTAACGAGGGCTCGACGGATAAACCCCCGCAATGAAAGCGTCACTGCTCAATAAGCTGGATATCCTCAGCGACCGTTTCGAGGAATTGACTGCGTTGCTTGGCGATGCGGAAGTCATTTCCGATCAGAACAAATTTCGCGCCTATTCCCGGGAATTCGCCGAGGTGGAGCCGATTGTTGCGGCCTACAAACAGCTGCTCAAGGCCCTGGCCGATCTGGATGGCGCCCAGGCGCTGCTCAAGGACAGCGATCCGGACATGCGCGAAATGGCCGTCGAGGAAGTCCGCGAGACCAAGCAATTGCTGGTGGAACTGGAAAGCCAGCTGCAACGCATGCTGCTGCCCAAGGACCCCAATGACGGACGCAACGTGTTCCTCGAAATTCGTGCCGGAACCGGTGGCGACGAGGCGGCGATTTTCTCCGGTGACCTGTTCCGTATGTATTCGCGCTACGCCGAGCGGCGTGGCTGGCGGGTGGAAATCCTTTCGGAAAATATCGGCGAGCACGGCGGCTATAAAGAAGTGATTGCCCGGGTCGAAGGCGAAAACGTCTACGGCAAGCTCAAATTCGAATCCGGCGCGCACCGTGTGCAGCGGGTTCCCGAGACCGAAAGCCAGGGCCGCATTCACACCTCGGCCTGTACCGTTGCGGTGTTGCCCGAGCCGGATGAGCATCAAGTCATTGAGATCAACCCGTCGGATTTGCGTGTCGATACTTACAAATCCTCCGGTGCCGGCGGCCAGCACGTGAACAAGACCGACTCGGCGGTGCGCATTACCCACCTTCCGTCGGGTATCGTCGTCGAATGTCAGGAAGAGCGTTCGCAGCACAAGAACCGTGCCCGTGCGATGTCCTGGCTTTCTGCCAAACTCAATGACCAGCAAACCAGCGCAGCGGCCAATGCCATTGCCAGCGAGCGTAAACTGCTGGTGGGTTCGGGGGATCGTTCCGAACGCATTCGTACCTACAATTTCCCTCAGGGGCGAGTAACGGATCACCGCGTCAATCTGACCTTGTACTCCCTGGATGAAGTTTTGGCCGGCGGAGTCGATGCAGTGATAGAGCCGCTGCTCGCCGAATATCAGGCAGATCAACTTGCGGCATTGGGTGAGTAAATGACCATCATCGCCAGCTTGTTAAGAAGCGCAGAGCTTCCCGATTCGCCGACCGCGCGTCTGGATGTCGAATTGTTACTGGCCGCCGCGCTGGGTAAACCGCGCAGTTTTCTGCACACGTGGCCGGAGCGCATCGTCAGCAGCGAAGCCGCGCTGACGTTCGCGTCGTATCTGCAACGGCGCCGGACCGGCGAACCGGTGGCCTACATTCTGGGTCAGCAGGGTTTCTGGAAGCTGGACCTGGAAGTGGCGCCACACACGCTGATCCCTCGTCCGGAAACCGAAATGCTGGTAGAGGCGACGCTGGAACTGGTCCCCGGCTTTGCGCCGACCAAGGTTCTGGACCTGGGCACCGGCACTGGCGCAATTGCCCTGGCACTGGCCAGCGAGCGTCCGCTCTGGCAGGTGACTGCGGTGGATCGGGTGATCGAAGCCGTTGCCCTTGCCGAACGCAATCGCCAGCGTCTGCACCTGGACAACGCCAAGGTCCTGAACAGCCATTGGTTCAGCGCCATCGAAGGCCAGACGTTCGACGTGATCATCAGCAATCCACCTTATATTGCCTCGGAAGATCCGCATCTGGTCGCCGGCGATGTGCGTTTCGAGCCCAGCAGCGCGCTGGTAGCCGGTGCCGAAGGGCTGGATGACCTGCGTCTGATCGTCGATCAGGCCCCGGCACACCTGAACGCCGGTGGCTGGTTGCTTCTGGAGCATGGTTTCGATCAGGGCGTCGCCGTGCGCGAACTGTTGAGCAGCAAGGGTTTCGAGAAAATCCAGACCCGTCGCGACCTCGGTGAACACGAACGCATCACTTTCGGACGCATGCCGTGCTGACTGATGCGGAGCTGTTGCGCTATAGCCGACAGATTCTGTTGCAGCATGTCGACATCGACGGCCAGCTGCGCCTCAAGCAAAGCCGGGTATTGATCGTCGGCCTCGGTGGCCTGGGTTCGCCAGTGGCGTTGTATCTGGCGGCGGCGGGTGTCGGCGAGCTGCATCTGGCGGACTTCGACACGGTCGACCTGACCAACCTGCAACGCCAGATCATTCATGACACGGCCAGCGTCGGGCTGAGCAAGGTCGATTCGGCCATTGCCCGGCTGACGGCGATCAATCCCGAAATCAAACTCGTGGCTCATCGCCGCGCCCTGGACGATGATTCCCTGGCTGCGGCCGTCGATGCCGTGGATCTGGTGCTCGACTGTTCGGATAACTTTGCCACCCGTGGCGCGGTCAATGCGGCCTGTGTCGCGGGGCGCAAACCCTTGGTCAGCGGCGCGGCGATTCGTCTGGAAGGGCAGTTGTCGGTGTTCGACCCACGCCGCCCGGAAAGCCCGTGTTACCACTGTTTATACGGTCACGGCAGTGAAGCCGAGCTGACCTGTAGCGAAGCCGGCGTGATTGGCCCGCTGGTGGGCCTGGTCGGCAGTCTGCAAGCCCTTGAGGCGTTGAAACTGCTGGCCGGTTTCGGCGAACCGCTGGTGGGACGCCTGTTATTGATTGATGCGTTGACTACCCGTTTTCGCGAATTGAAGGTCAAGCGCGATCCGGGTTGCAGCGTCTGTGGCGCCGCCAGCGAACAGGGCAAGCATGAGTAGAGCGAGTGATGCGCCGGTGGGGGTTTTCGATTCAGGCGTCGGCGGGCTTTCAGTGCTGGGTGAAATCCGCAGCCTGCTGCCGAACGAGTCGTTGCTGTACGTCGCCGATTGCGGGCATATCCCGTATGGGGAGAAGACACCGGAATTCATTCGTCAGCGCTGCCTGATCATCGCCGATTTTTTTCACCAGCAAGGGGCCAAGGCGTTGGTGTTGGCGTGCAATACGGCGACTGCCGCCGCTGCCGCCCAATTGCGTGAGCGTTACCCGCACTGGCCAATCGTCGGCATGGAGCCCGCGGTGAAACCAGCGGCGGCTGCCACGCGCAGCGGCGTGGTCGGTGTATTGGCCACGACGGGAACCCTGCAAAGCGCAAAATTTGCCGCTCTGCTTGATCGTTTCGCCGGCGATGTCCGGGTCGTCACCCAGCCATGCCCCGGCCTGGTGGAATTGATCGAGACTGGCGATCTGATCAGCCCGACTGTCCGCGAATTGCTGCAAAGCTACGTTGATCCGCTGCTGGCCGAAGGCTGCGACACGATTATTCTCGGCTGCACCCACTATCCGTTTCTCAAGCCATTGCTGCGCGAAATGATCCCGGAATCGATCAGCCTGATCGACACGGGTAGCGCCGTTGCCCGGCAACTCCAGCGACTGCTGACCCAGAACGGCTTGTTAAGCGACGTTGCTGCTCGGGAAACGCTGTTCTGGACCAGTGCGAATCCAATTAAATTCAGAAACATCCTACCTGTGCTCTGGAAAAAATCTGACAGTGTGAGAAGCTTCGATTTGTAAAAAAATCGTGAAATGCACTGTTTTGCACTGAACTATCGTGCGGCTCCGGATTTCTATAGCGAATCTGGTGAAGTAAAAAATCCTTATAACTGCAATCGAGTAGGAAGTTTCTGATGAAGCGTCTTCTTTGTTTGGCCGCGATTGCGGCCGCACTCGCGGGGTTCAATACAACCGCTCAAGCCGCAGGTGTCGAGTTCTCGGTGGGCCAAACCGGCGAAGAAACACAGACCTATCGGCTGGGTATGAAGTTTGACTGGGACAAGAGCTGGCTGCAGAGCGACGTAGGCCGCCTGACCGGCTATTGGGACGGGGCTTATACGTACTGGGATGGCGACAAACACTCAAGTAACAACAGCCTGTCGTTTTCTCCGGTGTTCGTTTATGAGTTTTCCGGTGAAACCGTCAAGCCCTACATCGAAGCGGGCATTGGTGTAGCGGTTTTTTCCCACACGCAAGTAGAGAACAACAAACTGGGTTCGGCCTTCAACTTTGAAGACCGGATCGGCTTCGGTCTGCGCTTCGCTGGTGGGCACGAAGTAGGTATCCGCGCGACACACTATTCAAACGCGGGTATCAAAGAGCCAAACGATGGCATTGAAAGCTACGCGCTGCATTACACGATGCCGCTGTAAGCTATTACTGCTTTTTCCGTAGGACCGGCTTTAGCCGGGAGGGCTGCTTTTTTCCGTAGGACCGGCTTTAGCCGGGAGGGCATTCTCCCGGCTAAAGCCGGTCCCCCGGCACAGGGCTTATAAATAAGCGGTCTCAATCCCGCGCCGTTCATTCATGCAGTCCTCCGAGCCGGTCTCGAATTCGCGGCAGATCAGCGGTCGCTTTTCATAGATCGTGCACATCATGCTGTTGCGATCCAGTGCCGCGCACCAGCCATCATCGAGGCGCAGCATGACTTCGCCACCCCAGTCGTCATTGTCGATGAAGCGTTCAGGCACGCCGGTGTCGGTGATCAGCATCACTTCCAGCTGGCAGCAGCAGGCCGCACAGGTCGAGCAGGTGACTGCGCTTTCTGTGGGGATTTGATGGGTCGGGATCAGGGTCAGCGTCATAGGCGCGCAGTGTATGCCAGCGCAGGTCACTCGTGTGGAATGCCTGACCGGTGCCCGCGCGGTTGATCGGGCCGCAGCGCCTGAAAATACCCGGCAAGCCATTGCATAAGCGGGAACACCACGGCCCATATCACGGCCAGGATCAGCATGCTCGGCCACAGGCCCAGCGGCAGATGCACGCCCGCCAATTGCGACCCGGCGTAATACGACATCGGCCCGCCGACCGCGCCCAACAGGCTGGCGCGCCACCAGGGTTTGGCGGTCCAGCTCAGGCAGTGATTCAAGGTTGTCGCCAACACCGCCCACAGCAACATCAGCCACAGCGGAATCAACGGCCCGCCTGCATCAAAATCAAACACCCCCAACATCAGCAACGCACTGTCGAGAAGGGTGCCCAGCCCAGTTATCCACAGCAGCAGCTTGCCTTCTGCGGCCCACGAACTTATCCACAGCAGATGCACGATCAGTACCCCAACCGGGATCAGCAACCAATAGCTGTCGCCGCCGATGACACAGGCGAACCAGCCCGCCTGAAACAGCGCGGCGTTGGCGATCTGCTTAAGCATCGAAGCGACCCAGCAAGGGTTGGGGCAAGGCCGCCGGTTTGGCCAGCAGCAGTTGCGCCGTGCCGATGGTGCGCTCCAGGAAACCGCCTTCGCAATAACACAGGTAAAACTCCCACAGGCGCAGGAAATAGTCGTCGTAACCCAGCTCCATCAAATAGCCATGAGCGTGGCTGAAGTTCTCGTGCCACAAGCGCAAGGTGCGCGCGTAGTGGAGGCCGAAATCTTCCATGTGCAGCAGGTTCATGTCGGTGTCACGGCCCACGATTTCGATCATTTTGTGCACCGATGGCAACGCGCCGCCGGGGAAGATATAGCGTTGAATGAAGTCGACGCTGCGCTTGGCTTGCTCGTAGCGCTGCTCACGAATGGTGATGGCTTGCAGCAGCATCAGGCCGTTGTCCTTGAGCAGATACGAGCATTGCTTGAAATAGGTCGGCAGGAATCGGTGGCCAACCGCTTCGATCATCTCGATGGACACCAGCTTGTCGAACTGCCCGGTGAGGTCGCGGTAATCCTTGAGCAGCAAAGTGATTCGATCTTGCAGGCCCAGTTGGACGATGCGCTGTTCGGTGTAGGCGAATTGCTCTTTGGACAGGGTCGTGGTGGTGACTCGGCAACCGTAGTTCTGCGCCGCGTAGATCGCCATGCTGCCCCAGCCGGTGCCGATTTCCAGTAAATGGTCGTCCGGTGTCAGCACCAGTTTCTGGCAGATGCGTTCCAGCTTGTTCAGCTGCGCCTGCTCCAGCGTGTCGTCGGCAGTGAGGAATTGCGCGGCGGAATACATCATGGTCGGGTCGAGGAATTGCTCGAACAGCTCATTGCCCAGATCGTAGTGCGCCGCGATGTTTTTCTGTGAACCTTCCCGCGTGTTGCGGTTAAGCCAGTGCAGGCTCTGAATGAACGGCCGGCCGAGACGCGCCATGCCGCCTTCCATGCCATCGAGCACATCCAGATTGCTGACGAAAACCCGGATCACCGCAGTCAGGTCCGGCGAAGTCCAGTAACCGTGGATAAACGCTTCCCCCGCGCCGATTGAACCCGAGCTGGCGACCATGCCCCAGGTCGCCGAATCCAGCACATGAATCTCACCCTGCAACGGCGCGCCGACCCGGCCGAACACATGGCGCTCATCCCCCTCAACGACGACCAATTGCCCGGCGCGCAATTTCTGCAACTGGCGCAGCACCCCTCGGCGCAAGAGGTTGGCGGTCAGGCTGTTGGTACCCAGATTGGCAGAAAACCCACTGCTACTGCTTTTCATGGTGTTGGTCCTTGGGTTGCGCGGCGGCGGTGCGATAGTCGCCTTCTGCGGCCTGATGCGGAAAAATCGGAATGCGTTTGATGAACAAACGCACGGCCTGCCAATAAATCGCCAGACAGGTCTTGGCGGTCATCCACGGGAACGTCAGCAAATAGCGATGCAGCGTCTGGCGATTCAGGTCCTGGCGTTCGAGGTTCAGCGTGGCGTCGAACATCTTCAACTCGCCCTGCCAGTCGGCCATGTGCACCCCAAGGCGGGCGGCGGGCTGGCTGAAACTCATGCGGTATTCAAGATCACGCGGCAGAAACGGCGACACGTGAAACGCCTTGGCCACCGCAAAATGCTGATGACCTTCGCCGTCGGCGGGCAACACGTAGTGATAACGCTCGCCCCAGGGCGTATTGGTGACTTCGCAGAGGATCGCCGCGAGCGTGCCGTCCAGCTCGTGGCAATAAAAGAAACTGACCGGATTGAATGCCAGACCCCAGCTGCGCGCCTGGGTCAGCAGGCAGACCTTGCCCAGCGGCATGTGGCCGAGCGCCGCCCCGACCCGTTCGCGCACCGCTTCGATCAGCGGCACGCCGCGTCCGGTCAGGGCGTGCAGATAATCGGTTTCGCGAAAGGAAAACGCGGCAAATCGTCGCCCGCCCGCCAACGGCGACAGACCCAATACCGCCGCTTGTTCGTCCAGATCCAGGTACAGCAGGCCGATCCGATAACGGAAATCATGGACCTTCGGCGCGAATCGCCGATGGCTGATCCAGCCGCTGTACAGGGCGCTGTTCACAGGGATTCCCCGAACTCGGCGGCCACGCGCAGCGCGCTGACCACGCCGTCTTCGTGGAAGCCATTGGCCCAGTACGCGCCACAGAACCAGGTGTGATTGGCGCCGTTGAGTTCTTGCCATCGTGCCTGGGCCGCAACGCCAGCCAGGCTGTATTGCGGATGGGAATAGCTGTAGCGCGCGAGAATTTTCTGCGGGTCGATGGCGGCGGTCTGGTTCAGGCTGACGCAGAACGTGGTGTCGCTTTCGATGCCCTGCAGGATGTTCATGTCGTAAGTGACGGCGGCCAGCTGCTGCGCATCGCCACCCAATCGATAGTTCCAGCTGGCCCACGCCAACGGCCGTTTGGGCAACAGGCCGATGTCGGTATGCAGCACCACGTCGTTGTCGGCATAAGGCAGCGCGCCGAGAATTTCCTGTTCGGCGGCGGTCGGTTCAGCCAGCAGCTTGAGGGCCTGATCGCTGTGACAGGCGAAAATCACTTTGTCGAAGCGTTCGCTGCCCGCCGCACTGTTGACGGTCACGCATTGCGCGCCCCGTTGCACGCTGTGAACCGGGCAGGCCAGGCGAATGTGTTGGCGAAACGAAGCGATCAGCGGCTCGATATATTGGCTGGAACCGCCTTCCACGACGCACCACTGCGGACGGTGGTTGACGGACAGCAGCCCGTGATTCTTGAAAAAACGTACGAAGAACTGCAACGGAAAGGCGAGCATGTCCGCCAGGGACATCGACCAGATCGCCGCGCCCATGGGCACGATGTAATGCTCGGTAAAGCGTTGCCCATAGCCGGCGCTTTTCAGGTAGGCACCCAGCGTGGTGTCGGCGGCGATCCGCTGGCTTTGCAGGTCATCCAGCGCTTCGCGATTGAAGCGCAGGATGTCGCGCAGCATGCCCCAGAAACTGGGCGACAACAGATTGCTGCGCTGGGCGAACAGGCTATTGAGGTTGTTACCGTTGTATTCGGTGCGGCTTTTTGGATCGGTCACTGAAAAACTCATTTCGGTGGGCTTGAACCCGACCCCGAGGGTTTCCAGCAGGCGAATGAAATTCGGATACGTCCAGTCATTGAACACAATGAAACCGGTATCGATGGCGTACTCGCGACCGTTGACCTGCACATCCACCGTATGGGTGTGACCGCCAATCCAGTCCGCCGCCTCGAACACCGTGATCTCGTGCGAGCGGTTAAGCAGGTATGCGCTGGTCAGGCCAGCAATGCCGCTGCCGATGATGGCGATCTTCATCGCGCGTCCTTGGCCGGAGCGCGCGCCATGCGTTTACCCAAAGCCAGTTGCAGGCGCGTCGGCAACAGCGACAACAGGCGCAGGATCAGAATGAAGGGTGCGGGGAAGGCGATTTCCAGGGGACGGCGGCTACGCTGCAGGCGTTCGGCGATGTGCTTGCCGGCTTTTTCTGCCGACCAGCGCATGGGCATGGCGAAGTCGTTTTTGGCCGTCAACGGCGTATCGACGAAGCCTGGGCTGACCACGGTGACATCGATATTTTCCTGGGCCAGATCGACGCGCAGCGACTCGAACAGATAACGCAAGCCAGCCTTGGACGCGCCGTAAGCTTCGCTGCGGGTCAACGGCATAAAGGTCACCGAACTGCAAACGCCCACCAGATGCGGCTCGCGGCCATGCCGTAGCAACAGCAGCGCTTCCTGCACGCAATAGGAACTGGCCAGCAGATTGGTGCGGATGACCCGTTCGAACAGCGCGGCGTCGTAATCACTGCTGTCGATGTATTCGCAGGTGCCAGCGTTGAGGATGGCAGTGTCCAGCGCACCCCAGACCTGATTGATCCGGTCGCCGATGGCCGTGACTTGCTGGCCGTCGGTGACATCGCCCGGGACCAGCAGCACCTGTCGGGGATAACGACTGTCCAGGTCTTCAAGGGGCTTGACGGTGCGGGCGGTCAGCGCCAGCAAATGCCCGTCCTTGAGCAGTTGCTCGGCCAGTGCCAGGCCAATGCCGCTGCTGGCGCCAGTCAGCCAGATGCGGCGCGCGTTCGGATGGGTCATGCCAGTCTCCCTTTCAGCCATGAAATACCGCGACCCATGATGGGCAGGTGCTCGTAAAGCAAAGCGCCGGCATCGAAGTAGTCGCGATGTTGATAAACCTTGTCCCGCCAGAGCAGGTGCGAGCAGCCGTCGACGCGAATCAGGCGACCTTTCGCCAGACGCGGATGTGCATAGCTCATGGTCCAGCGCAGATACCCGCTGCCGGTTGCCACTTCATCGAAGCCGTAAAAGTCGAAATGCAGCTGGGTGACATTGGCGTACAGCTGGGCGAAGTAATCCTGCATGTTCGCAAGGCCGTGGATCTTGTGCAGCGGGTCGGTGAACACCACGTCGTCGCTGTACAAAGTGCCGAGTCGCTGCAGGCTGTTTTTATCCAGCGCCGCAAAGTCATGGGCAAAACGCCGCAGGAAATCACTCATGGCTTGCCTCGGCCGCAGGTTGACGATGGGGCAGGGCCTTGAACGCAGCCAGGGCACGGGCACGGCTGCTGCGCAGGTCGACGATGGGCTTCGGATACTCAGCCACACCAAACAGACCGCCAGATGCTGCGGGGTCATGTACTTCCTTTTTGTTCAGCCCGGCCAGCTCCGGCAGCCAGTGCTTAAGGAACAGGCCTTCAGGGTCGAACTTTTCCGACTGGGCCAGCGGGTTGAAAATCCGGAAATACGGCGATGAATCGGTGCCGGTGGAAGAACTCCACTGCCAGCCACCATTGTTCGCGGCCAGATCGCCATCGATCAGGTGCTGCATGAAGAAACGCTCGCCTTCACGCCAGTCGATCAGCAGGTTCTTGGTCAGGAACATCGCCACCACCATGCGCAGCCGGTTATGCATCCAGCCGGTTTCCAGCAATTGGCGCATGGCCGCATCAATGATCGGCAGGCCGGTGCGGGCTTGTTGCCAGGCCGCCAGCTCTTGCGGGGCGTCGCGCCATTTCAGCGCTTCGGTTTCCGGACGAAATGCCCGATGCCGCGAGACGCGCGGATAACCGACCAGAATGTGTTTGTAGAATTCACGCCAGAGCAGCTCGTTGATCCAGGTGACTGCGCCGACGCTGCCGGTTTCGAATTCGCCGTGGTTGCTGATCAATGCTGCATGCAGACACTGACGCGGGGAAATCACCCCGGCCGCGAGATACGCCGATAGCTGGCTGGTGCCGGGCTTGGCCGGAAAGTCGCGTTCGCTGCGGTAATAGTCGATCTGGGCGTCGCTGAAGGCTTGCAAGCGCCGTTGCGCCTCGTCTTCGCCTGCAGGCCACAAGGCTTGCAGCGCGGCACTTGGGCTCGCGAAACCTTCAACCTGAGTCGGCACCGAATCACTGACGATGTTCAGCGTCTGCTGTTTGTGCGGCGCATGAATCAGGCGCGGCATCGCCTGATGCATCCGCGCGTAACAGACCTTGCGGAACTGGCTGAACACCTGGAAATAGTTGCCGGTCTTGGTCAACACAGTGCCGGGCTTGAAAAACAATTGATCCAGATAACTGCGCCAGTGGACGCCGTCCTGCTCGAGGGCGTTCGCCACGGCCAGATCGCGGCGGGTTTCGTTGATGCCGTATTCCTCGTTGGCATGCACGCGTTCGATGTGCAGTTCGCGGCAGACCTGGCGCAACACGTCCGGCGCCTGATCCCACGTGTCCGCGTGGCGAATCAACAACGGTACGTTCAACCCGGCCAAGGCTTGTTCCAGTTCCACCAGGTTGCGCAACCAGAAATCCACTTTGCACGGCGCGTCGTCATGCTGCCGCCATTGCTCGGGGCTGATCAGGTACACGGCCACTGTCGGACCCTGCTCCATGGCAGCGGTCAGTGCAGTGTTGTCGTGAATGCGCAAATCACTGCGCAGCCAAAGCAGTTGCATGGTCATTCCTTAAATAAGCCCGAGTTCTTGCAAAGCGGTTTGCGCGCCAAGCGGACCTTCCGCGAGGGTCAGGCCTTCGATGCGGGTCGGCGCCACGTTGAGTTCGTTGTAATGAATGCGCACGGCCGATCCGGCGAGCAGCGCGGGGCAGGTGATATTGGCGAGCAGCTTGGGCAGCTGGCTGATGTTCAAGGCCTTGCTCGAATACAGCAGCACCGCGCGCGGTTCGAGCAGATCACTGGCCAGGGCCAGCTCGCCGACCGGGAGCGGCCAGTCGAACACTTCAACCGCGCAGTCGTTGCTGCTCACCAGCCAGGCCGTCAGCCACAAATGAGGTTCCAGAGGCAGATCGGAATGGTTGACCAACAACACCGGTGCGCCGCTCAGCTGGCGATTGTTGTGGTAGATCCGCGCTCCGAGCTTGCTGCGCAGCCAGGAATAAAAGAACGCGCGCTCCATCTGCCCGCCGAACTGCCCTTGCCAGCGGCATTCCAGCTCCGCCAGTAGCGGCAGCAGCAGCTGTTGGCACAGCGTGCGCGGCGGATACAGCGACATCGCCTGGTTGAACACGTCGTCGACCCGGCGTTCGGCCAGTTCGCCGATGTGGGTTACCAGGGTTCGCCGCAAGGCTTCCCAATCGTTGCCCGGCACGCTGGCGTCTGGCTGGCGACTGTCGATCAGGTGCTTGACCTGGCTGACCGAAACGCCACGGTTGAGCCAGGTCAGAATGTTCATGACCCGCAGTACGTGATAGTCGGAGTACAGCCGATGCCCCTTGGGCGTGCGATGCGGGACGATCAACCCATAGCGGCGTTCCCAGGCGCGCAACGTGACGGCGTTGACGCCGGTTTGTCGGGCAACCTCACGAATCGGCAGCCAGCCACTTTCAAGCTCGGGCTCGGCTGCACTTTCGTGATCGGGAGGAGGGATTTCATTCATGGTTCAGATCGCATTCCGCAGGCTGAGGTTTTCCGGATGGGGCTGCATGTACACCTGCAGCGCCACATAGGGATCGGGGTGTTGGCGGAAGTGATGCTTGAGCAACGTCAGCGGTACGATCAGCGGCACGATGCCTTGATGGTATTGAGTGATCAGCTGCTGGATTTCCTGCTTGTCGGCGGCGCTGATGGTCTGTTTCAGGTAGCCGGTCAGGTGCTGCAGGACATTGGTGTGGGTGCGGCGGGTGGCGCATTTTTTCAGGGCGCTCATCAGGTCGCTGAAATACTGCGCCGCGATGTCATTCGGGTCGCTGCGGCCCATGTCGCCGAGCAGCTTGCCCAGTGCCTTGTACTGCACCGGATCATTGGCCATCAGCTGATATTTATATCGCGAGTGAAATTCGGTCAGGCTGCGTCGGGTCAGCCCGGCCTTGAGCAGTTCGTGCCAGGCGGCGTAGGCGAACACGCGAGTGATGAAGTTTTCCCGCAGCACCGGGTCGTTGAGGCGCCCGTCTTCTTCCACCGGCAAGTTGGGGTGACGCGCGCAGAAAGCCTGGGCATAGATGCCGCGCCCGCCGCCATCGACCGGTGCGCCGTTTTCCCGGTAGACCTTGACCCGCTCCAGGCCGCACGAAGGCGACTTCTGCATGAAGATATAGCCGCTGATGTCGTCCAGTTCGGTGGCCATCTGCACACCGTAATCGGCCAACGCCTGGGTGACGTTCAGTTCGCGATTGACGCTGCCCAGCGCCTGAGGATTTTCCGCGTCGCCCACCAACCGAATCGGTTCACGGGGAATGCCCATGCCGATGGCGACTTCAGGGCAGGCCGGCACGAACTCGAAATATTCGGTCAGTGCACGGGTACACAGCTGAGATTCTTTATGACCGCCATTGAAACGCACCTCCGCGCCCAGCAGACAGGCGCTGATGCCGAGCTTCGGTTTATGAACTGCGGGCGTGGTCATGGCGAAACCTCTGATCAGGACTTATACAGATTTAAGTCTCTGTACAACTTCAGCTCATCATAGGTTCGCATTTGTACAAGTCAAATTATTTGTACAGGTTTTGTAGGGGGGGCGGGATGGCGGATAGATTTACTTCCAGCCCATCCGCCACACGTCCTCATTCTGCAAGGTTTGCAACGCCAGGCGCTCGTTGCGTTGCGTCAGCACGGCCTGCAATTCGATCTCCAGCACCGTGCCTGCTTCATCGCGAAACAGTTCGGTGACCAGAAAGTGTTTTTCCCGGTTGACCGGCTGTGCTGCTGTCCACTTGGACAGCAGCAGCTTGGCGGGGTTGAGTCGGTTCAATCGAGGTGCTCCATCAGGCGTCGTGCCGCTTCCTGGCCACTGAGCCAGGCGCCTTCGACGCGTCCGGACAGGCACCAGTCGCCGCAGACATAGATGCCCAGATCGGAGTCGGACAACGCGCCCCATTCATGAGCGCTGGCAGGACGCGCGTACAACCAGCGATGGGCCAGGCTGAAGCTCGGTGCGGGCACTGCGCAGCCGATCAGCTCGGCAAACGCGCCATGCAGATGCTCGATGACGGTTTCTTTGGGCATGTCCAGATGCTGTTTACTCCAGCTGCTGGTCGCATGTAACACCCAGGTATCCAGCGTCACGGCGCGGCCCGGTTTGCTGCGGTTGCGCGCCAGCCAGTCCAGCGGACTGTCCTGCACGAAGCAGCCTTCCAGCGGGGTGTCCAAAGGTTTGCTGAACGCCAGGGCGACGGCCCAGGTCGGGTCCATTTTCACCCCGGCGGCCACGCCTGCGAGTTTCGGCGCAGCAGCCAGCAGCGTCGTTGCCTGAGGGGCTGGCGTAGCGATCACCACATGGCTGAACGGGCCATGACTCTGGCCTTCGGCGTCCTGCAGATTCCAGTGGTGTTCGCCCTGAAATACTTCAGTGATGCGGCAGGAAAACGTCACAGGCAGATCGCCAAGCATGGCGCGGGTGATCGCACTCATGCCAGGTTTGCCGACCCAGCGTACTTGCTCGTCCGGGGACGGGCTGAGCTGGCCTGCATGAAAGTTGTAGAGCGAAGGCGTCCACTGCTCAACACAGCCCTGGGCTTGCCATTGCTGAACAGCAGCCATGAAGCGGCGGTCGCGAGCAGTGAAATACTGGGCGCCCATGTCGAGCGAGCCTGCATCACTGCGCTTGCTGGACATCCGTCCGCCACTGCCGCGGCTTTTGTCGAAAAGATGTACGGAATGCCCGGCGGCGTTGAGCGCCTGGGCGGCGGAGAGTCCGGCGATGCCGGTACCGATGATTGCGATAGGTACAGTCATAGGGGCCTCGTTACCTTGTCTGCACAGACTACGCCGTAGTTAAAACCTGTACAATATTGTTTTTTGGTATAACTTGCAGCGATCTGCTGTTCGCAGGCTGCTGACCTTGCTTGTACGGCTCAAGCTTGGGGTCGGGTGTTTCTCAAAGCCTTTTGTGGCGATGCGAACGGATAGTCCCGCTTCACGCTCCTCAGGTTTGGCCTATCGTTCAAGCACGGCCTTGGTTGATGAATTCAAGGGTCCTGAAAAATAGACTACGCAATAGCCCCGAACGCCACGCAAGGAAACCTGCCATGCACATATTGCTGACCGGCGGTACTGGTTTGCTAGGACGTCAGCTCTGCCGACTCTGGCAAAAACAGGGTCACCAACTCACTGTCTGGAGTCGACGCCCCAGGGAAGTCACGCGTTTGTGTGGCGATTCGGTGCGGGGCATTGCGCATCTCAACGACCTGGGCGAAGAGCCGGTGGATGCGCTGATCAACCTGGCTGGCGCACCGATTGCGGACCGGCCCTGGACCCGCAAGCGCAAGGTGCTGTTGTGGGACAGCCGCATCGGGCTGACCGAACAATTGCTGGCCTGGCTGGAGCGTCGCGAGCAAAAACCTCCGCTGATGATCAGTGGTTCGGCCGTGGGTTGGTATGGCGACGGCGGCGAGCGTGAACTGGACGAGACCGCGCAACCGGTCAAAGAAGATTTCGCCAGCAAGCTGTGCGGCGCGTGGGAAGAAACCGCGCAGCGGGCGGAGGTTTTGGGCGTTCGCGTGGTGCTCATTCGCACCGGTCTGGTGCTGTCCAATGAAGGTGGTTTTCTGCAGCGGTTGTTGTTGCCCTTCAAGCTGGGCATGGGCGGGCCGATTGGCGGCGGTCGGCAGTGGATGCCGTGGATTCATATTCAGGATCAAATTGCCGCAATAGATTTTCTGTTAACAAAAGATGACGCCCGGGGTCCGTATAATGTCTGCGCGCCATTACCGGTGCGCAATCGTGAATTCGCCAGGATCCTCGCCGGCGTGCTGCATCGCCCGGCGTTCATGCCGCTGCCTGGCATTGCCCTGAAAGTGTTGATGGGCGAACTGTCGGTGCTGCTGCTGGGTGGCCAAAAGGCTCGCCCGACGCGGCTTGAAGCGGCTGGTTTTACCTTTCGATTTACCGAACTGCCCGCAGCCCTCGACGATTTGCTGGGCCGCCACTGAAATAGGATGTTGCATGACCGATCACGCGTTGTTGCTGGTCAATCTGGGTTCTCCGGCCTCCACTTCGGTGGCGGACGTGCGCAGTTACCTCAATCAATTTCTCATGGACCCTTACGTTATCGACCTGCCGTGGCCGGTTCGTCGGTTGCTGGTGTCGCTGATCCTGATCAAGCGCCCCGAGCAGTCGGCGCACGCGTACGCCTCGATCTGGTGGGATGAAGGTTCGCCGCTGGTGGTGCTGAGCAAGCGCCTGCATCAGGCCATGACCAAGGAGTGGGCGCACGGCCCGGTGGAATTGGCCATGCGTTATGGCGAGCCTTCCATTGAAACGGTACTGACGCGCCTGGCCGGTCAAGGCATCAAAAAGGTCACGCTGGCACCGCTGTATCCGCAGTTTGCCGACAGCACGGTGACCACTGTTATCGAAGAAGCCAAACGCGTCGTGCGCAGCAAAGGCATGAAGATGCAGTTCTCGGTCCTGCAGGCGTTTTACGACCAGCCGGAATACCTCGACGCGTTGGTAGAGAACGTTCGCCCGCATTTACAGCAGCCACATGATCACCTGTTGCTGAGCTTTCATGGCTTGCCGGAGCGTCACTTGCTCAAGCTTGATCCGACGCGCAGTCATTGCCTGAAAGGTCCGGATTGCTGCATGACCGCGCCGCCGGAAGTGCTGGCAACCTGTTATCGCGCTCAATGCATTCAGTCTGCCGCAGCCTTCGCCAAGCGCATGGGCATCGCCGATGGCAAATGGTCTGTGTCGTTCCAGTCCAGGCTAGGCCGGGCGAAATGGATCGAACCCTACACCGAGGCCCATCTTGAAGAACTGGCCGCGCAGGGCGTGAAGAAGCTGCTGGTGATGTGCCCGGCGTTCGTCGCCGACTGCATCGAAACCCTGGAAGAGATTGGTGATCGCGGCGCTGAACAGTTCAAGGCGGCGGGAGGGGAGGAGCTGGTGTTGATTCCGTGCCTGAACGACGATCCGAACTGGGCGGCGGCGCTGAACCGCTTGTGCGAGCGGGCGCCGTTGATGTTGTAGGACCCGTAGGACCGGCTTCAGCCGGGAGAACATTCTCCCGGCTGAAGCCGGTCCTACGGTTTAATGCCACGTCCGACGGATCAATGCCGTGCCCTACGGCAATTGATCATCCAGATGCTTGTTCTTCCAGCTGTCATTGCCCGGCAGCAGCAGGTTCAGCGCTATCGCGGTCACGGCGCACAGGGAAATCCCCTTGAGGCCGAAATCGTCGGGGCCGTTGCCGGTGCCGATCAACACGCCGCCGATACCGAACACCAGCGTCACCGAGACAATCACCAGATTGCGCGCTTCGGCCAGATCGACCTTGTGACGAATCAGCGTGTTCATGCCCACGGCTGCAATCGAGCCGAACAACAAACAGAGAATGCCGCCCATTACCGGCACCGGAATGCTCTGCAGCAGCGCGCCGAATTTGCCGATGAATGCCAGGCTGATGGCAAAGATCGCCGCCCAGGTCATGATCTTCGGGTTGTAGTTCTTGGTCAGCATCACCGCGCCGGTCACTTCGGCATAGGTGGTGTTGGGTGGCCCGCCGAACAGACCGGCTGCCGTGGTGGCGATGCCGTCGCCCAGCAAGGTGCGGTGCAAGCCCGGCTTCTTCAGATAATCACGTCCGGTCACGCTGCCGACTGCGATCACCCCGCCGATATGCTCGATGGCCGGAGCCAGCGCCACCGGCACGATGAACAGAATCGCCTGCCAGTTGAATTCCGGAGCGGTGAACGCGGGCAACGCCAACCAAGGTGCAGCGGCGATTTTCGCGGTGTCGACGACGCCGAAATAAAACGCCAGGGCGAAACCCACCAGGACGCCGGAAATGATCGGCACCAGACGGAAAATCCCTTTGCTGAACACCGCCACGATCAGCGTGGTCAGCAGCGCGGGCATGGAAATCCACATGGCGATCTTGTAGGGAATCAGTTCCGCGCCGTCGCCGGACTTGCCCATCGCCATGTTGGCGGCGATGGGCGCCATGGCCAGGCCGATGGAAATAATCACCGGGCCGATGACCACCGGCGGCAGCAGGCGGTCGATGAAACCGGTGCCTTTGATCTTCACCGCCAGGCCGAGGAAGGTGTAGACGAAGCCCGCCGCCATGATCCCGCCCATGGTCGCGGCCAGGCCGAACTGGCCCTTGGCGAGGATGATCGGTGTGATGAAGGCAAAGCTCGATGCCAGGAAAACCGGCACCTGCCGCCCCGTCACCAGTTGGAACAGCAACGTGCCCAGGCCTGCAGTAAACAGTGCGACGTTAGGATCCAGCCCGGTGATCAGCGGCATCAAGACCAGCGCGCCGAACGCCACGAAGAGCATCTGCGCGCCGGATAAAACTGTGCGCCAGAGTGGATCGTTGAACTCGTCCTGCTTCATTACGCGTCCTTTTGCTTGGTGCCGAAAATCTTGTCGCCGGCATCGCCCAGGCCCGGAATGATGTAGCCGTGTTCGTTGAGGCGCTCATCGATGGATGCGGTGTAGATCGTCACGTCTGGGTGAGCCTTCTCCACTGCCGCGATGCCTTCGGGTGCAGCGACCAGCACCATGGCGCGGATTTCCTTGCAGCCGGCTTTCTTGAGCAGGTCAATCGTTGCAACCATCGAGCCGCCGGTAGCGAGCATCGGGTCGATGATCATCGCCAGACGTTCGTCGATTTCCGGGACCAGCTTTTCCAGATAGGTATGTGCTTCGAGGGTTTCTTCGTTGCGGGCGACGCCCACGGCGCTGACCTTGGCGCCCGGAATCAACCTGAGCACGCCGTCGAGCATGCCGATACCGGCGCGCAGGATCGGCACCACGGTGATCTTCTTGCCAGCGATCTTTTCGACCTGGACAGTGCCGGCCCAACCCTGGATGTCGTAGGTTTCCAGTGGCAGGTCAGCGGTGGCTTCGTAAGTGAGCAGGGCGCCGACTTCCTGGGCCAGCTCACGGAAATTTTTGGTGCTGATGTCGGCACGGCGCATAAGGCCGAGCTTGTGCTGGATCAGCGGATGACGGATTTCACGGACAGGCATAAGGAAAGGCTCCGGGCGGGGGGCAAAAAAACGGCCTAGGTTAATCTATTCAGCTGTTACTGTCCTACGGGTGTTACGGCGTTTTCATACGAATCCTGACACGTTAGTCCAGAATTGCTTGCCCTGACTGGAGCGGATGCGTACCTTTGCCCGCTTTTCTTACACTGCCCCCATTGGAGAGCGTCATGTCTGCTGATCTCGAGCATATCCGTCAAATCATGCGCGAGGCTGACTGCCTTTACACCGAAGCCGAAGTCGAAGTCGCTATCGCCAAGGTCGGTGCGCAGATCAATGCCGAACTCGCCGACCGCAACCCGGTGGTATTTTGCGTGATGAACGGCGGGCTGATCTTTGCTGGCAAACTGCTCACGCATCTGAATTTTCCGCTGGAAGCGTCGTACCTGCACGCGACCCGTTATCGCAACGAAACCAGTGGCGGCGATCTGTTCTGGAAAGCCAAGCCGGAAGTTTCGTTCATCGACCGCGACGTGCTGATCATCGATGACATTCTCGATGAAGGTCACACCTTGGGCGCGATCATCGACTTCTGCAAACATGCCGGTGCCAGCGCCGTCCACACTGCCGTGCTGATCGACAAAGACCACAACCGCAAAGCCCGCCCGGACCTGAAAGCCGATTTCGTCGGCCTGCCGTGCATCGACCGTTACATCTTCGGGTACGGCATGGACTACAAAGGCTACTGGCGCAATGCCGCTGGGATCTACGCAGTTAAAGGGATGTGATTTTCCGTAGGACCGGCTTCAGCCGGGAGAGCTTTCTCCCGGCTGAAGCCGGTCCTACGGAGTTCTCCTCAGCCTCCATGCTAAAGTGCCAGCCCAGTCCTTGCGGGAAGTCGAAATGAAGTTTTTGATCCGTAGCGCGGCGTTGGCGCTGCTGTGCAGTCTGCCTTTGGCGGCAAGCGTTTCAGCTGAGCCCATGCACGCCCAGTATCTGCCGCCCGACGACCTGAACGTCCGGGAAGGCGAGCCCGAGCAGCAGCAGTTGTTGCAGATCACTGAATATTCCGTGGTGATCGGCAGTCAGCGGCAATCCAATCAGCAGCCGATCCCGGTGACGTCGCCGATCCTGCTGCGCCTCAAGGGCAAGCCGCTGAACAAGGGCGCGACCATTGCCGAAGTGTTGATCCATTTCGATGGCGAAAGTAAAAGCCTGAAAAAACCGGCCTACGACGAGAAAAGCCGCGTTCTGACCTTGTACTACCCCGTTACCCAGTACCGGATGATGGTCGATCTGCTGCGCAGCGAGAAGGTCTACTGCCAGTTCCTGAGCTATGCCAATGGTCACGTCTGGGCTGATTTGCACACCACACCTGCGCGTATGCGTTGAGCCTTGAGCCGGGCGGGGGGTAAACTGCCCGCCGGTTAACATGTCCGCGATTCAGTTGGAGTCAGCAATGCGTAAAGATAAGAAGCAGTTGATCGGAGACGAGATCGGCGATGCGCAGATCAAGTTGTTTCTCGATTTCGAGCCGGTCGACGCCACATCGCCGTCGCTGCACAAGCTGATCAAGGCTTACCGTGGCCTGCGGGTCAATGATTTCGAGCGGTTCCTGGTGTTCTTCCGCGAAGCCGGTTTCGACTTTGATGGCAAGGACGAGCACGGCAACGATTTCATCGCCCTGATCAAGGATCAGCGCAATGCCGAGGAATACATCGAGCTGATCGAAAAAGCTCGCGGCTGATCAAAACCAGAGCAAAAAAAACGCCCCGAAGGGCGTTTTTTTATGGCCAGGCCATTACGCGATGCTTTGCACCGCGCTGCGTTTCTCGATCAGTTCCAGACGCTCGTTGTTCTCGGTACTGACGCGCTCATAGAGCTGCGCATCGGTTTCGAGGATCGTTTCCCGGGCCGGGAAGATCTCATTGAGCTTGGCAGCCCACTCGCCACGGGCTTTTTCCGGGAAGCAGCGGTCGATCAGTTCCAGCATGATCGACACCGTTACCGAAGCGCCGGGTGAAGCGCCCAGCAGGGCCGCAAGGGAACCATCCTTGGCCGACACCAGTTCGGTACCAAATTGCAGCACGCCGCCTTTCTTCGGATCTTTCTTGATGATCTGCACCCGTTGCCCGGCCACTTCCAGGCGCCAGTCTTCGGCCTTGGCTTCCGGATAGAAGCGGCGCAGGGAGGCAAGACGCTGCTCCATGGACTGCATGACTTCACTGACCAGATACTTGGTCAGGTCCATGTTGTCGCGAGCGACGGCCAGCATCGGTTTGATGTTGGCGACACGAACCGACAAGGGCAGATCAAGGAACGAGCCGTGTTTGAGGAACTTGGTGGTGAAACCGGCATAAGGTCCGAACAGCAGGGATTTCTTGCCATCCACCACGCGGGTGTCCAGGTGCGGTACGGACATCGGCGGCGAACCGACGGCGGCCTGGCTGTAAACCTTGGCCTGGTGGCGCTTGACCACTTCCGGGTTGTCGCAACGCAGCCACTGGCCGCTGACCGGGAAGCCGCCAAAGCCTTTGCTTTCTTCGATGCCCGACATCTGCAGCAACGGCAAGGCCGCGCCGCCTGCGCCGAGGAACACGAATCTGGCGTCGATTTCGCGAGTACTGCCGCTGTTCACGTCCTTGATGCTGACGCTCCAGCCCGCGCCTTTACGGCTCAAACCGGTCACGCGCTTGCAGTACTTGACCTGTGCATCAGGGGTGCTGGTCAGGTGCTTGAGCAACTGGTTGGTCAGGTTGCCGAAGTTGACGTCGGTCCCGTTGATCACCCGGGTCGCGGCGATCTGCTCGTCGGCTGGGCGGCCGGGCATCATCAGCGGCATCCACTCAGCAAGCGTGGCCTTGTCTTCGGTGTATTCCATGGACGCAAACGCGTGATGCTTGCGCATCGCTTCAAAGCGAGTCTTGAGGAACGAGACGCCTTCGGCGCCCTGGACAAAACTCAGGTGCGGCACCGAGGCGATAAAGGACTTCGAGGAGCCGAAAGTGCCTTTTTGCGTGAGATACGCCCAGAACTGCTTCGAGACTTCGAACTGGGTGTTGATGTGTACGGCTTTCTTGATGTCGATGGAACCGTCGGCCGCAGGCGGCGTGTAGTTCAGTTCGCACAGCCCGGCGTGGCCGGTACCGGCGTTGTTCCACGGGTTGGAACTCTCCGCAGCGCCAGAATCCATCAGCTCAACGACTTCCAGCTTCAGGCTGGGGTCGAGCTCTTTGAGCAGTACGGCGAGGGTGGCACTCATGATGCCTGCCCCGACCAATACCACATCAACTGCTTCGTTATGCGCCATTAACGCGTCTCCAAAATCTGCAGCACCAAATTGACGGCATACGATCCCGAGGTCGGTCGCCAGGTCGCGGGGCATGGATCAAAGTAGTCCCCAGGTAACGCTGGCCAGGATCGGCATGTCCGGTTCTTCGCAATTTTTCGCATCGTCAACGGAGGTCACCAAGCGGACCTGAAATGCGGCTCATAAAACGTGCATGAACGCATTTTTCAAGCCCAGCGGCCATTCGACTATCGTCAAGGCCTCCGGTAATGCAACCAAATCCGTAGGGGACAGGCTTCAGACTCCGGTCATGGAGACTGCGCAGCAGCGATCAATCCTGTTCAAAGGGGCTGGGTCAGACGCTGATAATGGTGCATTTACAAACGCGTACCTATTCATTTGCTCGCCACACTCTTGTGAAGTTGTGAAACCCGTTTTTTTCACGCTCTTTTGGAAACGTGAACCTCAAACCTCAAAAAGGGCTGCGCGATGGCAGCTCTGGCAGATCGAAGGCAGGCAAGCATAAGGCGCTTTAAGGCAGGAAAGGTTCGAAACGATTCGCCAGCCAGCGAGTACAGATGCCTGCACATGATCTGTGTGGGCGGCTCTCTGTGGGCAATACGAAGGCGCTAATCCAGTGATTAGCAATGCTGCGAGGCCCGATCAGGAGACGTCCTTATAATCGGGGGGAGATTATAGCGATGAAACGACTGGAATTGATCTGATTAAGTGACTTTTATTCGTCGTCCGGTCAGACGGTGAGCATGCGGTGTGCAGCGGACCGGCTTGCAGCTCTCTGCCTGCGGGCGTTGGCGGGCAGTGGAGCGCCGAGCCAGGAGAGATTTTCCTCGACGATTTCGACCCATTCGCTGCCTGCCGGAGCCTGACGGCAGCGCTTGAACGCCTGGCAGATGCCGGATTGGTCGACGCGGGCGTAGTGGCGATATTGACGACGCAGGCTGAACAGTGACCAGAGAAAGTCCATGACGATGCTCCTGTTGGGTTGAGCATAGGTTGCACGCCGCACGTGACATGACGGTGACACCTGTGTTGCTGAACCATTGCGGTCTGTTTGCAGTCCGATTTTCAACTGGTTAGCGTGCCGTGAGCGCCGCTATACTGCGGCACATTTAGTGCCCTGCCCATGGAGAGATGAGCATGCTGCGTCGCATTTTGTTTGGTTTGCTTGCTGTTAGCAGTCTTACACTGGTCGGCTGTGCCCACAGCCCGCAACAACTTAGTCCGCAGCCCAAGCTGAACGCCCAGCTTGCGCCTGTCGGCCGTGGCCAGCCGGTGGTGGTGCGTGTGGTTGATGGTCGTCCTGGCCCGACACTCGGCACCCGTGGCGGCATGTACCCGGAAACCAGCGCGATCAGCGTCTCCGGTGCCGATCTGCTGCCTAAACTGCAAGCCCAGGCCGAAGCCGCTGTACGTTTGCTGGGCTTCACGCCGAGTGCCAGTGGCAGCGGCCCGCAATTGACCGTGACCCTCGCCGACCTGAAATATCAGTCGCCCAAAGAAGGTCTGTACGTGACCGAAGCGACCATCAGTTCGACGTTCCGCGCTGACGTGCAGAACAACGGTAAGAGCTACAGCGGTCGTTATGCCGCCTCCCTGGACCAGCGCTTCGGCATGGCGCCGAATCAGGAAACCAACACCAAGCTGGTCAGCGACGTGTTGAGCGATGCGCTGACGCGTTTGTTCCAGGATCAGACGATTGGCCGGACGCTGGCGCAGTAACCGCGTAAACGCTGGATCAAAAAAACCCGGCCCTCTCTGTGAAGAGGCCGGGTTTTTTGTTGGAGGTTGCTTACCTCATGCCGCCTGCTGATAAAAATCCAGAAAACTGAAACCGGTCTGCTGATCCATGTCCGGCAGGTCGTGGTGTTGATGCCCGCCGAGGGCGCAGTACACCAGCCAGTGGCGGTCCTGGACGTTAAAGGACAAAGCGTCGATCAATGCTTCCTGTTCGTCGCTCGGGGCGATCAGATACAGGCGGTCCTGATTCTTGGCGTGCAGCATGAATGGCTCCAGAAGGGATCGAGGTTATCCCTCGAGGTGCCATACAGTGCCCGGTTCAGGTTACGTTAAGGTGACGGTGGCTAGATTAGGGTTCTATCAAATCTGAACCCCACGGCGCGCTTTGAAAACGCCATCGAGGCTGCAATGTCGCTCTTACCCCTCACGCCTGCCTTTACCCTCAACCTGCTCGCATTGCTGGCCGCTTGCCCCGGAATCGGCTTGCTGTACGTGACGCGAAACCGGGAACAGCGCGAACTCAGGCATCTTGCGGTGCTGAGCGCCTTGTCGCAGATCGATGAACCCATGCATCTGATGGACGTCTCGTTATTGCGCATGAACCGCCTGTGCTACCGCGTGGGTGCGGCTTGTCTGGGGTTTGCGTTGCTGTTGTCTTGGGTCAGCACCGGACTGTAATCCCTGCTTTAGCCCATAAAGAAAAAGGCGCTCTTCAGAGCGCCTCCTTCTTTACCGTCCGTTCGCGAGTTACAGCGCGATCCCGGCCTTGACCCGATACTGATTGCGTACCGGCATCGCGTATTGCTGGACCAGAAACGGCCGATGTTCTTCCGGGCAACCGTCGAGGCGGCGTTGCCATTCTTCCTGGGCTTTGGCCAGCTCCTCGGGCGCAAACACATCCGCCGCCAATGGCACGCCGAGTGCCGGATCAGCATCAGCCCATTGCGCGTAAGCCAGGTAATGCGCCGGGAACAGGCGATAGCCGCCGAGAATTTGCCGGTCCATTTCGATGGCCAGCGCTTTGGTGTCTTCGAACAGCTCGGTGATTGGCGGCGCGAAGTTCACATGCACGCGGCCTTTGTAGCCGGTGATGCCCAACGCGATGCTGACGTCATCCTCGCCCGGTACTTTGGTGTAACTCCCCGTGGTGGCGCGGATGTACAGTTCGCGCGCCTTGGCATGGTCGCACGGATCGTATTCATAGCTGATCGACACGGGCGTCAGGTTCAGCGAGCGGATCACTTCGGCAAACGGCTCGTCCTTGCGGCTCATGTGGAACATTTTCAGGATCGCCGATTCGGTGCGGTCGTCGCCGTCCTTGGCCCGGCCCTCGGCCTGGGCGATCCAGATCGACTGGCAATCGTTGCGAATCGAGTGATTGATGTAGGCCGACAACAACTGGTACGCCGCCATTTTTTCCCGGCGTCCGATGATGGAACGGTGCACGATGAAGCTCTTGTTCAAGCGCATCAGATCGCTGACAAAGGGCTTTTGCAGCAGGTTGTCGCCGATGGCAATCCGCGGCGTCGGCAAGCCTGCGTGATAAATCGCGTAATTGACGAAAGCCGGGTCCATCACGATGTCGCGATGGTTGGCCAGAAACAGATACGCACTGCCGGACTTGAACTGCTCGACGCCGGTATAGGTCACACCGTCAGTGGCGCGCTCGATAGTGTGGTCGACGTAATACTCAACCTTGTCCTGAAGCGTGGCCACCGAATCGATCCCGGCAAACTCGCGACGCAGCTTGCGCGCCAGCACCGGTTGCAACACCCAGCCAAACGCGCCGGCCAGGCGCGGGAAGCGGAAATGAGTCAGGATCGCCAGGAATGCTTTGTCGCTGAGCAGGCGCGCGAGTACAGCTGGGACTTCGGCGTCGTCGTAAGGTCGGATGGCATCGAATTCGCCCATCATGCTCTCTTGTAGGGAATGGCAGGAAAAGGAAGGCTGGGTCTGAAAATAACGTTCAGACTCTAGTGCATCAGCCTTCAAATAGAGCGCGATTATACGCACAACTAGTCCCGGAGACCTTGATGCAGGAATTACAGAGTTACGACTGCCCTTACTGTGGCGAACCGGTCGAAGCGGTGCTGGACCTTTCCGGCGGCGATCAGCAATACATCGAAGATTGCCCGGTCTGCTGCCGACCGATCGTTTTCGATCTGCAGACCGACGGCGAAGACTGGAATCTGGACGTGCGCAGTGAGAATGAGTGATGCAGAAAATCTACGAGCCGGAAAACCTTCTCGAAGGCGAATTGCTGCAGGGCATGCTCGCCAGTGAAGGCGTGCAGGCGCATCTGACCGGCCGGGATTTGCTGGGCGGGGTGGGCGAGCTGCCAATTTTTGGCGTGTTGGGGCTGTCGGTCGATAACGATCAGGCTGAGCACGCACGGGCGTTGATCACTGCGTACAATGCAGCGCTGCCTGTGTCCGGAGACGAACCGGACAATTTTCCCGACGTGCTGGTGTGCTGACACGCTGCCCGATTCCGTTTTTTTAGCTGCCAGAAGAGTCTTGTTGCCCTCATGTGTGGACGTTATGCCCTGTTTCGTTGGACGCCCGCGTTTGCGGCCTTGCCCGGTTTCCCGGCTGACCAACAGGCGCAATGGAACATTTCCCCGGCCGACTCGGTATTGATGCTGCGCGCCAGCAGCGAAACCGAAGGCGACCTTGAACTGGCCCGCGCGCGCTGGGGGCTGACGCCGGCCTGGCTGACCGACCTGTCGCGCACGCCGGCCCATGCCCGGGCCGAAACCCTGGTCGAACAGCCGATGTTTCGCGATGCGTTTCGCTCGCGGCGCTGTCTGCTGCCCGCCAATGGTTTCTATGAATGGCGCGGCACGACTCGCAAACGGCCGTTCTGGCTGACGCCGGGGGAGGGCTCGGCACTGTTTTTCGCGGCGATCTGGGAGGCGTATCCGGTGCAGGGGCATACGTATTTGAGTGTTGCGGTGGTCACCCAACTGGCCGCCAGCCAGCGCCGCCCGTTGATTCTCGATGCCCAGGGCCAAAAGGACTGGCTGGCCGCCGACACGCCGTTGCCCACCCTGCAAGCACTGCTCGCCAGCCCGCAAACCGCCCTGCGCGAACGGCCGCTGGCCAATCTGGTGAATGATCCAAAGCTCAACGCGCCGGAGTGCTTGACGCCTTTGTGACGTTGTCTGCGCTGCAGCCTTCCCGGACACGTCCGGTCCTACCTGATTTGCGCAAACCGGTAGGAGGGGACTTGTCCCCGAAGACGTCGGATGAGCCGGCATCACTCAGCCTGACCCAACCCGGTGTCTGCGCTGCCGTATTCCCGGACAAGTCCGGTCCTACCTACACCTGAAGAGATTGATCAACCGCCTTTGGAACCAACCGCCGGATCAGCTGACCAAAAAGGCTATCGGATGATCTCTGGCGCATTCGCTGTTCGCCGTCCAGAATCACCAGCATGTTTCCAGGGAGATTCACCATGCGTCGTTCAGTTGCTTTAAGTGCCTTGACTGCCAGCCTGTTGCTCAGCGGTTGCCAATCTGTAAACACGACCAGTGGGGATGCGGTGGGCGTTGAGCGCAAGCAATACATGTTCAGCATGCTTTCGACTGATGAAGTGAACAAGATGTACGCCCAGTCCTATCAGGAAACGGTGAGCGAAGCGTCCGGCAAAGGCGTGCTCGATACCACCAGCGCCAATGCAAAGCGCGTGCATGCGATTGCCGACCGGTTGATCGCCCAGGCGCCCAAGCTGCGTCCGGATTCCGCGCAGTGGCAGTGGGAAGTCAATCTGATCAAGAGCGATGACCTGAACGCCAACTGTGGCCCTGGCGGCAAGATCATTGTTTACAGCGGGCTGATCGACACACTCAAACTGACCGACGATGAAATCGCCGCAGTCATGGGTCACGAGATCGCCCACGCCTTGCGCGAGCACGGTCGCGAAGCGATGTCCAAGGCCTATGGCGTAGCGATGGCCAAACAGGGCGCGGGTGCCTTGCTCGGATTGGGGCAGGACAGCCTTGCGCTGGCCGATACCGTGGTCAATTACAGCCTGACCTTGCCGAACAGTCGCGGTAATGAAAACGAAGCCGACCTGCTCGGTCTGGAACTGGCGGCACGCGCTGGCTACAACCCGAATGCTGCGATCACGCTGTGGGAGAAAATGAGCCAGAATTCCGGAGGTTCCCCGCCGGAATTCATGAGCACTCACCCGGCCTCGGCGACGCGGGTCGCTTCGTTGCAGGCGGCGATTCCCAAGGTGATGCCGCTGTATCAGGCTGCCAAGAAGTAGCCGAAAAATAAGGAGCGAAAACGGTGGCAGGGATTTTCGTAATTGGATGGACTCGCCCAAGCCGAGG
>NZ_ATLO01000015.1 GCF_000416235.1 Pseudomonas sp. CFII64 | reverse complement strand
ACGTCCGGCCCGACTTCGTCGGGTTCCTTCGACTCCGGTGTCGTGGTGTCTGCCAGGTCGCGGCACGGAAGAGCGAAGCAAAAGCAATCCACGTGCGGCGATGGAGTATCTACAGCTTTTGGTTTCACCCATAAAAAACGGCCAACCCGATCGCTCCGGTTGGCCGTTCTGGTAAAGCCTTTCAGTTACTCGGCAATCTGCAACTTGCGGGCTTCGGTGTAGACGTAGCGCACTTTCTCGTATTCAAACGGCGAGTTCATCTGGCCGTAGCGGAAGCTGGTGGTGTAACGGCGGTCGACGATTCGCAGGGCGTACAGTTCCGGGTGGTCCGAGCTGACTTGCGAGACGTTCAGGAAGTTGATCTGGGATTCGGCAGCGAAGTCGAATACCAGGCCGCCAGTGTCACGCAGGTTCGATGGGCCAAGGAACGGCAGGACCAGGTATGGGCCGCCGGGTACGCCGTAGAAGCCCAGGGTCTGACCAAAGTCTTCAGCCTGGCGGGGGAGGCCCATCATGGTTGCCGGGTCCCACAGGCCGGCGATGCCGATGGTGGTGTTGACCAGCAGACGACCGGTGGTATCCAGCGAACGCTTGCCCTTGAACTGCAACAGGCTGTTCAGCAGGTTCGGCACATCGCCCAGGTTGGCGAAGAAGTTGCTGACGCCGGTACGCAGGAAGCTCGGCGTGACATATTTGTAGCCGTTGACGACTGGCAGGAATACCCATTCGTCAAAGCGATAGTTGAAGTGGTAGACCCGACGGTTCATCGATTCCAGCGGGTCGTAGACTTCCAGCGCGTTGAGCGTGGCGCGTTCGAATTCCCGCTGGTCCAGGCCCGGATTGAACTTCAAGGCGTTCAGCGGATGCGTGAAGCCGTCTGCATCGTCCTCGCGGGCGACGGTGGCGGGGTGGGCCGCAAGGTTGCTGTTGGTCGCGTCAGCGGCATAGGTCGCGCCCGAGCAGAGCAGGGCGGCGATGAGTAAAAGACGTTTAGCCACGGAAAAACTCCAGCATGGCGTCGCTGTTGACGCGGTAATTAAGGTTGCCGCAATGTCCGCCGTAAGGATAAACGGTCAGACGATCCCCGAAAGTCTTGCGCAGGAAACCCAGGTCGCCGGCGCCCAGGATCACGTCGTCAGCGTTATGCATGACGGAGATCTTGGTGCTGGTGTGCAGGTAATCCTTGAGCGCGTACAGGCTCACTTGATCGACCAGTTGCAGCAGACTGCCGCCATCGGTACGGGCACGCCACATCGGGATGACTTGTTCGGTCAGGTAGCAATCGAAGTCGCATTGCAGCGCTCGCCTTAGGAACGGCGACAGGCTGGTGCCTTCAGTGATCGGAAACTTCGGCGGCGTAATCAGACCGCGACGGTTGATCAGGTCGGAAGTGAACGCGATGTCAGCCGAAGAGAATCGGAACGAAGTGCCGATCAGCATGGCCATTTGTTCGTTGGTCAAATGCTGCTTGGACTGCTGGAAGTCGTAGAGCAATGCGTCGTTGAGATCGATATAGCCTTTCTGACGGAAGTAGCGGGTCAGCTTTTCCAGGACCAGTTCATAAAACGTGGTGCTGTTGTCGATGCCCTTGACGTTGGTCTGCACCAGTTTGTCGAGGTTGGTGATCGACGTATAAAGGTTCACCGGCGGGTTGATCAGCAGGACTTTCTTGAAGTTGAAGCTGCGACGGGTTTCGTCCAGGTGGGCGACGAATGCAGCATCCAGTGCGCCCAGGCTGTAACCGGTCAGGTAATAGTCGGTGACTTGCAGCTTGGTCTGCTGCGCGCGAACGCCCTGCATGACGCGGTACAGGTCTTCGGCATCTTCCTTGGAGACACCCGGCGTTGCAAAACGCGAGGCCGAACTCATGAAGTCATAGCTGGTTGGCGAAGACAGTTGCACCACGTTGTAGCCAGCGCCGTAATAAAGCTTCTTCAGAAACTCGTTCAGGGTGCTGTTATAAGGTGCGCCGGTGCCGGCGATCAGGAAGATCAGCGGTGCCGGATGATCCTGTTTGGCCAGGCGATAACGCAGTTTTTTCACTGCCCAGAAGTTATCCGGCAGGGTGAACTCGCGCTCGGGGTGCAGATTGAGGGTGTAATCGTCCTGGTCGATATCCTCATCAGCCGGCAGATCCGGGCGTAGGTCCGGAGGTGTCGTGGCGATGGTCGCTTCGAACGGGTTGGTCAGAGGGAAGCCATAAGTGGCGGGGTCGACATTGACCGCCATAGCGGACGCACTCAAACAGAGGCCGCCAATGACGGCAGCAAAGCGCAGAAAACGGAGCATGACTAAATCCCTTGGGAACGAAGTGCTGATGAGGTACGCGGGCTATGACCGCTGATCGAGTGCCAAGTGCCGCACTGACAGTCTTAAGTTTCGTAAAATCTTCGAGACAATACACGTTCTGTTGCAGCAATAGCGAAGCACGGTGCGTTAAATTCGCCCGCAGCCCTTGCATGGCGAGGCGAGGCGGCTATTCTGGGCGCCATTTCGCGCCAAAGTTTTGACCTGGATGGAGTCCTCGATGCCTCGCCGTTTGCCCCTGATTCTGTTGCTGATCGCCTTGCCAATCTGGCTCGGCGCCAGCTATGGCGTGCGTTACCTGTTAATGGAAGACGCGCAATGGGTTGGCATCTGTGCCAATGAGGCCTTGCAATGGGAGTGCCAGCTTCGTTCGGGACTGGGCTGGATGATCCACTTCGGGATTATTTCCTGGTCGGCGCTGGCGGTTTCGCTGGTGGCGTTCTTTTTACGCGGCATTGCCGGTTGGCGCCTGGCGGTGTTGGCATTACTGCTGGGGATTGCGGCACTGGTGCTTTACAGCGCAAGCCTCGGGGTTTTTGCGGTGGTGATTGCGGGGTTGCGACTGGTTCGTGCGCCGAAGCAAAAGGCCTGATCAGATTTCTGAAACACGATTTCGTTGGATTCAATACCCCAAACCCCAGACAGCATAAAGGGGAGCCGGAGCTCCCCTTTTAATTGTTTTGCATGCTCTATTTTTATTATTCAGGGCGGTCTGTTCTTGTTTTTGGCGACCGGTCCCTTTCCAGCTTTCTTGTGCGATCCCCATGCGGGATCAAGAGCAAACGTATTTTTTTGAGCGCTGATTCACTTTGATCGATGTGGCTGATCCAACCAGTTCGGGAGCTACCTGAGGGTAGTTTTATTGTTCTCTGCCCGGTTGCGAAGCTCCTTACGGCGCTTCTGTAAAGCTGATCCACTCCAAAAAAATCTGTTAGCTGCGTCTCTGTGCCGTTGTTTTTGTTATGTCAGAGCCGTTACGTCTTGTTTTTATTAGGTATGCCACTTTTTATTCTTGTTATGCCAGAGATATAGCAGGAGCTGTGCCAACTTTTGCAAATGCTTTAAAAACAAAGACTTAGGGTTTAGTGCCTAAGCGCGACAGGCAAGAAATCCATACCATTTGTTTCCGTGTTACCCGCTTGCGGTGTTCGCTGTGCTGATGAGGTAACACAATATGTTTCCGTGTGGCCGGGGTTACACCGATGGCGCAGCGCGCAGCGCCGTAACGGATTGCTGCTGCCGCACTCGCAAACAGCGCCACAACGCTGCGGTCATCAGCACGCTGACCAGCGCCCAGCCCAGCGCTTGCTGATTGGCAAGGCCTTCGCGGAACAGTTGTGGCGCGATGCCTGCGCCGACGATAAACGTCAACAATGCGACTTCACGACGAGGGACCGCCACGGGGCGCGCCAGATAGAACAGCGCGGGCACAATCAGGGTCGGGGTCGCAAAGCTTCGGTAGCGCGGATCAAACACCATGGCCAGCATCATGATCGCCGCCGCGAAACCTGCCGCGGCCACCAGCCCGCCCGCTCGCGCCTCAAGCCATGACAGCGCCTTGTTGCGCCAGCCATCACCCGCCGACAGCACCAGTGCCGCATGGGCCAGCACCAGCAGATTCAAACCCACCAGCAAGGCGGCCCAAATGTATTCGCCGTAGAAGCGACTGGTGATGCGCGCCAGTTCACCCCAGGTGCCGATACAACAAGCGGCCAGTGCGGCCAGCAGCGGAAGAATCAGCGCGTTGCGGTGAGTGGCGACACGGCCGGCAAACGCCAGGGTCAGCAGGAAAATTCCACCACTCACGCTCAGCCAGAACGGCCACCAGCCCAGATTGGAAACCGGTCCGGCCAGCACGCCTTTTTCCTTGCGATCAGCGTCGAACAGCCCCCAGTAACCGCCCACCGCGCCTTCGGCGGCGCGTTTCCAGGGTTGGTCGAAGGCTTCAATCAGGTTGTAGTGCCAGCCGTTCTGCTCGGCCATGGCGACAAAACCACGAATGAACTTCGCTTCGTTGACCCGACTGGGCAGCGCGGTTTCCCGCTGGCGGCCTTCGCTGGGCCAACCGGTTTCGCCAATCACGATGTCCTTGGGCGCGAATTTGCTGCCGAATATCTGTCGGATCTGCGCCACGTGGGCCAGTGCGTCATCGATGCCTTTGGGGTCGTCTTCCCAGTAAGGCAGCAAGTGGATGGTCAGGAAGTCCACGGCCGGTGCGACTTCCGGATATTGCAGCCAGAACTCCCACACGTCGGCATAGGTCACGGGTTGTTTGACCTGGCTTTTGACTTGACCAATCAGCTTCGCCAGCTGCGCGCCGGTGACCTCCTTGCGCAGCAAGGCTTCGTTGCCGACGATGACCGATCTGACAACATCCGGATTGGCATTGGCCGAAGCGATCAGCGCGTCGACTTCCTTGGCCGTGTCCTGTGGATTGCTGTTGATCCAGGCGCCCAGCATCAGCTTCAACCCGTGCTTGCGCGCCAATGCAGGGATCGCTTCCAGGCCTGTCATCGAGTAAGTGCGGATGCATTCGAAACGCGTGGCAAGCAGGGCCAGGTCAGCGTCCATGCGCTCGGGTCGCAGCTTGAAAGGCTGGTCGAACGGCGACTGGTCTTTGTCGAACGGCGTGTACGACGCGCATTGCAGCTTATGAGTCGGGGTGGCGGCGTCCGGGAGAATCACCGGCTTGCCCATCGCGTACCAGTAACTGCACATGGCAATCACGCCAAGCAGGCAAGCGAACAGATAGGGCACAAGGAATGAGCGGGAAGTGGCGGGCATGATCGGGCCGAAATGGGGCGAAGGCCGCATCTTAGCACTGGGTTTGCCAGCGGCGGCGACGCCAGCTGACTGCCGCAATTTTCCCCCGGGCTCACCGCGATACCTTCGACATGCAATTTCCGGACGGACCAAAGCGCGTTTTACGACATGGATGTCGCTGATGGCCGTGTGATGTCGTTTCCCGATGCATTGACGTCGTTGACAGAGCACGTTCCATCATCGCCACGGTTGATTATCAAGGCGTCGACACGGTGCTGGTCATCGTTCGCAACAGTGGTTGAAGCGTGAAAGGTGCGCGGTGCTCCAAAGTTGGGCGCGACCTGCAACCTTAATAACAACGTCAACGATGCCCGACCGCCGTCGGGCGCAGGACTACCGGGGAAGTAACGATGAAGATGCGAAAAATCCTGGGCGTGAGTGCCGCTTTGGCGCTTGCTGTCAGTTCCACGCTGGCCTCGGCCAAAGAAGTGAGCATTGGCTATGTCGACGGTTGGTCCGATAGCGTTGCCACGACGAACGTTGCCGCGGAAGTCATCAGGCAGAAGCTCGGTTATGACGTAAAACTGCAAGCCGTTGCGGCCGGGATCATGTGGCAGGGCGTGGCGACCGGCAAACTGGACATGATGTTGTCGGCCTGGTTGCCGGTCACTCATGGCGAGTACATGACCAAGAACAAAGACAACGTTGTGAACTACGGTTCCAACTTCAAGGACGCCAAGATTGGCCTGATCGTGCCTGAGTACGTGAAAGCCAAGAGCATCGAAGATCTCAAGACCGATGACTCCTTCAAGAAGAAGATTGTCGGGATCGATGCCGGCTCGGGCGTTATGATCAAGACCGATCAGGCCATCAAGGACTACGGTCTGGATGGCTACAAACTGCAAGCCAGTTCGGGCGCGGGCATGATCGCGGAGCTCACCCGGGCCTATCCAAAAGAGCAATCCATCGCGGTGACTGGCTGGGTGCCACACTGGATGTTCGCCAAGTGGAAGTTGAAGTTTCTGGAAGATCCAAAAGGTGTCTACGGTGCAGCTGAAACCGTGGACAGTATCGGCAGTAAAGAACTGGCCACCAAGGCACCGGAAGTTGTCGATTTCCTGAAGAAGTTCCAGTGGGCTTCCAAGGATGAAATCGGCGAAGTGATGCTGGCCATTCAGGACGGCGCCAAACCTGAAGCGGCAGCCAAGGACTGGGTCGCCAAGCACCCGGACCGCGTCAAGGAGTGGACTGGCAAATAAGCCGCCTCGATTGACGTAACGCCAAAGCCGCCCGGTTCAACGACCGGGCGGCTTTTTTGTGCTTTGCGTGAGCGCATTTTTCCCGTGGGACCGGCTTTAGCCGGGAAGGGGTCGAAACATTCACGATATCTATATCGCCGGTATGCAGCCTTCCCGGCTAAAGCCGGTCCCAATAGTCGGTCCTACAGTGTCGTTCTAATACTAAGGTCGTCTGGAGTGCGCGCCAGACCTGACTAAAGTGAATGCGTGACATCTCATCTGTGCTGCGAGGACAAAAACAATGAACGACAGCATTTACCTCTCGATTCAAAACAGCCCCCGTTTCAAGGAGCTGGTATCAAAAAGAGAGCGCTTCGCCTGGATTCTCTCGGCGATCATGCTTGGCCTGTATGCGGCCTTTATCCTTTTGATTGCTTATGGACCCCACATTCTGGGGGCCAAGTTAAGCCCGACATCAACGATCACCTGGGGAATGCCTATCGGGGTCGGTTTGATCCTGTCTGCTTTCATATTGACCGCGATCTACGTTCGCCGCGCAAACGGTGAATTCGATGACCTGAACAACGCGATCCTGAAGGAGGCTCAGCAATGATCCGGCGCCTCTTGGCAGTATTCGGCCTGGCCGCCTTCGCGCCGTCCCTCTGGGCGGCAGAAGCGTTGACTGGCGCTGTGCAGAAACAACCGCTGAACGTTTCGGCGATCGTCATGTTCGTCATTTTCGTCGGCCTTACCCTGTACATCACGTATTGGGCATCGAAGAAGAACAAGACAGCAGCAGACTACTATTCGGCAGGCGGCAAGATCACCGGCTTCCAGAATGGCCTGGCGATTGCGGGTGACTATATGTCAGCCGCTTCCTTCCTGGGTATTTCCGCGCTGGTTTACACCTCCGGCTACGACGGCCTGATCTACTCGATCGGCTTCCTGGTGGGCTGGCCGATCATTCTGTTCCTGATCGCCGAGCGCTTGCGTAACCTGGGTAAGTACACGTTTGCTGACGTGGCGTCCTATCGCCTCAAGCAGAAAGAGATCCGTACCCTGTCTGCCTGTGGTTCGCTGGTAGTGGTTGCGTTCTACCTGATCGCGCAGATGGTTGGCGCCGGCAAGCTGATCCAGCTGCTGTTCGGGCTGGACTACGCGGTTGCGGTGGTGTTGGTCGGTATCCTGATGTGCCTGTATGTGCTGTTCGGCGGCATGCTCGCCACGACCTGGGTGCAAATCATCAAGGCCGTGATGCTGTTGTCCGGCGCGTCGTTCATGGCCCTGATGGTCATGAAACACGTCAACTTCGACTTCAACATGCTGTTCTCCGAAGCGGTCAAGGTTCACCCTAAAGGTGAAGCGATCATGAGCCCGGGCGGTCTGGTCAAGGATCCGATCTCGGCGTTCTCCCTGGGTCTGGCACTGATGTTCGGTACTGCTGGCCTGCCGCACATCCTGATGCGCTTCTTCACCGTAAGCGACGCCAAAGAAGCCCGTAAGTCGGTGCTGTACGCCACCGGTTTCATCGGCTACTTCTACATCCTGACCTTCATCATCGGCTTTGGCGCGATCCTGCTGGTCAGCACCAATCCGGCGTTCAAGGACGCAGCGGGTGCGCTGTTGGGCGGTAACAACATGGCAGCGGTTCACTTGGCCAATGCGGTCGGTGGCAGTCTGTTCCTGGGCTTCATCTCGGCAGTTGCTTTCGCCACCATCCTGGCAGTGGTTGCCGGTTTGACCCTGGCGGGCGCTTCGGCAGTTTCCCATGACTTGTACGCCAGTGTGATCAAGGCCGGCAAAGCCAACGAGAAAGACGAAATCCGCGTTTCGAAGATCACCACCATTGCCCTGGCAATCGTGGCAATCCTCCTGGGCATCGCCTTCGAAAGCCAGAACATCGCGTTCATGGTTGGCCTGGCGTTCTCCATCGCGGCGAGCTGTAACTTCCCGGTCCTGCTGCTTTCCATGTACTGGAAAAACCTGACCACCCGTGGCGCCATGATCGGCGGCTGGATGGGCTTGATCAGCGCCGTGGTGCTGATGGTGCTCGGGCCGACCATCTGGGTATCGATCCTGCACAATCCGAAGGCCATCTTCCCGTACGAATACCCGGCGCTGTTCTCCATCGCCATCGCCTTCGTCGGTATCTGGTTCTTCTCCATCACCGACAAGTCGAAAGCGGCGGAGGGCGAGCGCGCCCTGTTCTACCCGCAGTTCGTACGCTCGCAGACTGGCCTTGGCGCCAGCGGCGCGGTGTCGCACTGATCGGCCTGATGTGAAGTAACCCGCAAGACAAAACGCCCCGAATGATTCGGGGCGTTTTTGTTTGAGCGACTTTCGTTGCAGCGAGGCTTGCCCGCGAAGCGTTTTACTGGCTGAAACTGCAAACCCGGATTTTATCCAATCCAATAAAAAACCCCGCCGGATCGGCAGGGGTTTTGGTGACAGCCGGGAAGTTAGATCCTTCCGAGCAATACCAATATCAACAGAATAACGAGGATAGTACCGATGATGCCCGACGGACCGTAACCCCAGCTGCGGGAGTGCGGGAATACCGGCAGACCACCAACCAACAGCAAGATCAGGATAATGATAAGAATTGTGCCGATGCCCATGACGAGTTCCTTCTGGTGTTCGTGGAGTGGCTTTAACAGTTCAAGCTTTTGCCAAACCGGCGTAAAGTTTGTGCTGCTTAAATACTCCGACTGTCGTGTTTCAGAAAAAGTCCATGCCAGGTTCAAGAAAGCCGGAAAATAATAAAATATTTATATTTATCAGTGGATTATTGAACTTTAACCGGGTTTGAAAGATCGCGCTTTTATAGCCACGCCACCGCAGGATTTACCCATGTTTTTTCGCCTGGCCGCCGACGCCGTCGTCGTGGTGCATCTGTTGTTCATTGTGTTCGTATTGTTTGGCGGGCTGTTGGTGCTGCGTTGGCGCTGGCTGGTGATCCTGCATGTTCCGGCATTGGTGTGGGGCGCGTTGGTGGAGTTCTGCCATCTCTACTGCCCGTTGACCCCGCTGGAGAACGCGTTGCGCAGCCGGGCCGGCACGCAAGGCTATGACGGCGGCTTTATCGAGCATTACCTGATCCCGCTGATCTATCCCGCAGGCCTGACGTCGCAGCTTCAACTGTGGCTGGGCGGCATCGTCGTGCTCTGCAATGTGCTGGTTTATAGCTGGCTGGCCAGCCGTCGATGGGCGCGCCGAATATCCTTGTAACCCAGGGTTTGCCTCAGTCATTCAGCGCCTTGATGGTGGGTCGGATTGGCGTTTGCAGTGGTTACACTGCGGCTTATCTTCTTCGCAAAGACAAGGCGTTTCCCTATGCAAAATCGCATCATGATCACTGGTGCCGGCTCTGGCCTGGGTCGCGAAATCGCGCTGCGCTGGGCCCGTGAAGGCTGGCGTCTGGCATTGTCCGATGTCAACGATGCGGGTTTGCAGGAGACGCTCAAACTGATCCGCGAGGCGGGCGGTGAGGCCTGTAATGAGAGCTTCGTACAGCGCTGCGATGTCCGCGACTACAGCCAGCTGACCGCTTTCGCCCAGGCCTGCGAAGAAAAGCTCGGCGGCATCGATATCATCGTCAATAACGCGGGCGTTGCCTCCGGTGGCTTTTTCAGCGAGCTGTCCCTGGAAGACTGGGACTGGCAGATCGCGATCAACCTCATGGGAGTGGTCAAGGGCTGCAAGGCGTTCCTGCCGTTGCTGGAAGTCAGCAAGGGCAAAATCATCAATATTGCCTCCATGGCGGCCTTGATGCAGGGCCCGGCCATGAGCAACTACAACGTTGCCAAGGCCGGAGTGGTGGCCTTGTCAGAAAGTCTGTTGATTGAATTGCGCCAACAGGAAATCGGCGTGCATGTGGTCTGCCCGTCGTTTTTCCAGACCAACCTGCTGGACTCCTTCCGAGGGCCAACGCCGGCCATGAAAGCTCAGGTCGGCAAGTTGCTGGAGAGTTCGCCGATCACGGCCAGTGAAATCGCCAACTACATTTTCGAGCAGGTCGCCCAAGGTGAATTCATGATCCTGCCCCACGAACAAGGGCGCATGGCCTGGCAACTCAAGTGCAAGAATCCGCAGTTGCTGTATGACGAAATGGCGACGATGTCGGAGAAAATGCGTCGCCATCAAACAGGGAAACCAATGTAGGAGGGGACTTGTCCCCGAAGGCGATTTTCAGGGTAAACGGATAAGTCAGATTGCAATGTCGCCTGCCTGAATTTTCGGCGACAAGTCCCCTCCTGCACAGGTTTGTGCATCCTGATTTCTAGGCTCGGCGCTTTCTGATAGGGTTGCCGCCATTCGCTGGCGACCTTCGACGAGATTATCCTGTGCTCAACTACCTGTGGTTTTTCCTTGCCGCCTTGTTTGAAATTGCCGGGTGCTATGCCTTCTGGATGTGGCTGCGTCTGGGTAAAAGTGCACTGTGGATTATTCCGGGGCTGATCAGCCTGACGTTGTTCGCGCTGTTGCTCACTCGAGTGGAGGCAACTTATGCCGGGCGCGCTTATGCGGCGTATGGCGGGATCTACATTATTGCGTCCATCGCCTGGCTGGGTGTTATCGAGCGGGTCAGACCTTTGATTACTGATTGGCTCGGTGCCGCATTGTGTGTGATTGGCGCGACGATCATCCTGTTGGGTCCGCGCTGGTCTGCGCCATAACCCTGAACTGAACAAGCGTTTTTCTATCGAGTGTAGGACGTTTCCTGCAAGCTTTTCCGGCAGCCTTGAAGGACATGACTGATTTTCCGCCTGTGTATTGATGGGCATAAGACGCCCATGCAACCTGATTCTCTTTAACTTCAAGAGAGTAGGAAAATGCTGATACTGACGCGGGAAGTTGGCGAAACATTCTCTATCGGCGATGACATCACCGTACAAATCCTGGCCATCCAGGGCAATCAAGTACGGTTTGGTATCACCGCGCCCAGCCACATCAAGGTTCATCGAGCCGAAGTGTACCGACGCATTGCCCAGCGGCTGTCGCAGCAGCGCGAGGAAATCGCGGGAGAACGCTGTCCTTGAGCCGGTGGCGCTTCAGTCGAAGAATTCCTTGGGCACTTCATGCTTGAGCATCAGCTGGCACTGTTGGCTTTCCAGATCAAAGAAAATCACCGCCTGACCTTTGTTCAACGCATGCCGCACGCGCAACACGCGGGTTTCCAGGGGCGTGTCATCGCCATTGTCGGTGCCTTCGCGGGTCACGAAATCTTCGATCAGGCGGGTGAGGGTGTCAGCTTCGAGTTGGTCGTAGGGGATCAGCATGAGAGTTCTCGCATCAATTCCCGGCGATGATAGTGCACAGGCGCTGTTGGAGCGAGCGGCGACCGGTGCTGCTGCGCGACGGGGAATCTTCTACGGATGAGATACCACCTTCGCAAGCAAGGTTGCTCCCACAATTCGTGCACCTGTGCAGTCTGTGTGGCAGCGAGCTTGCTCGCGAAGAGCCAGTGGACTACTCGACCTCTTCCCGGTTCTGCCCAATCAGACTGTCCACCGCTGGAACGCGGGTGTCGGATTCCATTTGCGCGTCGTGTTCGATCTGATGGCTGAATTTTTCAAGCGACGCCGACGCCGGTTTCGCATCGCTGGCGAAGACCGGCGGGCTGAGCATGTAGGCGCCCAGCAAGCGGCTCAGACCGGCGAGGCTGTCGATGTGCGTGCGTTCATAGCCGTGGGTCGCGTCGCAGCCGAAGGCCAGCAGCGCGGTGCGGATGTCATGCCCGGCAGTAACCGCCGAATGGGCGTCGCTGAAGTAATAGCGAAACATGTCCCGGCGCACCGGCAGTTCGTTTTCAGCACCCAGGCGCAGCAAGTGTCGGGACAAATGGTAGTCGTACGGACCGCCCGAATCCTGCATCGCGACGCTGACGGCGTGCTCGCTGGAATGCTGGCCCGGCGCAACCGGCGCAATGTCGATGCCCACGAACTCACTGACGTCCCATGGCAATACGCCCGCCGCGCCGGTGCCGGTTTCTTCGGTGATGGTGAACAGCGGATGGCAATCGATCAGCGGTTCGGCGCCGCTGTCGACGATGGCTTTGAGCGCCGCAAGCAACGCCGCTACGCCTGCCTTGTCGTCCAGATGGCGAGCGCTGATGTGGCCGCTTTCGGTAAATTCCGGCAGCGGATCAAAGGCCACGAAATCACCAATGCCGATACCCAGCGATGCGCAATCGGCCTTGGTCGTGGCGTAGGCATCCAGGCGCAGTTCGACGTGATCCCAGCTGATCGGCATTTCGTCCACTGCGGTGTTGAACGCATGCCCGGAAGCCATCAGCGGCAGCACGCTGCCCCGGATCACGCCGCTGTCAGTAAACACGCTGACCCGGCTGCCTTCGGCAAAACGGCTCGACCAGCAACCAATCGGCGCCAGCGACAAGCGACCGTTGTCTTTCACTTCGCGCACAGCAGCGCCGATGGTGTCCAGGTGCGCAGAAACCGCCCGATCGGGGCTGTTTTGCTTGCCTTTCAAGGTGGCGCGAATGGTCCCGCGCCGGGTCAGTTCGAACGGGATACCCAGTTCTTCAAGACGCTCGGCGACATAGCGCACGATGGTGTCGGTAAAGCCGGTGGGGCTTGGGATCGCGAGCATTTCCAACAGGACTTTCTGCAGGTAATTCAGATCCGGCTCGGGGATTTTTTTTGCAGTGGTCATCGGGGTACTCCTGAAATGCGGGGGCCTTACGCGTACAGACTGCGTAGGAGCGGATTTATCCGCGAGGAGGGTGGCTCAGCCAGACATCATGGATGCCTGGCACGACGCACTCCCGGATACATCCGGCCCTACAGATTACGAATGCACAGGCAAACTATGGGGGAACAGCAGATCGACAAAGCGTTCTGCCGTGGGTTGCGGTTCATGGTTGGCCAGGCCAACACGCTCGTTGGCTTCGATGAAAACGTATTCGGCTTGATCGGCCGCCGGGACCATCAGGTCCAGGCCGACCACCGGAATGTCCAGCGCCCGCGCTGCGCGGATCGCGGCGTCGTTGAGCACTGGATGCAAGATTCCGGTGACGTCTTCCAGGCAGCCGCCGGTGTGCAGATTGGCAGTGCGGCGCACGGCCAGGTGCTGGTCCAGAGGCAGGACGCTGTCATAGGTAAAGCCCGCGTCGCGTACCGTGCGTTCGGTTTCTTCATCCAGCGGAATCTTGCTTTCACCGCCAGTAGCCGCTGAACGACGGCGACTTTGCGCCTCGATCAACTGCCCAATGGTATGTCGACCATCGCCGACCACTTCTGCCGGACGCCGAATCGCTGCCGCCACCACTTCGAAACCAATCACCACGATGCGCAGATCCAGGCCTTCGTGGAAGCTTTCGAGAATCACCCGCGAGTCGAACTGACGGGCGCGCTCAATGGCGTCCTGCATTTCTTCCGGGGTGCGCAAATTGACGGCCACGCCCTGGCCTTGCTCACCATCCAGCGGTTTGACGACGATTTGCCGGTGTGCTTGGAGGAACGCCAGATTCGCCTCGGTTTCACCCGCGCGTTGCTGGGCGGGCAGGTTGAGCCCGGCAGCTTTCAGCGCCCGGTGGGTCATGCTCTTGTCCTGACACAACGTCATGCTCACGGCGCTGGTCAGGTCGCTGAGAGATTCCCGGCAACGAATCCGCCGGCCGCCGTAGGCCAGGGTAAACAGCCCGGCCTCGGCGTCGTCGACCTGAACTTCAATGCCGCGTCGGTGCGCTTCTTCGACGATGATCCGCGCATAGGGATTGAAATCCCCCAACGGACCGGGGCCGAGGAACAGCGATTCGTTGATGCCGTTCTTGCGCTTGATGGCAAAGGTCGGCAGGTTGCGAAAACCCAGTTTGGCGTAAAGCGCCTTGGCCTGTTCGTTATCATGCAGCACCGACAGGTCGAGATAACTCAGGCCGCGACTCATGAAATGCTCGACCAGATGCCGCACCAACACTTCGCCGACACCGGGCCGCGTGCACTGCGGATCAACGGCCAGGCACCACAGGCTGCTGCCTTTTTCGGGATCGTTAAAGGCTTTTTGATGATTCAGGCCCATGACGCTGCCGATCACCGCATTGCTGCTTTCATCTTCGGCGATCCAGTACACCGGTCCGCCCTGATGACGCGGGGTGAGCAGTTCAGGATCAATCGGCAACATGCCGCGCGCCAGATACAGGTTATTGATCGCCTGCCAGTCGTTGCTGTTCTGCGCCCGACGAATGCGGAAGCCGCGAAACACCCGCTGTGCCGGCCGATAATCGCTGAACCACAGGCGCAACGTGTCGGACGGGTCGAGGAACAACTGTTGCGGCGACTGCGCCAGCACTTGCTGCGGCGCGGCGACGTACAGCGCGATGTCGCGTTCGCCGGGCTTTTCATTGAGCAACTCGTTGGCCAGGCTCGCCGGGTCCGGATAGGTGTGACCAATCAATAGCCGACCCCAGCCGCAATGCAGCGCCAGCGGTTGCGCATCGACCGGGCTGCCATCTTCGGCCAGGCGAGCTTGCAGACGTTCATACGAGGGCGATTGGCCGCGCAACAGGCGTTGGCTGTAAGCCGTCGAATTCTGTTTCATCAGATCAAAGTCCTTGTTCGCTGAGCCACAGGTTCAGCGCCGCCAACTGCCAGAGTTTCGAGCCGCGCAGCGGGGTCAACTGGCCTTGAGGGTCGGTCAGCAGTTTGTCGATCATGGTCGGGTTGAACAGGCCGCGATCCTGGCTCGGGTCGAGCAGCAATTCGCGCACCCAGTTCAGGGTATCGCCTTGCAAATGCTTGAGGCCCGGCACCGGGAAGTAACCCTTCTTGCGGTCGATGACCTCGGAAGGAATGACCTTGCGTGCGGCTTCTTTCAAGACTTGCTTGCCGCCGTCCGGCAACTTGAATTTGCCGGGAATGCGCGCCGACAGCTCCACCAGACGGTAATCCAGAAACGGCGTCCGCGCTTCCAGGCCCCAGGCCATGGTCATGTTGTCCACGCGTTTGACCGGGTCGTCGACCAGCATCACCGTGCTGTCCAGACGCAGGGCTTTGTCCACCGCTGCATCGGCGCCTGGCTGGGCGAAATGCTCACGTACGAAATCACCGGCGGCGTCATTAGCGGTCAGCCATTTTGGCTGCACGGTGGCCTTGTACTCGTCATAGCTGCGATCGACGAAGGCGTCGCGATAGGCGGCAACCGGGTCGCTGGCGCCGTCCACTTGCGGATACCAGTGATAACCGGCGAACAGCTCGTCAGCACCCTGGCCGCTCTGCACCACCTTGCAATGCTTGGCGACTTCGCGCGACAACAGATAAAACGCGATGCAGTCGTGGCTGACCATCGGCTCGCTCATGTCGCGAAACGCCGCAGGCAGTTGCTCGATGATCTCGCTTTCCTGAATCCGTAATTGATGATGGTGGGTGCCGTAATGCCTGGCGATCAGGTCCGAATACTGGAACTCGTCGCCACGCTCGCCGCCAGCATCCTGAAAGCCGATGGAGAAGGTCGAAAGATCTTCAACCCCCACTTCGCGCAGCAGGCCGACCAGCATGCTTGAATCGACGCCGCCGGAAAGCAGCACGCCGACATCCACCGCTGCCCGTTGACGGATCGCCACGGCTTCGCGCGTGCTGTCCAGCACCCGGTCGCGCCAGTCTTCCAGGGTCAGGCTGGTTTCGTCGGCATGCGGCCCGTAAGGCAGGCGCCACCAGACTTTCTGCTCGGTCTTGCCGGTTGCGTCGATACGCATCCAGCTGGCTGGCGGCAATTTTTCAACACCGGCCAACAGCGTGCGCGGCGCAGGCACCACGGCATGGAAGTTCAGGTAGTGATTGAGCGCGATTGGGTCGAGCATGCCGCTGATGTCGCCGCCCTTGAGCAGCGCGGGCAGCGTCGAGGCGAAGCGCAGGCGTTTGTCGGTGCGCGACAGGTACAGCGGCTTGACGCCCAGACGGTCGCGGGCGATGAACAGCTCTTGCTTGTCGCGCTCCCAGATGGCGAAGGCGAACATGCCGTTGAGCTTGGGCAGCATGTCCACGCCCCAGGCGTGATAGCCCTTGAGCAGCACTTCAGTGTCGCCGCCGGAATGGAACTGATAACCCAAGCCTTCCAGCTCGGTCCTCAATTCCGGAAAGTTGTAGATCGCGCCGTTAAAGGCCAGGGACAAGCCCAGATGGCTGTCGATCATCGGCTGCGCAGAGCCGTCCGACAAATCCATGATTTTCAATCGACGATGACCAAGGGCAACCGGCCCCTGGCTATGAAACCCCCACGCATCCGGGCCGCGAGGCGCCAGCTCATGGGTAATTCGTTCAACCGCGGCGAGATCCGCCGGTTGATGATCAAAACGCAATTCACCTGCTAATCCGCACATAAGTCCTTACCGGTTTTCCGTTGGGGAAGGTGGCCGGAAAATACGACCACCCAGAAACTGACCTATGTGAAACAGGGTAGTTTTAGATCAATCGGTTATAAGGCGATGATTTGGGATAAGTCTATTGACTCGTTGGAGCGAGGCTCTGAATTCAATACCCCGTCATCTCCAGATACCCAACCCCTTGATGGCTGCCGCTGACCGTTACCGGACCTTCCCAATACGGGATGCGCAAATCCATCCAGGCCTTGGGATTGAGCGCGGTAGTGGTGATTTCCAGGCCCTTGTCCCGGATTTTCACTGACCAGCGGGTCGGCATGCTGTGTCCGGCGACGTGCGTGGTTTGCAGAGGCGACAGGCTGATGTCCCGTGCATGCAGCAACTGCGTGCTGCCGTCGGCCGCAATCCAGGTTCCGGTGAGGTACGGCTCGCCATCCTTCTGGCGCATGCGGTAAAGCATCAGTGCCGCGCCGTCGTCCAGGTGCACGGAGAACCAGTCCCAGCCGGTTTGATTGGCGGTCAGCGGCTGGCTGCTCCACTCGCGGTCCAGCCAGGCCGGGCCGCTGACCTGATAGTTCTTGCCGTCGATTTGCAGCTCGCCGTCGGTCTGGAAAAACGGCTGGCTGTAGTAATACGACGCTTGGCCTTGCTCGGATTTCTGGCTGAAGCCCTGATCACCTTGCAGCACCAGCGGCTTTTGCGCCTTGAGCGTCAATCGATAGGCGAAGCGTGGATCTTTGGCAGTCAGCTGCATGGACGCCAGCGGATCTGGCCCGGATGCCGTGCTGCGCAATGCCCAGTCATCGATCCAGGCTGCAAACGGCGCTGCGTTGACGCCGGCCTGCTCGACGCCACCTCGGGCGTAGCGTTCGGCGGCGAAATGGTGCGTCGCCGAAGTCACCGCTGCGTGGCCCATCCATATCGTGCCGTCGTTCCAGCCGCTGCCGGGTTCACCGGTGCGCAGCGCATTGCGAAACAGCGTCCATTGCACGCCGAAGGCCTGGCCCTGATCGTCCTTGAGGTTGGCGGTGATGTACCACCATTCAATCCGGTAGCCAGCATGCGGGCCATGATCAGCCGGGAAGACGAACGGCCGCCCCGGTGTTACCTGCGCAAACTGCTCCGCCTTGTCCGCCAGCCCGGCAAAACCCTCTTCCGGCGCGGCCGGCTGGTCGCAGGCGGCTATTAGCAAGGTGCCCAGGATCAGAACCAGCCCGTTACGTCTCATTGGCGAATGTCCTCAGCAAGTCGGCGGGGCGCGTGCGATAGAGCTTCAACAGCGGCCAGGCCGAGGCGAGCAGGGTGGCCAAGAGTGCCAACGCCGCCAGCTGCGCGAGTTGTGCGGGGAAAATCTGCAACGGCAGGCGCCAGCCAAAGGCCTGCACATTAATCACTGCGTCCAGGCACCAGGCCAGCAGCAGGCCCAGAGGCAGGGCGAACGCGAGGGTCAGCACCGCCAGCAACCAGGTCTGGCCCAGATTGAGCAGCATCAACTGCCGCCGCGTCACGCCCAAGGCCCACAGCGGCGCGAGTTGGCTGAGACGGCTTTGACTTTGGGTCAGCAGGCTGATGAATAGCGCGATGCCCGCCACCCCTAGCGTCAGGCTGTTCAGCGCGGCGGTCGCGGCGAAGGTGCGCTCGAAAACTTGCGTCGACCAGCCCTTGAGCTGGCTCTGGTCGATGATGTGGTTGTCGTCCAGGGCAAAGCGATCCTGCAGCGCGCGCACCAGTGGCGGGACGGCGGCGGGATCGATGCGCAGATTGAAACGGTTGGGTGCCAATTGCGGCCAGTGCTTAAGAAAATGTTGCGAATTGACCAGCAAGTGTCCTTTGGGATTGCCGTAGTCGGCGTAGATGCCAACGATGCGCGGCGACCACAGGCCATCGGGCGTTGCGATGCTGAGCGTATCGTCCAGTCCCCGCTTCAGGCGGCGCGCCAGTTGCTCGCTGACCATGACGGTGTCCTGTCGGGCCAGTTGCTCCCAGGGATCACCCGCCGCCGCTTCGAGCAGCGGCCAATGTTGCCGGTAGGTTGGATGGTCGATCACGCCGAACACATCGGCGGGCCAACCCTGTAATTGAATCGACACCTGCCAATTGGGCAACACCGCCGTGACGCTGGGTTGCTGATTCAGCCAGGCTTGCAATTGCGGCGCTTGGGCGGGTTCTTGCGGCGTGACGTACAGCTCGGCAGTCAGGCGTTGTTCGAGCCAGTTGCCGAACGTTGCACGAAAGCCCGACGTCATGCTGCCCGCGCCGATATTCGCCGCCAACGCCAGCAGCAGGGCCATCAAGGCCAGGCTCAACGCAGGCAATTGCTGACGGCAATCGGCCAGAAACCATTGCCCCAAAACCGATCGACTGCGGCCCAACAGCAGGTTGATCAAGGCGTTGAGCAACACCGGCAAGCCCAGCGCAGCGCCCAGCAACAGCGCCGCCATGAGCACAAACCCGCTGGCGAGGCTGTCACCGAGGATCAACGCAGCCAGAGCGATGACGGCTGCGGCGCTGGCAACCCACGCCTGGCGACGCAGCCAGCGGCTGTGCGCCTGATGCCAGGCTTGGGGATTTGCCAAGGCCAGCAAGGGCATGCGTGCGGCACGCAGCAAACTATTGGCGCCGGCCAGTAACGCACCCAGCACGCTCAGGCCCAGACCGCTCAGCCACCACCACGGGCTAAGCGTCAGTTGGCCAGCCACTTCCGCGCCGTACAGCCCGCGCAGGCTGGCCGCCACATCCGGCAACAGCAGGCTCGCCAGCCAATAGCCACTGGCTACGCCCAACACGCCACCGAGCAGCGCCAAAACGCCCAGTTCGACGCTGAGTGAGGCAATCAACAAGCGAGCGCTGACCCCGCTGGCCCGGAGGTTGCGCAGCAGCCCGCGCCGCTGCTCCAGGGCCAGGCCGATGGCGGCGTGGACGATAAACAGGCCGACCACGAACGACAGGAAACCCAGCGCATCCAGGTTCAGGTGGAAGCTTTCGGTCAGGCGCGCCAGATTGTTCTCTTCGCCGCTTTTTTTCAGCAGTAATTGGCCGCTCAATTCAGGCGGCGGCACTGGGTTGCCAGCGGCGAATTGTTTGTCCAGCAACAGCCGCGAAATCTGCCCGGATAGACCGAGCAGCGGTTGTGCGAAGCCGATGTCCATCAACAGCACGCCCGGCGCCATGCCAATCTGACTGTGCAATGGCGGCAAGACTTGCCCGTCGAGGGTCAAGGGTTGTTGCCCTTCGTGCAGGCCCAGCGCCTCAAGGGTTTGCGGCGCGATCCAGGTGCGACCGGGCGGCGTGAAGAAGGCGACGATCTGTGTCATGTCCAGAGTTTGCCCGGCAAGCGCCGAACCTGCGGGCAGGGAAACCGGTTCGATACCCATCACCTGCACACGGCGTTCTTCCAGCCCTTGCAGCGTGATTCGACCTTGCACGACCGGGGAAACCGGCCAGCCGGCACGACGCAGGCTGATGAACAGATCCTGAGAAAATGGCGCGCCGTTGGCGGTGGCGAGACTGGTCTGTGGCTCGCCGCCGATCAACTGGCTGGCCTGGGCGTAGCTTTGGCGCGCCTGACTGTTGAGAGCCTGCACACCGGTGAGCAGCGCGGTGGCCAGCCACAAGCCGGTCAAGACGCTGAAAAACTGCACCGGATGGCGGCGCCAATGGCTGAGCAGGGCGCGCAGCGTCCAGTAGAAAACCCGCATCTCAGCCCTCGCTCCCGGCCGCCAGACGACCCAGATGCAACACCACTTTCTGCGCCAGACGCTCGGCAACCCGTGGGCTGTGCGTGACCATCAACAGGCTGGTCGGGCTGTCTTGCAGCAGCTCCAGCAGTAAGTGCAGGACTTCATCGCTGGTGGCTTCGTCGAGGTTGCCGGTGGGTTCGTCGGCCAGCAGCAAACCCGGACGCGACGCCAGCGCGCGGCCGATTGCCACGCGCTGCTGCTGTCCGCCGGAAAGTTGCTCGGGATAACGCTTGAGCAAGTCGCCAAGGCCCAGACGTTCCACCAGTTGCGCCTGCCACTTGGGCGCATAGCGCCCGGCCAGCCGCGCCTGAAACGCCAGGTTGTCCTCGACTTTCAGGCTGCCGATCAGGTTGAACTGCTGGAACACCAGACCGATCTCGGTACGCCGCCAATTCGCCAGCTGTGCTTCATTCATGCGGTCCAGGCGCTGGCCGCCGACTGCAATCAGCCCGCTGTCCACCTGATCCAGCCCGGCCACCAGATGCAGCAACGTGCTTTTGCCGCTGCCGGATTCCCCCATCAAGGCCAGGCTGCTGCCGTTTTCCAGACATAGATCAACTCCGCGCAACACAGCCAGCGGGCCTTGGGCGGTGGCGTAGCTCTTGAAGACGTTTTTTACCTCAAGCATCGGCGGGCTCGATTCCAGGACGGGAGAGAAGGGGCAGGATAGCGGCTTTTCGCAACGCATTGCGTAGGACCGGCTTTAGCCGGGAGGAGGCCAGTCCATTCACAGCGGCTTCGTTGTTTGAATTCCAGCCCTCCCGGCTAAAGCCGGTCCTACGGATCCCGTCGGTGTTTTCAATTGCCCCGAATCAACTCCCGCAACATGAAGCGGTTCGGGTGGCAGGCTTCGGCGACGCTGCGGGGCAGCGGCAAGGGTTCGTCGGTCAGCCAGGCGGCGAGCAGTTCGGCGCATAGCGGTGCAGTGATCAGCCCGCGCGAGCCGTGGCCGCTGTTGATGTACAAACCCTCCAGCCAGGGGCAGGGCGCGTCCGGCACCTGACGTGCGTCTTTGCTCAGCGCCGCGTAGGTCTGGGTGAACGCTTCCTTGTCCGCCAGCGGTCCGACGATGGGCAGGTAATCCGGGCTGGTGCAGCGAAAGGCCGCGCGGCCTTGCAGGTCTTCTGGCGCCAGGCTCGGTGCGCCGAGCCGCTCAAGCAGATCGTCGGATATTTCCTGCATATAGTGCAGATTGCCCAAGTGATCAGCCGTAGTGATGCTCAAATCGTCATTCTTGAAGTCGAAACTGGCGCCCAGCGTATGCTCACCCAGGCGTGGCGGGGCGACGTAGCCTTCGGCGCAGACCACCGTGCGCAACGTCTGGCTCGCCTCGGTCTGCGGTAAACGGGTGATTTGTCCGCGAATGCGTTTGAGCGGCAGATCGGCGCTGGCCGGGAAGCGCTTGATATCGGCCGCGCCTGCCAGAATCACCACCGGCGCAGTGGCCAGCAGCTTATCGCCATCCCATGCCTGCCATTGATCGCCATTCCGGCGCAGTTCGACGACCTCGCGATGCAGGTGCAGCTCGATATTCGCATGCGCTGCATGGGCCCGGCACAGCGCTGGCGGATGAACCCAGCCGCCTTCCGGGAAAAACAGCCCGCCGCTGGTCAGCGTGATGCCGCTGCGGGCTTCGGCTTCGGACTTATCCACAAGCTGCAACAGCTCGGGGTCGAATGCCTCGGCCAGTTGCGCCTGACGCTGCGCTTCCTTGCCGTTGAACGCCAGTTGCAGCACGCCGCAGCCGTCCCAGTCGATGCCGCGCTGCAGGCGTTCAAGGGCGCGGCGCGTGTAGCCGAATCCGCTGAGGATCAATTGTGAAAGCGCCGTGCCGTGAGCGGACAGTTTCAGATACAACACGCCTTGGGGCATGCCCGAAGCTTCCTGCGCGACCTCGGCATGCCGCTCCAGCAGGCTGACTTGCCACCCCCGCGCGGCAAGGCTGGCGGCGGTGGTGCAACCGGCCATGCCCGCGCCGATCACCAGCGCCTTGCGCTGACCTGCATATTTCGCGGGTCGGGCGAACCAGGGTTTTGCGGCAGGGATCGCTGGAGCCTCCTCGGGCCAGCCGACAAACACGCCGCGCAGCACCTCCCATTTATGGCCGATGCCGGGCACGCGTTTCATCTTGAAGCCTGCGGCGTTCAGGGCGCGACGAACCCAGCCGGTGCTGGTGAAAGTGCCGATGGTCGAGTCCGGCGCAGCCAGCCGGGCCAGTTCGGCGAACAGCTGCGGGGTCCACATTTCCGGGTTTTTCGCCGGGGCAAAACCGTCGAGAAACCAGGCGTCGATCTGCCCGTCCAGCTGCGGCAGCATCTCCAGCGCATCACCGATCAGCAAGGTCAGGGTGACGCGCCCGCCGTCGAATACAAAACGTTGGAACCCTTCATGCACCGCTACGTACTGCGCGAGCAACTGTTCGGCGAATGCCGCCAGTTCCGGCCACAGCGCCAGGGAACGTTGCAGGTCGACGAGGCTCAACGGGAATTTCTCGACGCTGACGAAATGCAGGCGAGCGCTGGCTGTCGCGCATTCCTCGAACAGCTGCCACGCGCAGAGAAAATTCAAACCCGTGCCGAATCCGGTTTCGCCAATGACCAAGCGACCATGTTCGGGCAACGCCGTGAAGCGATTGGCCAGATCGTTCTGCACCAGGAACACATGCCGGGTCTCCGCCAGGCCGGATTCAGTGGAGAAATACACGTCGCAAAATTCCCGCGAGTGGGGATTGCCTTGTTCATCCCAGTCAATCTGGGCGTGGCGGGTAACAGTCATGTTCGGTCGGGCCTGTGCGCAGGGGGGCGTCATATTAACGACAAATAATTATTTATACCCTGACACCGCGCATTGGCTGGTCAGCTCTCACTTCTTTTCTTCTCGACAAGGACATTGAGCATGACCTCGATTATTGCCCATCCCCACCAAGGACTGATCAGCGAAACGCTGCCTGCATGGTATGTAGAAGCCGCTGCGCCAAGCCGGCAAACGTTGAATCGCGACATGGTCAGCGGTCAGCAGCTTCGCGAGGAATGGGGCCTGACGCTGGCGCGAATCCAGGCGCTGGACGAATTTGCCCGACCGCTGTTGAAGCAGGCATTGGACGATGAGTTTGGTCCGGGACTGGACGTCGACAACGCTTACGTTTTCAAAGACATCTACCAGCGCGGCGCCTTTGGTCAGCCGCAACTCGCACCGCCTGAGGTTTGCCTGCAAACATTGCTGCACGCAGCGCTACAGAATTTCCATCAGGAAGAAGTCGATGCGCCGCATAAATCAGGGCGCATGCGGATTGTCGAGGTCAGGCCGGTCACCGACCAGCGTTACGGCAGTTACGACGAGTACCCGCGCCATCCGATGAATATCGACCCGGCCAGATTCATGCGTGTCTGTCGCCAGCTGGACCTGGGCCGCCAATATCAGCGGCATCTGGACCGAGTGCTTGGCCCGTCAACCGGCGATTCAGAGAGGAGTGACATGCAAAGCAGCGCACAGATCACCGATCTGTGCGGCCGCAAGGCGCTCAACGCGTTGAAGGTTCAGGCGCACATTGCCTACCTGCGCAAAGACATTTCCGAAACATTCTATAAGCACCTGCTGGCGCTTCCCGAGCGCGCCAGAAGCGGCACACTGGATTACGGCTGCCTGACAATCTGCGGCTTTAGCGTGCGTGACATTCTGATTTTTACCATCAAGGGTGCAAAAACCTGCGTGATCTACATCCCTGACGGTTTGGGCCAGAGCCTGAAGGAGTTCAGCTCATTCGATGAGTTGAAGAGGCTGTTGAATCGCAGGTTTACGCCGACTTATTGCAAACGCTTCATGAACCGTTTTATCGCGCAACGCAGCAAGGCGGCGTTCTACAGCAAGGTGGCTGATCGCGTCGCGCCGGGCCGATTGCGCTTTGATCCCGATGACAACGCCCTTATTCCGCGCCTGATGCATGTTCGCGAAGTCGACAGCGATTTTGATCTGGACATTGCACTCGACGAAATGCCTTACGACCTGTTCAGCCATTTTTATTTCCAGAATATGCTGCGCATCAAGGACGATTCCCGTGTGCTGGCAGTGCCGACCGGCGATGAAGATGAAGCGTCGCGTCGGGCCCGATTGTCGGGATATCTCTCCGTGGGCCTGAACGTGGTGAACCTTGCGGCGCTGTTCGTGCCGTTGCTGGGCGAAGCGATGATGGTCGTGGCCGGTGCGCAATTGCTGACTGAAACCTTTCAGGGAATCGACGCCTGGCATCACTCCGACATGGAGGAGGCCTTGGAACATTTGGGCAGCGTCGCGGAAAACCTCGCGTTCATGGCTGCGTTTGGCGCGCTGGTCAAGGCTGGGCAAGCACCCGAAATGCCGCTCCTCAAGCCTTCGTCCTTTATCGAGAAAATGGTCCCGACCCGACTGCCAGGTGGCGAGATACGTTTGGCGCCGCCGGAGCTGACGCCCTTCGGCCACGCGACTCGGCTGACCGACGCACCTTTGCCGGGCGCGGCCGATATCATCCAGCGGGCAGCACTGGACAAGGACGTCCTTACGTTTCACCGGCGCATCAATGATGTCGGCGCTTACGCCTCGGCCGACGCGCAGTTGCAGCTGGAACTATTGGTTGCATTGCCGGGCTGGCCTGTTGGACGGCCTATTCATGTGCTCGATAGCCAAGGGCTGAAAATCGCTGAATATGGCGCGAGCACTCTACCGCTGGCCCATCCCAATCGTGTGCCGAGCCTTGAGCCGTTGCAGCTGACTCAAGGCCAGATCGCCGATGGCCAGCTCCTGCAAGCGATCATCGAAGGGTTGGGTGAGGGTGGGCAAAATCGCCTCTTTGGCCGTTCGCTGCCCCGCACACCGGAGAATCTGGCAGCGAAAATCGCCCGCTTCGCCGAAGGTCGTTCCGCGTGGTTGTTCGATCTGCTGTACCAGCGCCTGGACGTGAGCAGCGACCCGTTGGTCAGCCTGATCAAACACGACTTCCCGTCGCTGCCGTCGACGACCGCTGGGGAACTGCTGTCTCAGGCCACGGCCGAACAAATCGCCAGCATGAGGGCTGGCCAGCGCTTGCCTTTGGAAATCGCGGGCAGGGCACGAGGTTATATCCAGGAAACTCGGCTTGATCGTGCGCTGGAAGGTTTTTGTCTGACCTCCAGGGCGGATAACCCCGACACGCTCAAGGTGGCCCTGGCCTTGCTGGGAGACTTGCCAGGCTGGCCGGGCGACTTGCGAGTGGAAGTGCATGACGCTGCGCTGGGCGGTCCCGTGCTGGCGTCTCTTGGCAACCCGCAGGCGCCGCAGCGCGGGATACTCATTAAACGTGGCCTGGTCTTCCAGGCGGTCGATAGCGAAGGCATTGAACTGAGTCCAGGCAGCGCGGGGCAGGACAATTTCTTTGCCGCCGCCCTGCAAGCGTTGCCTGAGGCGTCGCGGCATGCCATAGGGTTTCCCGACGCCATCGGCAATGCGCCGGCATTGCGCAGTCGCATTATTGGTGCCGCTTTCGAAGACCGTCCGCGTATCTCCAAAATACTGGAGCAGTGGGCGCTCAAGCCCGGCGCGCGCTGGCCGAAACGACTGGACGATGGCCGGATCGGTTATGAAATGAGCGGTCGCGGCCGGCTTCCTGCGGATTTGCAAGCGGTCGAGCGATACGACCTCGCAGTACGGGAGCTGGAGGCAACCATGCGCATTTTGTATCCCGAGATCGCTGATATGGAGCGCTACGTTTCCGGCAGGCTGGTCGACAACGGTTATGACGTGCAGGCTTTGATGCGCGCCACGCTGGAAGACCAGCAGGCATTTGACGTGCTGCGTTCGACGCTGGAAGGCTGGGTGGAAGCCGGCGGCGCAGCGCAGGCGGCAGCGCGGCGCTCAATCGCTCAGGCTGTCGGTAACGCCTGGCGCAGCAGTCACATGGGCTCGCTTTTTAACGTCCGCGGATTGGTGCTGGAATCGGTGGATCTGGCTTTGCTGGAAGACTTGCCGGACCTTCCCGGGCACTACGAAGCGATCAGCAGAATCACGCTGGATAACATCACCGCTACCGACCAACAGATGAGCCGGTTTTTGCAACGCTTCAGTCGCGTGACGCGGCTGGACATACTCGGTCCCGGGTTGAGCCATGTGCCGCAGGGATTAAGCGCATTGCCTCGATTGAGCGAGCTGTCCTTCGAGGATACCGGGCTGATCATCGATCAAGCCGCGATGGACGTGTTCATGAGCCTGCCGGAACTTTCCATGCTGGACATCTCCGGCAATACGCTGGGTGAGTTGACGCATACCGCTGGCCTTCACGCCCGACGGCTGTATATGGCCAACATGCAACTCACACAATGGCCGGTGTGGACCGACGATCTTCCTCTGGAGGTGCTGGATATCAGCCGTAACCAGATTGTCCACTTGCCGCGGTTTCTGATTGATAACGAGCAGGGCCCCCGGTTCCTGATGACGGTCTACGGCAGTGAAAATCCCTTCGATCATGCTGAGCTGCTCGAATGCTGGATGAACCAGCGCAACAGCAATATGTATGAGCTGGAATACGGCTACCCTGACAGCATTAGCAACATGGCGCGTACCCCGACCACCTCGGAAGCTGAAAGCGAAGACTATTCATCGGACGAAGAGGTCGCCTGGCACAGCCATAACGTTGACCATTCGGTTCCTCCTGTGCCGGTCCCGAGCGTGGATATCTGGATCGTAGAAGGCCGCCCTGAATTCAACTCCAGAATCCGTGCCGCCTGGGAGCGCGTGGAACAGACCGGTGACGCGCCGAATCTGTTGATATTGCTGCAAAGGCTGAGGGAAAGCCGCGATTTCATACGGGTCCATGCAGAACTCGCCAGCGATGTCATGCGCGTGCTTGAAGCCGCCGGGAATAATCACCAGCTGCGCGCTGACCTGGAAATCATGGCCAATGATCGGCTGTTCGGTGCTGATCAGACCTGCCAGGACGGAGCTCGGTTGATCTTCAGCGATGTCCAGGTCGCGGTGTATGCCGAGGCCGCATTGCAGAATGTGCCTGAGGCGCAGCGGACCCAGGCGTTGTTAAGCGTGATTCGCAGCCTGTTTCGCCTCAATGAAGTTCAGGTCATTGCCGATGTCGAGATTGCCTCTCGCGAAGCGCGTGGGGCACGTGTTGATCATGCCGAAGTGCGCATGGCCTATCGCATTGGTCTGGCCACCGAGCTGAACCTGCCGGGACAACCCGTCGGCATGGTCTGGGACCGTGTCGCTGCCGTGGAACACCGCAACATTCTCGATGCCGCGCGAGTCATCAGGCAGCGCGAAGCGGGGGTGGAGTTTCTTGAATACGCCCTGGCGGACCGCCGCTGGAGCGAGCGTCTGCAGGTTGAATATCAAGCTGATCTGCAGCGTGTGACCGCACCCATAAGGGCCGAGCAGGAAGCCCTGCTGGAACATCCGCCAATCGACATGACCGAAAACCTTCGTCGCCACAGCGCCCTTTATGAGCGACTCAATGCCGCGCATGCCGCAAACGACCCCGCCGCCCTGGCGGCGGCCAACAGCGACTTGGTGGCGCTACGTGGCAATCCGCCTGTGGACCATGATGAGTTCGACCGTCAGGGCCGGGCATTGATCGCCAGGCTGACCGCTGCACAGAAAGCCCTGTTGGCGCACATCACCGACACCCTGCGTAAAAACGGGTAAGCGCGCGCGGCCCAGCGTTTGTTGCAGCACAGGCCCGTCATTCAAAACGACGGGCCTTTTAATTGATCCACGAGGATCGCCAGCACATCAAGCTGGTCTACATTAGCCGCAGACCTTCTCAAGAGAGCCGCTCATGTTCGAATCCGCTGAAATCGGTCACGTCATCGCCAAAGAAACCTACGACGCCGAAGTACCCGCCTTGCGTGAAGCATTGCTCGACGCTCAGTTTGATCTCCACGAGCAGGCAGGTCGCCAGATTATCGTGCTGATCAACGGCATCGAAGGCGCGGGCAAAGGTGAAACGGTCAAGCTGCTGAATGAATGGATGGACCCGCGCTTTATCGAAGTGCGGACCTTTGATCAGCAAACCGATGAGGAATTGGCCCATCCCACGGCCTGGCGGTATTGGCGCCAGTTGCCGGCCAAGGGTCGCATGGGGATTTTCTTCGGCAACTGGTACAGCCAGATGCTTCAAGGTCGCGTGCATGGGTTGTTCAAGGACGCGGTGCTGGATCAGGCGATCAATGGCTCCGAACGTCTGGAAAAAATGCTCTGCGATGAAGGCGCGGTGATTTTCAAGTTCTGGTTTCATCTGTCCAAGAAGCAAATGAAATCGCGCCTCAAACAACTCAAGGATGATCCGCTGCACAGCTGGCGGATCAGCCCGCTGGACTGGCAGCAATCCAAGACCTACGACAAATTCGTGCGCTTCGGTGAGCGTGTGCTGCGGCGCACCAGTCGCGACTACGCGCCTTGGCATGTGATCGAGGGCGTCGACCCGTACTACCGCAGCCTGACGGTCGGCCGTTTGTTGCTTGAAGGTTTGCAGGCAGCATTGAAAACGCCGCAAGCCGAATCAACGGTCGTCACCGTGCCGCCTCTGCCGCCCGGTCATGGCGATATCACCTTGTTGAGCAGCCTCGACATGACGTTGAACCTGAGCAAGGACGATTACGAAGAACAGTTGATCACCGAGCAGGCGCGGCTGTCCGGCAACATCCGTGACAAGCGCATGCGCAAACATGCGCTGGTGGCGGTGTTCGAGGGCAACGACGCTGCGGGCAAAGGCGGGGCGATTCGCCGGGTCGCGGCGGCGCTTGACCCGCGTCAGTACAACATCGTGCCCATTGCTGCGCCTACCGAGGATGAGCTGGCGCAGCCTTATCTATGGCGTTTCTGGCGGCAGATTCCGGCAAAGCCCAAATTCACCATTTTCGACCGCTCCTGGTATGGTCGGGTGTTGGTCGAGCGCGTGGAAGGGTTTTGCAGCGAAGCGGACTGGCTAAGGGCCTACGGCGAAATCAACGACTTTGAAGAACAGCTCACCGACGCCGGGATTGTGGTGGTCAAATTCTGGCTGGCCATTGACGAAAAAACCCAGCTTGAGCGTTTCCAGGCCAGGGAGAAAATCCCCTTCAAGCGTTACAAGATCACCGACGACGACTGGCGCAATCGCAAGAAATGGCCGCAATACCGCGATGCGGTCTGCGACATGGTCGACCGCACCAGCACCGAAATCGCCCCCTGGACCTTGATCGAAGCCAACGACAAACGCTGGGCCCGGGTCAAAGTGTTACGCACCCTGAATGAGGCGCTGGAAGCGGCGTTTGCGCGGGACAAGAAGAAATAACCAGAGCAGGCTGCGATCCCGTAGGACCGGCTTCAGCCGGGAGGGCGTCGGCTCGGGCGCCCATCTGCAGCGCCTGAAACCCTTCACGAGCAAGCTCGCTCCCACAAACCCGGCGCTGGAGATCTTCCTCACCGCTCCCGCAGCGCTTCGGTCCGGGCTTTGAGGACCGGTTTGAGCAGGTAATCCATCACGCTTTTCTCGCCAGTGATGATATCCACGGTGGCGATCATGCCGGGGATGATCAGCAGCGGTTTGGCGTCGTTGCCCAGGTGATTGCGATCGGTGCGCACCTGGATCAGGTAGAAGCTGTTGCCCTTGTCGTCGGTAATGGTGTCGGCGCCGATCAGTTCCAGTTTGGCCGGCAGGCCGCCATAAATGGTGTAGTCATAGGCGCTGAACTTGACCATGGCTTTCTGGCCGGGATGCAGAAAAGCCACATCTTGCGGACGGACCTTGGCTTCGATCAACAGGTTGTCTTCCAACGGTACAATTTCGACCAGATCGCTGCCTGGCTGGACGACGCCGCCGATGGTGTTGACCTTGAGCATCTTGACGATGCCATGCACCGGAGAGACCACCGTGGTGCGCGTCACGCGGTCGTCGATGGCGATGCTGTTGGCGCTGATCTTGGACAATTCTGCGCGTTTTTCATTGAGCTCCTTTGACGCGTCGGAGCGAAAGGCGAATTCCGATTCCTGGACCTTGCTCTTGATCTCGTTGATCGCCGATTCTGCGCGCGGAATGGCCAGGGTCGTGGCGTTCATGGAACCGCGAATTTCCACGGCGCTGCGTTTCAGGCGCAGGATTTCCACCGGCGAAACCGCGCCAGACCCCACCAGCGGCGCGGACATGTTCAACTCCTCCTGAACCAGGCCAAGGCTGTTGCGGTATTGATCCTGCTTGGAACGAAACTCCGCCAGTTCCTGGGTTTTCTGGCGCAACTGTTCGTTGAGCGTACGTTGCTCGCTGGCCAGACGGCGTTGCCGGGATTGATACAGCGCCAGTTCGTCCGCCGCCACCTGTGGCGCCTTGGCGATGACCTCATCGGAAAGTTTGAAAGGCCGGCCTTCTGCCTCGGCGGACAGGCGTTCAACCTGGGCGGTCAAGGTGTAGCGGTCCACTTCGCTCTCCCCCTTGTTCGAACGAAAGCGCGTGTCATCCAGGCGCAGCAGGGTTTCGCCCTTGTTCACCATCTGCCCTTCGCGGACAAAAATCTCGGTGACGATGCCGCCTTCCAGGTTCTGGATGACCTGCACTTTGCTCGACGGAATCGCCTTGCCTTCGCCCATGGTCACTTCTTCGAGGACGGCGAATTTTGCCCAGACCAGCGCAGTGACCATCAGCGCGGCAATGACCCAGACGGTCACCCGGGAAGTCCTCGATGCATCCTGATTCAAGGCGCCGGCCCGGTAAGGCATGAACTCAAGGTCATCGCGCAGGCGCGGGTTGAAATAACGCGGGGTTTGAATGGTTGACATAAGTGCTGCTCCTTAAACCGAGGCTGAGCCGATCTGGCCTTTGCGCAATGCTTCGATGACCGCGTCCTTGGGGCCATCGGCGACGATCCTGCCGCTGTCTATCACCACCAGCCGGTCGACCAGCGTCAGCATCGACATGCGGTGAGTGACCAACAGCAGGGTTTTGCCGGGCATCAATTCGTACAGATGCTGGCGCAGGACGTCTTCGCTGCCGTTGTCCATGTGGCTGGTGGGTTCATCCAGCAGCATGATCGGCGGGTCCAGCAGCAATGCCCTGGCCAACAGCACCGCCTGACGCTGACCGCCGGAAAGCAGCTGGCCGCGCTCGCCTACCGGCCGGTCGAAACCTTGCGGGTGACGCAGGGCCAGCTCGTCGACGCCGGTGATGCGGGCGACTTCCAGCATTCGTGAATCACTGATGTAGCGCGCGCCCAGCGTCAGGTTGTCGCGCAGGCTACCGGCCAGCAGCGGCAGGTCGTGGGCGACATAACCGATCTGTTGGCGCAGGTCGGCGATGTCCAGTTGGCGCAGGTCCAGATTGTCGAGTAACAACTGGCCCTCGTCCGGTTCATAGAAACCCATCATCAGCCGCGCCAGGGTGCTTTTTCCCGAACCGCTGCGGCCAATAATGCCGATCCGCTCACCCGGCCGGACCTTGAAGCTGATGCCGGACAGCGCTTGCGGGCCTTGCTTGCCATAGCTAAAACTCACCTGGCTGAAACTGATGGCGCCCAGCAATGGCGTGCGTTCCAGGGAGCGCTGGGCGGCGTCACGTTCCTGAGGCAGGGACATCAACGCGTCGGTGCTTTTCATGGTCAGTTGCGCTTGCTGGTAGCGCGTGATCAATCCGGCGATCTGCCCCAGCGGCGCCAGGACCCGGCTGCCGAGCATATACGTCGCCACCAGCGCACCGACGCTGAGGTTACCGGCGACGATGCTGTACACCCCGGCGACGATGGTCGCCATGCCGGAAAACTGCTGCACGAACAGCGTGCCATTGCTGGCCAGCGCAGCAAGATTGCGGGCGTGGCTGTCCAGTTGGGTGAGCGCGCCGTGGGTGGTTTCCCACTGATGCTGGCGCTGGCCTTCGGCGCCGCAGGCCTTGAGGGTTTCCAGGCCGCCGAGGGTTTCGATCAGCAGCGCCTGGCGTTCGGCACCCAGGCTCAGGCTTTTTTGCACGGTGTCGCGCAGGCGAATCTGGATCAGCCAGGCAAACAGAATCGTCAGCGGAAAGGCCAGCAACGGAATCAACACCAGCCAGCCGCCGAGCAGGCCGATCACCACCAGCATCAACGCGGCGAAGGGCAGGTCGATCATGCTGGTCAAGGTGACAGCAGTGAGAAATTCCCGCAGACCTTGAAAATCGTGAATGCTCTGGGCGAAACCGCCGACCGTGGCGGGGCGCGCTTTCATGGCCATGCCGGTGATGCGTTCGAACAGCGTCGCGGACAGGATTACGTCGGTTTTGCGGCCCGCCTGATCCAGCAAATGCGCGCGAATCAAGCGCAACGCCAGTTCGAACAGCGTGCCGACCAACAAGCCGATGGCCAACACCCACAGTGTCGACAAGGCCTGATTGGGCACCACGCGATCATAGGTTTGCATGACGAACAGCGGCACCATCAGGCCCAGCACGTTGATCAACAGGCTGGCGAGAATCGCATCGCTGTAGAGCCAGCGCGACAGTTTCAGGGTGTCGCGAAACCACGCCTTGACCCGTGGCACCAGCGGCGCACGCAGGTCTTCCAGCTCATGGCGCGGGCGGGCGAACAACGCCTGGCCGCTGTAGCGTTGGCCTAGTTCGTCACGGGTGACCCATTGCTCACCGCCATCACTCTCGCACGGCAGGATCAGCGCTCGGCCGTCTTCGCCCCAGCTGCGCAATACCGCGCAGCTCTGCCCTTCGAACAACAACAGGACCGGCAGGCTCAAGGGGTCGATGGTGTTCAGCTCGCGGCGCAACCAGCGCGCCTGCAAGCCCGCCCGGGCAGCGGCGCGCGGGAGTAAATCCGCGCTCAGACGCTGTTGCGCCAGCGGCAGGCCGGCGCTGAGGCTGGAGCGGCTTGCCGTGCAGTCGTGCAGCTTGCACAGGATCAACAAGCCGTCGAGCAACGGGTCGTCAAAGCTTGAACGAGGGTCGAGTGGGTGCGGCAATTCCATGCTTGTCACGGGCGTACTCCCTGGGCGGATGCACTATTTCAATTCGGGCAGGCGGGCTTCGCTTTTGACTTCCGTCAGCGCCAACGCTTCAGCGGGCAGCACCACACGCTGCTTGCGCAGTAATTCGCCTTCGGTGGCCAGCACCCGGTACATGGCGAACTCTTCGGTGTAGCGCACTTCGGTGTAGCGGCGGCTGGCGTTGTACAGCTCGTTTTCACTGTCCAGCAGATCAAGCAAGGTGCGTTGCCCGAGGCCGAACTGATCCTGATAAGCGGCACGAACCCGGGTGGTGGTCTCGGCGTACTCACGTGCTACCGGGGTTTGCTGGCGGGCGTTGTTCATGGCGTTCCAGGCCAGTGACATGTTCTCGTTGAGCATGCGCAGGGCGTTGTTGCGGATATCCATGGCCTGGCCGGTCTTGTAGGAATCGGAACGCATGCGCGCCTTGTCGCGGTTGCCGTTGAACAGGTTGTAATTCATCACCACGGCGGCGCGCCATTCGTTGTCGTGGCCTTCCTCGCCTTGCAGGTTGTCGTTGGCGCCGACGGCCAGTTCGGCGTCAAAGCGTGGGTAGAACGGCGACTTGGCGATCTCGTATTGTTTCTCGGCGGCCTGCACATCGGCCTGAGCCGACTTCAGGTACGGGTTGTTGACCAGCATGCTTTTCTGCGCATCGCTCAGGCTCAGCGGCACTTCACCCTTGATCGACGGCGGGGATTCCAGCTCGTCCGGCACGCGTCCCACGGCACTGAAGAAGTTCGCTTCGGCGTCGGCGAGGTCGACTTGCGCGGTATAGAAATTGTTTTCGGCCAATGCCCGGCGCGCTCGCGACTGGTCACGGTCGGCGGTGGTCCCGACGCCGCGGTCGCTGCGCAAGCCGATCTGATCGTTGATGCGCAAGTGGGCTTGCAGGTTGTTCTTGGCCAGGGTCAGCAGTTCCCGGCGCTTGAGGACTTCCAGATACACCTCGATCGCGCGCAGGGCGAGGCTTTCCGAAGTGCCTTGTACGTAATAGGCGCGGGAGTTGACCACCGCTTTGGTGCGTCCGACTTCATTGGGGGTATTGAAACCATCGAACAACAACTGGCGCAGGCGCAGCTCCGACTGGGTGTAGTTCAGCGATTTGTCTTCGTGGCCGTACAGCGCGCGGGTGGTTGGATTGTCGACACGCTGGCGACCATACGCGGCGATCAGATCCACGGTGGGCAAGTACCCGCCCTTGGCGACGTTCACATCCTCATCGGCAGACAGTCGATTGTTCTTGCTGGCGTGGATTTCCGGGTGATTGTTGATGGTGCTTTGGATCGCATCGGTCAAGGACATGGCTTGCGCTTGGGCACAGGCCACCGCCAACACGACTGCACTGTAGAGCGGGGTCAAATCGCGCATGAGTACTTCTCCCTAAGTAGTAATGTTCGTTTCGCCATTAAAATGGCGTTTTCTGCGATGGAAACCGTATCAGGTTTGTAACATCACAGCTAAGAACAACTTTGGGCGTTGCCAAGACGTTTTTTTCATAAGCCTTATGCCAAAAAAAACTTATGCGTTTTTTCAAAGAGCAGCGATTGTTGGTTGGCTTGATCCAGTAAATACAGGTGCTTAAGGTGCCTAAATTAAGAATTACGGATTAATGGCGATATTTTGACTGGCTGGAATTGGCTGATTTTTAAAGCAAATATCTGAATTTTACGAGTGTCAGTATTTTGTCGATATGGAAATTCAAGCCAGTTTTCGTAACGTGCCAGAAGCATTTTCAAGCGAATTTGTAAGGTTTACGGACCTGATTGTTGTGATTAATGGAGGGAATATGGCCAGGCTCATCGGTACGGTGCGACAAGTGGTAGGGGAAGTTTTTGCCGTCGCGGAGGACGGCACACGACGCGTCTTGCAGCCAGGCGATCGGCTGTTTGCGGGGGAGCAACTGCAGACCGGCGCCAATGGTGCGGTGGCGGTGCATCTGGCAGCCGGTGGCGAGCTGACGCTTGGGCGCGACAGCCAGTTGCCGCTGACGGCGCAGATCCTTGCCAATCACGCCACCCATGTCGACACTGCGGACCCGATAACGCCGACCATCGCCCAGCTCGCCGAAGTCCAGCAGTTGCAGCAAGCCATTGCCGCCGGTGCCGACCCGACGCAGGTCGCGGACGCGCCGGCTACCGGTCCCGACAATCCCGGCGGTACGCCCGGCGCGTTGGGTGGCGGTCATTCGGCTGTGCTGTTGACGGAAACCGGTGGCGTGGTGACCCCGGTGATCGGCTTCCCGACGGCCGGATTCACCGATGTGCCGGAGTTTCCCGAGGGCCGCATCGAAGGCTTTCGCAACGGTTCGCCTGATGCGCCGTCGGTGGTCGTGCCGCCGATCATCGAGCCGCCTGCTCAACCTCCTGAGCCGCCGGTAGAGCCGCCCATCGAACCGCCCGTGGTGACGCCCCCGACCGAGCCACCGGTTGAACCGCCAACAGAACCGCCGGTTACCCCGCCCGAACCACCGGTTGAGCCCCCGGTAGAACCGCCAGCCGACCACGGCGTCGAGCTTTCCGGCGGTGCCCTGACCCTCAATGAAGCGAACCTGCCGTCGGGCTCGGCCAGTGATGGCGATACTCTGACGCAGACCGGCAGTTTCAAGGTGACGGCCGTGGATGGGCTGCAGAACCTGACCGTGGGCGGCATTGTCGTGGTCAGTGGCGGTGTGGTCGCTGATTTTTCGCAACCCGTCACCACCGCGTTGGGTAACACCTTCAGCGTCATCGGTTATGACCCCGACACCGGAGAGGTGCGCTACAGCTACACCTTGAACGGCTCGACGCCGCATCCCGACGGGGAGGGCGCCAACACCACCGGCGAGCAGATCACTGTGATTGCCACCGACGTTGATAACGATTCGGCGACCAGCACGCTGGACATCACCATCGTCGATGATTTGCCCCAGGCCGCGAACATTGAAGTTGCCGTCACCACCGAGCCGGTCTGCACCAACCTGCTGCTGATTATCGATAATTCCGAGAGCATGAAAGACCCGTCCGGGGTCAACGGCTTGTCCCGCCTGGAGTTGGCCAAGCAGGCCATCAGTGAATTGCTGGACAACTACGCCGCCATGGGCGACGTGAAAGTGCAGATCGTCTCGTTCAACAGCCAGGCCGGTGTATTAAGTGATGTCTGGGTTGACGTCGCCACGGCCAAGAGCCTGATCAACGCGTTGGATGCAGGCAATGGCACCAACTACGATGCGGCGCTGGCGGGCGCGCAAGCCGCGTTTGTCACCGAGGGCAGCCTCGCCGGAGCGCAGAACCTTGCCTACTTCTTCTCGGACGGCAATCCAACTTTGTCGCCAACCCACACCAACCCCAATAGCCAGCCCAACCCGCAACAGGGCGACGGCATCGACCCCGGCGAGCATGACGCGTGGGTGAGCTTTCTCGACAGCCATGGCATTGATGCATACGCCATTGGCCTGGGCACCGACATCAGCGGGACTTATCTTGACCCTATCGCCCATAACAACAATGCCCAAGGGACTGGTGGCGCGGTCATCGTCACCGATCTCGGCCAGTTGAGCGCGGTGCTCACCGGTACAGTCCAAGGTGGCACCAGCGGCAGCCTGCTGAGCGGTGGCGCATTCGGTGCCGACGGTGGATTTATCCAGTCGATCACCGTCGACCAAACGGTCTATTCCTACGATCCAAAAACCGGCGCGGTGACCGCACAAGGCACGGATCACGGCAGTTTCAACGCCACGACCGGCAACCTCACCGTCGTCAGCGATCACGGCGGGACGCTGGTGGTCAATGTGCTCAGCGGGGCGTTCACGTACACCCCGGCGAGTGCTGTGGGCGGTGCGGCGCTGACCGAACAGATCAGCTATGTCATCAGCGATAACGACGGCGACCTGGCCGGTGCCAATCTGCTGATTCATGTTCCCGGCAGCCCGGTTGCGGATCAAGGTCCGACCGCCGTGGCCGACCACGTGATCACCAACGTGCTGTCGTCCAGCATCGAAGTGCCTGCGGCGCTGCTGTTGGCCAATGACGTTTCCGCCAACGGCGACCCGTTGAGCGCCACGCCGACAGTGTTCAACACCGGCTGGCAGGCGCGGGGTGAAGATTTCTCCGCCAGTCACCTGAAGACCATCGACTTCGACGGCACCCGCGACAAGGTCAGCAACCAACTGAAAACCCTGGAACGCAGCGACTTTTTCAGCAACAGCGCGATCACCGCCATGGTGGTCCTGACCGGATACCTGGGCGCTTTCAGCGGTGCGCCGGCCAATGCTCACGATCAATACAGCGTCGAGTTGAAGGCCGGTGAATCGGTATTGGTTGATGTGCATAACGCCAACGATTCGATTGGCGTGCTCTGGCAGCTGGACCAGGGCGCGTTTCAGTCACTGGAAGCCGACGGCACATTCACCGCCACTGAAGACGGGGTTTATCGCATCCTGCTGGTCAACCAACCCGATCCCGGTGTCAGCGATACCGGCGAGCACTACACGCTGAACCTGTCCATCGACTACAGCGGTGTCGATACCACGCCCACTTACGAAAGCCTCTACACCGTCAACGATGCCCATGGCGGCAGCGACTCGGCGGTGGTCAGCATTGATTATCAGGAAGGTTGCACTCTGCAGGGCACCCAAGGCGACGACGTGCTGATTGGCGGCGCGGGCGATGACAGCGTGTCGGGCGGCGACGGCAACGATGTGCTCTACGGCGGTGCCGGGAATAACGACCTGTACGGCGATAACGGTAATGACGTGCTGTTCAGCGGGCCGGGCAACGACGTGATGGATGGCGGTGCGGGCAACAATACCGCCAGTTATGCTTTGGCGACTTCCGGCGTCACCGTCACCAGCGCCTCGACAGAACCGCAGGACACTGGCGGCGCAGGCACCGACACCTTGATCAACATCCAGAACCTCATCGGATCTAACCATGACGATCATCTGACCGGCGACTGGGAAGCCAACGTGATCAACGGCGGGCAGGGCAACGACGTGCTGATCGGAGCTGCCGGTGACGACACGCTGACCGGTGGGCTGGGTGCCGACACCTTTCAATGGCTGGCGGGTGACAGCGGTCATGATCAAATCACGGATTTCTCCATCGGCAGCGACACACTGGACCTTTCGCAATTGCTGCAGGGCATAACCGCTACCGGGGATTCACTGGAGGATTATCTGCATTTCAAGGTGACCGGCAGCGGCGCGGATCTGGTGTCGAGCATCGAGGTGGGACCCGGAGCAGGCGCGGCGCCGACCCAGACCATTGATCTGGCGGGGGTCGATCTGGCAACCCAGTACGGCGTGACACCCGGCTCTGGCGGCATGATTGCTGGCGGCGCAGACACCGCGTCGATCATTACCGGAATGCTGGGGGATCATTCAATGAAGACGGATACGGTCTAACGCCTTGTGGGAGAGGACTTGTCCTCGAAGGCGGTAAATTCAGCACTGCAGGTAGTTCAGGTGGATCAAGGTCGTCTGGGCTGGCCATCGAGGACAAGTCCTCTCCCACAAAGGCAGGATATTGCGAGCCTGGGATCTTTAATTGGCTCACCGCACTCCATGTGTTGGAAATCCGAACCTACGGTGCTTTATTCCCGCGTCTTCAGCCGCACGATATAAATTGTCACCAGCACCGCGCTGGTCAGCATGAAGCCACGGGCCCAGGGCAGGGCGATCAGGTAGCAGGAAAAACCGATGCTGATCCACATCAGGCCGATGGCGTAGACCTTGGCTCTGAGGGGGATGCCGTTGCCTTCGAGGTAATCGCGGATCCACGGGCCGAGTCGTTTGTGATTGACCAGCCAGTGATAGAAGCGCGGCGAGCTTCGGGCGAAGCAGGCGGCGGCCAGCAGCAGAAATGGCGTGGTGGGCAGGATGGGCAGGAATATGCCGATCACACCCAGCGTCACGCTCACCCAGCCGATGGCTTGAAGGGCATAACGCACGAACCGGTTACGACTCGTGCGGGGTGAATCTTGCGCCATAGGCGCCGACTCAGTGGTGGCGAGGCTTGAGGATCGCCGGTTTCTCGTCCGGCGCCTGGCACAGCAGGTACAGCGCGGTCAGGGCTTCCGGGATCTGCACGATCATGTCGTCCATCAGGTTGGCATCCTGGGCGATGTCCGCGAACTCAGGCTGCTCGTCGAACAGGCCCGAGCCGACCATGATCGGCAGCAGCATTTCGCTGACTTCTTCTTCGGCACTTTCGAACCAGGCGTTTTCACGCAGGAACACGCCTTCCATGAAGCCGATGCACCAGCCGCGCAGATCGGAATCGTCAGGCTCGTCGCCCAGATCGAGATCGCAGGGCAGCTCGAATTCCTCGTCGGATGCCAGCTGGCGGGCGATGTGCGCCTGCAACTGGATCAGCGTGGCTTCGATTTCTTCGCGCTGGGCGTCACTTTCGTAATGCGGCGGCTCGGAGAACAAGGCATCGATCCATTCACGCTCGGGAACGGTTTCGGCACAGATGGACAGGGCGGTCATGTAGCCGTGAGCGGCCACGTAGTCCAGCGCCTCGTCATGCAGCTCATCGGCATCGAGGAAGGCTTGCAGGCGGTTTAGTTGCTCAGCGAAGGACATTGAAAGACTACCTTGGAAATAAACGATGCTGAATTCTAGGCTCTGAGAGCCGTGGGCGCCAGCGGCGAGGCCGTTTGAGGTTAATTTCGACCGCTCGTGTCGCCGCTGTCCTTTGCCTTTATGCGGTCGGGTATACTGCCGCGCTTTGCAGTGCAGCAGGACAATCTGGGGTTTTTATGCTCGAACAGGCACAACGCGTACTTAAAGACATCTTCGGCTATGACAGCTTTCGTGGTCGCCAGGGTGCCATTATTGAACGCGTGGCCAACGGCGGCGACGCCTTGGTGCTGATGCCCACCGGCGGCGGCAAGTCCTTGTGCTTCCAGGTTCCCGGACTGTTGCGCGACGGCCTGACAGTCGTGGTATCACCGTTGATCGCCTTGATGGACGACCAGGTGGCGACGCTTGAGGAATTGGGGGTGTCCGCCGCGGCGTTGAACTCGACCCTCAGCGCCGAACAGCAACGTGACCTGGCCAACCGGATTCGTCTGGGCGAGGTCAAAATGCTCTATCTGGCCCCGGAACGTCTGGTCCAGCCGCGCATGTTGGCGTTTTTGCAAAACCTGCAGATCGGCCTGTTCGCCATCGATGAAGCCCACTGCGTATCCCAATGGGGCCATGATTTCCGGCCTGAATACCTGAAACTCGGCCAGTTGGCCGAACTGTTTCCCGACGTTCCGCGCATCGCCCTGACCGCCACCGCCGACAAACGGACCCGTGAAGAGATCGTTACGCGCCTGCATTTGCAGAATGCCGAGCGGTTTCTGTCCAGTTTCGACCGGCCGAATATTTTTTACCGCATCGTGCCCAAGGAGCAGCAACGCAAGCAGTTGCTGGCGTTTCTCTCCGAACGGCGCAGCGACGCGGGCATCGTTTATTGCCTGTCGCGCAAGAAAGTCGACGAAGTTGCCGCGTTTCTCTGCGACAACAAATATCCGGCGCTGCCTTATCACGCGGGTCTGCCGTCTGAAACCCGGTCTGCCAACCAGAAACGCTTCCTTAATGAGGAAGGCTTGATCATGGTGGCGACCATTGCTTTCGGCATGGGCATCGACAAACCCAACGTTCGCTTCGTCGCGCACATGGATTTGCCCAAGTCGCTGGAGGCGTACTACCAGGAAACCGGGCGCGCCGGCCGCGACGGTTTGCCGGCCGATGCCTGGATGACCTACGGTTTGCAAGACGTGGTGATGCTCAAGCAGATGCTGCAAAACTCCGAAGGCGATGAACGGCACAAGCGTCTGGAACAACACAAGCTCGATGCCATGCTGGCCTTGTGCGAAGAAACCCGCTGCCGTCGTCAGACCCTGCTGGCCTACTTCGACGAAGACATGCCCGAACCTTGCGGGCATTGCGACAACTGCGTGGATGGCGTGCAGACCTGGGACGCCACCGAACCGGCACGACAGGCGCTTTCCGCGATCTATCGCACCGGGCAGCGCTACGGCGTCGGGCATCTGGTCGACGTGCTGCTGGGCAAGTCCAACGACAAGGTGCAGAGCTTCGGCCATCAGCACCTGGCCGTGTTTGGCGTCGGCAAGGATCGCTCCGAAGGCGAGTGGCGTTCGTTGTTCCGGCAACTGGTCGCGCGCGGGCTGGCGGATATCGATCTGGAAGGCTACGGCGGCTTGCGCCTGAGTGATACCTGTCGGCCTTTATTGCGCGGCGAAGTCAGCCTTGAGTTGCGTCGCGACCTGAAACCGCAAACCACTGCCAAAGGCGGCTCCAGCCCGGCCAGTCAACTGGTGCGTGGCGAAGAGCGCGAGCAATGGGAAGCCTTGCGCGCCTTGCGTCGCAAGCTGGCCGAAGAACACGGCGTGCCGCCTTATGTAATTTTCCCGGATTCCACCTTGCTGGAGATGCTGCGCAGCAAACCCGACACCTTGTCGGACATGGCGCAGGTCAGCGGCGTCGGCGCGCGCAAGCTGGAGCGCTATGGTCAGGCGTTCCTTGAGGTGCTGAGCGGCACCGCCGAGGCGCCGAAAGTGGTTGCCGACGTGCGTCATGAACTGATCAGTCTGGCCCGGGCCGGGATGACCCCGATGCAGATTGCCGGTCAGCTGCAATGTTCGGAGAAAAACGTCTACACCATGCTTGCCGAGGCCATCGGCAAGCAGCAGTTATCCCTTGAACAGGCCCTTGATCTGCCGGAAGACCTGCTGGGTGAAGTTCAGGATGCCTTCCTGGATGGCGAGGGCGAACTGCCGCCGGTTGCGGCCATTGCCGAACAGTTCAGCGGGCGCGTTCCCGAAGGTGTGTTGTATTGCGTGCGCGCTGCGTTGCAGTCCGAATTCGAAGTCTGAGATTCGCTGCAGCCCAGGCGTTGACAGTACTGCGACCAAAGGACACAGCAGGAAACTTGCCACCGTCCGGGGTCCATGGTTAGCTGGCTAATAATTAGTTTCAACCATGAGTTTTCTATGCCAATGACTGATGAACATCGTTTCGGTATGCAACTTGCGCAAATCACCCGCGGGTGGCGAGCCGAGCTTGACCGACGATTGGCTGACATGGGGCTGTCCCAGGCCCGGTGGCTGGTGTTGCTGCATCTGGCCCGCTTCAAGGAACCACCTACGCAGCGCGAGCTGGCGCAAAGCGTTGCGGTTGAAGGCCCAACCCTGGCACGTTTGCTCGACAGCCTGGAAACCCAAGGGTTGGTGCAACGTCAGGCGGTACTGGAAGATCGACGCGCGAAGAAAATCGTCCTCTGCGACACCGCCCTGCCGCTGATTGAAAAAATCGAAGCCATCGCCACGGCGCTGCGTATCGAGGTGTTCAACGGTATCGACGAAGAAGATCTGCGCACCTGCATGCGTGTTCATGCGCAAATTCAGGCTAACCTCGAAAGATCCTGAGGCGGGCGAGCGGCTTCTCGCTCATACTTGTGCTCATCAGGCGATGAAGTCTGCGCTTTATATTGAACATGCCGAGAAGCCTGCTTTGGTTTCCATAAGGGTCTGTATGCTGAAGAGTTTTCAGGCTGCTGCGCTGGGCTATCGTCGTCACGCCAGTCACATGGGCAAAACGCTGCGCCAAACCGCCTTGCTGGCGGCCATTTCATCGGTCTCGATGCTGCATGCGTCCATTGCATCGGCATTGGGAATGGGTGACATCACCCTGCATTCCGCGCTGAATCAGCCGTTGAATGCCGACATCGAACTGGTCGAAACCGGCGGGTTGAGCGCCGAGGACATCATTGCGAGGCTGGGCTCGGTGGAAGATTTCGCCAAGGCCGGCGTCGAGCGGGTTTTCTTCTATAACGATCTGCGCTTTACCCCGATTATCAAAGGCAATCGCGGCGTGATACGCGTGGTTTCCACCAAGCCGGTCACCGAACCCTATCTGAATTTCCTTGTGCAAGTGGTCCGTCCGAACGGCAATCTGCTGCATGAATACACCGTGCTACTCGACCCGGCGACCTCGCCGGCAGGTCTGGCCGCGACAAGCGGCCGGAGCAGAGATTCGGCGGTGCAGGCAGCCCCTGAGTCACGTATGCCGATCGCGCCCCCCGCGACTTCTCAGGACAAGCGTTACGCCGTTGCCAGCGGCGATACGCTGGATTCGATTGCCCGCCGCGTGCAGGGCAATGGTGCAAATGCTTCGGCGGCGCGAATGGCCGATGGCATCCAGGCGTTGAACCCGCAAGCGTTCGCCAACGGTAAAGGCAGCGTCCTGAAAGTCGGGCAAAACCTGTTACTGCCCGACGCCGCCGTGGTGCCCAGCGCTCGCAATGCAGCGCCGGCAGCTGTTCCCGCCGCGCCAGCCAATGCCGCCGCGTTGCCTGCCGATGTGCAACGCAGCGCGGAACAACTGGCTACCGCTGCCGTTGAAAATCAACTGTTGAACAAAAATCTGGATGATTTGAAAGGCCAGATCGCGGCGCTGCAAGAACAAATGACCGGCAAGGATCGGCAGATCGTCGGTCTGCAAACCCAGCTCTCCGAAAGAGCCACGGCACCGGCGCCAAGCGCACCGGTCATCGCGCCTTTACCCGTAAGCACTACGCCGCCTGTGGTGGTTGAGCCTGAAGAGGATTCATTGCTGTCATCGCTGATGCTGCCGGGGGCAATCCTGGTTCTGTTGTTGCTGCTCGCCCTGGCTTACTCGGTACGGCGCAATCGGCGCAAGCAGCAACATCTAGCGGGCGCAATCCCTGCAGATTCGCCGCTGATCAAACCTGCGCAGGCCCCGGAGACTTCGGTTTATGACGCGCCGGTCATGGCCTCGCGAGTTGTCCAGCCGGAGATTTCCCAGAACGCCCCTCGGCCGATTGCCGCTGCGCCCAAGGCCAACGCGGCGCCCGATGCGCTGGATGGTGTGAGCATTTACATCGCTTATGGTCGATTTGCCGAAGCCCTGGGGATTTTGCGCGGCGCTCTGCAGCGTGATCCACAGCGCACCGATATTCGCCTCAAAATTCTTGAACTGCTGGCGGAGCAGGGTGATGCGCCAGGCTTTGCCAGTGAAGAGCAAAGTGCGCTGGAGCACGGCGTCGACCCGCAAACCCTGGCGGACCTGCGCAACCGTTATCCACAGCTCAAATCCGTGGAAGCGTCTGCTGCACCGCTGATCGTACCGGCGACAGTGGCGGCTATCCCGCTGGCTGAACCTGAGCCCGCGCAACTGGACGAAACCGCCGCAGCGGCGCTGAATCCGGAATCTGGCGACGAATTCCAGCTGAACCTTGACGACTTGTCCATGGATGCCGAATGGGATCTGGTCGATCCGTTCGACAGCCCGAAACCCTTGCGCGGCAAACCCGAGGTCGAGGAGCCGGTCATTGAGGAAGATCTGGCTTTTTCGTCCAACCTGACGGAGTTGCCGGAAGTGTTCGAGATCCAGGATGACCAGTTCCTGAGTGACTTCGACGATGCTGAACCCATCGTGCAATCCAACAATGATTCCCTGGACGATGCGTTCCTGGATGGCTTCATGGACGACTCATCGGAATTTGACCTGCTCGATATGGACGAAGCCCCGTTGAGCAAGATCAACCAGGCGCAAGTGTTGATCGACGACGGCGACTTCGAGTCTGCCAGGGAGTTGTTGCTGGAAGTCATGGAAGATGCCGACGAGGAGCATCAACAAATGGCTCGGGAGTTGTTGACCAGCATCAGTTGAAATCAGCGCTGCGGCAACGCAGCGCCCGATTGCAGCTTCGCGAAAACCTGACAACGTTCTGGAGTTTGCATTCATGTCAGCCGTCAAACCTGAAATTGTCATTACCTACTGCACCCAATGCCAGTGGCTGCTGCGTGCGGCCTGGCTCGCTCAGGAGTTACTCAGCACGTTCTCCGACGATCTCGGCAAGGTTTCTCTGCAGCCTGGTACTGGCGGGGTATTCCGGATTACCTGCGACGAGGTGCAGATTTGGGAGCGCAAGGTTGACGGCGGCTTCCCTGAGGCGAAGATTCTCAAGCAGCGGGTCCGCGACCAGATCGATCCGCAACGCAATCTCGGTCACAACGACAAGCCGGGCAGCCCGGTCACTCCATGAGCCGCAAGACCGTCGGATAATGGGGGGGTCGCGCTGTCACAACACTGCCACGATGCAGTCACAATCGATTAACCGAACCGGCGCATGATCCTTAAAACCCTGCCGGAGGTTGACCATGAGCAGCGCTCAGCTTGCTAGACCCAGCCGTAAGCAACGCGTCCGCACCTTGTGGATTTCCGATGTGCATCTGGGCACGCGCGATTGCCAGGCCGAACATCTGTCGGCCTTTCTCAAGCGCTATCAGGCCGACAAGGTCTATCTGGTCGGCGACATCATCGATGGCTGGAAGCTGCGCAGTGGCATGTATTGGCCACAGGCGCACACCAATGTGATCCGCCGCCTGTTGACCATGAGCAAGCGCGGCACCGAGGTGATTTACGTCACCGGCAATCACGACGAATTCCTGCGCCGCTACTCGAAGCTGATCCTGGGCAATATCCAGTTGGTGGATGAAGCCGAGCACGTCACTGCCGACGGTCGCCGGTTGCTGGTGATTCATGGTGATCAGTTCGACGTCATCACTCGCTACCACCGCTGGTTGGCGTTTCTGGGCGACTCGGCTTATGAGTTCACGCTGACCCTCAACCGCTGGCTGAATCACTGGCGGGCCAAATACGGTTATGGCTACTGGTCGCTGTCGGCGTACCTCAAGCACAAGGTCAAGACCGCTGTCAGCTTCATCAGCGACTTCGAAGAAGCCATCGCTCACGAGTGCGTCAAGCGTGGGCTGGATGGCGTCGTATGCGGACACATCCATCATGCGGAAATTCGCCAGGTCGGCGGCGTGGAATACATGAACTGCGGGGATTGGGTTGAATCGTGTTCAGCGCTGATCGAGCACCTGGACGGCTCGATCGAGTTGTTCCGCCTGGCTGATGCGCACCTGCCGGCGAAGGTACTGCCGACCGAAGAACAGGCTTCGGCCAGCGAACCGGCGGTCTGATGCTTTTTGGCTAAAACGGCACTTTGCCCAGCACCATGTCCCGGTACATGACGAAATCTCCCAGCAGACTGTAGAAGGGATGCTGGAAGGTGGCGGGGCGGTTCTTTTCGAAGAAAAAGTGACCTGCCCAGGCGAATCCGTAACCGGCCACAGGCACCAGCCACAATAATCCCCAATGACCAGCGCCCACGGCGAACGCCAGCAGGAAAATCACCAGGCTGGTGCCGATGAAGTGCAGGCGACGGCAAGTACTGTCGCGGTGCTCAAGCAAATAGTACGGATAGAAATCGGCAAAACGGGTGAACTGTTTGGTGTTTTCCATGCTTGCCATTCCTGATCTTGTTTGCGGTTCGGTCTGAGTCGGACGTACTGGCCTCTTCGGGGACAAGTCCCCTCCTACCTAATCCAAGACCCGGTAGGACCGGACTTGTCCGGGAAGGCGATGGACACCTTCCTGTGGATCGACAGTGACAATAAACGCCTTTTTGCATCTGACGGCAATAGCCTTCGAAGCGGACCTCAATGACGCCAGAATGCCGGGATGCACAGCACCAGCACTGTGATGATCTCCAGCCTGCCGAGCAGCATGCCCAGGGACAGAATCCATTTTGCGGCATCCGGCAGGCTGGCGAAGTTGCCCGCCGGGCCAATGGTTTCGCCCAGTCCCGGCCCGACGCCTGATACGGTACTCGCGGCGCCGGTCAGGGCGGTCATCCAGTCCAGCCCCAGCAACGACAGCGCCAGCGCGATCAGGCAGATGGTGATGGTAAAGAAGAACGAGAAGGTCAGGATCGAACGCACGATTTCGTCGTCGAGACGGTGGCCGTTGTACTTTTGTTTGATGACCGCCCGTGGATGGATCAACTGGTGCAAGTTGGCCTTGAGCAGAATATAGGCGACCTGGAAGCGGAAAATCTTCACGCCACCCGCCGTCGAGCCGGAACAGCCGCCGATGAAGCCCAGATAAAAGAAAAACATCAGGGCGAAATTGCCCCACAGGCTGTAATCCCCAAGGGCAAAACCCGTCGTGGTCACCACCGACGTGACGTTCAACGCCACATGGCGCAACGCCTCATACCAGGGCAAGTCAGTTGTCGCCCAGTACCAGGCGGTCATCACCAGCCAGGTTATCAGCAGCAACCCCAACATCCCACGCACCTGCTCATCCCGGAACAACGCGCCACGGTTGCCGCGCAGTGTTGCGACATACAGGGTGAAGGGCAGGCTGCCGAGGATCATCACCACGATAGCCACCCAATGCACCGCTGGCTGGTGCCATTTGGCCAGGGACAGGTCCGAGGTTGAGAAGCCGCCGGTGGAAATCGCCGACATGGCATGGTTGATCGCGTCGAACAGGCTCATGCCCGCCAGCCAGAAGGCAATGCTGCCCAGCGTGGTGAAGCCGACATAGGCCAGCACGATGAACTTGGCAACCATGTGCGAGCGAGGCATGACCTTTTCCGAGCGGTCCGAGGATTCGGTCTGGAACAGGCGCATGCCACCGATACGCAGCAGTGGCAGAATCGCCACCGCCATGCCGATGAAGCCGATCCCGCCGAGCCAGTGCAGCATCGAGCGCCAGATCAGAATCCCCGGTGACATGGTGTCCAGGCCGCTGAGGACCGTGGAACCGGTGGCGGTGATCCCGGACATGCTTTCGAAAAACGAGTCGGTGTAGCTGATATGTTGCGTCAGCAGAAACGGCAGCGCGGCAAAGACACACACCACGATCCAGCTGGAAACCGTGAGCAGGTACATGTCCCTGGGCCGCAGGTGTACATGTTCCGGACGACCGGGAATCACCAGCGCAAGGCCGGCAATGAACGTCAGCAGGCTGGCCCAGAGGAAGGAGCGCAGGTCTTCGATGCGGTCGAAGATGACCAGCGTCACCATGGGCACGATCATGGCGATAGCCAGAGTGATCAGGAAGATGCCGATTATGAAACCGATGATACGAAGGGTCGGCAACGCCATGCAGTCGCTCTGACTAAAGTGGGGAGAGGCGCCATTCTACCTGCGGCCCACGGCAAGTAAACCGGGGCGCGTCAGTCAATGCTTGTAAGTAATCGCCGCCAGGGTTCGTTATCTGAGTCTAGAATGCTCATTCATTTTTCAAGGAGGTAGCCCATGGAGGCGCTCGACGTTTTGCTCAACCGTGTTTCCGTTCCACGGTTGCTCGACCCCGCGCCGGATGCTGCGCAGCGTGAAATCCTCTTCAACGCGGCGATGCGCGCGCCCGATCATGGACAGTTACGGCCGTTTCGGTTTCTCACCGTCGAAGGTCCGGCCCGTGAACGCATGGGCGATCTGTTGGCTCAAGCACTGCGCAAAAGTGGCGCAGACGCCACGCCCCAGGCGCTGGACAAGGCGCGCCTGGGCCCGTTGCGGGCACCTCTGGTCGTGGTGGTGATCGCGCGTTTGACCGATCACTTCAAGGTGCCGAAACAGGAGCAATTGATCACTGCCGGTTGCGCAGCCCATAGCGTGCTGCTGGCCGCGTATGCGCTGGGTGTTGGTGCGGTCTGGCGTACCGGTGAGCTTTCCTATTCGCCGATTGTCGCCAAGGGCTTGGGTCTGGCCGCCGATGAGCAAGTCATCGCCTTCCTGTACCTGGGCACACCACAAAACCCGCCGCGCGTTGCGGGCAAGGTTGATCTGGTGGATTTTGTCAGCGAGTGGCAGGGTTGAACACGATATAGACCGATAGATGGATCGTTGGAGCAAGGCTTGCCCGCGAACCGGACGCCTCGGTGGGTCAGATCCACCGAGTTACCGTTCTTCGCGGGCAAGCCTCCAACGGGTTTGAACATTGGGTCAACCCACCACCACCAACTCCACCGGCAGATCCAGCGTGGCAATGAACCCGCCTTGCGGATGATTGCCCAGCACCAGATCGCCACCGTGGCGCTGGGCGGCGCGTTTGGCGATGGCCAGGCCCAGGCCATGCCCCGGCGCGGTCTGGCCGGGAGCCCGGTAGAAAGGTTCACCCAGTTGCAGCAGATGTTCATCGGCCACGCCCGGCCCATGATCGCGCACGCTCAGCTGCAACCGGTCACCCACACGCAAGGCCTGCATTTCGATGGGCTCACCGGTCGGGTTGAAGCGCAACGCGTTACGCAGCAAGTTGTCAAGGGCCCGCTCCAGCATGTCCGGCCAGCCTTGCAGTTGCAGATCCTCCTGCACGCTTACCTGAATCTGCTGATCGCCACCGTCGAGCGTCGCGTCGTTCTTCAGGCGTAACAACAAGTGGTTCAGATCCACGGGTTCGGCGCTGCCAAAATCTGCATCCAGACGCGCCAAGGCAAGAATTTCGCTGATCAAGGCTTCCAGGCGATCACATTCGCGGCTCAAGCGTGGCCACAGCTTGTCACGCTCGGCCGGTTCCGCGCGCTCGGCCAGTGCCAGGGCGATACGTAGCCGGGCCAGTGGCGAGCGCAATTCATGGGATACGTCGCGCAATAACTGACGCTGACTGCTGATGAGGCTTTGCAGGCGCGCGCCCATGCGGTTGAAGTCGTTCGCCAGAACACCGAACTCGTCCCGACGATTGGCCAGCTGCGCCAGGCTGTTCTGTTGATACGTGGTCTGCCCCAGATCATGAACCGCACCGCGCAAGCGGCTGAGCGGACGGGTGATCGACAGCGTCACCAGCAGGCTGAACAAGGTCAGCACGACGAGCGCGATGCCCAGCGCGCTAAGCGGCCACATCAGGCTGTCTCGATGCCAGGCGTCCAGTTCCGGATGCGGAATGCGATAGATCAGCAGATAGTTTTCGCCGGTCTTCTCACTGGTGTATTCCGACGTCAGGCGCCGCCACGGCAATTGACGCGAGTCGTCACCCTGGCGAGCTTCAAGTGCGGCTGCACGGGGCGAGAACGTCCCGCGTACCACCGGGTCGCCGCTTTCATTGAGGACTTGAACGTCGATGTGGTACTTGCGCTTGAGATTTTGCAGGTAATCCTGCGCGGCGTCTTCGCCCTGACTTTCGTACAGCTCGGTCCAGGTCTGCGGCAACTTGTTCAGGCCGGGATGACGACTGAGGATCCACGCATCCTGATTGAGCATGTGGCCCAGCAGAATCGACAGGCCTGCAACCAGGGCAATGGCCAGCCAGAAACTGGCCAGGATTCGCCAGAACAATGAACGCACGTGAAACCCCCAAATAGAGAAAACCCGACACGCTTGGGGAGTGTCGGGTTCAGGTGAATCGATGGATTACTGGGCTTTCTGAGCCTTTTGCGCTTTCCAGGCTTCGAACTCTGCGCGATCAGCCCTGTGTTGCGCACGTTCTTTCTGCATTTCGTCGAATTCCTTCTGCTGATCCGGCTTGAGCAATGCGCGGATGTCGGCCTGGGTCTTGGTGCGTTTTGCCTCCAGTTCGTCCTTCATGGCTTTCTGGTCAGCGGCTGGCAGTTTGGCCAGGTACTTCTGAGTGACTTCCTTGCGGTCGTGCATTTGTGCGCCCATCAATTTACCGATCTGCTGACGCTGTTCTCTGCTCAGGTCCAGCTTGTCGAAAGGACCGCGATCATGATGCATCATGCCCATGCGTGGACCTTCGTGGCCAACACCGTCCCGACCAGGGCCATCAGCCGGTGGCATCGCCATGGCGACGGTAGGCAGAGCAGCGGCAAACATCAAAGCGATTAGAGTCTTGCGCATGGTGTATCTCCTTGTCTCGAATCCGGCTCGTTGCCGGTTGAGCCCAGTTTAGGGAGATCAAGGTCAAGGGCGGTCAGGCTAGCGTAAAGCTTCGGTAAAGAGGTTTTGCGCAGGACCGGCTTTAGCCGGGAGGGCGGCGGTCGTTCTTGCAGTGATTCCGCGCCGCCCCGGCACCTCGCGGATAAATCCGCTCCTACGACTGCGTCACTAGACGGCGTAATAATACCCGCGACTGCGCAGGGCCATGATGCGCGGGCGACCGTCCGGGTGGGGGCCGATTTTCTTGCGCAGGTTGCTGACGTGCATGTCCAGGCTGCGGTCATAGAGTGTCAGCTTGCGGCCCAGCGCCAGTTGCGCCAGTTCCTGCTTGTCCAGCGGCTCGCCGGGTTGGCGCAGCAGGGCTTCCAGCAAACGGCTTTCCGAGACAGTGAGCGTCAACTCTTTCTCGTCGATGATTACCACGCCGCGCATCGGGCTGAAGCACAGGTCACCCAATTCCAGCTGAGTCGACACCGCAGTGGGATGACTACGCCGCAGCACCGCACGCAGGCGTGCGGTCAGCTCCCGAGGATCACAGGGTTTGGCCAGGTAATCGTCGGCACCCAGTTCCAGGCCGAGAATGCGGTCCAGGGGTTCGCCGCGTGCCGAGAGCATCAGCACCGGCAGGTCCGGGTGGTCGTTGCGCAGTTGCTTGAGCAGTTCCAGGCCGCTGCCATCGGGCAGCATCACGTCCAGAACCACCGCAGCAGGCGCCGATTCGGCAAGGGCGCGCCGGGCGCTGTTGCCGTCGTGGCAGGCGCGCACTACAAAGCCTTCCTGACTCAACCAACTGCTCAGAAGCTCACACAGCTCCTGATCGTCATCTATAAGTAGCAGCTCGCTCATGTCTCACTCAATTTAGCCACTGTCGGCGCTGTCTACGCCAACCGCTGGCAAAAATACCGCACAAAAGGGCGATCATCGCAACGCCGCCCCCCGCGACGAACCATTGTTGTTGCTCCGTCAGGTAGCGTTGGGGCTCGACGGATTGTGACTCTTTGAGCTGCAACTTGAGCTTTTGGTTCTCCTGGCGAAGACGACTCAGTTGCGCGCTTTCGCGTTCGGCGCTGGTATTTTGCAGTTGTTTGATCAGTTCTTCACGCTGCCGTTCGCTGTCGCGCAAACGCAGTTGCAGGTCATTGACCTGGCTCTGCGCTGCCGGCTCCGGCTGGACATGCGTGGCGACGCCACTTGTTTCCTCGGCCTGGGCGAATGTCGCGCCCATGGCCAATACCATCACTAACAGACATCGCGAACCTGAACGCATCTGAACCCCTGTTTCAAGCAGTGTTTTTAGATATTCAGAAGGTTGTCGGCAGGGCGATGAGAATGATTAATGACGAGCGGGGATTGTGCGATTGTTGCTCAGGTCGAGCAACAATCGCAGCATTGGACGACGGGCTATCAGGGCAGGACGTGCTTGAACGGCTTGACCACCACGTGAGCGTAGACACCGGCTGCCACGAATGGGTCAGCCTCGGCCCAGGCCTTGGCCGCGCTGAGTGAGTCAAACTCGGCAACGATCAGGCTGCCGGTGAAACCGGCCGCGCCCGGATCGTTGCTGTCCACCGCCGGATGCGGGCCAGCCAGGATCAGGCGACCCTCATCCTTGAGCGCGTTCAAGCGCTCCAGGTGGGCGGGGCGAACGCTCAGGCGTTTTTCCAGGGAGTTTTCGACGTCTGTGGCTACGATGGCATAGAGCATGTCAGTCCTCGGTTTTTGTTGAAGGTGGAGGTGTTTCGGGATCATGCATGTGGCGGGCAAGGAACAGGCCCTGGCCGACCAGGAACAACAGCGTCATGCCCAGGCTGCCGAAGACTTTGAAATCGACCCAGAATTCCTGATAGGTAAACGCCACGTACAGGTTGGCCGCGCCGCAGAACAGGAAGAAGATGATCCAGGCGATGTTCAGCTTGGTCCAGATGGCCTGCGGCAAGGTCAGGGCATGGCCCATGATGCGCTGGATCAACGGGCGGTCGCCGATAAAATGGCTGCCGGCAAACGCCAGGGCGAACAGCCAGTTCACCACCGGAGCTTTCCATTTCAGGAAGGTTTCACTGTGGAACGCCAGCGTCAGGCTACCGAACACCAGGCAGGCGACCAACGTCAGCCACTGGCTTTTTTCCAGCTTGCCTTGCTTGAAGAACAGAAAGCCGTAGACCACTACCGAACTGATGATCAGCATGGCGGTCGCACTGAATATGCCACCCACCGTGACGCTGTTCCCCAGGATGTCGACGGCGCGAGGCTCGATTTTATAAACGATGAAAAACAGCAACAGCGGGATGAAGTCGATGAATTGTTTCACAATGGCAGCCAGAAGCAGGATGTGGCGGCATAATAACAAACATCAATGACAGCGAAAGCGCCACCTTATGAATGTTGACCTGCACTGCCACAGCACTGCTTCCGATGGCGCCATGGCACCTGCGGACCTGGTTGCGCGTGCTTATGAAAATGGCGTGCGCGTCTTGTCCCTGACCGATCACGACACCCTCGAAGGCCTCGAAGAAGCCCGGACTGCGGCGCATGCGCTGGGTATGCAGCTGGTCAACGGCGTCGAATTATCCTGCACCTGGGGCGGGGCGACCATCCACATTCTGGGCTATGGTTTCGACGTCAATGCGCCGCTTCTGGTCGAGGCAATTGCCCGTTTGCACACCGGACGCTGGCTGCGTGCCGAAGAAATAAGTCGCAAATTGGCGATCAAAGGTATGGCCGGAGCGCTGGAAGGTGCCCGAGCGATCCAGCAGGAGCTGGGCGACAGCGGAAATGCACCGGCCCGTCCGCACTTTGCCGACTTCATGGTGCGTGAAGGTTTCGTCAAGGATCGCGCCGAAGCGTTCCGCAAATGGCTGGGTGCCGGCAAGCTCGGCGACGTCAAGCTGCATTGGCCCACGCTGGAAGATACCGTCGCGATGCTGCGCGCTTCTGGAGCCTGGGTCAGCCTTGCGCACCCTGCGCACTACGATTTCACCCGCAGCAAACGTCGTAAACTGGTCGCCGAGTTTTTGCAGGCTGGCGGCCATGCCATAGAGGTGGTCAACGGTCTGCAGCCTGCCGAGCAGGTCGGGACATTGGCCATCCTGGCTCGTGAATTCGGTCTGCTGGTGAGTGCCGGCAGTGACTTCCACGCTCCTGGCGCCTGGTCCGAGATCGGTATTTACCGACCGTTGCCCGAAGACCTGCCGCCACTTTGGTGTCGATTCAAACATGACCAGCCTACTGCCGCCGTCTGAACAGGAAGATACCGTGAGTCAATTTTTCCAGGTGCACCCGGAAAACCCGCAGCCGCGCCTGATCAAACAGGCCGCAGAAATCATCAAGGCTGGCGGGCTGGTGGTCTATCCCACTGATTCCTCCTATGCACTGGGTTGTCAGATCGGCGACAAAAGCGCCATCGAGCGAATCCGCCGCCTGCGTCAGCTGGACGACAAGCACAACTTCACCCTGATGTGTTGCGACCTGTCGCAGCTCGGGCTGTTCGCCAAGGTTGATACCGGCGCGTTTCGCGCGCTCAAGGCGCATACGCCGGGGCCCTACACGTTCATTCTCAACGCCACCCGGGAAGTGCCGAGATTGGTGCTGCACCCCAAGCGCCGCACCATCGGTCTGCGCGTGCCGGGTCATCCCATCGCGCAGGCGCTGCTGGAGGAACTGGGCGAACCGCTGATGAGCGTCAGCCTGATCATGCCGGGGGACAGCGTGCCGCTGAGCGATCCCTACGAAATGCGTCAGCTCCTGGAGCGCCAGGTGGACCTGATCATCGATGGCGGCATCGGCGGGATTTCTGCTTCAACGGTGATCAATCTGGCTGACGGCGAGCCGCAGGTGATCCGCGTCGGCTGTGGCGATCCAACGCCGTTCGGTGTGGAAGCGTAATGACCGTGGCGGAAACGGTGGACAGCCAGGCCGGCGCGCAGCAGGAACTGCCATTCGCCATGGTCTATGGCCAGGCGGTCATGCAGATGCCGGTGGACCTGTATATCCCGCCGGATGCCCTTGAGGTCTTTCTCGAAGCCTTCGAAGGCCCGCTGGACCTGCTGCTCTATCTGATCCGCAAACAGAACATCGATATCCTCGATATCCCGGTGGCCGAGATCACCAAGCAATACATGGGCTACGTCGAGCTGATGAAAACCGTGCGCCTGGAATTGGCCGCTGAGTATCTGGTGATGGCCGCCATGCTCGCCGAGATCAAGTCGCGCATGCTTTTGCCGCGCTCGGCGGCCATTGAGGAGGAAGAGGACGACCCCCGCGCGGAGCTGATTCGTCGTCTGCAAGAGTACGAACGCTTCAAGGCCGCCGCCGAAGGCATCGACCGGCTGACCCGGGTCGGCCGCGATGTCAGCGTGCCCCGGCTGGACGCGCCGGAAGCCAGGGCGCGCAAGCTGTTGCCGGATGTCAGTCTCGACGAGCTATTGATGTCCATGGCCGAAGTGCTGCGCCGGGGCGATATGTTTGAAAGCCATCAGGTCAGCCGTGAAGCGTTGTCCACCCGCGAGCGCATGAGCGACGTGCTGGAACGACTCAAAGGCGGCGGTTTTGTGCCGTTTGCCGAGCTGTTCACTGCCGAAGAAGGGCGGCTCGGCGTGGTCGTGACGTTCATGGCGGTGCTTGAGCTGGTCAAGGAATCCTTGGTGGAATTGGTGCAGAACGAGCCCTTCGCGGCGATCCATGTCCGGGCGCGAGCCGAATAAGAGCAGATCAATGAACCTCAACGAACCCCGCGAGCTGGCACCGCTGCTCGAAGCTTTTCTATTGGCCTCGGGCAAGCCGCAATCGCTGGAACGCCTCTTTGAGTTGTTCGAAGAAGGCGAGCGCCCCGAGCCACCGGTGTTCAGGAAAGCCCTGGAATTGCTGCGCAAGTCCTGCGATGGCCGGGCTTTCGAGCTCAAGGAAGTTGCCTCCGGTTATCGCTTGCAGATCCGCGAGAAATTTTCGCCCTGGGTCGGCCGCCTGTGGGAAGAACGCCCGCAACGCTATTCCCGAGCCATGCTGGAAACCATGGCGCTGATTGCCTATCGCCAGCCGATCACCCGTGGCGAAATCGAAGATGTGCGGGGCGTGGCGGTCAACAGCCATATCGTCAAGACCTTGCTGGAGCGCGAGTGGATCCGGGTCGTGGGTTACCGCGATGTGCCCGGAAAACCTGCGATGTTCGCCACCACCAAGGGTTTTCTCGACCACTTCAACCTGAAAAACCTCGACGATTTACCGCCGCTGGCCGATCTGCGCGAGCTGGAACCCGATCCGATCCTCGATTTCGAAGACGCCCCGGTGCCTGCGCACTTGCAGGCCTTGGCTGACGCCAGCCTCGACCCCGACGCAGAACCCGAGCCGCCACGTGACGAAACCAGCTTCCGCAGCCTGCTGGTGGAGCTCGATTCCATGGAGCAGGGCCTGAAAATCGACTTCGACGATTTATTGATCAATGAGCCTGATACAGAGTCTGAATTGGCAGACGACCCGGAAGACGACAAGAATCCGGGTGCCTGACAAACCGCTGGCATCCGTAGGACCGGCTTCAGCCGGGAGAGCGACAGATCTGACGACGTAGCTGCTGGAATTCCCGGACCTCCTCCCGGCTAAAGCCGGTCCTACGGAACGGGATCTCCCATTAACCTTATTTCGGGGGCACTCCATGAGCAGCAAAAACCCCTGCATCAGCCTCTGCAAATTCGACGACGAGATTTGCATCGGGTGTGGCCGCAGCAAGAAAGAAATCAAGAGCTGGAAGAAGATGGAGAAAGGCGAGCGGCGCGTTGTGTTGGCCGAGGCAGCCATTCGGTTGAGCAAACTGAAGGGCGCCGGTCGGCGGAAAAAGAAGTGAGCGGCAATATTTCGACTAGCCTGTGATGCGCAACGTGCGCCTTGAGCGTATGATTCGCGACCTTTTGGCGATTCATACTCGCCACAGGCTTTTTAGAATTTTCGCTTCGCGGCTATCCACAGCCGGGAGCAGCAGGTCACGCCGGTCCTCGGCGTCCCCTGAATCGACACACCGGGAGGTGCCCAGATGAGTATCAAAGACAAGCAGGACAGCCAGGAAATCGGACCCGCAGGTGAAAAACTGCAGAAGGTTCTGGCGCGTATTGGTGTAGGTTCGCGACGTGACGTCGAAGCCTGGATCAGCCAGGGCCGAATCAAGGTCAATGGCAAGGACGCGACCCTCGGTCAACGCGTCGACATGCATGACGCCATCACTGTAGATGGTCGCGTGATCAAGCGCGAAGAGGCAGCCGAAACGGTTCGCCGCGTCATCATGTACAACAAGCCGGACGGTGAAATCTGCACCCGCGACGACCCTGAAGGTCGCCCGACGGTGTTCGATCGCCTGCCGCGTCCAAAAGAAGGCCGTTGGGTCAATATCGGTCGCCTGGACATCAACACCACCGGTTTGCTGATGTTCACCACCGATGGTGAGCTGGCCAACCGCTTGATGCACCCGTCCTTCGAGATGGACCGCGAGTACGCAGTGCGCGTTCGTGGCGAAGTCGATGACGACATGCTGGCGCGTCTGAAAGCCGGTGTAGTCCTTGAAGATGGTCCGGCGCGTTTTACCGACATCAAGGAAGCGCCGGGTGGCGAAGGCTTCAACCATTGGTATCACTGCGTGGTGATGGAAGGTCGCAACCGCGAAGTCCGTCGGCTGTGGGAATCCCAGGGTCTGGTGGTCAGCCGTCTGAAGCGCGTGCGCTACGGGCCGGTGTTCCTCAACTCCGACCTGCCGATGGGTCGCTGGCGCGAAATGAGCCAGTACGAAGTCGACGTGCTCAGCCAGGAAGTTGGCCTTGAGCCGGTTGCCCAGCCGCAAATGAACGCCAAGACCAAGGACAAGATGGAGCGCTTGCAGCGCCAGTCCTCGCGTCCATTGGGCAAAGGCGAGCGTGTTCGCACCTTGCGTCCGGCTGCCGGTGCCGCTGCTCCGACCGCCGATCGCGCGCCGCGTCAGCCACAAGTCACCGGCAGCGAGCGTGATCGTGTGCGGGGTGATTCGACCCAGCGTCCGTCCGGTCCACGTTCCGAATCCGGTCGTGGCCAACGTCCTGCCGGTTCGCGTAACGATCCGAGCAAACCGTCGCCGCGCAGTCCGCGTCCGGCCAACGGTCGTACCGACAACAGCCGTGGCACGCCAGTGGCCGAGCGTCCGAATGATGTCAACAAGCGTCCAGCCAAACCTGCGCACAAGCGTCCAGGCATCACGCTGGTCGACGATGCGCCATCCGGCAAGCGCCGTGGCCCGCCGTCGGGCTCGGGCCAACGCCCAGGCTTCGGTCGCCGCAAGCCGCAGTAATGCGGTGATGTAACAAGAAACGCCAATCGAGAGATTGGCGTTTTTTTTGTCTGCTGTGAGGAGCTTGTGTGAAAAACATGTGTGAAACCTGTGGGACCGGATTTATCCGGGAAGGCGTCTTCGCGGGCAAGTCGGATCGCCGCCCGCTCGCTCCAACAGAACCACGGAGCTCCTGCGAGAGATAGAGCACTCAGAGATCAAGTCGAATTGAGTCCGGAGATCGGGTCAGGCCCCTTTCCCAGCAGGCCGAACGCAGGTATTGCGCAGTGGGGAACTCGGCATGGATGCCGAGTTAGCCGCACTGGGCCAGGGATGGCCCTTTGCGGCGACCCACGGAGTAATGCCGGAGTGAGGGAAGTCTGAGCTCAGCGAAGACCCAATGGAGGGGCTGACTTTTTGGTTACTTTTGGGGCGTTTGCCAAAAGTGACCCGCTGTAAGAGCGGAACCGTAATTCCAGCACACACCAATAATGGATATGTACTCTTCCCGATCCAACCCCATCGCCAACTCACCGCCGCCACCCAAAACCTTGTGACAATTGATCCCGACGCCTCGCGACCGCCTGAGCTAATCCGTTAGAGGACTTTTGCAGTAATCGGGATGAACACGTATGCGCACAGGGATGTTCGCGCTGGCTTTAGGGATGCTGCTGTTGCGTTTCCTGCCGCAGTTGCCACCGACCTGGCTGTTGCTGTTGATGCCGGTAATTGCATTGATGCTGCTGCCGTTTCGCACGTATCCACTGGCATTTTTCCTGTTCGGCCTGACCTGGGCCTGCACCTCGGCACAGTGGGCGCTGAATGATCGATTGCCGCCACGACTCGATGGGCAGACGCTCTGGCTGCACGGCAAGGTGGTCGGCTTGCCCAGCCTTGCCGAGGGTGTGGTTCGTTTCGAGCTTGAAGACGCCAAGTCTCGCCGCGCCCGGTTGCCTGAACGCATTCGTGTTTCCTGGTATGGCGGCCCGGCCGTGCGCAGCGGCGAACGCTGGCGTCTGGCTGTCAAACTCAAGCAGCCCGGCGGGTTGGTCAATCCCCACGCGTTTGATTATGAAGCCTGGTTGCTGGCCCAGCGGATCGGGGCGACCGGCACTGTCGTCGACGGCCAACGGCTGTCGGCCGCCAGTTACGGCTGGCGTGATGCGCTGCGGCAACGATTGCTGGCGGTGGATGCGCAAGGGCGCGAAGGCGGGTTGGCGGCGCTGGTGCTCGGCGATGGTTCGGGCTTGAGCACGGCGGACTGGCAAATCCTGCAGAACACCGGAACTGTGCATTTATTGGTGATTTCCGGCCAGCACATTGGCTTGCTGGCGGGTGTGATCTACGCGCTGATTGCCGGGCTGGCGCGCTGGGGTTTATGGCCTCGGGCCTTGCCCTGGTTGCCGTGGGCTTGTGGCCTGGCGTTTAGCGCAGCCCTGAGCTACGGCTTGCTCGCCGGGTTTGAAGTGCCGGTGCGCCGGGCCTGCGTCATGGTCGGCATGGTGCTGCTCTGGCGTCTGCGCTTTCGCCATCTGGGTGTGATCTGGCCGTTGCTGTTGTCCCTCAATGCGGTTCTGATCGTTGAGCCGCTAGCGAGTTTGCAACCGGGATTCTGGCTGTCGTTCCTGGCTGTGGGAATTTTGCTGCTGATCTTCAGTGGGCGATTGGGCGCCTGGAGCTGGTTGCGCAGCTGGACACGGGCGCAGTGGTTGATCGCCCTGGGTTTGTTGCCAGTTCTGTTGGCGCTGAATCTGCCCATCAGCCTGAGCGGGCCGTTGGCTAATTTGATTGCGGTGCCCTGGGTCAGCTTCGTCGCGTTGCCACCTGCGCTGCTTGGGACTTTGTTGCTGCCGGTTCCGGTCCTTGGCGAAGGCTTGTTGTGGCTGGCCGGTGGCGCACTGAATGGGCTGTTTCAGTTCCTTGGCTGGGTTGCCGACGGGGTGCCGGTCTGGATCCCCGGCGCGATGCCGTTCTGGGTCTGGGCGCTGAGCCTGTTGGGTGCGCTGCTGTTATTGCTGCCCAGCGGTGTGCCATTACGGCCGCTGGGCTGGCCACTGGTGTTGTTGTGCGTGTTCCCGCCCTTGAAATCCGTGCCTTACGGGCAAGTGCAGGTGGTGCAACTGGATGTCGGCCAGGGCCTGGCGATTCTGCTGCGTACTCGTGAACACACTGTTTTGTACGACGCGGGCCCGCGCTTCGGCGAGTTCGATATCGGCGAGCGCATCGTGCTGCCGGTCATGCGTAAAGTCGGGGTGCGCAAGCTGGACCTGATGCTGCTCAGCCATGCCGACGCCGATCATGCTGGAGGCGCGCTGGCCATCCAGCAAGGCATGCCGGTTGCCCGGGTTCTCGGGGGTGAACTGGAACGGCTCGCGCCGCAACTCAACGCGCAGCTGTGTGAGGTTGGTGAATCCTGGGAATGGGACGGTGTGACGTTCACGACCTGGCGCTGGGAGCAGGCGAAAGAAGGCAACCAGGCGTCTTGCGTGCTGATGGTCGAAGCCAATGGCGAGCGGCTGTTGCTGACCGGTGATATCGACGCCGATGCTGAACAAGCAGCGCTGCGCAGCGACTTCGATGTTCGTGCTGACTGGCTGCAAGCGCCGCATCACGGGAGTCGCACCTCGTCTTCCAAGCCGTTTTTGCGGGGCGTCGACCCGCAGGGCGTTTTGATCTCCCGGGGCCGCAACAATGCGTTCGGGCATCCCCATCCCCTGGTCATGTCACGCTATCGCTGGTTTGGCATTCGCACCTATGACAGCGCCGAGCTGGGTGCTATCAGTCTGCAACTGGGCACCTTCGGTCAACCCCGGGTCGAACGGGGCCTGCAGCGTTTCTGGCGTGACTCATCCGACGGATATTGATCACAGGCTTCGGCCAGCTGGCGAGCCTATGTTAGAGTGGCGCCACTTTTTTCTGGGGGTCGTCACTGTGTGGGAACTGGTCAAATCAGGTGGCTGGATGATGCTGCCGATCATTCTGAGTTCCATCGCCGCGGTCGGCATCATCATCGAGCGTCTCTGGACCTTGCGTGCCAGCCGCATCACGCCGCCGCATTTGCTGGGGCAGGTCTGGCGCTGGATCCAGGACAAGAAACTCGACAGCGAAAAGCTCAAGGAGCTGCGCGCCGATTCGCCGCTGGGTGAAATCCTCGCCGCAGGCCTGGCCAACTCCAGACATGGTCGCGAGATCATGAAGGAATGCATCGAAGAGGCTGCCGCACGGGTCATTCATGATCTGGAGCGTTACTTGAGCGCCCTGGGTTCGATTGCCGCCATGGCGCCGTTGCTGGGTTTGCTGGGTACCGTGCTGGGCATGATCGATATCTTCGGCTCGTTCAATGCCACCGGCAACACGGCCAATGCGGCAGTGCTGGCGGGCGGTATCTCCAAGGCGCTGATCTGTACCGCATCCGGGCTGATCGTGGCTATTCCGGCGATTTTCTTTCATCGTTTCCTGCAAAGCCGGGTCGATGAACTGGTGGTCGGGATGGAACAGGAAGCCATCAAGCTGGTGGAAGTGGTGCAGGGCGACCGTGACGTCGATGTCAATGATCCGGGTATCCAGCTCAAGGCTCAGGCCCGGGGTGAGGGCCGCAAGAAGTGAAATTTCGTCGGCGCAAGGTCAGGGAGAACATCGACATCAACCTCGTGTCGTTGATCGATGTGGTGTTCATCCTGCTGCTGTTTTTTATCGTGACCACGACCTTCACGCGCGAAACCCAGCTGCGGGTTGATCTGCCGCAGGCAGTCACCGGCACACCGGACACCGACGCCGATCGCAAGCATCTGGACATCGCCATCAATGCCGACGGGGTTTTCTCCCTGAATAACCAGTTGCTGCCGAAAAACGATCTGGCCACGCTGATTGACGCCTTGCAGCGTGAGTCGGCCGGCGATACCAGTTTGCCGCTGACGATCAGCGCCGATGGCAAAACCCCTCATCAATCGGTGATCACCGCCATGGACGCTGCTGGCAAACTGGGTTTCAGTCACTTGCGCATGACCACCGTCGAGGCCACATCGGCTAACTGATGGCACTCTCCGACCGCTTGCTTGCCGCCTGGTATGCCGGGCATCCGGCTCTGGCGCTGTTACGCCCGCTGGAATGCCTGTATCGCCGTGTCGTTGAAGGCAAGCGCGCGCGCTTCCTGGCCGGGCAGGGTGAAATCTACAAGGCACCGATTCCGGTCATCGTCGTGGGCAACATTACGGTCGGCGGCACCGGCAAGACGCCGCTGATCCTGTGGATGATCGAGCACTGCCGCAGCCGCGGCCTGCGCGTTGGCGTGGTCAGCCGAGGTTACGGCGCTACGCCGCCGAGCCTGCCCTGGCGCGTGGCGGCCGAACAAAGCGCCGCTCAGGCGGGCGATGAACCTCTTTTGATTGTGCAGCGCACCGGCGTGCCGTTGATGATCGATCCTGATCGCAGCCGTGCCGTGCGGGCCTTGCTGGACAGCGAGCCGCTCGACCTGATTCTGTCTGATGATGGCTTGCAGCATTACCGCCTGGCCCGGGATCTGGAACTGGTGCTGATCGACGCTGCCCGCGGCCTGGGCAATCGCCGCTGTTTGCCTGCCGGTCCGCTGCGTGAACCCGTCGAGCGCCTGAACAGTGTCGATGCGGTGCTCTACAACGGTGCCAGCGCTGATCGTGACGGCGGTTACGCCTTCGGGCTCAAGCCCGCCGCGCTGGTCAATCTGCGCAGCGGCGAGCGTCAGCCGGTGGATTTTTTCCCGCCAGGGCAAGCCGTTCACGCTGTGGCGGGGATCGGTAATCCGCAACGTTTCTTCAGCACCCTCGAAGGGCTACACTGGCGGCCTGTCGCTCACGCGTTCGCCGACCACGCCGCCTACAGCGTGCAGGCGCTGACGTTCACGCCTTCGCTGCCCGTTGTCATGACCGAAAAGGACGCCGTGAAATGCCGGCCCTTCGCGGCGGATGACTGGTGGTATCTGGCCGTGGATGCAGTGCCTTCGGCCGCTTTCGTCACTTGGTTCGACTCGCAGTTATCACGTCTTTTGCCATGATTCGCTCAGGATTTCTTATGGACACCAAATTGCTCGACATCCTCGCTTGCCCGATCTGCAAAGGTCCGCTCAAGCTCAGCGCCGATAAAACCGAACTGATCAGCAAGGGCGCAGGCCTGGCCTATCCGATCCGCGACGGCATTCCGGTGATGCTGGAAAGCGAAGCACGCACCCTGACGACCGACGAGCGTCTGGATAAATGACCGCGGTTTTCACGGTTGTCATCCCGGCCCGCTATGGCTCCAGCCGGTTTCCCGGCAAGCCCCTGAAAGAGATCGCCGGCAAGCCGATGATCCAGCATGTCTGGGAGCAAGCGCGCAAAAGCAGCGCCGCCCGGGTGGTAGTTGCCACCGACGATCCGCGTATCGTTGAAGCCTGTCGCGCCTTTGGCGCGGAGGTGCTGCTGACCCGTGATGACCACAACTCCGGCACTGACCGTCTCGCCGAGGTTGCCACCCAGCTCGGGCTTGCAGCCGACGCCATCGTGGTCAACGTTCAGGGTGACGAGCCGATGATCCCGCCTGCGGTGATCGATCAGGTCGCGGACAACCTGGCCGCGCATCCGGAAGCACTCATGTCGACCCTGGCCGAGCCCATCGACGACGTTGCGGCGCTGTTCAATCCAAATGTGGTCAAGGTGGTTGCCGATATCAACGGCCTGGCGCTGACCTTCAGTCGTGCGCCTTTGCCTTGGGCGCGGGATGCACTGGCCAGGGATCGCGATCAGCTGCCGGCGGGTGTTCCGTTCCGTCGTCACATCGGCATTTACGCCTACCGTGCAGGGTTTCTGCAGGATTTCGTCAGTTGGGGCCCGTGCTGGCTCGAAGATACCGAAAACCTGGAGCAGTTGCGGGCGCTTTGGCATGGCGTGCGCATCCACGTGGCTGACGCTGTTGAAGCGCCGCCTGCCGGCGTGGACACCGCTGAAGACCTCGAACGTGTCCGCCGCCTGCTGGAGGGTTGACGTTGCAGCTGCAATCCGACATTTCTCTCAAGCCGTTCAACACTTTCGGCGTCGATGTGCGGGCGCAATTGTTTGCCCAAGCCCATAACGATGACGATGTGCGCGCGGCGCTGGCCTATTGCGCTGAGCACTCGCTGCCGTTGATGGTTATCGGCGGCGGCAGCAACCTGTTGCTGACCGGCGACGTCAAGGCGTTGGTCTTGCGCATGGCCAGCCGTGGGATTCGCATTGTTCGCGAAGACTGCCTGGAGGCCGTCGTCGAGGCCGAAGCGGGCGAGCCGTGGCACCCGTTTGTGCGGTCTTGCCTGGAACTTGGCCTGTGCGGCCTGGAAAACCTGAGCCTGATTCCCGGTACGGTCGGCGCTGCACCGATGCAGAACATCGGCGCTTACGGTGTCGAGATCAAAGACGTCTTTCATGGCCTGACCGCGCTTGATCGCCAGACCGGCGAGCTGCGCGAATTCTCCCTGGAAGAATGCGCCTTCGGGTATCGCGACAGCCTGTTCAAGCATGAAACCGGACGCTGGTTGATCTTGCGCGTACGTTTCGTTCTCAGCCGTGTCGCGCGCCTGCATCTGGATTACGGCCCGGTGCGGCAGCGTCTGGACGCGCTCGGTATCGAGCAGCCCACCCCGCGTGATGTCAGTCAGGCAATCTGCGCGATCCGCAGTGAAAAGCTTCCTGATCCCGCCGAACTGGGAAACGCAGGCAGCTTCTTCAAGAATCCGCTGATTGGCGCTGAACTGGCGGCGCGCCTCAAAGTCAGTTATCCAGGACTTGTGAGTTATCCACAGGCTGACGGGCAAGTGAAACTTGCCGCTGGCTGGCTGATCGAGCAAGCCGGGTGGAAAGGCTACCGAGAAGGTGATGCCGGTGTGCATCGCTTGCAGTCGCTGGTGCTGGTCAATTATGGTCGGGCAACCGGCGCACAACTGTTGGCTCTGGCGCGGCGTATCCAGGCCGACATCGTCGAGCGCTTCGATGTGACGCTGGAAATGGAACCTAATCTTTACTGACTCCCTTCTACAGATTCATGCCTCTGGGCTGAATGCCTTCAATGAGGATCAACCCGATGGATAGCGTCGACTTGAATGTCCTGCGCAGCGTGCTGGAATGGCGTCGAGCAGGGCAGCGCGTGGTGTTGTATAGCGTGGTTCAGACCTGGGGCAGCGCGCCCAGACCACCCGGCGCGATGCTCGCATTGCGCGAAGACGGTGTGGTCATCGGCTCGGTTTCTGGCGGTTGTATTGAGGATGACCTGATTGCTCGCTTGCAGGACGGCCGCTTGCAGCGTGACGGGCAGGGCATCGAACTGATCACTTATGGTGTCACCCTGGACGAAGCGGCCCGTTTTGGCCTGCCTTGCGGTGGCACTCTGCGCCTGACGCAAGAATGGGTCGGCAATGAACAATGGGTCGCAGAACTCTTGCAGCGCTGCGAAGACCATCAAATCGTCGCCCGTGAGCTGAATCTGCACACCGGCGAAGTCAGCCTGCACAGTGCGCAACGCGACGATGTGGTGAGCTTTGATGGCGAGACCTTGCGCACCATTTACGGCCCGCGCTGGCGTTTGCTGTTGATCGGCGCCGGGCAACTGTCCCGCTATGTGGCGGAAATGGCCCGTTTGCTGGATTTCGACGTCCTGATCTGCGACCCGCGCACTGAGTTCTCCTTCGGCTGGGAAGATCATTCGGCCCGTTTTGTGCCGGGCATGCCTGACGACGCGGTGCTGGCCATCGAGACCGATGAACGCACCGCCGTGGTCGCGTTGACCCATGATCCACGCCTGGATGACATGGCGTTGCTCACAGCGTTGAACTCGCCGGCGTTTTACGTCGGGGCGCTGGGCTCGCGGGTGAACAGTCAGAAGCGTCGGGAAAACCTCGCGCTGCTGGGTTTGAGCGAAACGGCCATCGCCCGCTTGCACGGCCCGATCGGCTTGCATATCGGTAGCCATACCCCGGCTGAGATCGCGCTGTCGTTGATGGCTGAAATCGTCTCCATCAAGAACGGCATAGCCCTGCAACAGAAAAAACCGCTTCTGGCCGAGACCGCCCATTGAGCAACCATGTCTGCGCCATTGTGTTGGCCGCAGGGCAGGGTAGTCGTTATCGGGCGGCGGCCGGTGCTAACCAGCACAAGCTGTTGGCGCCGTGCCTGGGGCTGGACGGAGTTGTGCGCCCGGTGCTGGAACAGGTCCTGATCGGGCTGAATGGTGTGGTGGATAAATGCCTGTTGATAACTCGCCCGGATTGCCCGGAAATCTCCCGGCTTGGCGTGCAATACGGCAGTGAGGTGGTGTTGCTGGATTCACCCGGTATGGGCGACAGCATTGCTGCCGCAGTCGCGACTGCGCCTGACTGTCGTGGCTGGTTGGTGGTTCTGGGTGATATGCCGTTTATCCTGCCGGACACGTTAAGCAAAGTGATTGATGCCCTGCAGGACGACTGCATCAGCGTGCCCGTTCATCAAGGTGAGCGCGGTCATCCGGTTGGCTTTGGGCGAACACTAAGCCCTGCACTGATGACTCTGGCTGGCGATCAAGGCGCCAAGCGGCTGTTCAAAACCTCGCGAGTCCAGCTTGTTGAAGTGGATGATCCTGGCGTGCTGTGGGACGTGGACGTGCCGCAGGCCCTGATTTTCAAGCCATAAATGGTTGCAAAAAAAGGCCATAAAAAAGCCCCGCCTGCTTTCACAGGTGGGGCTTTTTATTCAACGCTGGTTAAGCGAAGCGCTTAGACGAGTGGTTTAGGCTCGTTGTTTTCTTCCAGCGTTTTCGGGTGTTGCTGCACGACTTCTTCAACCGGTTGCAGGTTGTCGTCGACAACCGGTGAAGGTTGAGTCGGCTCGGCTTCGGATACAACCGGGGCTGCTTCAGTCACGACTGGAGCGTTGGCGGCAGCTTCTTCAGCTTCTTTCTGCAGACGTTCAGCTTCACGCTTGCGACGACGCACTTCACGTGGGTCGTTTGGCGCACGGCCAGTGCTGCTTACCGGAGCGGCCGGGGCCTGGGGTTCAGCTTCGGCCTCGACTTCGGTGACAGCCACTGCAGCTTCTGCGGCAGGTGGCGTGGCAACGATTTCCGGCGCTGCGTAAGACGCAGGCGCTTCGGCAACCACAGGTGCAGGCGTTGGCAGTTCAGCCGACTCAGTGACCGCCGGTTCTGTAACCGAGGCCTCGTCACGGGATGGAGCTGCTTCTTCTGCCAGTGGCGCCTGAGCGGTTGGCTCTGGCGTTGGCTTGAACGGTACGACGCGCTCGGCGTGCGGTGCGTCGAACAGCTCGCTCTGGGCGGCCATTGCTGGCGCTTCGACTGGAGCTTCGAACGCAGGCTGTGCTTCTACATCCGGCGCTGGCTCGGCTTTAGGCGCTTGTTCGGCGATTGGAGCTTCGATGGCCGGTGCTTCGAGTGCAAAAGCTGCGGTTTCGGCAACTTCGCTTTTCTCGGCTTCGGCTTCCGGTGCTTCGAACGCTGGCGTCTGGATCGATGGGGTTTGCACCTCGGTCGATTGGGCGAAGGACGAATCCGACGCTTCGACGGCTGCCGTCGCTCGTTCTGCCTGACGATTGGCCTGAGCTTCGGCCGGAGCGCTGATCACAGTGCTGGCGACAGCGGCTGTAACTGCCAGTCCTGCGGCGACATCAGTGCTGCTGGCTTGCTCGGCGTCTTCTTCGGCACCTTCAGCACCTTCGGAACCTTCGATCACATTGCCGTTGGCATCACGTTGACGCTCGCGACGGTTGCTGCGACGACGCTGACCACGTGAGCGACGACGAGGGCGATCGCCTTCGGCGCCGTCCTGATTATCGTCGGCGATCAGCTCTTCGTTGAGCAACACTTCGTCTTCGCTGACCGCCGCTACGGCCTGTTCGGCACGTGGTTGGCGTTCTTCACGAGGCTGGCGCGGCTGGCGTTCTTCACGTGGAGCGCGTTCAGGACGCTCTTCGCGGGCCAGGTTGACTGCCGGGGCAGCATCCAGTGGCTCACGCAGTTCGCGGACCGGACGGTCTTCGCGGGACTTGCGGTCTTCACGGGGAGCACGCGGTGCGCGTTCTTCACGTGGCGCGCGGGCCGGACGCTCTTCGCGTGGGGCTGCGGCAGTGGTGGTCTCGTCACGAACTTCACGCGGCTCGCGGGGTGCACGCTCTTCACGTGGCGCACGCTCTTCGCGAGGAGCGCGTTCTGCGCGCTCTTCACGCGGGGCGCGTTCTTCGCGGGGCTTGCGCTCTTCGTCGCGGCGATTGGTGCGGCCACGGCTCTGTTGACGACCGTTACGGCGTTCCTCGTTGCGAGCTGGACGCTCGGCAGCCGCAGGTTTCTCAACGACGACCGGTGCCGCAGGCTCTTCCTTGGCGGCGAACAGGCTCACCAGGGATTTCACCAGGCCTTTGAACAGGCTTGGTTCATGAACCACCGGAGCAGGCGCGGGAGCAGCAGCTTCAACCGGAACCGGTGCGTTGGCACGTGGCGGCGCGGTCTTGACTGCGGCTTCCTGGCGAACCAGGGTGCGGGTCGCAGCGGCTGGCGGCGCGACTTCTTCCACTTCGGCAGCCGCAGCAGCGATTTCGTAGCTGGACTGATTGGTGTGCGCTTCCGGGCTGTCATCACGCAGACGCTGCACTTCGAAGTGTGGCGTTTCGAGATGATCGTTCGGCAGGATGATGATGCGGGCGCGGGTGCGCAGTTCGATCTTGGTGATCGAGTTGCGTTTTTCGTTGAGCAGGAACGCAGCAACCGGGATCGGCACCTGGGCGCGGACTTCGGCGGTGCGGTCCTTCAGGGCTTCTTCTTCAATCAGGCGCAGAATTGCCAGCGACAGCGATTCAACGTCACGAATGATGCCGGTGCCGTTGCAACGCGGGCAGACGATGCCGCTGCTTTCACCCAGGGAAGGGCGCAGGCGCTGACGGGACATTTCCAGCAGGCCAAAGCGCGAGATGCGGCCAACCTGAACGCGGGCGCGGTCGGCTTCCAGGCTTTCGCGGACTTTTTCTTCCACGGCGCGCTGGTTCTTGGCCGGTGTCATGTCGATGAAGTCGATGACGATCAGGCCGCCGATATCGCGCAGGCGCAATTGACGGGCGATTTCTTCAGCAGCTTCAAGGTTGGTCTGCAGCGCGGTTTCTTCGATATCGCTGCCTTTGGTGGCGCGGGCCGAGTTGATGTCGATGGACACCAGGGCTTCGGTCGGGTCGATAACGATGGAACCGCCGGAAGGCAGTTCAACGACGCGCTGGAAGGCGGTCTCGATCTGGCTTTCGATCTGGAAACGGTTGAACAGCGGAACGCTGTCTTCGTAAAGCTTGATCTTGCTGGCGTACTGAGGCATCACCTGACGGATGAACGTCAGGGCTTCTTCCTGGGCTTCGACGCTGTCGATCAGCACTTCGCCGATGTCCTGACGCAGATAGTCGCGGATGGCGCGGATGATCACGTTGCTTTCCTGATAGATCAGGAAAGGCGCGGAGCGATCCAGGGAGGCTTCCTTGATGGCGGTCCAGAGTTGCAGCAGGTAATCGAGGTCCCACTGCATTTCTTCGCTGCTGCGGCCCAGGCCGGCAGTGCGCACGATCAGACCCATGTCGGCCGGAGCGATCAGGCCGTTGAGTGCTTCACGCAGTTCGTTGCGCTCTTCACCTTCGATGCGACGGGAAATACCGCCGGCACGTGGGTTGTTAGGCATCAGAACCAGATAACGACCGGCGAGGCTGATGAAGGTGGTCAAGGCTGCGCCTTTGTTGCCACGTTCTTCTTTCTCGACCTGAACGATGACTTCCTGGCCTTCGCTCAGGACGTCCTTGATGTTGACGCGGCCTTCAGGAGCCTTTTTGAAGTACTCGCGGGAGATTTCCTTGAGGGGCAGGAAGCCATGGCGCTCAGAGCCGAAATCGACAAAGGCAGCCTCCAGGCTTGGTTCGATGCGAGTGATTCGGCCTTTATAGATGTTGGCTTTCTTCTGCTCGCGCGCACCCGACTCGATGTCCAGGTCATAGAGGCGTTGGCCATCTACCAGTGCAACACGCAACTCTTCGGGTTGAGTTGCGTTAATCAGCATTCTTTTCATGTAGTACCGTCGGTTTCCGGGCTGCCGGAAACGGCGTTCGGCACACACGACTTCTCACGGTCGGTGTCAGGGCACGTCAAGAGTGGTTGGACACTCCAGTGTCTAGCGGGGAACCGGCCAGAGGGGCCGGCGTCGCGACGACGTTTCCTGCTTGCTGGGGTGACATAAAGCCACCCTGTCAGCAAAAGCTTTGTCAGGAGGAGGAATCGACCATCGGTAGCGGACGAGATGAAGCGTCTTGAATAAGCCTAGTGCTACACAGTCCGATGGTTGTGCGTCTCCACCCTACACGTATCCCTGATAATTCGGGTGCTGCCGCGCGCTGAATCCGCAACGGGTTGGCATTTACCGCGACCTTCTTCAGGAGGGCCGCGCATCATGGCTTGAGGCGTTATTTCCGAAGTATTCGCACGAAATGTCTGAAGATGACTGCACTTTGTGAACTGGCCGTGAATTTTTAGCTCTGAAGGCGAGTGATAACTCTGCGATCTGGCATGTTTCAGGCCTCATGTCACCTGCGCTTGTTACATCTACAGCCTGTTCGTTGTCACCGAAAGCCCCGTAGGACGGCCTCGCGTCCTCGTGAATTGCGTTGGGCAGGGCCGGTGGTTAGACCGTTTGTCCGCTGTCCAGGCCGCTTTTGGCGGCGTTCGCGACTATAGCAGCAATCATTAAGTGCTTCAAATCCATAAAAAATTGTTATGATTTGCGGCATGACGAACATCACCCCTCCAACCCCCAGCGTCCAGCTGGTAGAGGTTGCGCCGGAATATGCCGGTCAACGTATCGATAATTTTCTTGTCACTTTCCTCAAAGGCGTGCCTAAGACCTTGATCTACCGCATTTTGCGCAAAGGCGAAGTGCGAGTGAACAAGGGTCGAATCAAGCCCGAGTACAAGTTGCAGGCAGGCGACATCATTCGCGTTCCACCGGTGCGCGTGCCTGAGCGTGACGCGCCCGTGCCCGTGGCCCAAGGCCTGTTGCAGCGCCTTGAGGCGGCCATTGTCTTCGAAGACAAGGCGCTGATCGTGCTGAACAAGCCGGCCGGTATCGCTGTGCATGGCGGCAGCGGCCTGAACTTCGGTGTGATCGAAGCCTTCCGTCAGATGCGCCCGGACGCCAAGGAGCTGGAGCTGGTGCATCGTCTCGACCGTGACACTTCCGGTCTGCTGATGATCGCCAAGAAACGCAGCATGCTGCGTCACCTGCACGAAGCCCTGCGCGGCGATGGCGTCGACAAGCGTTACATGGCGCTGGTTCGCGGGCATTGGGACACCGCACAGAAGCGCGTCAATGCGCCATTGCTCAAGAGCAACCTGCGCTCCGGCGAGCGGATGGTCGAGGTCAATGACGAAGGCAAGGAAGCGCTGACGATCTTCAAGGTGCTGCGGCGCTTCGGTGACTTCGCCACCATGGTCGAGGCCAAGCCGGTGACCGGTCGCACGCACCAGATTCGCGTGCATACCTTGCATGCCGGGCACGCCATCGCTGGCGACACCAAGTACGGCGACGAAGATTTCAGTCGCGAAATTCGTGATCTGGGCGGCAAGCGTCTGTTCCTGCATGCCTATATGTTGACCGTACCGCTGCCCGATGGTGGCGAGTTGAAGCTGCAGGCCCCGGTGGATGACATGTGGGCCAAGACCGTGGAGCGATTGAGTGCGCCCTGATTTCAAGCCGTCAAACTATGAGCTGCTGATTTTCGATTGGGACGGCACCCTGGCCGATTCCATCGGTCGCATTGTCGAGGCAATGCAGGTTGCGGCGACCTTGAGCGACCGTGAGGTGCGTGATGACTTTGCGATCAAGGGCATCATCGGCCTGGGTTTGCCGGAAGCCATTCGCACGCTTTATCCGGACATCAGCGCGAACGATCTGATCGACTTTCGCCAGCGCTATGCCGACAGTTATATGGCTCTGGATAATACGGTCCCTTCGCCGTTATTTGCTGGAGTGCGGGAAGTGATCGAAGGGTTTCGCGCAGAGGGTTATCAGTTGGCGGTGGCCACCGGCAAGGCGCGGCGCGGGCTGGATCGGGTGCTCAAGGCGCACGACTGGCTGGATTTTTTCGACATTACCCGCGCTGCCGACGAGTCCGCCAGCAAGCCGGATCCGCTGATGCTTAACGAAATCCTCGAGCATTGCGGTGTGGCGCCCGAGCGAGCGCTGATGGTGGGTGATGCATCTTTTGATTTGTTGATGGCGCGTAACGCTGGCATGGATTCGGTCGCGGTGGGGTACGGCGCACAGTCGCTGTCCTCGTTGCTTGAATACGAGCCGCGTCTGGCCATCGATAGTTTTCCCGAATTGCGCACCTGGTTGGGTGCGCGCAGTGCTGAATCTTCGTTGTTGGGGTGATTGAGAATGTCGGACGAATGGAAAGCTCCAGTCTCCAGAGATGCAGATGAAGTCGCTGACAGCAAGGCTGACGCCAAGAGCTGGAAGTTGCTGGAAAAAACATTGCTGGCGGGCGTTCAGGAGCAGCGACGCTCGCGGCGCTGGGGGATCTTTTTCAAATCCCTGACGTTTTTATACCTGATGACGGCGTTGTTCCTGTTCACGCCGCTGTTGAGTTTTGACAAAGGCGCGTCGCGCAGCGAGAACCATACTGCGCTGATCGAAGTGCAGGGCATGATTGCCGACAACGAACCGGCGAGTGCCGATAACATTGTTGGCGCCCTGCGTGCGGCCTTTGATGACACGAAGACCAAGGGTGTGATCCTGAGGATTAACAGCCCGGGCGGCAGCCCGGTGCAATCCGGCTATATCGCCGACGAAATACGTCGCCTGCGTGCCCAGAAGCCTGCAATCAAGGTGTACGCCGTCATTACCGATCTGGGCGCTTCCGGCGCTTACTACATCGCCAGTGCCGCTGACCAGATCTATGCCGACAAGGCCAGTCTGGTGGGTTCTATTGGTGTTACGGCGGCGGGTTTCGGTTTTGTCGGCATCATGGACAAACTGGGCGTCGATCGCCGTACCTATACTTCCGGCGAGCACAAGGCCTTTCTTGATCCGTTCCAGCCGCAAAAAGCTGATGAGACGGCGTTCTGGCAAGGCGTGCTCGACACCACGCACAAGCAGTTCATCGCCAGCGTCAAGCTCGGCCGTGGCGACCGTCTCAAGGATAAAGAGCATCCTGAGCTGTTCTCGGGTCTGGTCTGGACCGGTGAGCAGGCTTTGCCGTTGGGTTTGATCGATGGCCTGGGCAGCGCCAGTTACGTCGCCCGTGATGTGATCGGCGAGAAAGAGATGGTGGACTACACCGTCAAAGAGTCGCCGCTGGATCGTTTCTCGAAAAAGCTCGGCGCCAGTGTCGCTCAGCAGATCGCCATGTGGGCGGGGTTTAACGGACCAGCCTTGCGTTGACAAAACTGCTGTATATAAAGAAAGGAGCCCGACCATTGGTCGGGTTTCTTGTTTGTGGTGTCAGGGTGTGGTGATGCCTTCTTCGCCAAGCATGTCCACCAGTCGAATCAGCGGCAGGCCGATCAGGCTGGTGGCGTCGCTGCCTTCCGTCGCGCGAAACAGGCTCACCCCCAACCCTTCGGCCTTGAAGCTGCCAGCGCAGTCGTAGGGCTGCTCTGCGAGCAGGTAGCGTTCGATGCTTGCCGGGTCCAGCACGCGCATATGCACGGTAAACGGCACGTGATCGACCTGACAGTGCCCGGTGGCGCTATTGAACAGCGCCAGGCCGGTAAGAAAGGTGACGCTGCGGCCGCTGGCGGCCGAGAGTTGTGCCTGGGCGCGCTCGAAGGTGTGCGGTTTGCCGAGGATCCTGCCGTCGAGCACCGCGACCTGATCCGAACCGATGATCAGGTGATCCGGATAATCGTTGGCCAGCGCCCTGGCTTTCTCCTCGGCCAGCCTTTGCACCAGCTCGATAGCGCTTTCATCGGCTCGATGGCTCTCGTCGATTTCAGGCGAGCTGCAGACGAATGGCAGGCGCAATCGGGCCAGCAATTCCCGGCGATAAGGTGAGCTGGAAGCAAGCAGCAAGGGCAACATGGGGTTCTCCATCGGGTGAAAAGTGATTCTAATCAGTCTGCTGGCGGATAACAGGCCTGAATTTCCTTTGACATGCCTGGGGGTCGTCCCTAGAATGCTGCGCCTATGTTGAATGACCCGATTCCACCTCACGTTGACCCGCGCAAATTGGCTGATCGTGGCACTACCCTTCAAGGTGAAGTGCTGCTGGCCGATTTGGAGAGACTCTGCGACCCGCTTTCCGATAACCTCGGTACGGTGCAGGCGAAATTCGTTTTTGAGCGTGACGAACGTAGATCTGTAGTAATTCACAGTTCTATCGACGTCGAAGTCAAGATGGTTTGCCAGCGTTGTCTTGAGCTGGTCACCCTGCCGATTCACAGCGAATGCAGTTACGCGGTGATGAAGGAGGGTGCGAATACCCAGTCGTTACCGAAAGGTTATGACGTGCTGGAACTGGGCGAAGATCCATTGGATCTGCTGGCTTTGATCGAGGAAGAGCTTCTGCTCGCCTTGCCCATTGTGCCGGCTCATCATCCGGAAGAATGCCAGCAGCCGGCGGGTCTCGATGAGCCCGAACCGAGCGTGGACGAGGTAACGCGGTCCAACCCGTTCAGTGTATTGGCGCAGTTAAAGCGTGACCCAAACGTTTAGGAGTTAATCAATTATGGCTGTTCAGCAGAACAAAAAATCCCGCTCTGCCCGTGACATGCGTCGTTCCCACGACGCTCTTGAGGCAAGCACTCTGTCGGTAGAAAAGACAACGGGTGAAATTCACCTGCGTCACCACGTTTCGCCGGAAGGTGTTTACCGTGGTCGTAAAGTGATCGACAAGGGCGCTGACGAGTAATTTCTTGTCCGCTCCGATCATCGCGATCGACGCAATGGGCGGGGACTTCGGTCCCCGCAACATTGTTCAGGCAAGCCTCGCGTGCCTGATTGCTACGCCCTCGCTGCATCTGATCCTTGTGGGTCAAGCCTCCCTAATTGAAGCCCTCATTGCCCGCCAATCCGGTGTGGATCGCTCTCGCCTGCACGTTGTCAACGCTACCGAAGTCATCGCTATGGATGAACGTCCATCCCAGGCGCTGCGTGGCAAGCCCGACTCGTCCATGCGCGTGGCTTTAGGTCTGGTGGCCGATGGGCAGGCGCAGGCCTGTGTCAGTGCTGGCAATACGGGTGCGCTGATGGCGTTGTCACGTTTCGTGCTCAAAACCTTGCCGGGCATCGACCGTCCGGCGATGGTTGCAGCGATCCCGACCCAGCGCGGCTATTGTCAGTTGCTGGACCTGGGGGCGAATGTCGATTGCAGCGCCGAGAATTTGTATCAGTTTGCCGTGATGGGTTCGGTAGCCGCTGAAGCGTTGGGAGTTTCTCGCCCCAAAGTGGCGCTGCTCAATGTCGGCACTGAAGACATCAAGGGCAATCAGCAGGTCAAGCTGGCGGCCAGTCTGCTGCAGGCGGCTCCAGGGCTGAATTATTCCGGTTTCATCGAAGGTGACGGTCTGTATCGCGGTGAAGCTGACGTCGTGGTCTGTGATGGTTTTGTCGGCAATATACTGCTCAAGTCCAGCGAAGGCCTGGCGACGATGATTTCGGCGCGGGTGCAGGCTTTGTTCAGTCAGAACCTGGTCACCAAAGCCGTTGGTGTCTTGGCGCTGCCGCTGATGAAACGCATGCAGGCCGATCTGGCGCCGGCCAGGCACAATGGTGCCAGTTTTCTCGGTTTGCAGGGGATTGTGGTGAAAAGCCACGGTTCGGCCGGTGTTCAGGGCTTTCAAAGCGCGATTCAACGGGCGTTGATCGAGATTCACGAAAATCTTCCGCAACGCTTGCATGGACGTCTTGAGGAGTTGCTTTAGTATGCCGTCGGGACGCAATTCCCGAAAATGTGACGCTACTGACCGAGCAGTCATCCAAACGATCAGTCTTTAATATTCGACTTCTTGCGCACGGCAAAACGGCCGGGCGTCAATTTCGGCGACAACAATTCAGAGGCTTGTTAAATGTCTGCATCCCTCGCATTCGTCTTTCCGGGTCAAGGTTCACAGTCGCTGGGCATGCTTGCCGAGCTGGCTGCGCAATACCCGTTGATCCAGGAAACTTTCGCACAAGCGTCTCAGGCGCTGGGCTACGACCTTTGGGTGCTGACCCAGCAAGGGCCGGAAACCGAACTCAATCAAACCGACAAAACCCAGCCCGCTATCCTCACCGCCTCCATTGCGTTGTGGCGCCTTTGGCTGGCCGAAGGCGGCGCTCGCCCCGCCTTCGTCGCCGGGCACAGCCTGGGTGAGTACAGTGCGCTGGTTGCGGCCGGCAGTCTGTCGCTGGGCGATGCGGTTAAACTCGTGGAGCGTCGCGGCCAGTTGATGCAGGAAGCGGTTCCTGCGGGGCAGGGCGCCATGGCGGCGATTCTTGGCCTGGATGACGCTGACGTGTTGGCGGCCTGTGCCGAAGCGGCGCAAGGCGACGTGGTCAGTGCGGTGAATTTCAACTCGCCAGGCCAGGTTGTCATTGCCGGTTCGACCGCTGCAGTGCAACGCGCCATGGAGCTGTGCAAGGCGCGTGGCGCCAAGCGTGCCCTGCCGTTGCCGGTAAGCGTGCCGTCGCATTGCGAATTGATGCGTCCGGCTGCCGAGCGCTTTGCCGAGTCGGTCGAAGCAATCGATTGGCAGGCTCCACAGATTCCGCTGGTGCAGAATGTCAGCGCTGCTGTTGTGTCCGACCTCGATACGCTGAAGTCCGATCTGTTGCAGCAGCTCTACAAGCCGGTCCGTTGGGTCGAATCGATTCAGGCGCTGGCCGCCAACGGAGCTGTCCAGTTGATCGAATGCGGGCCGGGTAAAGTGCTGGCTGGCCTCAACAAGCGTTGCGCCGACGGCGTGACGACTCACAACCTCAACACCCCAGACGCCTTTGCCGCCGCTCGCGCGGCACTGGCCTGATAAGGAGAGCTTGCATGAGCCTGCAAGGTAAAGTTGCACTGGTTACCGGTGCCAGTCGTGGAATTGGTCAAGCCATTGCCCTGGAATTGGGGCGCAATGGTGCTGTGGTCGTGGGGACCGCGACTTCCGAGAGCGGTGCCGAGCGCATCAGCGCGACGTTCAAGGAGCAGGGCATCGAAGGCTTCGGTCTGATGCTCAATGTGACGGACTCCGAGTCGGTCAGCGCCACCCTGGCATTGATTCAGGAGCGTGTTGGCGCGCCGTTGATCCTCGTCAATAACGCGGGCATCACCCGTGACAACCTGATGATGCGCATGAAAGATGACGAATGGCATGATGTTGTCGACACCAACCTGAACAGCCTGTTCCGCTTGTCCAAGGGCGTTTTGCGGGGCATGACCAAGGCTCGCTGGGGCCGAATTATCAGTATTGGTTCCGTTGTGGGTGCCATGGGCAACGCAGGCCAAGTAAACTATGCAGCCGCGAAGGCCGGTCTGGAAGGTTTCAGCCGGGCCCTGGCTCGTGAAGTGGGTTCGCGTGCGGTGACGGTAAACTCGGTTGCACCGGGTTTTATCGATACCGATATGACGCGTGAGCTACCGGAAGCGCAGCGTGAGTCGCTGATTTCCCAGATTCCACTGGGTCGTCTGGGGCAGGCTGAAGAGATCGCGCACGTGGTCGCTTTTCTTGCTTCGGAAGGTGCAGGCTACGTTACCGGGGCTACAATCCCCGTGAATGGCGGCATGTACATGAGTTAAATGTAACGGGTTGCGGTAAAATAATGTCATACGTTGTGTCCAAAATCCGTTATAAAGCTGCAATCTATTAATGGGCGTCAGGTCGGTGAGGTCAGCGGGGTTAGCATTGAGCTTGAAATGCGCAAAACCTCTTCTATACACTTACCCACCGGCCAGCTGCCTGAATTTGTCCACTAGGAGTTAAAACTAGGTATGAGCACCATCGAAGAGCGCGTCAAGAAAATCGTTACCGAGCAACTTGGCGTCAAGGAGGAAGAAGTTGTCAACAGTGCTTCCTTCGTTGAAGACCTGGGTGCTGACTCCCTTGATACCGTTGAGCTGGTGATGGCTCTGGAAGAGGAATTCGAGACTGAAATCCCTGACGAAGAAGCTGAGAAAATCACTACTGTTCAAGCTGCTATCGATTACGTTACTGCCCACCAGGCGTAACACGCTGTAATCGTCGTTGCTGTCATGGGAAAACCGCACTGCCTGCCGGCGTGCGGTTTTTTCTTTAAAAACGATGCCCTGTATCGTCAATAAGAGAAAAGGAGAGTCCTGTGTCGCGTAGACGCGTCGTGGTCACCGGTATGGGTATGCTGTCGCCATTGGGTACGGATGTGCCGAGCAGTTGGCAAGGCATTCTGGCTGGCCGCAGTGGCATTGGCCTGATCGAGCACACGGACCTTTCGGCTTACACGACCCGCTTTGGCGGTTCGATCAAAGGATTCAACGTTGAAGAGTATCTGCAGCCCAAAGAGGCCCGCCGGTTGGATCTCTTCATTCAATATGGTCTGGCGGCCAGTTTTCAGGCTGTGCGCAATTCCGGCCTTGAAGTCACCGACGCCAACCGTGATCGCATTGGCGTAGCCATGGGTTCCGGTATCGGCGGCCTGACCAATATCGAAAACAACAGCCGGTCGCTGCATGAGCAAGGGCCGGGACGCATTTCCCCGTTCTTTGTGCCGGGCTCGATCATCAATATGATTTCCGGCTTCCTGTCGATCCATCTGGGGGCACAGGGGCCTAACTATGCAATTGCGACGGCCTGTACGACCGGCACGCACTGCATCGGCATGGCCGCACGTAACATCGCTTATGGCGAGGCTGACGTAATGATTGCCGGCGGCGCCGAAATGGCGGCCTGCGGCCTCGGCATGGGCGGCTTCGGTGCGTCCCGTGCGCTGTCGACCCGCAACGACGATCCGACGCGTGCCAGCCGTCCGTGGGACAAGGGCCGCGACGGTTTCGTCCTGTCTGACGGTTCCGGAGCGCTGGTGCTTGAAGAACTGGAACACGCCAAGGCGCGCGGGGCGACGATCTATGCCGAGCTGATCGGCTTCGGCATGAGCGGCGACGCGTATCACATGACCTCGCCGCCGGATGACGGCGCAGGTGCGGCGCGTTGCATCGTCAATGCGCTGCGCGACGCCAAGGTCAATGCCGATGATGTCCAGTACATCAACGCGCACGGTACCTCGACGCTGGCCGGCGACCTGGCTGAGGCGCGGGCGATCAAGTCGGTGTTCGGCGATCATGCCTACAAGCTGGCGGTGAGTTCTACCAAGTCCATGACCGGCCACTTGCTGGGTGCGGCAGGCGCCGTGGAAGCGATTTTCAGTATTCTGGCCATCAACGGTCAGGTCGCACCGCCGACCATCAACCTTGATGAGCCGGGCGAAGGCTGTGATCTGAATTTTGTGCCCCATGAAGCGCAGAACATGCCGATCAACGTGGTGCTGTCCAACTCGTTCGGGTTTGGCGGGACCAATGGCTCACTGGTGTTCCGCCGGTTCAACGAGTGATGCTCAGCTGGATCGACGGCTGTCCCGCCGATCTGCTGTCCATCAAGGACAGAGGCCTGGCGTATGGCGATGGGCTGTTTGAGACCATCGCCGTCAAGCACGGACGGCCATCGCTTATTGAGCGCCACCTGCAACGTCTTGAAGGCGGCTGTGCTCGTCTGGGTATCGCCGCCGACCTGAATTTGGTTCACCGCGAGCTGCTGGCGTTTGCCACACAGCTGGGCGACGGCGTGATGAAGTTGATCATGACCCGAGGCGACAGTCAGCGCGGTTACGCCCCCGCCCCGAATGCTCAACCTCGACGAATCCTGCAAGGCGGCCCGCCGCCGCTGTACCCTAGCGCTCATGCAGCGCAGGGCGTACGCCTTTTTGCGTGTCAGACTCGTCTGGCTGAACAGCCGCTGCTGGCCGGGCTCAAACATCTGAACCGGTTGGAGCAGGTGCTCGCCCGCTCGGAATGGCAAGACAGCGACCACGCCGAAGGATTGATGCTTGATACATCCGGGCGCGTCATCGAAGGTGTCTACAGCAATCTGTTCCTGATCAGTGGTGGGGTTCTTCTCACTGCCGATCTGGCGCGGTGCGGCGTCGCCGGGGTGATGCGTGCCGAATTGCTGGAACAGGCGCCTGCGCTGGGTATCCCGATAGTAGTCGGCGACTTGCAAATGTCTGACTTGCAGCAGGCTGACGAAGTATTTCTCTGCAACAGTGTCTATGGCGTGTGGCCCGTTTGCGGCTTCATGCAGCTGAGCTGGCCGGTTGGGCCGCTCACCCGTAAACTGCAGCGCACCGTTCTCGCGCTTCTGGATATCGCTTAGTGATTCGAAAATTATTGGTCTTGCTGGAAACAGGTGTAGTGCTGGCAGGCCTGGCGCTGGGCGCTGCGTTTTGGCAGCAGAACGAAGCGCTGCATCAGCCATTGAACGTAACCCAGGAACAATTGCTGGACGTCCCGGCGGGCTCCACGCCAACGGGCGTGCTCAATCGTCTGGAAGCCGATGGCGTGGTCAAGGATGCTTTCTGGCTGCGGCTTTACTGGCGCTTCAATCTCTCCGGACAGTCGCTGCACAGTGGCGAATACCGGATGACGCCCGGCATGGACGCTCAATCGTTGCTGACCTTGTGGCAGCGTGGCGAAGTGGTTCAGTACAGCCTGACCCTGGTCGAAGGCTGGAATTTCCGTCAGGTGCGTGCCGCTCTGGCTAAACAGCCCAAGCTTGAGCAGACCCTGACAGGTCTGAGCGACAACGAGCTGATGGCCAGGCTGGGGCATCCCGATGTTTATCCTGAAGGTCGTTTCTTTCCGGACACCTACCGCTATGTGCGGGGCATGAGCGACGTCGAGCTGCTCAAGCAGGCTTACAACCGTCTGGATGAAGTGCTTGATGAAGAATGGGCCAAGCGCGCTGCGGATGTTCCCTACGTTGACCCGTATCAAGCCTTGATCATGGCGTCGCTGGTGGAAAAAGAGACTGGCGTTCCCCAGGAGCGTGGGCAGATTGCCGGAGTGTTTGTCAGACGCCTGCGTCTGGGCATGTTGCTGCAGACCGATCCGACGGTTATCTACGGCCTCGGCGAACGCTACAACGGCAAGCTGACCCGTGCCCATCTCAAGGAAGCAACGCCTTACAACACTTACGTCATCGCCGGACTGCCACCGACGCCGATTTCTCTGGTGGGTCGTGAAGCTATCCATGCCGCGTTGAATCCGGTTTCAGGCAGCAGTTTGTATTTCGTCGCACGCGGCGATGGCAGTCACGTGTTCTCGGCGGATCTGGACGCGCATAACGCGGCCGTTCGAGAGTACCAGCTCAAGCGGCGTGCCGATTATCGCTCCAGCCCGGCGCCCGCTGCTCCGACCGTTGTTCCAGTCATCCCTCCGGAAACCGATCCGGCGGCACCCGTCCCTGATGCGGCGACGGCGCCCGAAACCGCGCCCGTCCCGGAGCCAGCTGCGCAGCCTGATGCCATCCAGAGCGAGCCAAGCCCGAAATGAAGATGAACGAGGACTGCCTGTGACTGGCCTGTTTATTACCCTGGAAGGTCCGGAAGGCGCCGGGAAAAGCACCAACCGCGAATACCTCGCCGCCAAACTGCGCGCCGAAGGTATTGAAGTATTGCTGACTCGGGAACCTGGCGGTACGCCTTTGGCCGAACGCATTCGCGAGTTGTTGCTGGCCCCCAGCGATGAGTCGATGCATGCCGATACCGAGTTGCTGCTGGTATTTGCCGCACGGGCACAACATCTGGCGCAAGTGATTCGCCCGGCGCTGGCCCGTGGCGAGATTGTTTTGTGTGATCGTTTTACCGACGCGACCTACGCGTATCAGGGCGGCGGCCGCGGCCTGAGCCACCAGCGGATTGCCGCGCTGGAAAACTTCGTTCAGGGTGAATTGCGCCCGGACTTGACCCTGATCTTCGACTTGCCGGTTGAAGTCGGCCTGGCCCGCGCCACTGCGCGAGGTCGACTCGACCGATTCGAGCAGGAAGGACGGACTTTTTTCGATGCCGTACGCAGTACTTATCTGAAGCGTGCGAGCGCCGAGCCGGACCGTTATCGTCTGGTTGATGCGGCCTTGTCGCTGCCGCAAGTCCAGCAGTCCCTCGATGCGTTGATCCCGGAAATGCTGGAGCGTTACCGTGGCTGAGGCCTACCCCTGGCAGGATGCGCTCTGGCAGCAAATGGCCGGACGCCCTCAGCACGCGCACGCTTACCTGCTGCACGGCCCCGCCGGAATTGGTAAGCGGGCCTTGGCCGAGCGGTTGATGGCCAATTTGTTGTGTCAGCGTCTTGAGGGGCTGGAAGCGTGCGGCACCTGTAAATCCTGCCTGTTGCTGGTTGCCGGCAGCCATCCGGATAACTACGTGCTGGAGCCGGAAGAGGCCGACAAGGCGATCAAGGTCGATCAAGTGCGCGATCTGGTCAGCTTCGTTGTGCAAACCGCGCAGATGGGCGGGCGCAAAGTGGTATTGATCGAGCCCGTGGAGTCGATGAATATCAACGCCGCCAACGCCCTGCTCAAAAGTCTTGAAGAGCCTTCGGGCAACACCGTGCTGTTGTTGGTGAGCCATCAACCCAGCCGATTGTTGCCGACGGTGCGAAGCCGTTGTGTGCAACAGGCCTGCCCGCTGCCGAGCGAAGCCATGAGTCTGGCGTGGCTGGCCGACGCGCTGCCCGGCTGTACGCAGGATGAGCGTAACGAATTGCTGGTCCTCGCCGCAGGTTCGCCGTTGGCCGCTGTCAGTCTTCAGGCCCAGGGCGTTCGCGAGCAGCGTGCACTGGTGGTCGACGGGGTGAAGAAACTGCTTAAACAGCAGCAATCGCCGACGCAACTGGCGGAAGGCTGGAAAGATATTCCGTTGTTGCTGTTGTTCGACTGGTTCTGTGATTGGTCGCACCTGATCCTGCGCTACCAGCTCACCGAAGACGAAGAAGGCCTCGGTCTGGCGGACATGCGCAAAGTGCTGCAGTACATGGCGCAGAAATCAAATCAGGGCAAGGTCCTCGACATTCAGGACTGGATTCTCGCCCAGCGCCAGAAGGTCATGTCCAAGGCCAATCTCAACCGCGTGCTGCTGCTCGAAGCTTTATTGGTACAGTGGGCTGGCTTGCCGCTGCAACGTTAGGCTGTATTCATTGGAATCCTGAGGAGTTGTGATGAGTTTGCCGCTGAATTCCGGTCCCCGTAACGGTATTTTGTCCCTGACCATCAAGGACAAGTCCGTGCTGTACGCCGCTTACATGCCGTTCATCAGGAACGGCGGGTTGTTCATTCCGACCAGCAAGAGCTACAAGCTGGGCGATGAAGTGTTCATGCTGCTCAACCTGATGGACGAGCCGGAGAAGGTTCCGGTCGCTGGCAAAGTCACCTGGATTACCCCGAAGGGCGCGCAGGGCAACAGGGCTGCCGGAGTCGGCGTGCAATTCAATGACGGCGACAATGCTGCCCGTAACATGATCGAAACTTATCTGGCCGGTGCTTTGAAGTCCGACCGCCCAACTCACACGATGTAGATAACCATTGCCATGCTTGTAGATTCCCATTGCCACCTTGATCGCCTGGACCTCGCTGAACATGCCGGCTCTCTCGATGCCGCGCTGGAAGCGGCGCGGGGCAGAGGGGTTGGGCATTTTCTCTGTATCGGCGTCAGCGCTGACAATGCGGGCGCAGTCAAAGCCCTGGCGGAGCGCTATGACGACGTGGATTGCTCGGTCGGCATTCATCCGCTGGACCTGAAACCCGGTGAAGCGCCTGCGCTGGAATGGTTGCTGGGCGAATTGAATCACCCGCGCGTGATCGCCATTGGCGAAACCGGTCTGGATTACCACTACGAGCCTGAAGCCGCCGAGCTGCAACAGGCGTCGTTTCGTTTGCATCTGCAGGCCGCCAACGTCACCGGCAAACCGGTCATCGTGCATACCCGTGGTGCGCGTGCCGATACGCTGAACCTGTTGCGCGAAGCGGCCTTGCCCCAAGGCGGTGTGCTGCATTGTTTCACCGAGGATTGGGAGATGGCCAAGGCGGCGCTGGACCTGGGTTTTTACATTTCCCTGTCCGGCATTGTCACGTTCCGTAATGCCGATGCGTTGCGTGATGTGGCGCGCCAGGTTCCCGCAGATCGCCTGCTGGTTGAAACGGATTCACCTTATCTGGCGCCGATTCCTTATCGGGGCAAACCCAACCTGCCCCAGTACGTACGCGAAGTCGCTGAGTTTCTCGCCATGCTGCGCGGCGAGTCCTACGAGCGCTTTGCCGAAATGACTACCGACAACTTCGCCCGCCTGTTCCCGTTGGCGCACCTCAAGCGCTAGACGCTGGATGTTCCTCCTGAATCCCGGGCAAAAAAAAACCCGGGTTCTGGGGGGTGAATCCGGGTTAAGACCATTAGGAGTAAAACAAAGGTGCGCCATCCGTCGGCACCTTTACTGGCGTGTCATTTGGGGGATATGCAACGCCAACGCCTTAAGTATTGGTCATGATTGCAGGGCGTCCAGTTAGTTCTGATCATTTTTTAAACAGATTTGGAATAGCCAGGCCGCTGCTGAGTCCGCATTTCGCACATCAGGCACGCCCGGCGACGCATTTGTCGCGCAAAACGCTGATTCGGCCATTTAGCTCAAAAAACCACGCCATGGTCGGATGATCCGTGCAATTTCGCGCAAGTTAGGCATAATACCGGGCTTCGATTTTGACCCCTACAGACCTTCTTATGCAGAAAGAACCCCGCAAGGTCCGTGAGTTTCGACGCCGCGAGCAAGAAATTCTCGACACCGCGCTCAAGCTGTTCCTCGATCAAGGTGAAGACAGCGTCACGGTCGAGATGATTGCTGATGCCGTGGGTATCGGCAAAGGCACGATCTACAAGCATTTCAAGTCCAAGGCGGAGATTTACCTGCGCCTGATGCTCGACTATGAGCGCGATTTGAACGAGCTGCTGCATTCGGCGGATGTCGACAAGGACAAGGAAGCGCTGTCGCGCGCCTACTTCGAGTTCCGCATGCGCGATCCCCAGCGTTACCGGTTGTTTGATCGGCTTGAGGAAAAAGTCGTCAAGGGCAATCAGGTGCCGGAGCTGGTCGAGGAGCTGCACAAGATTCGCGCCTCGAACTTCGAGCGCCTGACGCTGCTGATCAAAGGTCGAATCAACGAAGGCAAGCTCGAAGACGTCCCGCCTTATTTCCACTATTGCGCCGCCTGGGCATTGGTCCATGGCGCGGTGGCGCTGTACCACTCGCCGTTCTGGAGCAATGTCCTCGAAGATCAGGAAGGTTTTTTCCAGTTCCTGATGGACATCGGCGTGCGCATGGGCAACAAGCGCAAGCGCGATCCCGAGACGACTGTTGATCTGAACCCCGACACCACTGGCGGTTGAGCCTTTTCAGGACCTGCACGCATTAATGACCTGCTTTGCCCATGATGGCGCGGAAGCTGCATCCGACGACCATTCGCCGGTTTTCCGTCACCGGCACCTGGGAGGAAGTGATGCGTAGCCTGGTTTTGCTACTGGCGCTGTTGGCGTTGAATGGTTGTATGAGTGTCAGCGATCTGGGCCAGGGCGCTCATGATCAATTCAGTGACGCCGGTTTGCTGGATCACAGTGAAACCCGACGCATCAGTAACTGGCGCTTGCAGCCGGACTCCTTCATCTATATTGCTCAAGGCGCGTTTGCGCCGCCGGGCAGCGCCTACCCAAGACCCAACGTCGTGGCCGAGGAGGCATTCAACGGCTTCATCGAGTATTTCCCCATGGTTCGTCGCGCTCGTACGCCGCTAGGGCTGGATGAGGCAATGAATGAAGCCCGCGCCGCCGGTGCGCATTACCTGCTTTATACCCGCTTCGCCAAGGCCGATGACCGAATCAGCAACACCGACGAGTGGTCCGATCAGGAAGCGCTGGATCGGCTCGGCATCGACAGCGGGGTCATCCAGTTGATGGTGATCGAAACCAGTACCCGCTATCTGATCGACAGTGCGCGAATTCGCAGCCGTGGCGGATTGCTGACACTGCACGACACCAAACCACAAGATTTGCTTGGCCCGCCTCTGGAGGATTACGCTCGCAGTCTGCTGGGCGTAAGCCGCTAAGGAGAAAGTCATGAGTGATTCAGGCAAGGCCAATGATCTGTTCGCGCAGATCCCCAAATCCAAAGGGTTGCCGCCTGTTCATTTATGGAACCCGGATTTCTGCGGCGATATCGACATGCGCATCGCCCGCGATGGCACCTGGTATTACCTGGGCACGCCAATCGGTCGCAAACCCATGGTGCGCTTGTTTTCCACCATCATGCGCCGCGACGGCGACGACTATTTCCTGATCACGCCCGTGGAAAAAGTCCGCATCAAGGTCGATGACGCGCCATTCGTGGCGGTCAGTCTGGAGGTGGAAGGCGAGGGCGAGCATCAGCTGCTGCGCTTTACCACCAATGTCGACGACGTGACCGAAGCCGGTGCCGAGCATGCATTGCGGGTGCTGATCGATCCCGCGACCGACGAGCCCGCGCCTTACATTCATGTGCGGGTCAATCTCGAAGCCCTGATTCATCGCAACGTCTTCTATCAATTGGTCGAGCTGGCCGTGCCTCGGGATATCGACGGGCGACGCTGGCTGGGCGTCTGGAGCGGCGGGTTGTTCTTTCCACTCGGCCTTGAGCCCTGAATAACGAATCCCTCGGATGACGTCCGATCAATTGCCTGCTCCCGGCGCGACGGTTAAAGTGCCGCTCCGCGTTTTTCCTGAGGTTTTTGCATGAGCCAGTCCTTTGACATCGCCGTGATCGGCGCCACCGGTACTGTCGGCGAAACCATCGTCCAGATTCTTGAAGAACTCGACTTCCCGGTCGGTCAGCTGCACTTGCTGGCCAGTATCGAGTCGGCGGGGCATTCGGTTCCGTTCAGGGGCAAGAATGTGCGGGTCAAAGAGGTCGACGAGTTCGATTTCAACAAGGCGCAGGTCGCGTTCTTTGCCGCTGGCCCGGCGATTACCCGCAGTTACGCCGCGCGTGCCTTGGCCGCAGGTTGTTCGGTGATCGATTTGTCCGGCGGCTTGCCCGCTGCAGACGCCCCCGGCGTAGTGCCGGAAATCAACGCCCAGTCGATTGAGTCCCAGGGCAAGCCTTATCAGATTGCCAGTCCGAGTGCTTCCGGCACGGCCATCGCGCTGACCCTCGCGCCATTACTCAACGTGCTGGAAATCCTGCGCGTCAACGTCACCGCCTGCCTGGCAGTCTCCAGCCAGGGCCGCGAAGGCGTTGCCGAACTGGCGCGGCAAACCACCGAATTGCTGAATATTCGTCCTATCGAGCCGCGTTTTTTTGACCGGCAGATGGCCTTCAACCTGCTCGCCCAGGTCGGCGCGCCGGACGCCCAGGGTCATGCGCCACTTGAAGTGCGCCTGGTGGCGGAGTTGCGCGAGTTGCTGGCATTGCCTTTACTCAAGGTTTCGGCGACATGCGTGCAGGCGCCGGTGTTTTTTGGCGACAGCTTTACCGTATCGCTGCAAACCTCGCGGCCGGTTGATCTGCAAGCGGTCAATGCCGCACTGGAAGCTGCGTCGGGGATTGAACTGGTCGAAGCCGGGGATTATCCGACGGCTGTAGGAGATGCCGTAGGCCAGGATGTTGTTTATGTAGGACGCGTGCGCAGCGGAATTGACGATCCTTGTGAGCTGAATCTGTGGATAACGTCTGACAATGTGCGCAAAGGCGCTGCGCTCAACGCTGTGCAGGTCGCGCAATTGTTGATAAAAGACTATGTGTAAAAGATACTTGGCCTCAATTTAAAGAATCTTTCTAGCGTGTGTGTCATTGATTTCCTGAGATGTCTGCTTAGACACCCAATGCATGCTTTACCTTCCCGGGTGCCGGGGAGTTTTTAAACAAGGGATGGGCTATGGTTCAGGTTCGCAAACTGGTTTTGGCAATTGCTGCCGCTTCGGCGTTGTCATCAGGCATGGCGCACGCGCTGGGACTCGGGGAATTGTCGGTCAAGTCGACCCTGAATCAACCCCTTGTAGCCGAGATCGAATTGTCACAGGCCGAAGGCCTGAGCGCCGCCCAAGTGGTGCCGAGTCTTGCAACCACTGCTGATTTCGCACAGGCGGGCGTCGCTCGACAGGCGTTTCTCAACGATCTGACGTTCACTCCGGTACTGAATGCCAACGGTAAAAGCGTATTGCGCATTACCTCCAGCAAGCCGGTGCGTGAGCCCTTTGTGAAATTCCTCGTGCAGGTGCTCTGGCCCAATGGTCGGCTGTTGCGCGAATACAGCCTGTTGCTGGACCCACCAAAGTTTTCCCCTGAAGCGGCAGCCGCTGCCGCAGCAGCGCCGCAATTGCCGACGACCGCGCCACAGCCGGCCCAGGCACCGGCGACTCCTCAGGTAGCGCCGCCTGCACCGACTCCGGTTCCGCAGGCGACGCCCGCTGCCGGGGCCAAGCCTGCGCAATACACGACCACCAATAACGACACGCTCTGGGAAATTGCCGAGAAAGTGCGCAATGGCGGCACTGTCCAGCAAACCATGCTGGCCATTCAGGCGCTGAACCCTGATGCGTTCATCGGCGGCAATATCAACCGCCTGAAAAAAGGCCAGGTATTGCGCCTGCCTGATCCGCAGCAAACCACTACCGTGCCGCAGCCTCAAGCCGTGGCCCAGGTTGCCGAACAGAATCAGGCCTGGCGTCAGGGGCGTCGTTTGCCGTCCGGTACCCGTCAGGTTGATGCGACCCGCCGTGATCGCGCCGGTGCTGCGCCGTCCAGAGTGGCTCCAAGTGACAGCCTGAGTCTGGTCGCCGCAGGCTCCAGCTCTTCGGCCAAGGGGGCGGCAGGCGACAAGGATTTGAGTAACAAGCTGGCGGTGGCCGAGGAAAATCTGGACACCGCGCGTCGTGACAACGCTGAACTGAAAAGTCGCATGAGCGACTTGCAGAGTCAGCTGGACAAGATGCAGCGCCTGATTCAGCTCAAGAGCGATCAACTGGCCAAGATGCAGGCCGCAGGTGCAACGGTTCCACCGGTGCCTGCCGACCCGGCTTTGCCGGCCGCATTGGTTGCAGCACCTGGCGCCGCCGCCAAGCCGCCGGGCGAAATCGCTCCCGAAGACGCCCTGCCAGCAGGCGCGGCTCAAGTCAGTGCACCGCCTGCGGAGCAGCCGCTGGCCGTTGAACCGGTCGCGGCGCAGGACGCCGATTCCGACCAGGCGTTCAAACAGCTGCTCGGTAACCCGATCGTCCTCGGCTTGATCGGCGGCGCGGTCGTGCTGCTTCTGCTGCTGTTGATGCTGTTTCTGGCGCGCCGCCGCAATGCCAAGGCCGAGGCCGAGAAACACCGGCGCATGGCGCGTGCGCTGGCTGAAGAATCTGAATTTGTGTCCGACATGGATATGGACGTGCCGCAGGCCAGTTTCGACGGGCTGGTGGTTGCCGCGCCTAACGTGAAAATGGCGCCGATGGGCAGTGCGAGTGTCGATCCTGCTCGTGAGCGTCCAGCCGATCCACTGGTTCAGGCCGAGATCCATATCGCTTACGGGCGTATGAATCAGGCTGTCGAGCTGCTGGAAGAGTCGTTGAAGGAAGACCCGGCCCGGGACGATATTCGTCTCAAACTCATGGAAATCTACGCCGAGCAAGGTAACAGCAAGGCGTTTGCGATCCATGAGCGGAAATTGGTGGCTGGGGGAAAGCATCACGCTGAGGTCGAGCAGCTCAAGAGTCGTTACCCGGCCATGATCACCGCTGCCGTCGTCGCGGCAGCGGCAACAGCCACTGCAGCTGCGGTGGCTGCAGAAATGGATGCGAAGTACGTCGAGGAATTGTTGCTCGACGAGCCCGAAACACCGGAGCCCGAGCCCGAGCCTGAACCGGCCGTTGTCGCCGAAACCCCTGTGCCGCCAACGCCGGAACCGGTTGCTCAAGCGGATGAGCCGGATGAGTTCGACCACGATTTCGATTTGAGTCTGGACGACCTTGAAGAGGCCTCGCCTGCACAAGTGACCAATCCAACCGATCATTACGATCTGGAGCTGGATGCACCTGTTTTGCCAGCAATCAATGACGATGACGAGCTGAGTTTCGAGTCGGTATTGAAACAGCAAAGCGAAGCCAAGGCGGCGAGCGCACCGGACGATCTGGCTGACTTCGATCTGGCTGATTTTGATCTGGATAGCGCCGAAGACGAGCCTGCGCTGAGTGCCGAGGATGATTTCCTGCTCAGTCTCGACGAGCCACCGTTGAATCTGGGTGAATCAGCGCCCGCTCAGCCTGCCGACGATCTGGACCTGCCGGATGATTTCGATCTGTCGCTGGCTGACGAAATCGAGACTGATCAGGCCACTCAAGCGTTTGCCTCCGAGATCGAGGATGTGAATGCCGAGCTGGAGCGCCTGTCGCAGAAACTTGAGCAGCCGCCGATGGCCACGCCGTTCGAAGCGCCAAGCTTTACAGCCGAAGACGCCGCTGCACTCGATGATGACGAGCCGGAATTCGACTTCCTGTCAGGCACCGATGAAGCGGCTACCAAGCTCGATCTGGCTCGCGCCTACATCGAGATGGGCGACAGCGATGGCGCTCGGGACATACTCGATGAAGTTGTCACTGAAGGTGATGACGGTCAGAAAACCGAAGCCAGGGACATGCTGAGTCGTCTGGTCTGAGGGTTCTGTGATTGACTGCAACGGCCGCTAATGCGGCCGTTTGCATTTCCAGGGCAGGGTGCATGGCGTCTTTTTTCAGCGGCCTTATAATGGCCGCCATTTCGTAATTCAACAGGCTGTCACTTCTCGAAATGGCCGCCGCTGGTTTTTCCCGAATCGCACTGGGTGTCGAGTACAAAGGCTCTCGCTATTGTGGCTGGCAGCGTCAGGCGTCCGGTGTGCTGACGGTTCAGGAAACCCTGGAAAATGCGCTGTCCAAAGTCGCGGATTCCCCTGTGTCGCTGTTGTGCGCCGGGCGCACTGACGCGGGCGTGCATGCCTGCGGCCAGGTGGTGCATTTCGATACTCAGGCTGAGCGTTCCATGAAGGCCTGGGTCATGGGTGCCAATATCAATCTGCCCCATGACGTCAGCGTGACGTGGGCCAAGGTGATGCCGGCTGAATTCCATGCGCGCTTCAAGGCAATCGCCCGGCGCTATCGTTACGTCATTTATAACGATCAGATTCGTCCGGCCCATCTGAATCAGGAAATCACCTGGAATCATCGCCCGCTGGATGCCGAGCGCATGGCGCAAGCCGCGCAGTATCTGGTGGGTACCCATGATTTCAGCGCATTTCGTGCCGGGCAGTGCCAGGCCAAGTCTCCGATCAAACAGCTGCACCATCTGCGCGTTTCGCGGCACGGCAAGATGATTGTCATCGATGTGCGCGCCAATGCGTTTCTGCATCACATGGTGCGCAACATCGCAGGCGTGTTGATGACGATCGGCACCGGCGAACGTCCTGTCGAGTGGGCGCGGGATGTCCTGGAGAGCAAGGTGCGCAGGACCGGCGGCGTGACGGCACACCCTTACGGGTTGTATCTGGTGCAGGTTGAGTATCGCGACGAGTTCCCATTGCCGGAACGCTATGTCGGACCGCACTTTCTGACAGGCTTCTCGGAACTTGACGGCTGACGTCCGGAAAAGCATTTGCTACCATCCCGAACTTTACAGAAAGGCTTGGGGTTCTCTACATGTCAGCCGTTCGCAGCAAGATCTGCGGCATTACCCGCATAGAAGACGCTTTGGCTGCTGTTGAGGCCGGGGCTGATGCTATCGGGCTGGTGTTCTATGCCAGGAGCCCGCGCGCGGTAACCGTGCAGCAGGCGCGAGCGATCATTGCCGCGCTGCCGCCGTTTGTCAGTACTGTCGGGCTTTTCGTCAATGCCAGCGCTTGTGAACTCAACGAGACGCTGGATGCCGTGCCGCTGGATCTGTTGCAGTTTCATGGCGACGAAACGCCAGAGCAATGTGAAGGCTATCATCGCCCCTGGATCAAGGCCTTGCGGGTCCAGGCCGGCGACGATATTGCCGCCAGTTGCCGTGCGTATTCCGGCGCCAGCGGTATTCTGCTGGACACCTATGTAGCCGGCGTTCCTGGCGGGACCGGTGAAACCTTTGACTGGGCGTTGATCCCGAGCGGCCTGAGTAAACCGATCATTCTGGCCGGCGGTCTGACTTCCGCCAATGTGGCGCAGGCCATCGCTCAGGTCCGACCGTATGCAGTGGATGTCAGCGGCGGGGTCGAAAAAAGTGGAGGCATCAAGGACCATGACAAGATCCGCGCATTCATGAGTGCGGTGCATGGCGCTTGATAGTCAGCGGCTATAGATGTGACGGCTTTGGGTTGTCCGCCGTCCATGAACCTGGCTGCCTGATTGGCGCACTGGTCGAATTCAAGACTGCGCAGGTGTCGGTACGCCGCGCAGAAGCTGTTGCAGTTCCACGATTGACGACGTTGTTGTCATGCAGGTCAGGCCAATTGCCGACCGCTGGCGACGGGTTGTCAGATCATCCAAGAATTTAAGGGCATGCGCAGACGTCGATTCGTCTGCGTTCGAGCCACCGGTACTGGAGAAATAAAGCATGAGCAACTGGTTGGTAGACAAGCTGATCCCTTCGATCATGCGTTCCGAGGTCAAGAAGAGCTCGGTTCCCGAAGGTCTTTGGCATAAGTGCCCTTCTTGCGAAGCGGTGCTTTATCGTCCGGAACTGGAAAAGACCCTGGACGTCTGCCCCAAGTGCAACCATCACATGCGTATTGGCGCCCGGGCACGTCTGAACATCTTTCTGGATTCCGATGGCCGTGCCGAAATCGGCGCTGATCTGGAGCCAGTCGATCGCCTGAAGTTTCGCGACAGCAAGAAATACAAGGATCGTCTCACCGGCGCGCAGAAGCAGACTGGTGAAAAGGATGCGCTGATTTCCATGAGCGGCTCCTTGCTGGGCATGCCCGTGGTCGCTTGCGCATTCGAATTCTCCTTCATGGGTGGTTCGATGGGGGCTATCGTTGGCGAGCGTTTCGTACAGGCCGCCAACTACGCGCTGGAAAAACGTTGCCCGATGATCTGCTTCGCGGCCTCCGGCGGCGCACGCATGCAGGAAGCACTGATTTCCCTGATGCAGATGGCCAAGACTTCGGCCGTGCTGGCCCGTCTTCGTGAAGAAGGTCTGCCGTTTATCTCGGTACTCACTGATCCGGTCTACGGCGGTGTTTCCGCGAGTCTGGCGATGCTGGGTGATGTGATCGTTGCAGAACCCAAGGCGCTGATCGGTTTCGCCGGTCCTCGCGTCATCGAACAGACCGTGCGTGAGAAGCTGCCTGAAGGCTTCCAGCGCAGCGAGTTCCTGCTTGATCACGGCGCTATCGACTTGATCATCCACCGACAGGAACTGCGTCCGCGCCTGGGCAATCTGCTCGCGCAATTCATGAACCTGCCGACCCCTAAATTCGTACCGCCGGTTCTGGAACCTATCGTTGTTCCACCGATTCCGGCGAACGTATGACCCCAGGATCGCTGGGCGACTGGCTCGCCTATCTGGAGCAGTTGCACCCTTCGGCCATTGATATGGGGCTGGAGCGTTCGCAACAGGTTGCCCGGCAATTGGGTCTGACCCGTCCTGCGCCCAAGGTGATTACCGTCACCGGGACCAACGGCAAGGGTTCGACTTGCGCATTCCTCGCGGCATTGCTGCAGGCGCAGGGTTTGAAAGTCGGCGTCTACAGCTCACCTCACCTGTTGCGTTACAACGAGCGGGTGCAGGTGCAGGGCGTTGAAGCCACTGATGTGGAACTGTGCGATGCCTTTGCCGCTGTCGAAGCGGCGCGTGGCGATGTCACGCTGACTTATTTCGAGATGGGCACCCTGGCCGCCTTCTGGCTGTTCGAGCGGGCCGGGCTGGATGTCGCGGTGCTTGAAGTCGGCCTTGGCGGCCGGCTGGATGCGGTCAATCTGATCGATGCGGATCTGGCGCTGGTGACCAGCATCGGCATCGATCACGCCGACTGGCTGGGCGATACCCGTGAATCTGTCGCTTTCGAAAAAGCGGGCATCTTCCGCGAAGGTCGTCCCGCGCTTTGTGGCGATCTGGATCCTCCGGCGCCTTTGCTGGCGCAGGCTGCGGCACTCAATTGCCCGCTGTGGTTGCGCGGTCGGGAGTTCGATCTGTCGATCACCGACCACAACTGGAGCTGGCTGGGTCGTGACGGGGCAGGGCAGTTGGTTGAATTGCGCGACCTGCCGCTGCTCGATTTGCCCATGGAGAACGCGGCGCTCGCCTTGCAGGCCTATTTGTTGCTGGATATTGCCTGGCAACCCGAGGTGATTCGCTCGGCATTGCTTGGCACGCGGATTATCGGTCGCCTGGATCGGCGTTCGTTCAACTGGCATGGCAAGCACCTGCACTTGCTACTGGATGTGGGCCATAACCCCCACGCTGCGCAGTTTCTCGCCCGGCGCATGGCGCAGCGTCCAGTCGTCGGCAAGCGTCTTGCGGTGTTTGGTTTGCTGGCCGACAAGGAACTCGAAGGCGTTGTGGCCGAGCTTGTTGGAAGTATCGCCGAGTGGGCTGTGGCGCCATTGCCAACCTCGCGCAGTCGCCCGGCGTCGGATCTTCAGACGGCACTACAGAACCTTGGCGCAAAAGTGACGTCCTATCAGAGTGTTGCGTTGGCGCTGGAGGCTCAGTGCACGCACGCCACGGCCGATGACGAAATTTTGCTGTTCGGGTCTTTTTACTGTGTTGCCGAGGCCCTGGAATGGTTGACCCGGCACGCCAAAGAGGAAGCTGCAAATGGCACTGCTGGATAACGTATTCAAACAGCGAATGGTCGGCGCACTGGTGCTTATTGCCGTGGCGGTGATTTTCCTGCCAATGCTGTTCACCAAACAGGACGAGTCGCATCGGGTACTGGTCGACGCGCCGGCTGCGCCGCAGACACCGCCTACGCCTCAGGTGCGGATCGAGCCGGTTCCGGTTCCTGAACCTCAGGCATTGCCTCAGGAGCCGATACCGGCCGACGACGAAATCGGCCAGATTGCCGTGGCACCCTCGACGCCAATCGCGCCTGCGCCGCCCGCTGCAAAACCCACTCCTGCACCTGCTGCACCTGTGGCCAAGCCAGCGTCCAAGCCTGCTGCACCGGCTCCAGCCGCTCCGGCGACTGCCCCGGCCCAAGCCGCGACCAAACCGGCCACGCCGAGTGGCGTCGACGCCAATGGCCTGTCGGTCAGCTGGTCGGTGCAACTGGCGAGCCTGTCCAATCGGGCCAATGCCGACAACCTGCAGAAAACCCTGCGTACCCAAGGCTATAACGCGTATATCCGCAGCGGCGACGGCGTGAATCGGGTGTTTGTCGGTCCGCTGATCGAGCGCGCCGAGGCCGATCGTCTGCGCGATCAGCTCGACAAGCAGCAGAAGCTGAAGGGCATTGTCGTACGCTTCCAGCCCGAACGCGGCTGAGGCTTTTTCAGCGAATGTGAGGCCTGCCGGTAATCCCCGCTTACCGGCAGGCTGGCGCTCTGCTAAAATGCGCCGCCTTATCTGTTCGCAGGCTCAAACGTGCCATTTACCCCGGTCGACTGGGCGATCCTCGGGATTGTCGTCATTTCTGCTCTGATCAGTCTCAAGCGCGGCTTCGTCAAGGAGGCTCTGTCGCTGGTGACCTGGATCATTGCAGGCGTCGTTGCCTGGATGTTCGGTGCGGGGCTTTCGCAGTATCTGGTCAGTTATATCGAGACACCCTCGTTCAGGGTGATCGCAGCCTGTACTATTCTGTTCGTCGCCACCTTGCTGGTCGGCGCAATGATCAACTTTCTCATCGGAGAACTGATTCGTGTCACCGGGCTTTCCGGGACCGATCGTTTTCTCGGCATGGTCTTCGGCGCGGCGCGCGGGGGCTTGCTTGTCGTAGTGGCGGTCGGGCTGTTGAGCCTGGGGCCGGTGCAACAGGATCAATGGTGGCAGCAGTCCAGATTGTTGCCACAATTTCTCATGGTCGCTGACTGGTCGAAAAACCTGATTCTCGGGATGTCCAGCAAGTGGCTCGCCAGCGGCATCAGCGTACCTGCTGATCTGCCGTTCAAGGATCACCTTCTGCCGCCTACAATGCCGCAGGAAGTGCTCGGTAAATCCAGTTCCACTAAGTAGGGGTTGTGTCGCATGTGTGGCATCGTCGGTATCGTTGGTAAGTCGAATGTCAATCAGGCGCTGTATGACGCGCTAACCGTCCTCCAGCACCGCGGCCAGGACGCTGCCGGTATCGTAACCAGTCACGATGGCCGGTTATTCCTGCGCAAGGACAATGGTTTGGTTCGTGACGTATTCCACCAGCGGCATATGCAGCGCCTGGTCGGACATATGGGCATTGGCCATGTGCGTTACCCGACAGCAGGCAGCTCGACCTCAGCCGAGGCCCAGCCGTTCTATGTCAACTCGCCGTATGGCATCACGTTGGCCCACAACGGCAACCTGACCAACGTCGAGCAACTGGCCAAGGAGATTTACGAATCCGACCTGCGCCACGTCAACACCAATTCCGATTCTGAAGTGCTGCTCAACGTCTTCGCCCATGAGCTGGCCCGGCGCGGCAAGTTGCAGCCCACCGAAGAAGACGTCTTCGCGGCCGTGGCCGACGTGCACAATCGTTGCCGTGGCGGCTATGCCGTCGTCGCGATGATCACCGGTTACGGCATCGTTGGTTTCCGTGACCCGGACGCCATTCGCCCGATCGTGTTCGGCCAGCGTCATACCGACGAAGGCGTCGAGTACATGATCGCCTCGGAAAGCGTTTCCCTGGACGTTCTGGGCTTCACGCTGATTCGTGACCTGGCGCCGGGCGAAGCGGTTTACATCACCGAAGACGGCAAGCTGCATACTCGTCAATGTGCTGCCAACCCGAAATATGCGCCGTGCATCTTCGAACACGTCTATCTGGCGCGTCCGGACTCGATCATCGACGGCATCTCGGTCTACAAGGCGCGTCTGCGCATGGGCGAGAAGCTGGCCGACAAGATCCTGCGCGAGCGTCCGGATCACGACATCGACGTGGTTATCCCGATTCCTGACACCAGCCGTACCGCCGCTCTTGAGCTGGCCAATCACCTGGGCGTCAAGTTCCGCGAAGGCTTCGTCAAGAACCGTTATATCGGCCGCACGTTTATCATGCCCGGCCAGGCCGCGCGGAAAAAATCCGTACGCCAGAAGCTCAACGCCATCGAGCTGGAATTTCGCGGCAAGAACGTGATGCTGGTGGATGACTCCATCGTGCGTGGCACCACCTGCAAGCAGATCATCCAGATGGCACGCGAAGCGGGCGCCAAGAACGTTTACTTCTGCTCGGCGGCTCCGGCGGTTCGCTATCCGAACGTCTATGGCATCGACATGCCGAGCGCTCACGAGCTGATCGCCCACAATCGCACCACTCAGGACGTCGCTGATCTGATCGGTGCCGACTGGTTGATCTATCAGGACTTGAGTGACCTGATCGAAGCGGTCAGTGGCAGCAAAAAGATCAAGATCGACAACTTCGATTGCTCGGTATTCGACGGCAAGTACGTGACCGGTGACATCGACGAGCATTACCTGAACAAGATCGAGCAGGCGCGCAATGACGCCTCCAAGGTCAAGACCCAGGCCGTGAGCGCGATTATCGATCTGTACAACAACTAATCATCAGGGAGGGCGCGGCATGACTCAGGAATGGGATGCCGGTCGGCTGGACAGCGATCTTGAAGGCGTGGGTTTCGATACCCTCGCCGTACGGGCAGGCCAACACCGCACGCCGGAAGGCGAGCACGGCGATCCGATGTTCTTCACCTCCAGTTACGTGTTCCGCACGGCCGCCGACGCGGCCGCGCGTTTCGCCGGTGAGGTGCCGGGCAACGTTTACTCGCGCTACACCAACCCGACCGTGCGCTCCTTCGAAGAGCGCATCGCCGCGCTGGAAGGCGCAGAGCAGGCGGTAGCGACGGCGACGGGCATGGCGGCCATTCTGGCCACTGTCATGAGTCTGTGCAGCGCGGGCGACCATGTACTGGTATCGCGCAGTGTGTTCGGTTCGACCATCAGCCTGTTCGAGAAGTACTTCAAACGCTTTGGCGTCGAAGTCGACTACGTGCCGCTGGCCGAGCTGGCGGGCTGGGATGCGGCCATCAAGTCCAACACCAAATTGCTGTTCGTCGAGTCGCCGTCCAATCCACTGGCTGAATTGGTGGATATCGCGGCCCTGGCCGAAATCGCCCACGCCAAGGGCGCGATGCTGGTGGTGGATAACTGCTTCTGTACCCCGGCGCTGCAACAACCGTTGCTGCTGGGTGCCGACGTGGTGGTGCATTCGGCCACCAAGTTCATCGACGGCCAGGGTCGTTGCATGGGCGGCGTGGTTGCCGGACGCAGCGAGCAGATGAAGGAAGTCGTAGGTTTCCTGCGCACCGCCGGGCCGACCCTGAGCCCCTTCAATGCCTGGATTTTCCTCAAGGGCCTTGAAACCTTGAACCTGCGCATGCGCGCTCATTGCGCCAGTGCCCTTGAACTGGCCGAGTGGCTGGAGCAGCAGGACGGCATCGAGAAGGTGCACTACGCCGGTCTCAAGAGCCATCCGCAGCATGCTCTGGCTCAACGCCAGCAGAAAGGCTTTGGTGCCGTGGTCAGTTTTGAAGTCAAAGGTGGCAAAGATGGCGCGTGGCGTTTCATCGATGCCACTCGCCTGATCTCCATCACGGCCAACCTGGGTGACAGCAAAACCACCATCACCCACCCGAGCACCACGTCTCACGGACGTCTGGCGCCGCAGGAGCGGGAAGCGGCGGGTATTCGTGACAGCCTGATTCGCGTTGCGGTCGGGCTGGAAGATGTTGCCGACCTCAAAGCCGATCTGGCGCGTGGTCTGGCGGCATTGTGAGCGATTGGGTGATGGAGGCCGCCAGCGCCAGCAATGGTCGGGTGGCCTTGGTTACCGGTGCGGCACGCGGGATCGGTCTGGGCATCGCTGCCTGGCTGATTACCGAGGGCTGGCAGGTCGTGCTCGCCGACGTTGATCGCGCCCGTGGGTTACGGGTGACCGAAGCGCTCGGCGAGAACGCATTGTTCGTTGGCATGGATGTGGCCAGCGAAGAACAGGTTGCGGCGGGCGTCGCCGAGGTAATCGGACGCTTCGGGCGTCTGGACGCACTGGTCTGCAACGCTGCGGTGGCCGATCCACGCAACACCACTCTCGAAAGCCTGAGCCTTGCCCACTGGAATCGTGTGCTGGCCGTCAACCTCAATGGTCCGATGCTGCTGGCCAAGCACTGCGCGCCGTACCTGCGTGCTCACTGCGGCAGCATCGTCAACCTGACCTCGACGCGCGCTCGTCAATCAGAACCCGATACGGAAGCTTACGCGGCCAGCAAGGGCGGTTTGCTGGCGTTGACTCACGCCCTGGCGATCAGTCTGGGCCCGGAAATCAGGGTCAATGCGGTAAGCCCCGGCTGGATCGACGTTCGCGACCCCTCCGTGCGCCGCGCTGAGCCGCTCTCTGAGGCCGATCATGCGCAGCATCCGGCGGGCAGGGTAGGCAATGTAGAGGACGTGGCTGCAATGGTGGCCTGGCTGCTGTCGCGCAATGCCGGTTTCATTACCGGGCAGGAGTTCGTGGTCGACGGCGGCATGACCCGCAAAATGGTTTATGTGGAGTGAAGCTGTAGGAGCGAATTTATTCGCGAGGCTACCGGTCAGGCGCTGATGGCGTTGTGATCTGTGCAGAGTTGGCAAAGGCGCGAGAAATTGCGCCTTTTCTTCGTCTGGCTCGTAGCTGGGAAGTTGTCGCTAAAAGCCGTCTCTGAAAAAAACTTCAAGCAGGCTATTGACTTAGGTTCGTTAGGTGCGTAAATTTCGCGGCCTCAACGAAGCAAAGGGTGATTAGCTCAGCTGGGAGAGCAGCTGCCTTACAAGCAGCGGGTCGGCGGTTCGATCCCGTCATCACCCACCACTTCGTGAGTTTCAAGCTACAAGGTTTGATAGCAGCACCGGACGCAAGTCCACCGACAAGCAGCGGTAGTTCAGTCGGTTAGAATACCGGCCTGTCACGCCGGGGGTCGCGGGTTCGAGTCCCGTCCGCTGCGCCATATTTTACGGATCGGGTCAGCCCGGTCTGCGATTGAAAAGCCTCAAGGCTGATCAATCAGGGTTACAACGAAACAGATTCTCGAAAATCTGTTTCAACAGGTTCAAACGGATGCAAGTCCGAGCGATACGCAGCGGTAGTTCAGTCGGTTAGAATACCGGCCTGTCACGCCGGGGGTCGCGGGTTCGAGTCCCGTCCGCTGCGCCATACATAGCTTCGAGGCCCTTGAACTCCTTGAAGCGAAAAAAGAAAGCGACCTTAACGGGTCGCTTTTTTTTGCCTGATTTCGGTAGAGTTGGGTCACCGTAGCGTCTGATTCGCGGGCAAGCCTCGCGCCTACTAGTCCATCTCAGGCATGTCAAAACGCTCTACCACTTCATCTCACCCTTGGCCACTTTCGCGCTCAGTACCAGTGACGATTCATCCGCCAGCTTTGGGTAGTGCGCTTTCATCGCTTCAATCAGTGCGACGGAGTCTTTGGCCTTGGTCGTTTCGGCGTCGAAGGTTTTGATATAGCGCGCGGTAAAGTCGGGCGATTGATTCGGCTTCAGCTCACCCGGCAGGAAATGACCGGGCACAATGGTCGCAGGCTGCAGTTTTTCGATCGCCGCCAGCGTCGCCAGCCAATCCTGATGGGATTTTGCGCTTTGGGTGTCCGCCATCCATACGTGAATATTGTTGGACAGCACCACGCCACCCATCACGGCCTTGATTGAGGGGATCCACACGAACGTGCGATCCGGCTGTGGACCGTCCAGGCCGATGATTTGCAGTTTCTGGCCTTCAAGCTTCAGTTCGTTGCCCTGAAGCACTTCAGGAACAATGACCTTGTCGGGCGCGCCAGCACCAAGTTTTGGTCCCCAGTAGGCGAGCTTGGCATCCTTGGTTTCCTTGATATGGGCTACGGTCTGGGCGCTGGCCACGACCCTGGCGTTGGGGAAGGCCTCGGTGAAGGTTTGCAAGCCAAAATAGAAGTCCGGGTCGCCATGACTGATGTAAATGGTGGTCAGATTCTTGCCGCTCTTGCGGATTGTTTCGACGATCTGCTCAGCCTGGGGTTTGGCAAATTGAGCATCGATCAGAATGGCGTCCTTCTCGCCAGTCACCAGCACCGAGGAGACCGGAAAGATGGCCTCATCACCCGGGTTGTAAATGTCCAGTTTCAACGGCTGTGCCGCCAGAGCGGAGCCTGCGAGCCCGAGCAGGGCGAAAGTGGCCAAAAGCCGTCGTGCGGGGAGCGGTAGCATGTCGAGTTCCATATTGTCTGGTTGGGAGTCGGCACATTAGTTGAGATTTATCGATCGAAAAACGCTAGATTGGCGGCAGATTTGTTTCTAAAAACGGTCGAATCATGGACAAATTGTTGGCGATGCAGGCTTTTGTGACCGTCGTCGACTGTGGCAGCCAGACGGCCGCCGCAGACAAGCTTGGTTTGTCCAGGCCAGTGATTTCCAGATTCCTCGCCGAGCTTGAGGACTGGACGGGCGCGCGCCTGATGCATCGTACGACCCGCCGTTTGAACCTGACGGCGGCAGGAACCGAGGTATTGCCCCTGTGCAGGCGCATGCTTGATCTGGCTGAGGATATGCGCGCCGTAGTCGCGACGCCGGAGGTTGAGCCCAAAGGACTGCTGCGCATTACTGCCAGTACCTCGTTTGGGCAGGCTCAGCTTATGCACGCGATAACTGAGTTTGTCGGCCGCTACTCACAGGTCCGCGTCGACATGGTGCTGCTCGACCGCACGGTCAATCTGGTCGATGAGCGCATCGATCTGGCGATTCGTATCACTAACGAGTTGGACCCCAATCTGATTGCACGGCGCTTGACCACCTGCCGTTCGGTGGTTTGTGCCTCACCGGATTACCTGAGGATGCATTCAGCACCCAGGGTGATCGAAGACCTGACACTGCATAACTGCCTGACCCATTCCTATCACAGCAGCAGTCTGTGGCACTTTACCCGCAAGGGCGTGCCACAGAGCGTCGCGGTGAAGGGCAATCTCAGCAGCAATGATTCGATCACCACAATGCAGGCTGCGCTGTGCGACGCGGGAGTGGCGTTGTTGCCGACTTATCTGGCAGCGCCGCTCATCAGGCAAGGTCAGCTGGTCGCGCTGCTGACGGATTACCAACCGATGGAGTTGAGCATTTTCGCGGTGTATGCCTCGCGTAAACACATGTCGTCAGCGTTGCGCGCCATGCTCGACTTTCTGGCTCAACGGTTTGCCCCCGCACCTGCGTGGGACAGTGATCATTTTGCCGCTTTGCCGGTTGTAACAAGATCCTTTCAATCTGTGCGTTGATCCCGCGCCTGCCTTGTTGCAGACTTGCCGATGTTTTCCAAGTCTGCAGTACTGCTGACCGTTATCTCCTCCAGGATTCTTGATGCCAAAATTATTTAGCTTTCGTACCGCGTGCTGGGCATTTGCCCTGCTGGCCGCCGCAGGCTGTTCGGCAAAGAAGACCGCCGTGTATGAGCATGAAAACTTTGATGATGCGGGGACTTTTTCCAGAGCCTACCCCGTGACTGACTCCGCCTCCTGTGAAGCGGCGCGCCGTGCCTTGCTCAGTCAGGGCTATATCATCACCAGCAGTGACCCGAAGATGATCAGCGGGCACAAAAGCTTCCAGCAAACCGGCGAAACCCATATGGAGATCAGCTTCAATGTGGTCTGCGCCGCTGATGGCACCGAAAACAGCTCGACCATGTTTGCCAATGCCTTGCAGGACCGCTACGCGCTGAAAAAGACCAACAACTCCGCGAGCGTGGGTGTCGGCGTGCTGGGTTCGGTGTCGATGCCGATCGGCTCGACGGACGACTCGATGGTCAAGGTCGCCAGCGAGACCGTGGCGTCGGACAAGTTTTACGACCGCTTCTTTATCCTGGTGGAAAACTTCCTGCCGCCAGAAGCGAAGAAAGCCGCGCATATCAAGGAAAAGCCAAAGACCGACCTTGGCGTGCCTGAGCCAGTCGCCAAACCTGCTGCGCTTACCGAGCCCAAGCCTGCCGACGTCAAGCCTGCTGAAACCAAGGCTGCTGAAGAAGCACCAAAGGCTGAGCCAGTCGCAGCGCCCGCTGTGGAAACCAGTCAGCCGATGCCTGCACCCGCAGCCTCTGAATCCTTCCAGGCCGAACCAGCGCCTGTTGAGACCGCGCCAGCCACGCCGGAAACCACGCCTACGCCTTGAGCGTTGGAGCGAGCGGGCGGCTTGCCCGCTAATCGACCGTAGGACCGGCTTCAGCCGGGAGAATGCCTCTCGCGGCTAAAGCCGCTCCTACGAGAGC
>NZ_ATLO01000014.1 GCF_000416235.1 Pseudomonas sp. CFII64 | reverse complement strand
TGTCGCTTTCCTGCTCCAGCACGGTCATGGCGTCGGTGGAACGCAGCACTTCAGCGGCCAGACGCTCGATCTGAACGATGGCTTCGGCCACCACCTTGTCGCCAGCGCGGGCTTCTTTATCGGCGGTTGACGCGGCTTCCGAGGCTTGTTCGGCGTTGCGGGCGACTTCGGCGACCGTTGCCGACATTTCGTGCATGGCGGTGGCCACCTGGTCGGTCTCGACCTTCTGGCTGTTGACGCCGGCGCTGGTCTGTTCGGTGACGGCCGACAGTTCTTCGGCTGCGCTGGCGATCTGCACCACGCTGTCACGAATGCCGCCGATCAGGTTGCGCAAGGTGCTGCCCATGCGCTGGATGCCTTGTTGCAACACACCCAGTTCATCGCGACGGGTCACGGTCATGGTGTGAGTGAGATCGCCGGAGGCAATGCGCTCGACGACTGCCAGGGTTTCGCGCAACGGGCGGGTGATTTGTCGGGTGATGATCACGGCAGCCAGAACGCCAAGGATCAACGCCAATAAGGTGCAGATCAGCTGCGTGTTGCGTGCATCGGCGCTTTCGCTGTCGCGACGATCTAGCTGGATTTTGTACATATCGTCGCTGAGCTGGACGATGGTTTGACCTTGAGCGGTCATTTCCTTGCGCGCCGTGCCGATGTCATTGGTCGCTGCCTTGAAGGCTTGCAGGGCTTTGCGATAGTTGGTCAGAGCGGTTTCCAGCTGCTTGACGCGATCAGCCTGGCTGCCGCTGAACACCGAGTTGAGCTGTTGCAGGCCTTGCACGGCGGCGTCGAGCTGGCCGATAGCCTTCTGCTCGTTTTCAGCGGTGGCGTTACCGGTAAAACCGCGTGTTTCGTAGCGCGCCAGCATCAAGTCTTCCCTGGCCTTGGTGATGGTCTGATATTGCTCGAAACGCCGCTCGTCATCGACGGGCAACTTCAAGACATCGCCACTGATCTGCGCGATCAGCGCCGAAGCATTTTCGGCGTTGGCGCCCATATCGGCGCGTACGAGGTTGCTGGCCTTGTAGCCATTGCGCATGTTGTTCAGCGACTTTTCATACTCGGCAATGACGGTGCTCAGCTGTTCCAGGAGTTTGACGTTCTCAGGACTCTTGAAACTCTTGAGCAGTTTTTGCTGCTGGGCCTTAAAGCCATCCAGCGCAACCTGCACGGTCTGGGCAACGGTATCGTCGCCGTCAGCGACCATGTATTGCAGGCGCGTCACCCGTAGCTTGGTCAGTTGGGCGTTGAGTGTGGTGATGTCACTCATCCAGTTACTGCGATCAATGAGTTTGCTCAGACTGTTCCAGCCAGTCAAAGCGAGGATGGCAGTAAAAAAGAGTACAAGACCGAATCCCAAGGCCAACTTCATATTGACGCTGACATTAGCGAACCAGTTATTCATCGACTTCCTCCAGGAATGTCTATTTTTTCAAATGGGCAGCTGGAAGATTGTTTTTTTAGGCCAGCAGGCAAATACCTGCTCAACCTATCGGCGGCGAATGGAATAGCTGAACGGGGAATTGGCAAAAAGTGGCCAGCGGTTGCTGGTGGTATATCAGGAGGTCGAAGACCTAGTGTTTCAGGGCCGATCAACCGCCTCAGGCCTTGCCCACGTGAGTACGTACTGGCAGGTTGCGCGCATAGGGTGATCGGTAGGGTGCCTTGTTCAATGCCTGCGCAAGTTCATCGTCCGTGTTGCAGGCAATTTCCAGTGCCAGCTTCATGATCTCGATGTCCTTCTCCAGCGGTTTGATGGCCGTCACGCCGGGCTGCGAGAAGCAGCCGTGGGTCAGCGGTCCCATCCAGGGCTCGTTGATTTCCACCCATGGGCCGGGCTCAAACCAGTCGACACCCAGCAAGCGACGCCGCACGATCTGGCCCGGATGAACGCGTTGATGGGCATCGAACCAGTCTTCCAGCCGCTCGTCGATCCAGCCGTGGAAACACCAGAACAGCGGATTGACGTGGGATGAAAACGAGTCGACGAGACAGTCGTATTCCGGCGCGAACCACCGATTCGAGAAGTCCGCAGGTTCCCGGCCGGCGGGCACCGGGCTGCCATTGATCGGATCACGGGGAATGCTCGCCCAGCGTATATGCAGCCAGTCGTGTAGACCCAGTTCCAGCTCCGTGCCGAATTGCCCCAGCGTCACGCGGGATAAATAGTCGGCATCGCGATAACGGGAATCCCACATCTGGAAGTTGGTGTGGAAGGTTTCCGGGCTTTTGATCAGTTCGACGCCTTCGGTGAATTTCTCGTCCGAAGGCGTCAGCCACGTGGGCGGGACCGAGCAGCCATCGACGTTTTCGAAGTAACGGGCAAAGCCGGCCCAATCCTGCTCTGCCGCTGGCTGGGGCAGGGGAAAGTGACGCCACGCGGGGGGCGCGTTCAAGGGGCGGGCAATGGTCAGCATGTGGCGGTGCATGAAGAAAAAATCGACCCCCGAGCCATTGCGATCCATATTGCGCCCCCGGGCATGGCGTTCCGCACCCAGCGGACCGGGCTGCCAGCCTAAACCGCGCAATGCATTGCGGCGCGTTTCGGAAAGTTCGTGCCAGAGGTCCCGGGAAGCGTGCCACAGCTGATGGTACAAGCGGTTTTCCGGAGCGGTCGCCCAGGCCACGAATTCGGGGCTGGTGGCAATCCGGTAATGAGCTTTGGGAAACGCGTGCTTGAGCGCCATGAAGCCCAGCTTCGGGCCCGTCATGCCTGTTTGCGGATCGACGGGCTGAATGTGCCCGGCAAGCACATCGGTCCCCATGGCATCCAGTGTGGCCTGCGCCTCATCGAGGGTAACCGTGAACTCATAGCGGGGCGCATAACGCGCCGAGTCCCGGTCCAGAAGTCGCCAGCGAATGAGTGCGGGCGAGGCGCCCACCAGGTCGCCGATGACCTTGTAGCGAGGAAGCGCCGGGGCCCGGAGATTTTCCGGGGTGTCGATAAACCCCCGCAGCGCCCGTCCGCGTTCTGCCGAGTCCAGGAGCAGCTCCAGTCCGTCGGCCGGCAATCCGTACAGACCTTCGGCGTCGCCGGTTATTTTCACTGTCCAGATGCCACGCAGACGGCTGCTCAGACGTTGAATAGAAATATCGGCCGTTTCGACTCGCGCCTGGGGTGGCGTTCCGTCGCGCTTTTCAAGATAAGCACGGACCTTGCGGCCCCCGAAATATCCCGCAGGGACCAGGGCACTGGTAATTGCCAATCCGGCCAGGACAGTACGTCGAGTCAATTGCATCCCAATATTCCTTTATCAAGATCAGCCGTTGTCCTTGTTGAAACACCAGCCGGTATGACGCCGGATACGGGTATTCAAGACGTTATGGCTTACTGGAAATCAGGAATAGTCGTTTTATTGACTGTTTACAAGGATTGTAAATTAACGCCAAGTTATTGGCTTTTATGCGCGCGCGTTGGGGTTTTTGTGATGAAGACAGGACGCTGGGAAAGTCTTCGGAGCTCTTATTCCGGGGTGTCTGGGCGAAACCTTGATGATCGGGATAACTGTTAAGTTTATGAAACAGTATAAGCCGTCAGGAAACACTTGATGCCAAAAACAATTAAGCCCGGCAAAAGCCGGGCTGGAGAAGAGCAGGGAAGGGATCAGCTCAAACGGTTTGCACCAACGTGATCGGCACCATCAGCAG
>NZ_ATLO01000013.1 GCF_000416235.1 Pseudomonas sp. CFII64 | reverse complement strand
GGATGGCGCGATCGGCACCCAGTGCCAATGCCGTACGCAGTTGCTCCTGAGCAGTGGTCGGGCCGATGGAAACGACGATGATCTCGGTCGCGATGCCTTTTTCTTTCAGGCGTACCGCTTCTTCCACTGCGATTTCGCAGAAAGGGTTCATCGACATTTTGACGTTCGCGAGATCGACGCCGGAGTTGTCCGCTTTGACGCGAACCTTGACGTTGTAGTCGACCACTCGTTTGACAGCTACAAGAACCTTCATGGATTCCTCGTTTCTCTCCGGTGAAAAGAAAGTCGCCAGGGCAGACCTGGGACTGGCAGCAAAAGCATTGTCGAATACGCTGAAATCCAGCGCTATTCGTAAAGACCGAAGGGTGGGTTCACAAACCAAAACCACCAAAATCTGGGATAAACGCCCCGGGCCGTACATCTGGCGCAGACGGGTGTGTAAACTGCGCACCGCGCAATGACGGAACGTTTCGGGCTTGTCGCGCTTTAAAGCGCGAAACAAGTCGAGGATTCGTCCACGGCACGTGCAAACCGCCCGTATCTTGACCGCAACGTGATTTCTGGTCAATACGACAAAACTGCCAGTGATGAGCCGCGCGACCATGATTTATCTGGGCTGTGGATAATTCAAACAAACGTTTGTATTGGACCTGTCGGGTGGTGTAGATATAATGCGCCGCATTTGAAGGCGAGCAGGCAGTGAATGCCCCCGCACGTCGGTTTGTACGCTGCATATAAAAAAATACTGATGCCCTGAGTAGGAGATAGCCTGTGGAACGCGAATTTATGGAATTCGACGTAGTCATCGTCGGCGCCGGCCCGGCCGGGCTTTCTGCCGCGTGCCGCCTGAAGCAGAAGGCCGCCGAAGCCGGTCAGGAAATCAGCGTCTGCGTGGTCGAGAAAGGCTCCGAAGTGGGCGCACACATTTTGTCTGGCGCGGTGTTCGAACCCCGCGCCCTGAACGAACTGTTCCCGGACTGGAAAGAGCTCGGCGCGCCGCTCAATACCCCGGTCAGCCGCGATGACATCTATGTCCTGCGCAGCGCCGAAAATTCGGTCAAAGTCCCGGACTTCTTCGTGCCCAAGACCATGCACAACGATGGCAACTACATCATCTCCCTGGGCAATCTGTGCCGCTGGCTGGCCCAGCAGGCTGAAAACCTCGGCGTGGAAATCTATCCGGGCTTCGCGGCCCAGGAAGCACTGTTCGACGAGAACGGCGTAGTACGCGGGATCATTACCGGTGATCTGGGCGTGGACCGTGAAGGCCATCCGAAAGAAGGCGTCTTTACCCCCGGCATGGAACTGCGCGGCAAGTACACGCTGTTCGCCGAAGGTTGCCGTGGCCATATCGGCAAGCAACTGATCAAGCGTTTCAACCTCGACACCGAAGCTGATGCCCAGCATTACGGCATCGGCCTGAAGGAGATCTGGGAAGTCGACCCGGCCAGACACGAGCCAGGCCTGGTGGTGCATACCGCCGGCTGGCCGCTCGATGACGACAACATGGGCGGTTCCTTCCTTTATCACCTGGAAAACAATCAGGTGGTCGTCGGCTTGATCATCGATCTTTCCTACAGCAATCCGTATCTGTCGCCGTTCGACGAGTTCCAGCGCTACAAGCATCACCCGGTGATCAAGCAGTATCTGGAAGGCGGCAAGCGCATCAGCTACGGCGCACGTGCGATCTGCAAAGGTGGCCTGAATTCCCTGCCGAAAATGGTTTTCCCCGGCGGTGCGCTGATTGGCTGCGACCTGGGCACCCTGAACTTCGCCAAGATCAAAGGCAGCCACACCGCCATGAAGTCCGGCATGCTCGCTGCTGACTCGGTGGCCGAGGCATTGTTGGCTGGCAAGGAAGGTGGCGACGAGCTGCACACGTACGTGGAATCGTTCAAAAGCAGCTGGCTCTACGAAGAGCTGTTCGCCAGCCGCAACTTCGGCCCGGCGCTGCATAAATACGGCGCGATCATGGGCGGTGCGTTCAACTTCCTCGATCAGAACTTCTTCGGCGGCAAGCTGCCGTTTACCCTGCACGACACCAAGCCGGACTACGCCTGCATGAAGCTCGCGGCCGATTCGAAGAAGATCGACTACCCGAAACCCGACGGCAAGCTCAGTTTCGACAAGCTCAGCTCGGTGTTCATCTCCGGCACCAACCACGAAGAAGAACAGCCTTGCCACTTGAAACTGACCGACCCGAGCATCCCCATCGGCACCAACCTGCCGTTGTACGACGAACCGGCCCAGCGTTACTGCCCGGCTGGCGTGTATGAAGTGGTGACCAAGGAAGACGGCGAGAAGCGTTTCCAGATCAACGCCCAGAACTGCGTGCACTGCAAGACCTGCGACATCAAGGATCCTTCCCAGAACATCACCTGGGTAGCACCTGAAGGCAGCGGCGGCCCGACTTATCCGAATATGTAGGGTGAATCAGCTTCGAGCTGCAAGCTGAAAGCTTCCAGATAAAAGAAGAAGCCCCTTCGGGGGCTTTTTTTGTGCGCGCTGTTCAGGCAGGAATTCTCAGACTGATGCCCTCTTCGCCTGGGCTGCGATTGAAATACCGTTTGTATTCGCGACTGAACTGCGAGGTGCTCTGATAGCCCACGCGGTGCGCAACCTGCGCGACACCCAGGCCTTCGGCGACCAGCATCTGTTGCGCCTTGAGCAAACGCAGGCGCTTCAGATACTGCACCGGCGAGAGCAAGGTGCTGCGCTTGAAATACTCATGAAACGTCGAGGCGCTCATGTTCGCCTGGCGGGCGAGGATGTCGACATTCAGCGGCTGGTCATAGTGACTGTGCAGATAGGCCAGGGAAGCGGCGACCCGGGCGAAATGACTTTGTTGGGCCACCAGCGCCCGTAGCACACCGGCCTGCGGCCCACGCAGCGCCGCATACAGAACCTCGCGCAGCCGCGACTGGCCCATCACCTGACACTCAAGGGGATCGTGCAGGCAGCGCAGCAGGCGCTCCACACTCTCGCGCATCGGCGCATCCAGCACGGCTGAAGTCATGGACTCCGGCGTCTGGGCCTCGACGATCAGATCCGGCGTCACGCCCATGGCCTGCACCAGCTCACCGAGCATCACCCGATCAATCGCCACCGACACGCCGAACAACGGCGCTTGCGGCGTTGCGAAGGTCTCGCACATGAAGGGCACGGAAAGGGCCTGCACCAGATAATGACCTGCGCCATAGTCCAGCGTGCGTGAACCCAGGCTGGCCAGTTTGCCGCCCTGGGCGATGATCATCAGGCTCGGCTCGTAGATTTGCGGGCTGCTGGCCACATAGCTGTGCATTGACACCACGTGCACCTCCGGCAGCAGCGTCGACACAAAACCAGGGCGCGTCGCCAAGGGTTTGATCAGGGCGACAAGGGCGGCATTGGCATCGGAATGATGGGCTAACGACATGAGACACCGGGCAGAGGATTAGACACCTGCATCATCGCAGATCTCTATTGCATGCAGGTTGGAGGCAGACGAGTTCCGGAGGATTAGGCATGAATTGCGCAGGAATGACCATGGCCGGTACGGCTGTACGCCCGGACAATGTTCGACATCTTTACCCGTCACCATTTTTGTGAGGTTCAACCATGATCAAAGCCATCGGCTATGCCGCCCAATCGGCCACCGCCCCGCTCGCCCCCATGAATTTCGAACGTCGCAGTCCTCGGCCGGATGACGTGGCCATCGAAATTCTGTTCTGCGGCGTCTGCCACTCCGATATTCACCAGGCGCGCGACGAATGGGGCTTTGCGGCCTACCCGTTGATGCCCGGCCATGAAATCGTCGGTAAAGTCACAGCCATCGGCGCTGATGTCAGCAAATACAAAGTCGGCCAGCTGGTCGGCGTTGGCTGTATGGTGGATTCGTGCCGCAGCTGCGATGCCTGCAAAGCCAACCTTGAAAACTACTGTCAGAACGGCATGACTCCGACGTATGCCGGTTACGACCGCATCGACGGCACGCTGACCATGGGCGGCTATTCCAACAGCATCGTGGTCAGCGACCGGTTTGTCGTGAGCATCCCGGAAAAACTCGACCCGGCAGCGGCCGCGCCGATTCTCTGCGCGGGCATCACTACTTATTCGCCACTCAAGCACTACGGCGTCAAAGCCGGTGACAAGGTGGGCGTGCTTGGCATGGGCGGCCTCGGTCACATGGGTATCAAGTTCGCCAAGGCCATGGGCGCTGAAGTGACGTTGTTCACGCGCTCGGCCAGCAAGGCTGAGGAAGGTCGTCGTCAAGGCGCTGATCATGTGATCATTTCCACCGACGATGAGCAGATGAAGGCAGCCGCCGGGCACTTCGACTTCCTGCTGGACACCATTCCGGTGCAGCACGACCTGAACCCGTACCTGGAAACCCTGCGCTTTGACGGTGTGCATATCCTGGTCGGCCTGATCGAGCCGATCAATCCGCCAGTGCACGCAGTCAATCTGGTCATGAGCCGCCGGGTGCTTGCAGGTTCGATGATTGGCGGCATGGCGGAGACCCAGGAAGTACTGGATTTCTGCGCCGAACATGACATTACCTGCGACATCGAAATGCTGGATATCCAGAACATCAACGAGGCGTTCGAGCGGGTTGTCAAAGGTGACGTGAAGTATCGCTTCGTGATTGATATGGCGACGTTGAAGGGCTAAAGCGCTTCTGTAGGGCCGAATTCATTCGGGAGTGGATTGTTCAGCCGATAGAGCGTCATTGTCTCTACCAGAGCCCTCCCGAATAAATTCGGTCCTACAGTTCCCCTCAGCCGTAGAACACGCTACCCACCAAGCTCGGCAGACAGCCGCGCGGCAGTCTGCTTGATCAGCGGAACCAGTTCGGCCATTTTTTCCAGCGGCATGTAAGGCACGGTGCTCGCAATACTGATGCCGGCAATGATCTGCTTGCTGGCGTCGCGAATCGGCGCCGCCACACAGCGGATCGACGGCTCGTTGTCTTCCAGGTCGAAGGCATAACCGCCTTGCACGTACTCGCGCATGCGCCGACGCAACTCCTCCCACGACTGCTCCTGATGCGCCGGCCAGAGTGGATTCTTGCCACCCACCGGCAGGCTGACGTCATACAGGCGCTGCCATTCGGATTCGGCACTGTCGAGCAATAAAGCCTTGCCGATGCCGGTGCGGAACAACGGCATGCGGTGACCGACCCGCGAGCGCATTTCCGGACCGTTGCGCCCCGGATTCTTGTGCAGGTACAAAACCTCGTCATCATCGCGAACCGCCAGATGCACGGTGTCGCCAGTCAACTCGGATAGTTCATCCAGATACGGTCGCGCCAGCATGGCCAGCGGCACTTCTTCGCGCGCCTGAAACCCCAGTTCGATGAGCTTGGGGCCAAGCAGATAGCCAACCTGTGGCAGCACCCGCAGATAACGTTCCTCCACCAGGCAACTCGCCAGGCGATGGGTTGTGCTGCGCGTGGTGCCGATCTGCCGGGCGATTTCTTTGAGATCACGTGCGCCGCCGGCCACCGCCTGGATAACGCCCAGGCCGCGCAGCAGGGTTTGCGTACCGGTGGGCGCCGAATCCTTGGTGGCGATGCTGGTTGCAGGGTCATCGGAAACTGGCTGCATATCAGGCCTTATAAGATCAGGAAGCTGGCGGCATTATCGTCGCCAGCCCTTGTGCATGCCAGTGATCAAATTTCGATCCGCTCAACCTTGCCGACCAGCAGGATGTAGGACAACGCCCCGATCAGTGCCAAAACAGAGATATAGGTGATGGCCGGCGCGAAGGAATCCCCGGAAACCAGGAAGCCGATCACGATCGGTGTGGCGATGGCAGACAGGTTGCCGATGAAGTTGAAGGTGCCGCCAGTCAACCCCAACAACCGCGCTGGAGCCAGGGTCGACACCAGCGACCAGGTGATCGAAGCCAACCCGTTGCCGAAGAACGCCAATGCCAGGAACGCAATCACCAGCGGCGTGGAGTCAACGAAGTTGGCACCGATGATCGAGGTGGAAATCAGCAGCCCGGCAATGATTGGCAGCTTGCGCGCAAAGCCAACGGTGTGACCACGGCGAATCAGCCAGTCGGAGAAGAAGCCGGAACACAGCACACCGACGAACGCAGCGAGAAACGGCAGCGAGGCCAGCAGTCCGGACTTGATGAAGTCCATGCCACGGTATTTCACCAGGTAAGTCGGGAACCAGGTGAGGAAGAACCACAGCGTCGAGTTCAGGCAGAACTGCCCCAGATAAATACCCCACAACTTACGCTTGGTGAGCACGATGCCCAGGTCCAGCCAGCTGAAGCCGCGCTTGTTGTTCTCGGTATCGGCCTGAATATCCACCAGCCCGCCACCTTCGCGAATCAGCTGGATTTCCGCTTCGTTAACGCCTTTGAAGTCGCGCGGCTCGCGATAGACCATGTACCAGATCGCCGCCCAGATCACGCCGACGGCACCGGTGCTGACAAAGACCATGTGCCAGCCGTAAGTTGCCTGCAACCAGGCCAGTACCGGAGTCAGGAACGCCAGGCCGACAAACTGCCCGGACGTATAAAAGCCAATCGCTGTGGCGCGCTCGCGCTCGGGGAACCAGGTGGTGACCACGCGGCTGTTGATTGGATAAGCCGGCGCTTCCAGCGCGCCGACCGCCATGCGCAGCACGAACAGCGCGATGAAGCTGGCGGCGAAGCCCAGCATGATGGTGGCAATGGACCAGAGCAGCAGCGCAGCGGTGTAGAGGATGCGCGGCGGAACCCGGTCGACCAGCCAGCCACCGGGCAATTGCATGGCCGCGTAGGTCCAGCCGAACGCCGAGAAGATCAGCCCGACGTGAATCGGATCGATGCCCAGCTCGCTGGTCAGTGCTGGCGCGGCAATCGACAGGTTGCTGCGGTCCAGATAGTTGATCACCACGGTGATGAACAGCAGCACCATGATGAAGTAGCGTTTACGGGTTGGCGTCACTAAAGCCGCCGCGCCCTCAAGGATTCGGGTTTGCATGCGAGTGCCTCTTTTTATGTTTATTGAGGTCGTGAGTACTCGTAGGACCGGCTTTAGCCGGGAGGACGCCGCAACATGCGCTGCATCTGCTACGTCAGAAATGCCGCTCTCCCGGCTAAAGCCAGTCCTACGTGATTGCCGCTGGACGCATGTCCATTACCACTCCGCAAAACTGCCGTCGGCATGGCGCCAGATCGGGTTGCGCCAGCGGTGGCCGATGGCGGCGCGTTCCTTGACGTATTCCTCGTTGATCTCGATGCCCAGGCCCGGACCGTTGGGGATCTTCACCATGCCTTTGTCGTAGTCGAACACCTCTGGATTCTTGATGTAATCCAGCAGGTCGTTGCTCTCGTTGTAGTGAATGCCCAGGCTTTGTTCCTGAATGAACGCGTTGTAGCAGACCGCGTCCAGTTGCAGGCACGCCGCCAGGGCAATCGGACCCAGCGGGCAATGCAGCGCCAGCGCCACGTCGTAGGCTTCGGCCATATTGGCGATCTTGCGGGTTTCGGTGATGCCGCCGGCATGGGATGCATCAGGCTGAATGATGTCCACGTAGCCTTCGCTCAACACACGCTTGAAGTCCCAGCGCGAGAACAGTCGCTCGCCCAAGGCAATCGGCGTGCTGGTCAGCGGTGCCAGCTCCTTGAGCGCCTCGTAGTTTTCGCTGAGCACCGGCTCTTCGATGAACATCAGCTTGTACGGGTCCAGCTCTTTCATCAGCACCTTGGCCATTGGCTTGTGCACCCGGCCATGGAAGTCCACACCGATACCGACGTTAGGCCCGACGGCATCGCGCACCGCAGCGACGTTGGCCAGGGCCAGGTCAACCTTGTCGAACGTGTCGAGGAATTGCAGCTCTTCGGTGCCGTTCATCTTCACTGCCGTGAAGCCGCGCTCCACCGCTTCTTTCGCAGCACGGGCGGTATCGGCGGGACGATCGCCACCGATCCACGAATAGACACGAATCTTGTCCCTTACCTGACCGCCCAGCAGATCGCTGACCGACACCCCCAGATGCTTGCCCTTGATGTCCCACAGCGCCTGATCGATGCCGGCCAGGGCGCTCATGTGTACCGCGCCGCCTCGATAGAAGCCGCCGCGATACAGCACGGTCCAGATGTCTTCGATGTTGCGCGGATCCTTGCCGATCAAATAATCGGAAAGCTCCTCGACAGCCGCCGCTACGGTATGCGCGCGGCCTTCAACCACGGGCTCGCCCCAACCGGTAATGCCCTGGTCGGTTTCGATTTTCAGGAAACACCAGCGTGGCGGAACGATAAAAGTCGTGAGTTTGGTGATTTTCATGGGTGCGATTTCTCTTGTTTGAAGTGGGCGTCTAGTGCGCCGATCAGTTCAACGGTCGATCAGTTCAATTAGCCGTGGCAGTCAATTGCGTCCAGGCGGCGACATAAGCCTTGGCCCGCTCGGCGACGTCTTCGGCGCTCATGCCGGGTTTGAACAGCCCCGAACCCAGACCGAAGCCTTTGACGCCGGCATCAAGGAAGACTTTCATGTTGTCAGGGCTGATGCCGCCGACCGGGAGGAGCACGGTGCCAGCCGGTAGAACCGCGAGCCAGGCCTTGACCACCGCCGGGCTCATTTGCTCGGCCGGGAACAGCTTGAGCACGTCAGCGCCTTCGGCCAGCGCGGCAAACGCTTCGGTCGGCGTGGCCACGCCCGGCGACAGGAACAGCCCGGCAGCCTTGGCGGCACGCAGGACCTTGGCATCGCTGTGCGGCATGACGATCACCTGACCGCCCGCCTCTTTCACCAGCTCGACTTGCTCAGGCGTCAACACCGTGCCCGCGCCAATCAGGCAATCGGCGGGCAGGCTTTGGCGCAACAGGCGGATGCTGTCGTAGGGCTGCGGAGAATTGAGGGGTACTTCGATAACGCGAAAACCGGCCTGATACAACACATCGCCAATGGCGGGCGCCTCTTCGGGACGCAGACCACGAAGGATAGCGATCAAACCGTTCTGGACCAGCGCTTGCTTGAGCATTTCAAACCTCTGCTTGAGTGGATGCGAGCAAGCCGGCCTTGACCGCCACTTGCCATAAACCGCGCTCGGTAGCTTGTTCGGCCACCGTCACGTGAAGAAATCCGCAAGCCGTCAGGGCGCGGCCATAACGCAGGCACAGTTGCTCGCCGCCAATCAGGATCACGGCGGGGAGTACCTCATGAAGGTTGCGCTGCAAACCGGCCAGGGTCGCCAGCTCATGACCGATCAGCAGGCCGGACAGATAATCAGGCTGCGCCGCCGGGGTCAGCTGGCCGGTCAGGCCGAGCGTGCGGCAGCTGAAGATGGTCGACAACGGCCCTGCTGCGCCGTCAGCGGACAACGCAACGGACACCCCTCGATCGAACGCGACCTCGTCAAAGGCATCGCTGCGCTGCATGGTGCGGCCGAGAATGGTGTGAGCGCTCAGCGCGGCGAAGACCTCGCCGGTCATGAAGGTGTCGAAGTGGACAATGCAGCCGTCAGCCGCCTGCACCCATTTCGAATGGCTGCCGGGCAAGCCGATCAGCAAGGGTTTGCAAGTCTCCGCTTCGGGCAGCGCCGCGAGGACGCCGAGGACCTGGGTTTCTTCGCCACGCATGACATTGGGCAAGGTCGAGCGCTGCAAGACACCGGGGATAATGTGGAGGGTAACGCCACGCTGACTGCGCACGCTTTGCAGCGCCGAGCTGAGACCGGCAACGCTGGCGGGCGTCTCGCGATACGCCGCTTCGCGCCAACCTTGCGCACTGCCGACCATGCCACAGGCGATAACCGGTAGATCGGGCTGCGCGTCAAGCCAGTCACCACAGGCTTCATCCAGCGCCAGTTCAAAACCATCGCTGCACATCACGCCAGCAATCAGCCGCGGTGTGCCGGGCAGTTGCATGATGCCCGCGCTCAGTGAGCGCTGTTCCAGAACCCGGCCGTGTTCGCCGAGTCGATAAGCACGAAGTGAGGTTGTCCCCCAATCGAGCGCGATCAATTGCGCCTGCATCGCTTCACCTATTATTTTTTGAGCAGTGAGTGCGCAGCGACTATAAGCTGATCGAGCGGTAAATCTCAATATGTAATTTCACGTCCCATATTTAGGGATTGCTAAGCGGTAGCGAGGCTTGCTGTAGAACCGGCTTTAGCCGGGAGGGCAATTGGCGTTCTCTCGCGACTAAAGTCGCTCCTACGGTCGCTCTCACGGTCGCTCCTACGGTCGATTCGCGGGCTAGCCTCGCTCCAACGGGGGGGGTGCCGCTGTCTCAGTGACGCAAAAAAAAAACCGCCTCGAAAGGCGGCTTTTCACATCAAGACTGCAAGCAGCGGATCAACGCTCCAGCAGAATTCGCAGCATGCGACGCAACGGCTCGGCAGCGCCCCACAACAGCTGGTCGCCAACGGTGAATGCGCCGAGGTATTGCGAACCCATGTTCAGCTTGCGCAGACGACCCACCGGAATGCTCATGGTGCCGGTCACGGCCGTCGGGCTGAGTTCCTGGATGCTGGCTTCACGATGGTTCGGCACCAGCTTGACCCAAGGGTTGTGCTGGCTGATCAGACCTTCGATGTCAGCGATTGGCACGTCTTTGTTCAGCTTGATGGTCAGTGCCTGGCTGTGGCAGCGCATGGAACCGATCCGCACGCAGATGCCATCGACCGGAATCGGGCTCTTGAAGCGACCCAGAATCTTGTTGGTCTCGGCCTGGCCTTTCCATTCTTCGCGACTCTGGCCGTTCGGCAATTCCTTGTCGATCCACGGGATCAGGCTGCCAGCCAATGGCACGCCGAAATTTTCCGTCGGGAAGGCATCGCTGCGCATGGCTGCAGCAACCTTGCGGTCGATATCCAGAATCGCGCTGGCAGGGTTGGCCAACTCGTCAGCGACTGCAGCGTGGGTAGCACCCATCTGCTTGATCAGCTCACGCATGTTCTGCGCGCCGGCACCGGAAGCCGCCTGATACGTCATGGCGTTCATCCATTCCACCAGACCGGCTTCGAACAGCCCGCCCAGGCCCATCAGCATCAGGCTGACCGTGCAGTTGCCGCCGATGTAATTCCTGGTGCCCGCGTCGAGCTGCTGATCAATGACCTTGCGGTTCACCGGATCGAGCACGATCACGGCATCGTCCTGCATGCGCAGGCTGGATGCGGCGTCGATCCAGTAACCCTGCCAACCGGCCTCGCGCAGTTTCGGGAACACCTCATTGGTGTAGTCGCCGCCCTGGCAGGTCAGAATCACGTCAAGGGTTTTCAGCTCATCGATGCTGTAGGCATCCTTGAGCGGCGCAACGTCCTTGCCCACGGCAGGGCCTTGGCCACCGACGTTGGAGGTGGTGAAGAATACCGGCTCGATCAGATCAAAATCCTGCTCTTCCAGCATCCGCTGCATGAGCACGGAACCGACCATGCCACGCCAACCGATCAGACCTACACGTTTCATCGCAACTACACCTTTACAAAAAGTGGGCCGCTGCGTTCGATGTCGAACGTCGCAGCGGGCCCGAGATATTACAGATTGCGCAGCGCGGCGACTACCGCATCGCCCATTTCCTGCGTACCGACTTTGGCATTGCCTGCCGACCAGATGTCACCGGTGCGCAGGCCTTGATCCAGCACCAGGCTCACGGCCTTCTCGATGGCATCGGCGGCAACGGTCTGGTTGAAGCTGTAACGCAGCATCATCGAGACCGACAGGATAGTCGCCAACGGGTTGGCAATGCCTTGTCCGGCGATGTCCGGCGCAGAACCGTGACACGGCTCGTACATGCCTTTGTTGTCGGCATCCAGCGAAGCGGACGGCAGCATGCCGATGGAGCCGGTGAGCATCGAGGCTTCGTCGGACAGAATGTCGCCGAACAGGTTATCGGTGACGATCACGTCGAATTGCTTCGGCGCGCGCACCAGCTGCATGGCGGCATTGTCGACGTACATGTGGCTCAGCTCGACGTCAGGATAATCCTTGGCCACCTGTTCAACCACTTCGCGCCACAGCTGGCTGGAGGCAAGCACGTTGGCCTTGTCCACCGAGCACAGCTTCTTGCCGCGCACGCGCGCCATGTCGAAGCCGACGCGGGCGATGCGGCGGATTTCGCTTTCGCTGTACGGCAGCGTGTCGTAAGCCTGACGCTCGCCGTTCTCCAGCACGCGAGTGCCGCGTGGCGCGCCGAAGTAGATGCCGCCGGTCAATTCGCGAACGATCAGGATATCCAGACCGGCAACGATCTCGGCCTTCAGGCTCGACGCATCGGCCAGTTGCGGATAAAGGATGGCTGGACGCAGGTTGCCGAACAGGCCCAGCTGCGCACGAATCTTCAGCAGGCCGCGCTCAGGACGGATGTCCCGCTCGATGGTGTCCCATTTCGGGCCGCCTACTGCGCCAAGCAATACGGCATCGGCAGCGCGGGCGCGATCCAGGGTTTCGTCGGCCAACGGCACGCCATGCTTGTCGATGGCCGCACCACCGATCACGTCGTGGCTGAGTTCGAAGCCCAGTTGATACTTCTCATTGGCGAGTTCCAGCACCTTGACCGCTTCGGTCATGATTTCCGGACCAATGCCATCACCTGGGAGAATCAGAATCTGCTTGCTCATAACATCCTCAAATTTTTATTGCGGCGCTGTGCATCAGCGCCGCTCTGAAAACTAGCGTTCGGCCCACAAAACCAGCACATCGGTACTGAATGAACCGTCGGCGGCAATCTCGTAATAGTCGCGAACTTCGGCGCCCATGGCCTGCTGCAACTCGCGAATCGCCACGCGCAGGGCTTGCGGCGTGCGCATGCGCTCAACCCACGAACTGTATTCCAGGTGCAGACGCTGACGGCTGTGGCTGCGAGTGAACAGGCCGGCTTCACTGACCTGACGCAACCACTCACCCGCCGAGTAATCGCGCACGTGACTGGTGTCGCGCAGCACTTCGACGGTCTGCAAGTACGTATCCAGCAGTGGGCTGCCTGGCGACATGACATCAATAAACGCGGCCACACCGCCCGGTTTAAGTACCCGACGCACTTCCCGCAAGGCCAGGCCAAGATCGCTCCAGTGATGCGCCGAATAACGGCTGAACACGAAATCGAACTCAGCGTCCGCGAAGGGCAAACGCTCCGCTGCGCCGCACACGGTGCTGATATTGCCCAGCCCGCGATCCTGCGCGGCAGCGGCGACCACATCGAGCATTTGCTGCGAAAGGTCATACGCTACCACTTCACCAACCGCCAGGGCGACATGAAAGCTCACGTGGCCAGCGCCGCAACCCAAGTCCAGCACCCGCGCATCGCTGTGCCCCGCCACTTGCGCCTGCAGTAGCGCAAACTCAGTGCCTTGAGCGTGCACGGCACTGCTCAGATAAGCCGCGGCCTGTTCACCGAATTGACGTTGTACGACTTGCGTGTGGGCGGTGCTGGTCATTGGCTGCTTCCCAAGAAAAATCTGGATATTCCCCGTTGGAGCTTTAATCAGCCGCGAAACAACCACGGCTGACTGGCGCGGTGCTTACTCTCGAAGGTGGCGATTGCCTCGCCGTCCTTGAGCGTCAGGCCGATGTCGTCCAGGCCTTCGAGCAGGCAGTGCTTGCGGAACGCATCGATCTCGAAGCTCAAGACCTTGCCATCCGGGCGGGTCACGGTTTGCGTGGCCAGATCGACATTGAGCTGATAGCCAGGCGTGGCTTCCACCTGCTGGAACAGCTCATCCACATCGGCTTCGTCGAGAATGATCGGCAACAGGCCGTTCTTGAAGCTGTTATTGAAGAAAATATCGGCAAAGCTCGGCGCGATGATCGCGCAGAAGCCATATTCTTCGAGAGCCCAGGGTGCGTGCTCGCGACTGGAGCCGCAGCCGAAGTTTTCCCGGGCCAGCAATACGCTGGCGCCTTGATAACGCGCGTCGTTGAGCACGAAATCCGGATTCAGCGGACGCTTGGAGTTGTCCTGATAGGGTTGCCCGATATCCAGGTAGCGCCATTCATCGAACAGGTTCGGGCCAAAACCCGTGCGCTTGATCGACTTCAAGAACTGCTTGGGAATGATCTGGTCGGTGTCGACGTTGGCACGATCCAGAGGAGCGACAAGGCCGGTGTGCTGTGTAAAAGCTTTCATGCTGCGCTCCTTAGTGCTGAATCAAATCACGGACGTCGACGAAACGACCATTCACGGCGGCTGCGGCGGCCATCGCCGGGCTGACCAGGTGCGTGCGGCCACCGGCGCCTTGACGACCTTCGAAGTTGCGGTTCGACGTGGAAGCGCAGTGTTCGCCGCTTTCCAGGCGATCCGGGTTCATCGCCAGGCACATCGAGCAGCCCGGTTCACGCCATTCGAAACCGGCCTCGATGAAAATCTTGTCCAGACCTTCCTTCTCGGCTTGCGCCTTGACCAGACCCGAACCCGGCACAACGATCGCCTGCTTGATGGTCGAAGCGACTTTGCGGCCTTTGGCGATATCCGCCGCTGCGCGCAAGTCTTCGATCCGCGAATTGGTGCAGGAACCGATAAATACCCGATCCAGCTGGATATCGGTGATCGCCTGATTGGCCTTGAGGCCCATGTATTTCAAGGCACGCTCGATGGAGTCGCGCTTGACCAGATCCGCTTCCTTGGCCGGGTCCGGAACATTCTGATCCACGGCAAGGACCATTTCCGGGGACGTGCCCCAGCTGACTTGCGGCTTGATCTGCGTCGCGTCGAGCGTTACCACGGTGTCGAAATGCGCATCGGCGTCGGAAACCAGGTCTTTCCAGGCTTCAACCGCCATGTCCCATTGCTCGCCTTTGGGTGCGAAAGGACGACCCTTGACGTAGGCAACGGTCTTTTCATCGGTAGCCACAAGGCCGACACGCGCACCGGCTTCGATGGACATGTTGCAGATGGTCATGCGCCCTTCCACCGACAGATCGCGGATCGCGCTGCCGGCGAATTCAATGGCGTGGCCATTGCCGCCAGCGGTGCCGATCTTGCCGATCACCGCCAGCACGATGTCTTTGGCGGTCACGCCGAACGGCAGCTTGCCCTCGACAGACACCAGCATGTTTTTCATTTTCTTGGCGACCAGACACTGGGTGGCGAGCACGTGCTCAACCTCGGAAGTGCCAATGCCATGGGCCAGCGCGCCAAACGCGCCGTGGGTCGACGTGTGCGAGTCGCCACAGACCACGGTCATGCCCGGCAAGGTTGCGCCCTGCTCCGGACCGATCACGTGAACGATGCCCTGACGCACGTCATTCATCTTGAATTCGGTGATGCCATATTCATCGCAGTTGTCGTCCAGAGTCTGAACCTGCAGGCGGGAAACCTGATCGGCAATGGCTTCGATACCGCCTTTGCGCTCAGGTGTCGTCGGTACGTTGTGATCCGGGGTCGCGATGTTGGCATCGATCCGCCATGGCTTGCGCCCGGCCAGCCGCAAACCTTCGAACGCTTGTGGCGAAGTCACTTCGTGGATGATGTGGCGGTCGATATAAATCAGCGACGACCCATCGTCCCGTCGTTTGACTTCGTGGGCTTCCCAGAGCTTGTCGTACAACGTTTTCCCAGCCATGAATGGTTCCTCATCAGCGTATTTCTATGCTTTGGGCAATCGACTCGATGACCCTTTAGCTTGTGCGGACATGCTATGGAATATGCTTAAATAACTCAAATTCATATTTTTTATGCTTTGGATAACCAATTGGAATCTGACAATGGATCTGGCCAACCTGAATGCATTTATCGCCATTGCTGAAACCGGCAGTTTCTCCGGTGCAGGCGAACGTCTGCACTTGACCCAGCCGGCGATCAGCAAGCGTATTGCCGGTCTGGAGCAGCAGCTCAATGTGCGGTTGTTTGATCGACTGGGCCGCGAAGTGAGCCTCACCGAAGCCGGCCGGGCTCTGTTGCCGAGGGCTTACCAGATACTTGATGTGCTGGAAGATACCCGCCGCGCGCTGACCAATCTGACCGGCGAAGTCACTGGACGCCTGACGCTCGCCACCAGCCACCACATTGGCCTGCATCGGCTTCCGCCTCTATTAAGGGAATTCACCCGCCTTTACCCACTGGTGGCGCTGGATATTCAGTTTCTCGATTCGGAAGTGGCCTACGAAGAAATTCTCCACGGACGCGCCGAGCTGGCGGTGATTACCCTGGCACCCGAGCCCCATCACCTGATCAAGGCCGTGCCGGTCTGGGAAGACCCGCTGGACTTTGTTGCCGCGCCGGAGCACCCATTGGCCAACAGCGGCCCGATGACCCTGGAAAACATTGTTCGCTACCCGGCGGTATTCCCCGGCAACAACACCTTTACCCATCACATCGTCAGCGGCCTTTGCGAAGCACAGGGCCTCAAACCCGATATCGCCATGAGCACCAACTATCTGGAGACCATCAAAATGATGGTATCCATCGGCCTCGCCTGGAGCGTGCTGCCGCGCACCATGCTCGACGAACAAGTGGCACGCATTCCCCTGCCCGGCATCCAGCTCACCCGACATCTGGGCTACATCCTGCATACCGAACGCACCCTTTCAAATGCGGCGCGGGCGTTTATGGGGTTGTTGGATGGGCAGGCTTCAGACTCGTAAACCTGAAAAAAGGAAAGGCGCCCGAAGGCGCCTTTCCCGACTGCACTAACAATCAACTACCTTCTCTCTCCAAGACCTGCTGCCCGTTGATAGGGATGCGTTTGGCCTTGGCTTCTTCAGGAATCTGCCGCAGCAGGTCGATGGTCAGCAGGCCGTTGGCAAGCCCCGCATTGCGAACCTCGATGTGGTCGGCGAGACGGAAGGACAGTTTAAACGCACGCTCTGCGATGCCTTGATGCAGATAAGTCACGTTGTCCTTTTCCTGATTCTGCGCACCGTTGTCGCGCTTGCCGCCGGCAACGGTCAGCACGCCTTTCTCAACCTGCAAGTCGAGCTCCTGCTCCTGGAAGCCGGCCACCGCAATGACGATGCGGTATTTGTCTTCGGCCAGTTTTTCGACGTTGTAAGGTGGATAGCCGCTGGCGCTGTCGTTACGGGCTGCCGATTCAAACAGATCGTTGAAACGATCGAAGCCCACGGAACTGCGGAACAGTGGTGCCAAAGAAAATGCAGTAGTCATGATCATTCTCCTGTTATCAGCGAGTGGTAATCCGCGACCCGAATCCGGCATCGCGTAATCCCCAAGCTAGGGGCGGCCATTCGCTTTTCAAGAGGTTATTTTCAGATTGTTTATGACCGTTCGTCGGCAGTAACCCCAAGCATCAAACCGATGCGTTGGCAGTCGGTTTCCCGGCGCAACGCGTCGAATAGCGTGGTCGCTTCGGGATAGCTTTTGGTCAGCAGCGCCAGCCATTGCTTGAGGCGGCCGGGTGCCTGGATCAAGGTCATTTTCTTCACGCACTGCTGCCAGAATACCCGCAGCATCGGTTGCAGTTCGGCCCAGGTCATGGGAATCACGTCTTCGCCCGCCTGGGCGGCAGCGATTTGTCGGGCCAGATCCGGACGTGCCACCAGTCCGCGGCCGATCATGATGTCCCTGGCGCCGCAGATTTCCCGGCAGCGGCGCCAGTCGTCCACGGTCCAGATTTCGCCGTTGGCGACCACCGGGACCTTGACCACTTCCTGAATGCGCGCGATCCACTCCCAGTGCGCAGGCGGCTTGTAGCCATCGACCTTGGTGCGCGCATGCACCACGATTTGCTCCGCCCCACCGTCGGCCAGCGCCCGCGCGCAATCCAGCGCGAGGTCGGTACTGTCAAAGCCCAGACGCATCTTCGCCGTTACCGGGATATGTTTGGGCACACCTCGGCGCACGTGTTCGAGGATGGTGTGGAGTAGCTCGGGCTCTTTGAGCAGCACCGCGCCGCCTCGGGAGCGATTCACGGTCTTGGCCGGGCAACCGAAGTTGAGGTCCAGCACCGGAGCGCCCAGCTCGCAGGCGAAAGCGGCGTTTTCCGCCAGGCAGACTGGATCAGAGCCCAGCAACTGCAGGCGCAGCGGCGTGCCGGCCTCGGTCTTCGCGCCGGTATGAAACTCGGAGGCGTATTTGTAGAAATAGTGGGCCGGCATCAAACGCTCGGAGACCCGGATGAATTCAGTCACGCACCAGTCGATGCCGCCGACTTTCGTCAGAGCATCGCGCAGGATGTCGTCGACCAACCCCTCCATGGGCGCCAGAGCAATTTGCATGGGTCACACTCGAAAAAAAGTCCGGCAGTTTACGGCGCAACGACCGGATTGGAAACCATCGCCGGGCCGTAACCCTCAATGAATTCTGCAGGCATGCGCTTGGGCTTGCCGCTGGACAGCTCGATGCAGACAAAGGTGGTCTGGGCGCGCAGCAACGTCAGGCCGTCGCTGGGGCGGCGTAGCTGAAAGCACCGGGTCATTTTCAGGCGACGATCCCAGTCGATGATCCAGGTCGCCAATTGCAGCTCATCGTCTTCATAGGCGCTGGCCAGGTAGTCGATTTCATGGCGGACCACGGCCATGGCGCGATCCAGGCGCCGGTACTCCGTGAGGTCCAGCCCCAGTTGCTGCGAGTGACGCCAGGCGCAACGTTCAAGCCAGGTGACGTAGACCGCGTTGTTGGCATGACCCAACCCGTCGATATCGTCGGCCGCCACATTAAGGTCGATGACAAACGGTGTCGCTCTATCCCAGACCATGCTCACTCCCTTCAGGCTGCTATCGATGAGGTTCTCAAGCGAGCCAGTGTAACCAAAGTCCGGGGAGTTTCGCGTCAGGCCATCAGATCACCGCGGACTTGGCCGCCCGCAGGACCCGATCCGACAACTCGCCGTCGCCCAGTGCCCGTGCCAATGTCAGGCCACCAACCATTAGCGCCACATCTGCCAGCACTTTGTCAGCGTCTTCAGGGCTTGAAGACAGTTGCGCCACCATCATTTCCAGGTGTTCAGCCAGAACCTCCTGAAAACTCTCAGGCAGGCGCGACATCTCCCCTACGGTTGATGGCAGCGGGCAGGCATAGTCGCTGCCATCCCGATGTTTGCGGGACAGGTAAAACGCCGCAAGCAACGCTCGGCGCTCGGGCCCCGGGAGTTGATCATCGATCTGCGCCACCGAGGCTTGGCGTTGTTTGAGCAGATGGCGGAACGCTTCGAGCATCAACGCTTCTTTGCTATCGAAATGCGCGTAGAAACCGCCGACAGTCAGCCCCGCCGCACCCATTATCTCGTTGACGCTGGGCTGATCGGGACCACGACAGACAAGCGCCGCGCTGGCCGCATCAAGGATGCGCTCACGAGTCTTGGTTTTTTTATCGTTCATATCGATCTCCAGGATTACGCAGGTAATATTATCCCCATAATCCCGAAGAGCAAGCGCAATGATGCCTCGCCGGTTAAACGGCTGAAGCTTTCGGTGCAAGGAAGGAGTAACCAGACGAGGGGAAAAGCAGCACAAAAACAAAAGGGCCATTCAATAATCGAATGACCCTTGGTCTCGCAGAGCGAGAAATCGTGGCGTCCCCTAGGGGACTCGAACCCCTGTTACCGCCGTGAAAGGGCGGTGTCCTAGGCCACTAGACGAAGGGGACACAAAACCTTCTGCATGTGATCAAGCGGACCTGATCGATTCAAGGTCAGTGTGGCCGAACCTTGAACCTTACAAATTGGTGGAGCTTAGCGGGATCGAACCGCTGACCTCCTGCATGCCATGCAGGCGCTCTCCCAGCTGAGCTAAAGCCCCGGATTTATCGCCTCTCGGCTCACATGACCTTCCAGTCATGCAGTTTAATATCCCCATAATCCCGAAGAGCAAGCGCAATGATGCCTCGCCGGTTAAACGGCTGAAGCTTTCGGTGCAAGGAAGGAGTAACCAGACGAGGGGAAAAGCAGCACAAAAACAAAAGGGCCATTCAATAATCGAATGACCCTTGGTCTCGCAGAGCGAGAAATCGTGGCGTCCCCTAGGGGACTCGAACCCCTGTTACCGCCGTGAAAGGGCGGTGTCCTAGGCCACTAGACGAAGGGGACAAAACCTTCAGTAGATAGCCGGAGCTGGAACCGGCAATCTTACCTTGCTTCAAGGCAGTGAAGCTGCGCCTTGAAACTCTAAATTGGTGGAGCTTAGCGGGATCGAACCGC
>NZ_ATLO01000012.1 GCF_000416235.1 Pseudomonas sp. CFII64 | reverse complement strand
AGCCGCCGTTACCGCAGCAATGGATATGTACACAATCCAATCCAATCCCAATACCCATCGGAAGCGCTCGTCGACTCAAAAAAATTCCTGACAGTTAAAAAACTTTCCAAAAATATCTAGACGCACAATCCCCTTTCGCCTATAAAACGGCATCGTGAATATTTAATTCCTCAAGGGAATTATTTTTCACCCATGAAAACCATTTCCACCCATGAATTTTTCGCCCTGCGCTGAGCTGCCGCCACTTCCCGAGGACAAGCCATGCAACACGAAAAGAACCATTTCATTCTCAAGATCAGCTGCCCGGCCACTTCCGGCATCGTTGCCGCCGTCACGTCCTACCTAGCGAACAACAGCTGCTACATCGGTGAAATGGCGCAGTTCGACGACGAGTTCAGCGGCAAATTCTTCATGCGCGCGGTGTTCCGCTTCAACGACGGCCATGAAGGCGACATCACCCAGCTCAAGGCCGGTTTCGATGACGTTGCCAGCGCGTTCGCCATGCAGTGGGAATTGCACGACACCCGCGAACCGATGCGTGTGCTGCTGATGGTCAGCAAGTTCGACCATTGCCTGACCGACCTTCTGTACCGCTACCACAAGGGCGAGATGGACATGACCATCACCGCCATCGTCTCCAATCACCTCGAATTGCGGCACATGGCCGAGCGCGAGGGCATCCGTTTTATCTACCTGCCGGTGACCAGGGACACCAAGGCCGCTCAGGAAGCCGAGCTGATGAAAGTGGTGGACGACACCCGCACCGAACTGGTGGTGCTGGCCCGCTACATGCAGATCCTGTCCGATGACCTGTGCAAGCAGCTTTCGGGCCGGGCGATCAATATCCACCACTCGTTCCTGCCGGGTTTCAAGGGCGCCAAGCCTTATCACCAGGCGTACGAGCGAGGCGTGAAACTGATCGGCGCCACGGCGCACTACGTCACCAGCGACCTGGACGAAGGTCCGATCATCGAGCAGGAAGTGCAGCGTGTCGATCACGCCTACTTGCCTGCCGATCTGGTGGCCATGGGCCGCGATACCGAAACCGTGGCGCTGTCCAAAGCGGTTAAATACCACCTGGAACATCGCGTTTTCCTCAACAAGGATCGAACGGTGATTTTCCGGTGAGCACGACTAAATTGATCGACGGCAAAGCCGCAGCGGCCCGGGTTCTGACTCAGGTGAAGGAAGACGTAGCGACGCTGAAACGCGACGGCATCGAACCGGCGTTGGCAGTGATTCTGCTGGGTGAAGATCCGGCCAGTCAGGTCTACGTGCGCAACAAGATCCTGCGCGCCGAAGAGGCCGGCATTCGCTCTCTGGAATATCGCCTGGGCACCGACACCTCCCAGGCGCAGCTGCTCAACGTGATCGCTGAACTCAACGCCGACCCCGGCGTCAACGGCATCCTCTTGCAGCTGCCATTACCGGCGCACATTGAAGAAGCCCGTGCTTTGCAGGCCATTGATCCGCGCAAGGACGTCGACGGATTTCACAGCGAAAACGTCGGCGGCCTGAGTCAGGGCCGCGACGTGCTGACGCCCTGCACGCCCAGTGGCTGCATGTATCTGTTGCGCGAGGCCTGCGGCGACTTGAGCGGCAAGCACGCAGTGGTCATCGGCCGCTCCAATATCGTCGGTAAACCCATGGCCGCCCTGCTGCTTCAGGCCCATTGTTCGGTAACGGTGGTGCATTCACGCAGCACCGATGCCAAGTCGCTGTGTCAGCTGGCCGACATTGTGATTGCCGCCGTCGGCAAGCCACGCTTGATCGACGCCAGCTGGCTCAAACCCGGCGCAGTGGTGATCGACGTCGGCATCAACCGCATCGATGACCAAGGCCGCAGTCGGCTGGTGGGCGACGTGGACTTTGACAGCGCCCTGCCCCAGGTCTCGGCCATCACCCCGGTGCCCGGTGGCGTCGGCCCGATGACCATCGCCTTCCTGATGAAAAACACGGTCACCGCTGCCTTGCAGCAGGCCCAAGCGCAACGCAGCCAATCGGAGGCCGTATGCCTTTCAATCTATTGAAATACGGGCTCAGCTCGGAATACCCGGTAGACGTCGACCTGCCACCGCCCAAGGAACTCAAATCGTCCTATGACGTGGTGATCATCGGCGGCGGCGGTCATGGCCTGGCCACCGCTTACTACCTGTCAAAGTACCACGGCATCACCAACATTGCGGTGCTGGAAAAAGGCTATCTGGGTGGCGGCAATACGGCGCGCAACACGGCGGTGATTCGCTCCAATTACCTGACCAGCGAAGGTGTGAAGTTCTACGCTGAATCGGTGCGGATGTTCGAGGGCCTTTCCAACGAATTCGATTTCAACATCATGTACTCGCACCGAGGCCAGCTGACCCTGGCCCACACCGACGCGACGGTACGCTCGTTCCGCCAGCGCGCTGAAGTGAACAAGCATTTCGGCGGCCGCACCGAGATGATCGACCGTCAGCAGATTCGCGAGCTGGTGCCTTCATTGAACCTCGATCCGGGCCACATTCCGGTACTCGCCGGGCTCTGGCACATGGACGGCGCCACCGCGCGCCACGATGCGGTGGCCTGGGGTTACGCCAAGCAAGCGGCCAAGCGTGGCGTGGAAATCCATCAGCTCACGGAAGTCCAGGAGCTGATCATCGAAAACGGCACCATCACTGCCGTCAAGACCAATCGCGGCACGATCCAATGCGGATGCGCGGTGCAGGCCGTGGCGGGCATGAGTTCGCAACTGATGAAGAAAGCCGGGATTCGCTCGCCAATCCAGACGTTCCCGCTGCAAGCCATGGTCACTCAGCCGTTCAAGCCGTTCCTCGATCCACTGGTCAGTTCGTCCGCCCTGCACTGCTACGTGCAGCAGACCAGTCGCGGCGAAGTGGTGTTCGGCGGAGGTTCCGATCCGTATCCGCTGTTCAACACCCGTTCCACCCTGGATTTGAAGGAAAGCCTGCTGGCCCACGCCATCGAGATGTTCCCGTTCCTGGCCAACGCCAAGTTGATGCGCCAGTGGGCCGGGATCACCGACATGACCCCGGATTACAGCCCGATCATGGGCCTTTCACCGGTGAAAAATTACTACCTGGACGCCGGTTGGGGCACCTGGGGCTTCAAGGCCACGCCAATCTGCGGCAAGACCATGGCCGAGCTGGTGGCCAGTGGCGGCAAGACTCCGGAGCTGATCAAGCCGTTCGGCCTGGAACGGTTTTCGACCTTCCAGCAAGTCAACGAAATGGGCGCCACTGCGGCCAGTCACTGACCCGCCATTGAGTAAGGAACGCACTATGAAAGTCATGAATTGCCCGCTCAATGGGCCGCGCAACATCACCGAGTTCACCTACGGCGGCGAATTCAAACACATGCCGGACGCGGCCACCTGCACCGACGGCGAATGGGCCGACTACGTGTTCAATTGCGAAGACACGCTAGGCGTAGTCCGCGAATGGTGGATGCATACGCCGTCCAGCTACTGGTTTCTGGTGGAACGCCACACCGGCAGAGACGAAATCCTGCGCACCTTCGATCCCAGGGAAGTGTTCACCTCGCGGGTCGAACTTTCGTCACCCGCACCGGCCAAGGAGATTGCCCGATGAGCATGCTCAACCGCCTGCCCGCCCCCATGGGTTTGCTGATCGATCGCAATCAGCCGCTGAGTTTCAGCTTCGACAATCAGCAGTATCAAGGTTTTGAGGGCGACAGCATCGCCAGCGCCCTGCTCGCCAACGGGCGTTTTTTGCTGTCGCGCTCATTCAAATACCACCGGCCACGCGGTCCGCTGACCATGGCCGGGCAAGACGCCAATACCCTGATCCAGTTGCCCCACGAGCCCAATGTGCTGGCAGACTCATTCGCCCTGCAAGAAGGTTTGCAAGCCAGCGGCCAGAACTTCAACGGCTCGCTCGATAACGACAAAGACGCCTATCTGGGCAAGTTCTCCAAATTCATGCCGGTGGGCTTCTATTACCGTTCGTTCTACAAGCCCAAGGGCATGTGGAAAGTCTGGGAGCCGATTATCCGCAAGAAAGCCGGGCTCGGCGTGCTCGACCTGAAATTCCAGCCCGAGTATTACGACAAGGCGTATCTGTTCACCGATCTGGCAGTCATCGGTGCCGGGCCGGCTGGTTTGCAGGCCGCATTGACCGCCGCCAACGCCGGCGCCAAGGTGCTGCTGATCGAGCAACAACCGATTCTTGGCGGCTCGCTAAATTACGCACGCTTCGATATCGACGGCCAGCGCGCTGAAACCCTGCGCCGCGAACTGGTGGACGCCGTTGAAGGTCACGCCAACATTCGCGTGCTCAAGCAAGCCACCTGCAACGCCTGGTTCACCGACAACTATTTGCCGGTGATTCAGGGCAAGCGCATGTACAAGGTGCGCGCGACGCAATGCCTGATCGCCAGCGGTTCGTTCGATCAGCCGGTGATTTTCCGCAACAACGACTTGCCCGGCGTGATGCTGACCAGCGCCGCCCAGCGTTTGATGAAGCTGTACGCCGTCAAGCCGGGCAAACGTGCGGTGGTGCTGACCGGCAATGACGACGGTTATCTGGCCGCGCTGGACCTGCACGAGCAAGGTGTGGAAGTGGCGGCGTTGGTGGATATGCGCGCCAATCCAGTGGATCGTGCACTGCTGCTGGCCCTGGAACAGCGTGGTATCACCTGCCATCTGGGCAGCACGGTTTACGAAGCGCTGCATGAAAAAGGCATGCGCCATGTCACGAGCGTGGACCTGCGCAAGATCACCGGCCAGGGTCAGGTCGCCAGCAGTGGCTTACTGCTGGACTGCGATTTGCTGTGCATGTCCGGCGGCTACATGCCGGTCTACCAGTTGTTGTGTCAGGCGGGCGGCAAACTCAGCTACGACGACCAACACGCGGAATTCACCCTCAGCGGCCTGCCAAAAAACCTCAGCGTTGCCGGTTCCGCCAATGGTTATCACGCCCTGGACAACGTGCTGGCCGATGCCATTCACGCCACAGCGCACATCGTCGCTGCGTTGCATCTGGATCTGAACGCCAGCCCGCTGCCGTTGCGCACCGAGGCCCAGGTCAACTTCCCGTGGCCGATCTTCCCGCACCCCAAAGGCAAGGATTTCGTCGATTTCGATGAAGATCTGCAAGTGCGTGACATCATCAACGCCACCAAAATCGGTTATCGCGACATCCAGCTGGTCAAACGTTATTCGACCGTGGGCATGGGCCCGTCACAAGGCCGCCACTCGGCGTTGCCGACCGCGCGCCTGGTGGCGTCTTCAACTCAGCGCAGCATCAGCGAAACCGGGGTCACCACCGCCCGCCCGCCTTTCGAAGCGGAAAAACTGGCCCACGTTGCCGGCCGGGCGTTTGACCCCTACCGCCAGACGCCAATGCACAAGCGGCATATAGAAGCCGGCGCAAAAATGATGCCCGCCGGCATCTGGCAGCGCCCCGCCTATTACGGCAAAGCCAATGAACGAGATAAATGCATGCAGGCCGAAGCGCTGCATGTGCGCAACAAGGTCGGCATCATCGATGTCTCGACCCTGGGCGGCCTGGATGTCCGCGGTCCGGACGCCGCCGAGCTGCTCAATCGCATGTACACCTTCGCCTTCCTCAAGCAGCCGATTGGCCGCTCGCGTTATGCGCTGATGACCAACGAACAGGGCGTGGTCATCGACGACGGCGTGTGCGCGCGCTTCGCCGAGAATCACTTCTACGTCACCGCCACCACCAGCGGCGTGGATCGCATCTATCAGCAGATGCTCAAGTGGAACGCTCAATGGCGCCTCGACGTCGACATCGCCAACGTCACGGCGGCGATTTCGGCAGTGAACGTGGCCGGTCCCGATTCGCGCAAAGTGCTGGAGCAAGTCTGCACCGACCTGGACTTGTCGGCCGAAGCCTTTCCGTATCTGGGCGTTCGCTCAGGCACCGTTGCCGGGATCAAGGCGCGCCTGTTGCGCGTGGGTTTTGTCGGTGAGCTGGGTTATGAAATTCACGTTCCGGCGCGTCACGCGCTGCAACTCTGGGATGCGCTGACCGAAGCGGGCAAGGCGTTCGACATGCGTCCGTTCGGCGTCGAAACCCAGCGCCTGCTGCGCCTGGAAAAAGGCCACGTGATCATCAGCCAGGACACCGATGGCATGACCCATCCGGCAGAAATCGACATGGGCTGGGCAGTCAGCAGAACCAAACCGTTCTTCGTCGGCCGCCGCTCGGTGGACATCCTCGAAGCGCAACCGATGAAACGCAAACTGGTGGGTTTCAGCCTGCCGAAAAACAGCCCGCAACCTCTGGAAGGCCATCTGGTGCTCAAGGGGCCGGACATCAGCGGCAACGTCACGTCCTGCGAGTACTCACAAACCCTGGGCAAGATCATCGGCATGGCTTATGCCGCGTTCGACCAGAGCCAGCCGGGCCAGAAAATTCCGATTCGCGTCGAAGATGGCGTAATCGTCCAGGCCACGGTGGTGCAATTGCCTTTCTTCGACCCTGAAACCAAACGCCAGGAGCTCTGAGCCATGTCCAGCCTGCAAGCCGAACGTCACATCGGGCTCAGCCCGCTTCAACCCTGCGCCTTGATCGATTTGACCGACGTGCCGCGCGTCGGCTTTCGCGGCCAGCAGAGCGCCGAATACCTCGGCACGCGTGGATTCTTCCTGCCGGATGCGCCGAACCGGGCCGTGACCCAGGCCGACGGCAGCCATGTGGCGCGATTGTCGCAGACCGAATACCTGATTCTGGGCAGCCTTGAGGATCGCGGCCAGCGCATTGCCGATGAAGAAGCGCGCTGGGAACTGGATCACAGCGCCAACTACCTGCTGCCTCGGCAGGACAGCCATGCGTGGCTGCAATTGAGCGGGCTGCATGTGTCCGAGGTCATGGCCAAGCTCTGCGGCGTCGACCTGCGCCCGCAAGCCTTCGCCCCCGGCGCCGTGGCGCAGACGTCGGCAGCGCGGATCAATGTGATCGTGATCAACCTGGGATCGGCAGAACTCCCCGCGTTTCAGATTCTCTGCGACCGCGCGTCCCTCGACTACTTCAAAGGCGCGCTGCTGGATGCCATGGGCGAGTTTGACGGCAAGTTGCTGGAGCTGGGTGTGGCGTAAATACGGATAAGTTGGAGCATTTCAGTTCAATGGTGGGGCGCTCGCGAACAATAATTGGAATCAATCATGCTCGAAACCCCGGAAAAAGACACCGACTACAGCGTCCCGGCCCTGGCTCGGGGCTTGAGCGTGCTGGGCATGTTCAACGCCCGGACCCGCACGCTGAGCATCAATGAAATCGCCGAACGCCTTGGCGTCAGCACCTCGGCGGTTTACCGGATTCTGTTTACCCTGACCAACATGGGTTACCTCAACAAACTCAATACCCACTATGAGCTGGGTGCACGGGTGATCAGCGATGGTTTCAGTTATCTGGCCAGCCGCGACATCGTCGAAGTGGCGATGCCGCACCTGAACCTGTTGCGTGATCGCACATCGCTGTCCTGCCACCTGAGCATTCGCGAGCAGACCGACAGTCTGTATCTGTTCCGCGCCTTCGCTGCGCAACGGCTGTCGGTGAATATTCCCGTCGGCACCCGCATCGCCTGCCACTGCACCGCCATGGGCCGCATGCTGCTCACCGCCCTGAACGAAACCGCGCTGGCTCAGCTTTATCAGCATGTGCGCCTGGATGATTACCCGGCCCCCGCCCCGCGCACCTTGCCGGAACTGCAAAGCCTGATCGCCGCCGACCGCAATCGTGGCTGGGTACTGCACCGCTCCGATTACTCCACCGCGATTGCCACGTCGGTCAAGGATCACAACGCTCAGGTGGTCGCCGCCATCAACCTCTCCGGCCCCGATGCAGTCATGGACCCCGAAGGCGCACAAGACCATTTCCAGCGGCTGTTGCTCGAATGCAGGGCGCGAATCAGCCGCGAACTGGGTTACCCGGGCTGACGCGAACAGGCATCTCATGCCTGCCAGCGACCTGCTCTGCGAACCCCCTTCAAGAACCCCGGGATGACGCCGATAGCGGTATACCATATGACTAATTTTTGCGTTATTTGCGTGCCTGCACGATCAACACCAGCGGTACTGGGGTTTTAGGTCAGCAGCTCTCTGGAGTTCGGATGAATATCAAACAGAAACTGACCTGGGCGTTCGCCGTCATCGCTTGCTTGCCGATCGTCGTGGTCGCCAGCATCGTCATTGTCAACCTGCGCAACGATGCCGCAGATGGCTTCGTCGACAGCAGTGGCCGAGAAATCCGGCAGGTCGCCAATGCCATGCAGCTGTTTTTCGACGGGATCAGCCAGAACGTCGAGTACCTGGTCGCCAATCCGCTGCTGACAGGTGCGGGTAATGGCCTCAAGAGCTTCATGACTGCGGATCAGCAGAGTGCGCCAGAGTCTGAAACGGACAAGAGCATCATCGCGCTGTTCAATCGTTTGGGCGTCAGCCATCCCTCTTACTCGTACATTTCCTACGGTCTGGCCAACGGCACTTATGTGCCATGGCCGGAAGGTCAGAAGTTCGGCGATTACGACCCACGCGTGCGCCCTTGGTACAAGGCAGCGCTGGCCAATCCCGGCAAGGTCGTGCGCAGCGACGCCTACTATTGGGCGGCTGACGACGCGGTCATGGTCAATACCGGACGCACCATCAACAATGCACTGGGCAACCCCGGTGGCGTGGTCGGCATTGACGTGACGCTCAAGCAACTGACCAGCATCGTCAAGCAGATCAAACTCGGCGAAAGCGGCTACCTGATGCTCCTGGAAAAGAGCGGCAACATCCTGGTCGACCCGCGCAAGCCCGAGCATAACTTCAAGAAAATCGGCGAACTGGGTGCTGGCTACGCCGAACTGGCGAAAGTCAGCAGCGGGCTGGTAGAAGTTGAGCTCGATGGCGAGCGCTACATGGCCAACGTGTTTCCTTCAGAGCAACTGGGCTGGAACTTCATTGGCCTGATCAAGCAGGATGAGGTCATGAGTTCGGCCACTCGCCTGACCTGGCTGATTGCGGTAATCGCGGCTGTACTGGCGGTGATTTTCGCCCTGGTCGGCGCCAGCTTCGCGTCGCTGATCGTGCGTCCGATCCGCAGCGTGGCCAGCGGCCTCGAAGGCATCGCCCAAGGTGAAGGCGACCTGACCAAAAACCTGGCGGTGCGCGGCAATGACGAAACCGCGCAACTGGCCAACTGGTTCAATCAGTTCCTGACCGCCATTCGCAGCCTGATCCAGCATATCGGGCTGGCGGCGACAAAAATCCTCGACACCTCCACCAGCTCGACGCGCGTGTCACACGACATGGCCGAAGCGGCCGACCGGCAACGTGAGGCTGTGGACATGGTGTCCACCGCGTTCCACGAAATGGTTGCGACCGCCAATGAAGTGGCCCGCTCCTGCAGCCAGGCTGCCGAATCTGCCGACAGCGGCCAGCGTCAGGCCCGCGAAGGCCAGCGCCAGATCGACGATGCGGTGAGCAGCGTCGATAAACTGAGTGCCGAATTGTCGCAATCAGCCACCGCCATGGTGCAGCTGGAAAAAGACAGCACCGCCATCCAGTCGATCCTGGACACCATTCGCTCCATCGCCGAGCAAACCAACCTGCTGGCGCTCAACGCCGCCATCGAAGCCGCTCGCGCAGGCGAACAAGGTCGCGGCTTTGCGGTGGTGGCCGATGAAGTGCGCGCCCTCGCCAAGCGCACCGCCGACTCCACGGCCGAAATCGATAACCTGCTGGGCACATTGGCCCGTCGCACCTCTTCGGTCACGCAACAGATGCACGCCAGCCTCAGCGTTTCCCAGCAATCGGTGGAGAAAATCGGCCAGGCGCGCAACAGTTTCGGGCAGATTCGCGAATCGGTGGACGTGATCCGCGACATGAATACCCAGATCGCTACGGCTGCCGAAGAACAGCACCATGTGGCTGAAGACATCAATCGGCACATCAGCCAGATTCATGGCGATGCGCAGCTGGTTGCCGATCTGGCCGAAGCGGCCCGCAACGACTCGAAGAGCCTCGCAGTGCTGTCCAGCGAACTGGATGCGCTGGTCAAGCGTTTCCGCACCTGATGCGCAGCGGCAGATCGAAGTCATCGACTTCAATCTGCCGCAACATCCGGTAACATCTGGCCGAATTTATTGTTGAAAGTCATTCTTGATAGAAACGTTATACTGTAACGAATCTATCAGGAACATCAGACATGCCTCCCCGCAAAAAGGTCTCCTTCGCAGGCCTCGCTTTTGGCCTCATGGCCGATGTCAGCTTCGCCAATCAAACACCGCAGCCGTTCGAACTTGATGCGATAACCGTCAATGCCGACACCGCTTACGAGTTAGCCACAGGCCCCGTCAGCGGCTATCGTGCAACCCGCTCGGCCAGTGCGACAAAAACCGACACCGCGATCAAAGATATCCCGCAGTCCATCAGCGTGATCCCCGCTCGTGTGCTGCAGGATCTGGGCAGCAACAACGTGGAGCGGGCGCTGGACTATGCCGGCGGCGTGTCGAAGCAGAATAACTTCGGCGGCTTGACGCTGTATGAATACAGCATCCGCGGGTTCACGACGTCGGAGTTCTACAAGGACGGTTTCAGCGCCAATCGCGGCTACCCGAGCACGCCGGACGCGGCCAATGTCGAGCGCATCGAAGTCCTCAAAGGTCCGGCCGCCAGTCTCTACGGGCGAGGCGATCCCGGCGGCACCGTTAACATTGTCAGCAAAAAACCGCAGGCCGATGCCTTCACCACGTTGCAAACCAGCGCCGGGAGCTGGGATCGCTATCGCACCGCGCTGGACGTCAACGCCCCGCTCAATGATGAGAAAACCTTGCTGTCCCGGGTCAATCTCGCCGTAGAAGACAACAACAGCTTCCGCGATCACGTAGAGAGCAAACGGGTTTTTGTCGCACCGACTTTCAGCTGGCAGCTGGATCCGGACACGCATCTGTCGGTGGAAACCGAGTTCGTCCGCCACAGTTCGACCTTCGACCGGGGCATCGTTGCGCCAAACAATAAATGGAGCGGCGTTTCCCGTCGCAGCTTCTTCGGCGAACCCAATGACGGCGATATCGATAACGACAACAACATGATTCAGGCCGCGCTGGAGCATCGCCTTAATGATGTCTGGTCGCTGCGCCTGGCCAGTCATTACAAGCAGGGTGAACTGTCCGGTTTTGCCTCGGAAAATCGTCCGTTGAACGCCGATGGCCATACCCTGTCCCGGCGCTATCGCGAGCGGGACATGAATTGGCACGACAGCATCACGCAACTGGAGCTGCGCGGGCTGGTTGACGTCGGCAGTTGGCAACATCAGCTGTTGATCGGCACCGAATACGAGAACTATCGCAAGAACGAACGCGTCACGGCCATCGCCGGCAGCCCGTATGCCATCGACATCTATCAACCGGTTTACGGTCAGGCCAAGCCCAATGGCGTGCGCTCGGGCACCGACTTTTATGAGCATGTCAAAAGCCAGGCCCTGAACCTCCAGGATCAGATCGTCTTTACCGAGCGCCTGCGCGGCATGGTGGGTGCGCGCTTCGAGCATTTCGATCAGCAGATCGACGACTTCACGAAAAACGCCGCCAGCCAGCAGCGCCATGACGAGCTCACCTACCGCGCGGGTCTCCTTTATCAGCTCACCCCTGAACTGGGCGTATTCGCCAACGCCTCGACGTCGTTCAAACCCAATAACGGGCTGGACGCGACAGGCAAGACTTTCAAACCCGAAGAAGGCGTCGGCTACGAACTCGGGATCAAGACCGAATGGTTTGACGAGCGCCTGAGCGCCACCCTCGCCGCCTTTCATATCGAGAAAGAAAACGTCCTGGCCCTTGATCCGGCCAGCGACAGCAGCCGGGCCATGGGCAAAGCGCGCAGCCAGGGTGTCGATCTGCAATTCAACGGCCAGCTGAGCGAGGCGATCCGGGTCATTGGGGCGTTTGCCTGGATCGACGCCGAAGTGACCAAGGGCGATAAGGCGATCCCCGCCGGCAGCCGGATTCTCGGGGTGGCCAAACGCAGCGGCAGCCTGCTCGGCGTCTACGAGTTCCAGAACGGCGCGCTCAAGGGCTCGGATCTGGGCGCGGCATTGACGTATGTGGGCGACCGCTCGGGCGAATCAGGCGGGAGCTTCGAGTTACCGGCGTACCACACCGTTGATTTGCTCGCGCACTACAAGGCCACCGATAACGTCACCGTCGGCCTGAACCTCAACAACCTGTTCGACGAAAAATACTACGAGCGCTCTTACAGCAATTACTGGGTCAACCCCGGTGAGCCGCGCAACTTGACCGTCAGCCTTTCCCTCAGCCTCTGATCCTGCAAGGAATCACCCATGCCCTACACAAAAACAATCCTGACCCTGAGCCTGTTTGGCGCTTTGTCCCTCAGCCAGGCCCAGGCCCACGGTCTGTGGACCGAAGAACGGCGCGGCAACATTGAAGTGGTTTATGGCCATGGTGCCGAGGACAGCGCGTTCAAGGCGCAGAAAGTCAGCGGTGCCTGGGCGTATGACATGAGCGGCAAGATGATTCCGGTCACCGTCGAGCGTCTGGCCGATCACGCCCGCCTCCAGCCGTTGAGCCATCCTGCGATGATGGCCGTGGCGCTGAACAATGGGATGTGGTCGCAGACCGCCGACAAGAAGTGGGTCAACAAAGGCCGCACCGAAGTGCCCGGTGCCGTCACTGCATTGCAGACGTTCAAGTACAGCCTGGCGATTTATCAACCCGGAACAAAGCTGCCCTCGCTGGAACGCCTGAAGCTGGTGATCATCCCGCAGGTCGATCCACTGAAGGTCGGGCCGGGCAAGGCGCTGCCGGTGCAGGTCCTGCTCAACGGCAAGCCTGCGGCTGGGATCAAGCTGATCGGCGACTATCGCAGCCAGCCCGATGTGGTGAGTGCAACCACTGACGCTGAAGGCAAGGCTTCGGTAGTGGTGCGTAATGAGGGATTGAATATCATTGCTGCCGAGACCGTGGTGCCGGTGAAGGACAACACCGATATTGACGAGCAAGGCCTGTTTACTTCGTTGACCTTCCTCGGTGAGGCGCATCACGAGTAAGCAGGGAAAAGCTGGCAGCACTTGCTGCCAGCTTTGTGGGTTAGAAATACTTCAACCAGACAATATCCTTACGTCGCGCCTTGAAACTCGCGAAGGCGCGTACCGCAGGGAACAATCCGACCGCCAGCAATACCGAACACAGCCACACCGCGCCGACCGAATCAAAGCCGAAATAATCGCCCTTGTTGGCGCCCCAGATTGCCGTGGCGATCAGGTACAGAATCTTCAGCACATACAGGTGCAGCAGATAAAAGAACATCGGCGCGGCACCAAACACCAGCAGCGGCTTCATCCAGCCGCGCCCCGCCGCACGCTCAAACCAGACCAGCAACAACAGGCCCAGCCCCAGCGTCAGGCTCAGGAATACCAGCGATGGCGGGTATTTGGTGATGTTGAAAAAGCTCATCACGGTCTGCACACCGGTCTCGCCGGATACCCACGGCTTCTCGCCATAACCATTGATCAGACGCAGCACGAAGAACAGCGCAAGCGCGCCCAATCCGCAGGCGACCAGTTTGCGCTGACGCGTGCCCGCATCGGCACCCGACGCAAACCACGGTCCGGCCGCGTAACCCAGAGCAATCACCCCGATCCACGGCAGCACCGGGTAGGACGTGCGCAGTCGCAAGCCTTCCAACGGTTGCAGCCAGCCGCGATCATGCAGGATCGCCCAAGGCACGTACATGGCCGAATCTTTATCGAAGTGCAGGGAATCAAGCAGGTTATGCCCGGCAATGATCACCAGACCCAAGGTCACCAGCGCCCAGCGCGGCAGGACGATCAGGACCGCCAGCGCGACCATGCTCAGGCCAATCGCCCAGATGACCTGCAGATAGATGGAGGTCGGTGGAAACTGGAAGGTCCAGGCGAAATTCACCAGGGTGAACTCCAGCACAATCAGGAACAGGCCACGCTTGAACAGGAAACCGGAGACTCCGGCCTTGTCGTGGCGCTCGCCATACAAAAACGCCGACAAGCCGGTGAGAAAGATGAACAGCGGCGCACACAAATGCGCCAGGGTGCGGCTCAGAAACAAATCCGGCGGCGTGCTGGTCACGTCCATCGGATCGGAAACCTGCAAATGCAGCAGGAACGTTTCCCGCACGTGATCGAGCAACATGAACAGGATAATCAAGCCACGTAATGCATCGATGGACTGCAGGCGCGTGGACACCAACGGCTTCGGGATAGGGGTCGTCATGGAGCACTCAGGGTCAGGGAATTCATTGCAGCGCCAGCTGGTGGATATCAGTAAGACGAAGCGCTGCACGCGATCTTAAGGAAACACCGATAAATGTTATGTTATATCAACAACATTAACAATGAGCCCCCGCTGGCTCGCCCTATTCTGTGGGAGCGAGCTTGCTCGCGAATCAGACACCCAGGGTCACCAAGAACACGGCGTCATCGTTCTTCGCGAGCAAGCCTCGCCCCAACGGGAGCATTGCATCAATCAATAGACCGCAACCCGCTCAGCAGCTCATCCCGGCATTTGAGCAGTGCTTTTTCGATGTCTTTTCGGGCCTGTCTGATGCGCCATGCAGGGCCTGCCACGTCGATGGAGTAGTAACCCTGCGGCGTTTGCAGGCTCACCGCGACCGACGCCACGCCCAGCGTGTGTTCTTCATTACCAAAGGCAAGTCCGTTGCTGCGAATCTGCTCCAACTGCTTGAGCAAATCAGGCAAGGTCAACGTGTTGGGGGTCAAGGGTTTGATTTTCCGCCCGAGCAGCTTGATCACTGCTTCATCGTCCATCGTCGCCAGCAGGGTTTTGCCACCGCCGACGCCATAGATATTCAAAAAGCCCCCCGGTACCGGGGAAACCCGCAATGTCTGGCTCGACACCACCGCATGCAGAATCAGCAGCTCGGCGCCGGTAGCGCTGGCCAGCAACGTGGATTCCCCGGTTTCGGCAGCCAGTGCTTCTAGATATGGCCGGGATCGCTGGACGATATCCACATGACTGTGGGACGCCAGACGCATCAAGGCAGGCCCCAGGCAAACCCCGCCCCTCCCATGAATTTCCAGCAACTCTTCCAGCGCCAGAGCGTCCACCAAACGCTGGACAGTTGAACGGGGCAAGTCGCACCGCTTGGCGATTTCCCCCAGGCTCAGGCCCCCAGGCTCCCCTTCCAGACAGCGAAGAATGGCTGCCGCCCTGGAAATGACCTGCACCCCACCGCGATCTGTATCTGAAATTGTCATCATGCGCCTTGCCTTATGTACCACTGATTGGTACGGTGTACCACATTGTAGGTTTATCTCATATTACCTTAGCAGGATTTTACGTGTCCGCGCCCTCTTCCCCGCCCGTTCCTGCGCCTTTTACCACTCGCCTCGCGCTGGGCTTGCTGGGCGTGCTGATTGCTGCGCTCACGTCCGGTATCAACGACCGGGTCACTGAAATATCCCTGGCCGATATTCTCGGCGTGTACGGCCTGGGCCATGACCAAGGCACCTGGATCAGCTCGGTCTACGCCGCTGCCGAAGTATCGGCCATGCTGATCGCGCCGTGGTTCGCGGTAACGTTTTCCCTGCGGCGCTTCGCGATTGTCATGACCTTCGCCTTTACCCTGTTCGGCGCGGTCATTCCCTTCGCGCCCAATCTGGAAAGCCTGGTCAGTCTGCGCCTGCTGCAAGGACTGGCGGGCGGCGCCCTGCCCCCATTGCTGATGACCGCCGCCCTGCGATTCTTGCCTTGGCATATCAAGCTTTATGGCCTGTCAGCGTACGCGCTGACCGCGACCTTCGGCCCCAATCTGGCGATGCCGTTGGCCGCTTTATGGGCAGAAGGTGCCGACTGGCGCATGGTGTTCTGGCAAATCATTCCCAGCGGACTGCTCGGCGCGGCCTTGATCGCCTATGGCTTGCCCCAGGACCCGCTCCGTCTGGAGCGATTCCGCCAGGCGGATTGGCGCGGCATGCTGCTGGGTGTGGCAGGCCTCTCGATGCTGGTGATTGCCTTGACCCAGGGCGAACGTCTGGACTGGTTGAACTCGCCACTGATCACGGCCCTGCTGCTCGGCGCCGCCATCTGCATCCCGCTGTTCCTGCTCAACGAATGGTTCCACCCACTGCCGCTGTTCAAATTGCAGCTGCTGCAGCGTCGCAACTTCGCGTACGGGCTGATCACGCTGATCCTGTTCCTGTTTGTCGCCATGGCTGGCAGCGGCATTCCCGCCTCGTACCTGACGCAAATTCAGGGCTACCGGCCGCTGCAAACCATGCCGACGGCGCTGATCATTGCGCTTCCGCAACTGGTGGTTGCGCCGTTGGTGGCGCTGCTGATCAATCGCAGCTGGGTCGATTCACGCTACGTGATCGCCGCCGGACTGGTGCTGCTGACCATCGCCTGCCTGGGCGGCTCGTTGATTACCAGCGAGTGGATTCGCGATGACTTTTACCTGCTGCAGATGCTGCACACCATCGGTCAGCCCCTGGTCGTCGTACCGTTGCTGATGAATGCCACCAGCGTGATTCAACCCGTCGAAGGCCCGTTCGCCTCGTCGATGGTCAACACCCTGCGCGGCTTATCATCGGTGATGGCCGCGTCCGCGCTGGAAAACTTCGTCACCCATCGCGAGCACTTTCACTCCAATGTCCTGCTCGACGGCGTTGCTTCGCGAGTGCAGACCCTTGACCCCATGCAAACCGCGCAAGTCACTTCGGCTCTGGCGCGACAGGTTCGCGAACAAGCCTATGTCTTGAGTTTCAGCGATGCCTTCCTGGCCGTGCTCGCTGTCATCAGCGTTTTGCTGCTCATCCTGCTGACCCTTCCCAAACGCGCCTATCCACCGCAACCTCCGGTACCGACATGAAACAGCATAGAACCGCCCTCTCTCTGATCGGCATCACGATCGTCGTCTGCGCGGCTTATGTCGGCTATCGCCTGATAAGCGGCGGGACGGTCGAGCACACCGACGATGCCTATATCCGCGCCGACTCGGTGCTGGTGTCACCACGCCTGTCCGGGCAGATCGTCAAGGTTGCCGTAGAGGACAACCAGCTCGTCAAGGCAGGCCAGTTGCTGGCCGAAATCGACAGTGCCGATCTGCTGGCTGCCCAGGCATCGGCGACGGCCAATGTCCAGGCGGCTTCGGCGCAGATTCTCAATCTCAAGGCCAGCATCGAGCGTCAGGCAGCAGTTATCGATCAAGCATCGGCAACCACCCGCGCGACCTCGGCATCGCTGAAGTTCGCCCAGGAAAACGCCCGGCGCTACCTGAACCTGTCCAACGCGGGTGCTGGCACGCAACAGGAACGGCAGAAAGCCGACGCCGAGTTGCTCGGCTGGCAAGCAGGCCGCGACCGGGATGAAGCTTCCCGCGTGGCGGCAACAAAAAGCCTGGATGTGCTCAAGGCGCAGCTCGAAGTTGCCAAGGCCGCTTTGGCCAAGGATCAGGCGGCGTTGCAGCAGGCGCAGTTGAACCTGTCCTACACCCGGATCACCGCGCCGCAGGATGGCATGGTCGGCCAGCGCTCGGTCCGGGTGGGCGCTTACGTTTCGCAAGGGCAGGCGTTGATGGCCATCGTTCCGCTGCAAGACGCTTTCGTGATCGCCAACTTTCGCGAAACCCAGCTGGCCCACATGCTGCCGCAGCAGAAGGTCGAGCTGAGCGTTGACAGCTACCCCGATCATGCCTTCACCGGCTATATCGACAGCATCGCCCCGGCCACCGGCCAGTCGTTCTCGTTGATTGCGCCGGATAACGCCACGGGCAATTTCACCAAAGTCACCCAACGCCTGCCGGTAAAAATCCGCTTCGACGCCGACCAGCCGGATCTGGACAAGCTGCGCATCGGCATGTCGGTGATCGCCCGAATCGACACGGCGCAGGGGCATTGAGATGAAACAAAGCCTGCTGTTTCTGGCAATGCTCAGCCTCGGTGCTTGCAGCGTCGGGCCGGACTTTCAGCGACCCGACGCGCAGTTGCCAGCAACCTGGCAAGCGGCGCCGCACACTGGCGCAGCGCCGGGCAGCCCCGCCGACAGCCAATGGTGGCAGCAGCTGGGCGACGCGCAACTGACCTCGTTGATCGAGCGTGCTGCCAAAGCCAATCTTGACGTGCGCGGGGCGAGTAATCGCCTTGAGCAGAGTCGCGTCATGCGCCAGGTCACCGGCAGCCAGCAATTGCTTGGCGTCAGCGCCAACGGCAGCTATCGTCGCGCGCGTAACAGCGCCGAAGGCCTGAATGATCCATCCGGTGAACAAGGCCAGGCGCCGTTCGAGCTATGGAGCAGCACGTTGGACGCCAGCTGGGAAATCGATTTGTGGGGCCATGTGCGGCGCAACATCGAAGCCGCCGATGCCGAAATCCAGCTGACTCAGGCTCAGCGTGACGGCGTGCTATTGAGCATCGCCGCCGAAACCGCCACCGACTACATCCGTTTGCGCGGCGTGCAGGCGAAACTTGGCGTGGCGCGGCAAAACCTGGAAATCGCCCGGCAAAGCCGACAGCTGACTCAAGCCCGTTTCGAGAATGGCGTTACCACCAACCTCGACACGTCCAACGCCGCCGCGCAAGTGGCGACCATTGAAGCGGTGATCCCGGCCCTGGGTGCCGAACAGGACCGCTTGATCAATGCGCTGAGTTACCTGCTCGCCGAGCCGCCGCGTGCGCTGAATGCCGAATTGATCGAGCCCAAAAGCATTCCCCATCCGGCCCCGGACGTACCGCTGGGGCTGCCGTCAGAACTGGCGCAGCGACGCCCGGACATCCAGCAAAGCGAAGCCGCCTTGCACCGGGCCACTGCTGCGATTGGCGTGGCGCAGGCCGACTTCTATCCTCGGGTCAGCCTCGGTGCGACCTTGGGTTCGCAAGCGCTGGACGGCTCGGATCTCGGTGCCTGGAATTCGCGCCAATGGTCGTTCGGTCCAAGTCTGTACCTGCCGATTTTTCAAGGCGGTCGGCTGACCGGCACCCTGGAGCTGCGCAAACAACAGGAACAGGAAGCCGCCATCAACTACCAACGCGTGGTGCTTGGTGCGTGGCATGAGGTGGATAACGCGGTGACCGACTACGCCGCCGAAAAGCAAAGGTACACCGCGTTGCGCGAAGCCGTCAGCCAGAACAATATCGCCCTGAGCACTGCCCGGGACCGCTACACCCAAGGCGCGGCGGACTTTATCAACGTGCTCGGCGTGCAACGCGCGCTGCTGGAGACCGAAAGCGCATTGGTGGACAGCGCCACGGCTGCGGCCATCGACCGGGTTCGGTTGTATCGGGCGCTGGGCGGGGGTTGGCCGAAGGGTTGAGAAGCCTCGCTCCAACAGATTCCGGTAAATGTCATGAATAAAAAAACAGGCTGCCCTCATGCCAAAGGATCAGCCTGTAAAAACGCAGTGTTCTGTAGTGCGGTTCAAACCCTCACTTGGCGGTGATCACCGACAGTTTGGTAATCCCGGCTCGCTCGATCGAAGCCATGGCCCGCGCCACTTCGCCGTAGTTCACGCCGTCGTCAGCCTGCAACTGCACGCGCACGTCGGGGTTTTTCGCCTTGGCGCTGGCCAGGTTGATCTCCAGCAGGTTGGGCTGAATTTCATCCTTGTTGATGAACAGCTTGCCCTGCCCGTCAATGCTCACCACCAGCGGGTCTTTCTGTTCGACCGGCGCGACCGATTCGGTTTTCGGCAGGTTGATCGGGATCGAGTTGGTCAACAGCGGCGCAGTCACGATGAACACCACCAGCAGCACCAGCATCACGTCCACCAACGGCGTGACGTTGATTTCGCTCAGCACTTCATCGCTGTCCTGGGTGGAAAAGGCCATATCAGGACGCCTCCTTCACTTTCTGCCCGGCCACGGTTGCGCCGGACTTGTTCAGCACCGGATGCAGCAATACGCGGAAGGCATTCTTCTGCGCCAGGCTGTAGAAGTCGTGGGCGAAGTCATCGAGGTCGGCGGCGGTCAGTTTCAGACGACGCAGGAAGTAGTTGTAAACCAGCACCGCCGGCACCGCGACGGCGATCCCCACGCCAGTGGCGACCAATGCCGCACCAATAGGACCGGCCACGGTTTCCAGACTCGCCGAACCCGCAGCACTGATGCCCTTGAGCGCGGACATGATGCCCCACACCGTACCGAACAGACCGATAAACGGCGACGTGCTGCCGATACTGGCCAGGATCGCCAGACCGGTTTCCAGCGAGCGTCGCTCCCGCACGATCTGCTGGCGCAAGGCGCGTTCCAGGCGGTCCTGATGATTGATGGCCTGGCTCAGATCGGCAGCGTGGGCGTTGTCCGGCACCTGAATCGCCGCGTATCCGGCCAAAGCCACGCGGGCAGCGGCGCCCGGTTGCTCATGAGCCAGTTGCGCGGCTGAATCCAGGCTCGATGCGGCCCAGAATTGCTTGTGGAATTTACGATCCTGAACTTTCAGGCGGGTGAACTGCACGCCCTTGAGCAGGGCCAGCCCCCAGGTGGCGACGGAGAAAATCACCAGCAGCCAGATGACCGCGTGTTCGATGGATTCGAAGGGGGAAGCAAGTAGGTTCATGGCAAGACTCTCTCTGAACAAGGCATGTGTGGTGTAGCGATGCGCCTTTGGTTCAGGTAGCTCGCGAATTCAAACGAACACGGGATTTAACGGATCTTGAAATCGATGGGCACGCTGACCCAACCGTCCTGGGCGACATCGCCCTGCTTGGCCGGCACGAAACTCCAGCGTTTCACTGCGGCCAATGCTGCGTCGTCGAGTTGATCGCGTCCGCTGCTTTTCTGAATCTGGATTTCACCGGGTTTGCCGCTGGCCAGCACGTGCACGCGCAATAACACAGTGCCTTCCCAGCCACGCCGCATGGCCAGCGCCGGGTATTCCGGGGCCGGGTTTTTAAGGTAACCGGCGCTGGCCGAAGCCGGGGTCACCGGTTTCGGTGCAGGCGGTGCCGGAGGCGCTGGGGCTGCAACCGGCTGTGGCGGTGCGGCCGGAACGGGCGGCTGTTCAACAGGTTTGGCGACCGGTTTCACCACGGGTTTGACGACCGGCTTGGGCTTGGGAATCGGCTTGGGCGGTGGCGGTTTCACTGCCAGCTCATCCTCGACCGGCGGCGGTGGCTCCTCGACCACCGGCTGCACGACCGGCTCGGGAGGCGGCGGCGGCGTTTCCACCACCGGCGGTGCCGGCTGGGAAAATTCGATGGTCATTGGCGGGATTTCTGGCGGCACCACGGGCAGCACAGCCGGCGGATTCTGGTTGACCCAGTAAATCACCGCACCATGCAGCACAATGGCAAATACCCCGAGCAACACCGCTTCGCGACGGCTCAGGATCCGTTTCGGCGTGGTGTGCAGGCGTGACAGCGCCAACGGCCCACGATAGATCCGTCCCAGATCGAGCAGCGCACCGCCCGGTGCCGGACGCCATAGCGCTTCATGCGCATTGGCGGTTTGGACATTGCCCATCATTTACTCCTGCACGTCCTGGAATGAGTTTCACGACGCAACGTTGAGCGATGGCTCTGCGACGGCGTCTGGAGTGAATAATCCACGAGACGCCTTATCTCTTAAAAGAATATTTTCGACGATAGTTATTCGGTTATTGCATAAAACCTTTCAGGCTGGATGGATTTTCGGGAGCGAATTCATTCGCCAAGCACGCATCAACCGCCACGAAGCGGGTGCCTGAGCAGGCCCCTTCCCGGATAAATCCGGTCCCACTGGATCGCGCCGATTTCGTATCGTCGAAGATGCTATGTTTGGGGGTGAATCCCCAACTGCAGCTTCCAATCGCCACATCGCTTCCACCCGCAGCCGTCCAACCTGACTCAAGGAGACACGTCATGACTTACATCGCAGCGGAAAATCGTTACGACATCATTCCCTACCGCCGCACCGGTCGCAGTGGCCTGGTCCTGCCGGCATTGTCCCTGGGGTTGTGGCACAACTTTGGCGACAGCACGCCCATCGACACGCAACGCGCCATGTTGCGCACGGCGTTTGATCTGGGCATCAATCACTTCGACCTCGCCAACAACTATGGCCCGCCGTATGGCAGCGCCGAGGTCAATTTCGGGCGTCTGTTGCGCGAAGATTTCGCCCGCTATCGCGACGAACTGATCATTTCCACCAAAGCCGGCTGGGACATGTGGCCGGGGCCTTATGGGCAGGGTGGCGGATCGCGCAAATACGTGCTGGCCAGCCTTGATCAAAGCCTGCAGCGCATGGGCCTGGATTACGTGGATATCTTTTATTCACATCGATTCGATCCGCATACGCCGCTGGAAGAAACCGCCAGCGCGCTGGCCACGGCAGTTCAGCAAGGCAAGGCGCTATACATTGGCCTGTCTTCCTATTCCGGCAGCAAGACCCGAGAGATGGCGGCGCTGCTCAAGGAATGGAAAGTGCCGCTGTTGATCCATCAACCGGCCTACAACCTGCTCAATCGCTGGATCGAAAAAGACCTGCTGGACGCCACCGAAGAACTCGGCGCGGGCGTAATTGCCTTCACGGCGCTGGCCCAGGGCTTGCTCACCGACAAATACCTGAACGGCATTCCCGAGAACGCGCGGATCAATCGTCCGGGCGGAGGCTCGTTGCAGGCGGCGCACTTGTCGGAGGAAAACCTTGAGCACGTCCTGGCGCTCAATGACATCGCCAAACGTCGCGGCCAGAGCCTGGCACAAATGGCCCTGGCCTGGACCTTGCGCGATCCACGCGTGACCTCGGCGTTGATTGGTGCGAGTCGGCCGGAACAAATCGTCGAGAACGTCGAGGCACTGAAAAACCTCGATTTCAGCCCGGAAGAACTGGCCGAGATCGACCGGTTTGCGGTGGAAGGCGGCATCAATCTGTGGGAAAAGCCTTCGTCCGCACAGTGAAATAATCCAGCTGAAAAGCATGAGCGAGTCAGGCAATTCGCTCATAAGCTAATGCGAATTAGTTATTTATTTACAGTTTCTTAGATCATTTAGTCTTTGCTTCAGCCAGTCCTCGGCCCGCCTGATTCGGAGCTTCATGATGAAACTGCACTTTTCCATTCGCCTGCTGGTGGCCCTGTCTTTGACTGGCGCTTCATATCTGGCTCAGGCGGCGGACTTCACCGTTGCCTACCAGACAACCGTCGACCCGGCCAAAGTCGCCCAGGCCGACAGCGCTTATGAAAAAGCCACCGACTCAAAGATTGCCTGGCGCAAATTCGAGAATGGCGCGGATGTGATTACCGCCATCGCGTCGGGTGACGTGCAGATTGGTTACCTCGGCTCCAGCCCGCTGACCGCCGCCGCAACGCGCAAGCTGCCGGTGGAAACTTTTTTGATCGCGACCCAGATCGGCGCCGCTGAAGCATTGGTGGCTCGCAATGGTTCCGGGATCAATTCGCCGCAAGACCTGATCGGCAAGAAAATCGCCGTGCCCTTCGTGTCCACAGGCCACTACAGCCTGCTGGCAGCGCTCAAGCACTGGAACATCGATCCGGCGAAAGTCACCATTCTCAACCTCGCGCCGCCCGCGATTGCCGCCGCCTGGAAACGCGGTGATATCGACGCGACTTACGTCTGGGACCCAGCGTTGGGCGTCGCCAAGGAAACCGGCAAAGTGCTGATCACCTCCGGCGAACTGGCCAAGGTCGGCGCGCCAACGTTCGACGCCTGGATCGTGCGCAAGGATTTTGCCGACAAGCACCCGGAAATCGTCAAGGCCTTCGCCAAGGTGACGCTGGACGCCTACGCCAGTTACCGCAAAGACCCGGTCGCCTGGCTGGCGAACAGCAGTAACGTCGACAAAGTCGTGAAGCTGTCCGGCGCCAAGGCTTCGGATGTGCCCGCGCTGCTGCAAGGCAATGTGTATCCGCTGGCCGCAGATCAAGCCGCATTGCTCGGCGCGCCGACCATTGAGGCGGTGACCAAGACGGCAGCGTTCCTCAAGGAACAAGGCAAGGTCGACGCGGTATTGGCCGACTACGCACCCTACGTCAGCGCCAGATTCGTCACCCAGTAAGCAAAGCCATTAGAGGAGAATCGACGATGGCTTTGCTCAAACTGGAGCGCATCAGCGCACAGTATCCCGGTGCGACCGAACCGGTGCTGGCGGACATTTCCCTGAGTCTGGGGCCGCAGCAGCTACTGGTCGCCCTCGGCCCTTCGGGCAGCGGCAAGACCTCGTTGCTCAACTTGATTGCAGGCTTCGTCAGCCCCAGCGCCGGCCAGATCACCCTGGACGGCGTCGCCGTAAACGGCCCGAGTGCCGAGCGCGGCGTGGTGTTCCAGGACGATGCGCTGCTGCCATGGCAGGACGTGCTGACCAACGTCGCCTTCGGCCTGGAACTGGCAGGCCTGCCGCGCACCGCGCGCGAAGCCAAAGCGCGGGAAATGCTGGCGCTGGTGGATCTGGCCGGGTTTGACCAGCGGCGCATCTGGCAGCTGTCCGGTGGCCAGAAACAGCGCGTTGGCCTGGCGCGAGCGTTGGCGGCGGATCCTCGGGTCTTGCTGATGGATGAACCGTTCGGCGCGCTGGACGCCTTCACCCGGGAACAGATGCAAGAGTTGCTGCTGCAAGTCTGGCAACGCACCGCCAAACCTGTGTTCCTGATTACTCACGACATCGAAGAAGCAGTGTTCCTCGCCACCGACCTGATCCTGCTGGCGCCCAATCCCGGACACATCGCCGAACGCCTGCAACTGGATTTCGGCCAACGGTATGCGGCGGGCGAATCGGCGCGGGCGATCAAATCCGATCCGCGCTTTATCGACACCCGTGAACATGTGCTCGCCACCGTGTTTTCCCAACGAGGCATCACTCGGGAGCAACGCGGATGAAAAGCTATGAATTGAGCAACCCGACGAGCAAAACCGCCGACCCTGCGGCTCCTGCCCTGCCCTGGCAACTGAGTACCCGCTCAATCAGCGTGCTGACCCTGATCGTGTTGCTGACTGCCTGGTGGGCCGCCACGGCGGGTCAATGGATCGACCCGCTGTTTCTGCCGCCGCCTTCGGCCGTGCTGGAAAAAGGCTGGTTGCTGATGACCAAAGGCTACATGGATTCGACGCTGTGGCAGCACTTGGGCGCCAGCCTGCAACGCATCGGCCTGGCATTGGGGATTGCCGTGTTGATGGCGATTCCGGTCGGCATCGCCATCGGTCATAACCGTATTGCCCGGGGTATTTTCGACCCGTTGATCGAGTTCTATCGACCGATTCCGCCGCTCGCCTACCTGCCTTTGATCGTGATCTGGTGTGGCATTGGCGAGTTTTCCAAAGTGTTGCTGATTTACCTGGCGATTTTCGCGCCCATCGCGATTTCTACCGCCACCGGTGTGCGCACCGTGGACCCGACCAAACTGCGCGCCGCGCAATCCCTCGGTGCAACGCGCTGGCAATTGATTCGCCACGTCATCCTGCCCAGCGCCCTGCCGGAAATCCTCACGGGCGTGCGTATCGGCCTGGGTGTCGGCTGGTCGACGCTGGTCGCCGCCGAAATGATCGCCGCCACCAGCGGGCTGGGCTTCATGGTGCAATCGGCCGCGCAATTTCTGGTCACCGATGTGGTGCTGCTGGGCATTCTGGTGATCGCCCTCATCGCCTTCGCCATGGAAATGGGCCTGCGCGCGCTGCAACGCAAGCTGGTGCCGTGGCATGGGCAGAGTCATTGATTTCAGCAGAGGAAACCTCAGCAAGTAGGAGCGAACTTGTTCGCGAAGTGGCGTGCCTGACACACCGCCTCGCCAACTAGTTGGCTCCTATAAGGATTGTATTATTTCAATCGATTCGAACATTCCCATGACCCTGCACATCTCCCCCATCACCCCGGCCCTTGGCGCGCAGATGAGTGGCGGATTGACGACTACCGCCCGCAGCGGCGAGTCATGCATCGCGCGACTATTCTGGGCGGTGTCCCGACCTGAACGGATTAAGGTCGGCAACTGAGATCCACCCCATAGCGCCCCGCCTGAGATCCCACTCTTGACCACTGACGAGAACCGCATGCAACTGTCCCCAGCAGCCGATGTAGAACAACGTCCCCGCCCAACGTCCGCCAAGGCTCGCCGATTGAAACCGCTGCTGCGCCTGGACGATTTTGAAGCCGCCGCTGAAAAACATCTGCCACGACCCATCTTTGGTTATGTGGCGGGCGCCGCCGAAGACAATCAGTCGCTGGCCTGGAACCGCGAGGCGTTCACCGATTATGCGTTTGTCACCCGCTCGCTGGTGGACATCTCTCGACGCAGCCAGACCACGGAGCTGTTTGGCCAGACGTTCAACTCGCCTTTTGGCATCGCGCCCATGGGCATCAGCGCGCTGTACGCCTATCGCGGCGATCTGATCCTGACCCAGGCCGCCGCCGAGGCGAACATCCCGATGATCATGAGCGGCTCGTCCTTGATCCCGCTGGAGGACGTCGTCAACGCCAATCCGCAGGCCTGGTTCCAGGCTTATCTGCCGGGAGACGAGCCGGATATCATCGCGCTGGTGCAACGGGCGCAGACGGCGGGTTTCAAGACGTTGGTGATTACCGTCGACACGCCGGTTCAGGCCAATCGCGAGAACAACCTGCGCGCCGGTTTCTCCACGCCATTGCGGCCAGGCATTCGGCTGGCCTGGGACGGCATCACCCATCCGCGATGGCTGTTCGGCACGTTCTTTAAAACCCTGCTCAAGCACGGCATGCCGCATTTCGAAAACAACTATGCCCACCGCAGCGCACCGATCATGTCCTCGACCGTTGGCCGGACCTTTGCCAATCGCGGTCATCTGAACTGGGCGCATCTGCAACGGGTTCGCAGCCTTTGGCCCGGTACGCTGGTGATCAAGGGGATTCTGCACAAAGACGACGCGATCAAAGCCTGCGAGTACGGCGCCGACGGGATCATCGTTTCCAACCATGGCGGCCGACAGCTGGACGGCGCGGTCGCTCCGCTGCATGTGTTGCCCGGCATCGTCAAGGCCTGTCCGAATGTCCCGGTGATGCTCGACAGCGGTGTCCGGCGCGGCACCGATGTGCTCAAGGCCCTGGCGCTGGGGGCCAGGTTTGTCTTCGTCGGTCGCCCGTTCGCCTTCGCCGGTGCGGTGGCCGGCCAGCAAGGAATTGCCCACGCCATCGATCTGCTCGCCAACGAAGTGTCCCGCGACATGGCCATGCTCGGCGTGTGCTCGGTGGCGGAGCTGGGTCCGACGCAGCTGCTGCGCAAACCTCAATCGGGCTTCGAACCGCTAGGATAACCATGCAACTTTTTTATAATTACCTTAGAAGATAATAGAATTTTACACCACGCCCTCATATCCATATGTTGTAACGATGGATCCGGACGCTCAGGTTTTTTCATCGTCCGGACGCTGCCCTGATCCCATTCATGAACCTGTAAGGAACGTTCTTCATGACTATCGAATTCATCGGCTACATCGCTACCCAACCCGGATCGGAGATTCACCCGCGCAGCGGCCCGACCATCCAGCCCGACTACGTTGCCAAGGTTGCCAAGGCTCACGAAGACGCCGGTTTCGACCGTGCGTTGGTGGCCTACCATTCCAACAGTCCGGACAGCGCTTTTGTCGCGGCGCATGCCTCCAGTGTCACCAGCAAACTCAAGTTTTTGATCGCCCACCGTCCCGGCTTCATCTCGCCGACCGTGGCTGCCCGCCAATTCGCAACGTTGGACGTATTCAACGGTGGCCGCACCGCGATTCACATCATCACCGGCGGCGACGACAAGGAGTTGCGTGCTGACGGCAGTCACATCGGCAAGGACGAGCGTTACGCGCGTACCGATGAATACCTGGGCATCGTGCGTCAGGAGTGGACCAGCGAAAAACCGTTCGATCATCAAGGCGAGTACTACCAGTTCGAAGGCGCGCATTCGCAGGTGAAATCCCCGCAACAGCCGCATATCCCGGTGTACTTCGGCGGATCGTCGCATGCCGCCATCGCCGTGGCCGGCAAGCATGCCGACGTGTATGCGCTGTGGGGCGAGACTTACGATCAGGTGCGCTCGGTGGTCAAGCAGGTGCGTGAAGAAGCCGCCAAACACGGGCGTACCGTGCGTTTCAGCCTGTCACTGCGGCCGATCCTGGCCGATACCGAAGAACAAGCCTGGGCGCGCGCCGACAGCATTTTGCAAAAAGCCACGGCCATCGCGCAGGCCAATGGTTTTGTGCGCCGCGAACCGCCCAATGAAGGCTCCCGTCGCCTGCTGGCCGCCGCCGCCCAAGGCTCGCGCCTGGACAAACGCCTGTGGACCGGCATCGCCGGCCTGCTGGGTGCGCAAGGTAATTCGACTTCACTGGTGGGCACGCCGGAACAAGTGGCCGAGGCCTTGCTGGACTACTACGACCTGGGCATCACCACCTTCCTGATCCGTGGTTTTGACCCACTGGACGACGCCATCGACTACGGCAAGAAACTCATCCCCCTGACCCGCGAACTGGTCGCCCAGCGCGAACGCGAGGCGCAAGAGCGAGTGGCTTGATCACAAGCACAAACAAAAAAGAGCGGCCAAGGCCGCTCTCTTTATTTGTAAATGAGGCTCGCTCCAACGGCCGAGATTCAGAGCTTGGCAATCGACACTTCTGTGGACTTAACAAAAGCGATGACTTCGCTGCCGATCTTCAATTCAAGATCATGCACCGAACGGGTGGTGATGACTGAAGTGACGATGCCCGACGCGGTTTGCACGTCGATTTCCGAAACCACCTGGCCTTCGACGATGGCGCTGATGACACCTTTGAACTGGTTGCGAACGTTGATTGCCTTGATGGTCATGTGAATGTTCCTCGGGAATTGACGGGATGTTGCACATAAGGTGCGCGAGCCCATCAACATCCACAAGGAATGAATAACTATGTTTTTATTCCTAAAAGGTATATAGCGAATTCATCAGGCAAACCGGAAGTGTTTGCCCAGCAACAGCAGCCCAACAGATTGCTTCAACAGCACACAGTTCATGCCCACCCCTCTGCCGCTTGCCCGTTGAAAACGCTGCCCCTCAGCATGTGGCACAGAGCCTGCATTATTCCATTTATGCAGGAGCGCAGCTCTTAACTGCGAATTTCTGAATAAGAAAATAACGCTATCGCCTTGCCTGGCTTGCCTCTACGAGAGAACCCTCCGATGAAAAATCCTGCTCGATTCCCCTTCCCCGGCGCTCGCTACTTACTCGGTGCCTGCGCGCTTGCCATCGGCCTGCAATCCTGGGCTCAGGCCGCCGAAACCACGCCCGCTGAAGTGCATCTCGATTACGCGTATTACTCGCCGGTGAGTCTGGTGCTCAAGCACTTCGGCTGGCTGGAGCAGGCGCTGCCGCAAACCAAGGTCGGCTGGGTGTTGAGTCAGGGCAGCAACCGCTCGCTGGAATACCTGAACAGCGGCGGCGTCGATTTCGCTTCGTCAGCCAGCCTGGCCGCCGTGTTGAACCGCGCCAACGGCAGCCCGATCAAGTCGGTGTATGTCTACAGCCGCGCGGAATGGACCGCTTTGGTCGTGCGCAAGGATTCGCCATACAAAACCGTGGCCGATCTGAAGGGCAAGAAAATCGCCGCCACCAAGGGCACCGATCCTTACCTGTTCACCCTGCGCAGCCTGCAAAAGGCCGGCTTGAGCAAGGATGACGTAGAGCTTGTGCACCTTCAGCATCCGGATGGCCGCACCGCGCTGGAAAAAGGCGATGTCGACGCCTGGGCCGGGCTTGATCCGCACATGGCCGCGAGTCAGGTTCAGGCCGGTTCGCGCTTGCTGTATCGCAACACCGACTTCAACAGCTATGGCGTGGTCAGCGTCACCGAGAAGTACGCCCAAGAGCACCCGAAAACTATCGAGACGGTGTTGAGCGCCTATGAAAAAGCCCGGGAATGGTCGGTCAAGCACCCGGATGAACTGGCGCAGTTGCTCGCCACTGAATCCGGCCTGCCGCTGGAAGTCGCCAAGCTGCAACTGTCGCGTACCGATCTGAGCACGCCGCAGCTGAGCAGCAAGGACGTGATCGCGTCCAAGGCCGCTGCGCCGATTCTGGTCTCGGAAGAACTGGTGCGTCGTGGGGTGAACGTCGATCAAGTGATCGATCAGTTGATCGATACCGGCTTCAGCAAAACCCTGACCGCCAGCAAGTAAACCCGGACGGCGGCTGCCGGAGAAAGCCATGAACAGCAAAACCAAAGCACTGCCAGCGGACCTGGCGCAAGACCAATCCAGCCCGCCGCAGGTCGCTCGGCGATCAGCATGGATCCGCCGTTTGAAAGGTCTGGCCCTGCCGTTGGCGATTATTGTTGTGCTGGAAATCGTGGTACGCATCGGCTGGCTGCCGTCTTATCAGATGCCAGCACCCAGCGAAATCGCCGTCACCCTTGGCGATCTGGCGGAAGGCGCGCTGTGGAAACACATCAGCGCCAGTCTGCTGCGGGTGCTGATCGGCTTTGCCATCGGCGCCAGCCTGGCCTTGATCTTCGCCGCGTGGGTGGGGTTGAGCCGGGAAGCCGAAGCGTATCTGGAACCGACGTTCGCGGGTCTGCGTTCCATTCCAAGCCTGGCCTGGGTGCCGCTGCTGCTGTTGTGGCTGGGCATCGACGAAACTTCAAAGATCGTGCTGATCGCCATCGGCGCCTTCTTCCCGGTTTATCTCAATGGCGTCGCAGCGATCCGCGACATCGATCGCAAGCTGGTGGAAGTCGGGCAAATGTATGGCTTCAGTCGGCGCCGTCTGGTGCGGCGGATTCTGCTGCCCGCCGCCCTGCCCGGTTTGTTCACCGGGTTGCGCAGCGGCATGAGCCTGGCATGGATGTTTCTGGTCGCCGCGGAATTGATTGCCGCCACCAAAGGCCTGGGCTACCTGCTCAGCGATGGCCGGGAGACCTCGCGTCCGGACATCGTGCTGGCCGCGATTATCGTGTTGGCGGTACTCGGCAAACTCAGCGACGGAGTGCTCGCCGGGCTGGAAAAACGCTATCTGGCGTGGCGCGACACTTTCACCGGCCAAAGCGCAAAGGATTGAATCATGCCCGAACCCCTGCTGGATATCCGCGTCGAGCGCAAGACGTTCGACACCACCACTGTGCTGCACAACGTTCATCTGCAATTGCACGCCCGCCAGGTCATCAGCCTGCTGGGCCCCAGCGGCTGCGGCAAAAGTACTCTGCTGCGCATCGTTGCCGGGCTGGAAAAGGATTACCAGGGCGAGCTGCGCAGCACCGCCGGGGAAGTCGCGTTCATTTTCCAGGAACCGCGCCTCATGCCCTGGCTGACCGTGGAGCAGAACATCGGCTTCAGTGACGACCGCCATTACGACAAAGCCTGGGTCGCGCAGCTGATCGAGGAAGTCGGCCTGACCGGCTTTGCCCAGGCGCTGCCTAAAGCCCTGTCCGGCGGCATGGCTCAGCGTGTGGCGATTGCTCGCGGTCTGTACTCGCGGCCCAACGTGTTGTTGCTCGACGAACCGTTCAGCGCGGTGGACGCTTTCACCCGGATGAAACTCCAGGACCTGCTGCTGCAACTGGCGCACCACCACGCCATTGCGCTGCTGCTGGTCACCCACGACGTCGATGAGGCGCTGTACCTGAGCGATCAGGTGCTGGTGATGGGCAATCGGCCAAGCAGCATCCGCGAACAATTGCCGGTGGATCTGGCCCATCCAAGGGACCGCCGCGACCCGCTGCTGGCAAGCCTGAAAGCCGCCGCGCTGACCCAGTTGCAGCATGCGCATGTGATTTGAAAGCCGCTCTTCGTCCTGTAGGACCGGCTTCAGCCGGGAGAACGTTCTCCCGGCTGAAGCCGGTCCTACAGATCCTGACACAACCCACTATGTCCTACCAAAATCCGAGTACGCCATGTCCAGACCCATCGAGAAACGCCGCTCCATTCTCCGCCGGCCGCTGTTGGCCGGTCTTGCCGTCGCTGTCACCTGGTCGTTGATGTTGCCCGCCCAGGCTCAGGAAACCCTGCGCATTGGTTATCAAAAGTCGTCGACGCTGATTACCATCCTGAAAACCCAGGGCACGCTGGAGAAAGCCTTGGCCAGGGAAAACATCGCCGTGAGCTGGCACGAGTTTCCGAGTGGCTTGCCGCTGCTGGAATCCCTGAATATCGGCAATGTCGACATCAGCGCCGATGTAGCCGATACCGTGCCGATTTTCGCCCAGGCGGCGCAGGCCAAACTGACGTATTTCGCTGAAGAAACCCCGTCACCTGCTGCCCAGGCGATTGTCGTGCACAAGGATTCGCCGCTGCTGCAGCTCGCAGACCTCAAAGGCAAGAAAGTCGCGGTAACCAAGGCCGCCGGCAGCCACTATTTGCTGATCGCCGCGCTGCAAAAGGCGGGTTTGAAATTCTCCGACATCCAGCCGGCCTACCTGACTCCCGCCGATGGCCGCGCCGCCTTCGAAAACAACAAGGTCGATGCCTGGGTGACCTGGGAACCCTTCCTCACCAGCGTGCAGCGGCAACTGCCGACACGCACCCTCGCCGACGGCACGGGCCTGGCGACGTACAAGCGCTATTACCTGACCAGCACCAGCTACGCCAAAGCGCACCCGCAAGTACTGAAACTTGTCTATGCGCAACTGCAACAAGCCGGCAGCTGGGTGAAGAACAATCCCCGTGACGCAGCACAGTTGCTCGGTCCGCTGTGGGGCAATCTGGATGCGGCCACCGTAGAAATCGCCAACCAGCATCGCAGCTATGACGTGCAACCGGTCAAGGCCGATCAGCTGGGCGAGCAACAGAAAATCGCCGACGCATTCTTTGCCGCCGGCCTGCTGCCCAAGGCAGTCGATGCCAAGGATGTGGATATCTGGAAGCCTTGATTAAAGCCGTTCAACGTTCCCGGCGCAGCAGCTGACGCTGAGACGCCGGGAACAGAGCATTTGCTCAGCGAACATTGGCAAAGCGGCGCAGGTGCTCCTGCACCGGCTGGGCATTTTCAACAGCATGGCTCGCGTCGTGGTCAACACCCAGCAAGCCGAGCAAACGCGTGCGAATCCCCTGAAATCCCGCCTGCGCGGTGCTGCGCTGCCGTGGCAGATCAATGCGTAGCTCGTCGGCGATCTTGCCCTGATTGAGCACAATCACTCGATCCGCCAACAGAATGGCTTCGTCCACATCGTGAGTTACCAAGAGCACTGCTGGCGTGTGTGTGCGCCATAACTCAATGATCAACTGATGCATGCGAATTCGGGTCAAGGCATCCAGCGCGGCGAAGGGTTCGTCCAGCAACAGCAACTTAGGTTCTCGCACCAGCGCACGGGCCAGGGCCACTCGCTGCGCCTCGCCGCCAGATAAAGTGGCGGGAAAAGCGTCGACCCGATGAGTCAGGCCGACTTCGCTCAAGGCCTCCAGCGCACGATCCTTGGCGTTATCGATATCCAGGCCCAGCACCACGTTTTTCCAGGCACTTTTCCACGGCATCAGGCGCGGTTCCTGAAACACCGCAGCGCGGGCGGTTGGCACCCGCAACTTGCCGCTGTCAATATCATCAAGGCCCGCCAAAGCGCGCAGCAAGGTGGTCTTGCCCGAACCGCTGGCACCCAGCAAGGCGACGAATTCACCCGGCGCGATATCCAGATCGAGCCCGTCGATCACCCGTTGCGGGCCAAACTGACGGACCACGTTGCGCAGTTGCACAGGTGCGATGTTGCCGGAAACCGGATGAAAATCAGGGTGCAGCAGGTCCAGGGCAGCCATGTTCAATTCCTCACGAATGTTGGACGCCAGGCCAGCGCATAGCGCTCCAGCGTGCGGATGATGGTGTCGATGACCAGTCCGAGGATGCTGTAGATCAGCAGGCAGATGACAATCACGTCAGTGCGCATGAAGTCTCGCGCGTCACTGGCCAGATAGCCGATGCCTGCGGTGGTGTTGATCTGTTCGACGAACACCAGCGCCAGCCAGGAAATCCCCAGGGAGTAACGCAGGCCGACAAAAAACGACGGCAAGGAACCGGGCAGGATCACGTGCCAGATCAGCTGGCGGCGATTGAGTCCCAAGGTATTGGCCGCCTCGATCAACTTGGGATCGATATTGCGAATACCGGAAAACAGGTTGAGGTACACCGGGAACGTGGTGCCGGTAACGATCAGCGCGACCTTGGTAAACTCGCCGATGCCAAACCAGAGGATGAACAGCGGCACCAACGCCAGCGAAGGAATGGTGCGCAACATTTGCATCGGCGAATCGAGAACCACTTCGCCGCGCTTCGACAGACCGGTGATCAGCGCGGCAACCACGCCGATGCACACGCCAATGCTCAAGCCCAGCAAGGCTCGCTGCAATGACACCCACAGGTGCGTGGCCAACTCGCCGGACTCGATCATCGCCCACAGCGTGCCGCCAATCTGCGACGGCGCGGCGATGACCCGTGCCGGCAGCAGACCGGTTTGCGAGGCCACCTCCCAGAGCAGCAGCAAGGCGATGGGGCTCAGCAGACGCAGGACAAAATCCGGCGCTTTCCAGCGCTCGCTGTTTGCCCGACGCTGCGTCGCCGAATCAAGGGGTGCAGCTTTATCAATTGTCAGAAAGCCCGCGTCGGCGTCTCGAACATCCAGATTTTTTGCAGACATCGGCGTCTTCCTGAAAATGCGGTGGGCCAGGCCCATAAACGGTTGACTGCGAAAAGCCCCAGTTACTCCTTATAGGACGTATCGGTCCGCTCAAGCTCGCGAATCAGTGCGTTCCAGTGACGGGCAACACCCGGCCCGTGACCATCGGAAAATACTTTGGCTTGCTCTTCGACCTTGGCCACGACTTCGGCAGGCGGATAGATCAACTCGGCATTGCCGGCCGACTGAGCGGCGATCTGGATATTGCAGGCGTATTCCAGGCGGTGCAGTTGCTGGAACGCATGTTCGACGCTGACCCCGCCGGTCAACAGGCCGTGATTGCGCAGGATCATCACACTCTTGTCGCCCAGATCCGCCACCAGTCGCTCGCGCTCATCCAGATCCAGCGCCACGCCTTCATAGCCGTGATAAGCAATGCGCCCCGAAAAACCCAGAGAATGCTGGGAAATCGGCAACAGTCCGCCTTTCTGCGCAGAAACCGCAATGCCATCGCGAGTGTGAGTGTGCAGAACCGCGACCAGATCGTGACGTGCCGCGTGAATTGCGCTGTGAATGACGTAGCCGGCGTAGTTGATGCCCAGGCCGGTAGGATCGTCGACGATGGTGCCGTCGATATCGACCTTGACCAGATTCGAGGCGCTGATTTCATCGAACAACAAGCCGAAGGCGTTGATCAGGAAATGTTCTTCCGCGCCGGGCACGCGAGCGGAAAAGTGCGTGTAGATATGGTCGGTCCAGCGTTTCTGCGCCGCCAGTCGATAGGCCGCCGCCAGCTTGACACGCACCTCCCACTCTTCTGGCGTGACGCGCTCACGCACGCTTGCGGAACCGGTAACGTTGGAATGGACAGGTAATGCGCTGACGTTGCTCATGGCTTGGCTCCAAGGGCTCAAAAAAGTATTGAAGTAGCCTAAGCGCATAAGAAAACATTTAAAAAGCACATTTTAATCTAAGCTAATTATGAAATTTGTTTATTTGTTATCGCGTTCTGCAGGAACGAGCATTTCAATCTTCTCGTCAACCAGTAGGCCCCTGCAGCGGGCAAGCCAGAGCCGCAAATGCATTTTCGTTATAACCTAATCATTAAAAAGTAGCATATTAACAACAATCATTATGCTTATATGTTTGCACCGTCGGCATCTTTAATAACCGGCCCCATCCCCAGTTAGCCGGACTTCCCTACCCGACCCCTCTCCAGGCGGAGGTTAACCATCCATAACAAAGAGAGGTTCCATCGCCATGTCCGCAATCCTCGAAAAAGCCCTTCAGTCACAGCATGACCACCCTGCTGCTCCACTGCAGATTGTCCGTTCGTTGCAGGTCAACCGCCTGGAACCTACCATCGGCGCAGAGATTTCCGGTGTCGATTTACGCCAGCCGATCACTGCCGCGCAGCGCGATGAAATCCGTGCGCTGTTGCTGGAACACAAAGTGATTTTCTTCCGCGACCAGGACATCGATTCGGCGCAGCAAATCGCCTTCGCTCGTGAGTTTGGCGAACTGTATGTGCATCCCACCACGCAACAGAACGACACCAGCAAACCCTTCGCCCACCTCATTGAAGCCAAGGACGCGCGCAAGCTGTACGGACCCAACACCACCGGCCGCTGGCACACCGACACCAGCTGGCTGTTGAAGCCGACGTTTGGCGCGATTCTGCGCGCCGTGGATTTGCCGCCAGTGGGTGGCGATACGGTCTGGGCGGATGCCGGGGCGGTGTATCGCGCCTTGCCGGAAGCCTTGCGCGAGGAAATCGACACACTGCAAGTGGTCCACGACTTCAAGAAATCCCTGGATGCGGTGGGTTATCACTACCCGATCCTCGCCCATCCGCTGGTGCGCACGCATCCGGAAACCGGGGAAGACAGCCTGTTCATCAACTTCTCGCAGAACCCTTCGATCATTGGCTGGGAGCCCGCGCGCAGCAAGCAGCTGGTTGAGCGCCTGCATCAGGAATTCAATAAACCTGAGCATCAGGTGCGCTTCAAATGGCGCAAGCATTCCATCGCTTTCTGGGACAACCGCGCCACCCTGCATTACCCGATCTACAACTACGGCGACTACCCACGACGCATGGAACGGGTGCTGATCGCCGACGACGACATTCCCCACCGCGTGCGGCGCACCGCGCAGGACTAACGAAGCAGCCATTCTATTTGTAGGGGCTCGATTGTTCGTAGGAGCGGCTTCAGCCGCGAAAGCTTACTTCCGGCTGAAGCCAGTCCTACAACACAAGCGCGCACCAGTCGGCCCAGTGATATCCGGGTTTTTCAAGGAAGCGGTAGACATGCAAGCCATCAAACCCCGAAAGAACAACGAATACATGGCCTACGCAGCGCTGAGCCTGCTGGCCAGCAGCATTCAGGTGCAGGCCGCCAGCAACGAAGGCAAGGCCAGTGCCGACCAGACATTGAACACCGTAGTAGTCACCGGCAATCGCGGCGGTCAGGCGCGGACCGTGGCCGACAGCCCTTCGCCCATCGATGTGATCAGCGCCGAGCAACTGCAGGCCAGCGGAAAGGTCGGGCTCAAGGAATTACTCTCGCGTCTGCTGCCATCCTTCAATCTGCCGGCCATCAATGGCGGCGGCACATCGTGGTCGGTGCGCGGCGTGACCATGCGCGGCTTGTCCGGGGATCAAGTGCTGGTGCTGGTCAACGGCAAGCGTCGTCACAACACCGCGCTGATCAACAACCTGGCGCGAATCGGCACGGCGGCGGTGCCGGTCAACCTCGACCTGATTCCGGTTTCTGCCGTGGACCATATCGAAGTGCTGCGCGACGGCGCTTCGGCGCAATACGGCTCCGACGCCATCGCCGGGGTGATCAATATCATCCTCAAGGAAAGCGACAACGGCGGCAGCGCCGAAACCAGTTTCGGACGCTATGGCAGTGGCGATGGCGACACCACGCACCAGATGTTCAATTACGGCTTGCCACTGCCCAACGATGGCTTCCTCAATCTGGCCCTGGACAGCAAGGTGCAAGAACCCTTTAGCCGCTCCGGCAGCGCCACCGGCAACTTGTACGGCTCGGCCGGCCGCCCCGACAGCCGCGACCAGACGGTTGATCCCCATGGCTGGAACCCCAGTTACGGGCTGGGCCGCGAGAAGGTCACCAACGGCAGCTATAACCTGGAAATCCCGCTGCAGGATGATCTCAAGTTCTATTCGTTCTCGACCTTCAGTTACATGGAAACCACCAAAGTCACCGGCAACTATCGGCCCAACGAAATCACCTCGCTGGCCGGCGACCCGGATACGCCTTACCCGGACGGCATCCACGCGCAACGTCGTAACCGCACCAAGGATTTCCAGATTGCCGGTGGCTTCAAGGGTGAAGTGGGCGGCTGGAATTACGACGCCAGCTCCACTTGGGGCGAAGACGATTCGACGCTCAATGCCAATAACACGATCAACCCGTCATGGGGGCCGACCAGCCCCACTTCGTTCAATCTGGCGTCGCAGATCTTCGATCAGTGGACCAACAACCTGGACTTCAATCGCAGCTTCGACATCGGCATGAAAAACCCGCTGCAAGCGGCGTTCGGCTTCGAGCACCGCTTCGAGCGCTTTGAAATCGAAGCCGGGGATTACGCCAGCTATACGCCGGGTAATTACATTCTGCCCAGCGGCCCGTTTGCCGGACTGACGCCTTTGCCGGGCCTTGCCTCCTACAACGGCACCAGCACTGCAGATGCCGGCAGTATCAGCCGCAACAACGTCGCCAGCTATTTTGACCTGGGCCTGGACGTGACAGACAAGTGGTACCTGGGCGTGGCCGGTCGCTACGAGCATTACACCCAGGACATCGGCAGCACCTGGAGCGGCAAGTTCTCGACGCGCTATGAAATCCTGCCCGGCCTGGCCCTGCGCGGCACGGTCAACAACGGCTTTCGCGCGCCGTCGCTGGCGCAGACGATTTATGCCTCTTCTACTTTCACCTCGGCGGGCGTAGTCAACGGCCAGCAAGTCTCGGTGCCAGTCAAGGTGCTGCCGGTGGACAGCGCCGAGGCCAAGGCGCTGGGCGCGGAACAGCTGAAGCCGGAGAAATCCCTCAACTACAGCTTCGGCGTGACCTTCGAACCCACGGACAACTATCGCCTGACCACGGATTTCTATCAGATCGCGATTCGTGACCGCATTGTTTCCACCAGCCTGCTGGGCGGCAGCGCGGTGTCGCAAATTCTCGCCGCCAACGGCCTGTCGCCCTCGCTGTATGCGCAGTACTACACCAACGCCGTGGACACCCGCACTCGCGGCGTCGATGTGGTCAACGAGTTCAGGCAGAACCTCGGTCAATACGGTCTGGTGCGCTGGAGCGCGGCCTACAACTGGAACCAGACCAAGATCGAGAAACTCCAGGCCAACCCCGCCGCACTGACCGGCCTTGGCTCGCAATACCAGCTGTTTGATCGACGTTTGCAAAAGGATCTGACCGTCGCCACGCCGCAATCGAAGCTGATTCTGGCCTCCAACTGGAAGGTCGACGATTACGACCTGAATCTAACCGTGACCCGCTTCGGCAGTTACACCGAAGGGGACAATAACCCGGTCAACGACCGCACCTATTCGGCGAAATGGATCACTGACCTGGACGTCGCCTACGCCATGAGCAAAAGCCTGACCCTGGCCTTGGGCGCAAACAACCTGTTCAACGTCTACCCGGACAAGAAAGGCATCTCCGATTGGGGCGGCGCATACAAATACGGCCAGTTCTCGCCCTTTGGTTTCGGCGGTTCGTATTACTACACGCGTCTGGCTTACAACTTTTAATCAGAGGAAATTCCCATGAGCGAATCACTGAATCAACTGCTGGCCGATCTGCACAGCGAACGCCTGACCAGCTGGGCGCCATAAGCCTTGCAGGTCAATATCGATCAACGCCAGACGCTGGTGGATGCCGCCAAGCATGCGCGCTTCGTGCAGGTTGGCGATCAGGCACCGGATTTCACATTGCAGAATGTCGAAGGCGGCACTTTCAGCCGCGATCAACTCATCGCCTACGGCCCTGCTGTGCTGACTTTCTTCCGTTTCGCCGGGTGCCCGGCCTGCAATATTGCCCTGCCCTATTACCAGCGCCAGCTATTCCCCAAATTGCAGGCGCTTGGCGTGCCGTTGATTGCCGTGAGCCCGCAAGTTCCCGAACGTCTGATCGAGATCAAACAGCGACACGGTCTGGAGTTTGATGTCGCCACGGATACCGATAACGTACTGGCTCGGCAGTTGGGGATTCTCTACAGCTTCCACGAAGCCTCACGCGCGGCCTCGTTGAGCAAAGGCAACGGCATCGGCGAAGTCACCGGAACCGGAACCTGGGAATTGCCGCAACCAACGGTCGTGGTGATCGATGGCCACGGTCAGGTGATCTTCGCCGACGTCAGCCCGGACTGGCTGGTGCGCACTGAAGCCGGGCCGATCCTGCAAGCTGTGGCGAATGTGCTGGATGATCGGGCGGTGCAATTGGCGGTGTGATTGTTGCGGAAGAGGAAATCTGTTGGAGCGAGCGGGCGGCGTTCCGACTTGCCCGCGAACCAGGCGCTTCGGTGGCCCAGATCTACCGCGTCACCGTTCTTCGCGAGCAAGCTCGGCTCCCACAGATTCAAGTCGCTTTGGCTTTTGATCTTGATCTGCCCCGTCGGAAGGCCGAGCGCAGGTTTTGCGCAGTGGGCAACCCGCTGCGGTAGCGATCAATAACCCCGCTGAAAATCCACCTCTTGCGTCAACGGATCATCCTGATGAAAGCGGCGCAGGTTGTCGGCGAATTGCTCGATGATGTTGCCCCACAGATCGCCCGTCGCCGGGGAAACGTGGGGTGACAATCTGACCTGCGGATGGGCGTAAAACGGGTGGTCCGCCGGGGTGGGTTCGATCTGGGTGACGTCCAGACTTGCACTGGCGAGGAGGCCCTGGTCCAACGCAGCGATCAGCGCGGTTTCGTCGATCAGGCTGCCCCGCGCGATGTTGATCAGGTGCAGGCCGGGTTTGGCGTGGCGCAGCAGTTCGCTGTCGACCAAATGCCGGGTATCGCCAGTTGCCGGCGCGGCGAGGACCACATGGTCGGATTCGGCAAACAGTGCTTGCAGGCTCGACGCACGCTCCACGCCCGGCACATCAAAAGGCTTACCCGAGCGATTCAGCGCAATCACCTTGATCCCCAGCGCCAGTGCGCGACTGGCCAGCGCACTGCCGATCGCCCCAAAACCGACAATACCCAACACGCTGCCGCTGACCCGTTGCAAGGTGAATCGCTGCCATTGGGAGACGTCCTTGATCCACACCTGCGGAAAGTTCTTGGCCCCGGCAAAAATCGCCGCCAGGGCGAACTCCGCCACCGCCACCGACGAAGTGCCCCGGGCTGAAGACACCTTGGGCACCTCGAACAACCAGTCGGGATAAGTATCGATGCCGGACGACGACAACTGCACCCATTGCAGCTTGAAGGGCCAGCCTTCGGGCCTCGCCGGTTGCTCGGTGGTGCCCGGTTTGATCAGCGGGCGCGCCAGCAGAATCGTCGCTTCGGCAGGGATCGACTGCGGTAAGCCGGGCCCGATGCCAATGATGGTGTGCTCCGGCAAACGCTGGCGCAGCAGCGCGTTGAGCTCTTCGTCGTGCTGACTGGCTATTACGGTCTGTGTCATCAATTACCTCGTGCCGATGGCTGGGCGTACAGGAATTCAGCGGCGCTGTGCATCAATGCGCCACTTCTAGGATTTGCTGGGCAACGTTGCTTTGACTGACCTGCTGCGCACTCGCGGTATGGCGATTGAGCGGGACCGGCAGCCCGAGATGTCCGCGCAAGGTGTCGTGGCTGTATTCGGTGCGGAACAGCCCACGCTCACGCAGGATCGGCAGGACCTTGTCGGCAAACGCGGCAAAATCGCTGGGCGCGGTGAGGCGGATATTGAAACCGTCCACCGCACCTTCGACGAACCAGCGCTCGATTTCATTGGCCACGGTCAGCGGCGAGCCGACGAAGCTCGAATAGCGGGTGGCGAAGCGCAATGCGGCCTGGCGCAGGGTCAGGCCTTGTTCGCGGGAAGTGTTTTTGATGTGTTCGGCATGTCCGCGATAACCGTTGCTGCCCAGCTCGCCCAGCTCGGGAAAGGGTTCGTCCAGCGGGTATTGGCTGAAGTCGTGGTAGTTGAACGGCCTGCCCAGCTCCACCAAAGCCTTGTTCAGGTCCAGTTCGCCGTGCAAGTCACGTTCGATCTGCCGCGCTTGCTCGTCGGTGTCGGCAATGATCGGCGCGATGCCAGGCAGGATCACCACGTGGTCGGGGTTACGACCGGCCAACGCAGCGCGCTGCTTGATGTCCTGGTAATAGGCCTGGGCATCTTCAAAATTGTCCACGCCAGCGAAGATTCCTTCGGCGAAATCCGCCGCCAGGGCGCGGCCCGACTCGGAAATACCGGCCTGGAAGATCACCGGCTGACCCTGCCTGGAGCGCTGGATATTCAACGGGCCGGTGACAGAAAAGAACTCGCCTTGATGGTCAAGACGATGTTGGCGACGCTTATCAAGGAAAGTCCGGCCTTGCTTGTCGCGGGGGAAGGCATCGTCTTCGTAGCTGTCCCACAAACCCTGCACCACTTCAATGTGCTCGCGGGCACGGCGATAGCGGTCAGTGTGATCAATGTGCTGTTCGCGACCAAAATTACCGGCAGCGCCTTCAAGCCCGGTGGTCACCACGTTCCAACCGGCACGGCCGTTGCTGATCAAGTCAAGCGACGCGAACTGGCGCGCGACGTTGAAAGGTTCGGTGTAGGACGTGGTCAGGGTCGCCACCAGACCGATCTTGGAAGTGGCTCCAGCAACGGCTGACAGCAGCGTCAACGGCTCCAGTCGATTGAGGTAATGCGGCGCCGATTCCGGGGTGATGTACGGGCTGTCGACGATGAATACCAGATCGAATTTCGCCGCCTCGGCCTGCTGCGCCTGACGCCGGAACCAGTCGATGTCGACGCTGGCATCACCGGGAATTTCCGGATTCAGCCATTCGTTCTGAGTGGTGCCAACGCCCGTGAGAATGGCCCCGAATTTGAGTTGTCGCTGCTTCGCCATGCTGAATGTCCCCTTTGTCGTGGCGGCTAACAAGCCGGGTTCGGGGATGAACATAAGCGCTGGACGCGAGCCTGTGAAATGCCGAAGGGATCTAACCTAATATGATTTTAGGTTATCAAATATCCAGAATTAATTAGAGGATAGCATAATCATCGAAACGATTTTTATCGCATTAGGAAGTAAGCCACGCTCCAAGGACTGCGGAATGGGGGTGAAAACGGGTCCGGCACAAGGAAATTTAACGGCCATATCGTTATTCATTATTGTTATTTAAATAATTTTTCTTATACCTATATTGTTTAGCCCTCGGATGAATTCCCCGCCACAGCTGGAGCAAGGCATGCGCAAAAACTCGACGTCACGTCCTCGATTCACCCGCCTGGCCGCCACCATCGGGCTTGCCGCCTCGTTGCTTACTGGCACGCTGGCCATGCCGAGCCTGGCCCAGGCTGAAGGCCAACTGCGCATCGCCGAACAGTTCGGCATCGTCTATCTGTTGCTCAATGTGGTCCGCGATCAGCAGTTGATCGAGAAGCATGGCAAGCAGGATGGCGTGGATATCAAGGTGGACTGGACGCAGCTGTCCGGTGGCTCAGCCGTCAACGACGCGTTGTTGGCTGGTTCGGTGGATATCGCCGGGGCTGGGGTCGGCCCGCTGTTGACCATTTGGGATCGCACCCACGGCAAGCAGAATGTGAAAGCTGTCGCGTCCCTGGGTAACTTTCCGTATTACCTGGTCAGCAACAATCCCAAGGTGAAAACCATCGCCGACTTCACCGAAAAAGACCGCATCGCGGTGCCGGCAGTGGGGGTGTCGGTGCAGTCCCGCTACCTGCAATACGCCTCGGCGAAACTGTGGGGCGATGCCGAGTATGCACGACTGGACAAATACACCGTCAACCTGCCCCATCCCGATGCGGCTGGCAGCATCATTGCCGGTGGCACCGAGCTGACCGGGCACTTCTCCAATCCGCCGTTCCAGGAGCAGGAAGTCCAGGCGCCCGGCGTGCATGTGGTGCTCAACACTTACGACCTGCTGGGGCCGAACTCGCCTACTGTGCTGTTCGCCACGGAAAAATTTCGCAACGACAATCCCAAAACGTACAAGGCCTTCATTGAAGCGCTGAGTGAAGCTGAAGACTTCATTCGCAAGGACAAGGGCGCTGCGGCGGACACCTACATTCGGGTGACCAAGGCGAAAATCAACCGGGCGGCGCTGCTGAAAATCATCGACAACCCGGAATTCGATTTCACTATCACACCGAAGAACACTTATCCGCTGGCGGAATTCATGCACCGGGTCGGCGCGATCAAGAACAAACCGGCTTCATGGAAGGATTACTTCTTCCAGGACGCCAAACCGCTGCAAGGCGGCTAACGCAGGATTGAGTTTTATAGCCCTCGTTGCTGCCTGATTGGTGGCACGGGGGCTTTTTTTTCGACAGCCATTTTTGAGACCACTGAGCCAAATTTTCTGAACCCAGGCGTATTTCTCCCGGTCGCAAGACCAATCGAGTCGGCCCGTCGCTTGACGATGCCTGACTTGCAACGGGTCAACCACACTGGAGAAAAACCTTATGAAATCCTATCCTCGCCCGCCATTTTCTGTGGAAAAACAACCGGTGCCCGGCACCCAGCACATCATGAATCCGGTGCCTGACTGCGGCGAAGAAAGCTATGTCGGCCATGGCCGGCTGACAGGCAAGGTGGCGCTGATTACGGGTGCCGACAGTGGCATTGGCCGGGCTGTCGCCATTGCCTTTGCTCGCGAAGGTGCGGACCTGGTGATTTCCTATCTGGATGAACACGAAGACGCCAAAGCCACGGCCGAGTGGATCGAAAAGGCGGGCCGCCAATGCTTGCTGATCCCCGGCGACATCGCCGAAAAAGAGCAATGCCAGGCGGTAGTGGACAAGACCATCGAACGCTTCGGCCGCATCGACGTGCTGGTCAACAACGCCGCCTTCCAGATGAGCCATGAAACCCTCGAAGAAGTCGCCGATGAAGAATGGGTGCGCACCTTCGACATCAACATCACGGCGATTTTCCGGATCACCAAGGCGGCGCTCAAGCACATGCCGGAGGGCAGTTCGATCATCAATACCAGTTCGGTCAATTCGGACAAACCCAAGCCGACGCTGGTGCCGTATGCCACCACCAAAGGCGCCATCGCCAACTTCAGTGCCGGCATGGCGCAGCTGCTGGGCGAGCGAAATATCCGGGTCAACAGCGTTGCGCCCGGCCCAATCTGGACGCCGCTGATTGTCGCGACCATGACCGAAGACGACATCAAGAACTTCGGCTCGCAAACGCCGCTGGGCCGACCTGGCCAACCGGCGGAACTGGCGCCGTTGTATGTGCTGCTCGCGTCGGATGACGGCAGCTATATTTCCGGGGCGCGGATTGGGGTCACGGGTGGGACGCCGATTCTTTAATCTGATGCCACGTGATGGCTGCGGCCGTTGGAGGGAGCGAGAGGCGTCCGACTTGCACGCGAAGAACGATGACGCGGTGGATCTGTTCTATCGCACCGTCTGATTCGCGGGCAAGCCTCGCTCCAACAGATTTCGCCCATCAATCCTTCAACTCCCGGGTCAAGAAATCCAGGAATGCGCGGGTTTTCATCGGCACCCGGCGCGCCGACGGATACACCGCGTTGATGGAAATCGGCGGCGCCTGCCAGTCGCACATCACCGCTACCAGCCGCCCTTCAGCCAGCGATTGTTCAACGATGAAGGTCGGCAGCAAGGCGATGCCCATTCCGGCTTCAGCGGCTTGCGCCAACAGGTCGCCATTGTTGGCGTGCAGCGGGCCGGTGACATGGACTTTCTGGGTTTCCTTGCCGTTGCTCAGTTGCAGGCTGACGCCACTTTGCAGGTAGCCGTAATTCAGGCATTGATGCGCCGCCAGATCCCGTGGGACTTGCGGCGTACCCTGGCGAGCCAGATAAGCCGGAGCCGCCACCAGAACCCGGGGCGCAGGCGCCAGATGCCGCGCCACCAATGAAGAATCGGCCAGGCTGGCAATTCGGATCGTGACATCGAAGCCACCCTTGACCGGATCAACCTGCTGATCGCTGAACACCAGCTGCATCTCCACTCTGGGGTGCAGTTCGTAAAACTTGGGGATCAATGGCCCGAGCCGACGCAAGCCGAAGGACATCGGCGCATTGACGCGCAATACGCCGCGTATTTCACCAAGCCCCGTGCGGGCGCGCTGCTCCGCCTCATCCACCGAAGCCAGCACCTCACGACACGCTTCGTAGTATTCCGCGCCGGCTTCAGTCAGATGCAGGCTGCGCGTGGTGCGTTGCAGCAACTGGACGCCAATGGCTTCTTCCAGCGCCTGAATCTGTTTGCTGACTTTGGACCTGGGCACCGCCAGCGCTCGAGCCGCAGCAGCGAAGCCGTTTTCGCCAACAGTGGTGACGAAGGTGCGCATGCATTCAATACGATCCATGACCGTCCCTGAAATGGAAACAATGAGGCGCGACTTTAATTAAATGTTTCCGAAGTTGCCAATGTGAATATTCACTCAAGCGGCCTCTTGAGCGCTGCGCAGGCAATGTATGCAAGTGGATACAGTCCGGGAACTGGCAGATATGTCTTGGCTTACCCTGGGCAACAAGGTAATAATAAACATTCTCATTTACATCTTTTACGGAATGAATTCAGTGCTCACCCGACCGCGTTCTTATCACTGCGCCATGCTTGCCTTAGGTTGTGTTCTGCTGCCCACGCTATCCAACGCGGACGATTCGGTCACCGAATTGGGCGCCACTGACATTCAGGCCACAGGTGAATCGCAAAACGCCGGGTACACCCGGGCGACCACCAGCACCGCGAGCAAATCCGAAGTGCCGGTCAAGGATGAAGCACAGACCGTGAATTCAGTGACTCAACAGACACTGGATGACTATCAGATCAAATCGCTGAATGACGCGATGAAGTTCGTCAGCGGCGTATCGGAAACCAACACCCTGGGCAATAGCAAGGATGCCGTGATCAAGCGCGGCTTCGGTTCAAACGACGACGGGTCGATTCTGCGCGACGGCATTCGCTCGGTCGTGGGCCATAACGTCGGCGCCACCACTGACCACATCGAAGTGCTCAAAGGTCCGGCAGCGCTGCTCTACGGCGCGGCGGAACCGGGCGGCATGATCAACGTCATCAGCAAGCAGCCGCAGTTCACCCGGCAAACCACCCTCTCCGGCTCGGCCTTCAGCGAAGGCGGCGGGACTTTCGGCCTGGATACGACGGGGCCGCTGGGGGATACCGGGCTGGCCTACCGGTTGGTGGCCGAGCGCGGTAATGAAGATTACTGGCGCAACTATGGCACCCACGAAAACACGCTGGTCGCCCCATCGTTGAGCTGGGTTGGTGATCGCGCGAGCATGACCCTGGCTTATGAATACAACGACTATTCCAGCCCGTTCGACCGCGGTACGGTGTTCAGAAATGGCAGTCCGGCAGCGGGCAGCTACAGCAAGCGCCTGGACGAGAGCTGGGCGAAAACCGTCGGCATCAGCGAGACCGCCACGGCGCGGTTCGAATATCAGCTCAGTGACACCTGGAAAACCCGGGCGACCTACGGCTGGAACAACGACCGCTACAGTCTCTCGATCGCCCAGCCGACCAGACTCAACAATGGCACGCTGACTCGCCAGGCCAATGGTGGCCATTACGACTACGAAAGCCGTTACAGCGCCCTGGACTTCATCGGCGAACAGCAGCTGTTCGGGCAACGGCATGACCTGCTCGTGGGCATCGATAACGAAGCTTCGGACAAATATCGCGGCAAGACCTACCGCAACACGGTCACCCAGAACATCAACATCTACGATCCGCAGTACGGCAGGCTGGCCGAACCCAGTGTGGTCAGTGCGGCGCAGAGCAATACGCGAAACGAGCTGACGTCCACGTCGGTGTATTTCAAGGATAACTGGCACTTGAACCAGCAGTGGATTCTGGTGCTTGGCGGTCGCCAGCAGCATTACGATCAATACGGCGATCAGGGCCTGGGCAGGTCTTACCAGCTCAACCGCGACGACAACGGCGACACGTTCATTCCGTTCGCCGGACTGGTCTATCAGCCCACTGAAGCGCTGTCGCTGTATGGCAACTACAGCCGCTCTTTCGTTCCCAACGACACGGTGGACGACGTCGGCAATACCTTTGATCCAGAGGAAGGTCGCAGCTATGAAATCGGTGCCAAGTACAACCCCTCACAAGCCCTGAACATCAACCTGGCGCTGTTCGACATCGTCAAGAAAAACGTCGTGACCACCTCGACAATCAATGGCGTGAGCGTCGCTGAAGCGGCAGGCAAGGTGGGATCCCGTGGGCTGGAACTGGACGTTACCGGAAAAATCGCGCCGCGCTGGGACGTCATCGGCACCTACGCTTACACCCACACCGAGATTCTTGACGATCCGGACGACGAAGGTAATCGCCTTAATAACGCCCCCATGCACACCGCCAGCCTGTACCTGACTCACCATCTCGCCTTCCCGGAAACCACGGGGCAGTGGCACGCCGGCAGCGGCGCGCGTTACGTGGGCAAGCGTCCGGGTGACAACGACAACAGTTTCTGGATGGACAGCTACACCGTCGCCGACGCGTTCCTGCGTTGGGACCTGCCTACCCAGGGCTACAAGACACGCTTGCAGTTCAACGTCGACAACCTGTTCGACAAGCACTACTACCCGTCAAATACCGGAAGCGGCGAGCTGCAAGTCAATGTCGGTGAGCCGCGCACGGCACGGCTTTCGGCCAGCGTAACGTTCTAGCCCGCGATGCGTCAGTCGCAAGCATCTGCTGCAGGATGCTTGCGACAGGTCCCCTTCCTCATCCGCCTTGCCCGTCAAAAGAGATTCGCTACGACGGTGAACCTTTTTGCGGTTTTCCGGTCCCGCGCGCTAAAGTCTGTCCGCACCTGCCGATACAGGTTATAGAGCGCAGGAATCGCCCGCGCAGCTTCTGATGACAGACAGGCATTCAATGAACACTATTTTTTTGCTGGTTGAGCACGGTCGCGACCAAGGTGAAGTCTACATTCATGGCTGGTTCGACGATGAACGAGCGGCGAAAGAGACTGCTGATGCGATGGAATGGAAGGCCTACCGCGAGGAGTCCAAGCGCCAGCATCAATGGTCTTCCCAGCCTCTGCTGGCCCCCGACCAGACGCCTCATCGGCGCTTCTGGGTCAAGGGCATCGCCAAAATGGAACAGGCTTTCGCACCCGCCGCGATGATGCCTGCCGTGACCGCGTCCACTGCCGTTCACTGATCAAACGTTGCCGTCGCGGCCTCAGCTTCGCTCGGGGCCCGGCTTTTCAGACTGATCGGATTCTGACTGATCCGGATCGGGCAGCAACGCCTCGACTGCGGCCCTGTCGACACTGCGCGAAGGCGTCATCGCCACTGATTCGGCTAACTTGGTCGCCATCTGCCAGTGGCGCTCGTGATGGCCCTCGGGTCTTCCCTCGGTTTCCCAGATCATTGTCGCCAACTGACGTACGGTTTCTTCGTCGACGTTCATGTGCTGTGTTCTCCAATAAGATCGCGTGACATCGCCGGCCTTGGCGTGAGCACTGCGGCCAACCTTACGCCAGTTCACGAGCGAAACAATACGCGTCACAGGCTCGATCCCCCTGACGTAAAAAACGGGCCGGAGTTGCCGGTCGATGGTTCGGACATCTGGGCTGTCCCAAACGATAAGTGGAAACGGTAGACCCCTGCCTTTTCCTTCGAGTTCAGTCCGGTTTAGCTAACGACACCGTTCAACCCACTCGCCAAGCCAGACTTATTAAGTCGAAATAGCTATATACAGCTGCGGATAAGTGATTATTCATGCATAACAAAGCTTGATAGGGTGCGTCTACCAGACCACTGGCCGCCACGTCATCCCGAATGCCGACAATCTGGTCACTTGCCCTATGTCTAATTACCTCGACGCCGCACACCGCGCTCACGTCCTTGAGCTGCAAGCCTCCTGGACTGCCCGCAGCGACTGGCCCACCTGGCTGCTGTTGCTGGGCACTTACTCGGCGTGGTTCAGCCTGATTCATTACGCGCCGCTATTAGGCCAGACGCTGACGCTGCTGCTGTTGATTCCGGTCATCACCTTCTGGATGTCGCTGCAGCACGAGTTACTGCATGGCCACCCTTCCCCCTGGCGCTGGCTGAATAAGGCGTTGGGCTATGCGCCGCTGGCGATCTGGTATCCCTACACGCTGTATCGCGACAGCCATCTGCTGCACCACCGCGACGAGGAATTGACCCGGCCACAGATCGACCCGGAAAGCCGTTATTTCGACACGCAGGCCTGGCAGCGCAGCGGCACCTTGTGGCGCACGTTGCACTGGCTGAATAAAACCCTGTACGGGCGTTTGCTCGTGGGGCCGGCGCTGGCGCTGGGCGGTTTGATCATCGAAGAAACGTCAAGGTTGCGACGCGGCGTGCTGCAAGCCTGGCTGATGTGGCTCAGCCATGGCGCGTGCGTGGTCGCGGTGCTGGCGTTCGTCAAGCTGCATGGCGAGCTGCCGATACTCGGTTACCTGCTGTCCAGCGTGCTCGCCTTGGGGTTATCCATGGTGCGTTCCTACTACGAACATCGCCCCGCCCAGGCACCGGAACAACGTTCGGTGATCAACGAGGCGGGCTGGCCGTGGCGCTGGCTGTTCCTGAACCTGAATTTGCATCTGGTCCATCACGATCTGCCCGGCCTGCCCTGGTATTTGTTGCCCAAGGTGTATGCCGAGCGCCGCGAGGACTGGTTGCGCCGCAGTGGCCAGTTTCTGGTCAACGGCTATGGCGAACTGTTCCAGCGCCACGGCTTGCACCCCATCGACAGCCCGCAACATCCCTGGCATACAAGCGCGACAACTGATGTCACGCCCAAACGTCAGTCACTCTCGGCACGCGGCTCGACACTGAGCACTTCGCCAATCGCATAAAAATGCCCGCCTGCGATGTAGCGCACCGATGTGACTGTTCAAGCAACTTCTCCCGCAGGACGAACAGACGGCGTCGCGCCGTCGATAGTCGTCAAGCATGTCGAACGCGCGCAAGGCAGACAAGGGCGACGGGAATCAGGCGTCTGGGCTTATTGATAGTTCGGGGGCGTGGCTGACCGGGAAGTTTACCGAACGAGCAATGAAGCATTTCTCATGAGCGTTTTTGTGCAGAGTCTGAGCTTTTGCAATTTCAGACCCAGGCGCCAGAATCACCTTCGGACGCAAGACCACGGAGGTGAACTGACCCGCGCCGTCGCTCTGCTCGACCATGGTTCCTTGAGCGTTGTCCTCGTAGGCCACCACAACGATCCCGGCCTCAGCGCAAAGGCCAAGGTACCAAAGCTTGTGGCACGCCGCCAAGGATGCCAAGAGCAATTCTTCCGGGTTCCAGCGTGTGGGGTCTCCTCGAAAAGCGGGATCGGATGAGCCCTCAATGGGTACTTTTCCGTTAGCCGTGATTACGTGCGCCCGGCTGTAGCCCCGATAAGACGACGTTCCTGTTCCCTCGTTGCCGGCCCAGGTGACCTGGACTTCGTACGCGTGCGTTTTATCTGCCATTGATCCCTCTCGGAAAAGTTTTTCGATAAGTCTGCTTAAGCGGGCACTCAATATGTATCAGCGCGACTGATGCCGGGTATTGCTCATTACTATTTCTGCAAAATCCCGAAGGCGAACAGAATCGGTGCCAGAAGCAAACGAAACGAAACGTTGCTTCCAACCACTTCTCACCTAAGGAATACACACCATGAAAACTCCACTGTTCGCCGCACTCATGCTGGTCAGCGCGTTCGCCTCGGCCAACGACGATATCACGAACGTTGCCGCCGCTGAGGTTGAGCAATACACCTACTCTGAACCCCTGGACATCAACAAAGTCATCAGCACCACAACGGCTGAAAACGTTAACCCGATCCGCGGTACTGTTGAGTCGCGCATGGTGTACACCGATCACAAGGGTGTCATTCACAACCTCGAATACACCACCGAAGCTTACAGCGACCAGGACAGCTGATCGTGATTCGGGCACAGACGCAGCAGCGAATCCAGCTTGTCGCTGCCTCGTCCAACTTGATAGTCAGGCAGCCTCGCCTCCACGAAGCTGCCTGATTCATTTATTGCCCCTTCAGCTCATCGCAGATCAAAACGATCCAGATTCATCACTTTGGTCCAGGCGGCCACGAAGTCTTTGACGAACTTATCCTGTGCGTCCGAGCTGGCATAGACTTCAGCCAGCGCCCGCAGCTGCGCGTGGGAACCGAAGACCAGATCTACCCGAGTGCCCGTCCATTTCACCTCGCCGGTTTTGCGATCGCGCCCTTCAAACTCATCCGCGGCATCGGAAACAGGCTTCCACTCTGTGCCCATGTCCAGCAGGTTAATGAAGAAATCATTGGTCAACGCTTCGGGGCGATGGGTGAAAACGCCCTGTGGGCTTTGTTTGTAATTGGTGTTCAACACGCGCAAGCCACCGAGCAACACCGTCATTTCCGGTGCGGTGAGGGTCAGCAGTTGCGCCTTGTCGATCAGCAATGCCTCGGCCGAAAGGCTGAAGCGACCTTTGGCGTAGTTACGGAAGCCATCGGCCGCAGGTTCGAGAAAGCCGAACGACTCCACATCTGTCTGCTCCTGAGAAGCATCCATGCGCCCCGGCGCAAACGGCACGCTCAGGGTTTGTCCGGCATTTTTGGCCGCTTGTTCGATGCCTGCATTGCCGCCCAGGACGATCAGGTCCGCCAGCGAAATCTTTTTGCCACCAAACTGCGCCTGATTGAATTCGGCCTGAATGCCTTCCAGGGTTTCCAGCACGCTCGTCAGTTGCTCAGGCTGGTTGGCCTGCCAGAACTTCTGCGGTGCCAGACGCAAGCGCCCACCATTGGCACCCCCACGTTTGTCCGAACCACGGAAGGTGGAAGCAGCGGCCCAGGCAGTGGAGACCAGCTGCGCAACCGACAAACCGCTGGCTTGTAGCTTGCTTTTAAGCGCGGCAATGTCGGCCTCATTGACCAGCGCATGGTCTACGGCTGGAATCGGGTCTTGCCAGAGCAACTCTTCAGCGGGCATTTCCGGGCCGAGGTAGCGCGACAGCGGCCCCATGTCGCGGTGGGTCAGCTTGAACCAGGCGCGGGCGAACGCGTCGGTCAACTGGTCGGGGTTCTCAAGGAAGCGCCGGGAGATTTTTTCGTAGACCGGATCGAAGCGCAGGGCCAGGTCCGAGGTCAACATCGACGGTGCGCGGCGCTTGGACGGGTCATGGGCATCCGGCACGGTATCGGCACCCGCGCCATCCTTGGGTCGCCATTGATTGGCGCCCGCCGGGCTCTTGGTCAGCTCCCATTCAAAACCGAACAGGTTTTCCAGGTATTGGTTGCTCCATTGGGTCGGCATTGAAGTCCAGGTCACTTCAAGACCGCTGGTAATAGTGTCGGGACCTTTGCCCGTACCAAAACTGTTCTTCCAGCCCAGGCCCTGCTGTTCCAGGCCAGCGGCTTCCGGTTCAGCACCGACATTGTCCGCAGGCCCGGCGCCGTGAGTCTTGCCAAAGGCGTGACCGCCCGCGATCAGCGCGACGGTTTCTTCGTCGTTCATTGCCATGCGACCGAATGTTTCGCGGATATCTTTTGCCGATGCCACAGGATCCGGGTTGCCTTCCGGCCCTTCAGGGTTAACGTAGATCAGGCCCATTTGCACGGCAGCGAGGGGATTTTCCAGATTGCGGCCCTGATTGTCGGTGCGACTTTCTTCGCTACCGTGTTTGTCCGCTTCGGCCACCAGCACGCCTTCGCCCGGCGGCTGCGCTTCCTTGCCGTAACGGGTGTCCCCGCCCAGCCAGGTTTTTTCAGAACCCCAATAGATGTCCTCATCAGGCTCCCAGACGTCCGGACGCCCGCCCGAGAAACCGAAGGTCTTGAAGCCCATGGATTCCAGCGCGACGTTGCCGGTGAGCACGATCAGGTCGGCCCAGGAAATCTTGCGTCCATACTTTTGCTTGACCGGCCAGATCAGCCGGCGTGCCTTGTCGAGACTGACGTTATCCGGCCAACTGTTGAGTGGCGCAAAACGCTGTTGTCCGGCACCGGCACCGCCGCGACCGTCACCGGTCCTGTAGGTACCCGCGCTGTGCCAGGCCATGCGAATGAACAGCGGCCCATAATGACCAAAGTCCGCTGGCCACCAGTCCTGGGACTCGGTCATCAGCGCTTGCAGGTCCTGCTTGACCGCTGCCAGGTCGAGGCTCTTGAACGCCTCGGCATAGTTGAAGTTCTCGCCCATGGGATCGGACAAGGACGAGTGCTGGTGGAGAATTTTCAGGTTCAGCTGATTCGGCCACCAGTCGCGATTGGTGGTGCCGCTGCCAGCCGCTTGACTGAACGGACATTTCGATTCATTTGCCATGTGCGAGCTACCTTAGGTCGTGTTCATCCCATTGCCCGGGCCGGTCTGAGCGACGGGGTAAAGATGAATAGAATCAATGGCACGGGACCAGCTGCTGGCTTATCTACCGTTGTGTCCACACGATAATTCTTGATAACGGCAATCAACTTGCCTAGGGGGCGGTCCACGGTGGCAGAGCAGGCGTCTGACTCATGCCTCTCTCCTGCTATCAGGTCAACCGATGGCCTGCGCCAACGGTAGATCAAGCCTAGTCGCGTCCTGTGAAGGTTTCTAATAGACGCAGCATTAATTGTTGATAGTCAGACTCTGTTAGCTGGCCGCGTATTCAACCGCTGTTCAAGCGTTGTCATGCCCCCGGCGAGTAAACGAGTATCGGTCGATGTCGGTTCGCAGCTGCCAGCCCTGGCCTTGCCAATACTGCGCAGCAGCTGCGTTGGTTTTGAACACATCAAGGTGACATTTAAGGATGCCCTGCGCCTCAAGACTCGACAGGCCACGCTGAACCAGTGATTTGGCAATCCCTTGCCGGCGATATTCAGGAAGCACCACCAGGTGCTGCAGATAACCCCGTCGACCGTCATGTCCGCACATCACGCAGCCGCCCAGCGCCTCGCCGACTTCGGCGACGAAACTCATTTGCGGATTGCGTAGCAGGTAACGCGCGGTCGCCTCACGAGAATCGGCATCACGTAACGAGATGCCTGGAGTCTTGCTCATGAGGTCGATGACCGCATCGTAATCGGCGATGGTCATGACGCGGATAGTGAACATTGGGTTGAGCCTGTCGATGGATGTGAGGCTGGCAGATTAGCACTCGTTGGAGCGAAGCTTGCCCGCGAAACAGTGGCCTCGGTGAACCAGACACTGCGCGGTATCGTTCTTCCCGGACAAGTCCGGTCCTACCGAATCTGTGCAAACCCGGTAGGAGGGGACTTGTCCCCGAGACGCCTGCCCCGCCCACTTCAATCCACCTGCCCCACCTTCATTGCCTGCGCCAACGCGGGTTTGTGGAGCACCGAATCCGACCCTCAACCCGTCCTCCGATACCTGCCAGGTATCAACCCAGACCCATTGAATATTGGACCCTTGGTCAGAAGGAGTGCGATCTTGGGTCGCAAAACCATGCCCCGCTCGCCTGATTGCGAGCCCCAAGGAACCTCAATGCCGACAATCTCTCTGCCTGACGGCGATCTCTACTACCAGCTGGACGGTCCGCAATCCGCACCGGTCTTGCTGCTCTCCAATTCCCTCGGCACCCACTTGGGCATGTGGGACGCGCAAATCCCGGCTCTGAGCGAGCACTTCCGGGTATTGCGGTATGACACGCGGGGCCATGGCCAGTCGCTGGTCAGCACCGGCCCTTACACCATCGAACAAAACGGCCGCGACGTGCTCGGGTTGCTGGATGCGCTGGGTATCCAACACGTTGATTTCTGCGGCTTGTCGATGGGTGGCCTGATCGGGCAATGGCTGATGCTCAATGCGCCGCAGCGGCTCAAACGGGTGGTGCTGTGCAACACCGCTGCGAAAATCGCCAGCCCCGAAGTATGGAATCCACGCATTGAAGCAGTCCTTCGCGATGGCCCCGCAGCCATGCACGCCCTGCGTGACGCGACCCTTTCCCGCTGGTTCACACCGCGCTTCGCCGAAACCCGGCCTGAGCAAGTAAACCGCCTGGTCGAGATGCTCGCCAACACTTCGCCGACGGGTTACGCCGCCAACTGCGCAGCGGTACGTGACGCAGATTTTCGCGAGCAGTTCGCGACGGTACGCTTGCCGGTGTTGGTGATCAGCGGCGACCAGGACCCGGTGACTACCGTGGCGGATGGAGATTTTCTGGTGAACGCAATCAAAGGCACTAAAGGGGTGGTATTAAATGCGGCACACCTGTCGAACGTGGAAGCGGATCAAGCCTTTACCGCCGCGGTTCTGGATTTCCTCCTGAGTTAACCCTCGGATCATGTGCCCGCAATTTCCATTGTTCCCAGCAGCGCATCGAAAGATTGAGCATCCATCGGCCGGTTCAGGAAATAACCCTGACCTTCATCGCAGCAAACGGCTTTGAGCAGTTCAAGATGCTCGGCTGTTTCAATGCCTTCGGCCGTTACCGTCAGGGACAATGCACGCCCCAGGCCGACGATGGCCCGGATAATGGACTGGTCATCTGCGCTGGCGCCCAGGCGATTGAGGAAGCTGCGGTCGATCTTGAGGCCATCGAACGGGAACGAGCGCAGATAGCTCAGCGAGGAATATCCCGTGCCGAAATCGTCCATGGACAGCCGCACGCCAAGCCGTTTAAGGGCATGCATGACCTCCAGCGCACCCGGGGCGTCGTCGAGCATGACGCTTTCGGTGACTTCCAGTTCGACCCGGGACGGATCGATCCCGGTGTCGGCCAGCGTTTGCTGAATCCGCTCGACCAGATTGCCGCGCTGAAACTCTGTCGGCGACAGGTTTACTGATACGAATAGTTCTTCGGGCCAGTCGGCTGCGGACTGGCAAGCGGTAGTCAGCACCCAGTTGCTCAACGGCAGAATCAGCCCGGTTTCCTCGGCGATAGGGATAAATGTGTCTGGCGGTATCAGACCGCGCTGCGGGTGCTGCCAGCGCACCAGCGCCTCGGCCCCCACCATCCGGCCATCGGCAATGCGGTAGCGCGGCTGGAAGTGCAGGCGAAGTTCGCCGTTTCTGATGGCATAGCGCAGATCGTTTTCCAGCCGCCGACGCTCGATAATCCGGGCATTCATGTCATCGGCAAAAAAGCGCCAGGTGTTGCGGCCACCGGCCTTCGCCTCGTACAAGGCCATATCCGCGTAGCGCAGCAGTTCGGCTGCCAGGGACGCATCGTTGGGGGCCATGGCGATGCCAATGCTGGCGCTGATGAAAATATCCTGTTCATCGATGTCTATAGGCTGTTCGATGGAGTCGATCAACCGTCGGCACAAGGCTTCGACGCCTTCCTGGGAACTGATATCGGTGAGGATCAGCACGAACTCGTCACCGCCGATCCGCGCAACCAGATCGCCACCGCGAAGGCACTCTGCCAGACGCCGCGAAACCTCGTTGAGCACCCGATCACCGGCGGCGTGGCCAAGCAGGTCGTTGACCGGTTTGAATCGGTCAAGGTCCAGACTGAGCATCACCAGCGGTTGCTCCTGGGTTGGCATTGCCTTGAGTTTTCCGTCCAGAAACTCCTGTAGCCGTATCCTGTTCGGCAACCCGGTCAGTGCATCATGTTGAGACAGGAACTCGATGCGCCGCCGGGCTTCGACTTCCTCTGTGACATCCGTTGCAGTGCCACGAAAACCATTACCGGGCAGTTCACGAGCAGACAAACGAGTGATTCTTGCATGCCCCCTGATATCCAGGTAATTGCACTGGAGGCTGATGCAGGGCCTGCGATTGGGAATGCTCAGGCACTGCGATAAAGCGCCAAGTTCGGTGTGCAGCAAATCGTCAATGGCTGCGCCAATCCAGTCCTGCCTGGACAGGCCGGTGACGATTTCAAAACGTTCGGACAGGTAAGTGAAGCGCCAGTCAGCATCGATTTCCCATATCCAGTCAGAACTGGCTTCGACCACATCACGAAAGCGCGCTTCGCTGGTGGCCAGCGCCTGTTGACTGGCTTGCAGCGAGGCAAAGCTTGCATCCAGGGCTCGTGCGGCAACGGTCGTACGCCGCAAAATCGCCCACGTCATCAGCCAGACCAGCAACGCGGCGATACCGATCACGGGCAGCACAAGCCCCAGCAGTTGCTGGCCAGGTTTGGGTGGTTGCCAATGTAATGCACCTGCCGAACCCTTCTCACCCAAGGGTAAAATTGAAGTCTCATGGGTTTCGTCAGAGGTTGAGATGTGCAGCCCGTCAACCCCATAGTCGTTGCCGATCGCTGCAAGCCTGCTGCTGTCGAGCATTTCCACGAAAATCAGCACCGATGGCAGTCCATCGTCCGACACCACGGTCGGATCCGTACCCGGCGTAATCGCGGCGGCCGCTACCAGAGCAGGCACCCCGCCCACATTGATGAAGGTCGTAAGCGGGGTTTCATTCTCCGCGCCGGCACGAGCGCGATCGAGAATCGCGTCAATGGGTTGCGCCAGCCACTGCGCGATATCCATGGTCTGCATAACGCCATTGATGACTGAGTAAGCGGTTCGATTGGCGGCATCGACCACGAACAATCCCTGAAAGCCGAAGTCCTCATAAAGGGTCGGACCCACGTTTTGCCGCACGAACGCCCAGTCGGTATCAACCCGGGTGTGCAAATGCTTGTAGGCGTCACCCCAGAAAGCGTAGTCCTTGACGGTCAAGAGCAAGGACTTTTCCAGTGATTGCACAGCCTTGCGGGTGTAGAAGGCACTTTCTGCTTCTTCAATGGTGTCGAGATTGTGCGCCACGTAAACGAGCAGACCGCTGGCCAGCAAGATCACCGCCGCCAGCAGCCCGGCAAATTTGAACAACGAAGCCCGCGCCAGCGCTACGCTGGAGCGGTTCTGCAGCGGATGGGCAACAGGTTGCGGGGCGGATTTGGGCATGTAACTCCAGGCGCATGACGTAAAACGAAGAGTCGATAACAGCGTATCGGCCGACTTCGTTTATCGTTGAGCCTTGCCAGATAGCCGGTTTTTCCAGCACAGACAAATACCGTCGTCCCGATATCAGCCCAGATCCCCGCCGCCCACTGGAAGGGTTACCCCGGTGATGTACGAAGCCTCGTCGGAAGCCAGAAACAGAATGGCTGCGGCTTGTTCATCGATGGTGCCGTAGCGTTTCATCAAGCTGCTGTTGAGCGTCTGATCGACGATTTGCTGGTACCAGACACTTTCCTGTTCGCTCTGCGGCTGGTCGTTACGCGGGATGCGTCTTGGCGGTGCTTCGGTGCCGCCGGGCGCGGTGGCGTTGACCCGCACGCCGCTGCCGGCAGTTTCCAGGGCCAGGCACGCGGTCAGCGCGTTGACGCCGCCCTTCGCCGCGCCGTAGGGAACCCGATTGACGCTGCGCGTGGCGATGGATGACACATTGACGATGGCGCCGCTGCCCTGCTCAAGCATGTAAGGCAATACGGTGTGGCAACACCACAACGTCGGGAACAGCGAACGGCGCACTTCGGCTTCGATCTCGTCCGCAGCATAGTGCTCGAAAGGCTTGGCCCAGATCGTCCCGCCGACGTTATTGACCAGGATGTCGATGCGGCCAAAACGTTTTTTCGCGGCAGCCATCACCCTTGCGCATTCAGCGTGATGCTCCAGGTCTGCGGTCAGGGTCAGCGCGCGATAGTGCTGCAATTCATGCACCAGCTCCGAGCGATCCACCGCCACCAGCCACGCGCCCTCCTCCAGCAAACGCTCGGCGACACGCAGACCGATGCCCTGAGCCGCGCCGGTGACCAGCGCGACCTTATCGTTAAAACGTGGGTTCATGGTGTTCTCCTCAGGCAGCGTCGCCGGTAACAATCGCGTTGGGCGTGAACTTCTCGTAGTAGAAGCTGGCCGGGGTCACGCCAGCCGCCGTGAAGTGCTTGCGCACCGCATCGACCATCGGCGGCGGGCCGCACAGGTAAACATCGACGTCACCGTCGTTGAGCATGTGCGGCGCCATGTGCTCAGTGACGTAACCCTGCTGCGGATGGCCGGTTTGCGGGTCGGCCACGCAGGTGACCAGACTGAAGTTGGCCAGGCGTGCGCTGAACGCTTGCAGGGCCTGGACCATCACCAGGTCCTGATCCCGGGTCACGCCGTAGATCAGCGTTATCTGGCGGGTTTCATTACGTTCGGCGAGCACTTCAAGCATCGACAGGAACGGCGCCAGCCCTGTCCCACCGGCCAGCAACAACAAGGGCCGGGTGACCGCGCGCAGATAGAAACTGCCCAATGGACCGGTCATGGCAACCGTGTCGCCAACCTGAGCACGCCCCAGCCATTCGCTCATCAACCCGCCTGGCACCTGTTTGATCAGGAAGCTCACGTGGCGCTCTCCGGGTTTGCTGCTGAATGAATACGAGCGCGTCTGATGGCTGCCAGGCACGCCAATATTGACGTATTGGCCGGGCAGGAAAACCGGCACCTGATCCAGTTCGAAGCTGACTTCCAGCGCGGCATCGGCGTGGCTGACGATACTGGCAACGCTGGCGGTGAACTGCGCGGTGCCGGTCTTGCAGGTGCTGGACGACACGGGCACGGCAATGACGCAATCCGATTGCGGCACCATCTGACAGGTCAGCACCTGCCGCTGCTCGACTTCGTCCTCGCTCAAGGCGTCTTCAATGTAGTCATCGCCCAATTCATAGTCGCCGGTTTCACAGCGGCATTTGCAGGTCCCGCACACCCCGTCGGAGCAGTCCATGGGCAAGTTGATGCGCTGGCGATAGGCGGCATCAAGCACCTTTTCGCCGATCTTGCAGTCGATGAAACGGGTCACCCCGTCCTCGAAGTTCAAGGCTATGGAGTACGTCATGAGCGTGCCCTCAGATGTGGTAGATATCGATGACCTGGTGGATGTAGTCGTTCTTGAGCACCACTTTCTTGCGCGTGATCAACGGCTGTTCAGGCCGGACATCGAGGCGATAGAACGAGGTGCCAAAGTACGTATCCGTGGTCTTGTAGCGATGGCTGAGGGTTTGCCAGTTGAAACGCAGTTCGACGGTCTCGCCGTCATCGGCCAGCACCTCCAGATTCGCCACGAAATGCGCGGTGCGCGGTTCGGGCATGCTGGCGCTGGAGCGTTCGGTCTTGATCCGGAACACGCGGTCTTCAAGGCCGTCGCGACTCGGGTAGTAAATCAGCGAAATCTCCCGTTGCGGATCTTCGGTCAGGCTGTCCTGGTCATCCCAGGCCGGCATCCAGAACTCCACGTTTGGCGAGTAGCATTCCAGCCACTGGTCCCACTGCCGGTCATCGAGCAGGCGGGCTTCGCGGTACAGGAAATCGAGCAGACGATCACGGGAAAGGCTCATGAGCGCACCTCCTTGTCCGTGGCGATCACGCCTTGTTGCTCAACCTTGATGGCTCTCTGCAGGGTCGCGGCCCAATGGGCATGCTGGCGCACAAACAAGCCTTCGTCTTCGGTTTTCACGCCGCTGAGTTGCGGGTTGATGCCCATCTCCCGGGCATTTTCGTCCGCACCGTCAATCCACTGCGTGGCACCGCGACTCAGGTCATTCCACAGGCTCGTGGTGCCCTGATAACCGCTCTGGCAGGCCCGAAACTCTTCCAGGTCGTCCGGCGTACCCATGCCACTGACGTTGAAGAAATCTTCGTATTGGCGAATCCGCGTCGCGCGTTCCTGGGCACTTTCGCCCTTGGGCGCCATGCAGTAAATCGTCACTTCGGTCTTGTCCACCGAGATGGGGCGCACCACGCGGATCTGCGTCGAGAACTGGTCCATCAGGTACACATTGGGGTACAGGCAGAGGTTGCGAGTCTGATCGACGATAAAGTCGGCACGCGCCTGACCGAGACGATCGGCCAGTTCCTCGCGGTGGGCATGCACGGGACGCACTTCGGGATTGAGCAAACGGGTCCAGAGCAGAATGTGCCCATGCTCGAAGGCGTATACGCCGCCGAGGCTTTTCGACCAGCCATTGGCGTCGACGGTACGCGTGCCTTCGGCCTCATAGTTGCGGCGGCCCATGGTTGCCGAGTAATTCCAGTGCACGGAACTGACGTGATAACCGTCGGCGCCGTTCTCGATTTGCAGCTTCCAGTTGCCGTCATACACGTAGGACGAACTGCCGCGCAGCACTTCCAGGCCTTGCGGTGCCTGGTCGACCATCTGGTCAATGATGACCCGGGTTTCGCCCAGGTAATCGCTGAGTTCAGGCACGGCGTCGCCGAGACTGCCGAACAGAAAACCCCGGTAGTTTTCGAAGCGGGCCAGGCGTTGCAGATCGTGGGAGCCGTCGCAGTCGAAACTCTCCGGGTAGGCGCCGGTCTTGGCGTCTTTGACTTTGAGCAGTTTGCCGGCGTTGCTGAAGGTCCAGCCGTGAAACGGGCAAGTGAATGAACCTTTGTTGCCTTGTTTGCGACGGCAAAGCATGGCGCCACGGTGGGCGCAGGCGTTGACCAGGCCGTGCAGCACGCCTTGTTTGTCGCGGGTGACGACAACCGGCTGGCGGCCAATGTAGGTGGTGAAGTAGTCGTTGATTTCCTGCACCTGGCTTTCGTGGGCCAGGTAAACCCAGCCGCTTTCGAAGATGTGTTTCATCTCCAGGGCGAATAATTCGGTGTCGGTGAAAATGTCGCGGCGGCAACGGAAGATCCCGGTAGTGGGGTCATCCTGAACGGATTCGCTGAGTTGACGGGCGAGTCGGTCGAGCGTGCTGATCATGGGGAAGGCCCTCGGTTGTTCTTGTATCAGGCACCTTCACCTTATGTGCTTGCCCCTCCCCTCAATATCCAGTGGCTGCGAATCGCTATCCGCCCGGCGCGAACGTTCACCGCTGCCGACGCCAGGTCTGCGAGGGCAACTCGCCGAAACGGGTGCGATAAGCGCTGGAGAACCTGCCCAGATGCAGAAAACCATGATCCAGCGCGACCTCGGTGACGCTGCGCGCCGTCGCCCGTTGCAGCACCGCATGCACCCGCTCCAGCCTGCGCTGGCGCACAAATTCACGGGGCGCCAACCCCACCTGACGCTCGAACAAGGTGTACAGCGTACGTTCGCTGACCCGGGCCACCGTCATCAATTGCTCAATGCTGATGTCTTCGGTCAAATGTTCCTCGATAAATTGCCGCACCGCTTCAAAGCCGCCGTTTTCTTCAGGTTTGGCGATGACCCGCAAAACGTTGCTGCTCAAAAGCTCCAGCAGTTTGCTGGCGACGATCCGCTCATACAGCCCCTGCACTTCAGCGCCGGCAGCATTTTCGGCTTCATGGCAGATCAATCCCAGCAACTGGATAAAACCGCCCATGGTCTTCAAGTGTTGGCGGTCGGCAGCGAAACGGACGCCTCGGTGTGGCAGCGTCCAGCGCTGTTCAAGGCAGGCGTTTTCGATCAGGCGCACCGGCAGCTTGACGATGAATTTTTCGCAATCGGCTGAATAGGTCAGGTCCACCGGATCATCGGGATTGATCAACAGAATCTCGCCCGGCCGATAGATCAGCTCTTCGCCACGGGTCCTGGAACGGCAGTGGCCGTGCAACAGAATCTGCAAGTGATAAACCGTTTCCAGCGCTGGCGAGGTCACGCGCACCGGCGCGCCGTAGCTGATGCGGCACAGGTCAAGGCTGGAAAAGGTCCGATGGCTAATACTGGCCTGAGGGCGGCCTTTGGGCAGCAAACGAATACGGTGGCTGCCGACATGCTGATTGACGTATTCCGACACGGCGTAGGCATCGGCGTGGTCGTATATCTGGCTGCATGCACTCAACAATTGGTTCATGGCTGGTTTCTCTTGTTTTTATCAGGCGGGCATGACGACGAACGCCCCCGCAGGCTGTGAATTGCCCTGCGAGAGCGTTTTCAACACGGAAGCTTCAGGCTTCCAGTGCCCTCACCCGTTCATGCCGCTCTTCTTCGCGGCTTTGTGCCGCTGGCTGCAATTCAAAGTCGAAGTCGATATCGGCGTGCCGACCGTTTGCATCGTCGCTGAAACGGATCTCGGCGATCAGTTCATCGCGGGTGGCGTAGGCGAAATCGTCGTGCAGGTATTGATCCCCGGCGAGATTGATCTGCGTCGTCAGATGGCGATGCCCGGGGGCCGAGATAAAGAAGTGGATATGCGCGGGCCGCTGGCCATGACGGCCCAGTTGGTCGAGCAAGTGTTGCGTCGGCCCATCCGGCGGGCAGCCGTAACCCGAAGGCACGATGCTCTGGAATGCGTAGCGACCCTGAGCATCGGTCTGGATGCGGCGACGCAGGTTGAATTCCGATTGCGCAGGATCGAAGTACGAATAGGTGCCGCCGGTATTGGCGTGCCAGACATCGACGATGGCGTTGGCCAAGGGCGCGCCATCGGTGCCGCGCACCTGGCCGCGCATGAACAAAACGGTGCCTGGGTCCTGACCGTCATCGAGCCGGGCATGGTGCTCGCACAGTGGCGCGCCCGCGACGTACAGTGGCCCCTCGATGGTGCGCGGCGTGCCGCCGACATGGCCGGCCTGCGCGTCTTCGGCGTCCATCAGCAAATCCAGGTAGTGCTCAAGACCGAGACCGGCCACCAGCAAACCGGCTTCCTGACGGCTGCCAAGCTCGTTGAGATAGTTGACGGCTTTCCAGAACTCTTCGGGGGTAATCTGCAGGTCTTCGATGATTTTGACGGTGTCGTTCAATACCCGATGGACCACATTCTTCATGCGTTGGCTGCCTGCCGGCTGGTCGAAACCGGCAGCACCTTCGAGAAATTGCTGAACCGGTGCGGTTTGGGAAATACGAATAGTCATGGCAGTTGTCCTCATCATTGTTCTTGTGATGTAGCGGTGGCTGAAGCGAACTCAGCGGTCGTCGGCATGAATCGAAGACGGATGCCGACACAGCGCCATGACGTCGATGTCCATGTACGGATAAAGCGGCAGTTGCATCAGCGTGTCATGCAGCGCCTGGGCATCCGCCACGTCGAATACGCTGACATTGGCATAGAGCCCGGCGATGCGCCAAAGGTGACGCCAGGTACCTTCTTGTTGCAGACGCTGGGCAAGTTCCTTTTCGTCGGCCTTGAGCCGGGCGGACTGCTCGGCAGGCATGTCGACAGGCAGTTTAACGGTCATGCGCACGTGAAAAAGCATGGCGTGGGTGTCCTCGTGTGTGGGGCGGATTTCTTTTGCAAAAATTGCTGCAACGTCATCGCGAATCAATGGCGGGCAAAGCGCGCCAGGCGTTCGGCATCCAGTTCCAGCCCGAGGCCCGGCGTGCGCGGGATCAGCAGCTGGAAATCCCGATAGACCGGTGGCTCGACCAGAATGTCTTCGGTCAGCAATAGCGGCCCGAACAGTTCGGTGTGCCATTCGAGCCTGTCCAGCGTGGCGAAGGCATGGGCGGCGGCCAGCGTGCCGACGCTGCCTTCGAGCATGGTGCCGCCGTACAGGCTGATGCCCGCCGACTGGGCGATGGCCGCCGTACGCAACACCGCAAGCGGGCCACCGGTCTTGGCAATCTTCAGAGCGAAAATCGAGGCGGCGCCCATTTGCGCGAGGGCAAAGCTGTCCTGCACCGACTCGATGGCTTCATCGGCCATCAACGGAATCGGGCTGTGGGCGCTCAACCGCACCATCCCGGCGCGATCATGCCGGGACAGCGGTTGCTCAATCAGCTCCACGCCAGCGTCGGCCAATAACCGACAGGCACGCACGGCGACGGCCTCGCTCCACGCCTGATTGATATCGACGCGAACACTGGCGCGATCACCCAAGGCGCGCTTGATCGCCGCGACGTGCGCGATGTCGCGCGCCGGTTCGCCCGCGCCGATCTTCAGCTTGAAGTGGCGGTGACGGCGGATATCGAGCATGCGCTCGGCTTCTTCGATATCCCGGTTGGTGTCGCCACTGGCCAGGGTCCAGGCGACCTCGACCCCGTCGCGCACGCGGCCGCCAAGCACTTCGGCAACCGGCAGGCCAAGGCGCTTGCCGAGCGCATCGAGCAGCGCCGTTTCCACTGCCGAGCGGGCGAAGGTATTGCCACGAATGGCGTGATCGACCCTTTGCATCGCAGCGTTGAGGTTGCTGGCATCCTGGCCGATGAGCAGCGGCGCAAACCACGTGTCCAGATTGACCTTGATGCTTTCCGGGCTTTCCCCGGCGTAGGCCAGGCCACCGATGGTGGTGGCTTCGCCGATGCCGACGATCCCGTCGCTGCAAAAGATGCGCAGGATGACCAGCGTCTGGCCGTGCATGGTGTGCATCGCCAGCTTGTGCGGGCGTATGGTGGGCAAGTCGACGATCTGGGTATCGAAGCGTTCGATGGTAATGGCAGTCATGGGCGTGTCCATCTACGTTTTATTTGTCTTGCGCAGAGATTGACGCTGGCGAACAACAGCGTCCAATATTGATTAGGTCTCGCTTAATACCCTGGAGGTATCGTGGAGCTTCGTCATTTACGCTATTTCAGGGTGCTCGCCCAGACCCTGAATTTCACCCGTGCCGCCGAACAGCTGAACATTGCCCAGCCGCCCCTGAGTAGACAGATCCAGCAACTGGAAGACGAGTTGGGCGTGGCGCTGCTGGAACGCTCAAGACCGCTGCGACTGACCGATGCTGGCCGATTCTTTCATGAGCATTCCAGTCAGTTGCTGGAGCAACTGGCGCGCATCAGCGACGATACCCGACGCGTGGCGGCGGGCGAGAAACGCTGGCTGGGCATCGGTTTTGCGCCGTCGACGCTGTATGGCGCGTTGCCGGATCTGATCCGCCGCCTGCGCGCACTGGGCGACATCGAGCTGGGTCTGTCCGAGCTGATTACCTTGCAGCAACTCGAAGCCCTGAAAAGTGGACGCATCGACGTTGGTTTCGGCCGGTTGTTGTTTGATGACCCGGCGATTACCCAGCAGATTCTTCGGGAAGACCCGCTGGTCGCGGCGTTACCGGCCGGGCATCCGCTGCTGGCCGGCCCGGCAACCCTCAAGCAACTGGCGGCCGAACCTTTTGTGCTGTACCCAGGCAGTCCGAGGCCGAGTTATGCCGATCATGTGCTGGGGATATTTGCCGGACAAGGCTTGCGCATCCGCGTCGCGCAAACCGTCAATGAAATGCAGACCGCTATCGGTCTGGTCGCGGCAGGCATCGGCATCACCCTGGTTCCCGCCTCGGTACAGCGTCTACATCGTGACGACATTGGCTACACGTCGCTGCTGGACAGCAGCGCGACGTCGCCCATCGTGGTCAGTTATCGCGCCGGCGACGTCTCGCCGGTGCTCCAGCAATGCCTGGCGTTGCTGAGCAAGAAATAACCCACGCGGGCGATCAATCCTTTGACCAGCCTTCAACAGTACGCACCAATTCGGTCAGGTCGCGTTCCCCGCCATCCTGCTGCGCGGCTACGTTCCACAGTTGCCGCGCCGAATGGCCCAGCCACATCGGCACACCCAGCGCCTGACACTCCTCGATGGCCAGGCCAATGTCCTTGCACACGCTGGAAATCGGGAAGCCGAAATCGAAGGTGCCGGGCAGGACGTGTTTGGGAAACTTGTCCAGCGTCGCGCCGTTCTTGCCGCTCCCGGCATTGATCACGTCCATCATCACGTGCGGGTCGAGCCCGCCCTTGACGCCCGCGACGAACGCCTCCGAGGTAATCGCGAATGCGGTGGTCGAGAGCATGTTGTTGAGCAATTTCAGCAACTGGCCTTGGCCGGGTTGCTCGCCGACGATGAAGACTTTGCCGAACACGTCGAACAGCTCACGCACCTGGGCGACAGCTTCAGGCTTGCCCGCGACCATCATCGCCAGGGTGCCTTTGCTCGCCCCGGCTGCACCACCACTGATGGGCGCATCGACGGTTTGAATGTCGTGCTTGAGCAAACCGGCAGCAACTTCCTGTTCGGCCCGGGAACCCACGGTGGAAAGGTCGACCAGAATGCGCACCGCCTTGCCTTCGACAATGCCGTCCGGCCCCAGAGCCACGGCCTTGAAAATCGCCGGGCTGGGCAGGCTGGTGAAGACGATTCTGGCGCTGTCGGCCACTTCCCGGGCGCTGTCGGCAACCCGCGCGCCCAGGCCGGAAAGCTCGGCCAGGGCTGCCGGGTCTTTATCAAAGATCACCAGCGAATGGCCTTTTTCCAGCAGACGTCGGGCCATGGGCCGTCCCATGATGCCGACGCCAATGAAACCCAGTGGTTGCTCTGTCATATCAATTTCCCGAATGAAGTGAGCCGCGCGCCAGGCGCATTACCGCGCTGGCATCGCTGGCATGTTGCAGAGACCACAGCGCATCGATCAGCGGTTGTGGCGCGCAGGTTGAGCCGCCGTAACGGGCCAGTTCGCGCAGTTTGTGTTCCAGAGTTTTATCGTCGAGTGGCGCGCCCAGGCTGCCCGACGCCACGTCGATGCGATGGCTGAGGATTTCGCCGGAGCGGAAAAACAGCCGCACCCGTGCCGACTCGACGGCGTAACCGTCATCGTCGATAAAGTGCAGCAGCGGATACAGGGCCCGCAGGTTGCTGTCCGCCACTGCCGCGTCGCTGAATTCGGCAAGCCCCGCGCGCCCGCTGGCCAGCGCGACAGCAACGGCGTGTTGCGCACTGACCTGTGATTCGCGTCCTGTCTTGATCGTTGGCCGATCGGTTCGCTGGCGCAGCAAAGGATGGCCGGTCAGTTCGATGCGGGTGAGGTCCGATAACGCCCAGTTGCGCTCGCGGGACAGTTCCAGGCAGGCTTCGATCACCGGGTTCAATACCACGCCGCACGGATAGGGTTTATAGGTGTTGGCGCGCAACGCCCAACGCTCTCCCAGGCCTTGGGTTATCCCCGCAAAATCGGGATTTTCGCCCATGACCTTGAGAAAACCGCGCTCGCCTTCGAGGGGTAATTCAGGCCCGTTGAAACCGTCCTGGGCCAGCAATGCCGAGAGCAGGCCGTTGCGTGCGGCATTGCCGACACCGATACTTTTCGCCGCGCTGCCCAGTGTTTCCACCAGCCCGGAGGCTTGCGCGCTGGCATTGCCCAAGGCCCAGCCCAGTTGTTGGACGTTCAGGTCCAGCAGTTTGCCGACAGCGGCGGCAGCCCCGAACACGCCACAGGTCGAGGTGATATGCCAGCCACGCCGATAGTGTTCGGGGGAAATCGCCAAACCCAGCCGACATTCCACTTCCACGCCGAGAACCAACGCCAGCAACAGTTGCTCGCCAGTAAAAGTTCGGGTTTCAGCCAAGGCGAACAGCGCCGCTGCGACCGGTGCGGTCGGGTGAATGATGGTGGGAATGTGCGTGTCGTCGAAGTCGAAGACATTGGCGCTCATGGCGTTGAGCGACGTGGCATTGAGGATATCCAGCAACTGCGCGCGGCCAATCAGCTGCGCATCGGCACCCGCGCTGAAGCGCTGAAACAACGTCACTGCCTTGCTGACGTCTGGATCGTTGCAGCCGGCCAGCGCCACTGCGAAATAATTGACCAGCGCGCGTTTGGCTTCATGGCGAACGTCGGGCGGGATGTCGGCCCACGTTGAACGCGCAATGAATTCGCACAGCGGGCGGGTGACAGCAGGAACCTGCATGGTGCCTCCGTTGTTCTGGGTGATGGTGCTGGAGAAAGGAGTCGACCTCATCCCGCCAACCAGCCATCGTCCACCGGCAAGGTCGCGCCAGTGATCGAAGCCCCGGAATCACTGCACAAAAATACGATCAAGTCCGCCACATGCGCCGCGTCGACAAAGCGACCGGTGCCCTGCTTGCCGAGCAGAAACTCCCGTGTCGCGGTTTCCCGGTCCAGCTGCTTGCGCGCCATCAGATCGGTCAACCGCCCTTCGATATTCGGCGTCAGCACCGAGCCAGGGCATACCGCGTTACACGTGATGCCCTGCCCCAACGTTTCCATGGCAACCGCGCGGGTAAAGCCCAGCAGCGCGGTCTTGGTGGTGACGTAATCGATACGGTTGGCAATCGCCCGCGAACCATAGGCCGAGGACATATTGAAAATCCGCCCCCAGCCCCGCGCGCGCATCCCGGGCAAACTCAGCTGTACGGCGCGAAAGGCTGCGGTCAGATTGACCGCCAGCGCCTGCTCCCAGCGCTCGAGCGGGAAGTCTTCGATGGGCGAAAAATGCCGCACGACGGCGTTATTGATCAGCACGTCAACCGCGCCCGCCGCATCGAGCATTGCCTCGACACCCGAGGCTTGCGACAGATCGGCCTGCACATAACTGATCGCCACGCCGTACTGCTGCGCCAGATCCGCGCAAGTCGCGTGCATGTCGACCGACGAATCAAGCCCGTGCAACACCACATCACAACCCGCTGCCGCAAGGCCTTGGGCCATGGCCAGGCCAAGTCCGTTTGACGAGCCGGTGACCAGCGCCCGCTTGCCCTTCATATGCCCGCTCCGCTGGCATCGATACGCACGGCGAACGTCGGATCGGCAGGATCGACAGCGGCGAAGCGGTTCATCACGTCCGGATCATGGCCGGGAATCATCACCGCGCCGGGACGCTGCAACCATTCGCGGATCTGCACGTAGCCCTGATACATGTCCGCCAGGCTGTCGAGCACCGCGAACGGGCGATCCTGTTCCATCTCGTCGTAATAGTGAATGGCGTCGGACGCCAGGATCACCGGCCCTTCGGGCATTTCGATGACCACCGCCAGTTGCCCCGGCGTGTGGCCGCCGAGTTCGTGCAATTCGATACCGGGAATCAACGTGTTGCGCGGCTCATCCAGCAAGGTGATGCGCCCCGCATCCGCCAAGGCCTGAATGCGCTGGATGTCCAGCGGATCAATGTGATGCGCGTATTGCGGGCGCTTGCCCATGTCGGTGCCCCAGAACTCGAACTCGCGTCGGGACATGACGATCTGCGCATTGGGATACAGACCAAGATTACCGGCGTGATCATAGTGCGCGTGAGTCAGCACCAGCAGCTTCACTTCAGCGGGATCAATGCCCAGCCTCGCCAACGCATCGGCCGGCTTGACCACCGGTTGGCGCTTGCGTGCCAGCGCTGCCTCCGGGCTGAAACCGGTGTCGATGACGATGACTTGCTCGTCGTTGCGGAAGATCCAGAAAAAGTAATCCATGGTGATTTCTTCGTCCGGCTCACGATAGGCGCGGAAGTTGTAGTAGCACTCGCTCTTGCTGGTCTGCCGGGTGCCGTAACGCACCACGATCACTTCGGGATGGTTCCAGTTCGGCTTTGCTGCGGTCGTCGGATTGTTATTGTTCATGTCGACTCCGATTGATTAGGGCTAAAGGTCCGGGTTCGGATTGGCCGGCTGGGCGGCTTCGCCCCAGGCGTGTTCCAGCATCGGCGCGGCGACCAGCGCCCCGTGAATGCCGATCACGCTGACGATCTCCAGCATTTCCATGATCTGTTCCTTGCTCGCGCCGTAACGCAAGGCGTTGCGCATATGCAGCTTGAGGCCCGGCACATACAGGTGCGTGGCGGCGGCATCGAACGCGCAATACATCAATTCCTTGACCATCGGCGACAGCACGCCGGTGCGCCACGGCACCGAGGAGAACTCGACGTAGGCTTCGAACAGCTCCGGGTCGAGTTCGAGTAAACCTTCCCAGCACGAATGCCAATAGCCGCGATTCTCGACAAAGCTGGATTTCAGCGCCTCGCGCCGGGCATCCAGTGGTTCAGGCCCATTACGCAGGCCCTCTTCCTCCAGCACTTCGAGCAGCACCGGCACCCCGACATTCGAGGCGTGAATGCCGACCGTGCTGATCAACTCCAGCACTTCCATCAGCTCCTCGCGACTTGCGCCATGGGCGATAGCGACCCGCAAATGCTCGTGAATGCCCGGTTGGAACAAGTGGGTCGCGGCGGCGCTGGCCGCAATGCCGATGAACGCCTTGACCTTGTGTTCCAGATGGTTCTTTTGCCACGGCACGGCGGCGAATCCGGCATAGGCTTCGAGAAAACCAGGGTCCAGACGCAGGATGCTCTCCCACGCCGGATTCCAGCTGCCGCCGCTACGCTCGAACGCATCCCTGGCCTGTTGTTGTTTTTCGGTGAATGCCATGTGCGGGTCTCCTCTGTTGCAGGATCAGCGCGCGGCGCGCAGGTAATCGCGGTCGGCAACCGCTTCCTGCCACACCGTTTTGCCGATGGAGGTCGCGGTGTGGACCATGAAGTTCTCGGTATTGGCGCCGTGCCAATGCCGTTCGCCCGGGCCGATCCACACCGTGTCACCCTGACGAATCACCTGGGGATCGTTGCCTTCCAGACAGATCCAGCCGCTGCCGGCGGTAACGTAAATCACCTGACCGAACTCGTGAAAATGCCAGAACGTACGCGCACCGGGATTGAACGAGACGTTGTTGATGGTCACGCCGTCGGTGGTCGGCATCACCGGATCAGCCCAGACCACGCCGGTAAACGTCGCCCCGCGCTGCTCGGAAATTGCCCCTTCGATGCTGCCGTGAATAACCTTCATGCCTTGTCCTCTTTCCAGGTTTGGTGAAGCCGGACGCCGCCGGACATATCGCCGATGGCATCCACGACTTTGTTGCTGATCTGGTCGCCGTAACCCAGCGCGACCTGCAGGCCGAAGCTCGCCAAAGGCCCGGAGGCATTGAGCGAAGCAACGCCCAGCTCACGCACCCGGTCGAGGTAGAGCACCACGTCCTTGCTCATCAATTTGCCGGTCAGGCCGCCTTCCAGATAATTGCCGTCGACGATGTACGGGAAGCGCTTCTGCGTGGCGAAATTGACCCCGCTGCTGCTGTTGAGCACGTCGAGTAGCTGGTGCAGGTCCAGACCGGCTTTTTTGCCGGCGACCATCACTTCGGCGGTGGCGGCAAGACTCACTGCGTTGAGGAAGTTGTTGAGTAACTTGGTGGTGTGTCCGGCGCCGCTTTCGCCCATCAAAAACACCTTGCTGGCGATGGGCGCAAATACCCAGTCCAGGGCCGCGACGCTGGCGGCATCGCCACCGACCATCAAGGTCAGCGCGCCCTTTTGCGCCGCAGCCGCGCCGCCGGAGATCCCGGCGTCGATGTACTGCACGCCGCGTTCGGCAAACAGAGCGTGCAAACGCACGGTTGAACTGGCGGCAGCGGTACTCAAATCGACCACGATCTGGCCTTCGTGGCAATGGCGCAGCAACCCTTCAGGCCCTTCGACGACGGCCTCGACCACCTTGCTGTCCGGCAGCGACAGCAACACCACGTCCACTTGTGCAGCGACCTGGCCGATGGACTCGGCAACCTGTGCCCCAGCGCTTTCGACACGCTGGCGATCCGTGTCATAACCCAGTACCGCAAGGCCTGCATCCACCAGACAGCGGGTCATGCGACCGCCCATGTTGCCCAGGCCGATGAAGCCAATGGTTTTGTTGTCCACAACGTTCTCCCGTTGGTTATTGTTCTGTCAGGTCAGGCACGCGTCAGAAGTCGACGTCCTTGGTTTCCGGGCCCATGTACGCACCAATCGTGGCGATGACACCGCCCACGCACAGCAGGACTGCGGGGGTCATGGTGAAAGGAATGATCTGGCCCAGCCACGCCATGTAGAAGGCGTAAAACGACGGGATGATCACCGACAGGCTGAAGCCGACGCCAAAACCGGTGGCGCGTACGTCGGTGACAAAACGCTCGTTGATGTAAGTGACGATCACGCCCCACGGCGCAGTGACCACTACCGACAGCAGGCACACCAGGGTCATGATCACCGGCAGCGACAATCCCGGCACGTTGGCCAGCACATACATGACGCCCGCGCCGACCGTGGCGATGATCGGCCCGAGGATCAGGAAGAAGCGTCGGCGGCCGATTTTCTGGCCGATCATCCCCGAAGCGATGTAGCTGAAGAACAGTACCGAGTAGCAAATCAGCAGCGTGCCGGTCACTTGCATCCCCGAAAGATGCAGGATATTCACCAACAATCCGGTGGGCAGGAAAATAGTGATGATGTTCTGCGTCAGCCAGAAGCCGGTCATCATCAGCAGCACTTGCAGCAGATTGCGGCCACTTTTGCCTTTGAGCAGATCAGTCAGCGGCAGTTTTTCCCGAGGTTTTTTCTCGGCGTCTTCTTCCCAGATTTCGGATTCCGAGACCGCATAGATGTAATACAGCGCCAGCACGCCGGCCAGCACAGCGCCGATCACAAACGGAATCCGCCAGCCCCATTGCACGTACGGCGAATCGGGACCGGCCAGCGGGAACAGCATGAACATCAACATTGCCACCAGATTGATGCTGACGTAGGCCAGCGGAAAACCGGCGATGATCAAGCCGCCAACGAAGCCACGCTGATGCTTTTTCGAATACTCGATAGCCAGCGGCATGGCCCCGGTGTAACCACCGCCGAGGAAAATACCGTCGACAAAACGCAGCAGCACCAAGGCCCAGTACGAGGCTATGCCGATGGTCTCGTAACCCGGCAGCAAGGCAATCAGGAAAGTCACGATGCCGAAGCCCGACACCGAATAAATCGACGCCATGCGCCGCCCGGTGCGGTCGGCGATCATGCCGAACAACAGTGCACCAATGGGCCGCCCAAGCAGCGTGGTGATGAACACCAGTGAGGCGAGAATCGCGGCCATGCCCGGCGACAACTGGGCAGGCTGGAAGAAGAACAACACAGGGGACAGCACGACGACCGGCAAATAGATGTCGAACATATCGATGTATTCGGAGAAGAACGCGCCTTTGATCGCGTTCCTTCTTTTCTTCTCGATCGACTGATCGGTCTCGGCCAGCGGCCTGGCCTGTGCTTGGGCGGGGGCATGGGTACTCATGACGTTTCCTTATAATTATTGTTGAACGGCAAGGGAGGTTTTGAAGCGGATCAGGCGTCGGCGATTTCCGCCTCGTAGGCCTTGATCGCCGCTGATGCGACACGGAACGCCGCCAGGCCCAGCGGCACGCCGCAGTAAATCGAGGCCTGCATCAGCACCGCGCGGATTTCGTCCTTGGTCACCCCGTTACGCAAGGCGCCGCGCACGTGAACGCCCAGTTCGTGGTGCTGGCTCATGGCGGTGAGCATTGCCAGATTGACGATGCTGCGGGTCTTGAACGGCAAGGTTTCGTCGCCCCAGATTTCGCCCCAGCACACCTCGGTGACCAGCTTCTGGATCGGCCGATTGAAGTCATCCGCTGCGGCCCAGGATTTCTCCACATGCAGATCACCGAGGACTTCCTTGCGGTTGTTGAAGCCTTGGTTAAAGCGTTCGTTGTCGTCCATCGTTATCTCCAATTTCGTACTATCGACAGATTGTCATACAGTCTTCGCAGGCAAATTTTTTAGCTCAGCGCTTTGGCTCAACCAGGATTTCAGTCGCCGTAACCCACCAGGGATTTCACTTCCAGATACTCGCGCAAACCGAACTCGCCCCACTCCCGGCCGTTGCCGGAGCGTTTGTAACCACCGAACGGCGCGGCGAAATCCGCAGGCGGGTAATTCAGGTGAACGCTGCCAGCCTGCAAGGCGCGAGCGACGTTACGTGCCCGGTCCTGATCAGCCGATTGCACGTACGCCGCCAGCCCGTAAGGCGTGTCATTGGCGATCTGAATCGCTTGCGCCTCATCGTCATAGGCGATCATCGACAGCACCGGGCCGAAGATTTCTTCCTGGGCAATGGACATCTGCGGCGTCACGTTGGCGAACACCGTGGGCTTGACGAAATAGCCCTTGGACAGGCCTTCAGGCTTGCCCACGCCACCCGTCACCAGTTGCGCGCCCTCGTCGATACCGGCCTGGATCAGCGCCTGAACCCGCCGCCATTGCGCATGATTGACCAGCGGCCCAAGCTGGGTGGCGTCGTCGGTGGTTGCGCCAACCTTGAACGCTTCGGCAGCTCGTTTCGCGATCTGGATTGCATCGTCCATCAGGTTACGGGGGATCAACAGGCGGGTCGGAATCGAGCATGACTGGCCGCTGTTGGTGAAGCAGGCCGCAACGCCGCGGGTTACGGCGTTTTGCAGATCGACGTCATCGAGCAGGATATTCGCCGACTTGCCGCCCAGCTCCTGGGCAACGCGCTTGACGGTGTCCGCCGCCGATTTCGCCACCAGCACGCCAGCGCGCGTCGAGCCGGTGAACGACAGCATGTCGACATCCGGGTGCGCCGACAGCGCGGCGCCGACACCCGGCCCGTCGCCATTGACCAGATTGAACACACCCGCTGGCACGCCCGCCTCGTCCAATACCTCGGCGAACAGCAGGCTGCTCAGTGGTGAATATTCACTGGGCTTGAGCACCATGGTGCAACCAGCCGCCAGCGCGGGGCCGACTTTCACCACGATCTGGTTGATCGGCCAGTTCCACGGCGTAATCAGCCCGCACACGCCCACCGGCTCGTAGCGCAATACCGTGCTGCCCTGGCGCTGCTCGAATTCAAAACGTTGCAGCACTTCAATCAACTGGTTCAGGTGCAACCAGCCACGTGGCACCTGGAAATTGCGCGAGGCGCTGATGGGCGAGCCCATTTCCAGACGCATGGCCTGGGCAAATTCCTCCTGACGACGCTCATAAATCGAGACGATGCGGCGCAGTAAATCGATGCGCTGGGTAACGCTGGTTTGCGCGTACGCGGGCAAAGCCCGGCGCGCTGCGGCGACGGCACGATCAACGTCCGTGGAATTGCCCAAGGCAAGACGGTCGACGACGGTTTCCGTTGCCGGATCAATGACGTCGAACCAATCGGGAGCCGCAGGCTTCACCCATTGTCCATTGATGTAAAATTCGGCTGCATGAGACATAGGCTTTGCTCCGTTGACGATCTGCGCAAATAACGCGATTACTCGCCTTCCTTGGCCAGCATCCGGTACATCTCGGTGTGGTCGGTGGTGGGCGTTGCGTCTTGCGCCACCTCGTCCCAGACCTTGATCGCGCGCTGGCCGAACAACAGCGGGTAGTCCAGCGCATCCGACAGGCCCTTGGCGATCTTCAGGTCCTTGTTCATCAACTGCATCGAGAAGCCGGAAGCGAAGCTGCCGCTGAGCATGAATTGTCTGGCCTTGTTCAACGAGGTGTTGCTGCCGCCGCTGGAGGCGTTGAGCACGTCGACCATCACGCCGGGATCGATGCCGAAACGCTTGGCCACATGCAATGCCTCAACCGTGGCCATCAAGCCAGCGGCGGAGACGAAATTGTTCAGCGCCTTGGCCGCATGGCCGGAGCCCGCTGCGCCAATGTGCAGGATGTTCTTGCCCATCGCGTCGAGTACCGACTGACAGCGCTGCATTACCGTTGGATCGCCGCCGACCAGAATCGCCAGCGAGCCATCGACTGCGCGCTTCACGCCGCCGGAAACCGGAGCGTCCAGATAAGCGAGGCCGATGCCGGCAAGCTTCTGCCCAAGATCCCGGGAGCGCGCTGGTTCAGAGGAACTCATATCGATGACCACCGTGTCGGCCGTCAGTGATGCGGCCCAGCCCGATTGCCCGTCGACGCCCAGCAATACGCTTTCGACGATGTTCGAATTGGGCAGCATGGTGATCAGCACATCGAGGGATTTGGCGTTGTCGGCATCCAGTGCGGATGCGCCAAGAGCAGTCTGAATTTCCTGCAGCCGCCCCGCATCGGCATCGGCAAGAAACAGCTGAAACCCGGCCTTGCTCAGGCAGGTGGTCATCGGCAGCCCCATCATGCCGAGGCCGATGAAACCGATGCGTTTTGGTTGAGTCATGTTCGCGCCCTATTGTTTTTGGAAACGGGTTCTTCAAAACGGGTTCACGGCGGCACCTGAAGTTTTTTCTGCTCGGTGCGCGCCAGCAGTTGCGACAAAACTATATGACTGTCATACAATCGGTCAATAGGCTACTTTGCCTATTTCCTGATCGGCGCTTACCAAAGGAGCAGAAAATGATCGTTGAACTACGTATCTACCATTGCGCACCGGGCCGCCTGCCGGCCCTGCATGAACGCTTCAGCAAAATCACTCTGGGTTTTTTCGAAAAGTATGGAATCGAGCAAGTGGGTTTCTGGACGTCGCTGAGCGGCGACAGCAATCAGACCCTGACCTATGTGCTGAAATGGGACAGCCTTGCCGACCGGGAAACCAAGTGGAATGCGTTCCAGAGTGACGCTGAATGGATCGCCAAACGCGCCGAAAGCGAAGCCCAGGCGATCATCGTGCAGCGCATCGAAAACCAGTTCCTCACGCCGACCGCGTATTCAGCGTTGCGCTGAGTGCTGGGTGGGTGCTGTAGGGGCCGGCCAATCGGCTCGTATATACAAAAGCTACTGCACCGAGTGAACGCCATTCAGCGCCAGCAATTCCAGCACGTTCTTCGAGGCGTTTTCCACGTGCAGCAACGCCGCCGCGCATGCGCCGGGCTCATCGCGCAGCTGAATCATGCGCACGATTTCCTTGAGCTCCGCCAAGGTATGCACCATTCGTCCCTGACGACCGAGGGACAAGGCCCGCAGCAGGCTGACGCGGTTGTTCAACTGTTCCAGCATGCTGCCGACCACATTGCTCTGCTCGATATCCAGCAGCACATGATAAAAGCGCCGTTTGATGTCCAGCAGCGCTGCGCCGTCGAGGGATTCGGTGTGGGATTGCTCGACAAACTCGTCGAAAACGTCCGCCAGCTCGGTCACGTCTTCGTCAGTGGCGTAGCGCACGAAATTACGCACGGCGAGCACTTCCAGCGCACCGCGCACGTCGTAGATCTGAATCGCGTCGTTGGCATCCACTGAGGCCACGTACGCCCCGCGATGGGGAACCTGCTCCACCAGACCTTCCGCTTCCAGTTGCCGCAGCGCTTCGCGCAATGACGTGCGGCTCACATCCAGGGCCGTGTAGAGCTGCTGCTCCACCAGCCGATCACCGGGTTTGAACCGGCCGGAAATGATTTCGTTGCGCAGTGCATCCTGTACCTGATGCCGCAAAGATGACGCCTGGCGTTGTACTTTCATGGTGGATTCCCTGAGACCTTCACATTCATTGCTGCGACGCCGCGCGGGCCATCGCCTGGATCGAGCGCACCCCATCCTCGTGATCGGCTGCGTTATACACAATCGTATTGTATTACAGCGGTTTTAGGCGAAATAAAATCCCGTCATCGCCGATCAAACGCGCCGCTCAACCCGAAGAAATTGCTGAAGTGGTGGCATTTCTGGCTTCCAGTCGGGCGTCCTATATGGTTGGATCAGTGGTCATGGCCGATGACGGGATGAGTGTCAACGCTGGCTAAGGTCAGGCGAAAGCCGCCAATCCGCGATCCGCCGCATCAGAACTAGCACATTACGAGGTCCGTCTCATGAGCAAAGCTGCCTATGTTCCCCCTACAGTCTGGAAAGATGATGCGCCGTCTGGTGGCCAGTTCGCCAATATCAACCGCCCGATTGCCGGGCCGACCCACGACAAGGTATTGCCGGTTGGCAAGCAGCCATTGCAGCTGTATTCGCTGGCCACGCCCAATGGCGTGAAGGTGACGATCCTGCTGGAGGAGTTACTGGCGCTTGGGCACTCCAGCGCCGAGTACGACGCCTGGCTGATTCGCATCAACGAGGGCGATCAATTCTCCAGCGGTTTTGTGGACATCAACCCCAACTCGAAAATCCCGGCGCTGCTGGACCGCAGCGTCGACCCGGCGATCCGGGTTTTCGAGTCCGGTTCGATCCTGCTGTACCTGGCGGAAAAATTCGGCGCACTGCTGCCCACCGACCTGGCCGGGCGTACCGAAACCCTGAACTGGCTGTTCTGGCAGATGGGTGCAGCGCCCTACCTGGGCGGCGGCTTCGGGCATTTCTACCTGTATGCACCGGAGAAGCTTGAGTACCCGATCAACCGCTTCACCATGGAGGCCAAACGGCAGCTGGATGTGCTCAATCGCCGACTGGCTGAAAGCCCGTATCTGGCCGGCGACAGCTATACCATCGCCGATATCGCGGTCTGGTCGTGGTATGGCCAGGTGGTGCTCGGCAACGTGTATTCGGCTGCGGAATTTCTTGCCGCCCACGAATACACCCATGTGCAGCGCTGGGCGCAAGAAATCGCCAAGCGACCTGCAGTGATTCGCGGGATGCGGGTCAACCGGACCTGGGGCGATGAGGCAACACAGGTGCCGGAACGGCATCAGGGCAGTGATTTGGACTGAGCGAGTTTGCCAGCGAAGCGGCCAGGCGATACGCCTCGCCAACAAGTTCGCTCCTTGTATGTCATCAGCGCGCAGCGGTTCTACCTGATTTTTTCTGGCGCTGCGTTTCGAATCGGGTAGCACCAACAGCATTTGCGGTGCGGCTTATTGAGGTTTCGCCCTGACGGTCGAGTCCTTTGTTTCGGCAAAGGACGAAACCATTGTGCGCTGACGTCCGGCCCCTGCTTCGCAGGGGTTCCTTCGCTCCGGTGCCGTGGGGTGGGTACGCGCCGACGCGCCATCCCTGGCGCAACGGCGCTCGACCGGCATCCATGCCGGTCGCCCCACCCCACGACACCTGCGCTCAGCCTCCCGACGCGCGTTTGGCGGCGTCTGCCAGATCGCAGCACGAAAAAGCGAAAATCAAAAGCGTACGGGCAGACTTCACTAACACCTCGCCAACAAGTTGGCTCCTACAGACTCACTGGCGTCACCAGTTTTCCTTGCTCAAACCACGCAGCAAGATTCGCGTAGACCAGATCCGCCATAGCCTGGCGAGTCTCGTGAGTGCCGCTGCCAATGTGTGGCAGCAGCACAACGTTATCCATAGCGATCAATTCGGCCGGGACATTAGGTTCGTCATCGAACACATCCAGCCCGGCGCCACCGATTTCGGATTCAAGCAACGCAGCCACCAACGCAGCCTCGTCAACGACGGTGCCCCGGGCCACGTTGATCAGAAATGACGACGGGCCGAGTGCGCGCATGACGTCACGATTGATCAGGTGTCGCGTGTCCGCCCCACCGGGAACAATGACGACCAGGTAATCCGCAGCCGCTGCGAGTTCCTGAAGATCAGCGTAATGAGTGTAGGAAACATCGGCATAAGGCCCGCTTGGCCGGAAATAGGCGACGTGCATATCGAATGCACTGACCAGTTTGGCGATGGTTTTGCCGATTTTGCCCAACCCGACGATCCCGCAGGTTTTGCCATGCAGGTCGTTGCCCAAGGGGAATTTCGTCTGCTGCCATTTGCCCGCACGCACGAAGCGCTCGGCTTCACTGATGCGCCGTGACACGCAGAGCATCAACGCAAGTGCGGTTTCAGCCACGCTGTTGTTGAGCACGTCGGGCGTATTGCTCAACTGGATGCCGCGACCGGCGAGGTAAGTGGTGTCGACCGCGTCATAGCCAACGCCAAAGCTGGTGATTGCTTCGAGATTGGGCAGTTTGTCCAGCGTCGCGTTATCGGCACCGTACACACCGCTGGTCACAACGACACGTATGGCTTGGGCGTGGGAAACCGCCCAACTGTCGAAGTCGGCTATCTCCCAGCGCTTGTGCACATTGACGTTGGCTTCCAGCGCCTGCATCAAGGATGCATGCATGGGACCCCAGACTAAAACATCGCCTTTGCTGTCGATCATCGTTGTTCATCCTTTTATAGAGGCTCTGCTCAGAGCCTCGCACACCGGAGCGCTGCAAGCCACAGCGCGGTTCAGTTCAGGGACGAGTGCCGACTTCGGCTTCCTGAGCTGTCCACGGCTTGACCTGCCCGCTGAGCGTAAGCCCCAGACCAGGCCGTGTTGGCACAAGCATTCGGCCGTCGCGGGTTTCCAGACGCTCGTTGAACAGCGGCTCCAGCCATTCGAAATGCTCGACCCAAGGCTCGGTCGGATAGGCCGCCGCGAGATGAACGTGCAGTTCCATGGCGAAGTGCGGTGCAAGCATCAAACCTGCTTGCTCGGCCATTGCCGCGACTTTCAGGTAAGGCGTGATACCGCCGACACGTGGCGCGTCGGGCATCAGGAAGTCAGCGCCGCGCAGCTTGATGAACTCGGCGTGTTCGGCAACGCTGGTGAGCATTTCACCGGTGGCAATCGGCGTGTCGAATTGCTGCGCCAGCGCGGCATGGCCTTCCGCGTCGTAGCAGTCCAGGGGTTCTTCGATCCAGATCAGGTTGAACTCTTCAAACCGACGGCACATGCGCTGGGCCGTTGGGCGATCCCATTGCTGGTTGGCATCGACCATCAGCGGGAAGTCATCACCCAGGTGTCTGCGAACCGTGCTGACGCGCTTGATATCGATGGCGCAGTCCGGCTGGCCGACTTTCAGCTTGATGCCGCCAATGCCCTTTTCCCGCGACAGGTCGGTGTTCTTCATCAACTGATCCAGCGGCGTGTGCAGGAAGCCGCCAGAGGTGTTGTAGCAGCGCACCGAATCGCGCTGCGCGCCCAGCAGGCGAGCCAGCGACAGGTTGGCGCGCTTGGCTTTCAGGTCCCACAGCGCCACATCGAACGCGCCGATCGCCTGGGTCGACATACCGCTGCGGCCCACCGATGCGCCGGCCCAGCACAGCTTGGTCCACAGTTTGGCGATGTCACTGGGGTTTTCGCCGATCAGCGCCGGGGCTACTTCCTTGGCGTGGGCGAATTGTCCCGGCCCGCCGGCACGTTTGGAGTAGCTGAAGCCAAGGCCACTATGACCGTCAACGGTTTCAATTTCAGCGAACAGGATGACGATTTCGGTCATCGGCTTCTGCCGGCCGGTCAGCACCTTGGCATCGCTGATCGGGTTGGCCAGCGGCAGGATGACCGATGAGACCCGAACCCAGGCGATACGGTCGTCGTCAGCGGACTTGATGGATTGTTGTTGTACGAGCATGTGCGCTCTCCTTCAATCGTGAGGTTGTAAACAGAAGTCAGGTACGCGGCCTGGTCAGTTCGGCGTTCATAGCGGCGTCGACGGGCCGAGCCGGATCTTCGAGGTCATCAAGCTCCAGGCGCTTGAGTGGCCCGACGATGAACAGGTAGGAAAACGCACCCAGCAGGCCCATTCCGGCGACGTACATCAGCGCGACATCGAACGAGCCCAACTGATTGATCATCACGCCGATGGCGATGGGGGTCACAATGCTGGCGAGGTTGCCGCAGAAGTTGAACATCGCACCGCTCAGGCCCATGGCGCGTGCCGGAGAGACGTCGCCGACGATGCACCAGCCCAGATTGCCGACGCCCTTGGCGAAGAACGCCACCGACATCACCAGAATCACCAGCGTGATCGACTGCGTGTAGTTGGCGACCATGATGCTGCTGGAGAGCAACAGCCCACAGATGATTGGCGTCTTGCGCGCCGCAGTCAGGCTGAAGTTCTTGCGCAGCATCCAGTCCGACCAGACGCCGCCGATCATGCCGCCCAGGCAACCGGCGATAGGCGGAATGGCAGCGACCAGGCCGACCTTCAGCATGGTCATGCCCTTGGCTTCGATCAGGTACGTCGGGAACCAGGTCAGGAAAAACCAGGTGATGGAGGTCAGGCAGAACTGGCCCAGATAGATGCCTACCATCATGCGGTTGCCACCGATGGCCTTCAGGCTTTTCCAGCTGAACGGGGTCTTCACGTCGCCGATGGTTGGCAAACCGCCACCCGCTTCGATGTAGTCGATTTCCGCCTGGTTGGCGCGCTTGTCCTTGCGCGGTTCCTGAACCATCCGGAACCACAGTAAACCGATAAAGATGCCCGCGCCGCCCGTGACCCAGAACACGTGCTGCCATCCCCAGGTGCTCACCAGCCAGACCATCAACGGCGTGAAGGCGGCCAGTGCGAAATATTGCGCGGACTGAAATACCGCCGTCGCCAGCCCCCTTTCGTGACGCGGGAACCACATGACCGTCAGGCGATTGTTGGCCGGAAATGCCGGTGCTTCGGCAACGCCCATCATGAAGCGCAAGACAAACAGCGCCAGAAACGCGGAACTGAACAGGTCAACGTAACCTTGCAGGAAGGTGAACACCGACCAGATGATCAGGCTCAGCCCAAGTACCAGACGTGAACCGAACCGGTCGAGGATGATGCCACCGGGCAGTTGCATCGAGGTATAGGCCCAACCGAATGCCGAGAACGCAATGCCCATGGTCAGGGCATCGAAGCCCAGGTCGGTGCGCATACTGGGCGCGGCGATGGACAGCGTTGCCCGATCAACATAGTTGAAAACGGTGACGATGAAGATCATCACCAGGATGAGATAGCGGACGTTTGTCTTGGCTATCGATTGCGCAGGATCGCTCACTCTTATTTTCCTTATTGTGAAATTCGGCATTGGTACAGCGTGGTTTTCAATCTCCTGAGACCCTGATGATCGGGCAATGATTGCGCAATCATTCAAAGGCTTAAAAAAAGGCGCTGCCAGAGAAGACAGTTGACCCCGACGCCGATATTACACTGATTGCGCAATCATTCAACTGTCAGAGAATCAACATTCACCGGTTTTTGCTCAGGTACTGGCGCGATCGATCAGGGTGAAGCCGGTGTCAATGCGCACCGGGTCGTGACTGCCTGCGGGATAGGCGAAGCGCTCAAGCAGCGCCTGGGCGACTTGCAGGCCGATTCTTCTGCCATCAACGCTGACTGTGGACAGCGCCGGGTACACCTGCGCCGCACTGCTCAAATCACCGAAGCCCATCACCGCGAGATCCGAAGGCACCTGCATCCCGCGACTGGCGGCTTCGGCCAGCACACCCTGGGCCACGGTGTCGGAGCTGCACACGACGATATCCGGTTGCACGGGCTGTTCCAGCAAACGCCGAAGCCCTTCCCGCCCGACTTCGAGCGTCGCCGGCGGCGCCAGAACCTCCATCGGCACTTCGTCCATCCCCAAGCGTTTGAGCTCGGCAATCAGGCTATTGCAACGGCGCAAGCCACGGGGGTCACTGATGGTCACCACTGAAAACCGTTTGTAGCCCTTGGCAACCAGATGTCGCGCGGTCTGCTCCCCGACTTTTTCATGAGAGAAACCCACCAGCATGTCCAGCGGATCTTCACTCAAGTCCCAGGCTTCGACCACGGGAATACCTGCCTGAGCAAGGCGCAGGCGGCTGGATTCGGTGTGGAGTGTGCCGGTCAGAACGATGCCATCCGGACGCCGACCGAGGACCGCTTCCAGGAGCTTTTCTTCCTGTTCGGCGGAATAGCCGGTGAGGCCCAGCAGGGTCTGATAGCCCGCTTCGGTCAGCCGATCCATCAGCGATTGCACAGTGTCGGCAAAAATCGAGTTGGCAATGGTCGGCAGGAAAATCGCCACCAGACGGCTTTTATTACTGGCCAGGCCGCCAGCCAGCATGTTCGACACATACCCGGTCTTGCGTACCGCCTCGCGGACCTTTTCCCGGGTTTCTTCGGTCACCAGTTCTGGTCGATGCAAGGCTCTGGAGACGGTCATGGGTGAGACACCTGCAACCTTGGCCACATCAATCAATGTCAGGCTGGAGCCTTTCCGGGTTGCCGTCGATGACAGATCAATGGGGGATGCTGCGGGTTTCTTCGCCATGAACATTCCGAATCTGAAGCTTGATACCTGAAACTGCTGTGCGAGCAGGCTGTTAGCGCAGTGAATCTATCAAAGCTGCGCAGAACATTCACGATACTTGGTGTTGGCTCATAGATTTTCAGGGTTGCCCCCACGTGCATCATCTTCAACCTCTGAGCGCGCTGATGATGAAAGCATGAAGGCTATTGACCGCTTTAGAGCCGCGAGAGGCTCGGCTACGCAGAATCGAAACGTCCATAGGTTCGATGTTGCCCAGACCTTGCTCGCTGCCCAGGACCTGAAGCGATGCCTGCACGGTGCATTGCGTGATCGCGGTGATAGCGAGCCCACCCTCAACGGCGGCCACTTGGCCAGCAAGGCTGGAGCTGTTGTATACCACTTTGAATTGGCGCCCCTGTTGGGTCAGTGAATTCACCGCATAATGCCGAGCCAGGCTTGCACTTTCGTAGACGGCGATAGGCACCGGGTCTCGCCTCCACAGTTCGAACTGTGGCGAACCCACCCAAACCATGGGCTCTTTGAAGAGAAATGTGCCGCTTTGAGGCGAGTCTCTGGAGACCAGCGCCAGGTCAAGATCGCCGCTGCGCACACGCGGGATAAGCGTGGTGGACTGTTCACAGGTCAGCTCTATTTCCACGCCTGCGTAGCGCGGCGAAAAACGCTTGAGAACCGGCGTGAGATACCTGGCCGCGTAGTCCTCGGCGACGCCAAGGCGAATTCGGCCGGTCAACTCTTCACCGTGAAAAGCCGCCTGAGTCTCGGCATGAAGGGCGAGCATGCGACGGGCGTAGGTCAACAGCGTCTGACCGTCAGCAGTCAGTCGCAAGTGCCGAGGGCCACGATTCAACAACTGCCGTCCAAGCGCGGCCTCCAGTTTTTTCATCTGCATACTGACGGCCGACTGCGATCTGTTGACCTCATGGGCTGCGCCGGACAGCGAACCCGCATCCACCACTGCCACAAAGCACTTGAGCCAATCGATCTGCAAATCGCTGGCAGGCATCGCAGTCACCTCTATTCGTTAATCGAATGACAAAGTCGTGAATTATGCGCTTTTCATGACGGTTGTTCACCCGCAGAGTACTGGCATGAATCAACCCATTCTGGATCTGCCATGCCATTCGAGACCTGGTTGCTCTATCTGTTTACCTGCTGCGGCATCGCGGTGGTTCCAGGGCCCAATGCATTATTGGTGCTGACCCATGGCGCCCTTCACGGGAGCCGCAAGACGCTATTCACCATCACGGGCGGCGTGCTTGGCTTTGCCATCGTGCTTTCGCTCTGCGCCTTGGGATTGGGTGCGCTGATCCAGGCGTCGGCCAGCTGGTTCACAGCATTGAAGATTGCTGGCGGGCTCTATCTGATCTGGCTGGGCTTCGGGCTGTGGCGGTCTGCGCCCGTCAGCCTTGATCCGACCGGCACTACCAGTTTCCGACCTTGGTCGCTGTTCCGCCAAGGGCTGGTATCGGCCATTTCAAACCCCAAGGCACTGTTGCTCTTCACTGCGTTTATTCCACCGTTCCTGGATCCGCAGCGAAGCATCATCGCGCAGACAATCACTATCGCGCTGACCTATGCAGTCGTGGAGTTCGTCGTTGAGTATCTGGTGGCCAGCGCAGCGCACCGGGTCAGACCCTGGCTGGCTCGAACCGGACGCCGATTCAATAAAGTCTGCGGTGGATTTTTTGTACTGTTCGGGCTGGCCCTGCCTATCCATACCTGACGGCAATGCTGCTTGCGCGCGGGGAATCAAACCCCGTCTTGCACTTCACCTGCGGTTTTTTGCTCACCCGATGGCAACGACCTCATCAGTTCGGCATGGCAAACCTCGAGTATTTCATCTGCCAGAGGCGAGTCATCCGGACAGGCCCTCGACAGCATAACCGCACCTAGTGCATGGGCGAGCAGGTCAATCATTTTTGCTCGTGTGTCTTGCTGTGGCGCATCCAGACCCGCCTGGTACTTTTCCTCGAGTGCAGCCAGCGTTTTTTCAATTCCGCTGACAAACGTCGCCTTCAACTCATCCGACTGACGCGCAGCATCACCACACAGCGCCGCCATGGTGCAACCGCCTCCCCTGCCGTCCCGGTGATCTCTCGACACATACACATTGATGAAGCCCGCAACGTCGAGGTCGCAAGAGCTGGCGAGTGATTGCGACAAGCTTTTTTCCGCGGCCTCGGCCATCAAATCCGCTTTGGAACCGAAGTGTTTGTAAAAGCCGCCCTGGGTAAAACCGGCAGTGGCCATTAACTCCGCCACACCCACACCATCGTAGCCACGCTCACGAAACAGCTCTGAAGCCGTTGCCACAATATGAGCCCGGTTGGCGAGTGATTGGGTCTTGGTGATCTTCATTTCGCGCCCCTGTGCCTGATAAATCAACAGCCTGACTATACTATGATGTCGGTCATAATCAAAATCATTGACAGCTTTGAGCATGATCGACATCATAAATACCTGCTGGCGAATCTCCACCCACACGGCGCGGATCGCGTGTTTGATTAACGATTATGGAATCGATATGAACGACAAGACTTTGTTTGAGCCCTACAACCTCGGCTCGCTGACGCTTTCCAACAGAATCGTAATGGCGCCACTGACGCGAAACCGCGCTGGAGCAGGCTTTGTTCCGAGCCAATTCGCTGCCACCTATTACGGCCAGCGAGCTTCCGCCGGCCTGCTGATTTCCGAGGCTACCCAGATCTCACAGCAAGGACAGGGCTATCAAGATACGCCAGGGATTTATACCCAGGCGCAGATAGAGGCATGGCGCACTGTCACCGAAGCCGTCCATGCGCGGGGCGGACGTATTTTCCTGCAGTTGTGGCACGTCGGACGCGTGTCCCATGTTGACCTCCAGGAAAATGGCGCAGCTCCGGTAGCCCCCTCTGCCCTTCGCGCGGCGACGAAGGTTTTCGTCAACAACAGCTTCGTGGATGTTTCGCAACCTCGAGCCCTCGAAATCGGCGAGCTCGCTGGAATCGTCAAGGACTTCCGCCAGGCCGCAGCAAACGCGATGGCTGCCGGTTTTGATGGCGTAGAAATCCATGGCGCGAACGGCTACCTGCTTGACCAGTTCCTCAAGGACGGAGCGAATGTGCGCACCGATGCCTACGGCGGCTCGGTTGAAAATCGTGCTCGTTTGCTACTGGAAGTCGCAGCGGCTGTAGTCAGCGAAATCGGTGCGCAGCGAACAGGTATTCGGATCTCTCCCGTCTCCCCCGCCAATGATGTTTCCAGTACCGACCCGCAAGCTCAATTCGACTACCTCGTCGATCAACTCGACGTCTTGGGCCTGGTTTACCTGCACGTGGTCGAAGGCGCAACCGGCGGGCCGCGAGACGTGGCGCCCTTTGACTTCGGCTCCCTGCGTCAACGCTTCAAACAGACCTACATCGCCAACAATGGCTACGACCTGAATCTGGCCACTTCAACGCTGCTCGAAGACAAGGCCGATCTCATTGCCTTCGGACGTCCGTTTATTGGCAACCCTGATTTGGTAGAGCGACTCAAGACCGACGCCGCCCTGTCCGCATTCGACCCAGCCACCTTGTACGGCGGCGGTGCAGCCGGCTACATCGACTACCCGACGCTTACCGAGAGCGCCCACCAAAACCACTGACAGAATCACTGTTGCTCCCCTTGCAGGCGCCACACGTGAATCGCCAATCGACATCTACAGCAGAGAATCTTGCCATGACCAAGCCTACTACCGTCCTGATTACCGGCGCCTCCACTGGCATCGGCGCCACCTATGCAGAGCGCTTTGCGCAACGCGGACACAGCCTCGTCCTGGTAGCCCGCGACAAAACCCGGCTGGACGCCCTCGCAGCGCAACTGCGTGAAAAACACCATGTATCCGTTGATGTGCTCCAGGCCGACCTGACCCAAAGCGCCGACCTGACGGCGGTGGAAACCCGCCTGCGCAATGATTCCGATATTGGCATCCTGGTAAACAATGCGGGCGCAGCACAATCGGGCAGCTTTATCGAACAGTCACCTGACAGCGTTGCTCAGCTGGTTACGCTCAACACCACCGCACTGGTCAGACTTGCCAGCGCCATCGCCCCACGCCTGGCAGAAGCCGGGGACGGCGCGATCATCAACATAGGTTCGGTTGTTGGCCTGGCGCCTGAGTTCGGCATGACGGTCTACGGTGCGACCAAGGCCTTCGTGCTGTTTCTGTCACAGGGCATGAGCCTGGAGCTGACGCCCAGAGGCGTCTACGTACAAGCCGTCTTGCCGGCAGCCACTCGTACCGAAATCTGGGAGCGAGCGGGTATCGACATCAATACCCTGACTGACGTCATGGAAGTGGGTGATCTGGTCGATGCGGCGCTGGTCGGCTTTGATCGGCGCGAGCCTGTGACTATCCCGCCACTGCAGGATGCCGACCGTTGGGATGCCTTGCAGGCTGCACGCCAGGGTTTGCTATCGCAGATTCGGCAAGCCGAAGTCGCCGAGCGCTACACAGCCACAAAGTAAAACATCGTGAAGCAGGTGCTCGTGCAAGAGCACCTGCCCAACCTACATGACACTTCATGATTCGAAACCTCAACCAGAATCGCCCACAGGATTCACCAATGCCGCGCGCCATTGCCATGAGAGTTGAATCAACATGAAGGCATTTACCATCGACCGCTACGGTAAAAACAATGGACGCCTGACCGAGGTGCCCGCCCCTGACGTGGGTGCCCATGACGTTCTTGTTCAAGTGCATGCGGCCAGCGTCAACGTGCTCGACTCAAAGATCAGTAGCGGCGAATTCAAACTGATCCTGCCGTATTCGTTCCCGCTGATACTGGGAAATGACCTGGCCGGGATAGTCGTCGGCGTGGGCTCTGCAGTGCGGCGCTTCAAGCCGGGTGATGAAGTTTATGCACGCCCTCCTGAGCAGCGCATCGGCACATTCGCCGAGCTGATCGCGGTGCCCGAAGACGCACTTGCGCTCAAACCCAACAACATCAGCATGGAAGAGGCCGCCTCGCTCCCGCTGGTTGCGCTCACGGCCTGGCAGGTGCTGGTGGAAACCGCCAAGCTGAAAAAAGGCCAGAAGGTCTTTATCCAGGCCGGCTCCGGTGGAGTCGGCAGCATTGCGATCCAGCTCGCCAAGCATCTGGGCGCCTTTGTCGCGACAACCACCAGCACCAACAACGTTGAATGGGTCAAGGCGCTGGGAGCGGACATAGTCATCGACTACAAGAAGGAAAAGGTCGAAAGCGTCCTGCAGGACTACGACATCGTATTGAACAGCCTGGGCGCGGATGAGCTGGAAAAATCCCTCAGCATTCTCAAGCCTGGAGGCCAGCTCATTTCGATCTCCGGGCCGCCGACGCCACAGTTCGCTGAAGAGCAAAGGCTGTCCTGGGTATTTGGCCTGATCATGCGTGTGTTGAGCAGCAGCATCCGCAGGAAGGCGCGCAAAAAACATGTCAGCTATGCATTTGTCTTTATGCGCCACAACGGTGCTCAGCTGGATGAAATAACGGCGCTCATCGAGTCCGGAATCATAAAGCCAGTGATCGACCAAACCTTCCCTTTCGAGGCGACAGCCAAAGCGTTGAGCTATGTCGAACAAGGAAGATCAAAAGGCAAAGTAGTGATCAAGCTGGTCTGACAAGACACCGTGATAGTCGACAAAACGTCCCACTGGCCGCCGTCTTGTTCTTCCCTCCAACCGGTCACCTTCTGTCACCACTGATTGCCGCACTGGCGATTAGCGTGAGCTCGGCGTCGGTGGTATTCAACGCCTCACGTCTGCACCAGGCTTCCATTGATTGAGTGAAAACGACCGCTTGACCTTACCATCGCGGCAAGGTTGAGGATAAACCAAAGTCGCAGACAAGCCTTACGCGTCAGTCTTTCCATGATCAACCTGGTTGTGAGGAGTCACCAATGAAAACAGTTGAACTGCAAGTCCAAGGCATGAGCTGTGGTTCATGTATCAAACATGTCACCGAAGCGCTGCGCCCACTTGAAGGCGTCAGTGACGTAACAGTGGATCTACAAGCCGGCCGGGTGAAAGTCAGCGGCGATTCGCACAGCCCTGCGCTGCTTGCAGCCCTGCAGGACGCGGGCTATCCAGCACAGCTGGCGACAGTGGAACGCACAGCGAGTAAGACAACCTCGGGTTGTGGCGGGAACGGCGGCTGCTGCTGTCGGTAAGCGTAATTCAAACTGGAGAACTCCCATGATTACCAATATCCGTATCGCTGTGCTCACGACACTACTCATGACCGGAGCGGCACAAGCTGCTGAAGTCATCGATGTTTACCGCGATCCTGACTGCGGCTGCTGCAAGGACTGGATAAAGTATCTTGAAGTTAATGGCTTCAGCGTGCGCGAGCATGTCGAGCCCAACATGAGCAAAGTCAAACAGCGCCTCGGCGTCGCTCCGCGCCTGGCCTCCTGTCATACCGCGATGATTGACGGGAAGTTTGTCGAAGGCCATGTACCGGTAGCACAGATTCTCGACCTGAAGAGTCACCCCGACCTCGTCGGAGTCTCGGTGCCGGGCATGCCCGCTGGCTCGCCTGGAATGGATTACGGCCAAACCAAACAGCCGTATCAGGTGATAGGTCAGACCCTGACGGGCACCGATCAAGTAGTCGCTGAATATTCTGGCAATTGACGGCTGCGCCAGACTAATCAGGTGCGCCTGCCACGAGACGAATCCATGGGTGCAAGCTACTCGCAGCGCAGGCAGATTGCCGTTGCCAACCTGACGCAATTGTAATCACACGCCGTCCGATGATGTGACATCTTGCTTACAAATGACGGCTGGCACTGACTCTCTGAAGCGAGCCGTGGCCTCATCGTGGAGGCGGATCCGTTCTGCCCTGGATTCTGACTTAGGACACCTCAATGCATTCCCGAACATCAAGACGCACTTTCGTGAAAGCACTGGCGGCAGGCGGGCTACTCGCAGGCTTTGGGCTATGGCGCAGCCCGGTGTGGGCGATTTCCAGTCAGGGCCAGCTGAATGTAATCGCAGGTTCTGACTTCGATCTTTCAATCGGTGAGATGGGAGTGAACTTCACGGGCACTCCGTGCACTGCGATGACAATCAACGGCAGTCTCCCAGGGCCTTTGCTACGCTGGCGCGAAGGCGACACGGTTACGCTGCGGGTCAGGAACCGGCTTAAGGAAAATACCTCGATCCATTGGCACGGCATCATTCTGCCCGTGAATATGGACGGTGTTCCAGGCCTGAGCTTCCACGGAATTGAGCCAGATGGCCTGTACGTGTACTCGTTCAAGGTTAAACAGAACGGCACATACTGGTATCACAGTCATTCCGGTTTTCAAGAGCAGGTCGGTGTCTATGGGCCTCTGGTCATTGATGCAAAAGACCCCGAACCCTTCAGCTACGACCGCGACTATGTGGTGATGCTGTCCGACTGGACTGATGAAAACCCCGAGCGGGTCATGAAAAAGCTCAAGAAACAGTCCAGTTACTATAACCAGCACAAGCGCACCGTCGGCGATTTCATTGATGACGTCAGCAAGGCCGGTTGGTCTGCCACGGTCGCGGATCGAAAAATGTGGGCTGAAATGAAGATGAACCCCACGGATCTTGCCGACGTTAGTGGCGCCACCTACACGTATTTGCTCAACGGGCTGGCTCCCGACAGCAACTGGACAGGTATTTTCAGGCCCGGCGAACGGCTGCGCCTAAGGTTCATCAATGGTTCGGCGATGAGCTACTTTGACGTGCGCATTCCCGGTTTGAAGATGACTGTCGTCGCGGCAGACGGGCAGTACGTGAAGCCCGTCAGCGTTGATGAGTTCCGTATTGCCGTGGCCGAAACTTTCGATGTGATCGTTGAACCCACTGAAAACGCGTACACACTGTTCGCCCAGTCAATGGATCGCACAGGTTTCGCGAGAGGTACGCTGGCTGTGCATGAAGGGCTCTCGGCCCCTGTGCCGTCCCTCGATCAACGTCCGTTGATCACGATGAGCGACATGGGTATGGGTGATATGGCCGGCATGGATCATGGCGATATGGATGGCATGGCCCAGAACTCGATGCAAGGCATGGAGGGTATGGATCACAGCCAAATGGCGGCTGGCAACGATAACAACACGCAAGGTATGACGGGCATGGACGGTGGATCGATGCAGAGCATGGATAACGGCCAGACGTCAGCCTCGGCAGGCGTGTCTGCCCACTCGATGCAGGGCATGAACGGCATGAACTCGATGGAGCCCCACCCGGCCTCAGAAGCAAATAACCCACTGGTCGACATGCAGGCCATGAGCCCCTCGCCGAAACTTAACGATCCAGGCATGGGGCTGAGAAACAACGGTCGCCGGGTACTGACCTACGCAGACCTAAAGAGCACCTTCCAGGATCCCGATGGCCGGGAACCAAGCCGCACCATCACACTTCACCTGACCGGACACATGGAAAAGTTCTCGTGGTCTTTTGACGGCGTGAAATTCGCGGATGCCGAACCGCTTCGCCTCAAGTATGGAGAGCGCATTCGAGTGGTTCTAGTGAACGACACCATGATGATGCACCCCATTCACCTGCATGGCATGTGGAGTGATCTAGAGGAAGAAAACGGTGATTTCATGGTTCGTAAACACACCATCGACATGCCGCCAGGCACTAAACGCAGTTACCGCGTGACCGCCGATGCTCTAGGGCGATGGGCGTACCACTGCCACCTGATGTACCACATGGAAATGGGCATGTTCCGCGAAGTCCGTGTGCAAGAGTAGGAGCCAGACATGAACTTCGAACAATCCGCTAAATCGGTTTTCGTCAGTCTGGCCATCCTCGGAGTGGGGGTTACGCCGTTTTCGCTTGTTTATGCGCAGACCGGGCCGACGCAAGGCATGGATCACTCTCACATGCAGGGTATGGATGACGGTCAATTGCAAGGCATGAAGCCCGCAGCGTCTCAAGAAAGCCGTACACCCATCCCTGCACTTACCAACGCGGATCGCGCGGCGGTGTTTGAAAGTCATGCCGGCCACCAGATGCGCGACGACGCAATCAACTCGTTTTTCCTAATTGATCAACTCGAATGGCAGGACGCTGACGCTGGAAGCACCCTGAGCTGGGAGGCTAACGGCTGGATCGGAGGCGATACTGATCGTCTCTTGCTTCGCACCGAAGGCGAGAGAACCAATGGCGTGACCGAAAGCGCTGAACTCCAGGCACTCTGGGGTCATGCCATCAGTCCTTGGTGGGACATTGTCAGTGGCGTGCGGCAAGACTTCAAACCCGGCACGCCTCAGACGTGGGCGGCACTGGGCCTGCAGGGCATGGCGCTCTATAACCTGGAAACGCAAGCCACCGCCTACTTGGGCGAAGGCGGCCAGACGGCGCTGCGACTCAAGGGTGACTACGACATTTTATTAACCAACCGTTTGATTCTGCAGCCCACTGTTGAAATGAACCTTTATGGCAAAAACGACCTTCAACGTGCCACCGGCTCCGGGCTTTCGGACACCGAGTTTGGCCTGAGGATGCGCTACGAAATTCGCCCCGAATTCGCACCTTATATAGGCGTGACCTGGAACCGTTCCTACGGAAAAACTGCAGATTACGCCCGTGAAGAAGATGAAGAACGAAGCGAAGCACGTTTCGTTGCAGGGGTGCGAATGTGGTTCTGATCCCGTGTCACACCACCCAAAACTATTCCAACAATAAACAACACCCCACGGCTTAGTCCGTCAGGAGCCTTGCATGTTATCTCTTAAAACCTTCAGCGTTGCCGCAGCATTTAGCGCAGGTCTGTTGTTGAGCGCAGTCGCACAGGCGCATCCCAAACTGCTGTCCTCCACTCCGGCAGAGGGCTCCACTGTTCAGGCCCCAGAAAAAATTGAACTGAACTTCTCGGAGAAACTGACTACCCAGTTTTCCGGCGCAAAATTGATCATGACTGAGATGCCGGGTATGTCTACACACTCCCCTATGGGCGTCAAAGCGAGTGTTTCTGGCGGCGCCGATCCGAAAATGATGGTGATCAGTCCCACAACATCACTCACACCAGGCACCTACAAAGTTGAATGGAGAGCGGTTTCCTCCGATACCCATCCGATCACAGGCTCTGTGACCTTCAAAGTCAAATGATCCATGGATGACTTAATCAACATAATCCTCCGCTTTGCGCTGTACATCGACTTGATGTTGCTTTTTGGCTTAGCGTTGTTTGGTATCTACAGTCTCAAAGGAAAAGAACGGAGCTGTGGAGTCGTTTTGAATTTTGAGTCGCTTCTGGTCGGCAGTGCCATTCTCGGCGTCTTACTATCGTTTGCCGCAATGCTGCAAATGGCAAAGATGATGAGCGGCGTATCTAGCTTCATGGAGCTTCATCATCACATTTTTCAAATGATGCTGATGGGGACTGACGTGGGGCTCACATGGATGGTTCGGATAGCCTCGCTGACGCTCGCGGGTATCGCGGCCTTACTCAATAGACGAGCCCCTACCCTAAGCCTGTGGGTAGTCACCATCTGCGGCGCTGTGGCTCTTGGCACATTGGCCTGGACAGGGCACGGTGCGATGGATGAAGGCTCTCGACGGTATCTGCATTTCACAAGCGATATTGTTCATCTTCTGGGTGCCGGGAGCTGGGTGGGCGCGCTCACTGCATTCGTGATTTTGTTGCGATCAAACAAGCTTGCAGGTGTTGCGAAAATCCAGGTACTGAGTCGTACCCTGACTGGATTCGAATCTGCCGGAGCACTCATCGTCTTAACCCTGACCGTGACCGGCATAAGCAATTACCTGATGGTTGTGGGGCAGACGTTCGAGACTTTGACCACCACTACTTATGGTGCCCTACTGTCGTTAAAGATTTTTTTGTTTGTCGGGATGCTCATGTTTGCGGGCGTAAACCGTTTTCACCTGAGCCCGCTGCTCGAACGATCCATCCAGACAGGCACTCACGGTGTTGCCGTTAACGCGTTGCGGCGCAGCGTGATTCTAGAGTTGACGATGGTGGTGTTCATTATGGGTCTCGTTGCCTGGCTCGGCACCCTCAGCCCAGAGATGGAAATGTCCGCTGAGTAGGTCGTAACGCTAAGGCAGGTACGAGCATCCAACACCCCTGGACAGTCCAGCAGACTGTCCAGCCGATGCGCTGGCTTTTGATTTCGACGAGGCGACCTTCAGCCATGCCAGCAATCGCGTGACCTTCGAAACCCTCCAGGCAAGTTTTGAGCTGCAAGAACCTGGTCTGAACCGTACTGCTGCAATGGCGCGTAATTGCATGGACTTAACCAGTGATCGATAGTGGTCGTTATGCTGTGGGAAGCCCAAATGAACCTGGTTTCAGCGCGACATCAAACCTCAACAACCGCTCAACCCACCTGACTCCGTCCTCGTTAAAGCGATGGGTGTAAGGCCCGGTGTTTGATTCGAAGGAAAGAGTCTTTCGACAATTGCGCAGTCGATCCAACGGCCGTCAAGACAGGCATGTTTCTCGTAAACTCCCACTTGGCGGAAGCCGGACGCTTCGCACAAGGCGAGGCTGGCGTGGTTGGAAGTGAATATGCGGGAAAGGATTTTCCAGAATCCGCGTGCCTCCGCTTCTTTGAGCAACGCCTGGAGCAGGCGTTTACCCATTCCCTGGCCGCGGACTTCACGGCTCATGTAAATAGAAAAGTCAGCGATGCCTTCATAGCAGGCGCGATCACGATAACCGCTGAGGCTCGCCCATCCGACACCTTGATCGTGCTCATCAAGCATCACCAGCACAGGATAACGATCATGAGTTTGGAGGCGCTCAAGCATGTCATCGGGGTTACGCGGGGTAGTTTCGAACGTAGAACTTCGTTCCTCAATCCCTTGGTTGTAAATGGTGGCTATCGAGGTTGCGTCATAGGGCTCAGCACGACGGATGCGCATGATGAATTTCCATTTTGTTGGTAGTAACAACATTCAGATCAAAAAAACTCAGTTTTGATTCAATTGCCTGGCATCTGAACAAGCGTCATTCGTGAGGCCGCATCGCTTTTGGGTAGTTCGTGTGATCTGTCTGAGCAGGGTTAATGCACCTTGCCTGGCTTCGGCTGAAAGGTTTTCAATCATTGCTCGCTCCTCGGCAATGAGGTCGCCCCTGATTTTTTCGTAAAGCCCCCTGCCAGCATCCGTGACCTGGATTTTCACGGCGCGACGGTCTTCGTCATCTTCAACGCGTGACACGTAGCCCTTGCGTTCCAGGGCATCGATTACACGGCTTGCCGTACTTTTGTCCAAAAACATTTCTTCAGCCAAGAGCTGGAGCCGCAGGGCTCCTCGCTTGACCAGCGTTTCGACCGCGTAGCATTGAGTGACCGAAACGTCGTAGCAGCAGATGCGCTCTCGATCACGAAACTGGTAAACACGGACGAGTTGGTTCAACGCCTCGTACAAATCCTCGGCATCCTGAGTCAGCTGGTCTTTTTTCCGCTTCGGCATAATCGTCACAATTTTGTTGTTAGCTGCAACAGTAATCGTGGTGATGCCGAACCGTCAACATAGCTGCGCTGGTTGACTATAGGAAATCCGTCGCACCATTTTGTTGTTACCACCAACAAAAATTAGCTAAACCATGTGAGCCAGCTGTGCTGCTTGCTGCTGGTTTGCGTGGTGGTCAGCTTTCGCCTCCTCGCGAAAAGTCATCCGACGGTCTGAGTGCGAGTCGCGCAGCTACGCAAGGAAAATAGCAATATCGAGAACATACGCTTTACTAGATATATGCAAGTACGTATATTCGGTTCTCCATATATATGGGACGCTGCCATGACCCAACCCATCAAAGTCCTTTTGGTCTGCGTTGCCAACTCTGCTCGATCCCAGCTCGCGGAGGCTCTGTTACGTCATACCGATCCGCGTTTCGCAGCGTTCAGTGCAGGCTCCAAGCCTTTCAGGGTTGATCCGCGTACCGTCGCCGCACTTGAATCCGTCGATGTGGACGCGTCCGGACTGCGCAGTAAATCCATCGACGAGTTTCAGGGTGATCGGTTCGATTACGTCATTACGCTGTGTGACAAGTCCGCACAGGAATGCCAGGCGATGCCCGGAGCCGGTGAGGTCATCGCCTGGGATTTTCCCGATCCGGTCACAAGTGAAGATCTCGGTGCATTTAGGCATTCCCTTCACGACATTCATGAGCGCATCAAACTTTTTGTGTTGGTGAAGACAAAGCATCTGGAGGATGTATGACTGAAGCCATGACTCCCACGGCGCTGTTCAAATGTCTGGCCGATGACACTCGTACCAAAATCACGTTGCTGATTGTTAGAGAGGGTGAACTGTGCGTCTGCGAACTGACCGCAGCCCTTGACCAGAGTCAGCCCAAAATTTCCCGCCATCTCGCACTGCTTCGCTCAGCAGGCTTGCTGATGGATCGCCGCCAGGGACAGTGGGTTTACTACCGACTCCATCCTGAGCTGCCTGACTGGGTGACCGCCGTTTTGAAAGACGTCATTGATGCGAACCAGCAATGGCTGCAAGACGAGGCCACGCGCCTGTGTGACATGAATGGCCGCCCTATCAAACAAGCCGTGTGCGACTGATACGCGCGCTTTATCGAGTGTTTGAAATGCTTCTTGCTCTATCAATTTTTATTTTCACCATCGTACTGGTCATCTGGCAGCCCAAAGGCTTGGGTGTGGGTTGGAGCGCGAGCCTGGGCGCTGTTTTAGCTCTACTCTCTGGCGTGGTCACCTTGGGAGACATTCCTGAGGTGTGGCACATCGTCTGGAATGCCACTGCCACCTTCATTGCCGTGATCATCATCAGCTTGCTGCTGGATGAGGCTGGTTTTTTTGAATGGACCGCACTGCATGTCGCACGCTGGGGCGCAGGCAGCACTAGAAAACTCTTTGCATTCATCATATTGCTGGGTGCCGCTGTATCGGCGCTCTTTGCCAATGACGGTGCTGCGCTGATCCTCACGCCGATCGTGATCGCAATGCTGCTCGCTCTACGATTTTCTCCCGCAGCCACTTTGGCGTTTGTTATGGCAGCAGGATTCATCGCAGATACCGCGAGCCTGCCGCTAGTGGTTTCCAACCTGGTGAACATCGTTTCCGCCGATTACTTCGACATCGGCTTTACCGAATATGCCTCCGTTATGGTGCCGGTGAACGTTGTTAGCGTTGCCGCGACACTGGTGATGCTGTTCTGGTTCTTTCGAAAGGAACTGCCCGCGACCTACGGGCTTGCACAACTGCATCAACCTTCTGAAGCAATTCGCGACCGGGCAACTTTTGTAGCGGGCTGGTGGGTGCTGGCGCTTTTGCTCATCGGCTTCTTCGTGATTGAGCCGCTAGGCGTTCCGATCAGTGTCATTGCTGCGGTCTGTGCGTTCATTCTCTACGTGATCGCTGCCCGTGGGCATGCCATCGATACAGGCAAAGTGCTCAAAGGCGCGCCATGGCAAGTGGTGATTTTTTCCTTGGGCATGTATCTGGTCGTCTACGGGCTCAAAAATGCCGGTCTCACCGACCACATTTCACAGATCCTAAACTTCTTCTCGGGCTACGGAATTTGGGGCGCATCACTTGGTACCGGGCTGCTCACAGCCTTGCTGTCCTCGATCATGAACAACATGCCAACAGTGCTTATCGGCGCTTTGTCCATACACGCTGCCGATGCCGAAGGCGTGGTTCAACAAGCAATGGTGTACGCCAACATTATTGGTTGTGACCTAGGCCCTAAGATCACGCCCATCGGCAGCCTCGCCACATTGCTTTGGCTGCACGTCCTGGCCAAAAAGAACATAACCATCACCTGGGGTTATTACTTCAAGACCGGCATTGTGCTGACCTTACCCATCATGATTGTCACGCTCTGCGCCCTGGCGTTGCGGCTCAGTTTCTAAAGTCTGAGAGGAATCTTTATGAAAGTCCTGTTCATGTGTACCCATAACAGCTGCCGCAGCATCCTCTCCGAGGCGCTGTTCAATCATTTAGCGCCCGAAGGCATAGAAGCAGTGAGCTCGGGAAGCTTTCCCAGTGGTCGAGTGAATCAGCGAGCCTTGCAGACGCTGGAAGCAGCAGGCATCTCCATTGCTGGCTTGAGCAGCAAGGCGTCGGATGCTTTTGAAGGCTCGCCGCCAGACATCGTTATTACCGTCTGTGATCGGGCTGCGGGTGAAGCATGCCCCATCTTCTTTGGCCCAGCCTTGAAAGCGCATTGGGGCTTGGCCGACCCGTCCGAAGCCTCTGGATCGGAAGGCGACATCAGCGCGGCGTTTGAAACCACCCTCGCCAAAATCCGCGAACGCGTGAGTGCGTTTCTTGCGCTGCCGCTGAATACCATGAGCCGTGACCCGCTCAAAGCTGAACTGAACCGTATCGGTTCGCTTTGAAGAGCAATAGAGGCTGTGCCAGCCAGGCGCATCCGCAGGAGTTTTTATGCAAGATACATTGCCGAACGTCCACACCGATCTGATTGACATTCCCTCCCTGGAGCAACTGAAGCCTCGCACGCCTTCACTCCATAAACCTCGAATCCTTCTGTTATACGGATCGACGCGAGAGCGCTCTTTCAGCCGATTGGTAACCCGAGAGGCCGCACGCCTGCTGGAGCAGTTTGGCGCTGAAACAAAGATCTTCAACCCATCAGGCCTGCCGCTGCCGGATGACGCACCCGACACCCACCCCAAGGTCGCGGAGCTGCGCGAGTTGATGCAATGGTCGGAAGGACAAGTCTGGTGTTCCCCTGAGCGGCACGGCTCCATGAGTGCGGTTTTCAAGGCTCAGATCGACTGGGTTCCGTTAGCGCTGGGCGCTGTACGGCCTACCCAAGGAAAGACCCTTGCTGTAATGCAGGTCTGCGGCGGCTCGCAATCATTCAACGTCGTCAATCAACTGCGGGTACTGGGTCGGTGGATGCGGATGTTCACTATCCCAAACCAATCTTCGGTGGCCAAGGCGTTCACTGAGTTCGACGAGGCGGGCCGGATGAAGCCATCCTCGTACTACGACCGTCTGGTGGACGTGATGGAAGAACTCATGAAGTTCACGCTGCTACTGCGGGATCGGCAGGATTACCTGGTTGATCGTTACTCCGAACGCAAAGAGTCCGCCGAAGAACTGTCCAGGCGTGTCAACCAGCGCTCCATTTAACGCTAGTGTGAGGAAACTGCATGAGCCAGATCACGCTTGTGTCGTCCGTCAGAGGTCATTCTTGACCTCCTCCCTCAAGCGCAGCGCGGCAGCTTCCTCAAAGAAGACGGGCAAGTCGTCATTGATGAGAATGGTGGTCACAGGGTTTGAACCGATACGAAGCAGATAGGTCTGGAGGGGTTGGTGTTGAATCAAAATCCGATACTTGATGTTGTGGTCATTGGCGGCGGCCAGTCCGCGCTGACCGTCGCCTATTTTTTAAAGCGTACGGGACTGTCCTACGTATTGCTCGATGCCGAGTCAGCACCGGGAGGCGCATGGCAACACGGATGGGATTCGCTCCGGCTCTTCTCGCCGTCTGCATGGAGTTCAATTGCTGGCTGGCCGATGCCCGCCGTATCCGACGGTACTCCAGGACGGGATGACGTCGTCGACTATCTGACCCAATACGAGCGCCGATATGACTTCCCCATCATTCGCTCCACGCGAGTAACCCGCGTCGAGAACATCGAAAGCGGGTTGCGTGTCATCTCTGGGGATAGTTATTGGGACGCCAAAGCGGTCATCAGTGCAACTGGCACTTGGAGCCGACCGGTTATTCCAGCCTATCCAGGGCACGAGTTGTTCGAGGGTGAGCAGATCCATTCTGCGCATTACGCCGGGCCGAGTGCGTTCGAGGGTAAGACTGTACTCGTCGTCGGCGGCGGCAACTCGGGCGCCCAGATTTACGCGGAGGTTTCAAAAGTGGCTCAGGCAACTTGGGTGACTCAAGAAGCGCCCAGATTTCTTCCGGACGAGGTTGATGGTCGTGCATTGTTCGAACGAGCCACCGCTCGGTTGAAGGCCCAACAAGAGGGCCTTGAGCTCCCTCAGTCCGAAGGCGGATTGGGAGACATCGTTATGGTGCCGACCGTAAAAGAAGCTCGGGAGCGTGGGGTATTGAGTTCGGTACGACCATTCACAAGTTTCACCCCAACAGGCGTGATATGGCCATCGGGCAACGAAACCAGGGTGGATGCCGTCATCTGGTGTACGGGCTTTTCTCCGGCGCTCGACCATCTGACGAGCCTGGGGATCGTAGGTCTGGACAACAAAATCGCAGTAACCGAAAACCGGAGCGTAGGATTACCCAATCTGTGGCTAGTGGGATATGGCGATTGGACGGGCCTCGCTTCCGCTACCTTGATAGGCGTAACCCGAACCGCTCGGGATGTGGTCAAGCAGGTTCAAGGCTATATTTCTTCAATGGTCTCAGCATGAAGTAGCAAGATGAGCATCGACATGATGACAATATTGACCAGTGCCCGGAGTGAAGAAAACAGCACCTGCCCCCCCATTTGCTCTCGGCTGGATTTGGTGCGAGCCCAGGTCGCGCTTGCTCCTGCGTATGAGCCGTCGTCATGCCCATCCCAGTGTGACAGCGCCCAGCACAAGATAACGCACGCCCTTGGCTAGGGTGACAATGAGCAGGAAACTCCAGAACGGCTCACGCATGACTCCCGCAACGACCGTCAGTGGGTCACCAATGAGGGGCACCCAGCACAGTAATAACGACCAGCGCCCGAATCGCAGATAAAATTGTTGGGCCTTTTCGAGCTTGCTCTCGCTCACCGGAAACCAGCGCCTGTGACGCAATCGCTCAACAGAGCGACCCAATAACCAATTCAGCGTAGAGCCGAGAACGTTGCCGAACGTGGCGACCGCGATGAGCGTAGACGCGACGTACCGGTCGGAAAGCAACATCCCCACCAGCACGGCTTCAGACTGCATTGGCAACAACGTAGCGGCACCAAATGCTGCCAGGAATAGACCCACGTAACTGGTGAGTTCAAACACTCGGAAGTCGCCTTATGCGGTCAGGCCGATCCAGCCATGGAAACCTACGTACAGGCCAACACCGATGATCAACACGCTGGACAGGTACGGAGCACGACGAGCCACGGTGCCCAACCAAGGCCAGCGATTGGACGCCTGTTTGGCACCAATGGCAGCAGCAGCTCCTACAGTCACTAGCGTGATTGCCAAACCGATGCTGAAGCACAGGACGAGCACGCCTCCCAATGCAACCTCTTTGACCTGAAGGCAAAGCAACAATACAGTGATGGCGGCAGGGCAAGGGATCAAACCGCCCGTCAAACCAAACACAACAATCTGGCCTGTGGTGACTTGTCGGTTAGTAAAGCGCTTACGAATATCGTTGGCATGTGCACGTTCGTGTGCATCCTGATAGCCGTCAATCGACAACTCCAGACCTTCCAGATCAAAATGTGCGTGCCCCTGATTACGCTCCTGATATTCCAAGTCATAATCATGGAAATGACCGGCATACCCAAGGCTTAAACGAGCGCTGAACTCATGCGGTTCCGGGATATCAACTGCCGACGCCAGGAAGCCCTCGCGCTCGACGAAAGCGAACGACTGAGTGCTGCCGTCAGGACGGGTCGTCATCAGGCGAACGTCTGAGGCTGCCCAGGCATGGCCGGTCAAGGTCTTCAAACGCCATTGCGGTGGCGTGCCTTGTTCAGAGATCGACAATTCGACACGACCATGGCCAGTATCGATTTGATGGTTTTCGTCATGATGTCCATGGTCATGTTCGTGGTGGTGATCATCACCCTGCTCGAATTTGAACATCTGCTCACCGCGCCAGGTACGCCACAGCATCCAGAGCGCAATCACGATGATCAGTGCCGAGGATGCAAGCTGGAAATACGGCTCAGTGGTTTGAGCGTCCAGGCCTTTGCCCAGGTACATGCCGCCGATCGCGACTAGCCACACTACGGCAGTGTGAGACAGCGTCGCCGCCAACCCCAACAAAACGGCCTGTTTTACCGAACCGCGGATGGCCACGATGAACGCCGCCATCATGGTTTTTGAATGGCCCGGTTCCAGGCCATGTAAGGCGCCAAGCAAGATAGCGCTCGGGAAATACAGCCAGGCGTGAGCCCCGCCTTGTTGCAACAGTTCAGCGAAGTTGGGCATGTCAGACCTAGAGATACTTGGTGATTTGCTTGAAGGCTTCCAGTGGTGCCCGCTCGCCATTGTTCAACGCCGAGACGGTGTCCTCCAGGCAATGATCAATGTGGTCCTGAATGAGCGTGCGCTTGGCCTGACACACTGCTTTTTCAACGGCGTGCAGTTGCTGAGCGATGTCCACGCACTGACGACCCTCTTCGATCATGGCGATGATGCCGCGTAAATGGCCATCCGCCCGCTTGAGGCGCTTGATGATAGCCTCATGACTTTGGTGGGTGTGGGGATGGCTGTGTTCGTGCTCTTGCTCACTCATGATCTGAGCCTCAGGCCTCAATGAATTACGTCCGCATCCTATCCCCCCCAGGGGGATAAGATCAAACGTATCGCGACCACAGTTCCGGGATATCCGACCGAAAACGACGAGCGAAATTGAAGACCTTGGGGACGCCAGCCGACTTTTGGGACACAGCGACAAGCGGATTACGGAGACGGTTTACCGTCGCGTGGGGGAGGTTGTGAAGCCGACCAGATGAAACCTTTTTTACCCAGAGTTGCGGAAACGATTCAAAAGATGCGGAAACGATCGTGATTCCCGCTCGGTAATTTCCCAAACCCCAGATACGAAAAAGCCCCGAATTTTCAGGGCTTTAGCGTTTCAAAAGTGGCGGAGACATAGAGATTCGAACTCTAGGACCTGTTACAGTCGGCAGTTTTCAAGACTGCTGCCTTAAACCACTCGGCCATATCTCCACTTGCATTGCGGGCGCCATAATACCCGAATGAAACACGCTGTCAAACTCTCTGGGTAGCCGTTTGCAGGCTCTCTGTTATGATCTTTGCAACTCAACATTTCAACCACCAGGAGTTTCGCCATGCGCGAACAGGATTACGCAGTTAATAACGGCGTGCAGGCCGATCAGCTAGAGGTTAGCCGCGTCCTGCGCAACACATACGGCCTTCTGGCCCTGACCCTTGCATTCAGCGGCGTCATGGCTTTTGTCGCCCAGCAGATGCGCGTGGGTTATCCCAACATTTTTGTGGTGCTGATCGGCTTTTACGGCCTGTTCTTCCTCACCAACAAGCTGCGTGATTCGGCATGGGGTCTGGTTTCGACCTTCGCCTTGACCGGTTTCATGGGTTTCCTGCTGGGCCCGATCCTCAATCGCTATCTGGGCATGGCTGGCGGCGCTGAAATTGTCAGCTCCGCGTTTGCCATGACAGCACTGGTGTTTGGTGGCTTGTCGGCATACGTGCTGATCTCCCGCAAGGACATGAGTTTCCTTGGCGGCTTCATCACCGCCGGTTTCTTCGTGCTGCTGGGTGCAACTCTGGCGAGCTTCTTCTTCCAGATCAGCGGGCTGCAACTGGCGATCAGCGCAGGTTTTGTGCTGTTCTCCTCCGTCTGCATCCTGTTCCAGACCAGCGCGATCATTCATGGTGGCGAGCGCAACTACATCATGGCGACCGTCAGCCTGTATGTATCGATCTACAACCTGTTCATCAGCCTGCTGCAGATCTTCGGCATCATGAGCCGCGACGACTGATAGATGGCCAAGCGTCAACAAAAAGCCCGCATTGCGGGCTTTTTGCTGTCTAGCGCCTGGGAATTCTTTATCATTGCCGGAGTTTCTCTGAACGAGCATCCCATGAAGTTCGCCATTGCCCTTTTTTCCGCCGCACACGCGCCCTCTTCTCGCCGGGCACTTTTGTTTGCCCGGGCTGCGCTGGCGGGTGGACATGAAATCGTGCGACTGTTTTTTTATCAGGATGGCGTCTACAGCGCATCAGCCAACGTCGTCGCGCCTCAGGACGAACAGGACATCGCTGCGCAATGGCGCGAATTCGTAAGCGAGAATCAGCTCGATGGTGTCGTCTGCATTGCCGCCGCTCTGCGTCGCGGGATCTTGAACGAAGAAGAAGCGCAACGCTATCAGCGCGCTTCTGCCAATCTCACTGCCCCTTGGGAGCTTTCCGGGCTCGGGCAGTTGCACGACGCCGCGCAGTCAGCCGATCGCCTTATCTGTTTTGGAGGGCCTTGAGATGACCAGGTCATTACTGGTGATCAGCCGTCAGGCGCCCTGGTCTGGGCTGAGCGCTCGTGAAGCATTGGACGTCGTGCTGGCAGGCGGCGCATACGATTTGCCGATCGGGCTGCTGTTTATGGATGACGGCGTGCTTCAGCTGGTTCAAACGCAAGACGCCGCAGCCGTGCAGCAGAAAGACCTCACGGCGAATCTCAAGGCGCTGGAGATGTTTGGCATCGAAGATGTTTTTGCCTGTGGGAAAAGCCTGGCCGAGCGTGGGATGTTTCCCGGCAACTTGAACATTGCTGTTCGACAGCTTCCCCAGGAGCAGGACATTTCCGAACTCATCGACCGCTACGACCATGTGATTACAATCTGATGGCCACCTTGCATGTGTTATCTCATTCTCCATTCGCCGACAGCCGCTTGACCAGCTGTTTGCGCCTGCTTGGCAGCAACGATGCGCTGTTGCTGTGCGGCGACGCCACCTACGCGCTGACGCAGGCGACCGCACCGCTGCAGGCGCTGGAAGACCGGGTCAACACCTTTGAGCTGTATGCCCTTGAAGAAGATATTCAGGCGCGCAACATGACGGTTCCGAGCTGGGTAAAGCGTGTGGATTATGCGCAATTTGTCGAGCTTTCGATCCGCTACGACAGGGTTAACACGTGGCTATGAAACATCTGACGGTCGAAGGACGCACTATCGCCCTGGACAAGGATGGCTTTCTCGCCAATCTCGACGACTGGTCGCTGCCGGTCGCTGATGCCTTGTCTACTCAGGAAGGTATCGAGTTGAGCCCTGAGCATGTGGAGATCCTCCAGACGCTGCGCGACTTCTATGCCGAATTCCAGCTATCCCCCGCGACCCGTCCACTGATCAAATACACCGCGTTGAAGCTTGGCCCCGAAAAAGGCAACAGCATGCACCTCAATCGCCTGTTCAACGGCACTCCTGCCAAACTCGCCGCCAAGCTGGCGGGCCTGCCAAAGCCGACCAATTGCATATGACTGAATACGCGCCGCTAACACTTGAAACCCCCGCCGAGCATCCATTTGCGCCCTTCGTGCGCATCCTTGGCAAAGGCAAGCGCGGGGCCCGCAACATGACGCGCGAGGAAGCTCGCGAGGCCATGGGCATGGTGCTCGACGAAAAAGTCGAAGACACGCAACTGGGTGCCTTTCTGATGTTGTTGCGCCACAAGGAAGAAAGCGCAGAAGAGCTGGCGGGTTTCACCGAGGCTGTGCGCGAACGGCTGAATGCGCCGCCGTTACCCGTGGACATTGACTGGCCAACCTATGCTGGCAAGAAGCGGCATCTGCCGTGGTATCTGCTGGCGGCCAAATGCCTGGCGCAGAACGGCGTAAAGGTGCTGATGCATGGTGGCGGCGCGCATACCGCCGGACGTCTATATAGCGAACAGTTGCTGGGATTGCTGGGCATTCCACTGGCTCGAAACTGGCTGGAAGTCGGCTCCGCGCTTGAACAACACAATCTGGCGTTCATCCCGCTCGCAGACTGGGCGCCACAATTGCAGCGCATGATCGATCTGCGCAACACGCTCGGCCTGCGCTCGCCCATTCACTCCCTGGCACGAATCCTCAATCCACTGGGCGCGCGCTGTGGTTTGCAGAGCATTTTTCACCCGGGTTATCAGAGCGTTCATCGCGACGCCAGCGGCTTGCTGGGCGATCACGCCATCGTGGTCAAAGGTGACGGCGGCGAAGTTGAAATCAATCCTGACACCATTAGCCATCTTTATGGCACCACCGATGGACAGTCCTGGGACGAAGAATGGCCTGCTCTCTCGGATCGTCGCCATGTGAAGCCGGCAACACTGGATCCGCAGCAACTGGTTGCTTTGTGGAAAGGTGAAGTACAGGACAGCTATCCGCAACTCGCGCTGATTTCCACCATCGCGCTGGCCTTGCGCGGTCTTGGCTTGACCCGAGATGAAGCCTTCGAACGCGCGGAACAGTATTGGGCGAATCGGGATACATCGATTTAACTGATCGTTACGCCCTACCCTTTGCGCTTTTTGTTCGAACGAATCGGCCTAGACTGTCCTCCAAAGTACGTAATCAACGAATTTGGAGTCAGATATGGGCCTTCTCGTAGAAGGACGCTGGCACGACCAGTGGTACGAAAGCAGTAAAGACGGGGCGTTTCAGCGTGAGCAAGCACAACGCCGTAACTGGATCACTGCGGACGGCAGGCCCGGCCCTTCCGGCGAAGGCGGCTTCAAGGCCGAAGCCGGTCGCTATCACCTCTACGTCTCGCTGGCCTGTCCATGGGCTCACCGCACGCTGATCTATCGCAAACTCAAAGGGCTGGAAAGCCTGATTGATGTGTCGGTGGTCAGCTGGTTGATGCGCGAAAACGGCTGGACCTTCGACGTTGAAAAAGGCTCCAGCGGCGACCCGCTCGACAACCACAATTTCCTGTATCAGCGCTACCTGGCCGATACTGCGGACTACACTGGCCGTGTCACCGTGCCGCTGCTGTGGGACAAAAAGCTGCAACGTATCGTCAGCAACGAGTCGGCTGAAATCATCCGCATGTTCAACTCGGCGTTCGACGGGCTGACCGGCAATCGTCTGGATCTGTATCCCGACGCTTTGCAGCAACCGATCAATGAGCTGAACGAGCGCATCTATCCTGCCGTGAATAACGGTGTTTATCGTGCGGGGTTTGCGACGTCGCAAGGTGCTTACGAAGAAGCGTTCGACGACGTGTTCGCAGAGCTTGATGCCCTCGAAAAGCTGCTGGACGAAAAACGTTACCTCACCGGTGAATACCTGACCGAAGCCGATATCCGCCTGTTCACCACCATCGTGCGCTTCGACCCGGTGTATCACGGTCACTTCAAATGCAACGAGCGCCGTATTGCCGACTACCCGAACCTGCGCAATTGGCTTTTAGAACTGTATCAGTGGCCGGGCGTGGCTGAAACGGTCGATTTCGAGCACATCAAGCATCACTATTACGCCAGTCACAGCACCATTAATCCGACGGGCATCGTGCCCAAAGGCCCGCAGCAGGATTTGAGCGTAGCCCACGACCGGACACGTCTTATCGGTCGCGATATCTGGCTAAAAGCCGGGCAATAAACAAACGCCGGACTGCTTGAGGACTCTGGAATCAGAGGCCTCGAACAGCCCGGCGTTTTTGTGCGCGTTTCTAGCGGATCAAACGCTGGCCTGAGCCCCTTCAAACCAGGCCAGTTTCTCACGCAACTTGACCACTTCGCCCACAATCACCAGGGTCGGCGCATGGACTTCATGCTCGGCCACCAATTGCGGCAAATTCGCCAGTGTTCCCGTGAACACTCGCTGATTGACCGTGGTGCCTTGCTGGATCAGCGCGGCAGGCGTGTCAGCCGAACGGCCATGCTTGATCAACTCCTCACAGATAATCGGCAGACCGATCAAGCCCATGTAGAACACCAGCGTCTGCCCAGGCGAAACAAGATCGGTCCACGGCAGATCCGTAGTGCCATCTTTCAGATGACCCGTCACAAAACGAACCGATTGGGCGTGATCCCGATGGGTCAGCGGAATCCCGGCGTAAGCCGCACAGCCGCTGGCGGCTGTGATACCCGGCACGACCTGGAACGGAATGCCGTGGGCTGCCAGCTCCTCGATTTCCTCGCCACCACGACCGAAGATGAACGGGTCCCCGCCCTTCAAACGCAATACGCGTTTGCCCTGCCTGGCCAGATCCACCAACTGTCGGTTGATCTGATCTTGCGGCAAAGCATGATCGGCGCGTTGCTTGCCGACATAGACACGTTCAGCATCGCGACGGCACAGGTCCAGAATTGCCGGCGCTACGAGTCGGTCATAAAGCACCACGTCGGCTTGCTGCATGAGGCGCAAGGCGCGGAACGTCAGCAGGTCCGGATCACCCGGCCCGGCGCCAACCAGATAGACCTCGCCCGGCGCATGTGGCGGCTCGCCCGCGACCTTGGCCATAAGCAGACGTTCTGCCTCGGCACCCTGCCCGGCCAGTTGTCGATCAGCAATCGGGCCCTGGAAAACTTCTTCCCAGAAAGCACGACGCTGGGTGACGTCCGGATACAAATGCTTGACCTGACTGCGAAACCGCGCTGCCAGACCGGCCAACTGACCATAAGTCGAAGGAATCCAGGTTTCCAGCTTGGCGCGAATCAACCGTGCCAGTACTGGAGCATCACCGCCGCTGGAGACGGCGATGACCAAGGGCGACCGATCCACGATGGCCGGGAAGATCACGCTGCACAGGGCAGGCGCATCGACCACGTTCACCGGCACGCACCGCAGCTTGGCATCGTCGGAAACCTTTGCATTGAGCGGCTCGTCATCGGTGGCGGCGATGATCAAAACGCAGCCATCCAGATCGCTTTCGCGGTAGCCGCGAAGAATCAGCTGACCGCCATTGCCCTTCACCAACTCCGCCAGTTGCGGTTCGATTTCAGGCGCAACCACCCGCAGTCGCGCGCCGGCGTCGGCGATCAAGCGGGATTTGCGCAAGGCAATCTCGCCACCGCCCACGACCAGCACTTGGCTGCCACGCAGGTTATGGAACAGCGGCAGGAATTCCATTTAGCCGATGACCTCAATACCGCCCATGTAAGGCTTGAGCACTTCAGGCACGCGGATCGAACCGTCAGCCTGCTGGTAGTTTTCCAGCACAGCGACCAGGGTACGGCCAACGGCCAGACCCGAACCGTTCAGCGTATGAACCAGTTCCGGTTTGCCGGTTTCCGGATTGCGCCAGCGAGCCTGCATACGGCGCGCCTGGAAATCACCGCAGTTGGAGCACGACGAAATTTCGCGGAACTTGTCCTGGCTCGGGATCCAGACTTCCAGATCGTAGGTTTTCACGGCGCTGAAACCCATGTCACCGGTGCACAACGCCAGCACGCGATAAGGCAGCTCAAGCAGTTGCAGGACGCGTTCAGCGTTGCCGGTCAGCGATTCAAGCGCTGCCTGGGACTGATCCGGCGCGACGATCTGAACCATTTCGACCTTGTCGAACTGGTGCTGTCGAATCATGCCGCGAGTATCACGGCCCGACGCGCCCGCTTCACTGCGGAAGCATGGCGTATGGGCGACGAACTTCAATGGCAGTTGCTTGGCGTCGAGGATTTCGCCGGAAACGATGTTGGTCAGCGACACTTCCGCCGTCGGAATAAGGTACAGATCCGCCTCGCCTTCGCGGGAGATCTTGAACAGATCTTCTTCGAATTTTGGCAACTGGCCAGTGCCTTGCAACGCTGGCGCCTGAACCAGGTAGGGCGTGTAGGCTTCTTCGTAACCGTGTTCGTAGACGTGCAGATTGATCATGAACTGCGCCAGCGCGCGATGCAGACGTGCGATAGGTCCGCGCAGCAAGGCGAAACGGGCACCGGAAAGCTTGGCGGCCGTTTCAAAATCCAGCCAGCCGTATTTCTCGCCCAGCGCAACGTGGTCCTGAACGGCGAAGTCGAATGCGGTCGGCGTGCCCCAGGTGCGGACTTCGACGTTGTCGTCTTCGTCCTTGCCAACCGGTACCGATTCATGAGGCAGGTTCGGCATGCTCAGCAGCATGGCATCCAGCTCAGCCTGGATCGCGTCCAGCTCCACTTTGCCGGTGCTCAGTTCTTCAGCCATGCGCTCGACGTCAGCCATCAGCGGCGCAATGTCTTCGCCGCGCTGCTTGGCCTGACCAATGGATTTGGAACGGGCATTACGCTCGGCCTGCAGTTGCTCGGTGCGGGTCTGTACCGTCTTGCGCTGGGTTTCAAGCGCTTCGATACGGGCGACATCCAGTGTAAAGCCACGGGAAGCCAGGCGATCCGCTACGTCCTGAAGTTGAGTACGTAACAGTTTGGAATCGAGCATATCGTTCTCTCGTCTATCAAAGTCTGGTCAGGGACAGGCCAACCCACGTCGCGAGCAGCCCGCCGAACACGCTGATCCCTGCATAGCCCAGGGCCAGAGGCATTTGCCCGCTTTCCAGCAGGCGCAGCGTATCCAGTGAAAAGGATGAAAAGGTCGTAAGACCACCCACAAAGCCGACAATCAGTCCGGCGCGAATCTCGATCGGTACTTCCGGACGCAACAGGAACAGCCCGTAAAGCACGCCAATGATCAGGCAACCGACGATGTTGACCGCCAGCGTCGCCGTATAGAAATGCCGTGGCCAGTTCGCGCTGACCCAAGTGCCAGCAGCGAAGCGCAATAATGTACCAGCGATCCCGGCAACCGACACCGCAAGAATGGTTCTGATCACAACTACTTTCTCCGTTGCCGGGGGCTTGCTGCGTCCAGCGCAGCCAGATGACGCAGTTTTTCGCCGATTTTCAGCTCAAGGCCACGAGGCACTGGCTGGTAATACTGACGCGGTTCGAGCTCGTCAGGAAAGTAGTCTTCGCCGGCAGCGTAGGCATCCGGTTCGTCGTGGGCATAGCGGTATTCTTCGCCGTAGCCCAGTTGTTTCATGAGTTTGGTTGGCGCGTTGCGCAAGTGCAGCGGGACTTCAAGAGAACCGTGCTCAGTCGCTTCGCGCATCGCCGTCTTGAAGGCCATGTACACCGCATTGCTTTTCGGCGCACAGGCCAGGTACACAATCGCCTGCGCAACGGCCAGTTCGCCTTCCGGACTGCCCAGCCGCTCCTGCACATCCCAGGCGGACATGCACAGCGGCAGCGCGCGCGGATCGGCATTGCCGATGTCTTCGCTGGCCATGCGCACCACACGGCGCGCCAGATACAGCGGATCGCAGCCACCATCGATCATGCGCGCGAACCAGTACAGCGCCGCATCAGGATTGGAGCCACGAATAGATTTATGCAGCGCTGAAATCTGGTCGTAGAACGCTTCGCCACCCTTGTCGAAGCGACGTCGGCTGTCACCCAGCAGGCTTTGCAGCAAATCGAGGCCGATTTCCGAGCCATCTTCAGCCAGGTCGGACGCGTTCTCCAGCAGATTGAGCATGCGTCGACCATCGCCATCAGCGGCAGCCATCAACATCGCAAAGCCTTCATCGCTGAGGCTCAGGCGGTGCTGGCCCAGCCCGCGATCCTCGGTGAGCGCGCGCTGCACCAGCTTGCGCAGCGCCGACTCGTCGAGACTCTTGAGCACGTAGACCCGGGCCCGAGACAGCAAGGCATTGTTCAGTTCGAACGAAGGGTTTTCCGTGGTGGCGCCAATGAAGATCAGTGTGCCGTCTTCGACATACGGCAGAAACGCGTCCTGCTGAGACTTGTTGAAGCGATGCACTTCGTCGACAAACAGGATTGTACGTCGGCCGTATTGCCCGGCCTGCTGCTTGGCCACTTCAACGGCCAGGCGAATTTCCTTCACACCCGCCAGCACTGCCGAAACGGTTTCAAAATGCGCATCGGAAACCTTGGCCAGCAGCCGCGCCAACGTGGTTTTGCCAACGCCGGGCGGCCCCCAGAAAATCATCGAGTGCAGCGCGCCCTGCTCCAACGCTTCGCGCAGCGGCTTGCCGTGGGCAAGCAGATGCTCCTGGCCGACGTATTCGTCCAGGTTGGTCGCACGCAAGCGTGCGGCCAGCGGCTGAGCTATCGGATCACTTCGAAACAGGTCCATGGGCGACGTTTAAAACCTCTTATTCCTGAATGACATCAGCGCCTTTCGGAATCTGGAACTGGAATTTGCTCGCCGCGATCGGCTCGTTGGCCTTCACGCCCGTGAACAGGATATTGGTGCGCTGACCCACGCTGTCGATCAACTGCATGTCGTTGATGATGCCGTTGCGAAACGACAGGCGCAGGCTGTCGAACAGCGTGTCCTTGGTCTTGGGCTTGAGCACGAAGTCGATCACGCCGCCCGCTTCCTTGGAGGAGACTTCAAAGCTTTCGCTGATCTTCGAAACATCGCCGGACAGCAACAAGGCTGGAGTCTGGGTCAGGCGCTGGTCCAGGGTCTTGATCGTGACTTGCTCAAGATCGGGGTCCCACAGCGAAACCTTCTTGCCATCCGAAACCATCAGCTGTTCCTGTGGCGCATCGGTGTGCCAGTTGAACAGGCCTGGACGCTGCAAGGCCATCTGACCGGCCGTTTCCTGCAACTGAGTGCCGCTGCCATCCAGGGTCAGCTGGGAGAAGCGTGCGGTAAGGGTCTGGGATTTTTCCAGCAACTGGGTCAGCCGCGCGACATCCTTGCTGTCGGCATGGGCCGGGATCGCGGAAAAGGTCAGTGCAGTTACCAACAACATGCGGATAAGACGCATGGGATTCCTCATTGAGTTCGGTGAAATCCCGCCGACGCATCCAATGCATCGGCGGACAGGTTGTTCAAAGTCTTGCTGTCAGTCACGCATCGGCGCCGGTGCGATGACTTCGCGAGACCCGTTGGTGTTCATGGAAGTGACGACGCCAGCCATCTCCATGGCTTCGATCATGCGCGCGGCGCGGTTGTAGCCGATCTTCAGCTTGCGCTGGACCGCAGAAATCGAGGCGCGACGACTTTCGAGGACGAACTTGACCGCTTCGTCGTAGAGCGCATCACTTTCACTGTCGTCGGAACCTTCGCTGCTGCCGCCATCGAAGCCGCTGCCGGGCTCTTCAACACCTGCCAGAATATCTTCGTTGTAGTCCGGCGTCCCGCGCAGTTTCCACGCTTCGACGACGCGGTGAACCTCATCGTCGGAAACGAATGCGCCGTGCACACGGATTGGCAGGCTCGTGCCCGGCGGCATGTAAAGCATGTCCCCGTGACCCAGCAATTGCTCGGCGCCGCCCTGGTCGATGATGGTCCGCGAGTCGATCTTGCTCGACACCTGGAACGCCATTCGCGTCGGAATGTTGGCCTTGATCAGGCCGGTGATCACATCAACCGACGGTCGCTGCGTTGCGAGAATCAAGTGAATCCCCGCCGCACGGGCTTTTTGGGCAATACGTGCGATCAGTTCTTCGACCTTTTTGCCGACGATCATCATCATGTCGGCAAATTCGTCGACCACCACCACGATGGTCGGCAACTTGGTCAGCAGCGGCGCTTCGTCATGAATGCTTTCGCGCTTGTACAGCGGATCGACCAGTGGCGTCCCGGCTTCCTGCGCTTCCCTGACCTTCTGATTGAAGCCCGACAGGTTACGCACGCCCATCTTCGCCATCAGCTTGTAGCGACGTTCCATCTCGGCAACGCTCCAGCGCAAGGCGTTGGCGGCGTCCTTCATGTCGGTCACCACCGGGCAGAGCAAGTGCGGGATGCCTTCGTAGATCGACAGCTCAAGCATTTTCGGGTCGATCATGATCAGCTTGGCGTCTTCCGGGCCGGACTTGAACAGGATCGACAGAATCATCGCGTTCACACCGACCGATTTACCGGAACCGGTGGTACCCGCGACCAGCAAGTGTGGCATTTTCGCCAGATCGGTGATCACCGGCTTGCCGCCGATGTCGTGCCCCAACGCCAGGGTTACCGGCGATTTGGCATCGTCATACTCGGGAGTCGCCAGCACTTCGGAGAAGCGCACGATCTGCCGGTCCTCATTGGGAATCTCGATACCGACCGTGGTCTTGCCAGGAATCACTTCCACGACCCGCACGCTGGTGACCGCGAGGGAACGCGCCAGGTCCTTGGCCAGGTTGGAAATACGGCTGACTTTCACACCCGCAGCGGGTTGAATTTCGTAACGGGTAATGACCGGGCCAGGATGGATCGAGTCGACGGTAACCTCGACGCCAAACTCCTTGAGCTTGATTTCCAGCAGATTGCCGACTGCGGCCAGTGACTCTGGCGAGTAATTGAGCTGTTTCTTTTCTGCCGGATCAAGAATCGAGATCGGCGGCAAGGTGCCTTCCACCGCGCTGTCGACAAACAACGACGCCTGCTTTTCCTTCTGCACGCGCTTGCTTGGCTCAGGGGCCTTGGCAGGTGCTGGCGGGATGACCGTAGCAAGGTGTTTTTCCCGCTCGGCCACCGGCTTGGTGAAGACTTGTTCACGGGGCGGCTCGACCGGTCGTTCTTTGGGCTTGACCGGCTCACGCCGCTCACCGGCAACCGGCGCCACCTTGTCGTAGTCCCGGCTATCGGCTTCCCGCAGTTGCGCGACCATCTGCTTGCGCTCGTTGCGCGCCGTCCACCAGCGGCTGGCCGCGCCCTGAAACAGTTCCAGCAGATCCAGAGTGATCTTGCCGGTCACGTCCATGACCTTGAACCAGGACAGATCGGTAAACACCGTCAGGCCGAACAGGAACAGGGCAATGAACAACAAGGTGCTGCCCTGGATGTTCAAGGCTTTCTTGGCCATGTCGCCCAGGATCTCGCCCAGAACGCCGCCCGCTGAACCGGGGAAACCGGCCGTAAAGTGGAAATGAATATGCGCCAGCGCGGCACCGGCCAGAACCAGGAACACCAGGCCGATCAGGCGCCAGGAAAATAGCCAGCCGCTCCACTGCCAGGGTTCGTGACGATGACGGAAGATCTGATACGTCTTGATCGCCAGCAACAACGGGAATATGTAGGCAAAGTAGCCCAGTACCATGAACAGGATGTCAGCGCAGAACGCGCCGGCACGCCCGGCCGCGTTCTGCACTTGTACCGCGCTGCTGGTATGGCTCCAGCCGGGGTCGTTCTGGTCGTAGGTCAGCAGTGCCATCATCAAATACAGGCACAGGGCGCCGAAAGCGATCAGCGCACCTTCCTTGAGCCGGTAGTGCAATTGCTGCCGCCAAAGCGGAACGGGGCTGGGTGCTGCGGTGGATTTCTTCAAAACGCTTTTATTCCTGCGCTGGAGCGCGAACATCTGATGGTTGACGTCGAACGTACTGTATTCACGAAATAAGGATCGTCAATCCTGAAAACGGGTGTAGACGGCGCGCTGCCAGGCGCGGACCGGACGATGACTCGAAAGACACGAAACAAGGTTGGCATTGTACGGGTTTGCACCGTCGATGCCACGCTAGTCTGGCTTGGGTGTAGCATATCTTCAAGCCTCACCGGGAACGGTCAATTTGAGCACGCATTGTCTTTGCTGACAAAGACTTATGAGACGTACCTTGCTCGGCTTCGCGAAACGTTCCGGGCCATACGAATTCAGGGTGACTTATCACCCAAAAAGCCATCATACGGTCAGGAGACCGACCTCAAAAGGACGACCGCTTATGACCACGCATGTCACCCAGAGTTGCAGCATGGCGCTTATCGCCCTCCCCTCTCGCGCAGCCCTGACCTCATGCTGACCTGGCTGCAGCGCAACAGCCTGGTATTTCCGCCACTGGAAAAAGCCATGCGTGAGCCGGACGGTTTGCTCGCCGCAGGCGGTGATCTATCGGCGGTCCGACTGATTCAAGCCTATCGCCATGGCTGCTTCCCGTGGTTCCAGGAAGGCCAGCCGATCCTTTGGTGGTCGCCGGATCCGCGCACGGTGATATTTCCCGAAGAGCTGCATGTATCACGCAGCCTGGGCAAGCTCATCCGGCAGGGACGTTTTCAGGTGACCTTCGATCAGGACTTTGCTGCAGTGATACGCGCCTGCGCAGGGCCGCGCAGCTATGCCGATGGCACCTGGATCACCGGCCCGATGCAGACCGCTTATCTGGAATTGCACGAGCGCGGTCATGCTCACAGCGTGGAAGTCTGGGAAGACGGTACGTTGGTGGGCGGCTTGTATGGCCTGGCCATGGGACAGCTGTTCTTCGGCGAATCGATGTTCAGCCATGCCGACAACGCCTCGAAAGTGGGTTTTGCCACTCTGGTCAAGCGTTTGAGCGAGTGGGGTTTCGTATTGATCGACTGTCAGATGCCAACCGACCATATGCACAGCTTTGGCGCTCGCCCCATCCCGCGCCAGGCGTTCGCTGAATATCTGCGTCGCCATCTGGACCAGCCAAATAACGCCGACTGGCTGCCTAGGCGAGTTCAGCAGCCTGACATACACTCTAACTAAAGGTTTTTATCAGGGGGGCGATCATGACAGAGCTGGCCCGGCTTAAGTTTTATGCCACTCAACCCCATTCCTGCAGCTATTTGCCTGAGGAACAGGCGACCACGCTGTTCCTGGACCCCAGCCAGCCGATGGACGTCAAGGTCTATGCTGACCTCTCGGACATGGGCTTCCGCCGCAGTGGCGATCACCTGTATCGACCTCACTGTCAGAATTGCAGCGCGTGCGTGCCTGCCAGAATTCCCGTCGACCTGTTCGTACCGAATCGGCAGCAGAAGCGCATTTTCAAACGCAACGCTGATATCCAGGTCACCAGCACCAAGCCCCATTTCACCGAAGAATATTTCGATCTTTATCAGCGCTATATCGAACAAAGGCATGCTGATGGCGACATGTTTCCGCCAAGTCGCGACCAGTTTTCGACTTTTTTGGTTCGCGACCTGCCCTTCTGCCGATTCTATGAATTTCGTGTGGAAAAACGCCTGGTTGCAGTGGCGGTTACCGACCTGCTGCCCAATGGCCTTTCAGCGGTTTACACCTTCTACGAACCGACCGAAGAGCGCCGCAGTCTGGGGCGATACGCGATTCTGTGGCAGATTGCCGAGGCGTCGCGCATGAAGCTCCATGCGGTCTATCTGGGGTACTGGATAAAGAACTGCCAAAAGATGAATTACAAGACGCAATATCGGCCCATTGAGCTGCTGACAAATCAGAGATGGGTCACTCTTTACTGAAGCCCTTGGCTTAAACATCATTTTTCGGGCACAATGCACGCCGCTTTTGCCTGGCGCCACTTGCACCGGGCCACTCATTGGATACCGAGGGCTTTACTGCATGTCGAAAGAAGACAGCTTCGAAATGGAAGGCACTGTCGTCGACACCCTGCCCAACACCATGTTTCGTGTGGAGTTGGAAAATGGGCACGTCGTAACCGCGCATATATCCGGCAAGATGCGCAAGAACTACATCCGTATTCTTACCGGCGACAAGGTGCGTGTTGAACTGACGCCCTACGACTTGAGCAAAGGGCGCATTACTTACCGCGCCCGTTAAGCAAGTCTTGTCAAAAACGCCCGGCATCTGCCGGGCGTTTTTGTTCGTCTGAATTTTGTCGAGCGAAGAAAGTTTCGTCAGAGCGCCCCCACAAAAAACCCCGCGACTCTTGCGAGACGCGGGGTTTTTTTGGAGCTGCCTTCGGGGCTTAGGCCATTTCGGCCGTGGTCTCGAAGTCGAAGGTCATCTCGCCATCCTTGACGTCGATATGCACAACGCCGCCGTGCTCAGCCAATTCGCCGAACAGGATCTCTTCAGCCAGCGGACGCTTGATCTTGTCCTGAATCAAACGCGCCATTGGTCGAGCGCCCATCTGGGCGTCGTAACCACCTGCCGCCAACCAGCTGCGTGCCTCGTCGGTGACTTCGAGCAGCACTCGCTTGTCTTCCAGTTGCGCCTGAAGCTCGGTAAGGAACTTGTCCACCACACTCTTGATAACCTCGTGACTGAGGCGACCAAATTGAATGATGGTGTCCAGACGGTTGCGGAATTCAGGCGTGAAGCTCTTCTTGATCACTTCCATCGCATCAGACGAGTGGTCCTGATGGGTAAAGCCGATGGATGCACGCGCTGCCGTTTCCGCGCCAGCGTTGGTGGTCATGATCACGATCACGTTGCGGAAGTCAGCCTTGCGCCCGTTGTTATCGGTCAAGGTCCCGTGATCCATCACCTGCAACAGCAGGTTGAAGACTTCCGGGTGGGCCTTTTCGATTTCATCGAGCAGCAACACGCAATGGGGCTGCTTGGTGATCGCTTCAGTGAGCAAACCGCCCTGATCAAAGCCGACATAGCCTGGAGGCGCACCGATCAGACGCGATACGGTGTGACGCTCCATGTACTCGGACATATCGAAGCGCACCAACTCGATACCCAACGCCTTGGCCAACTGACGTGCCGCTTCGGTCTTGCCGACACCGGTTGGACCGGCGAACAGGAAGGAACCGACCGGTTTGTCCGGCGACTTCAAGCCCGCACGAGACAATTTGATCGCAGTCGACAGCGAATCGATAGCGGCATCCTGACCAAACACCGTCAGCTTGAGATCGCGTTCAAGGTTACGCAGCAGCTCCTTGTCGGAGCTGTTGACGTGTTTAGGCGGAATACGTGCAATTTTCGCGACGATGTCTTCAACTTGCGCCACTTCAATGCGTTTCACACGCTTCTCGACAGGTTGCAGACGCTGGTAGGCACCCGCCTCGTCGATGACGTCGATCGCCTTGTCCGGCATGTGCCGGTCATTGATGTAGCGCGAGGCCAGCTCGGCAGCCGCACGCAGTGCTTCGTCGCTGTACTCGATATTGTGGTGCTGCTCGAAACGCCCTTTGAGGCCCCGAAGAATGCCGATGGTGTCTTCCACCGACGGCTCGGAGACGTCAACCTTCTGGAAGCGGCGCGCCAGGGCGCGATCCTTCTCGAAGATGCCACGAAATTCCTGGAAGGTCGTGGAGCCGATGCAACGGATATCGCCCGAGGAAAGCAGCGGCTTGAGCAGGTTCGAAGCATCCATCACGCCGCCGGATGCAGCACCGGCACCGATGATGGTGTGGATTTCATCGATGAACAGAATGGCATGCGGACGTTTTTTCAGCTCATTGAGCAGCGCCTTGAAGCGTTTCTCAAAATCGCCACGGTACTTGGTCCCGGCCAGCAATGCGCCAAGATCAAGGGAGTAGACGACGCTATTGGCGAGCAGGTCAGGCACCTGATTGTCGACAATACGCTTGGCCAGGCCTTCGGCGATTGCAGTCTTGCCTACGCCCGCCTCGCCCACCAGCAGCGGGTTGTTTTTCCGGCGTCTGGCGAGGATTTGCGCAACGCGCTCGACCTCAAGTTCACGACCGACCAGCGGGTCGATACGACCCTGGCGCGCCAGTTCGTTGAGGTTGCTGGCATAGGCATCCAGAGGATTGCCTGAAGAAGAAGACTCACCGCCCTCGTCGTCCTGCATATCTTGCTCACCTTCAGAGTGATCGCCGTGCCCAGGCACTTTAGAAATGCCATGCGCGATGTAGTTGACAACATCGATGCGTGCAACGCTCTGCTGCTTGAGCAGAAACACTGCCTGGCTTTCCTGCTCACTGAAAATTGCAACCAGCACGTTGGCGCCGGTGACTTCACGCTTGCCGGAACTCTGTACGTGGAACACCGCACGCTGCAGCACACGCTGGAAGCCCAGGGTTGGCTGGGTTTCGCGATCTTCGTCGTGGACCGGGATCAACGGCGTAGTGGAGTCGATGAACTCCTGCAGATCATGCTTGAGCTTATCGAGGTTTGCGCCGCAGGCACGCAGAACAGTGGCGGCAGCCTCATTATCCAATAGAGCCAGCAGGAGGTGCTCGACGGTCATGAATTCATGACGCTTGGAGCGAGCCTCCTTGAAGGCCAGATTGAGGGTGACTTCGAGCTCACGGTTTAACATAGCTTCACCTCATACCCAAGTGGTCGGCGTTTAACCGTCCTTCTCGATCTCACAGAGCAGCGGATGCTGGCTTTCCCTGGCGTATTGGTTCACCTGCGTTGCCTTGGTCTCGGCGATGTCGCGGGTAAACAATCCACATACTGCCCGTCCCTCTGTATGGACGGCCAGCATGACCTTGGTCGCCAGCTCACGATTCAGGTTAAAAAACACCTCGAGCACTTCAACAACGAAATCCATCGGGGTGTAATCGTCGTTAAATAAAACCACCTTGTACATCGGCGGCGCCTGTAGCGTCGGCTTGGCGTCCTGAACTGCGATGCCAGCCGCATCATCCTCACGGGAACCTGGACTGTCCTGATTGAATGTTAGTCGAATCTTGCTGATTGCATGCATGGAAAGAAGAGTTCGTAGAAGGCGGATTGAAAATAATTAGCCTCAGTCTGACCGGTTTTCAAACGGACCGCCGCATGACCTTGACTATCGGCTAAACGGTGTTACAAACAATAGAACCCACATTGGGTAAAAAGGGTCCGCGCAGTCAACCAAAATTTTTTTAGGTCCGGCGGATGAGGTGGATGATACTCCCAACGGAGTCCTTTGCAGAGGGATGTGACTATGCTCAGCGGTAAGGTCAAGTGGTTCAATAATGCAAAAGGCTATGGCTTCATCCTTGCCGACGGCAAAGACGAAGATCTGTTCGCCCATTACTCGGCCATCAAGATGGACGGCTACAAAACCCTCAAGGCTGGCCAGGCGGTCAATTTTGAGATCATTCAGGGGCCCAAGGGCTTGCATGCTGTGGAGATTCAGGCAGCTGTCGTAAGCGATAACGCTTCGGCACCCGCTGAAACCCCAAGTCACGCAAGCAAGACCGATAAAGTTACTGCCTGACGACTCCCGGCGTGCGACCCATCTACGCCAAATGACAAATCGGCCGGTTCAGAGACTTGAACCGGCCGATTTGGCTTACCTCGCAGCCTTCAGATTCACATGTGAGATATCAGCGCATCGCCGAAGGCCGAAGACGACAACAGCGTCGCACCGTCCATCAGGCGCTCGAAATCATAGGTAACAGTTTTCGCGGAAATCGCGCCGTTTGTGCCTTTGATGATCAGGTCTGCCGCTTCGACCCAACCCATGTGACGCAGCATCATCTCGGCGGACAAAATCAACGAACCCGGATTGACCTGATCCTTGCCCGCATATTTGGGTGCCGTGCCGTGCGTAGCCTCGAACATCGCGACCGTGTCGGAAAGGTTGGCCCCCGGCGCGATGCCGATCCCGCCCACTTCGGCTGCCAAAGCATCAGAAAGATAGTCGCCGTTGAGGTTCAGCGTCGCAATCACGTCATATTCGGCGGGGCGCAGCAGAATCTGCTGGAGCATTGCATCGGCGATGGCGTCCTTGACGATGACATTTCTGCCGGTCCTCGGGTTCTTGAACTGCATCCACGGACCGCCATCGAGCAGCGTGGCGCCGAATTCCTGGGCCGCAATCTCGTAGGCCCACTCCTTGAAGGCGCCCTCAGTGAATTTCATGATGTTGCCTTTATGCACAATGGTCAGCGACTCACGGTCGTTGTCCACCACATACTGCAAGGCCTTGCGTGCCAGGCGCTGCGTCCCCTCCTTTGAAACCGGCTTGACGCCGATCCCGCAGTCCTGATCGAAACGAATCTTGGTGACGCCCATTTCCTCCTTGAGGAACTTGATGACCTTGATTGCCTCGGGCGAGCCGGCTTTCCACTCGATCCCGGCATAGATATCTTCGGAGTTTTCCCGAAAGATCGTCATGTCGACGTCGCCGGGCTTCTTGACCGGGCTGGGCACACCTTCGAACCAGCGCACCGGGCGCAGGCAGACATACAAGTCCAGCTGCTGGCGCAGGGCGACGTTCAAGGAACGAATGCCGCCACCGACCGGGGTCGTCAGCGGTCCCTTGATGGAAACGACGTAATCCTTGACTGCATCCAGGGTTTCCTGGGGCAGCCAGGTGTCCTGATCGTAAACCTGGGTCGCCTTTTCGCCCGCATAGACTTCCATCCAGGAGATCTTGCGCTGGCCGCCGTAGGCTTTTTCGACGGCCGCGTCGACCACCTTGATCATGACCGGGCTGATATCAACGCCGATGCCGTCACCTTCGATGAAGGGAATGATCGGGTTATCAGGCACGTTCAAGGAGTGATCCGCATTGACGGTGATCTTTTCGCCGACGGCTGGAACCTGAATCTTCTGGTAGCCCATTGTTGTTGTACTCCCTATGGCTTGTAGTGCGGTGGGGGTGCGGGACTGTTGAGACATCCTGGCTGCGATTGAGCGTAGTCAGTGGTGGCTCTGCCCGCAAACTACCGACCGCGCCGCCCGGCAGGCAAAGCGTTGCGAGCCGTTGCCGGGCAAGAATACAGAGGGGGTTGCAGCCTCGACCCTCGACCAACGGCCTATATCGCTCATTCGTTAGCACGCATAGCATTAATGCTTAAGACCAAGGGTTTGATATACTCCCGGCGTGACTACCGGGTCATAGGGGTTGACCAGTCTGAAACCTGACGTTCAGCCTTTATAGGCGCTGGGCTGCCATAACAGCTCACCGCTCGACGCTCGACTGATGCACCCACCATCATCAATCGCGAATAAACCTCGACTTAGGCTCATGAAGCGACTGTGAGCAAGAGTGCATACCCTGCGCGCATCGAGATTTTGTGCATGCTCAGCAAAGAGAGTTCATACGAAATGTCCAACCGCTCGAAGATCATCTACACCTTCACCGACGAAGCCCCTGCCCTCGCCACCTACTCGCTGCTCCCTATCATCGAAGCGTTCACCGCCTCCTCTGATATCGACGTTGAAACGCGAGACATCTCTCTGGCAGCCCGCGTTCTTTCCAGCTTCCCGGAATCGCTGCGCGCCGATCAGCAAGTAGCGGATCATCTTGCCGAACTGGGCAACCTGGCCACCACGCCAGAAGCCAACATCATCAAGCTGCCCAACATCAGTGCCTCGGTCCCGCAACTCAAAGTGACTATCAAAGAACTGCAGGAGCAGGGCTTTGCTATTCCCGACTACCCGGAAGCACCGAGCACCGACGCTGAAAAAGACGTTCGCGCCCGCTACGACAAGACCAAAGGCAGCGCCGTGAACCCGGTTCTGCGCGAAGGCAACTCTGATCGTCGCGCCCCGCTGTCGGTCAAGAACTACGCCCGCAAACACCCGCACAAAATGGGCGCGTGGAGCCCCGAGTCCAAATCTCACGTCGCTTACATGAGCGAAGGCGATTTCTACGGCAGCGAAAAAGCCGCCCTGATTGAAGCCGCCGGCAGCGTCAAGATCGAGCTGATCGCCCAAGACGGCACGACCACCGTTCTGAAAGAAAAGACTGCTGTGAAAGCAGGCGAAATCATCGATTGCTCCACCATGAGCAAAAACGCCCTGCGCAACTTCATCGCCGCCGAAATCGAAGACGCCAAGGCCAAGGGCGTACTGTTCTCCGTGCACTTGAAAGCCACCATGATGAAGGTCTCCGACCCGATCATGTTTGGCCAGATCGTCGCTGAGTACTACAAAGACGCACTGACCAAGCACGCTGACATTCTCAAGCAAGTCGGCTTCAGCCTGAACAACGGCATTGGCGATCTGTACGACCGCATCACTGTGCTGCCAGCCGAGAAACAAGCCGAAATCAAGGCAGACATCGAAGCCGTCTACGCCGTGCGCGCACCGCTGGCGATGGTCAACTCCGACAAAGGCATCACCAACCTGCACGTGCCGAGCGACGTGATCGTCGACGCATCGATGCCGGCCATGATCCGTGACTCCGGCAAAATGTGGGGCGCCGACGGCGAACTGCACGACACCAAGGCAGTGATCCCGGACCGCTGCTACGCAACCATCTATCAGGCCACCATCGAAGACTGCAAGAAACACGGCGCCTTCGATCCAACCACCATGGGCAGCGTGCCTAACGTGGGCCTGATGGCGCAGAAAGCCGAAGAGTACGGCTCCCACGACAAGACCTTCCACATCCAGGCCGATGGCGTTGTGCGCGTCACCGACAGCGACGGCAAATTGCTGATGGAACAAAAGGTTGAAGCGGGCGATATCTGGCGCATGTGCCAGGCCAAGGACGCGCCGATCCAGGATTGGGTCAAACTGGCCGTCAACCGCGCTCGCGCCAGCAACACCCCGGCGGTGTTCTGGCTCGATCCGGTCCGCGCCCACGACGGCGTGATGATCGAAAAAGTCCAGAAGTACCTGCGTGACCACGATACTTCGGGTCTGGACATCCGCATCATGTCGCCTGTCGATGCGATGAACTTCACCCTGGAGCGCACGCGCGCCGGCAAGGACACCATTTCGGTGACCGGTAACGTGCTGCGCGACTACCTGACCGACCTGTTCCCGATCATGGAACTGGGCACCAGCGCCAAGATGCTGTCGATCGTCCCGCTGATGAGCGGTGGCGGCCTGTTCGAAACCGGCGCGGGCGGCTCTGCTCCGAAACACGTTCAGCAACTGGTTGAAGAAAACTTCCTGCGCTGGGATTCGCTGGGTGAGTTCCTGGCTCTGGCTGCTTCCCTGGAACACCTGGGCAGCACCTATAACAATCCCAAAGCGCTGGTTCTGTCCAAGACTCTGGATCAGGCTACCGGTGAGTTCCTGGACCGCAACAAGTCGCCTTCGCGCAAAGTCGGCAACATCGACAACCGCGGCAGCCACTTCTACCTGGCGCTTTTCTGGGCTCAGGCACTCGCGGCCCAGAACGACGACGCGGCTCTGAAAGCGCAGTTCACCCCGCTGGCGAAAACCCTGGCCGACAACGAAGAAAAAATCGTTGCCGAGCTCAATGCCGTTCAAGGCAAGCCTGCGGACATCGGCGGTTACTACTACCCGAACGCCGAACTGACCAGCAAGATCATGCGTCCAAGTGCAACCTTGAACGCAGCGATCGCTTCGCTGGTTTAAGGCTGCATCGGTCAGGCGTCTAAAAACGCCTGCTGTTAAAGGAACCCCGGCCTCGCGCCGGGGTTTCTGTATCTGCGACAGGCATAACCTCAGCACTGTCGCGACCACCGTTTGCACAGGGAAACTGACCATGCAATGGCAAGCCCACGTTACCGTCGCAACCATTGTCGAAGATCAGGGCCGCTTCCTGATCGTCGAAGAGCTCAAAGCCGGTAAAGCCGTACTCAACCAGCCCGCCGGCCATCTGGACCCGAATGAAACCCTGCAAAACGCCGCAGTGCGCGAAACCCTGGAAGAAACCGGCTGGGACGTCGAACTCACCAGCGTCATCGGGATATACCTGTACACCGCGCCCAGCAACGGCGTGACGTATCAACGTATTTGCTTCGCCGCCAAGCCCCTGCGGCATCATCCCGACTATCAGCTGGACGATGGCATCATCGGCCCACTGTGGCTGACCCGTGATCAATTGCAGGCTGAACAGGATCGCTGGCGCAGCGAGCTGGTGATGCGCTGCGTAGACGATTACCTGAGCGGCGAGCACTTCAGTCTGAGCCTGCTGCGCGACAGCGTGTGAGACTCGGCGAGCTCAGCCTGTTAGAATCGCGTCCTTTTCGAAGCCACACATTGAATCCCTATGCGTGATCCAGCCCTTTCCGATTCAGCAACGAAGCGCGTCATCGTCGGCATGTCCGGCGGCGTAGATTCTTCCGTTTCCGCCGTTCTGCTCATGGAGCAGGGTTATCAGGTGGAAGGCTTGTTCATGAAGAACTGGGAAGAAGACGATGGAACGGACTACTGCACCGCTCGCGAAGACCTGGCAGACGCCCAGGCCGTCTGCGACAAGATTGGCATCAAGCTGCACACCGCCAACTTCGCCGCAGAGTACTGGGACAACGTGTTCGAGCATTTCCTGGCCGAATACAAGGCCGGCCGGACGCCGAACCCGGACATCCTCTGCAACCGCGAAATCAAGTTCAAGGCGTTTCTCGACTACGCCCTGATGCTCGGCGCCGACCTGATTGCCACCGGCCACTACGTGCGCCGCCGCGACATCGACGGCCGCACTGAACTGCTCAAGGGTCTGGACGCGAACAAAGACCAGAGCTACTTCCTGCATGCCGTGGGCGGCGAGCAGATCGCCAGGACCTTGTTTCCGGTCGGTGAGCTGGAAAAACCCGCGGTACGCGCCATCGCCGAAAAACACGGCCTGGCCACCGCCAAGAAGAAAGACTCCACCGGCATCTGCTTTATCGGCGAACGTCGCTTCACGGATTTCCTGCGTCAATACCTGCCCGCCCAACCCGGCGAGATCAAGACTACCGAAGGTGAAGTCATCGGCCGCCACAGCGGCTTGATGTACCACACCATCGGCCAGCGCCAGGGTCTGGGCATCGGTGGTTTGAAAGACGCCAGCGATGACCCGTGGTACGTGCTGGTCAAGGATCTGGAAAACAACGAGTTGATCGTCGGCCAGGGCAACGACCATCCATGGCTGTTCTCCCAGGCACTGATCGCCTCGCAGATCTACTGGGTCAACCCGGTCGACCTGAGCACGCCGCGCAGGCTGACGGCCAAAGTGCGTTATCGCCAGGGCGATCAGCAGTGCACGCTGGAACAGACCGCTGATGGCTATCGAGCCAGTTTCGACGAGCCTCAACGTGCCGTGACACCCGGCCAGTCCGTGGTGTTCTACGACGGCGAAATCTGCATGGGTGGCGGCGTGATTGAAATCGCCGAACCCTGGCACAGCAAGGACAAGCGTTGATGACCCCGATTCAGGAACAACTCACCGCCCTGGGCGGTGTCTTTCAGGCCGCCGTGCTGGTGGACCGCATCGCCAAGACCGGGCAATCCAGCGAGGCGGCGATGACCTGCATGCTCGGCAGCCTGCTGGTGCTGGACCCCAAGGACACGCTGGACGTATATGGCGGCGACGATCTGAACCTGCGCGAAGGCTATCGCGCACTGGCCAGCGCCCTGGAGCGTGATCCGGCGACGCTGCAACGCGAACCGCTGCGCTACGCCTTGTCGATGTTGGGCCTTGAGCGCCAGCTGGCCAAGCGTGACGACATGCTGGAAATCATCGGCAAGCGCCTGCCGCAGATTCAATCCCAGGCCGAGCATTTTGGCGTTGCCCATGAAAACGTGGTTTCCGCCTGCGGCGCGCTGTATCAGGACACGCTGAGCACCCTGCGCCAGCGGATCCAGGTCCACGGCGACATGCGCAACCTGCAACAACCGAACAACGCGTCGAAGATCCGCGCCCTGTTACTGACCGGTATACGCTCGGCCCGTCTGTGGCGACAAGTTGGCGGTCACCGCTGGCAGTTGGTCGTGAGCCGGCGCAAGCTATTGAAAGAATTGTACCCACTGATGCACGGCTGATTCGCCGGGCATCAGTAACCTGTATTTACAAACGCCGCGCACCATACGCTGGTCAGACCGCACGGATCTGGCCCGTTTTTCATGTATGATACGCGCCCCATTTCGTTGCCCGACTGTCCGAGAACACCCCATGCAGCTTTCTTCGCTCACTGCGGTTTCCCCTGTAGACGGCCGCTACGCCGGCAAAACTCAGGCTTTGCGCCCAATTTTCAGCGAATACGGTTTGATCCGTTTTCGCGTCATGGTTGAAGTGCGCTGGCTCCAGCGCCTGGCCGCACACCCCGAAATTACCGAAGTCCCGGCGTTTTCCGCCGAAGCCAACGCGATTCTCAACACCCTGGCTGAAGACTTCTCGATCACCCACGCCGAGCGTGTGAAAGAGATCGAGCGCACCACCAACCACGACGTCAAAGCCGTGGAATACCTGCTCAAGGAACAGGCTGCCAAGCTGCCTGAACTGAACAAGATCAGTGAGTTCATCCACTTCGCCTGCACCAGCGAGGACATCAACAACCTGTCCCACGCCCTGATGCTGCGCGAAGGCCGTGACAACGTCATGCTGCCGTTGATGCGCCAGATCGCCGAGTCCATTCGCGAACTGGCCATCCGTTTCGCTGACGTGCCAATGCTGTCGCGCACTCACGGTCAACCGGCTTCGCCGACGACCCTGGGCAAAGAGCTGGCGAACGTCGTTTACCGTCTGGAGCGTCAGATCAGCCAGATCGCAGCAGTACCACTGCTGGGCAAGATCAACGGCGCGGTCGGCAACTACAACGCGCACATCTCGGCCTACCCGGCCATTGACTGGGAAGCCAACGCGCGCGCCTTCATCGAAGACGAACTGGGCCTGGGCTTCAACCCCTACACCACCCAGATCGAGCCGCATGACTACATCGCCGAGCTGTTCGACGCGATTGCCCGCTTCAACACGATCCTGATCGACTTCGACCGCGATATCTGGGGTTACATTTCCCTGGGCTATTTCAAGCAGCGCACCATCGCCGGTGAAATCGGTTCGTCGACCATGCCGCACAAGGTCAACCCGATCGACTTCGAAAACTCCGAAGGCAACCTGGGCATCGCCAACGCGCTGTTCCAGCATCTGGCCAGCAAACTGCCGATCTCCCGCTGGCAGCGTGACCTGACTGACTCGACAGTGCTGCGCAATCTGGGCGTGGGCTTCGCTCACAGCGTCATTGCCTACGAAGCCAGCCTCAAGGGCATCAGCAAGCTGGAGCTCAACGAGCAGAAGATCGCCGCCGACCTGGATGCTTGCTGGGAAGTGCTGGCCGAGCCGATCCAGACCGTGATGCGCCGCTACGACATCGAAAACCCGTACGAAAAACTCAAGGAACTGACCCGCGGCAAGGGCATCGGCCCTGAAGTGCTGCAGACGTTCATTGACGGCCTGGATATGCCAGCCGAAGCCAAAGCCGAGCTGAAAAAGCTGACCCCGGCCAATTACATCGGCAACGCCGTGGCTCAAGCCAAGCGCATTTGACCCACGTTTAACAGTTGCACACGCCCGGCAGTGCCGGGCGTTTTTATTCCTGTCTATAAAACACGTTTTTTCAATAGGTTACACATGAATCCTGATATTCCTCTTCAATTGTTGGGCGGCATCAGCGCTCGCGTCTTCCTGCGTGACTACTGGCAGAAAAAACCCCTGCTGATCCGACAGGCGATACCGGGCTTCGAAAGCCCGCTCGATCCTGACGAACTGGCCGGCCTTGCCCTGGAAGAAGAAGTCGAGTCGCGCCTGGTCATTGAAAACGGCGAACGCCCGTGGGAACTGCGTCGCGGCCCTTTCGCCGAAGACGAATTCAGCAAACTCCCGGAACGTGAATGGACCCTGCTGGTACAGGCAGTGGACCAGTTCGTCCCGGAAGTCAGCGAGCTGCTGGAAAATTTCCGTTTCCTGCCGAGCTGGCGTATCGACGATGTGATGATCAGCTATGCCGCACCGGGTGGCAGCGTTGGCCCGCACTTCGATAACTACGATGTATTTTTGCTGCAAGGCCACGGCAAACGCCACTGGCAGATCGGCCAGATGTGCGATTCCGAGAGCGCGCTGCTGCAACATGCAGACCTGCGCATCCTCGCTGACTTCCAGAGCACCGAAGAGTGGACCCTGGAACCCGGCGACATGCTCTACCTCCCACCGCGCCTGGCTCACTGCGGTGTTGCGGTCGATGAATGCCTGACCTACTCGGTCGGCTTTCGCGCACCCAGCGCAGCCGAAGTGCTCACCCACTTCACCGACTTCCTCAGCCAGTTCATCCCTGACGAAGACCGCTACACCGACGCCGACGCCCAACCGATCAGTGACCCGCACCAGATTCAACATGACGCGCTGGATCGCCTGAAAGCCTTGCTGGCCGAACACATGAGCGACGAGCGCCTGCTGCTCACCTGGTTCGGCCAGTTCATGACCGAGCCACGCTACCCGGAACTGGTGGTGGGTCCCGAGCTTGAGGAAGAAGACTTGCTCGGCAGTCTGGAACAGGGTGCAGTTCTCATCCGCAACCCAAGCGCACGCCTGGCATGGTCCGAAGTTGACGAAGACCTGCTACTGTTCGCCAGCGGCCAGAGCCGCCTGTTGCCCGGCCACCTGCGTGAGCTGCTGAAAATGATCTGTGCCGCCGATGCGTTGCACAGCGAAAATCTTGCTCCGTGGCTGAGCGATGAACATGGACGAAACCTGCTCTGTGAGCTGGTCAAACAAGGAAGCCTGGGATTTGCCGATGAATAAAATCCACGTCCGAGTCGCCGACTGGCAAAAGGACAACATTGAGATTCGCAGAATTCGCGAAGCGGTGTTTATCGCGGAACAGTCCGTGCCTGCAGAGCTGGAATGGGACGCCGAAGATGCCGGCGCGATTCATTTCCTGGCCTATGAAGGTGATTTCCCGATTGGCACCGCACGGCTGCTGCCGGACGGTGAGATCGGCAGACTGTCGGTTCTCAAGGACTGGCGCGGCCTGAAAGTCGGCGATGCGCTGCTCAACGCGGTCATCGACGATGCCGAGCGACGCGGCCTCAAACCACAGAAGCTCAGCGCTCAGGTGCATGCCACAGCGTTTTATCAGCGCCATGGCTTTACTGTTGTCAGCGCAGAGTTTCTGGAAGCTGGCCTTCCCCACGTCGACATGGTCCGCGATATCCGCTGATCTCCCGATACGGCAAATAAGCGCCCCGCACCTCATTTCAGCCTGACCAGGCCGGGATGAGGTTGCGGGGCGTTTTGCCATGCACGATTCAACTTGCCCCCTCTCAGGCCGACAAAGTGGCAAACTCAAGTCTTTCCAGACGTATCAGTGGAGATAGGGACATGTTCATGCGCAGCCTGCTCACCTCAATACTCATCACATGTAGCGTGTGCGTCATGGCCGCTACCGAAGTCGTCCCGCTCAATTTTCGCACCAGCGATGAACTGCTGCCGGTGGCGAAATCGTTCCTCGGCCAGGACGGCAAAGTCAGCGCTTACAACAACCAACTGATCATCAATGCCGAGCCGCGCAAGATCGACGAGCTGCGGGCATTGATCACCCAACTCGACACCGCACCCAAGCGCCTGCTGATCAGCGTCGACACCAGCGACAGCGCAGCACGCAACACTCAAGGCGCCAATCAGTCGCGCATCATCAATTACGGCACCGCCAGTCGTGAAGGTGGCGTCCAGCAAGTGCAGACCACTGAAGGTGCGCCTGCACTGATCCAGATCGGGCAGAGTGTGCCACTGACCACCTCCCAGTCCGATTCCTATGGCTATGCACAGAGCAACACCGAGTACCGCAACGTCACCCAAGGCTTCTACGTGACCGCCAGCGTCACCGGCGACAGGGTGCACCTGAGCATCACCACCAACCGTGATCGCCTGAGCCAGGAGCGACCGGACGTCATCAAGGTACAAAGCACCGACAGCCAGGTCAGTGGACGCCTGGGCGAATGGATCACCCTCGCCGGTGCCAGCGACCAGTCGGTCGCCGATCAGCAAGGTCTGGCGAACCGCTATTCCACCCAAGGCCGGGAAGACATGACCCTGCGCGTCAAGGTCGAAACCCTCGACTGAAGCCGCTACCTGTCAGCGGTCGCAGAAAAATCAGCACCGAAGGGCCCGAAACTGACTGATTAGTCGTATTAGACCAAAGATGTAGTGGGCATAAAAAAGCACTACAAAACGTTTGACGGACTAAAAACGACGAGGCATGATTGCCCCGCTCCCGCTAATCAGAGGCCCTGCAAAGAGCCTTCGGATCGCGCTCTAACCTACCCAACTGAGCCGATTCGTGTCTGTACCGCCCACAAGGCAGTTTGACGAGGTTGCTACTGGAACGAAGTTGTCCTGAGGGACGGAAGCGTAATCGGTCGATAGCTCAACCCGTCAAGTGACTGCATCAAGGCATCCACGAGCCGAACTGCAGACATGGGTCAGGCCATATGCCCGCTCTTCCCGACCTGAGCTCATCGTTCACCCGTCGCAACCACGCAAACCAGGCTCGATCAGCCACTTCTCTGATTAGCGAGCAGCCATCCATGTGCCTTCGATAACCGGGGCGTTTTGGCGGAGCAAGGAATTTTCCACCCAAAACCGATGCGATACTTTTGCGACGAGGTTTATCTCCATGGCACTGACACGCGAACAACAAATAGCAGCTCTCGAAAAAGACTGGGCTGAAAATCCGCGCTGGAAAAACGTGACCCGTACTTATTCCGCCGCTGATGTCGTCCGCCTGCGTGGCTCGGTTCAACCTGAACACACATTCGCCAAGCTGGGCGCGGAAAAGCTCTGGAATCTGGTCACCCAGGGTGCCAAGCCTTCGTTCCGCCCTGACAAAGACTTCGTCAACTGCATGGGTGCCCTGACCGGCGGCCAGGCTGTGCAGCAGGTCAAAGCCGGCATTCAGGCGATTTACCTGTCCGGCTGGCAAGTGGCCGCTGACAACAACTCGGCAGAATCGATGTACCCGGATCAGTCGCTGTACCCGGTGGACTCGGTGCCTACCGTGGTCAAGCGCATCAACAATTCGTTCCGCCGTGCCGACCAGATCCAGTGGAAAGCCGGTAAAAACCCGGGCGACGAAGGCTATATCGACTACTTCGCGCCAATCGTTGCCGATGCTGAAGCCGGTTTTGGCGGCGTGCTGAACGCTTACGAACTGATGAAAAGCATGATCGAAGCTGGCGCTGCCGGTGTTCACTTCGAAGATCAGCTGGCCTCGGTGAAGAAATGCGGGCACATGGGCGGCAAGGTATTGGTGCCGACTCAAGAAGCCGTGCAAAAGCTGACGGCTGCGCGCCTGGCAGCGGACGTCGCTGGCGTACCGACCATTATCCTGGCCCGTACCGACGCGAACGCCGCTGACTTGCTGACCTCGGACTGCGACCCGTACGACAAAGAGTTCGTGACCGGCACCCGCACGCCAGAAGGCTTCTATAAAGTCCGTGCCGGCCTGGACCAGGCGATTTCCCGCGGCCTGGCCTATGCGCCGTACGCCGACCTGATCTGGTGTGAAACCGCCAAACCGGATCTGGACGAAGCTCGTCGCTTCGCCGAAGCGATCAAAAAGGAATACCCGGACCAACTGCTGTCTTACAACTGCTCGCCATCCTTCAACTGGAAGAAGAACCTGGACGACGCGACCATTGCGAAGTTTCAGCGCGAGCTGTCGGCAATGGGCTACAAACACCAGTTCATCACCCTGGCCGGCATCCACAATATGTGGCACAGCATGTTCAACCTGGCGCACGACTACGCCCGCAACGACATGACTGCCTACGTGAAACTGCAAGAGCAGGAATTCGCGGACGCCGCCAAAGGCTACACCTTCGTGCAGCATCAGCAGGAAGTCGGCACTGGCTACTTCGACGACATGACCACGGTCATTCAAGGTGGCGCTTCATCGGTAACGGCGCTGACCGGCTCCACCGAAGAAGAACAGTTCCACTGATTGGCTGCACCTGATATGAAAAACCGCCCTCCGGGGCGGTTTTTTTATGCGTAATGCCGAAGCCAACCGCCCACCCGATCACTTTCTTGCGTTGGAGGCTTGCCCGCCACGAATGATGCTCGCCGATCCGACGCCATCGGGGACAAGTCCCCTCCTACCGCTTGCACAAATCAGGTAGGACCGGACTTGTCCGGGAAGACGTTGACGCAAACACCGCAGTGGCGTCAGGCAAAATGATGTCGGCAAATCCGACGCCTTCGCGGGCAAGCCTCGCTCCAACGAACACCCTCTGACTGACAGTCCATTACTAGTTGCAACTTGCTGTTGTAATAAAGACTCATTGTTCTGCGTATTCTATTGAAAACCGGCAATCGACATCAAATGATACTTATTATCATTTAGCAATCAATCTTTGTTCCTTACATTTTACAGGAAACATTATTAACCAAAACCCTGCCAATGCCCGCCCCGCCTGCCCCCAAGCCGATACCCCTGTGCGCAAGTGATTAATTCGCCAAATTAATTTGATGTAGAAAATTTACTTGCTAACTGTTTACCCATAAAATCACCGCGATCGATGTCGCTGCGACATATAGTCACTGCCTATACTCTATTCAAGCCCAGAGACCTTTGATCTCTGTCAAGGAAATCCAGCATGCACGAACCGACAGGATTGATTGCCCACAACTGGGGCTTCGCCATTTTCCTTTTAGGTGTTGTCGGCCTCTGCGCCTTCATGCTTGGTGTCTCCAGCCTTCTGGGCAGCAAAGCCTGGGGCCGTAGCAAAAACGAACCGTTCGAGTCCGGCATGCTGCCCACTGGCAGCGCCCGCTTGCGCCTTTCGGCAAAATTCTATCTGGTCGCGATGCTATTCGTGATCTTCGACATTGAAGCCCTCTTTCTCTTTGCCTGGTCTGTGTCCGTCCGCGAAAGCGGCTGGACCGGATTCGTCGAAGCACTCGTTTTCATAGCAATTCTGTTGGCAGGTCTTGTCTACCTATGGCGGGTTGGAGCGCTGGATTGGGCTCCTGAAGGTCGCCGTATTCGGCAAGCGAAGCTGAAACAATGAGGCTTTGGCGATGCAATATAATCTCACCAGGATCGACCCGGATGCTCCCAATGAAGAGTATCCAATCGGCAAGCGGGAAACTGTTTCCGATCCGTTAGAAGACCAAGTCCACAAAAACATCTACATGGGCAAGCTGGAAGACGTGCTGAACGGTGCGGTCAACTGGGGGCGTAAAAACTCCTTGTGGCCGTACAACTTCGGCCTGTCGTGCTGCTATGTGGAAATGACCACCGCCTTCACGGCGCCCCACGACATCGCCCGCTTCGGCGCCGAGGTTATCCGGGCATCGCCGCGTCAGGCGGATTTCATGGTTATTGCCGGGACCTGCTTCATCAAGATGGCGCCGATCATTCAGCGCCTCTACGAGCAAATGCTCGAACCTAAATGGGTCATTTCCATGGGTTCGTGTGCTAACTCCGGTGGCATGTATGACATTTATTCCGTGGTTCAGGGCGTGGACAAGTTCCTGCCCGTGGATGTCTATGTGCCTGGCTGCCCGCCCCGCCCCGAAGCATTTCTGCAAGGCTTGATGCTGTTGCAGGAATCCATCGGCCAGGAGCGTCGCCCTCTGTCCTGGGTCGTCGGTGAACAAGGCGTGTATCGCGCCGAGATGCCGTCGCAAAAGGAACAGCGCCGCGAACAGCGAATCGCAGTGACCAATCTGCGCAGCCCCGACGAAGTCTGATCCAGTTCTGTTCCTTATAAAGAGACGAGAACCTGGCTTCATTCTTTACGTTGACCGAAAGCGATAAAAAAATCATGACTACAGGCAGTGCTCTGTACATCCCGCCTTACAAGGCTGACGACCAAGATGTCGTCATTGAACTGAACAACCGTTTTGGCGCCGAAGCGTTCAGCGCCCAGCCGACCCGCACTGGCATGCCTGTGCTGTGGGTCGAGCGCGCGCGGTTGATCGAAGTGCTGACGTTCCTGCGTCAGCTGCCCAAACCCTACGTCATGCTGTACGACCTGCATGGCATGGACGAACGCCTGCGCACCAAGCGTCAAGGCTTGCCAGGTGCCGACTTCAGCGTTTTCTACCACTTGCTGTCGATCGAGCGTAACAGCGACGTGATGATCAAGGTTGCCTTGTCCGAGAGCGACCTGAGCGTGCCGACGGTGACGGGCATCTGGCCAAACGCCAACTGGTACGAGCGCGAAGTCTGGGACATGTTCGGTATCGACTTCCCCGGTCACCCGCACCTGACCCGGATCATGATGCCGCCGACCTGGGAAGGTCACCCGCTGCGCAAGGACTTCCCGGCCCGTGCCACCGAATTCGACCCGTTCAGCCTGACCCTTGCCAAGCAGCAACTGGAAGAGGAAGCCGCGCGTTTCCGTCCGGAAGACTGGGGCATGAAGCGTTCCGGCACCAACGAAGACTACATGTTCCTCAACCTGGGCCCGAACCACCCTTCGGCCCACGGTGCGTTCCGCATCATCCTGCAACTGGACGGTGAAGAGATCGTCGATTGCGTCCCCGACATCGGTTACCACCACCGTGGTGCCGAGAAGATGGGCGAGCGTCAGTCCTGGCATAGCTTCATCCCGTACACCGACCGGATCGACTACCTCGGCGGCGTGATGAACAACCTGCCGTATGTGCTCTCGGTAGAAAAACTGGCTGGCATCAAGGTGCCGGAGAAAGTCGACGTCATCCGTATCATGATGGCCGAGTTCTTCCGGATCACCAGCCACCTGCTGTTCCTGGGGACTTACATCCAGGACGTGGGCGCCATGACGCCGGTGTTCTTCACCTTCACCGACCGGCAAAAAGCCTACACCGTGATCGAAGCCATCACCGGTTTCCGTCTGCACCCGGCCTGGTATCGCATCGGTGGCGTCGCACACGACCTGCCACGCGGCTGGGAGAAACTGGTCAAGGATTTCGTCGAGTGGATGCCCAAGCGTCTGGACGAATATCAAAAGGCAGCTCTGGACAACAGCATCCTGCGCGGCCGAACCATCGGCGTCGCGGCGTACAACACCAAGGAAGCGCTGGAATGGGGCGTCACGGGCGCCGGCCTGCGCTCCACCGGTTGCGATTTCGACATCCGCAAGGCGCGGCCTTATTCGGGTTACGAGAACTTCGAATTCGAAGTGCCGCTGGCCGTCAATGGCGATGCCTATGACCGCTGCATCGTGCGCGTCGAAGAAATGCGCCAGAGCATCAAGATCATCGAGCAGTGCATGCGCAACATGCCGGAAGGCCCGTACAAGGCGGATCACCCGCTGACCACGCCGCCGCCCAAAGAGCGCACGCTGCAACACATCGAAACCTTGATCACGCACTTCCTGCAAGTTTCGTGGGGCCCGGTCATGCCAGCCAACGAATCCTTCCAGATGATCGAAGCGACCAAGGGCATCAACAGCTATTACCTGACGAGCGACGGCGGCACCATGAGCTACCGTACCCGGATCCGCACTCCAAGCTTCCCGCATCTGCAACAGATCCCTTCAGTGATCAAAGGCAGCATGGTCGCGGACTTGATCGCGTACCTGGGTAGTATCGATTTCGTTATGGCCGACGTGGACCGCTAAGCATGAATAGCCCGCTTATCCAGACAGACCGTTTCGCCCTCAGCGAAACCGAGCGCTCGGCCATCGAGCATGAGCTGCATCACTACGAAGACCCGCGTGCGGCGTCTATCGAAGCCTTGAAAATCGTGCAGAAGGAACGCGGCTGGGTGCCTGACGGTGCGATTTATGCCATCGGCGACCTGCTGGGCATTCCCGCCAGTGACGTCGAAGGCGTGGCGACGTTTTATAGCCAGATCTTCCGCCAGCCGGTTGGCCGCCACATCATCCGCGTCTGCAACAGCATGGTCTGCTTCATTGCCGGTCACGAATCAGTGGTCGAAGAAATCCAGAACTCCCTGGGCATTGCGCCGGGCCAGACCACTGCCGACGGGCGCTTCACCCTGTTGCCGGTCTGCTGCCTGGGCAACTGCGACAAGGCTCCGGCCGTGATGGTCGACGATGACACGTTCGGTGACGTGCAGCCTTCGGGCGTTGCCAAGATGTTGGAGGGTTACCCATGACCATCACTTCCTTCGGCCCCGCCAATCTGATTGCGCGCACGGCAGAAACCCATCCACTGACCTGGCGCCTGCGCGATGACGGCGAGCCGGTCTGGCTCGACGAATATCAGGCCAAAGACGGTTATGCAGCGGCCCGCAAGGCATTTGCCGAGCAGTCGCCTGATGAAATCGTGCAGTCCGTGAAGGACTCCGGCCTCAAGGGTCGCGGCGGCGCAGGCTTCCCCACGGGGGTGAAGTGGGGCCTGATGCCCAAAGACGAATCCATGAACATCCGCTACCTGTTGTGCAACGCGGATGAAATGGAACCCAACACCTGGAAAGACCGGATGTTGATGGAACAGCTGCCGCACCTGTTGGTGGAAGGCATGCTGATCAGTGCGCGGGCCTTGAAAGCCTATCGCGGCTACATCTTCCTGCGTGGCGAATACGTCACCGCCGCCAAGCATTTGAATCGCGCCGTGGCCGAAGCCAAGGCCGCAGGCCTGCTGGGCAAGAACATTCTCGGCACCGGCTTTGACTTCGAACTGTTCGTCCACACCGGCGCCGGGCGTTACATCTGCGGTGAAGAAACCGCGCTGATCAACTCCCTGGAAGGCCGTCGCGCCAACCCGCGCTCCAAGCCGCCCTTCCCCGCCGCTGTTGGCGTGTGGGGCAAGCCGACCTGTGTGAACAACGTCGAAACCCTGTGCAACGTGCCGGCCATCGTTGGCAACGGCAACGACTGGTACAAATCCCTGGCCCGCGAAGGCAGTGAAGACCACGGCACCAAACTGATGGGTTTCTCCGGCAAGGTGAAAAACCCCGGCTTGTGGGAACTGCCTTTCGGCGTGCAGGCACGCGAGCTGTTCGAAGACTACGCGGGCGGCATGCGTGACGGCTTCAAGCTCAAGTGCTGGCAGCCAGGCGGCGCCGGCACCGGCTTCCTGCTGCCCGAACACCTGGACGCGCAAATGTACGCCGGCGGCATCGCCAAGGTCGGCACCCGGATGGGCACCGGCCTGGCCATGGCGGTCGACGACAAGGTCAACATGGTTTCGCTGCTGCGCAACATGGAAGAGTTCTTCGCCCAGGAGTCGTGCGGTTTCTGCACACCTTGCCGCGATGGCTTGCCGTGGAGCGTGAAGATTCTGCGCGCCATCGAGAAAGGTCACGGTCAGCCGGGGGATATCGAAACCCTGCTGGGCCTGGTGAACTTCCTCGGCCCTGGCAAGACCTTCTGCGCCCACGCACCGGGCGCGGTGGAACCTCTGGGCAGCGCGATCAAATACTTCAGGCCTGAATTCGAGGCAGGTATAGCGCCAGCAGAGTCGGGCAGCCTGACCCAGGTCATCAGCCCGACTCTGGTTGGCGCATAACAAGACAGACCGGTCGGCGGCCCACAAGGCTGCCGTCCTTATCCGACTGCGCCATGACTGGCTGTTTGAGTTGGATAGCACCGAGATTCCATTAGCCACGCCCGTTGACAGCGGGCCAACGAAGAACTTTGAACCATGGCCACTATCCACGTAGACGGCAAAGCGCTCGAAGTCGACGGTGCAGACAACCTGTTACAGGCTTGTCTGTCCCTGGGCCTCGACATCCCTTATTTCTGCTGGCATCCCGCCCTTGGCAGCGTTGGCGCTTGTCGCCAGTGTGCGGTCAAGCAGTACACCGACGAGAACGACACCCGTGGTCGCATCGTCATGTCCTGCATGACACCCGCCACCGACAACACCTGGATTTCCATCGAAGACGATGAATCCAAGGCCTTCCGCGCCAGTGTCGTCGAATGGCTGATGACCAACCACCCGCACGACTGCCCGGTCTGCGAAGAAGGTGGTCACTGTCATTTGCAAGACATGACCGTGATGACCGGCCACAACGAGCGCCGTTATCGCTTCAGCAAACGCACTCACCAGAATCAGGACCTGGGCCCGTTCGTTGCTCACGAGATGAACCGTTGCATTGCCTGCTACCGCTGCGTGCGCTTCTATAAAGACTACGCGGGCGGCACTGACCTCGGCGTATTCGGCGCCCACGACAACGTGTACTTCGGTCGCGTTGAAGACGGCACCCTGGAAAGCGAGTTTTCCGGCAACCTCACCGAGGTCTGCCCGACCGGTGTATTTACCGACAAAACTCACTCCGAGCGCTACAACCGCAAGTGGGACATGCAGTTTTCGCCGAGCATCTGCCACGGCTGCTCAAGTGGCTGCAACATCAGCCCGGGTGAGCGTTACGGCGAGATCCGCCGCATCGAAAACCGCTTCAATGGCTCGGTAAACCAGTATTTCCTGTGTGACCGTGGTCGTTTCGGCTACGGCTACGTGAACCGCGAAGACCGCCCTCGCCAGCCGCTGCTGGCTGACGGCCAGGTCAAGCTGAGCCTGGATGGCGCCCTGGACAAGGCCGCCGATCTGCTGCGCGGTCGCAACATTGTCGGCATCGGCTCACCGCGTGCCAGCCTGGAAAGCAACTTCGCCCTGCGTGAACTGGTCGGCGCCGAGCATTTCTATTCCGGTATCGAAGCCGGTGAACTGGAGCGTCTGCGCCTGATCCTCAAGGTGCTCAACGACAGCCCGCTGCCCGTTCCAACGATGCGGGATATCGAAGACCACGACGCGATTTTCGTGCTCGGCGAAGACCTGACCCAAACCGCTGCGCGCATGGCTCTGGGCTTGCGTCAGGCTGTGAAAGGCAAGGCTGAAGACATGGCTGCGGCGATGAAAGTCCAGCCGTGGCTCGACGCCGCCGTGAAAAACATCGGCCAGCACGAGCTGAACCCGTTGTTCATCGCCAGCCTGGCTGAAACCAAGCTGGATGACATCGCTGAAGAATGCGTTCATGCAGCCCCGGACGATCTGGCCCGCATCGGTTTCGCCGTCGCCCACGCACTGGATGCCAGCGCCCCGGCCGTTGAAGGCCTGGACAGCGAAGCACTGGCATTGGCGCAGCGTATTGCCGATGCACTGCTGGCCGCCAAGCGTCCACTGATCATTTCCGGCAGTTCGCTGGGTTCGACCGCATTGATCGAAGCCGCAGCCAACATCGCCAAGGCACTGAAACTGCGCGACAAGCAAGGCTCCATCAGCCTGATCGTGCCGGAAGCCAACAGCATGGGTCTGGCGATGTTCGGCGGTGATTCCGTCGACGCCGCGCTGCAAGCCGTAATTTCCGGCAAAGCCGACGCCATCGTGGTTCTGGAAAACGACCTGTACCGTCGCGTTGATGCGGCTACGGTCGATGCCGCATTGAATGCCGCCAAAGTGGTGATCGTTGCGGACCACCAGAAAACCGCGACCAGCGAACGTGCTCACCTGATCCTGCCAGCCGCGAGCTTTGCGGAAGGCGACGGCACGCTGATCAGCCAGGAAGGCCGCGCCCAGCGCTTCTTCCAGGTCTTTGATCCGACTTATCTGGATGCCAGCATTCTGGTTCACGAAGGCTGGCGCTGGCTGCATGCGCTGCGCTCGACCCTGCTGAACAAGCCGGTGGACTGGACTCAACTCGATCACGTCACCGCTGCCTGTGCTGCAAGCACGCCGCAACTGGCCGGGATCGTCAACGCTGCGCCGTCCGCTTCGTTCCGCATCAAAGGCCTGAAACTGGCGCGCGAACCGCTGCGCTACAGCGGCCGGACTGCAATGCGCGCCGACATCAGCGTGCATGAGCCGCGTACTTCCCAGGACAAGGACACGGCGTTCGCGTTCTCCATGGAAGGCTACTCGGGTTCGGTCGAGCCTCGTCAGCAAGTGCCATTCGCATGGTCTCCGGGCTGGAACTCGCCGCAAGCCTGGAACAAGTTCCAGGACGAAGTCGGTGGGCATTTGCGTGCAGGCGATCCAGGCACTCGCTTGATCGAAAGCACCGGCGACGCTCTGACCTGGTTCGCCAGCGTACCGGGCGCATTTTCCCCGGCGCGTGGCACCTGGCAAGTGGTGCCGTTCTATCACCTGTTCGGCAGCGACGAAACTTCGTCCCTGGCCGCGCCAGTGCAGGAACGCATTCCGCAGGCTTACGTGGCGCTCGCCAAATCCGAAGCTGATCGCCTGGGCGTCAATGACGGCGCCTTGCTGAGCTTGACCGTCGCTGGCCAGACCTTGCGTCTGCCGCTGCGCATCAACGAAGAGCTGGGTGCCGGGCTTGTCGCATTGCCAGCCGGTCTGGCCGGCATTCCGCCTGCCGTGTTCGGCAAAACCGTTGATGGTCTGCAGGAGGCAGCGCTATGACCTGGTTCACACCTGAAGTGGTCGACGCGATCATCTCGGTAGTCAAGGCGATTGTCATCCTGCTGGCCGTGGTGGTCTGCGGCGCATTGCTCAGCTGGGTCGAGCGTCGTTTGCTCGCCCTCTGGCAGGATCGTTACGGCCCGAACCGGGTTGGCCCGTTCGGCGCCTTCCAGATTGCCGCCGACATGATCAAGATGTTCTTCAAGGAAGACTGGACGCCGCCGTTCGCCGACAAGGTGATCTTCACCCTGGCGCCGGTGGTGGCCATGAGCGCTTTGCTGATCGCCTTTGCCATCATCCCGATCACGCCGACCTGGGGCGTAGCGGACCTGAACATCGGTTTGCTGTTCTTCTTCGCCATGGCCGGTCTGTCAGTGTATGCGGTGCTGTTCGCCGGCTGGTCGAGCAACAACAAGTTCGCCCTGCTCGGTGCGCTGCGTGCCTCGGCACAAACCGTGTCCTATGAAGTGTTCATGGGCCTGGCATTGATGGGCATCGTGGTTCAGGTCGGCTCGTTCAACATGCGCGATATTGTTGAATATCAGGCGCAGAACCTGTGGTTCATCATTCCGCAGTTCTTTGGCTTCTGTACGTTCTTCATCGCAGGCGTGGCAGTGACTCACCGTCACCCATTCGACCAACCGGAAGCCGAGCAGGAACTGGCCGATGGTTATCACATCGAATATGCCGGTATGAAGTGGGGGATGTTCTTCGTTGGCGAATACATCGGGATCGTGCTGATCTCGGCGTTGCTGGTGACCCTGTTCTTCGGCGGGTGGCATGGTCCGTTCGACATTCTGCCGTCGCTGTCGTTTGTCTGGTTCGCCCTGAAGACCGCGTTCTTCATCATGCTGTTCATCCTGCTGCGCGCCTCGATTCCGCGCCCGCGTTATGACCAGGTGATGGATTTCAGCTGGAAATTCTGCCTGCCGCTGACCCTGATCAATCTGCTGGTGACCGCCGCGGTCGTGTTGCTGAACACGCCCGCTGGCGTGGCTCAGTGAGGATATAAACCATGCTCAAGTATTTGTTCAATATCGTGCATGGCACCTACACCCAGCTTCGCAGCCTGGTGATGGTGTTCTCACATGCATTCCGCAAGCGTGACACGTTGCAGTACCCGGAAGAGCAGGTATACCTGCCGCCGCGTTACCGTGGTCGCATCGTCCTGACCCGTGATCCCGACGGCGAAGAGCGTTGCGTAGCGTGCAACCTGTGCGCGGTCGCCTGCCCGGTCGGCTGTATCTCGCTGCAGAAAGCCGAGACGGATGACGGCCGCTGGTATCCGGAGTTCTTCCGCATCAACTTCTCGCGTTGCATTTTCTGCGGCCTGTGCGAAGAAGCCTGCCCGACCACCGCAATCCAGCTGACACCGGATTTCGAAATGGCCGAGTTCAAGCGTCAGGATCTGGTCTACGAAAAGGAAGATCTGCTGATCTCCGGCCCCGGCAAGAACCCCGACTACAACTTCTATCGCGTCGCCGGCATGGCCATCGCTGGCAAGCCTAAAGGCTCTGCGCAGAATGAAGCCGAACCGATCAACGTCAAGAGCTTGCTGCCTTAAGGAAGAAAGATGGAATTCGCTTTCTATTTCGCATCGGGTGTCGCTGTGGTGGCCACTTTAAGAGTGATCACTAACACCAACCCGGTGCACGCCCTGCTCTACCTCATCATTTCGCTGATCGCCGTGGCGATGACATTTTTCAGCCTCGGCGCACCTTTTGCCGGCGTACTGGAAGTCATCGCTTATGCAGGCGCGATCATGGTGCTCTTCGTCTTCGTGGTGATGATGCTCAACCTGGGTCCGGCTTCTGTTCAGCAGGAACGCACCTGGCTCAAGCCCGGCATCTGGATCGGCCCGGTCATCCTCGGCGCGCTGTTGCTGGCTGAACTGCTGTACGTGCTGTTCAGCAATTCAACCGGCGCCAGCATCGGCCACACCACTGTCGACGCCAAAGCGGTCGGTATCAGTCTGTTTGGACCGTATCTGCTGGTGGTGGAACTTGCCTCGATGCTGCTGCTCGCTGCAGCGGTCACGGCGTTCCATCTGGGCCGTAACGAGGCGAAGGAGCCAAGCCAATGAATGCAATCCCTCTGGAACACGGCCTGGCTGTCGCCGGTATCCTGTTCTGCCTCGGTCTGGTCGGCCTGATGGTGCGCCGCAACATACTCTTCGTGCTGATGAGCCTGGAGATCATGATGAACGCGGCCGCTCTGGCGTTCGTCGTTGCCGGTAGCCGCTGGGCGCAGCCGGATGGACAGATCATGTTCATCCTGGTGATCAGCCTGGCCGCCGCCGAGGCCAGTATTGGCCTGGCGATCCTGATGCAGCTGTATCGCCGCTTCCACACTCTCGATATCGACGCTGCCAGCGAGATGCGCGGATGAACCTTCTCTTTCTGACTTTCGTATTCCCCCTGATCGGTTTTCTGCTGCTGTCGTTCTCTCGCGGACGCATCTCGGAAAATCTCGCGGCGCTGATCGGCGTCGGCTCCATCGGGCTGTCGGCCATTGTTTCGGCCTGGGTCATCTTCCAGTTCAATGTTGCGCCGCCTGATGGTGGTCACTACACCCAGGTGCTGTGGCGCTGGATGGCTGTGGATGGCTTCGAACCGAACTTCGCGCTGTATCTGGACGGTCTTTCCGTCACGATGCTGGGCGTCGTGGTCGGTGTCGGCTTCCTGATCCACCTGTTTGCATCGTGGTACATGCGTGGTGAAGCGGGCTACTCACGCTTCTTCGCGTACACCAACCTGTTCATCGCCAGCATGCTGTTCCTGATTCTGGGCGATAACCTGTTGTTCCTGTACTTCGGCTGGGAAGGCGTGGGCCTGTGCAGTTATCTGTTGATCGGTTTCTACTACAGCAACCGCAACAACGGTAACGCCGCACTCAAAGCCTTTATCGTGACCCGGATCGGCGATGTGTTCATGGCCATCGGCCTGTTCATCCTGTTCCAGCAACTGGGCACCCTCAACGTGCAAGAGTTGCTGGTGCGGGCGCCGGAGCACTTCAAGGTCGGCGACTTCTGGATTGTCCTGGCGACGCTGATGTTGCTCGGCGGTGCAGTCGGTAAATCCGCACAACTGCCGCTGCAAACCTGGCTGGCGGATGCGATGGCCGGTCCTACTCCGGTTTCGGCACTGATCCACGCCGCAACCATGGTCACCGCAGGCGTCTACCTGATTGCCCGTACCCACGGCCTGTTCGCGCTGGCCCCGGACATCCTGCATCTGGTCGGCATTGTCGGCGGCGTAACCCTGGTACTGGCGGGTTTTGCGGCACTGGTGCAGACCGACATCAAACGTATCCTCGCCTATTCGACCATGAGCCAGATCGGCTATATGTTCCTGGCGCTGGGCGTTGGTGCCTGGGAAGGCGCGATCTTCCACCTGATGACGCACGCTTTCTTCAAGGCGCTGCTGTTCCTTGCGTCCGGTGCGGTCATCGTTGCCTGCCACCACGAGCAGAACATCTTCAAGATGGGCGGCCTGTGGAAGAAACTGCCACTGGCCTACACCAGCTTCATCGTCGGTGGCGCGGCGCTGTCCGCCCTGCCACTGTTGACCGCCGGCTTCTACTCCAAGGACGAAATTCTCTGGGAAGCCTTCGCCAGCGGTAACCATGCGCTGCTGTATGCAGGTCTGGTCGGCGCGTTCATGACTTCGCTGTACACCTTCCGCCTGATCTTCATCGCCTTCCATGGTGAAGCCAAGACCGAAGCCCACGCAGGTCACGGTATCGCTCACTGGCTGCCATTGTCGGTGCTGATCATTCTGTCGACCTTCATCGGTGCCATGATCACTCCGCCACTGGCTGATGTATTGCCGCAAAGCGTCGGCCATGCCGGCGGCGACGCCAAGCACAGTCTGGAAATCGCTTCGGGTGCCATCGCCCTGGCCGGTATCCTGCTGGCTGCCTTGCTGTTCCTCGGCAAGCGCCGTCTGGTTACTGCCATCGCCAACAGCGGTCCGGGTCGTTTCCTCTCGGCCTGGTGGTTCGCGGCATGGGGCTTTGATTGGGTTTACGACAAGTTGTTCGTCAAACCTTATCTGGCTATCAGCCATGTGCTGCGTGGCGATCCGCTGGATCGCACCATTGGTTTGATCCCACGTCTGGTCAAGGGGGGTCATGACGTCATGAGCCGCACCGAAACCGGCCAACTGCGTTGGTACGCTGCTTCGATCGCCGTAGGTGCCGTATTGGTACTCGGCGCCGTCGTTGTGGTTGCGGTCTGACATGAACCTTGCGAATTTGCGAAAGGAATTGAGCCCGTCATGATTCTGCCTTGGCTAATCCTGATCCCCTTTATCGGCGGCCTGCTGTGCTGGCTGGGTGAGCAATACAGCTCCACCCTGCCGCGCTGGATTGCGCTGCTGACCATGTCCCTCGAACTGGCCCTGGGCCTCTGGTTGTGGAGTACTGGCAACTTCAGTTACGCACCGGCTCCCGGCGTCGACCCAACCTGGGCGCTTGAATTCAAGCACCTGTGGATCTCGCGCTTCGGTATCAGCGTGCACCTGGCGCTGGACGGCCTGTCGCTGCTGATGATCCTGCTCACCGGCCTGCTCGGCATTCTGTCGGTGCTGTGCTCGTGGAACGAGATCCAGCGCAAGGTCGGGTTCTTCCACCTGAACCTGATGTGGATCCTGGGCGGCGTCATTGGTGTGTTCCTCGCCATCGACCTGTTCATGTTCTTCTTCTTCTGGGAAATGATGCTGGTGCCGATGTATTTCCTCATCGCGCTCTGGGGTCATAGCTCATCGGACGGCAAGAAGACCAGAATCTACGCTGCGACCAAGTTCTTCATCTTCACTCAGGCCAGCGGCCTGATCATGTTGGTGGCGATCCTCGGTCTGGTGCTGGTCAACTTCAACCAGACCGGTGTGATCACCTTCGATTACGCCACGCTGCTGAAGACCCAACTGGCACCGGGCACCGAATACATCCTGATGCTGGGCTTCTTTATCGCCTTCGCGGTGAAGCTGCCGGTCGTGCCTTTCCACTCCTGGCTGCCGGACGCTCACGCCCAGGCACCCACAGCGGGTTCGGTCGATCTGGCCGGTATCCTGCTGAAAACCGCCGCTTACGGTCTGTTGCGCTTCGCCCTGCCGTTGTTCCCCAACGCATCGGCCGAGTTCGCGCCCATCGCGATGGTGCTGGGTCTGATCGGCATTTTCTACGGTGCCTTCCTGGCCTTCGCCCAGACCGACATCAAGCGTCTGATCGCGTTTTCCAGCGTGTCGCACATGGGCTTCGTCCTGATCGGTATCTACTCCGGCAGCCAGCAGGCACTGCAAGGTGTCCTGATACAGATGATTGCCCACGGCTTGTCGGCAGCGGCGCTGTTTATCCTCAGCGGTCAGTTGTACGAGCGTATGCACACCCGGGATATGCGTGAAATGGGCGGTTTGTGGTCGCGCATCGCTTATCTGCCGGCGATCAGCCTGTTCTTCGCGGCTGCCTCTCTGGGTCTGCCGGGAACCGGTAACTTCGTCGGTGAATTCCTGATCCTGCTGGGCAACTTTGTCGCCTCACCATGGATCACGGCAATCGCCACTTCCGGTCTGGTGTTTGGCTCCGTCTACTCGCTGATCATGATCCACCGCGCCTACTTTGGCCCGTCGAAATCGGACGAGGTTCTCAAAGGGATGGACGCACGGGAACTGATCATGGTGCTGGGACTTGCCGTATTGCTGGTGGTGCTCGGGGTTTACCCGCAGCCGTTCCTCGATACTTCGGCAGCGACCATGCATGGCGTGCAGCAATGGCTCGGCACCGCCTTCACTCAACTCGCTTCGGCCCGGTAAGAGCGCTATGGACCTGACGATTCAACACTTTATTGCGCTTGCGCCGCTGCTGATTACCAGCGCCACGATTGTCGTGGTGATGCTGGCAATCGCGTGGCGTCGCAATCACTCGCAAACATTCCTGCTGTCCGTTGCAGGCCTGAACCTGGCACTGCTATCGATCTACCCGGCACTGAAAGTTGCCCCGCTGGTCGTCACGCCGCTGCTGCACATCGACAGTTTCGCCTGCCTGTACATGGCGCTGATCCTGGCGTCGACCCTGGCCTGCGTGACCATGGCCCACGCCTACCTCGGCGATGGAAAGGTCGGCTACCCCGGCAATCGCGAAGAGCTTTACCTGCTCATCCTGATGGCCGCTGCCGGTGGCATGGTTCTGGTCAGCGCGCAGCATCTGGCTGGCTTGTTCATCGGTCTGGAATTGCTGTCGGTGCCGGTGTACGGGCTGGTGGCCTATGCCTTCTTCAACAAGCGCTCGCTGGAAGGCGGCATCAAGTACATGGTCCTGTCAGCCGCAGGCTCAGCGTTCCTGCTGTTCGGCATGGCGCTGCTGTACGCCGAAGCCGGCACCCTGAGCTTCGACGGGATTGGCAAGGCGCTGGAAGCCACAGGCCTGCCGAGCCCGCTCGCAAGCCTGGGCCTGGGCATGATGCTGGTCGGTCTGGCGTTCAAACTGTCGCTGGTGCCTTTCCACCTGTGGACGCCGGATGTCTACGAGGGCGCCCCTGCCCCGGTAGCGGCCTTCCTGGCAACTGCCAGTAAAGTCGCAGTGTTTGCGGTACTGGTGCGTTTATTCCAGATTTCCCCGGCGGCCAGCAGCGGTGTGCTGCATGACGTACTGGCGGTAATCGCCGTTGCGTCGATCCTCGTGGGCAACCTGCTGGCACTGACTCAGACCAACCTCAAGCGTCTGCTGGGTTATTCGTCCATCGCGCACTTTGGCTATCTGATGATCGCACTGGTTGCCAGCAAAGGCATGGCGGTTGAAGCGATTGGTGTTTACCTGGTGACCTACGTCATCACTACTCTGGGCAGCTTCGGCGTCATCACCATGATGTCCTCGCCTTACAGCGGTCGTGATGCCGACGCGATGTTCGAGTACCGCGGCCTGTTCTGGCGCCGTCCGTACCTGACTGCCGTGATGACCTTGATGATGCTGTCCCTGGCGGGCATTCCGCTGACGGCGGGCTTCATCGGCAAGTTCTACATCATTGCCACCGGTGTTGAAGCGCACCTGTGGTGGCTGACCGGCTCGTTGATCATTGGTAGCGCCATTGGCGTGTTCTACTACCTGCGCGTGATGGTGACCCTGTATCTGGTTGACTCCAAACTGCCGCGGCACGATGCGCAGTTCAACTGGGCACAACGCACTGGCGGCGTAATGCTGCTGGCCATCGCTATCCTGGCGTTCGCGCTCGGGGTTTACCCACAACCCCTGCTTGACCTGGTATTGCACTCGGGCCTGCAAGTCCCGAGCTGATCCACCAGGCATAAAAAAACCTGCTCCCGTGAGCAGGTTTTTTTTGGTCAACGCAAAGCTAGCCCGGCAAGCGTACGGTTTTCTTGGCCCCGACGAACAGCCCCCAGGTCGACATGAATAGCGCAGCGACCATCGGACCGATAACGAAGCCGTTCAGGCCGAATACGGCCATGCCACCCAGGGTCGAGATCAGGATCAGGTAGTCCGGCATTTTAGTGTCCTTGCCCACCAGAATCGGGCGCAGGACGTTATCGACCAGACCAATCACGAAGACCCCGAATAGCGAGAGCACCACGCCCTGCCAGATCATGCCGCTGAGCAGGAAATACGCCGCAACTGGCGCCCAGACGATTCCCGCCCCGACCGCTGGCAACAGCGACAGGAACGCCATGATGACCGCCCACAGCAATGCGCTGGGGATATCGAGACTCCAGAAGATAAACCCGCCCAAAGCGCCCTGAGTGATCGCCACCACGACGTTGCCTTTGACCGTGGCGCGAACCACCCGAGTGAACTTCAGTTGCAAGCGGCGCTTCTGTGGCTCTGCCAGTGGCACGGCGATGCGAATCTTGCGGACCAGATCCTGGCCGTCGCGCAGAAAGAAGAACAGCAGATACAGCATGATGAAAAAGCTCACCACGAAATCAAACGTGCCCTGCCCGAAGCTGAAGGCCTGAGTGGCAAGGTACTGGCTGCCTTGCATAGCGCCTTTGGCAATCTTGTCACGCAGACCATTAAGATCGCCCATGCCGAGGCGATCAAGCCAGTGCTGCAAGTACGGCGGCAGCAGTTCCTTGAATTCAGCCAGATAGCTGGCGATATCCAGCTCCCCGCTTTCCACGTTTTTGTACAACGTGGCGCCCTCTTGCACCAGCAACGCACTGATGACAATGACTGGCAGAATGGCTATCACCAGGCAAATCAACAGCGTGCACAAGGACGTCAGGTTGCGCTGCCAGTTCAATCGCAGCAGCAACCGACGTTGCAGGGGAGCAAAGATGATGCCGAGGATCACAGCCCAGAATACCGCTCCGTAAAACGGCAGCAGGATCCACACGAAGGCGATGGTGACCAGCACCAGCAGCATCAATAAGGTTTTGTATTGCAACGTGGTTTCGTTCATGTCCTGTCCATGTCAGAGGCCCGCGAATCGACGGGCCTAGTGCTTAGTCCGCCAATCCACGGGCAAGTGCCATCATCCTGGCAATCAGCGAACTGATTGCCGGAGGACGGTGGAAACCAAGCCTGGAGAGGAGCGAATCAGGACAGGACGCGTCCCGGCGGGATCAGACGCGGAACTGGTTTACCAGCGCGCCCAGGCGACGGCCAAGGTCATCCAGATTGCGAGAGGTTTCAGCGCTCTGGCGGGTCTCATCGGCCACGACGTCCACTGCCGAAGCGATCTGGTGCACGCTGCGATTGATCTCTTCGGCCACGGCGGTCTGCTCTTCGGCTGCACTGGCAATTTGCGCGTTCATCGAATTGATGGTGCCGATCAACTGGCCGATCGTATCCAGAGAGGCGCCAGCCTGATTCGCCTGCACGGAAGTGCCATCGCCAGCCTCACTAGAGCGGCGCATGGCATCGACTGCGGTCTGAGTGCCCTTTTGCAGTCGATCAATCATCCCCTGAATTTCCTGGGTGCTTTGCTGAGTGCGACTGGCCAGGGCGCGCACCTCATCAGCCACCACCGCAAACCCACGTCCTGCTTCCCCGGCCCGCGCGGCTTCAATAGCGGCGTTGAGAGCCAGCAGGTTGGTCTGTTCAGCGATAGAGCGAATCACGCCGAGTACGCTGACAATTGACGAAACATCCTGCTGCAGGCTGTCCAGAGACGTACCGCTATTTCGGATATCTTCCACCAACGCATGAATCTGCTTGATGCTGCCGTCCACCACTCGCTTGGCAGATTGACCTTGCTCATCGGTCTGCTGCGCGGCGACCGATGCGCCCTGCGCACTCTTGGCCACTTCCTGGGCTGCGGCAGACATTTCATTGATCGCAGTGGCGACCTGATCCGTTTCGTGTCGCTGGCGTTCCATTGCCTGTTCGGACCGCTGCGCCTGGCTGGAAACCTGACTGACAAGCCCGTTCAATTGTGTCGTCATACCCGCGATCTGCTGCACCAGACCATGGATCTTGTCGACGAAGCGGTTAAAAGACCCGGCAAGGTCGCCGAGCTCATCCTGGCTGGTAATCGTCAGGCGGCGAGTCAGGTCACCCTCCCCCGCTGCGATGTCATCAAGATTGGCTTTCATCAAGCGAAGCGGGCGCAATAACGTACCGGCCAGAACGGTCCCTACCGCGGTGATGATGACCAGAACCAACATTGCGATGCCAATAATGCTCAGCAACATCTCCTGCAGACGTGCTTCGACACTTTTCTCGACCACCGCGACTTGAGCGTCGATGCCATCCAGATTTACCGATGACCCGACCGCCATGTCCCATTTCGGTAGATATTCGGTATAACCCAGCTTCGGCAACAACTCGGTCTTGCCCGGCAGCGGTGATGAATAAAGGAGGTAATGCGTACCGGCTTTGGCGACGGCAACCAGTTCGTTGTTGACAAAAACGCCGTTGGGATCGCGGGCGTCCTTGAAGCTCTTGCCAATGCCGTCCGGACTACTGGCCTTGAACAGGCGCACCGATTGCGAATCGTAACCGAAGAAGTAGCCGTCTTTGCCATAGGTGATATTGGAGAGCAACTTGATGACCTGCGCGCGCGCAGCATCGTCACCCGGCGCAGCAGCATCGTAGATCGGCTTGATAGTGGTCATGGCGACCGCGACATAACTTTGCAGGGTCGACTTGGCTTCGGCAAGCAAGCGCTCCCGCGTCTCACTGACCTCGCGCTTAGCCTGTTCGCGGAGCATGACGACGGTCGCGACGCTGATCACCAGCGCAAATATCAGCACCGGCAGCACCGCCAGCGAAAGTACTTTGGCTTTCAGGCTAATACGCATAGAGCTCCAGAAATCAGTTTGTTTTTATTGGGTAAGCTGCAGTTAACCTGTTTAACGGCCATTCGCCCGAAAAGTTGAGAATCCTCCGAATTGTTTGTAGGACCAAACGGTTATCGACGCAGGAGTTTCGTATAGCCTCAGAGCAAGGCTGGGCCCGGCGGCAGATCGATACGCACCTGTAATCCGCCAAGCGGACTTTCCAGCAACCGGAGCTCGCCACCCCAGGCGTGGATAATGTCTCGCACAATGCCCAGGCCCAATCCATGCCCGGTGATTTGCTCATCCAGCCGGGCGCCGCGGCTGAACACTTCCTCGCGTCTGGATTCAGGAATCCCTGGACCATCATCTTCAACCAACAAACAAAAACCCTGCTCTTGCTCGGCAATGGTCAGCAGCACCTCGCTGTCAGCCCACTTGCAAGCGTTATCCATCAGGTTACCGAGCAGTTCCAGAATGTCTTCACGATCCCAAGGCAGAAATAGGCCATCGGCCACTTGGGTCGACAGCTCCAGATGATCGCCGTGAATCATGCGCAATGTCGCCAATAGCCCGCCCAGCTCTGCATCGCAGTCGAAACGCGCGCCGGGCAGCGCATCTCCGGACAAGCGTGCCCGATTGAGCTCGCGAACCAACCGCTGCTCAATGTGCTCCAGCTGTTCGCGCAAGGTATTGCGCAACGCGGGGTAAGCATCAAGCTGGGAATTCGATGCCAGACTGACAAGCACAGCCAGCGGAGTCTTAAGCGCATGCCCGAGGTTACCCAAGGCATTACGGGAGCGCTTGAGACTGTCCTCGGTGTGAGCGAGCAAATGATTGATCTGCGCAACCAGCGGCTCCAGCTCAAGCGGCACCTCGCTATCAAGCTGCGATCGCTTGCCCTGCTGCAACTGGAATATCTGCTTTCGAACGTTCTCCAATGGCCTTAATGCGCGACGCACGGTAATACGCTGTAGCACTAGAATGACCAGCAGCGCTGCAAGGCCGAGCCCTAGGCCAAATTGCTGTACACGCTGAAAACTTGCTCTGACGGGGGTGTAATCCTGTGCGACGGTGATCGAAATAGACTGCCCGAACTTGCGATATTCGGTGTTGAGCAACAGCAGGGATTGGCCGGTCGCGCCCAACTCCAGATTGGCATGCAGCCCGACGCCGTCGAGCTTGGGCAATTCAAGATCCCACAGCGACCTGGACCGCCAGTGCCCTTGTTCGAAGTCCAGGCGAAAGTAATGACCCGAGTAAGGTCGCTGATACGCCGGGGACAAGCGATGTTCATCAAGTTGCAAGCCGGTGGGTCCACGCACCAGCGCAACCAGCAGGTTTTCGCTCTCATTGCGCAACCCGGCTTCCAGATAACGCTGCAAACCGACTTCAAACAGCCACAGGCTGGTTTGCGCCAGGATCGAGCATACGACCACCATGACGCTGATCAGGCCAAGACTGAGACGCCCTTGAATAGACTTCAAACAGGCGCTCCACCGAATAGATAACCCTGGCCCCGGCGGGTTTCTATGACAGCCTTGCCAAGCTTGCGACGCAGGTGATTGACATGCACTTCGATGACATTGGAATCACGCTCGTTTTCGCCGTCATACAAATGTTCAGCCAAATGGCTTTTGGACAGGATCTGTTCGGGGTGAAGCATGAAGTAGCGCAGCAGTCGGAACTCTGCGGAAGTCAGCTGGATATCTACGCCATCAGTGCTGACGCTTTGCCGTCCCTCATCAAGATGAAGACCCGCCGATTCCAGACGAGGTTGATTGGCAAGGCCATGGGAGCGCCGCAACAGCGCCTGGATGCGCAGCTGCAACTCTTCGGGATGAAATGGCTTGGTCAGATAATCGTCTGCCCCGGCCTTCAGTCCTTCGATACGCTCAGACCATGATCCCCTGGCGGTCAGAATCAACACCGGAATGACGAGGCCTGAAGCGCGCCACTGCTCAAGCACCTGCAAACCCGGAAGGCCGGGAAGCCCCAGATCCAGCACGATCAAATCGTACGGCTCACTCAGACCCTGATGCACTGCATCGCGTCCATCAGCCAGCCAGTCCACGGCGTACCCTTGCTTGCCCAGGCCGGCAAGTAGCTCATCAGCCAATGGGACGTGGTCTTCCACCAGTAACAAGCGCATCAGTCATCTTCCTCGTCTTTCAACAGTCGGCTGTCACGCGCGTCGAACTTCAGTTCACGGACAACGCCTTCCCTGGTCAACACCTCAAACTCATACACATAGACGCCATGTTTCTCTTCAAGCTCGGCTTCGAGCAGCCTGGCGCCGGGGTAACGCCCCAAGGCTAAATCGACGAATTGTTCGAGGGGCAGAATGACACCTGCCTGGCGCAAGGTCAGTGCTTCGTCCTGATCAAGATCTCTAGCTTGGGCAGCGGCGTACACCAGCATCAGGCCACAGACGACTACGAGACGCTTTTCAACTGTCATCTACTTGTCCTGATGGTCCTTGAGTATGGTGCCATTGGTGGCATCTAGCTCCACGTCCCACTCAATACCTTGCGCATCACGCAAGTCGACCTGATAAACGTGTTTACCGTACTCCTCGTCCAACTCACTATCAGTAATGGTGGCGCCGGGGTGCGTAGCCAGCGCTGCGGCCTCCAACTGTTCCGTTGATTGAATAATGCCGGCGGTGCGCAGCTTTGCCGCCTCCTCCTGACCAATATCCCGGGCGGAGGCCAAACCGGCAGAACAGATGAACAAAGCGGCAGTGAAAAGGGTTAACGATGTCTTCATTATTGATCTCCACTGAGACATATTTTCCAGACTCAGAGGATACCCCCGTCAACTTAATTGAACCTGAATCTGTCTGGCCAGAGGCCATCAGCACAAATTTCAGACCACCATTGATGCAGAACGCGGGCTCATTGGTATCTCGAACCGGAGACTGGATGCGGTTTTAAACGCATCCGTCAAGCCATTGCTGATAAACTCGTCGCCTGCAAGTATCGCTACGGCGATCACCATTTTAAGAGTTGATTGATTGTGGAAATTTTCAAAGAGTTTACCTTCGAGTCTGCCCATCGTCTCCCCCACGTTCCCGAGGGCCACAAGTGCGGCCGCCTGCACGGGCATTCGTTCCGGGTAGCAATCTATCTAGCTGGCGATGTCGATCCACACACCGGGTGGATACGTGACTTTTCCGAGATAAAAGCAATCTTCAAGCCTCTTTACGAGCGCCTCGATCACAACTATCTGAACGATATTCCAGGCCTCGACAATCCAACCAGCGAAAACCTGGCGAAATGGATCTGGAACGAGCTGAAGCCACTGCTGCCGGAACTCTCCGCCATTCGCATCCACGAGACATGCACGAGCGGGTGTGAGTATCGCGGAGACTAATCCTGCGCTAGTGAGAAGCCACCCAATGAGGTGGCTTTTTTTATGTCTGCGATTTAATGATTCACAAATCGAGCAGACAAACAAAACCCCTGAACGCGTA
>NZ_ATLO01000011.1 GCF_000416235.1 Pseudomonas sp. CFII64 | reverse complement strand
GGGAACAGCGCAGTGTGACCGGGCCGGATGGCATCGAACGCCACAAGGTTGTCGATCAGATCAAGCGCACGACCACCGAATGGCAGGCGGGCATGGGCAAAACCATCACCGTCAACAATCTGTTCGACAAGCCGGACTCCATCGAACGGCTGGATCTGAGCGGCAACCGAATCAGTCTGGAGTCCACCCATTACGATGGCCTGGGTCGGACCTTTGCACAGGTCGACGCACTGGGGAATTCCCGCGAATTCAGCTACGACGCCTTTGACCGGCTCTTAGGCAATCGCCTGCCTGACAACGCGCAGGTCGAACGAGCCTACGCCAGCCACAGCCGGGAAGATTTGCCGGTTGCCATCAGTGTCGATGGCGTACTGCTGGGTGAGCAAAGCTTTGACGGCCTGGATCGCATGATCGACTCGACCGTCGGAGGCCGGGTAACGCGTTTTGAGTTTATTGAAGGGCGCCTGCAACCCGACAAGGTGCATACGCCGAGCGGGGAGGCCATCGATTATCTGTATCAGCCGCAACTGGGCGAACAACCCATTCAGCGCAAGCTGCTGAACAGCACCGCCGATTACACCTATGATCCGCAAAATGCGCGGCTGATGAGCAGCAAGGAGCAGGATCAGGAGCTGGAGCGGGACTATTTCGCCAGTGGCGAGCTCAAGGAAGAGCGCCGGGTCCAGGGCGGCGAGACCTATGCCATGCAGTATCAATACAGCCTTGATGGCCTGTTGCTCAGTTATACCGATGTAGTGGGTGCGACTCAGACCTGGACTTACGACAGCAGCGGTCGTCTGGAAAGTACCAAGGCTGGAACACTGGTTTGCGCCATCACCTACAACGTCTTGGGGCAGACCGAAAGCATTGAGACGGTCGACAGTGCGCAAGCCCAGAGCCTGCGTATCAGCCTGGAATACGACGATGTCGGGCGCGAAGTGTTACGCAGTTTTGTCCTGCCGGGTGGCGTTGAGCAACAGTTGGCTCAAGCCTATGACGCAGCCGATCATCTGCAACAACGCACCTTGCGCGAAGGCAGCACGCTGCTGCGCGACGAAACATTTGAATACGACCCACGCGGCAGGCTTGAGCTGTACACCGCAACCGGCCCGAATTCGCCGCTGGACCCCCAGGGCAAGCAGATCCAGAGCCAGTCATTCAAGTTCGATGCGCTGGACAACCTCACCGAGGTGACGACGGTATTCGCCGGGGGCAGCAATATCGCCCTGTATGAATACAACGGCGAAGATCCTGTGCAGCTCAGCGCAGTCAGCAATAGCCACGCGGATTATCCGGCGCGTATCGAACTTGACTATGACGCGAACGGCAACCTGACGATCGATGAGGCAGGGCGATTGCTCGACTACGACGCGCTGGGGCGTTTGCTGAGCGTCAGCGCAGCGGGCGATGCCCCTGCGGTCGATTATGGCTACGACGCCCTGGACAGTTTGACCAACAGCCAAAGCACCGAGGGCAAGGAACAGCGTTTTTACCGGGACGGACAGCTTGCCAATCAATTGCGCGGCGAAGAGCAACGCAGCTTTGTCCGGGCCGGTGAGCACCTGTTGGCAGAACACCAAAGCGGAAATAATGCCGGTACACAGCTATTGGCCACCGATGCAAAGAAGACCGTCCTGGCTGAGGTGAGTCCAGAGAGCGCCAACGACCTGAGTTACAACGCCTACGGCCACCAAAGCTCGGCCGCACCCGCCGCCAGCCACTCGGGCTTCAATGGCGAACTGCGCGAAGCGACAACCGGCTGGTATCTGCTGGGACAAGGCTATCGCGCCTACAACCCGGCGCTGATGCGCTTTCACAGCCCGGACAGTTTGAGTCCCTTTGATGACGGCGGCTTGAATGCCTATGCGTATTGCGTCGGGGATCCGGTGAATTATCTGGATCCGGATGGGCATATTCCCTGGTGGGTAGGTTTGGTCGCTGGCGTTGCCGCTACTGTATTGACGGCGGGAATTGCGGCACCTGTGACTGCCGCGTTGGGAGTCAGCGTGGCTACCGCCGGTGCGGTGGCAGCCGTTGCGACCAAGGTGTCGATTGCTGCAACGGTGATTTCAGTGGGGAGTGCTGCGGGCAGTGCGATGACGAAAGGGGAATTGAGCGAAGGGTTAGGGTGGTTGAGTCTCGGGACGGGGATTGTGGCGGGTGCGGCTGGAGGGGTCGCTATTGGGGCAAGAATGGGGTCAGTGATGGCTTCCAAAGCGCTCGCCGACGCTGCTTCTTCCACTCCAGTTGGGGGAGGGCGAGCGGCCGCGACATCTGAAATAGGAGATGCACTTGAGCGTACAGGACTGGCTCAAAAGACGGCGAGCGATTCACTTTTCAAAAGAACTGGCTCCTTGGTCATGCGGCGAGCGTCAGCTTCCTCCGATGAGTTCGCTGAGCTTCAGATGGTTTGGAATAACGGGGGAGCGCTCGAGAACCCTGCTCATTACCGACAGGCTCTCGCCTGGAAAATGCTTGAAAAGCAAAGTTACAAATCGAAATTCGACATCGAACTCAAACAAGTGCGATTTCGAAGTGAGTAGTTGTAGCGGTATTTATAACGGAGACTGGAGGCTATCCCACCACATGCCCAGAACCTCCTGCACAAACCGCATCCGCTGCTCCGGCGTCCCTACACTGCCACGCAGCATCCGGGTATGCAGGACCGCGGGCCCCATCGACATCAAGCTTTCAAATAGCAGACAGCAACTCATCTGCTCGCCAAACACCCTTAGCGGATCGTATGGGTCCAAATGGGTAAACGTCATGAATAACTCAACATTGCTCTGCCGCTACGCGTATGACCCTCTGGACCGCCTGGCGGTCCGTGCGCAAGTCGGCGCTTCGGTCAGCCAGTGTTTTTATCAGGCCGGACGGCTGCACAGTGAAGTTCAGGCATCGGCGCGGCGGATGCTGATGCGTCATGGCCGGCAAGTGATGGCGCAAATCGATGAGCACGATGGCATCGGCAATCAATATTTACTGGCCACCGATCGGCAACATTCGGTCGTGCACGCCGCCGGGCCGCAGTCACAACAAGCCATCGCTTATAGCCCCTACGGCCATCGGCCCGCCGAAAGCGGCCTGACCCAACTGCCGGGCTTTAGCGGAGAACGAGTCGAGCCATTCACCGGGCACTACATGCTCGGCAATGGGTATCGCTCATTCAATCCGGTGCTGATGCGCTTCAACAGCCCTGACACTCTCAGCCCGTTCGGCAAGGGTGGGCTCAACGCTTACGCCTATTGCCTGGGAGACCCGGTGAACTATCAGGATCCGAATGGGCATATTCCCTGGTGGGTTGGCTTGGCGGCGGGAGTTGCCGCCTTCGTGTTGACTGCGGGAATTGCGGCGCCTTTGACGGCAGCGATGGGGGGATCGCAGCTGGAACAATTGCTGGCCTGCAGGGCGTGTCTTACGCCGCAGCTGGAATATCGGTCACGAGTGCTGTAATCGGAGCGGGCATCAAGGCGGGGGGGCATGATCAAACTGGTGACGTCTTTACGGGCGTTAGTATTGGTTTCGGAGTGCTTTCAGGGGTGGCCGGGGGATTCGCTTTCGGGGCAAGACTAGGTGCCTTGTCGGCGAGCCGAGAGGTAGTCGCAGCAGGTTCGGCTTCAAACACGTCTCGTATGCCGAGCAGCATAAACAGCCCGACACAGGCTGTGGAAGCGTTGAATCCGAGAGTCAATGTCGGCCCAACGGCGCCGACTGCTGCAAGGGCACGCCCTTCTGTCCCGTCCGGGTCGTTTGAGTTGAAATCAATCATGGCGAAACCCAGGGCGGGAACACTCGGTGGGCGAAAGCATGTCACGTTTGACGATCTGCCCCACGGCGAAGCACCGCCCGCTTATAGCGAGGTTGATCTTCACAGGGCGTTTTCACTAGACGGCGCAAGCAATGCGATACGCGGTGAGTCTTCCATTTAAGACTCATTGTTTTCAAAGTGAGGCGTGTGCTCAATGACACCACCATTCTGCACATGCCCAAACACATCCTGCACAAACCGCACCCGCTGCTCCGGCGTCTCAATCGTGCCCTCCAGCGCCAACTGCTCCAGCCGCGCTTCCACCGCCTGGGTGCGATGGGTCAGCCCGCTGTCGTTGGCGATCTGGATATTCAGGCCGGGGCGGGCGTTGAGTTCGAGGATCAGCGGGCCTTTTTCCTGGTCCAGGACCATGTCCACGCCGATGTAACCCAGGCCGCACAGTTCGTAGCATTCGGCGGCGAGTTTCATGAAGCCGTCCCAGTTGGGCAGCTGCACGCCATCCACCGCGTTGGTGGTGTCCGGGTGTTTGGTGATGATGCTGTTGAGCCAGGTGCCTTTGAGGGTAATGCCGGTGGCCAGATCGACACCGACGCCAATGGCGCCCTGGTGCAGGTTGGCCTTGCCGCCGGACTGCCGCGTCGGCAGGCGCAGCATGGCCATCACCGGATAACCCATCAGCACGATGATGCGAATGTCCGGCACGCCTTCGTAACTGATGCTTTTGAAGATCTGGTCCGGGGTGACGCGGTATTCGATCAGCGCCCGGTCTCGATGTCCGCCCAGCGAATACAGGCCGGTGAGGATGCTGGAAATCTGATGCTCGATTTCCGAATGGCTGATGATCCGCCCGGAAATCGTCCGATAACGGTCTTCGAAACGGTCAGCGATCACCAGAATGCCATCGCCGCCCGCGCCCTGCGCCGGCTTGATCACGAAGTCGCTGCGCCCGCCGATGATCTCGTCGAGCTTGTCGATTTCCTTCTCGGTGGAAATCACCCCGTACATTTCCGGCACATGAATACCGGCCTGAATCGCCCGTTCCTTGGTGATGATCTTGTCATCCACAATCGGGTACAGGCTGCGTTTGTTGTACTTGAGCACGTAGTCGGCGTTACGCCGATTGATGCCCATGATCCCTCTGGCTTCCAGTGCCTTCCAGGTTTTCCACCAGCCGATCATTTTTGCTCTTCCTTGAGGAAGGCCTTGAAGCGCACCAGCTCGGTCAGGCGATAACCGCGATAACGACCCATGGCCAGCATGAAGCCCACCAGAATCAACAGCACGGCCGGGAAAGTAAATACGAAGTAGATCAGTTCCGGAATGCTCATGATGATGTGCGCCAGCGACGCAGCGAACAGCGTGCCGATAGCGACTTTCATGGCATGGCCGCCGCCGCGCTCTTCCCAGGTGATGGAAAGGCGTTCGATGGTCATGGTCAGAATCACCATCGGGAACAGCGCCACCGAAAGCCCGCGCTCAAGGCCCAGCTTGTGGCTGAACAGGCTGATGGCCGCGATCAGCACCACGACGAAGGTCAGCACCACCGACAGGCGCGGCAGCATTTGCAGCTTGAGGTGTTCCAGGTACGAGCGCAGCGACAGGCCCAGCGCGGTAATGATCGTAAACAGCACGATGCCGAAGCCCAGCTGGGTTTCCCGGAAGGCGAGGGCGATCAGCACCGGCGTAAACGTACCGAGGGTTTGCAGGCCGATCAGGTTGCGCAGGATCAGGATCACCAACACGCCAATCGGGATCATCACCATGATCATGAAGGTCTGCTGGGTTTGCAGCGGCAGGCCGTACAGGGAATATTCGAGGAAGTCCGCGTCAGTGCTGGCGTCGGTCAGCTTGGCCAGGCGAATGGCGTTCATTTCGCTGTTGTTGAGGCTGAAGCTGACTGTCGCCTTCTTGCCGCCATCGACGGTGATCAGATTCTCGTCGCCGGTCCACCACAGCAGGCGGTCCTCCGGCAAACCTTGCTCACCGGTATCCGGGCTGAAATACAGCCAGTTCTTGCCGTTGAAGCTGCGCAGCCACAGTTCCGGGCTCTGCGGCTGGTCGGCCACCAGACGAATGGTGTGGACCTTTTCCATCGGCACATGGGCGATGGACAGCAACAGCTCGGTGACCCGCGCCTTGTTGGAGCTCGACGTGTCGCCCGCCAGCAGCAACTTGACGTTGTCATCGGCGAGGTTGTTGACCCGCTTGATGGCTTCGGTGATGAACGTCTCGACGTCCGCCGAGTGCTGGCGAATCGGCGCGAGCAAGGCTTCGGCAGCGATTTTTTCCGGGCCTTCGACGACGATGCTGTCGCGGAAAATCGGCCCTTTGATCTTGGCTTTCTCGCCGCTGTAACGCTTGGTCAGCACCAGCCGGTAATACAGCGTCTGGTTGCCGGACACGCGCCGCGCCGACCACGTCACCTTGCGATTGCCGTCGACGCGGTTGACGCTCACCCCGTAATTGTTGGAGATAAAGCTTTCATTGAGGCTGATGTAGTCCCGGGCCAGCGGCGGCACGAACATCTGGATCTTGACCGGGTCTTTGGGGCTGGCGACGAACTCGACCTTGGCGTCGATGTTCCACAAGTCGTCCGTTTCGTCCTCGGTCACCGGGATGCCCAGCGCCAGAATCTGATACGCCGTGATCGCAATGCCCAGCGTCACCAGCACAGCGATCAGGATTTTCAGATGGAGTGTAAGAGAGCGCATCTATTTACTCGGTGATTTGAGCGGTGATTGCACAAGCGGGTTTGCCCGCTGCGTATTTAAGACTGGGATCGACCAGCGCATCAAAGCGTTTCAGCGCTTCGGAGCCGATCAAAAGCGGGTATTGGAAAGCACTTCGGTCGGTCAAGTTCACTTCGATGGTGCGTAAAGCGCCACCCATGCACACATTCAGGCTGATCACCGGGCGCGCGGTGTATTTTTTCTCGTCATCGGCATCACGGTCATCGGCGCGACGCTTGATCTTGCTAAGGCGGGCCAAAGGCCTTTCGATGGGGTGCGCATGGGCGTCATCAATGGCCAGATAAAAACGCACCCAGCTTTCGCCATCGCGCTTGAAATGCTTGATGTCCCGCGCACTCAGCGACGCCGTCTTGGCGCCGGTGTCCAGCTTGGCGGCCACTTGCAGGTCGATATCGGTGAGCTCGGCGTATTCATTGAGGCCGTAAACGGTCTTGTCGCCAGCGACGACGACACCTGGCAGCAAACACAGGCAAAGGGTAAGGAGGGGTTTTAAATTCATAAATCCTGGTGCATTGAGAACGATCCTCGGAGCCGTGCGTGCAGCGATAGTGCAGGCATGATCGTCAATCTGGAGAGGAAAATCCGCTGGCATGAGGCCACTAACCGCCGTCACGCGCGGGCGGCATTCTAGCATGAAGGTTTTTAGCCTTACTGCCCGGATTGGAAGGCAATTGCGTTGGAGGCGTGCCCGCGAGCCAGCCGTAGGAGCGACTTTAGTCGCGAAGGCGTCAATTGCCCTCCCGGCTAAAGCCGGTCCTACACGCGTTCGCGGGCAAGCCTCCAACCGTTTCGATAATTCTGAAAAGTTGAGATATTAGACGATTGTCGACAATCATCCGATTTCATTTGACCTGAAACCCTAATATGGCTAGTTTTAGCGCCATTGATTCAAAAGGTGTCGACACTATGCTGGATGCGCTGGAAGTCACTGCCCCTGCTGCGGACGATTCGGAGACGCTGTCCGAGAACGTTTTTCGGCGTATCCAGGCGGCTATCGTCAAGGGTGAGATCGCGCCGGGGAGCAAGATTTCCGAGCCCGAGCTGGCGCGTACGTATGGCATCAGTCGTGGGCCGCTGCGTGAGGCGATTCATCGGCTGGAAGGGCAGCGGCTGTTGGTGCGCGTGCCACATGTCGGGGCGCGGGTGGTTTCCCTGAGTCACGCCGAGCTGATCGAGTTGTACGAAATTCGCGAGTCTCTTGAAGGCATGGCTTGTCGTCTGGCGGCCGAGCGCATGACTGGCGAAGCAATCGATGAGCTGCGCCGGGTGCTGGATACCCATGAGCGCGATGCGGCGTTTCAGGCTGGCGTTGGCTATTACCAGCAGGAAGGCGACTTCGACTTTCATTACCGGATCATTCAGGGCAGTGGCAATCGCACCCTGACCCAGATGCTCTGCGGCGACCTTTATCAGCTGGTGCGCATGTATCGCATTCAGTTTTCCGCAACGCCCAATCGACCGCGTCAGGCGTTTGCCGAGCACCATCGCATTCTCGATGCCATCGCCGAGCGTGACGGCGAGCTGGCCGAGCTGTTGATGCGCCGGCACATCGCGGCGTCCAAACGCAATATCGAGCGCCATATGCTCGAACAAGGCGCCCAAGTGCCGGGCACCGTCCAATCCCCACTCCGAGGTGAGAAATGAATTCCAACAAAAGCACTCCCGGTCAGCGTTTTCGTGATGCCGTCGCCAGTGAAAGCCCTTTGCAGGTCGTGGGTGCGATCAACGCCAACCATGCCTTGCTGGCCAAACGCGCCGGTTTCAAGGCGATTTACCTGTCGGGCGGCGGCGTAGCGGCGGGTTCACTGGGCGTGCCGGACCTGGGAATCACCGGGCTGGATGATGTGCTGACCGACGTGCGACGTATCACCGACGTTTGCGATCTGCCGTTGCTGGTGGACGTGGACACCGGCTTTGGCTCGTCGGCCTTCAACGTGGCGCGCACCGTACGTTCGATGATCAAATTCGGCGCGGCGGCGATTCATATCGAGGATCAGGTGGGCGCCAAGCGCTGCGGCCATCGTCCGAATAAAGAAATTGTTTCCCAGCAGGAAATGGTCGACCGCATCAAGGCGGCCGTCGATGCACGCACCGACGATAGCTTTGTGATCATGGCGCGTACCGATGCGCTGGCGGTGGAAGGCCTGGAGTCTGCGCTGGAGCGGGCGGCAGCGTGTATTGAAGCGGGCGCCGACATGGTGTTCCCGGAAGCGATTACCGAGCTGGAGATGTACAAGCTGTTCGCCGCCCGGGTCAAAGCGCCGATTCTGGCCAACATCACCGAGTTCGGCGCCACGCCGCTGTTTACCGTGGACCAGCTGCGCGGGGCCGATGTGTCACTGGTGCTCTATCCTTTGTCGGCGTTCCGCGCCATGAACAAGGCGGCGGAAAACGTCTACGGCGCAATCCGCCGCGACGGCACCCAGCAAAACGTGATCGACACCATGCAGACCCGCATGGAGCTGTATGACGCAATTGATTACCACGTCTTCGAGCAGAAGCTGGATGCGTTGTTTGCGCAGAAGAAATCCTGAAACTGTAGGAGGGAATTCATTCCCGAAGAGGCCAGAGCATGCGCCGATATTTTCCGGCACCTGCGCCGGCGCCTTACCGGATAAATCCGGTCCTACGGAAATTGCCAAACCGAACGAAACAAGTTGCCAATTCCCTAACAAATTCAAAATTGGAGAGAGCAATGGCTGAAGCAAAAGTATTGAGCGGCGCTGGCCTGCGTGGTCAGGTTGCCGGACAAACTGCCTTGTCCACCGTGGGCCAGGCTGGCGCCGGTCTGACCTATCGCGGGTACGACGTACGTGAGCTGGCCGCCGAGGCGCGCTTCGAGGAAGTCGCTTACCTGTTGTTGTACGGCGAACTGCCGACCCAGGCCCAGCTGGACGAGTATCTGGCCAAGCTGCAAAAGCTGCGTGACCTGCCCCAGGCCTTGAAAGAAGTGCTGGAACGGATTCCCGCCGACACCCATCCGATGGATGTGATGCGCACCGGCGCGTCGATGCTTGGCACGCTGGAACCTGAACTGAGCTTCGATCAGCAACGCGACGCCACGGATCGGCTACTGGCCGCGTTCCCGGCGATCATGTGCTACTGGTATCGTTTCAGCCACGACGGCGAGCGCATCAATTGCGTTACCGACGAAACCTCCATCGGCGGGCACTTCCTGCACCTGTTATTGGGCAACAAGCCCAGCGAGCTGCACGTCAAGGTCATGGACGTTTCGCTGATTTTGTACGCCGAGCATGAATTCAACGCGTCGACCTTCACGGCGCGGGTCTGTGCTTCGACCTTGTCTGACCTGTATTCCTGCGTCACAGCCGCTATCGGCACTTTGCGCGGGCCTTTGCATGGCGGCGCCAATGAAGCGGCCATGGCCATGATCGAGCGTTTCAGCTCGGCTGAGGAAGCGGTCAAAGGCACCCTGGCGATGCTCGAACGCAAAGACAAGATCATGGGTTTCGGCCATGCCATCTATAAAGAGTCGGATCCGCGCAACGAAGTGATCAAGGGCTGGGCGAAAAAACTCGCCGATGAGGCGGGCGACACCGTGTTGTATCCGGTTTCCGAAGCCATCGACAAGACTATGTGGGAGCAGAAAAAGCTCTTCCCCAACGCCGACTTCTACCACGCCTCCGCTTACCACTTCATGGGCATTCCGACCAAGCTGTTCACGCCGATCTTCGTCTGCTCACGCCTGACCGGCTGGGCTGCGCACGTCTTCGAGCAGCGTGCCAACAACCGCATTATCCGTCCGAGCGCCGAGTACATCGGCGTCGAGCAGCGCACGTTCGTACCCATTGAACAGCGCTGATTGACTGCGACAGGGGAGCCGCCGATGAGCTCCCCGTCCATCCACCGAATTCCGTGATGAGTCCCCGCGCATGAACATTGAACATCGCAAACCGCTGCCCGGCACCCGCCTGGATTACTTCGACGCCCGTGCGGCGGTCGATGCAATCAAGCCCGGCGCTTATGACACGCTGCCGTACACCTCCCGGGTGTTCGCTGAAAACCTGGTGCGGCGCTGCGATCCGGCAACGCTTGATGCGTCCTTGACCCAGCTGATCGAACGCCGCCGCGACCTGGATTTCCCGTGGTTCCCGGCGCGGGTGGTCTGCCATGACATCCTTGGCCAGACCGCCTTGGTCGACCTGGCCGGTTTGCGCGATGCGATTGCCTTGCAAGGTGGCGATCCGGCGCTGGTCAACCCGGTGGTGCCGACCCAGCTGATCGTCGATCACTCGTTGGCGGTAGAGCACGGCGGCTTTGAGAAAGATGCCTTCGAGCGCAACCGCGCCATTGAAGACCGGCGCAACGAAGACCGTTTTCACTTCATCAACTGGACCAAGAAAGCCTTCAAGAACGTCGACGTGATCCCGCCCGGCAACGGCATCATGCACCAGATCAACCTGGAACGAATGTCGCCGGTGGTGCATGCGCTGGACGGCGTGGCGTTCCCGGATACGCTGGTCGGCACCGACAGCCATACGCCCCATGTCGACGCGCTGGGCGTCATCGCGATTGGCGTCGGCGGGCTGGAAGCCGAGAGCGTGATGCTCGGGCGCGCCTCCTGGATGCGCCTGCCGGACATCATCGGCGTCGAGCTGGTGGGCAAGCGCCAGCCGGGTATTACCGCCACCGACATCGTGCTCGCGGTGACTGAATTTTTGCGTGGCGAGAAAGTGGTGTCGTCTTATCTGGAGTTTTACGGCGATGGCGCCAACGCGCTGACCCTGGGCGACCGGGCGACCATTTCCAACATGACCCCGGAGTTTGGCGCGACGGCCGCCATGTTCTACATCGACCAGCAAACCCTGGAGTACCTGACGCTGACCGGCCGCGAGCCTGAGCAGGTCAAGCTGGTGGAAACCTACGCCCGACAAACCGGCCTGTGGGCCGACAGCCTGAAAACCGCCGTGTATGAGCGCGTGCTCACGTTCGACCTGTCCAGCGTGGTGCGCAACATCGCCGGGCCGTCCAATCCCCATCGCCGGGTGCCGACTTCGGAGCTGGCGGCGCGAGGGATTTCCGGTGTCGTCGAAAACGAACCGGGCCTGATGCCGGACGGTGCAGTGATCATCGCTGCCATCACCAGCTGCACCAACACCAGCAATCCGCGCAACGTGATCGCCGCAGCTTTGCTGGCACGCAACGCCAACGCCGCTGGCCTGACCCGCAAGCCGTGGGTCAAGACGTCGCTGGCGCCGGGTTCCAAGGCGGTTCAGCTGTATCTGGAAGAGGCAAACTTGCTGCCGGAACTGGAAAAGCTTGGCTTTGGCATCGTCGGTTTTGCCTGCACCACCTGCAACGGCATGAGCGGCGCGCTGGACCCGAAAATCCAGCAGGAAGTCATTGATCGCGACCTGTACGCGACGGCCGTGTTGTCCGGCAACCGCAACTTTGACGGACGCATTCACCCGTACGCCAAGCAGGCATTTCTGGCCTCGCCGCCGCTGGTGGTCGCTTACGCCATTGCCGGTACCATCCGTTTCGATATCGAGAAGGACGTGCTGGGCACCGATCTGAATGGCAAGCCGCTGACCCTGAAAGACATCTGGCCCAGCGACGAAGAAATCGACGCGGTGGTCAAGGCCAGCGTCAAGCCGGATCAATTCCGCCAGGTTTATATCCCGATGTTCGAGATCAAGGCTGACGACGGCGAGAAGGTCACGCCGCTGTACGACTGGCGCGCACAAAGCACTTACATTCGCCGTCCGCCGTACTGGGAAGGTGCGCTGGCCGGCGCGCGACCGCTCAAGGGCATGCGCCCGCTGGCGGTGCTGGGTGACAACATCACCACCGATCACCTGTCGCCGTCCAACGCGATCATGCTCGACAGCGCCGCCGGTGAATACCTGGCGAAAATGGGCCTGCCGGAGGAAGACTTCAATTCCTACGCCACCCATCGCGGCGATCACCTGACTGCCCAGCGGGCGACTTTCGCCAACCCGAAGCTGCTCAACGAAATGGTGCAGGTCGACGGCAAGGTCAAACAGGGTTCACTGGCGCGGATCGAGCCGGAAGGCCAGGTCACGCGCATGTGGGAAGCCATTGAAACCTACATGGAGCGCAAACAGCCGCTGATTATCATTGCCGGCGCCGATTATGGTCAGGGTTCGTCCCGTGACTGGGCGGCCAAAGGCGTGCGTCTTGCGGGCGTCGAAGCGATTGCCGCCGAAGGTTTCGAGCGCATTCACCGCACCAATCTGGTGGGCATGGGCGTGCTGCCGCTGGAGTTCAAACGCGGGGTTGACCGGCATACCTTGAACATCGACGGCAGCGAAACCTTCGACGTACTCGGTGAGCGCATCCCGTTGAGCACCATGACGTTGGTGATCAATCGCAAGAATGGCGAGCGGGTCGAGGTGCCGGTCACCTGTCGCCTGGACACCGCTGAAGAAGTCTCGATCTATGAAGCGGGTGGCGTCTTGCAGCGCTTTGCCCAGGATTTCCTCGAATCGACCACGGCTTAAGGGTATTTATTCATGGCTCACCCGGCACAAATCAAAATCCCCGCTACTTATATGCGGGGCGGCACCAGCAAGGGCGTGTTTTTCAAACTGCAGGACTTGCCCCTCGACGCGCAGGTGCCCGGCGCGGCCCGTGACGCCTTGCTGTTGCGGGTGATCGGCAGCCCCGATCCCTATGAAAAGCAGATCGACGGCATGGGCGGCGCGACGTCCAGCACCAGCAAGACGGTGATCGTGTCGAAAAGCAGCAAGCCCGATCACGACGTGGATTACCTGTTCGGTCAGGTTTCGATCGACAAGCCTTTCGTCGACTGGAGCGGCAATTGCGGCAATCTGTCGGCAGCGGTCGGCCCGTTCGCCATCAGCAATGGTTTACTGGACGCCAGTCGTGTCCCGCAAAACGGTGTCGCGGTGGTGCGCATCTGGCAGGCCAATATCGGCAAGACGATCATTGCTCATGTGCCGATTACCGACGACGCGGTGCAGGAAACCGGTGATTTCGAGCTGGACGGAGTGACGTTTCCGGCCGCCGAGGTGCAGCTGGAGTTCATCGACCCGGCAGCCGACGAAGAGGGCGCGGGCGGCTCGATGTTTCCTACCGGCAATCTGGTGGATGACCTTGAGGTGCCGGGTATTGGCACGTTCAAGGCAACCATGATCAATGCCGGGATTCCGACGATTTTCATCAATGCCAAGGACATCGGCTACACCGGCAGCGAGTTGCAGGGTGATATCAACGGCGATCCCAAGGCGCTGGCGATGTTCGAGACCATCCGCGCTTACGGCGCGCTGCGCATGGGCCTGATCGAGCATCTGGACCAAGCCGCCCAGCGCCAGCACACGCCCAAGGTGGCTTTTGTTGCGGGGCCTGCCGATTACGTGGCCTCCAGTGGCAAACCGGTGGCGGCCGAGAGCGTCGATCTGCTGGTGCGCGCCATGTCCATGGGCAAACTGCACCACGCCATGATGGGCACCGCCGCTGTCGCCATCGGCACCGCTGCGGCGGTTCCCGGTACGTTGGTCAACCTGGCGGCTGGCGGTGTCAAGCGTGAAGCGGTGCGTTTCGGCCATCCCTCCGGCACCTTGCGGGTCGGTGCTGAAGCGGTGCAAAGCAACGGCGAATGGAAAGTCACCAAGGCCATCATGAGTCGCAGTGCCAGGGTGTTGATGGAAGGCTGGGTTAGGGTGCCCGGGGTTTGAGCCACAGAGGAAGCACGGCCAACCTGTAGGACCGGATTCATCCGGGAGAGCGTCAGTTCTGCCAGCGAAAATCCTTCGGACAAAGAGGAGTTGAAATGAGCAACAACGTTGATCTGAACAACCGCCCGGACTATGACCAGGTCCTGCAGGACATCGCCGATTATGTGCTGACCTTCCGGGTCGAGTCCCCGCTGGCGCTGGACACCGCGCGCAATTGCCTCATGGATACGTTGGGTTGCGGCTTGCTGGCCTTGCGTTTTCCGGAATGCACCAAGCATCTGGGCCCCATCGTCGAAGGCACCGTGGTGCCTTTTGGGGCTCGGGTTCCCGGCACGAGTTTGCGTCTCGACCCGGTCAAGGCTGCCTGGGATATCGGCTGCACCATTCGCTGGCTGGATTACAACGACACCTGGCTGGCGGCGGAATGGGGGCATCCGTCGGACAACCTCGGCGCGATTCTCGCGGTGGCCGATCATCTGTCCCAGAAGCATGTGGCAGATGGCGAAGCGCCGCTGCGCATGCGGACGGTGCTTGAGGCGATGATCATGGCCCACGAGATTCAGGGCGTGATCGCTCTGGAAAACTCCTTTAACCGCGTCGGACTTGATCACGTGTTGCTGGTGAAAGTGGCATCCACCGCGGTCGCCGCGAAGCTGATGGGCGCCAGTCGCGAGCAGATGCTTGCGGCGCTGTCCCACGCCTTTGTCGACGGTCAGGCATTGCGCACTTATCGCCATGCGCCCAATGCCGGTTCACGAAAGTCCTGGGCGGCGGGCGACGCCACCAGTCGCGCGGTGCGTCTGGCGGACATTGCCATGCGCGGCGAAATGGGCATTCCAGGGGTTTTGACCGCGCCGCAGTGGGGCTTTTACGACGTGCTGTTCAGTCACACCAATAAAGACCTGGCGCTCAAGGCCGAGGATCAGCGCGCATTCAGCCTGTCCCGGCCCTATGGCACATATGTGATGGAAAACGTGCTGTTCAAGATCAGCTTTCCCGCCGAATTCCACGCGCAAACAGCCTGCGAAGCGGCAGTCACGTTGCACCTGCTGGTGCGCAATCGCATTTCCGAAATAGACCGAATTGTTGTCACCACCCATGAATCGGCGATTCGCATCATTTCCAAGGTTGGGCCGCTGGCCAACGCCGCTGATCGCGATCATTGCCTGCAATACATGATTGCCGTCCCGCTGGTGTTCGGCACCCTGGTCGCCGAGCACTATGAAGACGAGTTTCATACGGCCCATCCGGTCATCGATCAGCTGCGGGACAAGATGGAAATCGTCGAAGATCCACGCTACAGCCGTGAGTACCTGGAAGCAGACAAGCGCTCGATTGCCAACGCGATTCAGGTGTTTTTCAAGGATGGTTCCAGCACTGACAAGGTTGAAGTCGAATACCCCATCGGCCACCGCCGGCGTCGCGCCGATGGCATCCCGCTGCTGGAAGAGAAGTTCAAAAACAACCTGGCCACCCGTTTCGCTCCGCAGCGCTGCGAACAGCTGGTCGCCGTGTGCAAGGATCAGGCAGGCCTGGAAGCGCTGCCGGTGCATCGGTTTATGGAGTTGTGGCAGCTTTAGGGGCGACTCAATAAGAGGAATTGTTTTCGACGGGTGCGGTGCATGCGCCGAAGATTTTCCTCGGCCCACCCGACGCCTTCCCGGACAAGTCCGGTCCTACCGAACTATGCGATGCCCGGTAGGAGGGGACTTGTCCCCGAAGCGGCTGGGGAGTTCAAGGCCTGTTATTTGAAGCGCCGTTCCACACCTTTCTCGACCAGCACCTTGGCCGAAATTTCTTCTACCGAGAAATGCGTGGAGTTGATGTTCGGGATGTTCTCGCGGCGGAACAGGTTTTCCACTTCCCGGACTTCGAACTCGCACTGGGCGTAGCTGGCGTAGCGGCTGTTGGGTTTGCGTTCGTGGCGAATCGCGGTTAACCGATCTGGGTCAATGGTCAGGCCGAATAATTTGTTACGGTGTTCCTTGAGCGCGTTGGGCAGTTGCAGGCGCTCCATGTCGTCTTCGGTGAGCGGGTAATTGGCGGCGCGGATGCCGAATTGCATGGCCATGTACAGACAAGTCGGGGTTTTGCCGCAGCGCGAGACACCCACCAGAATGATGTCGGCCTTGTCGTAATAATGAGTGCGTGCGCCGTCGTCGTTGTCGAGGGCGAAGTTGACCGCCTCGATCCGCTCCATGTAGTTGGAGTTGTGACCGATGGAGTGCGATTTGCCCACCGAATAGGAAGAGTGTGAACTAAGCTCCTGCTCCAGTGGCGCGAGAAAGGTCGAGAAAATGTCGATCATGAAGCCGTTGGACGTCGCGAGGATTTCGCGGATGTCCTGATTGACGATGGTGTCGAAGATGATCGGGCGTACATCGTCCTTTTCGGCGGCGGCGTTGATTTGTTGTACCATCGCCCGCGCTTTCTCGACGCTGTCGATGTAGGGCCTCGTGAACTTGTTGAACGTAATGTTCTCAAATTGCGCTAACAGGCTCTGGCCCAGAGTTTCGGCCGTGATGCCGGTGCCGTCGGAGATAAAGAAAGCGGATCGTTTCATTTGCGCCTTGGGCCTTAAGCTGGTGACGATTGTTGGATATCATAGGCGCGCATGCGGGCCTGGGTGGTCCGCATTCTCACTTATTTTCATGGCCCAGGCCACAAACGCCCGGAAGCGCAGTACAGGTTCCGGGTGCATGAGCTTTTCCCAACAACAAACATAGTTAGTGGAGAGATCACCTTGGTAGAGTACGTAGTTTCCCTCGAAAAGCTCGGCGTCCATGATGTGGAGCATGTCGGAGGCAAGAACGCATCCCTCGGCGAAATGATCAGCAACCTCGCAGGTGCTGGCGTTTCGGTGCCTGGTGGCTTTGCCACTACGGCTCAGGCCTACCGTGATTTCCTTGAGCTGAGTGGTCTGAACGATCAGATCCACGCAGCCCTGGACGCTCTTGATGTCGACGATGTCAACGCGCTGGCCAAGACCGGCGCGCAGATTCGTCAGTGGATCATGGACGCCGAGTTTCCCGAGAAACTCAACGCCGAAATTCGCACTGCCTTCGCCACGTTGTCGGCAGGCAATCCGAATCTGGCCGTTGCCGTGCGCTCTTCCGCCACCGCCGAAGACCTTCCCGACGCTTCGTTCGCCGGTCAGCAAGAAACCTTCCTGAATATCCGTGGCGTCGAGAACGTGATCCGAGCGGCCAAGGAAGTGTTCGCCTCGCTGTTCAACGACCGCGCCATTTCCTACCGCGTGCATCAGGGTTTCGACCACAAGCTGGTGGCATTGTCCGCCGGCGTGCAGCGCATGGTCCGCTCCGAAACCGGCACCGCAGGCGTGATGTTCACCCTGGACACTGAATCGGGCTTCCGCGACGTGGTGTTCATCACCGGCGCTTACGGCCTGGGTGAAACCGTTGTGCAAGGCGCGGTCAATCCGGACGAATTCTACGTGCACAAAGGCACCCTTGAAGCCGGTCGCCCGGCGATCCTGCGCCGCAATCTGGGCAGCAAGGCGATCAAGATGATCTACGGCGAAGAAGCCTCGGCCGGCAAATCGGTCAAGGTCATCGACGTCGACGCTGCCGACCGCACGCGTTTCTGCCTGAGCGACGAGGAAGTTTCCGAGCTGGCCAAGCAGGCGATGATCATCGAGAAGCACTACAAGTGCCCGATGGACATCGAATGGGCCAAGGACGGTGACGACGGCAAGCTGTACATCGTTCAGGCGCGTCCGGAAACCGTGAAGAGCCGTTCCCAGGCCAACGTCATGGAACGTTACCTGCTCAAGGAAACCGGCACCGTACTGGTTGAAGGCCGTGCCATCGGCCAGCGCATCGGCGCCGGCAAGGTCCGCATCATCAAAGACGTGTCCGAAATGGACAAGGTCCAGCCCGGCGACGTTCTGGTCTCGGACATGACCGACCCGGACTGGGAACCGGTCATGAAACGCGCCAGCGCCATCGTCACCAACCGGGGCGGGCGTACCTGCCACGCGGCGATCATTGCCCGTGAACTGGGTATTCCGGCGGTGGTCGGTTGCGGCAACGCCACCCAGGTGCTGGTGGATGGCCAGGGTGTGACGGTTTCCTGCGCCGAAGGCGACACCGGTTACATCTTCGAAGGCGAACTGGGCTTTGACATCAAGACCAACTCGGTCGATGCCATGCCTGATCTGCCGTTCAAGATCATGATGAACGTCGGTAACCCGGATCGGGCATTCGACTTCGCCCAGCTGCCCAACGCCGGTGTCGGCCTGGCGCGTCTGGAATTCATCATCAACCGCATGATCGGCGTGCATCCCAAAGCGCTGCTCAACTACGACGGTCTGCCGCAGGAAATCAAGGACAGCGTCGACAAGCGCATCGCCGGTTACAACGATCCGGTCGGTTTCTATGTCGAAAAACTGGTCGAAGGCATCAGCACCCTGGCTGCGGCGTTCACCCCGAAAAAGGTCATCGTGCGCCTCTCGGACTTCAAGTCCAACGAGTACGCGAACCTGATCGGCGGCAAGCTCTACGAGCCGGAAGAAGAAAACCCGATGCTGGGTTTCCGTGGCGCCTCGCGTTACATCAGCGAGAATTTCCGCGATTGCTTCGAGCTCGAATGCCGCGCGCTCAAGCGTGTCCGCGAAGAGATGGGCCTGACCAACGTTGAAATCATGGTGCCGTTCGTACGCACCCTGGGCGAAGCGAGCCAGGTGATCGACCTGCTGGCGGAAAACGGTCTGAAACGCGGCGAAAACGGCCTGCGCATCATCATGATGTGCGAACTGCCGTCCAACGCGATTCTGGCTGAAGAGTTCCTCGAATACTTCGACGGCTTCTCCATTGGCTCCAACGACCTGACTCAGCTGACCCTGGGCCTGGACCGTGACTCCGGCGTCATCGCGCATCTGTTCGATGAGCGCAATCCGGCGGTCAAGAAGCTGCTGTCCAACGCGATCCAGGCCTGTAACAAGGCTGGCAAATACATCGGCATTTGCGGCCAGGGCCCATCGGATCACCCGGATCTGGCGCGCTGGTTGATGGATCAAGGTATCGAAAGCGTCTCGTTGAACCCCGATTCCGTGCTGGAAACCTGGTTCTTCCTGGCTGAGGCTCAGGCTCCGGTCTGATCCCACTGAGTCAAGCCCCGACCCGCTGACGTGGGTCGGGGCTTTTTTATGTTCAATCGGGACGGCCACCCAAGGCCGGCCCATTTATTACCAGAGCAATATGCAAAGCAGCAGCAGCCTTTTCCCAGTGGCCTTGATCAGCGCCGAGCGACGTGGCGATCTGATCGAGGACGTTTATCGCCTCAAACCCGCCAACAGCCCCGATGCCAGCGTCGAAATCGCCTTGACCCGCCTGGGGCTGGTGGCGCAGCCCGATGCGCGCGGCGTGCCGGTGATCCTGTTGCACGGCAGTTTTTCCAATCGGCGGTTCTGGTATTCGCCCAAAGGCATTGGCCTGGGCGCGTATCTGGCACGGGCCGGCTTTGATGTGTGGATCCCGGAAATGCGCGGACATGGCTTGTCTGCGCGCAATCAGGCCTATCGCCACAACCGGGTTGCCGACTATGCGCGTTACGACCTGCCGGCCATCGCGGCATTTGTCACCGAGCAGAGCGGGCAGGTCGCCCACTGGCTCGGCCATTCGCTGGGCGGCACAACCCTGACGGCAGCCCTGGGCGGTCAGTATCTGGGACCGGACAGCGCGGCTTCGGTAGCGCTGTTTGGCAGTCAGATCAGCCGCACGTACTGGCCGCTGAAAATCCCTCCACTGCAATGGTCCAGTCGTTTACTGCTCAAGCGCTTCGAGCACATTTCCGGTCCACGCTTCAAACGTGGCCCGGAAGACGAGCCGATTGGCCTGGCGCTGGAAAGCCTGCGCTGGCATGGCTTGTTTGGCCGCTTCGGTGACCAGCACAGCGATTGGTGGGCGGGTCTGGCTGAGGTCAGCGTGCCTTTATGGGTGGTAGCGGCGGCGGGCGATCACCAGGACCCGGTGTGGGCGTGTCGCAAGCTTTACGAGCAGATCGGTTCGCCGCAGCGCACATTTACCTGTCTGGGTCGTGAGCAGGGCTTCTCCGAGGATTTCGGCCACGTACAGATGCTGGTCAGCAAAGCCGCGCAGCGCGAGGTCTGGCCGCTGGTCAAGGACTGGCTGCACGAGCGCTGCGTGCCTGTACAGGAGCTGTCGGAGCAGCCGATCGCCGCAATGCATTGAGCCAGATCGTTTCGCTGTCGCCTGGTTGCGGCTAAGCTACGCCTCAGCAGATCCATTTGCCCCTTGATGAACCCTTCACTGACAGGAGTTACTTCATGCATTACCTCACTCCCGATTTGTGCGACGCCTACCCGGAACTGGTGCAGGTCGTTGAGCCGATGTTCAGCAATTTTGGCGGCCGTGATTCCTTCGGCGGCGAAATCGTCACCCTCAAGTGCTTTGAAGATAACTCGCTGGTGCGCGAGCAGGTCGAGCAGGACGGCAAGGGCAAAGTGTTGGTCATTGATGGCGGCGGATCCCTGCGTTGCGCCTTGCTGGGTGACATGCTGGCCGAAAAGGCTGCCCGAAGCGGCTGGGAAGGCATGGTCATCTACGGCTGCATCCGCGACGTGGATGTGATCGCGCAAACCGACCTCGGCGTTCAGGCGCTGGCCAGTCACCCGAAAAAGACCGACAAGCGCGGCATCGGCGATCTCAATGTCCCGGTCACTTTTGCCGGCGTTACCTTCCGTCCGGGTGAATACGTGTATGCCGACAATAACGGCGTGATCATTTCGCCTTCTCCTCTGAAAATGCCGGAATAAGCGAAGTACGAATGTTCGACGAGCAAAACGCGCAGTGGGGGCTGGTACATGCTCTCGTATTGGATGGTAGTGGCGGGGCGCGTTTCATCGCTCGGACCGAACTGGATTGCCTGCAGTTGCAGCCGCACGAAAGTGTCTGGCTGCACTGGGATCGTGGCCATCCGCAAACCCATACCTGGTTGCGCACCGCCAGCGGCTTGAGCGAGTTCGCCTGCGACCTGCTGCTTGAAGAAAACACCCGGCCACGTTTGCTACCGCTGCCGGACGACAACCTGTTGCTGTTCCTGCGCGGGGTCAATCTGAATCCGGGGGCCGAGCCTGAGGACATGGTCTCGGTGCGGATCTTCGCTGCGGCCCAGCAAGTCATTTCCCTGCGCCTTCGTCCGCTGCGCGCCACTGACGAACTGATCGAGCAGCTGAATGAAGGCAAGGGGCCGAAAACCGCCTCCGAACTCATCCTGTATCTGGCTCAGTACCTCACCGATAAAGTCCAGGCATTGGTCGGCGACCTGACTGAATCGGTCGATATAGAAGAAGAAAAGATAGATGCCGACGAGCGGTATACGCCCGATCACGGAACGTTGTTGCATATCCGTCGCCGTGCCGCTGGCTTGCGGCGTTTTCTCGCTCCGCAAAGAGACATCTACGCGCAGCTGACGCGCAGCAAATTCCCATGGTTTGTCGACGATGATGCCGACTACTGGAATGAGCTCAACAACAGCCTTACCCGATACCTCGAAGAACTGGAATTGACCCGTGAACGCGTGGGTCTGGTGCTCGAATCCGAAGATCGGCGCCTGCGCGAGCGAATGAATAAAACCATGTATCGCTTCGGGATTATCACCGGTATTTTCCTGCCGATGAGCTTCCTGACCGGCTTGCTGGGGATCAACGTTGGCGGCATACCGGGCTCTGCCAGTCCCTACGGTTTTCTGGTGGCCTGTGCGTTGATAATCGCGGTCGCGCTGGGCCAGTGGTGGCTGTATAGACGCCTGCGCTGGGTGTAAAAACGCAGATATTTGTCCGGGCCTGACCAAAGGCGTGTGACTCATGCAAATTTGGTCGCGTCTTTTAGTGACGTTACGTGAGGTGCCTGATGCACGATCCGTTTGAAGAATCTTTGCGCGACATGCTCAATTCGTCGTCCTCCAGCCGGGATGACGATGCGTGCCTGGGGCGAGTGTTGAAGACCGCCAACCGTCAGGTCGGCGCAGGCGTACTGTTCGGCCTTCTGGGTCGTTGGTCGCAAGCCATGATGATTGCCCTGAACAATGGCTCGGCCCATGTTTCACCGGTGTCGCGCCGCAATAACCTTAAAGTAAACGCTCGCACTGTCGATAAGGCTGACTGAACATGGAATTGGATCTCTGGACACAGAGCCTGGTTGCCGCAATGACTGCATTGTGGACCAAAGTTGCAAATTTCATCCCTAACCTGTTCGGTGCCCTTGTTGTTGTGTTGCTGGGCTTTGTTGTTGCCAAGCTGCTCGATACATTGCTGTCCAAGTTACTGGCCAAGCTGGGCCTGGATCGCCTGATGGGCGGTACCGGTTTGACCAAACTGATCAGTCGCGCTGGCGTTCAAGTGCCGATCTCGACGCTGATCGGCAAGATTGTCTACTGGTTCGTATTATTGATTTTCCTGGTGTCGGCGGCCGAGTCGCTTGGACTTGAGCGGGTTTCCGCGACACTGGACATGTTGGCCTTGTACCTGCCGAAAGTGTTCGGTGCTGCCTTGGTGTTGCTCGTGGGAGTGCTGTTGGCGCAGTTGGTCAACGGCCTGGTGCGCGGAGCCGCTGAAGGTGTAGGGCTGGATTACTCGGCCGGGCTGGGAAGAATTGCCCAGGGCCTGGTCATCATCATCAGTATTTCGGTGGCGATCAGCCAGTTGGAGGTCAAGACCGATCTCCTGAACCATGTCATTGTGATTGGTTTGATTACCGTTGGTCTGGCAGTTGCACTGGCCATGGGCCTTGGAAGTCGCGAAATCGCGGGCCAGATACTGGCGGGAATTTATGTGCGGGAGTTGTATCAGGTAGGGCAACAAGTGCGTGTGGGCGAGGTCGAAGGCCAGATCGAAGAGATCGGCACGGTGAAAACCACCCTGCTGACCGATGAGGGAGAGTTGGTTTCATTGTCCAACCGGATCCTCCTCGAACAGCGAGTGAGCAGCCGTTAGGCGGCTAACCTGCTAATGTATGCCGCCACGAATCGCCGGAATCCGGACAGTGGCGGACATTGACCCGACTGTCGGCACGACTTGTTTTGAATAAACCCCAACCGCTACCGATGCGCTACGACCCCCGCGAGCTCTCTGACGAGGAGTTGGTTGCGCGCGCGCACGTTGAGCTGTTTCACGTGACCCGGGCCTACGAAGAGTTGATGCGGCGCTATCAAAGGACACTTTTTAACGTTTGTGCACGTTATTTAGGGAACGATCGCGATGCAGATGATGTCTGTCAGGAAGTGATGCTCAAGGTGTTGTATGGCTTGAAGAATTTTGAGGGCAAATCGAAATTCAAAACCTGGCTCTACAGCATCACTTACAACGAATGCATTACGCAGTACAGAAAGGAACGGCGTAAGCGTCGCTTGATGGACGCTTTGAGTCTGGATCCACTTGAGGAAGCGTCTGATGACAAGGCGCCTAAACCTGAGGAGCCGGGTGGACTCGATCGCTGGCTTGTGTATGTGAACCCGATCGATCGGGAGATTCTGGTGCTGCGATTTGTCGCAGAGCTGGAGTTCCAGGAGATCGCAGACATCATGCACATGGGCTTGAGCGCAACGAAAATGCGCTACAAGCGGGCTCTTGATAAATTACGTGAGAAATTTGCAGGCGTTACCGAAACTTAACTCGGTGCAAATACCTCTAACAATCGGGCAAGTTCTGATAGACTTGCCCACGAGTTGTCCCTTATATGTGGGACTGCTTTACAATCACCAGATGGGGATTTAACGGATGAAACTGAAAAACACCTTGGGCTTGGCCATTGGTACTATTGTTGCCGCTGCATCGTTCGGCGCTCTGGCACAAGGCCAAGGCGCAGTCGAAATCGAAGGCTTCGCCAAGAAAGAAATGTACGACAGCGCCCGTGACTTCAAAAACAACGGCAACCTGTTCGGCGGCTCTGTTGGCTACTTCCTGACTGACGATGTTGAATTGCGTCTGGGCTACGACGAAGTGCACAACGTTCGTAGCGACTCGGGCAAGAACATCAAGGGCTCCGATACCGCTCTTGACGCTCTGTACCACTTCAACAATCCGGGCGACATGCTGCGCCCTTACGTCTCGGCTGGTTTCTCCGATCAGAGCATCGGTCAGAACGGCCGCGGTGGTCGTAACGGCTCCACTTTCGCCAACGTTGGCGGCGGTGCCAAGCTTTACTTCACCGAAAACTTCTATGCCCGTGCAGGCGTTGAAGCTCAGTACAACATCGACCAAGGCGACACCGAGTGGGCTCCAAGCGTCGGTATCGGCGTAAACTTCGGTGGCGGTTCGAAGAAAGTTGAAGCAGCACCAGCTCCAGTAGCTGAAGTGTGCTCCGACAGCGACAACGACGGCGTGTGCGACAACGTCGACAAGTGCCCGGACACCCCGGCCAACGTAACTGTTGACGCTGATGGCTGCCCAGCAGTTGCCGAAGTGGTTCGTGTTGAGCTGGACGTGAAGTTCGATTTCGACAAATCCGTAGTCAAGCCTAACAGCTACGGCGACATCAAGAACCTCGCTGACTTCATGCAGCAGTACCCATCGACTACCACCACTGTTGAAGGTCACACTGACTCCGTCGGTCCTGACGCTTACAACCAAAAACTGTCTGAGCGTCGTGCAAACGCCGTTAAACAGGTTCTGGTTAACCAGTACGGTGTTGGCGCTAGCCGCGTAAACTCGGTTGGTTATGGCGAATCCCGTCCAGTTGCTGATAACGCAACTGACGCTGGCCGCGCTGTTAACCGTCGCGTAGAAGCTGAAGTTGAAGCCCAAGCTAAGTAATTAGCCCGCTTTAAATCGCTTCAATAGAAGAGCCCGGCTTATGCCGGGCTTTTCTTTGCCCGGAATTTGACCCTTGAGCTTCAGGGGTCCATAAATCACGGGGGCGGAAACTGGAGGAATAGGCAATATCCATGGCGGAAACGGTCATCCGGTTTGAGGTCTTCAGTCGTAGCATGGCCTTCTCAAACACTGATCGAGGACCTGTCATGACAGCTGCAAAAACGATTTTCATCACCGGAGTCAGCAGCGGCTTCGGTCTAGCTTTAGCCACCGAAGCAATCGCCGCAGGGCATCGCGTCATTGGCACAGTGCGCAATAGCCAGGCGCTGGAGGCGTTCGAAGCCGGCGCGTCGGGTCGGGCGCACGGCGTGATGCTGGATGTCACCGATTTCTCTGCCATCGACGCGGTAGTCGCCAAGGCAGAAGCTGACTTTGGCCCTGTAGACGTCGTGGTCAATAACGCGGGTTATGGCCACGAAGGCATCTTCGAGGAATCGCCCATCGAAGAGATGCGCAGGCAGTTCGACGTAAATGTGTTTGGCGCAGTGGCGATCACCAAGGCGTTTGTGCCTAGGTTCAGGCAGCGCAGGACCGGTCACATCATCAACATCACCTCCATGGGCGGGTTTATCACCATGCCGGGCATCGCCTACTACTGCGCGAGCAAATTCGCCCTCGAAGGCATTTCCGACGCGCTGAGCAAGGAGCTCAAACCCTTCAATGTTTTCGTCACCGCTGTGGCACCGGGCTCGTTTCGTACCGACTGGGCGGGACGCTCCATGCTCAGAAGTCCTCGGGCGATTGCCGACTATGATGCGTCGTTTGATCCGATTCGACAGGCGCGCGAAGATAAAAGCGGCAAGCAGTTGGGCGATCCCCGCAAAGCGGCGCTGGCCATTCTGCAGTTGATCGCCAGCCCGACACCGCCTGCGCATCTTTTGCTGGGCAGCGATGCGCTGGAATTGGTCAGGAGCGAATTGCAGCGCAGGCTGGAGCAAATCGACGCCTGGGAATCGCTGACCCGGTCCACCGACGGCTGAAGAGGTAGCAATGAGCCAAGAGCACGATACGAAAGCGCGCATGATTGAGTTGATGGAACGGCTGGCGCCTGCTGAAGGCTACAACCTGTCGGCACTGGATGATGTGCGCTTTCTACGTTCCAATCGGCCTTTGACGCGCACCCCGGTGCTCTATGAGCCGGGTATCGTGATCCTCTGTCAGGGGCGCAAGCGCGGTTATCTCGGCGACGAAATCTACCTTTACGATGCCCAGCATTACCTGGTGGTTTCGGTGCCGGTGCCGTTCACCATGGAAACCGATGCCAGCGCTGCAGAGCCGATGCTGGCGGTGTATCTGCGTCTGGATTTCAACCTCGCTGCGCAATTGATGCTGCAAGTCGATGAGGGCGAAGGCGGCACTCAGGCGCAGCCCAGAGGTATGTACTCTTCGCCCATGGAAGATTCACTGCGCAATTCCACGCTGCGCTTTCTCGAAGCCATGAGTGATCCGACTGAGGCGCGGATTCTGGGGGCTTCACTGCTGCGGGAGATTTACTACCGGATCATCTGCGGCGAGCAGGGCGGCTCGTTGCGCGCCGCCCTGAACAGCCCGGGACAATTCGGCAAGATCACCAAGGCGATCCAGCGTATTCACGCCTGTTATCAGGAACCGCTCGATGTGGACGGCCTGGCGAAAGAGGCGGGCATGAGTGCGTCCAGTTTCCACTCGCACTTTCGCGCGGTCACCGATACATCGCCCATGCAGTACCTGAAATCCACGCGCCTGCATCAGGCGCGCTTGTTGATGCTGCGCAACGACATGACTGCGGCAATCGCCGGCTTTAGTGTCGGCTATGAAAGCCCGTCGCAGTTCAGTCGTGAATTCAAGCGTTTCTTCGGTCTCACGCCGCACAGCGAAGTGGCGCGCATCCGGCGCAGTTACGCCTTGCCCGCACCCACTTCACCGTCGATTTACGTGTCCTCTCACTGACAACCCATCAACCAACGCTGGCCTGGGTTTGCAGCCAGTCCGTCATTTCTGCCTGATCGACAGCGGCCACCGCGCCGATCACCAGGATCGCCGGGCTTTTCAATTGGAAGCTTGCGGCGTCGCGTTGCATGTCGGCCAGGGAACTGCGGCATTCGCGCTGTTGCGGCAAGGAAGCATTTTCGATCATCGCCACCGGCGTTTGCGCGGCGAGGCCGCCAGCCAGCAGGCTGTCGCGGATTTCCGCCAGTTTCGCCACGCCCATGTACACCACCAATGTGGTGCCGGTCTGCGCCAGCGCCTGCCAGTTCAGACTGCTGTCATCCTGGGTATGCGCGGTGACCAGCGTCACGCCGCGACTGATGCCGCGCAACGTCAGCGAGATGCCGCACTGCGTCGCGCCAGCCAAGCCTGCGGTGATGCCATTGACCAGTTCGACCTCGACATTGCGCGCGCGCAACCAGTCGGCTTCTTCGCCTCCGCGCCCGAAAATACACGGATCGCCGCCCTTGAGGCGCACCACGCATTTGCCCTGGCGCACGTAACGCAGCATCAGACGAGGCAGCCGCCGCGTTTTCCAACCGGGATAATTCGTGCGTTCGGGCAGTGTTCGAGCACGGCGGTATTGACCAGATCGTCGATCAGCACCACATCGGCTTCGCGCAACGCCCGCACGGCCTTGAGAGTGAGTAACTCCGGATCACCGGGACCTGCGCCCACCAGCCAGACTTTTGCACTCATGCTGCTCACCTCTTAATTGATCGCGACTGCTGTCAGCAGCCGTTTGATTTCTGGTACGCAGGAGCCGCACATGCTGCCGCAGCCGAGTTGTGTCTTCAATTGACCCAAGTCCAGGCCCTGAGCAATGCCGGTAACGATTGCCCCTTCGCTGACGTTCATGCAGTTGCACAAAATCCTGCCGCGCGTGGGTGTCGAGCCCGCGCCCGGCGGCGTGCTGAGCGGCGCCAGCAACCAGCGACGCAAGTTGTCGTTGAGGCTGCCTTCAAGCCATTGGCTTTGCAGCCAGTGACGAGCCAGGGTTTCCCCCGCCAGGCGCACGGCGGTAATCCGCCCGTTTTCCAGACGCACACGCTTGCCGATGGAGCGTTTTGGGTCGTCATAGGCCATGACCGGCCCTTCGTTCAGGCCGAGAATCCGGTCGATTTCCTGCAACAGCTCGGGTTCCGGTGCTTTGGCATTGGCCGCGTTGATCACCAGGCCCGGACGTTCACGACCGGCCAGGCCGAGGCTGAGGTAATCGAAGGCTTCGCACAGCGGCCGTATCGCCGTCAGCAACGTCTGCACATCGCCTTCGATCAGGACGAAGAGCTTCCAGGGCAGGTCAATCTTGTCGATGCGTACGCCCGAATGCTTCAGCTCCGGCTGCTTGGACAGCGGATCGAATGCCGGTTGGGTCAGCAGGTTGACCCCGCCCTTGAGGAAGCGATCGCCCCAATGCATGGGCAAAAATGCCTGACCGGCGCGCAGGCTATCGTCGCTGCCGACCGGCACCACGATGCTGCCGCGGCGACTGGTCAGGCTCACCAGATCGCCGGGCTGCAGGCGGTGGCGATTCAGTTCATCAGGATGCAGGCCCAGAACCGCTTCGCTGACATGACCAAACAGGCGCGCCGCCGTGCCTGTGCGGCTCATGCCATGCCATTGGTCACGCAGGCGCCCGGTGTTGAGGGTCAGCGGATAGCGTGCGTCACGCAACTCGCTGGGCGCGCGATAGGGTTCGGCAAGGAAGCGGGCGCGGCCGGACGGCGTCGGGAAAATCCCGTCCGCATACAGTCTTGGCGTGCCGAGCGTTGCGCCTTGGGGGAACGGCCATTGCTGCGGGCCGCTCTGGTCGAGGATCGCGTAGCTGATGCCGGACAGGTCCAGATCGCGCCCCTCCGTCAGGACTTTGTACTCGTCGAATAACGCTTGTGGCCGGGCAAAGTCGAACAGTGCAGGCGCATCGGGTTGCAGCCGGGCTTGCAGGCGTCGGGCGAAATCCACGGTGATCGCCCAATCCGGTCGTGCTGCGCCGGGTGCCGGAATCGCCCGGCGAACATGGGAAATGCGCCGTTCGGAGTTGGTCACCGTGCCTTCTTTTTCGCCCCAGCTGGCGGCGGGCAGCAGCAGGTCGGCAAAGCGCGCCGTTTCCGTGGTGCGAAAGGCTTCCTGCAGGACCACGAACGGGCAGGTGGTCAGCGCTTGCTGAACCTTGTGTTGATCCGGCAAGGATTGCGCGGGGTTGGTACAGGCGATCCACAAGGCTTTGATCTTGCCGGCCTGGACCTGCTCAAACAGCTCGATGGCTGACAGCCCCGGTGTTTCCGGCAGGCTGTCGATCCCCCAGTATTCGGCGACTTCGGCGCGATGCTCGGGGTTGGCGGCTTCCCGGTGGCCGGGCAGCAGGTTCGACAGGCTGCCGGTTTCCCGGCCGCCCATGGCGTTGGGCTGACCGGTCAGGGAGAAAGGTCCGGCACCGGGACGGCCAATTTGCCCGGTGGCCAGATGCAGATTGATCAGTGCGCTGTTTTTCGCGCTGCCGGACGTGGATTGATTCAGGCCCATGCACCACAGCGACAGGAAGCTCGGCGCCTGTCCGACCCAGCGCGCACAGGTCTGCAATTGCTCGACGGAGACGCCGCACAGTTCGGCGACCCGTTGCGGCGGGTAATCGTGGACCAGCGCCTTGAGCTCGGCATAGCCTTCGGTGTGCGTGTCGATGAAGTCGCGGTCGATCCAGCCTTCCCAAAGCAGTAAATGCAGAATGCCGTGAAACAACGCGACATCGGTTCCCGGCTGAATCGCCAGGTGCAGATCGGCCAGCTCGCAGGTGTCGGTGCGACGCGGGTCGATGACGATGATTTTCATCTGCGGGCGGCTGCTTTTTGCGGCTTCCAGGCGCCGAAACAGAATCGGGTGGGCGTAGGCCATGTTGCTGCCGACGATCAGCACGCAATCGCTGAGTTCGATGTCCTCATAACTGCACGGCGGCGCATCCGCACCGAGGCTGCGTTTGTAGCCCACTACTGCGGAGGACATGCACAGGCGCGAATTGCTGTCGATATTGTTGGTGCCGACCAAGGCGCGGGCCAGCTTGTTGAACGCGTAATAGTCTTCAGTCAGCAACTGTCCGGAAATATAGAACGCCACGCTGTCCGGGCCGTGTTCGGCGATGGTTCGGGCGAACACTTCGGCGGCGTGATCCAGCGCCGTGTCCCAATCAGTGACGCTGCGGGCCAGGGATTTGCCCAGACGCAGTTCCGGATACAAGGCTCTGGCACTGAGATCGCCAGTCAAATGCAGGCTTGAACCTTTGCTGCACAGTTTGCCGAAGTTGGCCGGGTGTTGTGGATCGCCGCTGACGCCTAGGATTTTATCTTCGTCGTGCTCGATCAAGACGCCGCAGCCCACGCCGCAATAGCAGCAGGTCGATGCGGTGATCTGAGTCAGGGATGGAGTCTGGACCCCGGTCTCGGTCAGGCGCATAACGCAACACCCAGAGTTACGTCGGTGGCAGCGCCCAGGCTGTGTTCGCCAAACATCAAGTGATCGCGACTGTTGCCAATGCAGCGTCCTTCGCGAATCTGCCGCAGGTACCAGCCGCCATCCGCCGTGTCGCCGTAGAGGCAGGCGCCCACCAGCAAGTCATTCTTGATCACCAGTTTCTTGTAGCTGCCGCTGATGGGGTCGCGAAGGGTGATGCTTTCGGTGCCGTCGCCACCCATGAAGTCGCCGGCGGAAAACAGGTCGATGCCGGTGACTTTCAATTTGGTCGAGGTCACCGAACCCTTGTAGCTGGCAAACCCCAGTTGCGCGAGGTGATTGGCGCAGACCTTGGCTTGTTCGAACAGCGGCGCCACCAGGCCGTAGGCCGTTCCCCGGTGGCTGGCGCATTCGCCGATGGCGTAGATGCGTGGGTCGAAAGTCTGCAAGGTGTCGCTGACCAGAATGCCTCGGTCACAGGGAATGCCCGCCTGTTCGGCCAGCTCGATGGCGGGGCGTACCCCAGCGGCCATCACCACCAGGTCCGCAGGCACAACATCGCCGTTGGAGAACTGCACGGCCTTGACCCGGCCTTCGCCGTCGTCGAGCAGCGCTTTTGTTTGTTCACCAAGACGGAATTTCAGCCCGCGCTCTTCAAGGGCGTGCTGCAGCAATTGCGCCGAGGTCTGGTCCAGCTGGCGCTCCAGCAGCCACTTGCCGATGTGCACTACCGTGACGTCCATGCCGCGCAGCTTCAGGCCGTTGGCCGCTTCAAGTCCCAACAGACCACCGCCGATGACGACGGCATGTTTATGGGTGCGCGCGGTGTGAATCATCTGCTGCGTGTCGGCAATGTCCCGATAGCCAATGACGCCATCCAGGGTGTTGCCGGGAATCGGCGGAATGAACGGTTTGGAGCCGGTGGCGATCAGCAGGCGGTCGTAATGGGCCTGAGTGCCATCGTCGGCGGTGACGATTCTTTTGATTCGGTCGATTCTGACAACGCTGCGATTGAGCAGCAGTTTGATGTTGTTGCTCAGGTACCAGTCCAGATCGTTGAGCACGATTTCATCGAATTTCTGCTCGCCGGCCAGCACGGGCGAAAGCAGGATGCGATTGTAATTGGGGTGCGGCTCGGCGCCGAACACGGTGATGTTGTACAGGTCATCGCTCAGCTTGAGCAGCTCTTCCAGAGTTCGCACCCCGGCCATGCCATTGCCGATCATCACCAGTTTGAGTTTTTTCATGTTGCCTCCGAGATCCACCATGGGCGCGCTCGACAAAATCCGTGCAAACAAAAAAGGCGTCCCGCTAGTTACCTAGCGAGGACGCCTTTGTCCGATCCCGTTATCTCGGGAAGCCCGGGCCTTCGTCGTTGAAGGTCAGGGCTGAATGTGAGTTGCTTGAGAGGGAATATGCATGGGTTGTGCCAGATTAGACTCGGACTGCGTTGGAGCGAGGCTTGCCCGCGAATCGGTGTCTCTGTTGCCATTATCGTCACCTGAATGGACGCCTTCGCGGGCAAGCCTCGCTCCAACGGAATCTCTAACGGGGTGGAGGAGGTTCCCGCTTTGGTGCGCCTCGCACCGAAGCGGGGCGCAATGCTCAGTGGCGCAGCAGCCAGATGATCATGATCAGGTTCACCAGCAGCGACACCAGCGCCAGCGTGCGCCACACCTTGAGCGGCTCGCGTTCCAGCAGCGGCCGATGCTGAGCCACTGACCGGTGTTCGGCTTGTTCCAGTTGCAGCAGCCACTGTTCCGCCGTTTCGTAGCGTGAGTCCGGTTCGGCGTGCAGGGCTTGTTGCAGGCTGTGATCCAGCCAGTCCGGCACATCCGGCCGATAGCGGCTGGCGGGAACCGGGGTGCCAAACCGCCGATGCTGGAACGCCTCTATTTCGCCGTACGGATAATGGCCGGTCAGGAGGTAATAAAGCGTGACGCCGACGGCGTACAAGTCCTGCTGTGGCCCGGGTTCTGCGCCGTTGAAGGCCTCGGGCGCAATAAAACTCGGGGTGCCGGGCAGTTCGTCGGCGGGTGCGGACAGACCGGGGCAATACGCCAGCCCGAAGTCCAGCAGGCGTAATTCACCGTCATCATCCAGCAGCAGGTTTTCCGGCTTGATGTCGCGATGGATGATATTGCGCCGATGCAGCAAACCCACGGCGCGCAGCAGGCGGGTCGCCAGATCCTGCCAATGCGCCACGGAAACGGGCCCGCTGAGCTCAAACAGCTCGGCCAGCGTGCGGCCACCATGCTCGCGCATCAAGTAATACAGATGCTGACGATCCGGGGCAGGATGCAGTTCGGGAAAATAGCGCCCGGCCACCCGCCGCAGAAACCATTCTTCCAGCAACAGGCTTTGCCCGGCGTTGGTTTCGTCATGCCGATTGGCTGGCAGGGTTTTCAGGAGCCAGCGCTGACCGAGCGGGTCGCAGACCCGATACAGCAATGACTGCCGCGATTCCGCCAGCAGGTTGACCACTTCAAAGCCTTCAAAGCGCTGACCGGCTTTCAGCGCTGGCGGCAACGGCCATTGCTGAAGCTGGACCAGCGTATCGCCGAGATCGTCCTGGCCCAGCTTGTCGATGTGGATCAGCAGGGCGCTGGCGTTATCCTGACTGCCTGCCAGATGCGCAGCATTGACCAAGGTCTGCACCGCGTTTTCCAGATTGTCTTGTTCGGTGAGAATCGAGCGAATGCTGGCATCGCCCAGCGTGGCCCACACGCCATCGCTGACCAGCAACAGGCGTTCACCTTCGCGCAGTTCGCCGTCCAGGTAATCCATGACCACGTACTGATCCAGCCCGAGCGCGCGCTTGAGCACATGCTGCATGTCCGGTTGTTCCCAGACGTGGTCCTCGCTGATGCGCAGCAATTCCCCTCGATGCCAGCGATAAGCCCGACAATCGCCGACATGGGCCAGGGTGAATCGCCGGCCGCGCAGCACCAGTGCGCTCAGCGTGGTCAGTAAGCCATTGGCCAACAACCAGCGATTCTGCGCCAGCAGCAGGCGATCCAGCGACTGGGCGATGCCCCAGGTTTCCGGTGTCGAGTAGTAATCCAGCGCCAGGGCTTGCAAGGTGGATTGCGACGCCAGTGCGCCATCGACGCACTGGCTGACGCCATCGGCAACCGCGAACAGATAACCCTTGCTGGCGGCGAGGGCCGGGACCGGCGTCACCAGGCGCAGAGCGTCCTGGTTTTCCGGTCGCGGGCCGCTGGCGCTGCACTGGGCAAAACTCAGTTGCAGACTCATCGCTCACCTCAGACGCGGGCGGCGGTAACCGCTGCCGAACCCCAAGTGGTTCTCCAGCGACGCTTGACGTTGAGCAGGCCGAACCAGGCCAGCACGCCAAGGAAGGCGAACAGCCACAGACCGAGCTGGTAGTCACCGGTGTTTTGCTTGATTGCACCCAGGCCGGCTGCGAGCAGGAAGCCACCAATGCCGCCAGCCATGCCGATCAGGCCGGTCATGACCCCGATTTCCTTGCGGAAACGTTGTGGGACCAGCTGGAACACCGCGCCGTTACCCGCGCCCAGACCGAGCATGGCCGCGACGAACAGCGCCAGTGCCGCCCACGAGCTGGGCAGGTTGAAGCCGACAGCGGCGATGCAGATGGCGGCCACGGCGTACATGCCGGACAAGGTGCGAATCCCGCCGAACCGGTCGGCCAGCGCGCCACCCAATGGACGCATCAGACTGCCGCCAAAGACGCAGGCTGCGGTGTAATAACCGGCGGTCACCGGGCTCAGGCCATACTGATCGTTGAAGTAGCCGGGCAGGGCGCTGGCCAGGCCGATGAAGCCGCCAAAGGTGACGCTGTAGAAGAACATGAACCACCAGCTGTCACGATCACCCAATGCCTTGAGATAGTCCGCCATGGACTTGGGCTTGGCGCGTTCTGGTGCATTGCGGGCCATCAGGCAGAAGGCAATCAGCGTCAATACCAAGGGGATGACGGCAAAGCCGAACACGTTGCTCCAGCCGAAAGCCATGGCCAGAACCGGCGCGATCAATGCCGCCAGAACCGTGCCGGAGTTGCCTGCACCGGCGATGCCCATGGCCTTGCCCTGATGCTCGGCCGGGTACCATTGCGAGGCCAGCGGCAGGGCGACAGCGAATGAAGCGCCCGCCATGCCGAGGAACAGACCTAGAATCAGCGCCTGCTCATAACTGTGGATACCCAGTTTCCAGGCACCGAACAGAGCGCAGATGACGATCACCTGACCGATGATGCCAGCGGTTTTCGGCGACAGCTGATCAGCCAGCAAACCCATCACGAAGCGCAGCACCGCACCGGCCAGAATCGGCGTTGCCACCATCAGGCCGCGTTGCTGTGTGGTCAGGTGCAAGTCGGCGGCGATCTGCACAGCCAGGGGGCCAAGCAGGTACCAGACCATGAAGCTCAGGTCGAAATACAGGAAGGCAGCGAACAGAGTCGGTTTGTGGCCGGCTTTCCAGAAACTTGTATTCATTGAACACCTCATCTGCATAAAGGAAGTCTGTCGGTTCGTGAACCGCAGCGGGCGAAGACCTGCAGGTGGAGCATCCATAACCTCGGCGGCTCCACCGGCCCCAATCACTGGGGCCAAAACGCAAAAAACGCCGCAACCCGATTCGCGTTGGCGAAAGAGGTGTGCGACGTCTTTGTCGTAGGTGGGGCAACCGCCGTTGGCTACCTGTGTGATTAGCTAAGCAAAAGCTGGGCCAGAGAAGCGAAGAACGCTTTTTCGTTGGCCCGCATCACCCCAGCAGCTCGCTCATGGCGATGATCTGCTCGGCGACCTGGATCAGTTTCTGCTGCCTGCTCATGGCCTGGCGGCGCATCAGGGTGTAGGCCTCTTCTTCCTTGCAATCCTTCATTTTCATCAACAGACCTTTGGCCAATTCGATGCGTTTGCGTTCGGCCAATTGCTGGTCGCGTGCCTGAAGTTGGGCACGCAAAGCCTGATCGCTCTCAAATCGTGCCATCGCGACATCGAGGATCGGCTGCAGGCGCTGGGCCAGAATGCCCTCGACGATATAAGCGCTGACCCCGGATTTGATCGCCTGGCGCATCACGTCGGGGTCATGCTCGTCGGTGAACATCACAATCGGGCGCGGCTGGTCACGGCTGACCAGCACCACTTGTTCCATGACGTCGCGGCCCGGGGATTCGGTGTCGATGAGGATTACGTCCGGGCGAACCGCTTCCACCCGTGCAGGCAAGTCGATGATCAGTCCGGACTCGTCGATGACTTCAAATCCCGCTTCGGAGAGCGCCGCTTTCAGGCGTCCGACTTTTTTCGGCGTGTCGTTGATTAACAGGATACGTAGCATGATTGCGGCCCTCAGCGACTGACAACGGCGGGGGCGGTGTCGGCCAGCGCATGCAGCTTGAAGCTGCGCGCGTAGCCCGCCGGATCGCTGCCATCCCAGACTTTGCCGTCGATCAACTGGCTGCTGCGCATGGTCGAAGCAGCGACTTCAATGCCCACTTCACCCGCCGCCTGGCGATACAGGTCCAGTTGGTGAACGCGGGTGGCAACCGACAGATAGTCCGGGTCTTCGCGCAGCAAGCCCCAGCGGCGGAATTGGGTCATGAACCACATGCCATCGGACAGGTACGGCAGGTTCACCTCGCCACCGCCATGAAAGCGCAGCGCGTGGTTATCCTGCCACTGGTTGCCCAACCCATCGCTGTATTCGCCGAGCAAACGCGGCTCAATGCAGCTGGCCGGCGCGTCCAGATAGTCCTTGCCACTGAGCAGCTGCGCGGTGCTGCGGCGGTTTTGCTGATTTTCTTCGATGAAACGGCTGGCCTCCAGAACGGCCTTGACCAGTGCGCGCGCCGTGTTGGGGTTTTGCTCGACAAACTCGCGGGTGCAACCCAGGACTTTTTCCGGGTGATCCGGCCAGATCGCCTGGCTGGTGGCAAAGGTGAAACCCAGCTGTCGCTGCACAGCACTGGCGCCCCAGGGTTCGCCGACGCAGAAGCCGTCGATACGCCCGGCTTGCAGGTGCGCAACCATTTGCGGCGGCGGCACGACCACGCTGGTCACGTCGTGAAGCGGATGAATGCCTTGGCTGGCGAGCCAGTAATACAACCACATCGCATGATTGCCGGTAGGAAAAGTCTGGGCGAAGGTCAGCTTTGGGCCGCTTTGGTGCGCGCGCCGGTCCAGTGCCTCAGGAGTGATCACGCCCGCTTCCTGGAGCGGGCGGGACAGGTTGATGCTCTGGCCGTTCTGGTTCAGGCCCATCAGCACCGCCATGTCCGTCGCGGGGCCGCCACCGATACCCAGTTGCACGGCATAGATCAGGCCGTAAAGGCTGTGGGCCGCGTGCAGTTCGCCGCTGACCAGTTTGTCACGCAGGTTGGCCCAGGACGCCTGGCGCTTGAGATTGAGGGTCAGGCCATAAGGCTGGGCGAACCCCTGAGTGGCGGCCACCACCAACGATGCACTGTCGGATAACGCCATGAAGCCCAGGTCGAGGCTGTTCATCTCTGGCGCATCGCTGCCATTCACCCAGGCGAGCGGGTCGTTCGTGGAGGTATTCATAAACGTGTCTTCCTTTCCGGAAAAGCCGGTCTCGGGAGCCTGTGCAGCTGGCCCGATGATGGGATCTTCCATAAAAAAAGCGTCGTTCAAGCCGTTGCATAAAGCAAGGACGAAACGACGCCATTGTCTGTGCCGCGTTCCGCCGTTGGAACGAGTGCTGATGACTGTTCCAAGCAAGCGATATGCCAGCCCGAGCGCCCGCCGCGATGGCGTCCTGTTAAAAGCTGAGCGCATGCCTCGCGCCCGCCCGCCCAGGCGTCTATAATCGCCGCCCTGAATTCAGCTTCAACGAGTCGCGCCCGCCCATGTATAACCTGGCCCGCCAGTTACTGTTCAAACTTTCCCCGGAAACCTCCCATGACCTGTCCCTGGACCTGATTGGTGCCGGCGGACGCCTGGGGCTCAATCGCCTGCTGAGCAAGGCGCCGGCGCGCCTGCCGGTGACGGTCATGGGCCTGGAGTTTCCCAATCCGGTCGGGCTGGCCGCAGGCCTGGACAAGAACGGCGCGGCCATCGACGGCTTCGCCCAGCTGGGTTTCGGCTTTGTTGAAATCGGCACGGTCACCCCGCGCCCGCAGCCGGGCAATCCGAAACCTCGGATCTTCCGTCTGCCGCACGCCGAGGCGATCATCAATCGCATGGGCTTCAATAACCTGGGCGTCGATCACCTGATCAGCCGGGTTCAGGGCGCAAAATATACCGGCATCCTGGGCATCAACATCGGCAAGAATTTCGATACGCCGGTCGAGCGCGCCGTGGATGACTATCTGATTTGCCTGGACAAGGTCTACGCCCACGCCAGCTATGTCACGGTCAATGTCAGCTCGCCGAACACGCCGGGGTTGCGCAGTCTGCAGTTCGGCGATTCGCTCAAGCAATTGCTGGAAGCCCTTAGCATCCGTCAGCAGGCGCTGACCCAGTTGCATGGCAAGCGCGTGCCATTGGCGATCAAGATTGCCCCGGACATGACCGATGAAGAAACCGTGCTGGTTGCGGCGGCGCTGATCGAATCCGGCATGGACGCCGTCATCGCCACCAACACCACGCTCAGCCGCCAGGGCGTCGAAGGCTTGCCACATGGCGACGAAGCGGGCGGGTTGTCAGGTGCGCCGGTACGCGAGAAGAGCACCCATACGGTGAAGATCCTCGCTGGCGAACTGGCCGGGCGTCTGCCGATCATCGCTGCGGGCGGCATCACCGAAGGCAGGCACGCGGCTGAGAAAATCGCCGCCGGTGCCAGCCTGGTGCAGATCTACTCCGGCTTTATCTATAAAGGCCCGGCGCTGATTCGCCAGTCGGTGGACGCCATCGCGGCAATGCCCAAACGTCAGGCATAAAAAAGGGGCTCCTGAGGAGCCCCTGGGCTTTCGCCCCGCGCCCGGATGGGACGCGCCTGGTTAGGTCATTTTTTCAGAGATTTGCTGGACTGGTCGGAAGTTACCTGATTACCCGACCGCGTGAAGTTCGTTGAGTCTGTGGATTCCCGCAGTGCCGGTCATACCGTCCCAGTTGTCGCCGCGTCCTTCTCGCCAACCATTGATCCACGCTTGGCGTACTGACGGTAGAGTAAAAGGGCAAAGCTCACGGGATTTACCATGAACGCCGTACTGATATCCGCGTAAAAATGCTCTTTCCAACGGATCACGCTTAAGTCTTCTCATAGGGTGTTGCCCTCGTTTGTTGACTGTAATGTCCCTGGGACCTCTTGATGAGGTCGGGCAGAAAGTTTTCTGCCGTTGGTACCCGCTGCCGGCGTCGCGGGCTTGGTGTCGTTACCATTGCAGTAACAACCTGAGATGAGTTCTAACCAATGGATTGGGCGCTGTGAATGATCGTTTTGTCATAAGCACGTAACATTTTTGACCTGCGGGAAATAAGCCCGAAGGTGTTTCAAACTTGATATTTTCTGCAAGCCCGCAATGTCGAGGGTTTCGGCGCAAGCTGAGAGCCGTTCTCAAGCGCGGGTGATGGCTGAATGCATTCAGAGGCTTTTCGACGAAGGGTCACGATGTGACTTTTTATTACGGCAGTTGTCATGCTGAATGGGTGGCTTTCAGCCCAGTGTCTTTTGGCCATTGCGAGCTTTTTGGCTGAAAGGCGCGATCCACGTAAAAAACTGCCGCATTGATGTCATAACCTCATGCGGTGGACCGGCACAATGTGTGTGCCACGCAGGCGTTCTCCAAGAAAGACGCTTGTTCTAAATCTGGTAGGGCAATGCGTTGCCCGCCGCTTATGGCTACGGCCCTGGAATATTCATGTCCGAACGTTACGAACTTTTCCTCACTTGCCCGAAAGGCCTCGAAGGCCTGCTGTCTGAGGAAGCCACTGCGCTTGGCCTTGAGGAGACCCGGGAACACACCTCGGCCATCCGCGGCGTCGCTACCATGGAAACCGCCTACCGGTTATGCCTGTGGTCGCGCCTGGCCAATCGTGTGTTGCTGGTGCTCAAGCGCTTTCCGATGAAAGACGCCGAAGACCTGTATCACGGCGTGCTGGATATCGACTGGCAGGATCACCTTGAAGCCGACGGTTCGCTGGCGGTGGAGTTCAGCGGTAACGGTTCGGGCATTGATAACACGCACTTTGGCGCCTTGAAGGTCAAGGACGCCATTGTCGACAAATTGCGTACGCCGGATGGCCTGCGGCCTTCGGTCGACAAGCTCAATCCCGATCTGCGCGTGCATTTGCGCCTGGATCGCGGCGAAGCCATCCTGTCGCTGGACTTGTCCGGTCACAGCCTGCACCAGCGTGGCTATCGCTTGCAGCAGGGTGCCGCTCCGCTCAAGGAAAACCTCGCCGCAGCGATCCTGATCCGTGCCGGCTGGCCGCGCATTGCTGCTGAAGGTGGCGCGCTGGCTGACCCGATGTGCGGCGTAGGCACCTTTTTGGTGGAGGCGGCCATGATGGCTGCCGACATCGCGCCCAACCTCAAGCGCGAACGCTGGGGGTTTTCTGCATGGCTCGGGCACGTCCCGGCGCTGTGGACCAAGTTGCATGATGATGCGCTGGCCCGCGCCCAGGCCGGTCTGGCCAAGCCGCCGCTGTGGATTCGCGGCTATGAAGCTGACCCGCGCCTGATCCAGCCGGGGCGTAACAACATTGAGCGTGCTGGTCTGAGTGACTGGATCAAGGTCTATCAAGGCGAAGTCGCCACCTTTGAGCCGCGCCCGGACCAGAACCAGAAAGGCCTGGTGATCTGCAACCCTCCGTACGGCGAGCGCCTGGGTGACGAGGCAAGCCTGCTTTATCTTTACCAGAACCTCGGTGAACGTCTGCGCCAGGCCTGTCTGAACTGGGAGGCTGCCGTCTTTACCGGCGCTCCGGATCTGGGCAAACGCATGGGGATTCGCAGCCACAAGCAATACGCATTCTGGAACGGCGCTTTGCCGTGCAAATTGCTGCTGATCAAGGTCTTGCCTGACCAGTTCGTCACCGGCGAGCGGCGCACTGCCGAGCAGCGCCAGATCGAGCGTGAACAGGTCGAGCCCGAGGACACCAGCGCTCTGGAAGCTCCAGGCAAATACGAGAAGTACAACAAGAACGGCAACCCGATCAAACCGGCTCCAGTGGTGGTCGAGCAGCCGCGCTTGAGCGAAGGCGGGCAGATGTTTGCCAACCGCTTGCAGAAGAACCTCAAGCTGCTGGGCAAATGGGTCCGTCGCGAAGGGATCGATTGCTATCGCGTCTACGATGCCGACATGCCGGAGTACTCCCTGGCCATCGACCTGTATCACGACTGGGTTCACGTTCAGGAATACGCCGCGCCCAAGTCCATCGATCCGGAGAAAGCCTCGGCGCGCCTGTTCGACGCGCTGGCGGCCATTCCCCAGGCGTTGAACATCGACAAGAGTCGCGTGGTGATCAAGCGTCGTGAACGCCAGAGCGGCACCAAGCAGTACGAGCGGCAAAGTGCCCAGGGCCAGTTCCGCGAAGTCAGCGAAGGTGGCGTCAAGCTGCTGGTGAACCTCACGGACTACCTGGACACCGGCCTGTTCCTCGACCACCGCCCGATGCGCATGCGTATCCAGCGTGAAGCGGCGGGCAAGCGTTTCCTCAACCTGTATGCCTACACCGCGACGGCCAGTGTGCATGCGGCCAAGGGCGGCGCGCGCAGCACCACCAGCGTTGACTTGTCGAAAACCTATCTGGACTGGGCACGTCGCAACCTGTCGCTCAACGGCTTCTCTGACAAGAACCGTCTGGAGCAGGGTGATGTGATGGCGTGGCTGGAAGCGTGCCGTGAGGAATACGACCTGATCTTCATCGATCCGCCGACGTTCTCCAACTCCAAGCGCATGGAAGGGATCTTCGACGTACAGCGTGATCAGGTGCAATTGCTCGATCTGGCCATGGCGCGTCTTGCACCCGGCGGCGTGCTGTATTTCTCCAACAACTTCCGCAAGTTCGTCCTCGATGAAAACCTCGGCGAGCGTTACGCCGTGGAAGAAATCACTGCCCAGACCGTGGATCCGGACTTTGCCCGCAACAGCAAGATCCATCGCGCCTGGAAGATCATGGCTCGCTGATTGGCAACAATGTGCAGTGCGTAACGAATCCATGTTACGCACTGCAATTTCAGGCTAGGCAAACTAGTGGCGAATAGCTATAAGAGAACCACAGCCAGCGTGACTGTTTACTGTGCTGGCGTCGTGAGTTTTGCGTATGCCGTCAAACCCTGTGCGCCCGAAGATTCTCGGCTTTATCAGCGAGCAGGCCTCCCCTTGGGTCGTTGCAATGACGGCTCTGGTTTTGGGGCTGGTGTTGACGATCATCCTCGCCCTCGCCAATTTCGAACTCTATAAACGCCAACTGGTCCAGCGCTTCAGCTTGATCGCCAGCGAACATTTCAGTCGTATTCAGGAACGCCTTGATGGCCAGGTTTCTCGCCTGGACAGCCTGCGGCGCTTCTTTGTCTTTTCCGATCAAATCAGTCGCGCCGAATTCAACGGCTTTGCCGCGCCGTTGCTGATGGGGACCCAGGCGTACTCATGGGCACCGAGAGTCGTCGAGTCCGAGCGGGAGTCCTTCGAGCGTCAAGCGGTGACCGAGGGCCTTGACGGCTTCAGCGTGCGGGAGTTGGGAGTCGCGGGCGGGCTGCAGAAAGCTGCGGTAAGGGCGGAATATTTTCCGGTGCTCTTCACCCGGTCACGTAGCACGCTGCCATTGCCACTGGGCTTCGACATTGCCTCCGATCAGCTACGCCACCAAGCGCTGGAGCGGGCGCTCCAGCTGGGTTCCATGGTCGCGACCCCGCGCGTGCATCTGGTCGGGCTGGACCCGCTCAACGCCACTGGAATTCTGTTGCTGTCCCCGGTACTCGCCGCAGATGCCCGATTTTCGACGCGGGCGGACGATGTATCCGGCTTTGTGATGGCCGTTATCAGCCTGAGTGCCCTGATGACCGAAGGTCTGCCCACTCAGGAAAACCTTGCCGTGACGCTGCGCGATCTGGCCGCGCCTGACGAACCAGAACTGTTGTATCAGTCAACCACAGCGGCTGCCGACAGTGATTTGCGGGTCAGCACGCTGTTGAATCTGGCGGATCGCGACTATTTGCTGGAAATCCGTCCAACCGAGATTTTCCTCAACAGTAACCAGTCGCAAAGGGTCAACGTGATCCTGTTGGGCACGCTGCTGAGCGTGATGCTCAGTGCGTTGCTCTACAGTCTGGTGGGGCAGCGTCAGCGCGCCCTGCGTCTGGTGGATCAGCGCACATCCGAGTTGCGCCAGCGCGAACAGCAATTGCGCGGCACCCACGGTCAACTGCGCAATGTGCTCAACGCCGCTACCGAAGTGGCAATCATTGCCACCGACCTGAATGGCGTGATCAGTACCTTTAATGTAGGCGCACAGAAAATGCTCGGCTACAGCAATGACGAGGTCGTGGGGCGCTTCACGCTCAAGGATCTGCAATTGACGGCAGAGCTCGAAGAGCACGCGCAGCGCCTGAGTGTCGGGTATGGAACCCAGGTTTCAGCCGGCGAGGCGATCTTTGTCGAAGCCAGTCAGGAAAGCATCCACCAGTCTCGGGAATGGACCTTCGTGCGGCGTGACAGCAGTACATTGTCAGTCAATATGCTGGTGACGGCCGTGCGAGACGAGCAGGGCCAGTGGGTTGGCTATCTGGCGGTGTGTATTGATATCACCGAGCGCAAGCGCGTCGAAGAGGAGTTACGCCGATTGGCGGTCACTGATTCGCTGACCGGAATCTTTAATCGTCGTTATTTCCAGGAACGCTTTGCGGTCGAACTGGGCCGGGTCCAGGGTAGCGGGGGAGAGTTGTCGGTGATCATGCTCGACATCGATCATTTCAAAAGGATCAATGACCAGCTCGGGCATGCCAAGGGCGATTGGGCGTTGCAGGCCATTTCCCAGCGTATCAGTCTGCGGCTGCGTAGCAATGAGGTGTTCTGTCGGCTGGGCGGGGAAGAATTCATGGTGCTCTGTCCCGGCATCGATGCCGTTCAGGCGCATCAGCTGGCGTTGGATTTGTGGCGTGAGCTGCGCAGTCAGCCGGTCGATGGCATTGGGACCATTACTGCGAGTTTCGGCGTGGCTGGCTGGCGCGAAGGGGAAGGCGACGATGCGCTGTTGCTGCGCGTGGATTCGCGGGTCTACGCAGCCAAGCAGGCGGGGCGTGATCGGGTTGAGCCAGAGCTGCCGTGAGGGTCAATGAATAAGGGGCCGGTCTTGGGACAGGCCCCTTTTGCTTACTGCTGCTGAATCGAAACGGTGTTGTTGACCAGCTTCGGCTGGCGATACAACTCGACCAGCACTTCATCGAGCACTGACGATGCGCCCCATGGGCGCGGGTCATTGAGGATGGCGACTACGGCCCAGGTATTGCCATTGCTGTCGCGGCTGAAGCCGGCAATGGCGCGAACCGTGTTCAGCGTACCGGTCTTGATATGCGCCTCGCCCAGCAGCGGCGTGCGCTTGAGACGCTTGCGCATGGTGCCGTCCATGCCGGCCAGCGGCATCGAACTCATGAACTCGGCGGCATAAGGGCTGCGCCATGCGGCCTGCAGGATGATCGCCATTTCACGAGCGCTGACGCGTTCTGCGCGGGATAGGCCCGAACCGTTTTCCATGACCAGGTGTGGAGCGGTGATGCCTTTTTTCGCCAGCCACTGGCGGATCACCCGTTGCGCGGCCTTGGCGTCATCGCCATCGGCTTCATTGCGATATTCCGAACCCAGGCTCAGGAACAGCTGCTGGGCCATGGTGTTGTTACTGAATTTATTGATGTCGCGAATGATTTCCGTAAGGTCTGGCGAGAAGGCCTTGGCCAGCAGTTTAGCGCTGCCCGGCACCACGTCGACGCGGTCCTTGCCGAGGATGCTGCCGCCCAGTTCCTGCCAGATCGCCCGAACAGCGCCTGCTGCGTAGGTTGGGTGGTCGAGCAGTGAGAGGTAGGTCTGGGAGTTGCAGCCATTGCCCAATTGCCCGCTGACGGTGACGACAACCGAACCGTCCGCCTGCGGGATCGGGCTGTAACGTACGTCGCCAGCGCATTGCTTGGAGGCAACGGCCTTGACCTGATTTTCCACGCGGATGCTGGCGATCGGCGGTTCCACGGAAACCAGGATCTTGCCACCGTCGTTACGGGTGATGAAGCGCAGCGCCTTGAGATTGATCATCAATGAGTCGGGTTTGACCAGGAACGGCTTGTTCTTGTCGTTGCCATCATCGTCGAACACCGGCAGCTGCGGTTGCACGAAATGGCTGCGATCCAGGACCAGATCACCGGTGACCTGCTGGACGCCGTTGGCGCGCAGATCGCGCATCAGCAGCCAGAGTTTTTCCATGTTGAGCTTGGGGTCACCGCCGCCCTTAAGGTAGAGATTGCCGTGCAGCACGCCGTTGGTCAGGGTGCCATCGGTGAAGAACTCGGTCCGCCACTGATGGGTCGGGCCGAGCATTTCCAACGCTGCATAGGTGGTGATCAGCTTCATGGTCGACGCCGGATTAACCGATACGTCGGCGTTGAAAACCGTCGGATTGCCTGGGCCGTTAAGCGGCAACATCACCAGTGACAGGGCATCGTCGCCCAGTTTGCTGGCTTTCAGGGCTTGCTGAACCTTGGGTGGCAGCGTGGTGTTGATCACCGCCGCCTGAGCAGGCAACCCCAGGGGCAGTAGCAGGGCGAAAAAAAACAAAGGACGCAAAGATTTGATCATTCAATAAAACCCTACTGCAAAGAGGGGGGAAATAAGAGGGCATGGATGGATTCCCTCGGCAAAATAAGTAGCTGACGCAGGCGGTTGCTGAAAAAAGCCGCCTGACGATCGAATAGACGGCATTATGCCCCAACCGGCGGTGACTTGTGTTCTGGTGCGAGCGTCTCGGCCGCTATTTTTTATCAGGTATCACGCCGGGCCGCACACGCCTGTTTATCGGCAATCCCCGACCTTGGGCGTGTTAGGCGGGCAATCGGCCGTCCAAACTGCTAAAGTGCCGCCCGATATTACTTATGAGGATTTGTTCAATGGCCACTAACCGTTCCCAGCGTCTGCGCAAAAAGCTGTGCGTAGATGAATTCCAGGAGTTGGGTTTTGAGCTGAACCTGGACTTCAAGGAAGATCTGGATGACAAGGCGATCGACGCGTTCCTCGAGGAATTCCTCAAGGACGCCATGGAAGCCAATGGTCTGGGTTATGTTGGCGGCGATGACTTCGGTCTGGTTTGCCTCATCAAGCGTGGCTCGGTCAACGAAGAGCAGCGTGCTGCTGTTGAAGCCTGGCTCAAGGGCCGCAGCGAACTGACCGAAGTAACCGTCAGCCCGCTGATCGACGTCTGGTACCCGGAAAAGCCAATCAATCCGGTAGCCTGATGTTCCAGGGAGGCAGGCCACGTGCCTGCCTCCCTGATCTGCTGCATTTCCCTCCTGCTTGTTGATCCGCGTCTAGTCGTGGATGTCCTCGTTTTCCCCATTGCGCTGGTCCGGTTCATCTGTCAGGTGAAGCGCGTTGCGCAAGGCTGTCTCCAGAACACTCATCGCAGCGCCCAAGGCCGACTGGCACGCCTCAATGATCTCAACGGGCTCGTCCTCGCCGTAGGCATCTTCCAGCGCCTCACATCTGTCGATGACCCGAACCGCCCGGATGATCCGCGCCGCGCCTTTGATCTTGTGCGCCATCTGACGAATATCTGCCTGATTCGTCGCGGCTTGCAGGCGTGTGAGTTCTTCGCGATCCTGCTCGCAACTGAGCAGGAGTTGCGCCAGCAGTCGCCGAACGCTATCAGGACGATCACCGGTCAACAGGCTGACGCTGCCCATATCGAACACTTCGGGAGCTGATAAGTCGGCGCGCTGACGGTCGTGAGGCTGGAGCTTGTCCAGTCGCTCGTTGAGCGCTTTGAGGCTGATGGGCTTGAACAGGCAGTCGTCCATGCCCGCATCCCGACAGCGCTGCTTCTCTTCCGGCTGAGCATTGGCGGTGAAACCCCATATCGTGCAGCGCGGGCGCCCCTTGTCCTGCTCGTGGTTACGGATCGCGCGAGTCAGGTCGTAGCCATTCATCACCGGCATGTTGCAGTCAGCGATTACCAGGTCGAACTGTCCTGGCAACCAGAGCTCAAGCCCTTGGGCACCGTGTTCGGCAGTCGAGCAGTGATGACCGAGAAATTCGAGCTGCTGACACAGCAGCATGCAATTGGCGGGATGATCGTCGACGATGAGAATGTCCAGCGCAGCCGTTTCCCGTGGTGGGGCTTCCTTGGTCGGCGCGGCGATTTCCAGCGGCTCCAGGGTCGTCAGATCAAAGGTCATGTGGATCTGTGTGCCGTCGCCGGGCTCACTGCTGAGGGTCAAGGTGCCGCCCATCATTTCGCACAGGTGACGGCAGATCACCAGCCCTAGTCCGGCGCCGGTCCGTGCCTGCTGACCGGTGTTCTCGGCCTGGGCGAAAGGCTCGAACAGCCGCTGCTGATCTTCTGCGCTGATGCCGATGCCGCTGTCCTGGATCAGCACGTGCAGCCGCAGCTGTTGTGGGTCCGGGCTGGTATCGGTCTGCAGGCTGATTTTCACCTGACCCTGCTCGGTGAACTTGATCGCGTTGCTGACGAGATTGGACAGAATTTGTTTGAAACGCAGCGGATCGATCAGCACATCCGTGTTGATGCCGGGGTCCAGGTCGAGCAACAGGCCGAGGCTTTTTTGCCGGGCCAGACCGTCGAAGACACGAAATACCGACTCGACCAGCTGGCGCAGATTTGCCCGCTCCGGACTCAGGGTCAAGCGTCCAGACTCGATGCGCGCGATATCCAGGATGTCACCGATAAGCTCCAGCAGATCCTTGGCCGAGCCGTAGGCAACCTCAATGGCCGGCCGATCCAGCTGACCCTGGTCAGCGCGGCGCAGGGCCAGTTCGAGCATGCCGATTACCGCGTTCATCGGGGTGCGTATTTCATGGCTCATGGTCGCCAGAAAGGTGCTCTTGGCGCGATTGGCGTCATCGGCCTGATCCTTGGCCGTGCGAAGTTCCTCGATCAGCTGGCGGCGCTCGCTGATGTCGATCCAGCCACCGATGACGCCCTGCACCTCACCCACCGAATCCCGGAACGGCAGGATCCAGTGATAGATCGTCAGATGTCGATCACCGATATGCAGCGTGCGGTCGAGGATCAGCGGAGTGCTGCTGGCCATCACCCGTTTGTAGTCGGCGGCATATTCGTGGGCTTCGTCGATATCACTGAGAATGCCTTCGGTGACGGTTTTGTTGAGGATGTCTTCGCGCCGCGCCGAGAATGCTTCCAGATAGCTGTCGTTGCACATGCGCAGCAGCCCTTCGCGATCACGCACATAGATAGGATGCGGAGTGCCGTTGACCAGGGCGCTCATGAACTCGAATTGATCGCTCAGTGCACGCTCGGCCCGTTCGCGCTGTTTGATCTGGCGCCGCATGATCATGTGTAGGCATTCCAGGCCAGTGAACCGAGCAACAGCAGACCGGCCCCAATGAGGATCTGATAGATCTGGCGCTGATAGTCGTGCCAATTGCCTCCGGCCGGGGTGTACGAGCGCCAGCGGTTGTTGATGACTGCCAGATCCTGCGGGGCGATGCTCGACAGCGCCTTGTCGAGAATGGCGCTCAGTTCAGTGGCCTTGCGCGAGGTGGCCATGGAGATCAGTGCCGGCTCGTTGCCAACAGTCGCCGTCATTTGCAGGCGGTCCTCGAATACACCTGAAGAAAGAAAATAATTGGCGATCAGCAATGAGGTGATCGCGCCTTCGACTCGCCCTTGGGCCAGCATGTCCAGCGCCTGGGAAGGGTTGTCCACTTCAATGGGGACGATCTCCGGGAAGTTGTCCCGCAGGTAAGCCGTGAGTGGGCTGCCCACGTTGATCGCCACTCGTTTGCCGTTGAGTTGCTCAAGTCGGGGTGGGTTGTCCGGCCATTTGCGCGTCACCAGCACGAATGAGTTGTCGACGTAAGGACGACTGAAACTCAGCTGGTCTTCGCGCTCCTCACTGGGGATCAGCGCTCCGATCATGTCGGCCTGACCCTGGCTGACCCGGTTCAGCATGTCGGACAGGCTTTGGGAACGGCTGACTTCGAAGCGAAGTCCGGTGCGCAGGCGTACCAGTTCCAGCAGGTCGGCGGTGATGCCGCGGAAATTGCCATTGGCATCGAAGAACGTCAGCGGGGCATAGGATTCATTGATAATCACGCGCACCGTAGGGTGTTGTGCGATCCAGCGTTCCTCACGCTGGGTCAGTTGCAGTTTCTGATCGGTCAGCATCAGATCGTCAGCCCCCCAGCGTCGGGAGATCGCGATGCGCTCATCGACGCTGATGGACTTGAGGGTTTGATTGAGGATGTGCAGCAAGGGCGTACCGTCGTTGCGTACTGCAAAACTGAAACCATTGGCCTCATGCTTGCCGAAGTTGGCCATCTGCACGTTATTCAGATAGCCCTTGTTGATCAGGTACTGGGTGGAAATGGTGTCGCCAAGAAACACGTCGGCCTGATTGAAAGCCACGGCGTTGATGGCGCTCTGGAAGGAGGGATAGGTTTTCAGGGTCGCCCCCGGGTAGAGCGCCTTCACACTGGATTCCGGCAGGTAGTGATAGACCATGCTCAGGCGCATGCCCTCCAGGCCCTGGTTCAGCGCGCGCTTCTCGCCGACGCGCGTCACCAGAACCGGTTGATCCACTGCATAAGGTGTCGACAGCTTGAGACTGCCATCTGTTGCTTCAAAACCGTTTGCGCTGCCGAGCAGATCGATTTTGCCTTCCTTGAGGGCGGTGATGGCCGAATCCCTGGAATCAAAGCGCTGAACCTTGACGGGCAGGTCCAGTGCCACAGAGATGATTCCGGCGTAGTCGGCGGTGAACCCTTCGTACTCTCGACCTGATTGGGTCAGGTCGAAGGGTGGGTAGTCAGGGGCAGAAGTACCGAGGATCAGCTCTCGCTTTTCGTGTACCCACTGCCACTGAGCCTTGTCCAGATTGACATCCATGTGTCCGGGACTGGAGCGACTCAGCAGGCGGTAGGATTCACCGTCAGCCGGAATCGCCTGGGCGCTCCAGCTGACGCAGACACAGGCGACCCATATCAAACAATGTTTAATGCGCGTGGACATCCGGTCCCTCACACGAGCTCGTTGCGTTTTGCCATCTCGATAAGTTCTACCAAGGTTTTAACCCTGAGCTTTTGCATCAGGCGTGTTTTGTAAGTGCTCACGGTCTTATTACTGAGAAACATTCCTTTGGCGATTTCTTTATTGGTACGGCCCTGAGCGAACAGCTGCAATACCATCAATTCGCGATCATTCACCAACTTGAACAGTTCGATTTCGCTGGGTTGGCCGTTTTCGCCGGTGGCTTTGGTGAGCGCCTGACTCGGAAAGTAATTGTAGCCGGATAATACGGCTTTCACTGAGCTGAGGAGTTCGCTGAGGTCTTCCTGTTTGCAGACATAGCCTGCTGCACCCGATTGCATGCACCGGATGGCGAAGAGGCTGGGGGTCTGCGAAGTCAGGACCAGAATTTTCGAATGCAGACCCATCGCATTGAACCGGGCCAGCACTTCCAGGCCATCGAGCTTGGGGATGCTGATGTCGAGGATGATCAGGTCCGGCATGCATTCGCGGACCATCTGCATGGCATCCACACCGTTATCGGTTTCACCCACCACTTGATAATTTTCGTTTTCCAGGAGCATTCGAACGGCAAGGCGAATAACCGGGTGATCGTCGATGATAAAAACTGAGTTCATGATTCAATCCATACAAGCTGCGAAGAAAGCGCGCACCTTAGCTCAGATGTTCAAGCAGGCCCATGAACAGACTGCGCTGCAGGGTATATATAGGAAATGTCCTACAACAATTAAAGTATTGGAGTACGTCAGCGCCCATTTTTCGTGGCGTTAGTGTTTAAATTATCAACAACCTGTCGTGCTAATTCGGTTATTAAAAAATGCCTTGTTTATTTCGGTTAGGAAATTTCCTGCAAACTAAAAGCTGTTTAACTACAGCATTTACCGGAAGATTGCCTGGCCATCTACTGTATCTCTTATCTGCTGTCGCTTTCGGCGTGTGGCTCAATCATGCGTCGGGGAGGTCGGCATCGAGCATGCGGCACAGATCGGGGCCGTGCAGGGGTTTGCTCAGGCAGCCCAACAACGGAAGGCCGCGTTCGACTGCCATCTGTTCAAGCGCGTGCAACTGGCTGTTGCCCAGTCCGCTGAGGAGTATGGCGCGGCGGACGAAGCCCCGTTCGTGGGCCCGTTCAATCAGGTCCAGGCCCTGGAAATCCGGCAGACCCTGGTCGCAGAGCAGCAGGTCGTAGGGTTTGGGAGTGCGCATCATGGCTTCCAGTGCCTCGGTAGCTGTCAGGACGGGGGTAAGCAGGAAATACCCTTGATTGTTGAGCAGTATCTGCGTGGCGATCAGTTGAAACGGATGATCCTCCACCAGCAGGATGCGCAAGTTGTGTTTAAACATGGGAGGAGCTTCCGGCAGCGTGCTGGCGCAACGCGGGTGCGAATCGAGGCGGACCGGCAGCCTTCGAACGGCATCGGCGGTGGCTATTGGACCAATGGGAGATGTGCCAGTAGTGGCAATCAAAGTGGCGGGATTATTGGTTAGTGCCAGCACCCAAGCGATAGGGTCTTTCCGGTATGTGTGTAGGACAATTCTGAAGTTTTGATGCGCATCCTGCGCGTGCTGGTGCTGAAATGATCCGAGGAGATGCCATCCCGCCGTTTGGCAACGCGTGGGATGGCATCCCTCGGCGTCTTACATGGGGCTCGAACGCCCGGTCATCTCCCTGGCCATTTCACTGGCATAGCTGTCGGTCATCCCGGCAATGAAGTCGATCATGCGCAGGAATGATGCATGCAGTGGCGCATGTGGATCGGGTGCGCTGTTGCCCATCAGATCGAGAATGCGTCGATGCTTGAACGACGGCGTGCGTCCGCCGAACTGTTCCACTGCCGCGCCGCAAAATGCGTTGAGGAGAATCTCAAGCGTGGTGTAGGCGCCGATCTCGTGCAGGGTCTTGCGCTTGTCCTGGAAGATTTTCTTGCGCGCCATGTCCTTGGCATCCAGCACGCAGCGCTTTGCCGGGCCATGCATGTGTTCGACCAGATCGCCACTGAGCGTGCCGGCCAGCAATGCGTCCTGCTGCTCGACGAACGCCCGCGCCGCAGCGTTGGTCAGGTGTTCGATGGCCTTGCCGCGCAGAATGGCCAGTTTGCGTCTTCGCGAGTCGTCCGGGCCGAGCTGACGATAGGTGTCCGGCAAATCATCGCCCACCAGGCTCAACAGCAAGCCCTCGACTTCGGCATAGTCCAGCAGATCCATCTCCAGCCCGTCCTCCAGATCGATCAAGGCATAGCAGATGTCATCGGCGGCTTCCATCAGGTACACCAGCGGATGGCGTGCCCAGCGTTGTTCCTCAAGTTGCGGCAAGCCCAGTTTGTGGGCGATCTGTTCCAGAATCGGCAGCTCGCTCTGGTAGCAGCCGAACTTGTGTTTTTTGTAACCCAGGGAGTCGGCATGTCGCGCGGTCCAGGGGTATTTCAGGTACGTGCCCAGCGTGGCGTAGGTCAGGCGCGTGCCACCATCGAACTGGTGATATTCCAGCTGGGTCAGAACCCGAAAACCCTGGGCATTGCCCTCGAAATTAAGGAAGTCATCGCGCTCGACTGCGCTCATTGCATCCAGCCAGCCGCGCCCGGCTGCCTGATTGAACCAGTTGCGGATCGCATCTTCGCCAGAATGGCCAAACGGCGGGTTGCCGATATCGTGGGCCAGGCAGGCCGACTGGATGACCATGCCCAGATCACCCGGGTCGCACCAGTCGGGCAGGGCGCTGCGCAAGGTTTCACCGACACGCATGCCCAGCGAGCGACCGACGCAGCTGACTTCCAGCGAATGGGTCAGGCGGGTATGGATATGGTCGTTGCTCGATACGGGATGCACCTGGGTCTTGCGCCCGAGGCGGCGAAACGCCCCGGAGAAGATGATCCGGTCGTGATCCTTGTGAAAAGGACTGCGCCCCAATTCTTCGGGGCTGTGCAGCGGTTTGCCAAGACGTTCGCGGTTGAGCAGGGTTTGCCAGTCCAAGGCTCGCACTCCATAGATTAAGTGCGCCTAGCTTCCCGTTTCACGACGCTGACAGCAAGCGGCAGGTGGGTATCGGTCTACATTCCTGCGGCATCCACATCAATGAGCAGCAAGCGTTGACCATTGTCGAAGAACTGACCTGCAGTCAGGCAATACTGATTGCTGGTAGCGTCGCGGTAAGTGTTCGACAGGCTCAGGCGTCGCTCATGCCATCCTTCAGCCAGCAAGTGGTAGAAATACGGGCGCCATGACCAGTTATGCCCCAGATATTTAGCGTCCGAGTGCCAGGCGCCGTTGCGCCATTCGAGGTTTGGCGTGAGTTGCGTGCCGTGGCGGTCACATTGATAGAAACGCAGCAGCCAGGGGTAGTCGAGCAGTTTTGGCAGATCGCTGACGGGGCTCTGGTTTTCGTCCCAGCGCTGCAGGATCGACATCAAGGTGGTCAGTTGCTGACGCAGGCTCATCAGCCTGGCGCGTTCGGCCACCTTGCGCAGCACATAACGATCCCGTAATTCGGCGAATTGCGCGACAAATGCATCGGCCCGGAAGAAATCATGCTCGCCCTGGGCGAACAGGAACCCTTGCACATAGCGCGAGCCGCACTCCAGCGCAAAATGCAGTTCAGCCTCGGTTTCAACGCCTTCGGCGATGATCCAGCAACCGGTTTTCTCGGCCATTTGCGCCAGTGCCTTGACCACATCACTGCTCGGCCCGCCGCGCGCGGCAGCCTGGAACAGGCGCATGTCGAGCTTGAGGATGTCCGGTTGCAAGGCCAGCACGCGATCCAGTTGCGAATAACCGGCACCGAAATCATCAATGGCGATCCTTGCTCCCGCTTCACGGTAACGGCTGACGACCTCCGCAAGGCGTTGACTGTTGCCACCCAGTTCGGTGATCTCGAACACGATTCTGTCTGGCGCGATACCGTGCTTTTTCAACTGTTTGAGGCTGGGCAACGCCTGATCGGGTCTCAGGCGGCTGATCCATCGTGGGGAAATGTTCAGGCTCAGGAACCAGTCATCCGGGGCCTCATGGAGCCGGCTTAGTGCATTGTCGCGGATGATTCGGTCCAGGCGCCGCAACTCGGTGCCGGGCATCCTCGGATCGGCGAACAACGGGCCAACTGACGTCAGTCGATTATCGCTTTGACGCAAACGGCCCAAGGCTTCAACACCAGCAATACGGCCAGTAGCGGTATCGATGAACGGCTGAAAGCTGGCAAGTGGTTGCCCATCGATCACATGGCCTCCTTAGTAGAGTTCAATGCTGGAAATTTTTTTGTCGGTCAAACAAAAAGCGTCCATCCAGGGCAGAGCCGTGAATGGACGCTTCAGTAGCTGTTGCAGACTGTTGCAAGAATGCAGCCAAACGGGTGCAGCCTTGCGTCAATATGCCATCAGTGTTTGCGTGGTGGGCCTTGCAGAGCGAGACGGATGACGGGGAGCAGGCTGACGCCCAGCTTCACAATCCGACTGAAGCCACCGCTGCGACCGCTTTTGGCGCCTTTACCACTGAGAAAACCCAGCAGTGTTACAACACCCATACCCCAGAGCGGCGCATGTTTAATGCCCAGAGTGCCTTGCCAGTTCTGCGTCATGCCACGCACGCGGCGCAGCGGCTGCAGCAGTTGGCTCGATTCCTGGCGGATTTCCTGGCGGTGCATTTCCATGCGCAGGCGGATCAGGGCTTTTTGCAGTTCACGGCGAGTATGCTTTTGATGAGATTCGGGCACGCTCATGGCATCAGTCGCTCACGGTCATTGGCCAGTTCTTCGAGGGTCGCGTTGAATGGCGAGGACTCGTCGAATATGGCGGCTTTTAAACGCATCGCACAAAACAGCGCGGCCAGGGTGTAGAACACGCACAGACCGATGATGCCGGCCAGCCGATAGCTGTCCCACAGCACGATCAGCAATAAAGCCGAAAGCCCGGTCAACAGCAGCAGCGCGAAAACCAGAGCAAGGCCCGCGAACAAAAGGAGGCTCAAGGTGCGAGCTTTCTGTTCCTGCAGTTCTATGCCAAACAGCTCGACGTGGCTGTGCAGCAGACCCAGGAAAGCCGCGCCCAATCGCCGTGGCGATGAGGTTTGGTCCTGTTCAGGACCGGATTCCGTTCCCAAAGCCATAGCCGTTAGCGCCTTGTAGCCAGCAGGCCGATCAGGAAACCAACGCCGGCAGCGATGCCGACCGATTGCCATGGATTGGTCTGGACATAATCTTCGGTAGCCACTACCGCAGCCTGGCCGCGCTCGCGCAGCGACTCTTCAGTAATTTTCAGAGTCTCGCGAGCCCGCGACAAGCTTTCCTGAATCTGCCCACGCAACTCGTCTGCCTGTTCGCCTGCCAGTGAGGCGGTATGGCTGAGCAGCTTTTCCGTGTCTGCGACCAGGATTTGAAAGTCGTTCATCAAAATTTCCTGGGCATTCTGTGCTGTTTGGCGGGACATAGTGTTCTCCGTTCAGTGGCGTATGGATGTTTCGAGTCCGACGAATTGCGGAAGGTTCATTTCAATTGCAGCGTGATCCGCATGCGGCGATTGGTACAGCTTTTGCTTCTTGCTGGTGCGCCATCCGCATCATTGCGCCGACTAAGAGCACAAGGGCTGCGGAACTGGCTGAAATCGGTATTTTCTTTCTAAAAACTCCCTGGAAAATCCTGAACCGCGCGTCAGGCATATCGTTGACGCGCCAAAGCGGGTCGCGAGGCTTGTGGCGATAGTGCGCAGCTGAACCACTTCGGTGCGCCATCTGCTGTATCGCGCTGTTTTGGTGCCTTTCCGGCTTGCAGGCCTGCCTTGATGGATAACTTACAAAGCGCCGTTGATACATTGGTTCACAGTTCCAATACCCTGTTTCTGCTGCTCGGTGCGGTCATGGTTCTGGCCATGCATGCCGGCTTTGCGTTCCTCGAAGTGGGCACCGTCCGCCAGAAAAACCAGGTCAACGCGCTGGCGAAAATCCTCAGTGACTTTGCCGTCTCGACCCTTGCCTATTTCTTTATAGGCTACTGGATCTCCTACGGCGTCAGCTTTCTGCAGCCTGCGGCGGTGCTCAGTGCCGATCACGGCTACGTGCTGGTGAAATTCTTCTTTCTGTTGACGTTCGCGGCGGCCATTCCGGCGATCATTTCCGGAGGCATCGCCGAGCGTGCGCGGTTTGCGCCGCAGTTGTGCGCCACGGTGTTGATCGTTGCGTTCATCTATCCGTTCTTTGAAGGCATAGTCTGGAATGGCAATTTCGGCCTGCAACGTTGGCTGGCCTCGTCCTTTGGCGCGAGTTTCCACGATTTCGCCGGTTCTGTCGTGGTTCATGCCATGGGCGGCTGGTTGGCGTTGGCGGCGGTGTTGCTGCTCGGACCGCGCAACGGGCGTTATCGGGAAGGGCGTCTGGTGGCTTATCCACCTTCGAGCATTCCGTTTCTGGCGCTTGGATCGTGGATTCTGATTGTCGGCTGGTTCGGCTTCAACGTCATGAGCGCCCAGACCTTGCAAGGCGTCAGCGGGCTGGTGGCGGTCAATTCATTGATGGCCATGGTTGGCGGGACGGTCGCGGCATTGATTGTCGGGCGCAACGACCCAGGCTTTTTGCATAACGGCCCTTTGGCCGGGTTGGTGGCAATCTGCGCCGGTTCGGACCTGATGCATCCCATCGGCGCATTGCTCACCGGCATCGTCGCTGGCGCTTTGTTCGTCTGGTGTTTCACCGCCGCGCAAGTGCGCTGGAAAATCGACGACGTGTTGGGCGTGTGGCCGTTACATGGCCTGTGCGGTGTCTGGGGCGGTATCGCCTGTGGCATCTTCGGCCAGACAGCGCTCGGCGGGCTGGGTGGCGTGAGCTTGATCAGCCAGGTTATCGGCAGCGGGCTCGGTGTGCTGGTGGCGTTGCTCGGCGGCTTTGCTGTTTACGGCGCAATCAAGCTGATCATTGGTCTGCGCCTGAGCCAGGAACAAGAGTATTACGGCGCCGACCTGTCGATTCACAAGATCGGTGCGGTGAGTCAGGACTGAGCGTCAATCGTCGGCAGCGGGTTGAGTCATGACGGTTAAAAATCTGCTGGCAGAAAAGCAAGGCGTTCTGCTCTTATAGGCGTCCAGGCACGCCACTGCGGGGACTATTTCACGATGAATCTCCATACCCTCACGCCCTACGGCGGCATCACCGTCATGCTGCCTGCCGTACTGGTGATTACCGCGTGGTTATGGACGACCCGTTCGCACCGCTCGGCGATGTTGTGGATAGCAACGGTGGTGGTGGCGTATTCAATCGTGATTACCAGCAAGATCCTGTTCAAGGGCTGGGGTGTGGCCATCGAAAGTCTGGGTATTTACGTATTCAGCGGCCACGCGATGAATACTTGCCTGGTGCTCATCGTCGGCTTGAGTCTGTTGGCTCGGCAGCTGCACCTGGCGCTGCGCTGGCCGGCCGCGGCGCTGGGGTTGATCCTGGGTTGGGCGTTCAGCATTTTTTGCGTGGCGCCTTTCATCCATCCATTGCCCGAAGCGATTGCCGGCGCCCTGGTGGGCTCACTCGCGGCCTTGGTGTTTCTGCTCGGGCTGGAAAATATCCGTCCGGGTAGAATCCCGTCCTCAGCGCTGGTGGCAGGATTGCTGTTGATTGCCTTCAGTTCGACCACGACCAAGTACACCGCCGAGTCCCTGCTGGATCGTATTTCAATGAAAATGTCCGGCGCCGACGCGGCGTTCCGGGCGCCGGACTGGCGTACCCCGGCCGCACCGTTGTAAGCCGTTTGAGGGTGACTCGCGTGGCTCGACGCCTGAAGTCCAGCGAGCCTAGAATAACCGTCCGTTTTCTTGCTTGAGGGCCTTGCCATGCCTCCGGAATGCCAGCTATTCGGTACCTTGGGTTGCCATTTATGCGAAGTCGCTGAAGCCGAGTTGTTGCCGCTGGTCGAGCATGGTTTGCTGGTTGAGTTGGTGGACATCAGCGAGCACGAAAGACTGTTTGATGATTACGCTCTGCGCATTCCTGTCCTGCGGCGCGTCGATACTGGCGCGGAGCTGGACTGGCCGTTCGATGCCGAGCAGATCGTGACGTTTTTACGCAAGTGAGCGCTCAAAGGGCAGAATGCTCTTGTAGGACCGCTTTAGCCGGGAGGGCGCTCTCCCGGCTAAAGCGGTCCTACAAGGGATTGTTGGCTTGCTTTAGTGTTGCAAGAGATTAAATCAGACGGCCAGACTTTGACCTGACGGGTCAGGTTCCCTAGGCTTCGAGAACCTTTGACGGGTGAGAGAGCAGGATAAAACGCAGTACACCTTTCATCTTGGCAGTGAAACGCTCGGCGTTTTTCCTGCCATCCACACGTCTCGAACGACCTGGAGAACTGATGAAATCTTATCTATGGCTTGGCTTGGTTGGCGCTGTATCCCTTAACAGTGCATTCGCCGAAACCCGCTCGGTGCCCATGAACCTGGTCAGCGCGACCGATGCGCCTCAGCCGATCGGCGAGGTCATCATCAGCGAAACACCCTACGGCCTGTTATTCACGCCCAACCTGAAATCACTGCCCGCCGGCGTGCATGGCTTTCATGTGCATGCCAACGCCAGTTGTGAAGCGGCCATGAAGGACGGGGTCAAGGTGGCCGCCGAGGCAGCGGGCGGCCATTTCGATCCAGGCAAGACCGGCAAGCACCTTGGACCTTACGCCGAAGGGCATCTGGGCGATCTTCCGGCAATCTATGTGAGCGCAGACGGCATGGCGACCTATCCGGTGCTGGCGCCGCGCTTGAAGAAGCTTTCCCAGGTCAAGGATCACGCGCTGATGATCCATGCCGGTGCCGATAACCATGCGGATGTCCCCAAGCCTTTGGGTGGCGGGGGCGAGCGCATGGCTTGCGGGGTGATCTGATCCACGCGTCGCCACGCTGGGTTCTGAGACGGGCTTGAGCGATAATGCCGCGCCAGTCAACCAAGAGCCCGCGCATGTCCGATCCCGTTTTTTCTGCCGCAGACAGTCAGGCCAGCACGCTTTATTTACCTGCGGGCCCATGGGCGACGGTGTTGGACTGTCTGTGCGCACACTTCAAGGCCATCAGTCGTGAGCAATGGCTGGATCGCATGGCGCGGGACCGGGTGCTGGATGCTCAGGGCGCGCCGATTACACCCGCTCTGGCGTACCGGGAAGGCTTGCGGATTCACTATTTTCGCGAAGTGCCCAACGAAACGCCGATCCCGGTTGTGGAGGCGATTCTGTACGCCGACGCGCATCTGGTGGTGGCGGACAAACCGCATTTTTTACCGGTGACGCCAGCCGGGGAATATGTCGAGCAAACGCTGTTGCGCCGCCTGATCCGGCGTCTGGACAATCCGGATCTGGTGCCGCTGCATCGGATTGATCGGCACACCGCAGGGCTGGTGCTGTTTTCCGCCAACAAACAGACGCGCTCGGCTTATCAGTCGCTGTTTCCCACCCGCAAGATCGACAAACGCTACGAAGCTATCGCTGCGGCCTTGCCGGGCGTGGATTTTCCTTTGCTGCACAAAACCCGACTCATCGAGGGCGAACCGTTCTTCCGCATGCAGGAAGGTCCGGGCGTCAGCAATACCGAAACCCGGATTGAAGTCTGCGAGAAAAATGGCGATCTGTGGCGCTATGGGCTTTATCCGGTGACCGGCAAGAAGCATCAGTTGCGGGTGCACATGGCGGCGCTGGGTGCCGGGATCTGCAACGATCCGTTTTATCCCGAGGTCATCAAGGATGCCGTGGACGATTACGCCCGACCGCTGAAACTTCTGGCGCAGGGCCTGCATTTCATCGATCCACTGAGCGGTGAGCCGCGGGCGTTCGAAAGTCAGATCAAGCTGGACTGGTAGCCATACTCCAGACGCAAAAAAACCCGCAACAGCGGGTTTTTCAGCAACTGGATCACATCACCATCAAAGGTCTTTGACGGTACGCACCTGATCCTTGTTGACGCGGGTTTCTTTGCCATCGAGTTGCTTGAATTCGTAGAAACCCGACTCTTCATCGTATTTAGGGGTATCGACAGCCTGGATTTCACGGCCGTCAGTCAAGGTGATCACAGTGGGCGATGCGCAGCCAGCGAGGGAGGCGAGGCTCAATGCGAGCAGAAAGGCAGCGGGAAGGGTCCGTTGTTTCATTACTGTGTCTCCAGAGGATTCTTTTAGTTAACTGACGTTCAGACGTATGTACCGCCAGCAAGTTCCATGAATAGTAACCCTTGCGGGCTGCAGAACGTTAAACGCTGATCCGCGTCAACAGATCCGGGGTGTTGAAGTTCGCCAGACGGGGGTCGCCGGCCGCGCACTGCACAGCAACCGGCTGAAACTGCTCCATGGTCCGGCGGGGGCTTCGTTCACCCGCCTGCCAGGCCGCTTCGAAAGCGGCGGCATGACGGGTGGGAATCATACACAGCAACGGTTGCCAGTGTTCACCTTCACGAATCATTACCGGTTGATCAGGGTGCGCAAACGCCATCTCACGCAGCGTTCGCAACAACTCGCCATCAATCAGTGGCACATCGCAGGGCAGCACCAGCAGAACGTCATGCCGGGCCACGGCCAGCGCTGCACGAATACCCGCCAGTGGTCCGTTGAAATCAGCGTTATTGTCTTGCACTAATTGATCGGCATAGCGGGCGTACTGTTCGATGTTGCGATTGCAGGAAATGATCAGATCATCGGTCAGGGGCCGGGTCAGGCGATGAAGATGCTGGATCAGTGGTTCGCCGCGCCATTCGACCAGGCCTTTATCGCGGCCGCCCATGCGCTGGCCCTGGCCGCCGGCCAGCAGCAGGATCGAGCAGGGCGGGAGAGGAGCGGAACCGGACATGGCAGACTTAACCGAGGCAGTGAAAAGGAGTGCTGTGATATAACACCGGGCTGTTTCCTAGACAACTGGATTGAGCCTATGAAAGCCAAGGCTGACACACCTTTCGTGCCCTTGAACATCGCTGTGCTGACCGTCAGCGACACCCGCTCCCGGGAGACCGATACCTCCGGCCAGATGTTTGTCGACCGCCTTACCGAGGCCGGTCACAACCTGATCGAGCGTGTCCTGCTCAAGGATGACCTGTACAAGATCCGCGCCCAGGTGGCGACCTGGATCGCCGATGACGAGGTGCAGGTCGTACTGATCACTGGCGGCACCGGTTTCACCGGTCGCGACAGCACACCAGAAGCCGTGGGTTGCCTGCTGGACAAGCAAGTCGACGGTTTCGGCGAGCTGTTCCGGCAGATTTCCGTGCCCGATATCGGCACTTCGACGATCCAGTCCCGCGCCCTCGCAGGCCTGGCCAATGGCACGTTGGTGTGCTGTCTGCCGGGCTCGACCAATGCGGTGCGCACCGGTTGGGACGGGATTCTCGCCCAGCAGCTGGATTCGCGTTTTCGCCCGTGCAACTTCGTGCCGCACCTCAAGCAGGCCGAGCCCTGCGCTACGCGTGGGTAGCCGTCCATGAGCAAGCCTTTGATGCCGGTCGAAGACGCGCTTGCGCGTCTGCTGGAAATGGCTGCGGCCACGCCCATTACTGAACGTGAACGGGTGCCGGTGACCAGCGCGCAGGGTCGTGTGCTGGCGGAGGATCTGATTTCGACGCTGGATCTGCCGCCATGGCCCAACAGCGCCATGGACGGGTACGCGCTGCGTCTCGCTGATTGGCGCGGGGAACCGCTGCAGGTCAGTCAACGGATTTTCGCCGGCCAGGCCCCTGAACCTCTGACGCCCGGCACTTGTGCGCGGATCTTCACTGGCGCTCCGGTTCCGCAAGGCGCCGATTGTGTCGAGATGCAGGAAAACGCAGTGGTGCAGGCCGATGAGCGGGTTTCGTTTATTGAACCGTTGCTCGACGGGCAGAACATTCGCCCCCAAGGCCAGGAAACCCGGGTGGGCGATAAGGTGCTCGCCGCCGGAACCCGTCTTGGCCCTATTGAGCTTGGGCTGACGGCTTCGCTCGGCTTGGGCGAAGTCGATGTGATCCGTCGGGTGCGCGTGGCTGTGTTGTCCACCGGCGACGAGTTGATCGAACCGGGCCAGCCACTGGGGCCGGGGCAGATCTACAACAGCAATCGCGTGCTGTTGTGCAGCTGGCTCAAACGTCTGGAGTGCGAAGTCATTGATGCCGGGATTCTTCCGGATGACCTGGAAAAAACCCGCACGGCCCTGGGCGCGCTCAATGATGTGGACCTGATTCTCTCCACCGGTGGCGTTTCGGTGGGCGAGGCTGATTTTCTCGGTCATGCGTTGCGCGAGGAGGGCGAATTATCCCTCTGGAAGCTGGCGATCAAACCCGGCAAACCGCTGACATTCGGCCATTTTCGGGGTGTGCCGGTGATCGGTCTGCCGGGCAACCCCGCTTCGACCCTGGTCACCTTCGCCCTGTTGGCGCGGCCTTACCTGCTGCGGCGCCAGGGTGTACAAGATGTCACGCCGTTGCAATTCCCCGTGCCTGCGGGATTCGCCTGGACCCGGCCGGGTCACCGTCGCGAATACCTGCGCGGCCGTCTTGAGCAAGGCCGGGCGGTGTTTTATCGCAACCAGAGTTCAGGGGTGTTGCGCAGCGCCGCCTGGGCCGATGGGCTGATCGAAGTCCTGGAAGAGCGCACCTTTGGCGAAGGCGAGTGGGTCAATTTCATTCCATTGAGTGAAGTCTTGGGCTGAGATAGCGCGCAAGATAGTCCTTGGCAACCCCGACGCCTTCCCGGACAAGTCCGGTCCTACCTGATCTGCGCCAACCGGTAGGAGGGGACTTGTCCCCGAAGAGGCCGGCGCAAGCGCGGAAGATATTCCTTGGTAACCCCGACGCCTTCCCGGACAAATCCGGTCCTACCTGATCTGCGCCAACCGGTAGGAGGGGACTTGTCCCCGAAGGCGGCGGATTGGCCGACATCATTCGCCTGATCCAATCCGGTGTCTGCGCCGACGCCTTCCCGGACAAGTCCGGTCCTACCGAACGCTACGCAACGCGGTAGGGTATCAATCCTTGACCAACTCTTCCTCGCGTCGATCCGCATCAAACAATTGTTCCAGTTCCTTGCGCGCTTCCCGCGCCGTTTGCAGCACTTTGGCTGCATCGTCATACACCAGATGCTGCGCGGCGAGCACCTGTTCGTCATGGCGCTTGAAGCGATTGATGCGCGCGTCGGCCTGGGCCTGGCTCAAGCCCAGTCCGAGCAAGGTCTGGCGGCTCATTTCCAGGCTTGAATAGAAGGTTTCCCGAACGGCCTGGGCGCCCACATCGATAAGCCGATGCACATGCTGGCGGTTACGCGCCCTGGCGATGATTTTCATATTCGGATACAGCTTGCGCACCAGTTCGGCGGTCTTGATGTTGGTGTCCGGATCGTCGGTGGCAATGACGAAAAATTCCGCCTGATCGACCTTGGCGGCACGCAGGATTTCAGGACGCAGCGGGTCGCCATAAAACACCGGCACGTTGCCGAAGCTGCGGGAGAATTCGATGGATTCCACGGCGGTATCCAGCGCCACGAACGGGACGTTCTGCGCGCGCAGGATACGCGCCACGATCTGGCCCATGCGGCCCATGCCGGCGATCACCACCCGAGGCGAGTCGGTATTGATGTCCTTGTATTCGTCCGGAACTTCGATAACCACTTTTTTCGGCTTGAGCCAGCGAGCAATGGCCAGCAGCAACAAGGGTGTCATGGCCATGGACAAGGTGATGGTCAGCACCAGAATGTCGTACAGCCGCGCATCGAACAGGCCTTGATCGCTGCCGATCTTGAACACGACGAAAGCGAACTCACCGCCAGCAGCAAGCACAATGCCCAGGCGCAAGGCGCTTTGTCTGCCCAGACCACCCGCCAGGCGGCCGACCAGAAACAGCAGCGGCAGCTTGATGCATACCAGCAACAGCGTCAGCCCCAGGACAATGGCAGGCTCGCTGAGCAACAGGCTGAGGTTGGCGCCCATGCCAACGCTCATGAAAAACAGCCCCAGCAGCAAACCTTTGAAGGGCTCGATCTGGGATTCAAGTTCGTGACGGTATTCCGAGTCGGCGAGCAGCAGCCCGGCGAGGAACGCGCCCAAGGCCATGGACACCCCGACCTGATCCATCAGCCAGGCGGTGCCGATCACCACCAGCAAGGCGGTCGCCGTGGACACTTCCTGGATTTTGGTCTTGGCGACAATGCGAAACACCGGGCGCAGCAGATAGCGGCCGCCAACCACGACAATCGCGATACTGCCCAACACGCGCAGGCCGTGATTCAGGCCTTCGCTGGCGCTGAGGTTGTGATCGGAGCCCGCGAGGAAGGGCACCATGGCGATCAAGGGAATCGCGGCAATGTCCTGAAACAGCAGGATGGCGAAGGCCAGTCGGCCATGGGGCAGATTCAGCTCCTTGCGTTCAGCCAGGCTTTGCAGGCCGAATGCGGTGGACGATAGCGCCAGGCCAAGCCCCAGCACCACAGCGGTATTCAGCGGCTGGTCGAACGCCAGCAACGAGACGCCGCCAATCACCAGGCCAGTCAGCAACACTTGGGCCAGGCCCACGCCGAAGACCGACTTGCGCATCACCCATAAACGTTTTGGCGAAAGCTCAAGGCCAATGATGAACAGCAGCAGCACCACGCCGAGCTCGGAAATATGGCTGACGCTTTCCGGGTTGCCGATCAACCCCAGCACCGACGGGCCTATGATGACGCCGGCGAACAGGTAGCCGAGCACTGCGCCCAGTTGCAGCCGTTTGGCCAGTGGAACGGTCAAAACCGCGGCGAGCAAAAACACGACTGCGGCCTGTAACAGGCTGCCTTCATGGGGCATGGTGAACTCCTTGGCATCTAGCGAAAGGTCAGCTGATCGACCTTGAATAGACCGCCATTAAACCATGTGCAGGCTACGGTTCGTTGTCTGGATGTGCTGTGACATCCGTCAAGGGAAGTGGCTGGGCGATGTAACGCGGCGCGCATGGGCGTAATATGGGCGCGCATTTGGCAACGAATGACGTCCATGAAGAATTCAGGAAGTCCGCAATGACCAATAAACAGCGTTTGATGTATTCCATTTTGATCGCTTTAAGCGTGCTGGCGATCATGCTGGGTCTGTCGCATTTGCAGACCATTGGCGTGATCACCGAAAAGACCTTTCAATACATCGCTATCTTCGTCGCCATTATGGTGGTGGTTCTCAATGGCTTCATGCGGCGCAAGGTCAAACGCTAAAGGCATGTGGGGCGGGCGCAGCGATCATTCGGCTGGCTTGCCCGGCTCGTTCAGCCATTGCCAGGCGCGCGGATGCAGGCTGTAGCTTTTGTCGGCGTTGAGCAGGATGACGCCTTCATCACACAGGCGCTTGAGCACTTCGCGAACGCTTAGAAACGACAACGGGATATCCAGCTTCAGCATCTGGCTGTGAACGCCGCGTACGCCCAATGCCTGACCTTCGCCAGTGGCGGTCAGTAAAGCGTCCAGGACTTTCAGGCGGACCAGACTGGTGCGCAGGCCGAAACTTTTAAGCAGCTGTCGAATGGGCTCATTGCCTGGCCGCTCTGCGTCTGACCTGACTGGTGTCTGTGCGGCGATGGCTGATTGGCGAAGCATCGTTCGAGTAGTGGTTGCTTGACGATTAAACATGCGCAAAATCCTTTTCAGGCCCTTCTTGTGATCTATCTCCTTAATAAGACGAATGAGCGCGAGAAATCCTCAACTGAAATGCAAAAAACTTCCGCAATGCAGATGACGCCACGCTTTGCCCCAGGCATGTCCGGCTAAATTTTCCAGGCCGGCTTCGTTTAATGGGAGCGACAAGCGGCGGCGAGCTCGCGCCTGCCGGTCAGCCAAGCCATCAGGAGTCAGAGTGATCATTTCCAAGCGGATGCCGACGATTTGCGTTTCAGGGCTGTTGTTCTGCCTGAGTTTCACCGTGCATGCCCAGGCGCCCGCAGGGCATGCCAGCGCCGAGATACGCCGCACGGCATTTGGCGTGCCGCACATTCGCGCCAAAGACGAAAGAGGCCTTGGCTTCGGGATTGGTTACGCCTATGCCCAGGACAATCTGTGTCTGCTGGCCAATGAAGTGGTGACGGTCAATGGCGAGCGCTCGCGCTTTTTTGGTCCGGACAAGCAAACCCTCGAACAGCGCAATAACCTGACCAGCGATGTGTTTTTCCAAGGCTTGAACAGCCCGCAGGCAGTCGACGCTTTCTGGCAGGCGCAGACGCCGCAGGTGCGTCAGTTGGTTGAGGGTTATGTCGCGGGCTACAACCGCTATCTCGCTGAGGTCCGCGACCAGAACGGGCAGGGCCAGTGTCTGCAGGCGGCCTGGTTGCGGCCGATCACGCCGCAGGATCTGGTCAAACTGACCCGTCGCCTGCTGGTCGAAGGTGGCCTCGGGCAATTTGCTGAAGCAGTAGCTGGCGCGGTTCCGCCCAGCGCCGCAGCGAAACAGGCAAGCATTGCCGGCAAGGAATTCGAGGTCGCCGAAGCCAACATGCAGAGCTTTGCTTTCGAGCGCGGCAGCAATGCGGTTGCCATCGGCAGCGAGCTTTCCGCCAACGGTCGCGGCATGCTGTTGGCCAACCCGCACTTTCCCTGGGTTGGCGGCATGCGCTTCTATCAGATGCACCTGACCATTCCCGGCAAGCTCGACGTCATGGGCGCCTCGCTGCCTGGCCTGCCGCTGATCAATATCGGTTTCAGTCAACACCTGGCCTGGACCCACACCGTGGATGCGTCGAAGCATTTCACCTTGTATCGCCTCAAGCTGGATCCCAAGGATCCGACCCGCTATCTGGTGGATGGCCAATCCCGGGCCATGCTCAAGAGCACAGTCAATGTGGCGGCGACTGACAAGGACGGCAAACCGTCGCTGCAATCCCGAGACCAATATCGCTCGGAGTTCGGCCCCATCGTGCAATGGCCGGGCAAGCTGGACTGGAATCGCGAATATGCCTACAGCTTGCGCGACGCGAACCAGACCAATGATCGGGTTTTGCAGCAGTGGTATTCGATGAATCAGGCGACCAGTCTTGCCGCCTTGCAAGCCTCGTTGCAGAAAATCCAGGGCATCCCGTGGGTCAACACGGTAGCGGTGGATGATCGCGGGCAGGCGCTGTACATGAATTACGCGGTGGTGCCCAACGTCACCGCGCAGAAGCTGGCGCAATGCAGTGACCCGGCTGCCGGCCCGGACATGATCGTGCTCGACGGCTCGCGCAGTGTTTGCGCCTGGGACAACGCCAGGGATGCGGCGCAAGCGGGTATCTTCCCGGCCTCGGCATTGCCCAGCCTTGCGCGCAACGATTACCTGCAAAACTCCAATGACTCGGCCTGGATGACCAATCCGGTGCAACCGCTGACGGGTTTTTCGCCGCTGATCAGCCGTGATGCTGTGCCGCTTGGCATGCGCGCCCGTTTTGCCGTAGCGCGTCTGGGCGAGGTGCGACAGGCCGGCAAGGTCGGCATTGCCGATCTGCAAGCGATGGTCATGGATAACCGGGTTTACATGGCCGAGGCCGAAGGCGGTGCCTTGCTCGACGACGTACTGCAATTCTGTGCCGGTTATTCAGGGGCGGATATCGTGACGATCAAGGCGGTTTGCGCCAGTCTCGCCCAGTGGGATCGCAGCGCCAATCTGGAGGCGGGTATCGGCTTCGTGTATTTCCAGAATCTCGCCAAGGCATTGCAGAAAGCGCCGAACGCATGGCGCATCGCATTCGATCCTGCCAATCCGCTGCACACCCCACGCGGCCTGGACATCAGCCAGCCGGCGGTAGTTGAAGCGCTGCATGGGGCGTTATTGGCCTCGGCCGAGCAGCTGGAAAAGGCCGGCCTGGGCAGCGACAGTCATTGGCGCGATGTGCAGGTCTCGACCGTGGGCGCGCAGCAGACGCCGATCCATGGCGGGCCGTCAGTGCTGGGCATCTATAACGCGATGACTGCGATACCGCGTAACGATGGCAAGCGCGAAGTGGTCAGCGGCAGCAGTTATTTGCAGGTTGTGACGTTCGACGAACAGGGCCCTCAAGCCTTGGGGCTTTTGGCGTCATCGCAGTCCAGCAATCCTGATTCGCCCCACAGCAACGACCAGACCCGGGCGTTTTCCGATAAGCGCTGGGGCGTGTTGCCGTTCACTGAACAGCAGATCGAGCAGGATCCGCAGTATCGCGTGCAAGTTATCAAGGAAGGGCAGCGCTAAGGCGGGCTGGCGTCCAACGCCTAGCCTTTGGGCATCCCGGCGGGTCGTTTGTTGATGACCGGGTTGCCTTGGGAATTGTGGGTCAGGAACACCGGCAAGACCTTGGGCAGGGATGCCAGCAGGCTGGCCATGTCGCCGGTGTTGTAACTGCCGCCGAGGCGGATAGCACCCGTGGCGCTGTCCGCCAGCAGGATAGGCTGCGGCAGATAACGATTGATCAGTGGCAGCGCCTGATGCAACGGCAGGTTGTTGAGCACCAGCTTGCCACTGCGCCAGGCCAGGCTGGTGTCATTGGCATAGGTTTCGCTGATCTGCGGCTGGAAGTCGCCGGTTTTGTAGCTGGCCTGCATACCCGCATCCAGATGCGTGCCTATCCCTGATTGTGAGGCATTGCTGGTGACCTGAACCGAGCCGTCAACCAGCATCACTTTGACCTGATCCTGATACATCCAGATATTGAAGCGGGTGCCGGTCACGGTAACGCTGCCTGCCCCTGCCTTCACCACGAACGGATGCTGGTGGTCGTGGCTGACCTCAAAGAACGCTTCGCCCTTGTTGAGCGTCACGCTGCGGCGGTCCTTGTAATTGGCAAAGGTCAGTTCGGTGCCCAGGTTCAACTCCACCCGACTGCCATCGGCCAGGGTAATCAAGCGCGTCGTGTTGTTTGCCTGATAGGAGTCGTAAGCATTGGGCAGCCAGCCCTGATTCCAGCCGACATATCCCGCCGTTGGCAGCGCCAGCAGCGCCACGGCCGCCGCCGCGGCATAAGCGCGCCAGCGAGGGGAGGTGCGCAGGCGGGTGACATCGAGCATTTCTACGTTGCCCGATACCGGCGCAGGATTGACCGGGGTGATCGCCTCGGAGACATCCCAGATTTCCAGCACCGCCTCGTATTCGACGGCATGCAGCGGATGCGCGTGCAGCCATTGCTCAAACGCCCGACGTTCCTGGGCGGTGCAATCGCTGGCGTGCAGACGCATGCACCAATGCGCAGCGGCATCGGTGATGGCATCGTATTCGGCTTCGCTAAAAATGGGATCGCTCATTGGCACTCCGGTAATGCCTGCATTCTACCTCTGCGCAGGAGTCGACGAGAACAGGCATGGCGTTTGAATATCAATGTCCTACAGATTTTTCCCGTAACAGAGCACGATTCCCATTCCCGTATCGCCCCACGAAGCTATTTACTCGAACTGCCCAGCCGCCTAGGCTGCCTGCCGTCATCATTTATTGAAGGAGCATCGCATGGGCCTGAGTATCGAAACGACCTTGAACCCCACGGAACAGGAATGCCTGGCGATCCTTACGCCGCTGCGGGCCTATAATGTTTCCCAGGCCGGCGATGCGGGCGCGGAAAAGTTTGCACTGCTGGTGCGCGACGACAATGGCAATGAAGTGCTTGGCGGGCTGTCCGGCAAATTGCTTTATCGGTGGATGTTCATCGAACTGCTGGCGGTGCCGGAACAGGCGCGCGGCCAGGGACTCGGGTCGCGCTTGATGAAAATGGCCGAGGAGCTGGCGCTGGAAAAAAACTGCGTCGGGATCTGGCTCGACACCTTTGACTTTCAGGCACCGGAGTTCTACCGCCGTCTTGGTTTTACCGAGTTCGCAACACTGGCCGATTATCCGCCGGGTCATCAGCGATTCTTCTTCCAGAAGCGTCTGGACCTGGCCGGGGAGTCCGGTTTACCTGCCTGAAGATGAGCAGTAATCTCGACGTTGGTCCCTCAATCCCGCTCTTCCAATAACGACACCGGAGCTTCAGATGTCCGCACCTCGCGACAGTCTCGACCTGCATCACGTCACGTTTACCGAACTGGCAGAGGTGTTGCGCCAGATATTCCTGCGCCACGGTACTTCGCCGGAAGTTGCTCAAGTCTTGTCGCAGAACTGTGCCAGCGCCCAGCGCGATGGATCTCACAGCCACGGAATATTCCGTATCCCGGGCTATTTGTCGTCACTGGCCAGTGGCTGGGTGGACGGCAAGGCGGTGCCGGTGGTCGAAGACGTCGGCGCCGCGTTCATCCGCGTTGATGCAGCCAACGGTTTTGCCCAGCCGGCCCTGGCCGCAGCGCAGCCATTGTTGATCGAAAAAGCCCGCAGTGCGGGCATTGCGATTCTTGCGATCCGCAGCTCGCACCACTTCGCGGCGTTGTGGCCCGATGTCGAACCGTTTGCCGCGCAAGGTCTGGTGGCCTTGAGCGTGGTGAACAGCATGACCTGCGTCGTACCCCATGGCGCACAGAAACCGTTATTCGGCACCAACCCGATAGCATTTGCCGCGCCACGCGCCGGCGGTGATCCACTTGTTTTCGACCTGGCCACCAGTGCCATCGCCAATGGCGACGTGCAGATCGCGGCAAGGGAAGGGCGCCAGTTGCCCGCCGGTATGGGCGTCGATCGGGCCGGTCAGCCGACCCAGGATCCCAAGGCGATCCTCGACGGTGGCGCGCTGCTGCCATTCGGTGGCTACAAAGGCTCGGCGTTGTCGATGATGGTTGAGCTACTGGCCGCGGCCTTGACCGGGGGCAATTTTTCCTTCGAGTTCGACTGGTCGAAACATCCCGGCGCCCAGACTCCCTGGACGGGCCAGCTGTTTATCGTCATCGATCCAGACAAGGGCAGCGGGCAGCATTTCGCCGAGCGCAGTGAAGAGCTGGTCAGGCAGATGCATGGCGTCGGCCAGGAGCGTATGCCCGGCGACCGGCGTTATGCCGAACGGGCCAAATCCCTGACCCATGGCATCGCAATCTCCCGCGCTGAATGGGCGAGTCTTGAACAACTGGCAGCGGTCTAGATTGCTGGCAGCAATCTGACGGTTCGCGCCTGGGCAACATTCAGGCGCACCCACTCGTTGTTGCTCGGCATCACTTCCTCGGTCTGACGATTTTGCCCGCAAGGCATCGCCAGGGCGCTGGCGCTCAGGGCAGCGACCAACAGTGCGGCAAAAAAGGTCATTGTGGTTTTCATGAGCGATGCTCCATGGCGGTTCTTAAGCAAGCGTTCAGCTTAAAAGTCGCCACGCTTGAGCGTTAGCCGATTGCTGCCTGGTTATTGCCTGATGCTGTTGCCAGCGCGTTGCTTGGCCCTGTTTGCCTGAAACGCTGGCTTAGAGGCTGGATATCTCCGTAATACCACCCCTTTGCGCGTTCGCGATTTTTAGACATCCTGAATGCCTTGCGCAGTGCTGATCACGATTGGCTATTACCGGTCAGGAGGAGGGCGGTCGCAAGGTCATCTGTTGAAGTGACCGCTCGTCGTGCACCTGCTTGCGTTCCGCTCGCGAGGCAACTACTGTATATTCAAACAGTATCGAGAAAGGGGTTCGCCATGTCCTTGGAGCAATTTGAAAACGTCGCCGCCGATCATGCAGTCGCAATGGGCGGTATCCATGAAATGCAGCGCGAGGATTTTCTTGCCCTGGCCAGCGCATTGCGTCAATTCAATGCCTGCCAGTCGCCGGTATCGATGGTCATTGCCAACGCTCAGTATGGGGGCGAGCGCTATGCGAGCCTGGCCAGCGAATAGTCAGCGAGGAAATCCGCTGGTGGATTTCGTTGCAGGCGAACGGGATTCGGCTTGCGCATCGAAGTCGCCTCGGCGTTCCGTGTGGCTTCTTTTGCCACTTCGGATCAGCTGAAGCGCCAGCAAGGTGCCAAGAATAGAAAACACACACCAGCCCAGCAGGAAGGTCACCACTATTAGAGTCTCCGACTACTTCTGTACTTTTGCGACAAGTTGCGCATTGTACGCCGTCCTGAGAATACGTCGATCAGGTCTGTAGCGTTATATCGTCAAATAGCCTATTCCCTGCGCGCTAGACCGAGATAGTGGGACTTGACCCTCTATTAAGGCAACGACCCACGCAAATGGGGAGTATGGTAATGGATGACATTCCGCTTCAGGTAAACCCTAATGAATAACCTCGGCGCACGATTGAAAGAAGAGCGGAAGTCTCTTGGGCTTTCGCAGCAGCAGTTTGCAGCCATCGGTGGCGTAGAGGCAAACGCACAAGGAAAGTATGAAAGTGGCGAGCGAACGCCGCGTTCCGACTATCTCGCTGCACTGGGCATAAAAGGGGTGGACATCCTCTACCTGCTTTCCGGCCGACGTACACCGTTAAGCTCTGAAGCGCTTAATGATGCCGAGCGCGAGGTCATCGTTCACTACCGTAACCTGACGCTCATCGATCAGGACGCCATCGGGCAGTTGGCGCAGTCCCTTTCTGAATGCCTACCGGTCCCCGAGTAATCCCTCGCTTCAGCGGCCCATGTGTTGCCTTTTGATATACGAAACATATATGCTTCGTATATTCCATTTGAGGTGAATCATGGGTCTCGTAAAAATCTCCGAGCAGATGCATGCCAATATCCGGTCGGCCAGCGCCGCGCTGAGCCGCTCCATCAACGCTCAAGCCGAACACTGGATGCGCATAGGGATGCTGGCCGAGTTGCATCCGACGCTGGATTACAGCCAGATCTGTCAGATGCTCATTCGTGCCGAGCACTCAGGTGGCACCGTGCTTAGCGCGCAAAGCTGCGATATTTCCGATATTACCGAACACGCTAAGGTGGCCTCGCGATGAGTGGCGCAGTCAGCATCAAGACCGAAGAAGATCTGGTTCAACTGCGGATCGCCGGAAGGCTCGCTGCCGATGTGCTGGCGATGATCGGTCCGTACGTCAAGGCCGGTGTCAGCACCGAGGCACTGGATGACATCTGCAACGAGTACATTGTCAAAGAACTCAAGGTGATTCCGGCGAATGTGGGTTATCACGGTTTCACCAAGACGACCTGCATTTCGCCCAACGCAGTGGTCTGCCATGGCATTCCGTCGGCGTCGGATATCCTCAAGGACGGCGACATCATCAATATAGATGTCGCGGTCATCAAGGATGGATGGTTCGGCGATACCAGCCGGATGTATTTCGTGGGTGAAGTCAGCCCCTTGGCAAAGCGACTGGTGCAAACCACCTACGAAGCAACGCGGGCGGGTATTCATGCCGTCCGCCCAGGCGCCACCCTGGGCGACATTGGCAATGCCATCCAAACGGTCGCGCATCGTGAAGGCTTCAGCGTCGTTCGGGAGTATTGCGGTCACGGCATTGGCCGTAATTATCACGAAGACCCGCAAGTCCTCCATTACGGTGCGCAGGGCAAAGGTATGAAACTCAAGCCAGGCATGGTCTTCACCATTGAACCGATGATCAATGCCGGTAAACCGGGAACCAAGGTGCTGGCTGATGGCTGGACCGTGCTGACCCGCGATCTGTCGCTTTCAGCGCAATGGGAGCACATGGTGGCGGTGACTGACACCGGGTTTGAATTGCTGACCCCATGGCCCGAAGGTACCGGCGAATACCCCGCCATTTAAGCCCGTGTCTAGTCCTTGAGCAGGTTTGCACCCCAACGCCTTATCGAGGACAAGTCCTCTCCCACGAAGGACGGGACACCGCAAACAAAAAGACCCGGCCTGGCAACAGGTCGGGTCTTTTAACAAGCTGGGTCAGGCTTCGAGACTTTTCGCGGTGTTCACACCTGAAGAGCTGAGCTTGATAGGGTAATTGAGGTTACGTCCGGATTTGCCTGCGGCATCCACGCTGCCGTCATGAATCAAACCGTTTTGCTGGAGATACTCAAGGGTGTCGGCAACTGCGTTCTCCCCCCTGTAGTTGTCCAGGATTTCCTTGCCCAAGCCATTCGGATGAGCGTGGAGGAGTCGGGTCAGTACTTCTTTTTCAAGTGCTTTGTCGATTGTCATGCTTACCTCGCGTTGCTGGTTAATGAGCGCTGCTTGGTATTGGGACAGTGGCGATTCCATTTTGTTTAAATCTGCGTGCCCGGGAACGTTTTTTTCCAGTGAACCGCCGTCACACCTACGCCTTCGGCGTGAAGAATGGCGAGCCGGATCGGTCCTGCGGCAATATTCTCGCTGACGCTCCAGACGCCGGCGTGCAGGGTTGCGAAATGCAAGGCATCGCTCTCGCACAAATGCCATGCCTGGTGGTTGAAGTGGCGCGGCTCTCCGCGAAACTGGTAATGAATTTCGAAATCCGTTTGGTCAGTCATCAACGTTTCCGCCTGTGGATGTATTGGCTACATAATCTTAAAAAATGGGTACATCCGTTGTACTTGCCACAGTGAGCTGCCATTGCGTTCTGGATGTGGCCATTTCATTTCAAGATCGATACAGGCGTGCAAATAAACTTCAAGCGGCCATGAATCGTACTGCGGGTCAGGTCTCCAAACGTAGTTCGTTTTCAGTATCCCAGGAGGAAAAATTACACGGATTTGTACCGATTTGAGCCATCGTCCGATCAGCGGCCATAGGCCAGTTTTGTCTTCGGTACGCTTGGATGCAGGAAATTGACTTAAGCGTTTCAGCGTCTATTCGTTTGGGTTGGACGAAGATCTGCGTGGCCGTGAGTGATACAGTGCCGCTTCAAATTCAAACGAGGGCCTACACATGTCATTGCTGGATGATGAACAGGATATCTGGGATATGTTTGCCGCTTCGGCGCTGACCGGGCTGATCACTCGTGGTGCTATCGAGCCCGCCGATGCGGCTCAATTGGCTGCTGACTATGCGTCCCAGTTAATGATCCAACGGGCCTTGCGTATCCAGTCTGAAGAGGATGCGGCAGACAACGCCTGACCGGCGTTTCTGCGCAAGCAAAAGGGCCCGGCGCCTTATCGCGTCGGGCCTTTTGTGTTTTTCAGAGCAGGTTCATGCAGGGCTCAGCCGCAGCGCTTGAGGTCCACAGCGCCGACGAACTCATTGCCGTGGCCCATGACGCAGGCGACGCGCTGGTTGCGTTGCTGCTCCCAGCCCTCAACCGGGTAAGTCTTGTTCCAGGCCTGGTAAAGCTGTTGGTCCTGACGCGAGAGACGCAGGTTGTACTGTTTGCTCATGTAGAAATAAGTCCGGGCGATCATCCCGCGTATCGACGGACGTGGCATGACTTTCTTCGCTTTGAAATCCACTTGCGTCAAACAGGAGCCGTACTGCCCGGTTTTGACCGGTAGCCAGCCAAAGCTGAAGTTATTCCGGTCGCCGTTTACCTCGCCGATGCTGGGCACCAGATTGTGCAGGTCGGCTTCGGCTTGTTTGTAGATATCGTCGTTTTTTGTGCAGTTCCTGCGCCCGCCATTTTGCCAGCACTGACGCAGGTGCCCGATCTGCCACGCCGGGACAATGTGCTCCCATTCGATGCGTCTGGCGCGAGTGGCGTTCTTGCGCGGGACGTAGCCACAGCCGGCGATGTCCACTTTGTTGCCATTGTATTTGCAGCCGCAATAGAACTCGGTCGACTGGGGCGCATAAAGGCCCCAGGCGATCTTTTTGGCCTGGCTGAACGTATGGGGCGCATCGGCGTAAGCGTTGACCGGAGCAGTAAGGAACAGGGTGATACACAGCAGGGTAAACAGTCGAACCCGCATGCCGTCAGTCTTCCTTCGGCACGGTCCAGAATATTTGCACGCCGCCGTCGTCCCGCCAGGCGAGCGTAACGTTGTCGTTTTCGGCAATTTCCTCGAGCATCTGATTCCACTCGTCCTCGATTTCATCCGGCAGACGAAACACCAGGGCGGCCTTGGCTTTTTGGGCGGTGGGCGAATTGATTATTTTCTGCACCCGAACACCAAGGCGTTCGTAGGAGCTGGGAGTCGCCGGAGTTGCTGAAGATTGTTTTGCCACGAATAGAATTCCTGATTTGCTGTACGGGCATACAGTATTTCAGTGCGCGCTGTTTCGCAACTCTCTTGTAGGGTCAAGCGGGTGAAGCGGTCGGTATAGCGACTTTTCCCATGGATTATCGGCAGATTCGAACCATTGTCCGTTGAATCAATCTGATGAGTTCAGCAGGCAGGTTTGCCTCGCTGGTCGCAAATGAATCAAGGAGGGAACATGAATATCAGACTTTGGGCTTTTCCTGCGGTAATAGCAGGCTGCCTGGTGTTGGCCGGTTGTTCTTCACCGACAGTCGTCACGCTGCAGGATGGCACTCAATACATCACCAAGGACGCGCCGAAGACCAAGACCAAGGATGGTTTTTATGAGTTCGAGGATATCTCTGGAAAGATGATCAAGGTGCGCGCCGATGAAGTCGCCACGGTCAAACCGGAGGATTGAGGGGCCGCGCGTGCCCGGTTCAATCCGGACCCGGCACGCGATTGCTTTTATCGTGTCCTGGTAGGGTAAAGAGTTTGCGGTTGCGGCCGATGTAGCTGGCAGTACTCACCCACCAGGAATCAACATGTCACTCTCGATCGGATTTCCAGCGTCTTCCCTGTTGATCAACGGTCAGACCGCCGCGGCAGCCACTACAGCCTCGAAAACCCTGATCGCACAGACCGCTACTCAAGCGGCTGCCGAAGATAAAGAGGGCGATAAGAAGGACGATGTCAACGTCGACATGAACGAAATTGGGGCTTCCGGCAGCAGCTCCGAGGGCCTCAGCGTAACCACCGCCAATCTGCTCAAGCGTCTGGCCGAGTTGCAGCAGCAACTGGAGAAAATCCAGCAGCAGATGCAGGCCGCCGAGAACGCCAGCTATCCGACACCTGAAGCCAAGACCACCGCTGTGATGGGCTTTCAGAGCCAGGTATCGTCCATCACCGGTGCTATTCAGCAGGTTTCTGCTCAGTTGATGAAGGAAATGTCCAAGTCTGGCGGCGTCAACACCACCGCATAAAACCGCTACGCTGTTTTCCTGCGTTATCCCGGCCGCTGCGTTTTGAGCGGCCGTTTTCAGGGTTGACAAAATTTAGGCCGGTTCTCATAGTTCGTTTCTCGCAAACGTTTGCGCAGTGATGCATCCATTACTTCGTAACCTTGCCCGACACAATAATCATAAGATCGGAGTGAACCCATGAAGCTGCCCTTTGCTGGACGTCTCCTCGCTGTTGCAATGCTGACCGCCGTTACCGCTGTCATGCCCCTCACTGCTCAAATTGCCCAGGCCGCTGATAAACCAAAAGTCGCTTTGGTGATGAAGTCCCTCGCCAATGAATTCTTCCTGACCATGGAAGACGGCGCCAAGGCCTATCAGAAAGAACACGCCAGTGACTTTGACCTGATTTCCAACGGCATCAAGGACGAGTCGGACACGGCCAGTCAGATCCGTATTGTCGAGCAGATGATCAGTTCCAAGGTCAATGCGCTGGTCATTGCTCCCGCCGACTCCAAGGCGCTTGTCGCGGTGATCAAGAAGGCGCAGGACGCCGGGATCACCGTCGTCAACATCGATAATCAACTTGACCCCGATGTGCTGAAAAGCAAAGGCATCACTGTGCCGTTTGTGGGGCCTGACAACCGCAAGGGCTCACGCCTGGTGGGTGAATACCTGGCCAGGCAACTGACCGCTGGCGATGAGGTCGGCATCATCGAAGGTGTGTCGACCACCACCAACGCCCAGCAGCGCACTGCAGGCTTCAAGGACGCGATGGACGCCGCGCAGATGAAGGTGGTATCCACGCAGTCCGGCAACTGGGAAATCGGCGGGGGCAATAAGATTGCCGCAGCGATGCTCACTGAATATCCGAATCTGAAAGCCTTGCTGGCAGGTAACGACAGCATGGCGCTGGGCGCGGTTGCGGCCGTTCGTGCCGCAGGCAAGGCGGGCAAGGTCCAGGTGGTGGGTTATGACAACATCAATGCCATCAAGCCCATGCTCAAGGATGGCCGCGTGCTGGCTACTGCCGATCAGTTTGCCGCCAAACAGGCTGTCTTCGGCATCGAGACTGCTCTGAAGATGCTCAAAGGTGAGAAAGTCGACAGCGCCAACGGCGTGATCGAAACACCGGTCGAACTGGTCACCAAGCCGTAATCCTTGCCGAACAACTGCATCTGCCCAACCCGGGCAGGTGCATGGAGAGCTTTATGTCGGCGTCCCCTCAAGCCGCTGTTCTATCCGTTACCGGCATCGGTAAAACCTATGCTCAACCTGTGTTGGGCGACATTGACCTGACGCTGATGCGCGGCGAAGTGCTGGCCCTGACCGGTGAAAATGGCGCGGGTAAAAGTACCCTGTCAAAAATCATCGGCGGCCTGGAAACCCCTACCACCGGGACGATGCAGTTTCAGGGGCAGCCTTATCAGCCACTGAGTCGCACCCAGGCTGAAAAACTCGGTATTCGCATGGTGATGCAGGAGCTGAACCTGCTGCCAACCCTGTCCGTGGCCGAGAATCTGTTTCTGGATAACCTGCCGCGCCGTGCGGGCTGGATCAATCGCAAACGCCTGCGCGAAGACGCACTCAAGGCCATGGCACAGGTTGGCCTCGAAGCCATTGATCCGGATACGCTGGTCAGTGAGCTGGGCATCGGTCATCAGCAAATGGTGGAGATCGCGCGCAATCTGATTGGCGACTGCCATGTGCTGATTCTCGATGAGCCGACCGCCATGCTCACCGCCCGGGAAGTCGAGATGTTGTTCGAGCAGATCACTCGCTTGCAGGCGCGGGGCGTGTCGATCATCTACATCTCCCATCGTCTGGAGGAGTTGGCCAGGGTCGCGCAGCGCATCGCCGTGCTGCGCGACGGCAAGCTGGTCTGTGTCGAGCCGATATCAAGTTACAACAGCGAACAGCTGGTGACCTTGATGGTGGGGCGCGAGCTGGGCGAGCAGATTGATCTGGGCCCGCGACAGATTGGCGAAGTCGCGCTGAAGGTCAATGGCCTGAGCCGTGCTGGCAAGGTGCAGGACGTTTCATTCGAGGTGCGCAGCGGCGAGATTTTTGGTATCTCCGGACTGATTGGCGCCGGTCGTACCGAGCTATTGCGCCTGATCTACGGCGCCGATCCGGCCGACAGCGGCAGCATTGAGCTGGGCAATCCGCTGCGCGCCGTTACGGTTCGCTCGCCGGTCGATGCGGTCCGGCAAGGCATCGCGCTGATTACCGAAGACCGCAAAGGCGAGGGGCTGCTGCTTTCGCAATCCATCAGCGCCAATATCGCGCTGGGCAACATGGGTGCGATTTCACGGGGCGGGCTGGTCAACGGGCGTGACGAAATGGCGCTCGCCCAACGCCAGATCGACGCCATGCGAATCCGCAGTTCAAGCCCGACCCAACTGGTCTCGCAACTGTCGGGCGGCAACCAGCAAAAGGTGGTTATCGGCCGTTGGCTGGAGCGCGATTGCAGCGTGATGCTGTTTGACGAGCCGACCCGGGGCATTGATGTCGGCGCCAAATTCGATATTTACGCCCTGCTGGGCGAACTGACCCGACAGGGCAGGGCGCTGGTGGTGGTGTCCAGCGACTTGCGCGAGCTGATGCTGATCTGTGACCGCATCGGCGTGTTGTCTGCCGGACGTTTGATCGACACCTTCGAGCGCGAGTCCTGGACTCAGGATGAACTGCTTGCCGCCGCCTTTGCCGGTTACCAGAAACGTGACGCGCTGCTCACTGAAGCCGCGCCCAGGAATGACTCATGAAAACCTCCACCTCCCAGGCGTTGCCGTCGCCGGGCAAGCGCAGCGGTAACTTTTTCGGCCTGGGTACTTACCTGGGTCTGGCTGGCGCTTTGCTGGCAATGATTGCCTTGTTTTCCCTGCTCAGTGATCACTTTCTGTCGTATGAGACCTTCAGCACGATCGCCAACCAGATTCCGGACCTGATGGTGTTGGCGGTCGGCATGACGTTCGTGTTGATCATCGGCGGCATCGACTTGTCGGTGGGCTCGGTGCTGGCACTGGCTGCATCGGCAGTCAGCGTGGCGATATTGGGCTGGGGCTGGAGTGTATTTCCGGCGGCCTTGCTCGGCATGGCGTGCGCAACGCTGGCGGGTACGATCACCGGCTCGATCACAGTCGCCTGGCGCATCCCGTCCTTTATCGTATCGCTGGGCGTGCTGGAGATGGCGCGGGGCGTTGCGTATCAGATGACCAATTCGCGCACGGCGTACATCGGCGATTCCTTCGCGTGGCTGTCCAACCCCTTTGCATTTGGCATTTCGCCATCGTTCATCATTGCCTTGCTGGTGATCTTCATCGCTCAGGCGGTACTGACCCGTACTGTGTTTGGCCGGTACCTGATCGGCATCGGCACCAACGAAGAGGCGGTGCGTCTGGCGGGGATCAATCCCAAGCCGTACAAGATTCTGGTGTTTTCCCTGATGGGCCTGTTGGCCGGGGTCGCGGCGCTGTTCCAGATCTCCCGGCTTGAAGCGGCTGATCCCAACGCCGGTTCCGGCCTGGAATTGCAAGTCATCGCGGCGGTAGTGATTGGCGGCACCAGCCTCATGGGTGGTCGAGGTTCGGTGATCAGCACCTTCTTCGGAGTGCTGATCATTTCGGTGCTGGCGGCTGGCCTGGCTCAGATCGGCGCGACCGAACCCACCAAGCGCATCATTACCGGTGCGGTGATCGTGGTTGCAGTGGTGCTGGACACCTATCGCAGCAACCGCGCCCGGCGGCAGAGCTGACATGGCAACCATCAAGGATGTAGCGGCGCTGGCAGGGATTTCCTACACCACCGTTTCCCACGTGCTGAACAAAACCCGGCCGGTCAGCGAACAGGTGCGGATCAAGGTCGAGGCGGCGATTGCGCAGCTGGATTACGTGCCCAGCGCCGTTGCCCGTTCGCTCAAGGCGAAAACCACGTCCACCATCGGCTTGTTGATCCCCAATGGGATCAATCCGTATTTCGCCGAACTGGCCCGGGGCATTGAGGATTACTGCGAGCGCAATGGTTTCTGCGTGATCCTGTGCAACTCCGACGACAACCCGGAAAAACAGCGGGGTTACCTGCGGGTGCTGCTGGAGAAGCGTGTTGACGGCTTGATCGTTTCCTCTGTTGGCGGCGACACCTGGCTGGCGGGGGGGCTCGCCGGTGTGCGTACGCCGCTGGTGATTGTCGACCGCGAGCTGGAAGGCGTCGCCGCTGATCTGGTGCGTATCGATCACGAGCTGGGCGCCTACCTGGCGACGCGGCATCTGCTCGACCTTGGTCACCGGCACATCGCCTGTATCCGGGGACCGGCGCAAACCAGCGTGGCTCAGCTGCGACTGGCCGGTTATCAACGTGCGATGCAGGAAGCCGGGATCGAAACAGCCGGGCACTGGATAGTAGAAAGCGACTACACCAGCCCTGGCGGTTATCAGGCGGCCGTGACGTTGCTGGAACGCGATCCGCCCACCGCGATATTTGCTGGTAATGACATGATTGGCATCGGCGTGCTGCGCGCTGCCGCCGAGCGCAATATTCGCGTACCACGGGATCTGTCAGTGGTGGGCTTTGATGACATCCAGATGAGTCAGTTCGTCTACCCGGCGCTGACCACTGTGGGGCAGTCGATCCTGCAACTGGGCGAGACGGCGGCGCAGTTATTGTTGCGGCGCATCACCGAACCTTGTGGCGGCGAGGTGCAGCAGGTGATCGTGGCACCGAGCATTGTCGTGCGTGAATCCACCGCGCCACCCACCAACGTATTCAATGAATTACGCTGATTCGGCGTAATGACCGGAAAAAAGAGTGCAGACGTCATGTCAGGAAAAGTAGTGGTAGTGGGCAGCTTGAACATGGATCTGGTGACCCGCGCTTGCCGCTTGCCCAAGGCCGGTGAAACCCTGGCGGGTGAATCGTTCGCAACGGTGCCGGGCGGCAAGGGCGCCAACCAGGCGGTGGCCGCAGCCCGTCTCGGCGCTCGTGTGGCAATGATCGGCTGCGTGGGCGACGATGCCTACGGTGAGCAACTGCGTGCGGCGCTGGTTGCCGAGCAGATCGATTGTCAGGCGGTGACAACGACGGCTGACGTGTCGACGGGAATCGCCGCGATCGTGGTCGACGCCAGCAGCCAGAACGCAATCATCATCGTGGCAGGTGGCAATGGGCTGCTGACGCCCAAGGTCGTGACGCGCTTCGATGCGTTATTGGCAGATGCTGATGTGGTCGTCTGTCAGCTTGAAGTGCCCATGGAAACCGTCTGCCATACGCTGACGCGCGGCCGGGAACTGGGCAAGACGGTGATCCTCAATCCTGCACCGGCTGCGGCGCCGCTGCCGGCGCAATGGTTTCCACTGATCGATTACCTGATCCCCAACGAAAGCGAGGCGGCGATCCTCACCGGCATACCCGTCGATTCCCTGAGTTCCGCAGAAACCGCCGCCAACGCGTTGCTCGCGGCGGGTGCGGCCAAGGTCATCATTACCCTGGGTGAGCTGGGCTCATTGTTCGCCAGCACCCAGGGCGTTCGGCATTATCCGGCACCTGCAGTCGTTGCCGTGGATACCACGGCTGCCGGCGACACCTTCGTGGGCGGTTTCGCCGCTGCATTGGCGCAAGGCCGTAATGAGGACGACGCCATACGGTTTGGTCAGACCGCAGCCGCGCTTTCTGTAACGCGCGCCGGGGCGCAGCCATCGATTCCAACCTCCCGCGAAGTTCAGGGGTTCAAGCCCGCATGAAAAAGACACCTTTACTCAATATCGCATTGTCCCGAGTCATCGCTTCCCTGGGGCACGGCGACATCCTGATGATTGTCGACGCCGGCATGCCGGTGCCTGCCGGTGTAGAGCTGATTGATCTGGCCCTGACCCGTGGTGTGCCTGACTTCGTCAGCGTGCTCGATACCGTGCTCTCGGAAATGCAGGTTGAAAGCCATGTGCTGGCCGAAGAAATGCTGCGCGTGCAGCCTCCGGCGCTGTGTGTGATTGAAGGCTTGAACCTGGATGGAGAACTGGGCGAGCAGCGCATGATGAGTCATGAGGCGTTGAAAGAACTGAGTCGTACGGCCCGGGCCATCGTGCGCACGGGGGAATGTCAGCCGTACAGCAATATCGCTTTGGTCGCCGGCGTGGTCTTTTGATCGGCGGTTTTCTTTGCAAACACTAAACCGGAAACAGGGAGTTTCTCATGCAAAATCTGTATCTCATCAAACAGCTGGTTCGGAGTCTATTGCTTGTGTCTTTTCTTAGCGCAACCGCCGTTCATGCCGCCGAAAAGCGCGATCTGATCATCGACACCGATCCTGGCGCCGATGATGTTGTGGCGTTGTTGCTGGCGCTGGCATCGCCCGAAGAGTTGAACGTACTGGCGATCACCACGGTGGCGGGCAACGTGCGCATCGACAAAACCTCGCGCAATGCCCGGCTGGCTCGGGAGTGGGCGGGCCGCGAAGAGGTGCCGGTCTATGCCGGGGCCTCCAAACCGCTGGTGCGCACGCCGATCTACGCCGAGAACATCCATGGCCAGGAAGGCTTGCCCGGTGTTGCGGTGCATGAGCCCAAGCAAGGCCTGGCACAGGGCAATGCGGTGGAGTACCTGATCGAGACCCTGACCAAGGCCAAGCCCCACAGCATCACGGTAGCGATGCTGGGTCCGCAGACCAATCTGGCCCTGGCGCTGGTTCAGTCGCCTGAAATCACCCAGGGCATCAAGGAAGTCGTGGTGATGGGTGGCGCGCATTTCAACGGCGGTAACATCACGCCGGTCGCGGAATTCAATCTGTTCGCCGACCCGCATGCGGCGCAGGTCGTGCTCGCCAGCGGCGTGAAGCTGACCTATTTGCCGTTGGACGTTACTCACAGGATTCTCACCAGCGAACCGCGCCTGGCGCAGATCGCGGCTTTGAATAATCAGGCCGGCAAGCTGGTGGGCGACATCCTCAATGAGTACGTCAAGGCGGACATGATCCATTACGGTCTGCCCGGCGGGCCGGTGCATGATGCCAGCGTAATTGCGTGGTTGCTCAAGCCGGAGCTGTTCACGGGCAAACAGATCAACGTCGCGGTCGACAGCCGTGAAGGCATTGGTTTTGGTCAGACAGTAGCCGACTGGTACGACACGCTCGGGCATGACAAGAATGTGTTCTGGATCGAAAACGGCGATGCGCAGGGTTTTTTCGATTTGCTCACCAGCCGACTTGCCCGATTGAAATAAGCGTCAGCTATCCTGCTGGGCCGGATAACGGCCCAGCACCTGACCTATGAAGGCTTGGGCGCCTTCGGTGCCCAGTTCCTTGACCAGCAAATCAATGGCAATGATTGCCAGTTCTTCCGGGCTGCCTGGGCTGTGTGCGCATTGTCCTTGCGGCCATTTGGCCTTGATGTTCGCATCGATGGAAACGACTGCCATTACTGTCTCGTCTTCTTTGAAATTCAGAGTCGGAGCGCCGCCCATTGCTTGTGGGACGGACAACCGTGCGCGCAGTTAAACATTTTCGACGTTTTTTGGCACTGCTACTTAGGCATGAGGTGCGGGCCATGGCAAACTCCCGGCAAATAGCCAAGGACAGATACCGTGCCAATCAACCTGACCGATCCTGCCGTGTTCACCCTTGATACAGTGCGCCAGATGCTCGCATCGGGTGACGACAGCGTGCACAACCAGCTACGCGTGAACAAAGCCGGTCTCGCCTGGCTTTCAACTAACGCTGTAGGCGGCGCGAATATCGAAGCACTGTCATTTCGCCTGGAGACGTGGTCTGCAGGCTCAGGCTGTGTAGGCCCTATCGCAGCCAGTGATGGCGTCTGGGTCATGCAGATCTACAACGCCCTGAAGGATAACTGGGCCGATCCACGTCTGGACTACGTAGACGTTTACTAATATTTAGTGACGATTTGCCTGCGCCTGTTCCAAAACCCTCGGGCACACTGCGCCTCTTTGAAGTCCTGGAACCTGCGAATCGCCTGACCCGCATAATGCAACCATCGGGTCGCAATGCGGTCGCAAGGGTTCTGGTTACGTTTATGTCAAAGGAGGCTGTATGCCGTGGAAGTTCGCATCACTGGGTTTGGTTGTCGCTGCATCGTTGCTGGCAGGTTGCAGCAGCAATCGTGAATCAAACTCGTCCGAATCAAGTCCTTCCGCGCCCGTTGCCGCAGCGGCGGGTACTCGCTGTGATGCTGCCGCTGCCCAGTTCGCCGTTGGCCAGCAGGCTTCTGCTGCGTTGCTGGCTCAAGCCAAGAGCAAGGCCGGGGCGCAAGACGCGCGCTTCATCGGTCCCAACGACATGGTGACCCTGGAATACCGTTCTGACCGTGTCAATCTCAATACTGAAGCGGGCGGCAAGGTTGCCCGGGTCAACTGCGGCTGATTTGGCAGGAATAGCGCCCATAAAAAAACCCGTCTAGCGAGACGGGTTTTTTTTGGCCGGGTGGATTACTCCGCGCGAACCTGAGCAGCTTGCATGCCCTTTTGGCCTTTCTCTGCAACGAAAGAAACGGTCTGGCCTTCTTTCAGGCTTTTGAAACCGTCGCTTTCGATAGCTTTGAAGTGTACGAACAGGTCGTCACCGCCACCCTGTGGAGTGATAAAGCCGAAGCCTTTCTCATCGTTGAACCATTTTACGGTGCCGGTTTGGCGATTAGACATGGTGTATCTCCAAGAACATAATTTTTCAGTAGTACGTGCTGCTCAGGCCAACTGGGCACACCGGGCTATCATAGTCCAATTGTGGGAATGTGGAGTCATTTCGGTAAGAAGATTGAGTACTAGTCGCAAATAAGTCTGGCATTAGGCGTTTATAGCGTCCTGAAAACGAGGTTTGAAAACCGCCTCGGTCGCTCTCGGACCACCCGCGCAAGCCACGATCCACGCGGAGTTCAGCGGAGCCAGCTGGTGCTGCACCGCTGTGCCATCGCCGACTCGTGGCATCGACAAAATAATTTTATTTTTTTGTCTGAACGCAGTTGTCCGCAACGACTTTCTGCAGTCGGGCGGTCAATTTCTCATCCGGCGCCTTGGTGGTGTCCTTGAGTCGAGCGATCTCGGCGTTGCTGAAATTCTTGTCGACCTGATCCGCACCACATTCGCAATGGGTCTTGGCTGAATTCGCATCCAGCTTTTGTCCAGCTGTCGTGGCGCATTGAGTGATGAACATGTTGCGTGTGTCCTTGTCCATCGCGGCATGGGCGCTCATTGGCAAGGCCAGGGCGACGGGGGCCAGCAGGGCCAGAATTCGTAACAGCTTCATGACGTTCTCCTTTATAGGGACAGTAGAGACTCGTGCAGGCTCTCCGACCATCTGACGGTGATCAGCGGCGCCAGTTCAGCGCGAGATGCAAATCCATCGACGCAGGTGCCTTGCTGGAATTCATTTGTGCACCCGTGCATGTCATTTTGCCCAGCTGTGGTAGGATGCGCGTCCTGTAGATTCGCTGGTCGGTGACAATTGAACGATTGTCCGGCCTGAACAGGTCCATTTTTCAAGTCCAATCCAGTCATCTGGTTCGGTTCAAGGTCGCCCGAAACGGCTCCTGCCACTGTGAGGCAGGCACACCACCGGATCAATTACTGGCTCATCCCAACCCACGTGACCTTTGGTAGGGGTCACCACTAGGAGAGGAGGCGCCATGCCCACCATTACTCTTCCCGATGGCAGTCAACGTTCTTTCGATCACCCGGTTTCCGTAGCCGAGGTTGCGCTTTCCATTGGCGCAGGTCTTGCCAAGGCCACCGTTGCCGGCAAGGTTGACGGTCAACTGGTCGACGCCAGTGATCTGATCGAAAACGACGCAACGCTGCAAATCATCACGCCCAAGGATCAGGAAGGCCTGGAGATTATCCGCCACTCCTGCGCTCACCTTGTCGGCCACGCAGTCAAGCAGCTGTATCCGACCGCCAGAATGGTGATTGGCCCGGTTATCGATGACGGCTTCTATTACGATATTGCCTACGAGCGCCCGTTCACGCCTGACGACATGGCGGCGATCGAGCAGCGCATGCAACAATTGATCGAAAAAGACTACGACGTCATCAAGAAGGTCACACCGCGTGCCGAAGTGATCGAGGTGTTCACTGCCCGTCACGAAGACTACAAGCTGCGACTGGTCGAAGACATGCCCGAGCAGCAGACCATGGGCTTGTACTATCACGAAGAATACGTCGACATGTGCCGCGGTCCGCACGTGCCGAACACGCGTTTCCTCAAATCGTTCAAGCTGACCAAGCTGTCCGGCGCCTACTGGCGCGGCGACGCGAAGAACGAGCAGCTGCAGCGTGTCTATGGCACGGCATGGGCTGACAAGAAACAACTGGCTGCTTATATCCAGCGCATTGAAGAAGCCGAAAAACGCGATCACCGCAAGATCGGCAAGCGCCTTGGGCTGTTCCATACCCAGGAAGAAGCGCCGGGCATGGTGTTCTGGCACCCGCAAGGCTGGACGCTGTATCAAGTGCTTGAGCAATACATGCGCAAAGTGCAGCGCGAGAATGGCTATCTGGAGATCAAGACTCCGCAGGTGGTTGATCGCTCCCTGTGGGAGAAGTCCGGACACTGGGCCAACTACGCCGAGAACATGTTCACCACTGAGTCCGAGAACCGTGATTACGCCATCAAGCCTATGAACTGCCCATGCCACGTGCAGGTGTTCAATCAGGGCCTGAAGAGCTACCGCGAGTTGCCGCTGCGTCTGGCCGAGTTTGGTGCCTGCCACCGTAACGAGCCATCCGGTGCGCTGCACGGCATCATGCGCGTGCGCGCCTTCACCCAGGACGACGCCCACATCTTCTGTACGGAAGAGCAGATGCAGGCCGAGTCGGCGGCGTTCATCAAGCTGACCCTGGACGTGTATGCGGACTTCGGCTTCAAGGACATCGAGCTCAAGCTCTCGACTCGCCCGGAAAAGCGTGTCGGTTCCGATGATCTCTGGGATCGCGCCGAGAGCGCATTGGCCGCGGCACTGGACAGCGCGGGCCTGCCTTACGACCTGCAACCGGGTGAAGGTGCGTTCTACGGTCCGAAAATCGAATTTTCGTTGAAAGATTGTCTCGGTCGTGTGTGGCAATGCGGTACATTGCAGCTCGATTTCAACCTGCCTATCCGGTTGGGTGCCGAGTACGTCTCGGAAGATAACAATCGCAAGCATCCGGTCATGTTGCACCGTGCAATTCTCGGATCCTTCGAGCGTTTCATCGGGATTTTGATCGAGCATTACGAAGGTGCATTTCCGGCCTGGCTGGCTCCTACTCAAGCAGTGATCATGAATATCACTGACAAACAGGCAGATTTTGCCCTTGAAGTAGAAAAAACTCTGTCTGAAAGCGGGTTTCGTGCCAAGTCCGACTTGAGAAATGAAAAGATCGGCTTTAAAATCCGCGAGCATACTTTGCTCAAGGTTCCTTATCTTTTGGTTATCGGAGATCGGGAAGTCGAAATGCAAACTGTCGCTGTGCGTACACGTGAAGGTGCTGACCTTGGCTCGATGCCGGTCGCCCAATTCGCTGAGTTCCTCGCACAAGCGGTTTCCCGGCGTGGTCGCCATGATTCGGAGTAATTACTATTAAGCGTGAAATGAGACAAGATAAACGAGCTGCACCGAAGGCCCCGATCAACGAGAATATCTCGGCACGTGAGGTTCGTTTAATTGGGGCTGAGGGTGAGCAGCTTGGGATTGTGTCAATTGAAGACGCGCTTCTTAAGGCTGAAGAGGCCAAACTGGATCTGGTGGAAATTTCCGCCGATGCAGTACCACCTGTCTGCAAGCTGATGGACTACGGCAAATCGATCTTCGAGAAGAAGAAACAGGTTGCCGCTGCCAAGAAAAACCAGAAGCAGATCCAGGTTAAAGAAATCAAGTTTCGTCCAGGGACGGAGGAAGGGGATTACCAGGTAAAACTGCGCAACCTGGTACGTTTCCTGAGTGATGGGGACAGGGCCAAGGTATCCTTGCGATTCCGCGGCCGTGAGATGGCCCACCAGGAGCTGGGCATGGAGCTGTTGAAGCGGGTTGAAGCTGACCTGCTCGAATACGGCGCCGTGGAGCAGCATCCTAAGATGGAAGGACGCCAGCTTATTATGGTCATCGCCCCGAAAAAGAAGAAATAACCACCAGGGCACGGCAGGCCTTATGGTTATGTTTATCAACTGAATGCGGAGTATCCGAACATGCCAAAGATGAAGACTAAAAGTGGTGCAGCTAAGCGGTTTTTGAAAACTGCTAACGGCATCAAGCACAAACACGCTTTCAAGAGCCACATTCTGACCAAAATGTCGACTAAGCGTAAGCGTCAACTGCGCGGTAGCAGCTTGCTGCATCCGTCTGACGTTGCAAAAGTCAAGCGCATGCTGCGCCTTTGCTGATTTTTTGATCAAGAATAGAGGAAGTAACTCATGGCTCGTGTAAAGCGTGGCGTCATTGCCCGTAAGCGTCACAAAAAAATTCTGAAACTTGCTAAAGGCTACTACGGCGCGCGTTCACGCGTATTCCGTGTTGCCAAGCAAGCGGTAATCAAGGCAGGCCAATACGCCTACCGTGACCGTCGTCAGAAAAAACGTCAGTTCCGCGCTCTGTGGATCGCTCGTATCAACGCTGGTGCACGTATCAACGGTCTGTCCTACAGCCGTTTCATCGCCGGCCTGAAAAAAGCGTCCATCGAGATCGACCGTAAGGTTCTGGCTGATCTGGCAGTGAACGAAAAAGCGGCGTTTGCTGCGATTGTCGAGAAAGCTAAAGCCACCTTGGCCTAAGTCCCCGACAATCACCGGGCCCCAGCTTCTGGGGTTCGGTGTTAAACGTCATAAATAGGGGAAGAGCCTTTTAAGCTCTTCCCCTATTTCGTATCTGGAGTCTGTACATGGAAAACCTGGACGCGCTGGTCTCTCAAGCACTTGAGGCTGTGCATAGCGCCGAAGATATCAATGCCCTGGAGCAAATCCGGGTCCACTACCTTGGCAAAAAAGGTGAGCTGACTCAGGTGATGAAGACCCTGGGAAGTCTGCCGGCCGAAGAGCGCCCGCAAGTCGGCGCGCTGATCAACGTTGCCAAGGAGCGTGTCACAGAGGTTCTCAATGCCCGCAAGGCGTCGTTCGAGGAGGCGGATCTTGCTGCCAGACTCGCCGCCGAGTCCATTGACGTGACCCTGCCTGGCCGCGGACAGACCTCCGGTGGTCTGCATCCCGTTACCCGTACTCTGGAACGTATCGAACAATTCTTCACCCACATTGGCTACGGCATCGCCGAAGGCCCTGAGGTGGAAGACGATTACCACAACTTCGAAGCGCTCAACATCCCAGGCCATCACCCGGCCCGTTCGATGCATGACACCTTCTATTTCAACGCGAACATGCTGTTGCGCACCCATACCTCGCCGGTTCAGGTCCGCACCATGGAAGCGCAGAAGCCGCCGATCCGCATCGTCTGTCCAGGCCGTGTGTACCGTAGCGACTCTGATATCACCCATTCGCCGATGTTCCATCAGGTCGAAGGCCTGCTGGTCGATCGCGACATCAACTTCGCTGACCTGAAAGGCACCATCGAAGAGTTCCTGCGCGTGTTCTTCGAAAAAGAGCTGGCGGTGCGTTTCCGCCCTTCGTACTTCCCGTTCACCGAGCCATCCGCTGAAGTCGATATGGAATGCGTGATGTGCAGCGGTAAAGGCTGCCGCGTCTGCAAGCAGACCGGCTGGCTGGAAGTCATGGGTTGCGGCATGGTTCATCCGAACGTGCTGCGCATGTCCGGCATTGATCCGGAAGAGTTCTCGGGCTTTGCCTTCGGCATGGGCGTTGAGCGTCTGGCCATGCTGCGTTACGGCGTGAACGACTTGCGTCTGTTCTTCGATAACGACTTGCGGTTCCTCGCGCAATTTCGCTAGTCGTAACGAATCTTTAGGAGAGCAGGATGAAATTCAGTGAACAATGGTTGCGTGGCTGGGTAAGCCCGCAAGTTTCCCGCGACGAGCTGGTTGCTCGTCTGTCGATGGCCGGCCTCGAAGTCGATAGCGTCACGCAGGCTGCTGGTGTATTCAGCGGCGTGATCGTCGGCGAAGTGCTGAGCACCGAACAACACCCCGATGCCGACAAACTGCGCGTTTGCCAGGTCAGCAACGGTTCGGAAACCTTTCAGGTAGTCTGCGGTGCGCCAAATGTGCGTGCGGGCCTGAAAATTCCGTTTGCCATGATCGGCGCCGAATTACCCGGCGACTTCAAGATCAAGAAGGCCAAACTGCGCGGCGTTGAATCCAACGGCATGTTGTGCTCCCAGTCCGAGCTGCAAGTGGGCGAGGGCAATGACGGCCTGATGGAGCTGCCTGCCGACGCCCCGGTGGGTGAGGATATCCGTGTCTACCTCGAACTGGACGATGCCAGTATCGAAGTCGACCTGACCCCGAACCGTGGCGATTGCCTGTCCGTGGCCGGTCTGGCTCGTGAAGTCGGTGCGCTTTATGCCGCTCAAGTCACCGTGCCTCAGGTTGCGCCGGTTGCCGTGGTTCACGATGAAGTGCGCTCGGTGGAAGTGCTGGCACCAGACGCTTGCCCGCGTTACCTGGGTCGGGTAATTCGCAACGTCGACCTGTCCCGCCCGACTCCGCTGTGGATGATTGAGCGCCTGCGTCGTTCAGACGTGCGCAGCATCGACGCGGCAGTCGATATCACCAATTACGTCATGCTCGAACTGGGTCAGCCGCTGCACGCGTTCGACCTGGCTGAAATCAATGGCGGCATTCGTGTGCGCATGGCGGAGGAGGGCGAGAAGCTCGTTCTGCTGGATGGCCAGGAAGTCAGTCTGCGTGCCGACACCTTGGTCATCGCTGACCATCAGCGTGCGTTGGCCATTGCTGGTGTGATGGGGGGCGAACACAGTGGTGTTTCCGCCAAGACTCGCGACATCTTCCTTGAAAGCGCGTTTTTCGATCAGATCGCCGTCGCTGGCAAGGCCCGTTCCTATGGCCTGCACACTGATGCTTCGCACCGCTACGAGCGTGGCGTGGACTGGCAATTGGCTCGCAAGGCCATGGAGCGCGCCACCGGCCTGCTGCTGGAAATCACCGGTGGTGAAGCCGGGCCGGTCATCGAAGCGGTCAGCGAGCAAGACTTGCCGTCGATTGCCCCGGTAACATTGCGTGCTGATCGCATTGAACAAATGCTGGGCATGCCAATGGACTCGACAGAAGTCGAGCGTCTGCTGACCGGGTTGGGTCTGGAAATTTCGTCAGAAGTCGCCGGGCAGTGGCAGGTCGAAGTACCGAGCCATCGCTTTGATATCTCGCTTGAAGTCGACCTGATCGAAGAACTGGCGCGTCTTTACGGCTACAACCGCCTGCCGGTTCGCTACCCGCAAGCACGTCTGGCTCCGCAGGCCAAGGCTGAAGCGCGCAGCGATCTGCCTGAACTACGTCGTCTGCTGGTGGCCCGTGGTTATCAGGAAGCGATCACTTACAGCTTTATTGATCCGAAGCAATTCGAATTGTTCAGCCCCGGCGTCGAGCCACTGTTGCTGGCCAATCCGATCTCCAACGACATGGCGGCGATGCGTGCTTCGCTGTGGCCGGGTCTGGTCAAGTCCCTGCAGCACAACCTCAATCGCCAACAGGATCGGGTTCGTTTGTTCGAAAGCGGTCTGCGTTTTGTCGGTCAGCTGCAAGGTTTGAAACAAGAGCCGATGCTCGCCGGTGTCGTCTGCGGCAGCCGTCTGCCGGAAGGCTGGGCGCAGGGCCGCGACGTGGTCGACTTCTTCGACGTCAAGGCAGATGTTGAAGCAGTGCTCGGTTTTGCCGGTGCACTGGATTCGTTCTCATTCGTGCCGGGTAAACACCCAGCATTGCACCCTGGGCAGACTGCGCGCATCGAGCGTGATGGTCGCGAAGTGGGCTATGTTGGCGCCATCCATCCTGAATTGTCGAAAACCCTCGGCCTTGATCGTCCGGTCTTCGTTTTCGAGCTGGTTCTGACTGAAGTAGCACTCGGAAAAATGCCAAAATTCCAGGAGTTATCGCGCTTTCCTGAAGTGCGTCGTGACCTGGCATTGCTGGCGGATGAGGGCGTCGCAGCCAGCGCAGTTCTTGACGTTATTCGAGAAAATGCAGGCGAATGGCTCACAGACCTCAGGTTATTTGACGTTTACCAAGGTAAAGGCATTGATCCGCATAGAAAAAGCCTTGCAGTCGGCTTGACCTGGCAGCATCCATCGCGCACTCTTAATGACGATGAGGTAAATGCGGCGACGCATAAAATCCTCACCTCTCTCGAGGAACGGTTAAACGCCACGTTAAGGAAGTAGCGTATGGGGGCTCTGACGAAAGCTGAGATGGCCGAACGTCTGTACGAAGAGCTGGGCCTGAATAAACGAGAAGCCAAGGAATTGGTTGAGCTGTTCTTTGAGGAAATCAGGCACGCTCTGGAAGATAACGAGCAGGTGAAATTGTCCGGATTCGGCAATTTCGACCTGCGCGATAAACGCCAGCGGCCTGGTCGAAATCCAAAGACCGGGGAAGAAATTCCGATTACGGCTCGCCGTGTGGTTACTTTCCGTCCGGGGCAGAAGTTGAAGGCCCGAGTTGAGGCTTATGCTGGAACCAAGTCATAACGACGAGCTACCGCCCATTCCAGGCAAACGTTACTTCACCATCGGTGAGGTCAGCGAGCTCTGCGCGGTAAAACCGCACGTTTTGCGCTATTGGGAGCAGGAGTTTCCTCAGCTCAACCCGGTCAAGCGCCGCGGAAACCGTCGGTATTATCAGCGCGAGGATGTGCTGATGATTCGCCAGATTCGCGGTTTGCTCTACGAGCAAGGCTTCACCATCGGTGGTGCCCGCTTGCGGATGACCAACGGTGACACTGAAGATGACTCTCAGCAGTACAAGCAATTGTTGCGGCAAATGATTGCCGAGCTGGAAGATGTATTGGTGGTTCTGGCTAACTAGCCACCTTCCAGGATACTTCCATAATTCAAAAGCTTAGGGTATATTCCTCGAAGTTTTCGCACAGAGCGAAGCTGATACACGCCTAGTCGGGGCGTAGCGCAGCCCGGTAGCGCACTTGCATGGGGTGCAAGGGGTCGAGTGTTCGAATCACTCCGTCCCGACCATTTATTTATCATTGACTTGGCCCAACCTGAAAAGGTTGGGCTTTTTCATGTCTGAAAATCGCTTCACATAGCCCGGCGTATACCGAGAGGTTCTTGGCAGAGCGGGGAATTACAGAATTGCTGCTTGTCGAAAAACAGCCCGCTTAAAGGCCTGCGACACCTCTAGCCCGCACCGAAAACAATTGCTTACATATAATCGACGAGTTAAACGCTGCGTCTGTAACATCCAGTGTTAGCTTACGGCGCTTGATCGGGCCCGAGATGCACAGAATCCACTTATGCGCGTCAATATTCCCAGTTTCCCGGCCCTCGGTGTCTACTTCGCACTGACCTGCCTTTTTGCCGCCGCGTGGTTCACCCACCCCGGCAACATCCACTCCTCCTTTGCCCTGATGAATCCGGTGCTGGCGGTGGCGGGCCAGGTTGCCAAGCCCATCTACACCAGCCGCTTCGCTTCGTCCGGGCTGGTGGATTTCGTGCATTCCTCGGCGGTCACCGCCTTGCCGGACGGCAGCCTGATGACGGTCTGGTTTGCAGGTTCGCGCGAAGGCGCGGCAGATGTCGAGGTTCGTTCTGCGCGTTTTGATGCAGGCTCCGGCGAGTGGGGGGCTGAGCAGGTGTTGGCGACGCGGGATTCGACCCAGCGCGGTACGCAAAAATACATTCGCAAGTTGGGCAATCCGGTGGTCGCACTGGCGCCGGACAACCGCTTGTGGCTGTTCTACGTGTCGGTGTCCATGGGCGGCTGGGCGGGCAGCGCCGTCAACGTGATGGTGTCGGACGACTTCGGTCGACAATGGTCCGAACCGCGCCAGCTGATTACTTCACCTTTCTTGAACATCAGCACGCTGGTGCGCTCGGCCCCGGTGTTTCATGCGGACGGCTCCATTGGCTTGCCGGTTTACCACGAGTTTCTCGGCAAGTTTGCTGAATACCTGTACCTCAGCGCCGACGGCGACGTGATCGACAAATTCCGTATCAGTCACGGTAACAATTCGCTGCAACCCACCGTGGTTCCGCTGGATGGGCAGCGTGGTATCGCCCTGCTGCGTTACGCCGGGAACATTCACCACCGCGTGCTGGCAACCCGCACCGAAGACGCTGGGCAAACCTGGAGTGAGCCTTATCCGCTTGCCCCGTCCAATCCAAATTCTTCACTGGCGGCCATTGTCACGCCCGAGCACGGCCTGCTGGTCGCGCTCAACGACCTGCGGGACGGCCGTTTCAAACTGAGCCTTTACGGCACCGACGCGAAAATGGATGACTGGCGATCGCTGCGCGACCTGGACAAATCCCCCGATCCGGAGGGCAATCCGTTTTCACCTGAAGCCTACAAGGAAATCATCGGTGATCAATTTCGAGGCTCCAGCGGGGCGGTGCGTCTGCCGCTTGAGGCAAAGTTCCTGAGCAATCTCGACACACGGGTGTGCACCACGCGCGGGTGTGAATTCGAATATGAATATCCGTATTTCATCCGCAGCCCCGACGGGATGTATCACGTGGTTTATTCCTGGAATAACACCTTCATCAAGCACGTTACCTTCAACGATGCATGGCTTTCCGAGCGTATCAATTGATCAACCTGTGGCAGGCCCACGTCAGTTTCGCCATGCTGATCTTTTTGCTGCTGCCTTCGTTCGGCCTGAACAAGCCCCTGCGCGTCGTTGTGCTGTTTGCTCTGCTGGCATGCAGTTTCATCGTGCTGGACGGTTTGTCGTTGGCAACCTATCTGCGCAGCTACATTGATGACCTTGCCACCACGTCAATGGTGTTGATGCTGTGGGGATGTTTGCGCAAGCTGGAGTTACTGCCGCCCGCGCGTCGCTCTGTTACCGGCGTATTGATCATTTTTGCCGTGATGGCGCTGGTGCTGTACCCGGCAACCCTGGGTTTGAGTCATCTGGACCCTTATCGCTTTGGCTATAGCCCGCGTCCCATGCTGATGGTTTTTGCAGCGCTTACGCTGGGCCTGTTTTACCTGCGCAACGGCCTGGCTGTGGTGATGCTCGCCAGCGCAACGCTGGCCTTCAATGTCGGGATAAAGCCTTCGCAAAATTACTGGGACTATCTGGTTGATCCGCTGCTCGGTCTGTTCTGCTGCATGGCATTGCTGATGCGTGGCGCGCTCTGGGTGTATAGCCGCGTCAGACGCTCTCGCGCTCCGGCGCTTGCTGGCGAGACAACTTGAGCTTCACGACATTATTTAACAGGGGAGCAGGAATGGGTTGGTTGCACGCGAGACGCTTGCATTATTGGCTAGGCGCAACAGTACTTTTATTTGCGCTGTTCGCTGTGCTGAGGATGGTGTTTTTCCTGGGTTTTTCCGGCTTCGACGCTCAAGCCTTGAGCGACCAGAGCGCAGTCCTGGAAACCCTGGGCATCGGCTTACGTTTCGACTTGCGCCTGGCCATCCTGGTCATGCTGCCGGTGGCAGTGCTGGCCTACATACCTCGCTGGAACCTGCTCGGCAGCCGTGCGCTGCGCTGGCTGGCGCGAGGTTATCTGTGCGCAGCCCTGGGCATCATCCTGCTGATCTACATCATCGACCTGGGCCATTACGCGTACCTGGGCGTGAGAATCAACGCCACCGTTTTGCGTTTTCTGGAAGATGCGCAGATTTCCCGCGACATGGTCTGGCAAACCTACCCGGTCATCTGGATTTCCCTGGGATGGCTGCTGACAGTCGCACTGATGACGCTGATCCTGGTGAGGCTCGAACGCCTCACTCTGGATCGGCCCCGCAGGATCATTCATCCATTGTCCGCGACCTGGGGCGGTGCGCTGATGGTGGTGTTGGTGCTGATGGGCATTCTGGGCCGCGTCGAAAACATGAACCTTGAAAATCCGGTGCCGCTGCGCTGGAGCGATGCGTTTTTCTCCGGCAACAATCAGATTGCTGCACTGGGTCTGAATCCGGTGATTTTCCTCTACGACACGGTCAAGGTCGGCCAGTCTCGTTACGACGAAGCGCAGGTGCGTGAACATTACCCGGTGATGGCCAAGTATCTGGGCGTCGACAAGCCGGATGCGCAAACCCTCGACTTCGTGCGGCATCAGGCGCCGCAGCCCTACAAAGTACCCGGCGGCCGGCCACCGAACGTGATGTTCGTCATGCTTGAGTCCCTGGGCACCAGCGCGGTTGGCGCGTATGGCAACCCGATCAACCCGACGCCGAACATTGATCGACTGGCCAGCCAAAGCTGGTTCTTCGAGCATTTCTACGTGCCGGTGACGGGCACCGCGAAAACCGTCTGGGCGAGCATTTCCGGGGTGCCGGACGTTACTCGTCAGGAGACGGCCACGCGTAACCCGCTCATTACCCGCCAGCACACACTGATCAATGCCTTCACTGGCTACGAGAAGATCTACACCATTGGCGGTAATTCCGGCTGGGCGAACATGAATGCCCTGATCCGGCAAAGCATCGATGGCGTGCGTCTGTTTGAGGAGCGCGACTGGAAGTCCCCGGTGGTGGATGTCTGGGGTATTTCAGATCTGGACCTGTTCAAGGAAACCGACCAGATTCTGCAAGCGCTGCCCAAGGACAAACCGTTTTTTGCGTATGTGCAGACGGCTGGCAATCACCGGCCGTTCACGATTCCCAAAACCAACGACGGGTTTGAGGTCAAGCATCCGACCCTGGCTGAAGTGCAGGCGGCAGGCTCGCGCAGTGTCGAGCAGTACAACGCCGTGCGCCTGCTGGATTTCAACATCGGGCGCTTGATGGAAATCGCCAAAAAGGGCGGGTACTACGAGAACACCATCTTCGTATTGTTTGGCGACCACAACACACGTATCGCGCAGATCCCGTTCCTGGCGCCGGCTTACGAGCTACTGGGTCTGGAAAGCAACGCAGTGCCGATGATCATCCACGCGCCCGCTTTGCTGGGAGTACGCAACGTCAAGGAAGCGGTCGGTCTGGTGGATTTGCTGCCTACGGTTGCGGGGATGGCTGGCCTTGAGTTCCGCAACAGCGGTCTGGGGCGCGACATTCAGCAGCCTGCGCCTGAAGGTGAGCGTGTGGTGCCGCTGGTCTTGCGTGAAGGGACCTTCCCGCTGATCGCCGGTGTCACGCAACACTACATGGTGCAGATGCAGCACGATGGCAGCTCGCCAACGTTGCACGACCTGGCATCACCGACGCCACTGGATGACGTCTCCGCGCAAAACCCGAGCGAGTTCAAGCGCCTGTCCGAGCTGACGCGCGGCATGCACGAAACCTCGCGGCTGATGCTGTATCAGAACGTGCGCAAGTGAGCTGTGGAGGTTGCCGGGGTCAGGAAATGATCTCGTCGTGACCGGATTCAGCGGCCAGTTTCAAGCGGTCAGCTTTACTCACGTATTTGGACTTGCCCGCCGGTGCCAGTTTGGCGCTGGCCTTTTTGGCATGAGCCTTCAATAGCTGTTGTATCTTTTTGCGACGGTTCATATCTTCTACCCGGCTTGTAAGTTCCTGAATGACGTCAGGTTACAATGCGCCGCCAGAAACATCGAGATGGAATCTCTTGGACGTCCGCCATTCGGAACGGGGTTAGCAGATGAACACGAAACGCCAGGAAGACCTTCAACGTATCGCGTATCAGGAACAGGTGCTGCGCTTCCGGGCGTTCGACAAGAGCGCGGCGTGGGACCTCGGGCAGCGTTTGAAAATCGCCAGCGAGGAAGCGGACGTGTCCACGACCATTGAAATCCGGCTCGGTCGGGAAACCGTATTTTTCTATTCGATGACCGGCACCGCTGCGCAAAATGCCGACTGGGCACGTCGCAAGCGAAACGTCGTGGAGATGATGAGCCGCAGTTCCTATGGCGTCGGTTTGGCAGCCGACGAGGAGGGTGTCGCGTTTGAGGTCTTGATGGGTTTGCCGCCGCGAGACTATGCCTGCCATGGCGGCAGCTTCCCGCTGAAACTGACAGATGGGGACTTTATTGGCGTCGTCACGGTGTCCGGGCTGCCGCAGCGCGAGGATCACATTCTGGTGGTGCAGGTCTTGGCGGCAATGTGCGGTGTCGATCTGGCGGATGTGGCGTTGCAACCCTAGCGCTACGCGAATCTTACCGGTCGGCCGGGGCTGCCGTGCTACTGCGCAATGCCAACTCAAACGGCAGCACCACATGACGCTGGGCAAGCGGTTGCTTCTCGATCAAGGCGATCAGCATCTCAACGGCTTTGCGGCCGAAGGCTTCGGCGGGTTGGGCGATGGTCGTCAGCGGCGGGTCGCAGTACGCCGCAAAGGGGATGTCGTCGAACCCCACCAATGAAACATCCTCGGGCACCCGCAAGCCCTGACTTTTGATCTGTTTCAGCGCGCCGATGGCCATCTCATCGTTCTCACAAAAAAGCGCGGTGGGACTGTCGGGCAGGTTGAGCATCGCTGCCGCGCCATCCAGACCCGCCTGCAAGGTGAAATCGCCGTGACAGATCAGCGCGGGATCGCAGGTGATTGCGGCCTGCTGCAATGCATCCTGATAGCCCGCCACTCGATCACGGGTCAACGGGCTGCTTTTCGGGCCCTTGATCAGGCCAATGCGCCGATGGCCCAGTTCAATCAGATGTTCGGTCATGGCCTTGGCGGCGGCGCGATTATCGAGGCTGATCGTCGGATGGCGGCCACCTTGAATCACCTCGCAGGCATTGACGATGGGCGGCAACTCGGCGGTGGGAAAGGGCGCGGCAAACGGGTCATAGGCGCGCAGCTGGATCACACCATCGGCTTGATGGGCATAAACCAGCTCGGCGAATTCCCGTTCGACTTCCTCGCGGCCCTGGGTGTCGCACAGCAGCAGGCGATACCCGGCGGCCTGTGCGGCTTGCTGCGCGCCACTGATCACGCGGGCGAAAAACACGTTGGCGATGGCCGGCACCAGAATTACCAGATTCCCGGTTCGACGCGAGCGAAATTGCACGGCCATCAGGTTCGGCCGGTAACCGGCCTTTTCCACGGCAGCGTTGACCTTGTCCCGGGTATTGGGCAGCACGCGCTCAGGCGACTTCAGTGTTCTGGACACCGTGGCCACCGAAACGCCGGCAAGCCGGGCTACTTCACGGATATTGGACAAGACCACCTCGTTATCGAACAGCGCGGTCGGCGAGCTTACCGCAGGTCGGGCATGCCCTGAAATGTCTGTGAATTTTAATCCGGGGTTTGACACCTCGCACAACCGGGGCTAGATTTCCATCTTGATGTAACCGGTTACATCTAAAGCATTTGTAATCCGGAAACCGCCTCACACAGAGAACAATTGCGATGAACGTTGCAGTACCAAAAATAAGAATCGGATTCGTGGGTGGTGGCGAGGGCGCCTTTATCGGCGCAGCCCACCGTCAGGCGGCCGGGCTCGACGGGCGTTTCGAGCTGGTCTGCGGCGCGTTCAGTCGCGATGCGCAAAACAATCAGAACACTGGCACGGCGCTTGGCTTGCCGGCTTCGCGCTGCTACAGCGACTGGCAGCACATGCTCGACGCCGAGGGTGTGTTGCCCGCCGAGCAGCGCATGGAGCTGGTGGTGATCGTCACCCCCAATCATTTGCACGCGCCGGTGGCCAGTCGGGCGCTAAGTGCGGGTTTCCATGTGTTCAGCGAGAAACCTGCAGCGCTGAATCTGGCCGAATTGCTCGCCCTCAAAGAGGTGGTTGAGCGCAGTAACCGTATCTACGGCCTGGCGCACACCTACCTGGGTTATCCGATGGTCTGGCAGGCGCGGGAGATGCTGCGCAGCGGCGTGATTGGCGCGGTGCGCAAGGTGATCGTCGAATATCCCCAAGGCTGGCTCAGCCAGGACGTGGCCGGGCAGGGCAACAAGCAGGCCAGTTGGCGTGATCAACCGGAGTTGTCCGGGGCGGGCGGCTGCATTGGGGATATCGGTACTCATGCCTTTTCTCTGGCCGAGTTCGTCGCCGATCAGCCCATCCAGCAACTGTGCGCCTTGTTGGGCGTGCACGTTGCCGGGCGTCAGCTGGACGATGACGCCTCGATGTTGTTCAAGATGGCCGAGGGTGCCAGCGGCGTGCTGATTGCCAGCCAGGTCTGCGCAGGCGAAGAAAATCCGCTGAAAATCCGTGTTTACGGCGACAAGGGCGGCCTGGAGTGGCGGCAGGAAGAACCCGCCAGCCTGATCCACCGCGCCCTCGATCAACCCATGCGCGTCTTGCGCTCCGGTGTGGGCCAGCCCTGGTTGTGTGAAGCGGCCAGCCGACGCATGCGCTTGCCCGCCGGGCACCCGGAAGGCTATCTCGAAGCCATGGCCAATCTTTACGGCGATCTTGCCAGCGCCATTCGTGGCGACGTGGCGGGTCACGATGCCCCCGGTGTACCCGGCATCACGGTCGGTCTGCGCGGCATGGCCTTTATCGAGGCCGTCATCGCCAACCATCGCGGCGACGCGAAATGGACCGAACTGGCGTGCACCCCATGACTCTGGAGACTTGTATGAACGACACTCCCCAAGCCGCTACCGGCGTACGTGGGCCGGGGATTTTCCTCGCCCAGTTCATGTCCGCAGAAGCGCCTTTCGATAGCTTGGCCAACATTGCCCAATGGGCGGCATCGCAAGGCTACAAAGCCATCCAGCTGCCGACCCTCGGCCCGTTCATCGACCTGAAACGCGCCGCCGAAAGCCAGGATTACTGCGACGAACTGAAAGCGGTCTGCGCCCACGCCGGCGTGGAAATCAGTGAGTTGTCGACCCACTTGCAGGGTCAGTTGGTGGCGGTGCATCCGGCGTTTGACCAGCTCTTCGATGATTTTGCACCGGTCCATTTGCGTGGTCAGCCCCAGGCGCGCACCGAATGGGCCATCGAGCAGTTGAAGCTCGCCGCGCGTGCCAGTCAGCGCCTGGGTTTAACCGCCCACGCGACGTTTTCCGGCGCATTGCTCTGGCCCTACATCTACCCTTGGCCGCAGCGGCCGAGCGGCTTGGTCGAGCAAGGTTTTGCCGAGCTGGCCAAGCGTTGGCTGCCGATTCTTGACTGCTTCGAGCAAGCCGGTGTCGACCTCTGCTATGAGATCCATCCTGGCGAAGACCTGCACGACGGCGCCTCGTTCGAGCGCTTCCTGGACGCGGTCGATCATCATCCACGCGCGGCCATCCTCTATGACCCGAGTCATCTACTCCTGCAACAAATGGATTACCTCGGCTTCATCGATCGCTATCACGAGCGTATCCGCATGTTCCACGTCAAGGACGCCGAGTTTCGGCCTGATGCTCGCTCGGGTGTCTATGGCGGTTATCAGGGCTGGGTCGAGCGGCCAGGACGCTTTCGTTCTCTGGGCGATGGCCAGATCGATTTCAAATCAATCTTCAGCAAACTGACCCAATACGACTTCACAGGCTGGGCCGTGCTGGAGTGGGAGTGTTGCCTGAAGGACTCCGCGCAGGGCGCAGCAGAAGGGGCGGCATTCATCGAGAACCACATGATCAGCAAGACCCGAAAAGCCTTCGATGATTTCGCCAGCGTGGCGTCCGACCAAGGTTTCAATCGACGCCTGCTGGGGTTGCCCGACGCCTGAATAGCGCCTTTGCCTTGCCGCTCGCTCCCACCAAAAAAACAATAAAAAGGTAACTGTTATGACCACGATGACCGCGCGATTGAGCGCAATGATGTTCCTGCAGTTTTTTATCTGGGGCGGATGGTTCGTCACCCTCGGTACATTCCTTGCCAGTAACCTGGGCGCCAGCGGCGGGCAGATCGGCATGGCGTTCTCCACACAGTCCTGGGGCGCAATCATTGCGCCTTTCGTGATTGGGCTGATCGCCGACCGTTTCTTCAATGCCGAGCGCATCCTTGCGGTGCTGCATCTGATTGGCGCCGTCTTGTTGTACCAGCTCTACCGCGCGCCGGACTTCAGCGCGTTTTATCCGTTTGTCCTGGCCTACATGATTATCTACATGCCGACCCTGGCCCTGGTGAATTCAGTGGCGTTCCGGCAGATGAGCGACCCTGCACTGGAGTTTTCCCGCATACGGGTGTGGGGCACCATCGGTTGGATCGTGGCCGGCGTGGTGATCAGCTTCGTGTTTGCCTGGGACTCCCAGGCTGCGATTTCCTCGGGTGGGCTGCGCAATACCTTTTTGATGTCGGCGATTGCGTCACTTGCGCTGGGCATCTACAGCTTTACGTTGCCGCGCACCGCACCTCTACCACCTGAATCGGGCAGCGGCGGCCTCAAACAAATGCTCGGGCTGGACGCCTTGGGTTTGCTGAAAGACCGCAGCTATCTGGTGTTTTTCATCGCCTCGATCCTGATCTGCATTCCGCTGGCGTTTTATTACCAGAATGCCAATCCGTTTCTGGCGGAAATCGGCGTGGCAAACCCTACCGCGAAAATGGCCATCGGTCAGGTCTCCGAAGTGCTGTTCATGCTGCTTCTGCCGCTGTTCATTCAGCGTTTCGGCATCAAGATCGCGCTTTTGGTCGGCATGCTGGCGTGGGCCTTGCGCTACCTGTTGTTCGCCTATGGCAACAATGCTGATCTGGTGTTCATGCTGTTCACCGGCATCGCGCTGCACGGCATTTGCTACGACTTCTTCTTCGTTTCAGGCCAGATCTACACGGACGCCAAAGCCTCGGAACGCTTCAGAAGTTCGGCTCAGGGCCTGATCACGCTGGCTACCTACGGGTTGGGCATGTTGATCGGCTTCTGGGTCGCCGGGAAGGTGACCGATCATTACGTTTTGACTCAAGGCCATGACTGGAAAAGCATCTGGTTGTTTCCGGCAGCGTTCGCCCTGGCGATTTTTTTCTGTTTTTCCCTGGCGTTCCAGGGTCGCCAGCCGGTCGCGCAATCGACTCACTGATCGATTTGCTTGGACCGAGGAACAGTTACCGCACGAGCCGTTGATGCGGGCCGGGATCGTTCATGATCCCGGCGTATTTTGCCAGCCGCGGCGTGCTAGCGGCAGGTCCAGCAGACGCTTGCCAGTGGCATCGCTGATGGCGTTACCCAGCGCCGCGGCCATGGGCCCCTGGACGATTTCTGCCGCTCCAAGAAACGGCTGCCCTGGCTGATCAATCATGTGCACCTCGACCTGTTCCGGCAACTCGGGAAAACGCATGATCGGATAGCCGCTCCAATCGAAGCTGTGCATGCCCTTGGCGTCATAGAGGATACGTTCATAGAGCGTCCAGCTGGCGGACTGCACAATGCCGCCCTGGATCTGATTGAGCAGGCCGTCGGGGCTGACAATCTGCCCCACATCGACCGCAGTAACTACCCGATCAATTGTCACTTGTCCGGTCTGGCGCTGCACATGCAACTGCACAGCGATCGCGCAGTAACCCATGATGTTTTTATAGCGAGCGAAGGCGAAGCCGATTCCGCTGCCGGGGCCTGTTGCCTTTTGCGGCCAACCGAAGGCGCTGGCCACACGTTCCACAACCGCACGTGCGCGCGGGTCGCTCAAGTGATTCAGGCGAAATTGCACCGGGTCCACGGCGGCCTGCGCTGCCAGTTCATCGACCGTGCTCTCGATGGCGAACACGTTGATATGGGCACCGAGCGAGCGCATGGCCGAGGTTCTGAATGGCATGGTCAGAACGAAATTCAGATCGACCTTCAGGTTGGGGATTTCATACAGCGGAACCGCGTTACGGTCGCCGTCCCCCTCAGGTTGGGCAATCGGGACCGAGGGGGCAGGGGTGAAGGGTCTGGCTAACAGCCACGCCGGTAGCAAACGCCCGGCATTGACGATGCGTTCGTTGTGCGGGGTACTCCAGATTTCGTATTTCCAGTCGCGCAGGCGCCCGCTGTTGTCCAGGTCCGCTTCCACTTCGGCAAGCATCGCCGAGCTGTAGGGCTCCCAGAGATTTTCCTGTTCGCGCATCCACTGCACCCGTATGGGCTTGCCAGGTATGGCCATGGCGATCAGCGCGGCATCGGCAGCGGCGTCATCCGCGCCGTTGTGACCATAGCAACCGGAGCCTTCGGCGTGGATGCAACGCACCTGAGCCACGGGCAGACCGACCATCTCGGCGATCCCCGAGCGCAGAGGATAGACTCCTTGAGTGTGGGTCCAGACGGTCAGTGTCCCCTCCTGGAACCAGGCCACTGCACAGGACGGCCCGATTGAACCGTGCATGAGGTATTGCTTGGTCACCCGAGCTTTATAGGCGCGAGGCGCCTGTTGCGCGAGGTTGCCCTTGGCGCTGACCGGGTAGTGCCGTGCTGGCAGCTCGGTGAGGAGTTGATGGATATGGCTTGAGTCGGGCAGCGGATTACCTTCTGTCCAGCGGGCAGTGGCGTAGCCTTCGCGCATCGCTTTGACCGCCAGCCATTCATCGGTAGCGACCACGGCGAGATAGCTGCCGTTGCGGACCAGTTTCACCACTCCGGGGAGTTTTTTGACGGCGCCCTCGTCGATGGCCAGCAACTGACTGCCGCGCCGGGGCGGACGTATCACACGGGTATGCAGCATCTCGGGCAGGCGCATGTCCTGCACATAGGCCGCACCGCCGCTGACTTTGGCTGGAATATCCAGACGAGGCAATGATGTGCCGATCAGGGTGAAGCTGTCGGCTGGTTTGAAAGGGGAGCTGACCGATGCGAAGCGATGCAGTTGAACCCCGACAACCGCTTGTGCGTAGGTCATGCTGCGGCCTGGCGCATCGTAGATCACGGCGTCTCGCGTGGTCAGGCTGTCAATGTTGCTCTGCCATTGCCGTGCCGCGGACTCGAGTAACAGCTGACGCACCTGGGCCGCCGCATTGAAAAGCGCGGTACCACTGTCGACGATCGTATGACTGCCGGCGGTGTAACCTTCATTGGGTGTCAGCGCGGTGTCGGCGGTGAGAAAACGGATGAGCGTTGGGGGCACCTCCAGGCGTTCGGCGGCGATCTGCAGGAGCGCAGTTTTGACACCGGTGCCCAGTTCCACTTTGCCGGTGTAGACGGTGATGCCATCTTTCGCATCGATGCGGATCCAGGCGTCCAGATAGGGGGTGGCCCGCAGGCTGCCGGGCAGATCAGGTGCCAGGATTTCCGTGCCCAAGGTGTCCACCTCGGTGTCAGCGAGGGCGCGCGGAATACCCGGGAGCATCGCGAAACCCATCACCAACGCGCCGTTTATCACAAAGGCGCGGCGGCTCAGATTGACGTTTTGCGTTGCGGTTTTCATACCTTGGCCCCTTGCGCGATGACCGACTTGATAGCAGCGAGGATCCGCACATGAGTGCCGCAACGGCACAAGTTGGGCGCCATGTGGCGCCGGATCGTTTCATCATCCGGATGAGGGTTGGCCTCCAACAAAGCCTGCGCCCGTACGATCATCCCCGCGATGCAATAACCGCACTGCGCCGCCTGTTCGTCGATAAAGGCTTTTTGCAACGGCCCCGGTTGATCGGCGCTGCCCAGGCTCTCCACCGTACGCACTGATTTGCCCTCCAGCGCACCGCACGGTGTCAGGCATGAAAATACCGGTTTGTCGTTCACTAAAACCGTGCAAGCACCGCATTGACCCAAACCGCAGCCGTACTTGGCGCCATTGAGCCCCACCTGATTGCGCAAGGCATATAGCAGCGGCATGTCCTGCGGGATGTCCAGCTCATGAGTCTTGCCGTTTATGTCGAGTGTGATCACGGTTGTTGCTCCTGAGCCCGAATGCTCTTGATTGTCTTGTCCAGGTCCGTCCAGGGTCTGTTGCCACAGCTCTCGTTGCGCAAATATTCGGCAATCGCGGCTACGTGGGCATCGTCCAGGCTATCGGCGAAGGCAGGCATGTAGTGGCTGGGTGCGGCGGTGGACATCGGAATGCCCTGCACGATGGTCTTGATCAAATTACGCGGCGAGTCCGCTGTCACCGCCGAGGTATTGGCCAGAGCAGGCCTTGCTTCAATGGCCCGCATGGGTGCGGCGCTGCCGTGGCAGCTCGCGCATGCTCCGTCGAACAACGAGGCGCCCAGAAGTGCCTTTTCCGTGCGCCTGGGCTCAGGGGCGCAGGGCGGCGGTTTCGCATCCGATGAGGTTTTCTTGAGGTCAAGAATGTAGTGCGCAATGGCTTGGGCGTCTTGCGCCGGCAACTGCGCGATGCTCAGGCTGACCGGCAACATCGGGCCTGCCGCTGCGCCGTGTTCTGCAGCGACCTCACCCGTCAGATAGGCGACCAACTGGCTTTCATTCCAAGGCTGTTGCGCATCGGTCATTCCGCGCAGGGCAGGGGCCGTCCAGCCGTCCACGATACCGCCAGTAAACAGTTCGCTGCTTTTTTCCCCGCCAATCAGGTTCAGAGGCGAATGGCAGGATGAGCAGTGTCCGGGGCCCTCGACCAGATAGCGTCCGCGGTTCCATTGCGCCGAGCGGTTGGGCAGTGGTTCCAGCGGATCCCCATGCAGGAACAGCAGGTTCCAGAAAGACACCAGCGCACGGAAATTCATGGGGAACACCATATGGTTTTCAGGTGCGGTGTAGTTGACCGGGTCCACGCTCATCAGGAAGGCATAGGCATCCGCGATATCGGCATCGCCCATCTTTCGGTAATGCACGTAGGGGAAGGCGGGATAGAGAAAATGCCCGTCTCGCGCGATGCCTTGACGCATGGCCCGTTCAAACGCTTCCAGCGACCATGCACCGATACCGGTATCCCGGTCCGGGGTGATATTGGTGGTGAAGAGCGTTCCGAACGGCGTTTTCAGCGGTAAGCCGCCCGCCATATACGCGCCCCCTGGCCGCGTGTGGCAGACCGCGCAGTCTCCCGCTTCGACAATCTGTCGGCCTCTGTCCAGGGTATCGCGGCCCGCACTCTGAGGCTGGCTGACAGCGGCAATTTCCGGCCTCCACATCATCCAGAATGCGAACCCTATTCCCACGACACCCATCGCCAGTACGGCACCGATGATCGTCTTGCGCTTCATCGCCTTACCTCTCGAGCTGCGTTAACGACAGATTTTTCAATCCGCCGCGAGCAATTGGCTTACGGCGATTTTCCTGTGGAGTGAGCTTAGAGAGGGCGGTTGTGAGGGAGTACCCCATCAAGGCGCAACGCTATATTGCGCCGGGTGCAACGACGCGGTCCGCCGGCGCAGTGATCGCCTTGTCGTTGCGTTTCGCGAAAAACAACGTTGCGCCGCCAGCGGATTCTCTGATGGAGCCCGAAGACCTAACGTGGAAGTGTGAATATTCCACAACGGAGACCGTCATGAGTTTGCACTCAACCGATATACAGGTGACCTACGACTTCATCTGCCCATGGTGCTGGATCGGGGAAGAAAATCTCGAACGCGCGCTTGCCGCCTCGGGTTTTTCAACTGACCGCCAAATGACTTTCCTGCCTTATCAATTGAATCCGGACATGCCGATTAGCGGCATGGACCGTAAAGCCTATCGCTCTGGCAAGTTCGGCAGTTGGGCACGTAGCCAGGCCATGGACGCCCAGGTCGCTCACGCCGGTAAGGCAGTCGGTCTTGAATTCGATTACAAGCGAGTCGAAAAAACCCCCAACACCCTGGCAGCGCATCGTTTGGTATGGCGGGAGCAACAGACGGGTAGAGACGCTTGCTTGCTGGTCAAGGCCATTTTCAAGGGGTACTTCGGGGACGGGCGGGATATCGGCGACCTCAATGTGCTGGCCGATATCGCTGCTGAAATCGGCCGGGACCGAGAGGCCATTGTCGACTTTCTCAATACCGATGAAGGCACTGCTGAAGTCCTGAAACTCGAAGCCAGAGCCAAGGCATCCGGTGTGCGCTCGGTACCGAGTATTCAGATTGCGGATGACGTGATCAGCGGTGCCCAGCCCACCGGAATAATTGTCCAGATACTAAAACGAAGCCAGGCAGCTTAAGCCGCTTTTCAATCGCTATTCGTTCAGGAAATCATCATGACTCATCACTTGTTCAGCCCGATCAAACTCGGCGAACTCACCCTTGATCACCGCGTCGCCATGGCCCCTCTGACCCGCTCACGTGCGGGCCAGCCGGGCAACGTACCGACAGCGCTGAACGTTGAATACTACCGTCAGCGCGCCAGTGCCGCGTTGATCATTACCGAGGCTGCGCAGATTTCGCAGCAGGGCCAGGGTTACGCCTGGACGCCCGGCATCCATAGCGACGAGCAGATTCAGGGCTGGAAGGCTGTCAGCGCGGCCGTGCACGCTGAAGGCGGACACATTTTCCTGCAGCTTTGGCATGTGGGGCGGGTGTCGCACCCGGTGTTCCAACCCAACGGCGGCTTGCCAGTGGCACCGACCGCGCAGCCGGTGCCCGGCAAGACCTTCATCCTGAATGAACAAGGTGAGGGCGTCTGGGGCGATGTACCGGTCCCTCAGGAACTGGACATTCCGGGGATTGAAGCGATTGTTGCAGACTTCCGCAGGGCCGCGCGCAATGCGCTTCTGGCGGGTATGGACGGTGTGGAAATTCACGCGGGTAATGGCTATCTGCTTGACCAATTTATCAACAGCGCCAGTAATCAGCGCAGTGATCGCTACGGTGGAAGTATCGAAAACCGTGCGCGGTTACTGCTTGAAGTCGTGCAAGCCGTGACCGCAGAAATAGGTGCCGAACGCGTTGCGGTGCGCCTGACACCGATGGGGCGTTTTATGGGGATGGGCGATGACACGCCAGAACATACCTTTGGCTACATTGCTTCCCGGCTCAATAGCTGGAATCTCGCTTACCTGCACCTGGTAGAACCCATGATGGTTGGCACAGTGCTCGACCACAGTAACGATCCACGCTGGGACGCCATCATCAAACAGTTGCGCACTGACTTTCACGGCGTACTGATGCTGGCGGGTGGTTACACCGGCGAAACCGCAGAACAGGCAATCGCGCAGGGTCGTGCCGACCTCATCGCTTTTGGGCGCCCGTTCATTGCCAACCCCGATTTGCCTGCTCGCTTGCGTGGTCGTACCGAACTCAACCTGGCTGATGGCAACAGCTTTTTTGGCGGCGACGCCAAGGGGTATACCGATTATCCGGTGCTGGCATAACGCAGCGACACATCCAGATGCCATGGGGCATCCGGACTTTACGGGGAGAAGGTTATGAAGAGTCCAGATATTCCGAAGGCCTTGGTCATCGGAGGCTCGCTGGGTGGTTTATTCGTCGCCACGGCCTTGCGTGCAATCCGCTGGCAAGTCGAAGTTTTCGAGCGATCCCCCGCCGCACTGGATAGTCGAGGCGGTGGCATCGTGCTGCAAGCGGATGTCTTGCATCATCTTCGCTATGCAGGTATCAAACCTGTTAGCGCGCTCGGGGTCCGCTCACATGATCGTCTGTATCTGGATCAAGCGGGTTCCGTCGTCAATAAAGAGCCGATGCCACAAACTCAGACATCCTGGAACACACTGTACAACGCATTATTCTCTGCATTCCCTGCCGAGCATTATCACCGGGGTAAGACCCTGGTAGACCTGACTCAAAGTGAGCAACGGGTGACGGCGATTTTTGAAGATGGCAGCAGCGCCGATGGGGACCTGCTGATTGGCGCCGATGGCGCAGGTTCAACTGTGCGAAGTGTGATGTTGCCTGGGACGGCACATACCTATTCGGGGTATGTGGCCTGGCGTGGACTGACCGATGAAGCCAGTCTTCCAGACTTCGCCAAAGCGCAGCTTTACGAGAACTTTGTGTTTCAGCAGGAACCTGAATCGTTGATGCTGGAGTACATGGTGCCAGGCTTGAATGGCTCGATTAATCCTGGTGAGCGACGGTTCAACTGGGTCTGGTATCTGAAAGCTGCTCAAGGACCGGAGCTGAATGCCGTGCTCACTGATAATAATGGCCGCCGGCGTAACCACTCCATTCCACCGGGGATCTTGGCACCTGAGCAGGATGCTTATATACGGGAAATGGGTGAACAGCATGCCAACCCGGCTTTTCGTGAATTGATTCGGCAGACCCGGGATATTTTTGTGCAGGCGATCCTTGATCTCGAAGTCCCGCAGATGGTGTTTGGCCGCGTGCTGTTGACGGGCGACGCTGCCTTTGTGCCGCGCCCACACACAGCCGGAAGCACGGCCAAGGCGGCCAGGAACGCGCTGTGCCTGGCTCAGGCGATCGACGACATTGGCGACATCGACAAAGCACTGTTGGTTTGGGAGCAACAGCAACTTGGCGAGGGCAAGCGCATGGGCGAATGGGGTGTCAGTATGGGCAACCGGATCATGGGCATCCCCCGATCCTGATTTTCCAGGTCACACCCACAACCGGTGAGCACATCCATGCAAGACTGCCGATGGCTGGCAATGCACAGTGGTTATCTTTACGTTTCAATCTCGGACTCCGTCTATGGATAAGTTGCTGGCGCTGAAAATGTTTGTCGAAACCGTGCGCTGTGGTGGTTATTCGTCAGCGGCGCGCAAGCTTGGCATCTCCACTTCGTCAGTGACCCGGCAGGTGGCGGCGCTGGAAAACGAGTTGGGCGCCAGCTTGCTTAACCGCACCACGCGCAATACGAGCGTCACAGTGGCGGGCCAGAACTATTTCGAAAAGGCAGTGGCGATCCTCGACGCAATTGACGAAGCCGATGCCGTCGTTACCGACCGAGGCAGCGAAGTCCAGGGGCGTTTACGGGCCAGCGTTCCGGTGGAATTCGGCCGACGCATCATCGCTCCCCATTTGGGCCGCTTGCTTGATCGCCATCCCGGGCTGGAGATCAGTCTTTCGCTGAGCGACGAGGTGACTGACCTGCTCAGCGAGCAAATCGATGTGTCAGTGCGTCTTGGTTCATCGGTCGTCAGTGATGACATCGTCAGCAAGCGGGTGGGTGATTTCCAGCGTTGGGTGGTGGCGAGTCCCGAATACTTCGCGCGTACCGGACTGCCCCGACACCCGCGTGACCTGTTGGAGCATCAGTGCCTGCGTTTTGATTACCGCACCGGACACCAAAACTGGACGTTCCAACGCGATGAGGAAGTCGTCCGCGTGAATGTGCAGGGTCGGCTGCAGAGCAACAATGCCGACATTCTGCGCGAGGCGGCGTTGGCGGATGGCGGGGTGACGCTGTTGGCCGACTGGCTGGTGCGTGACGACGTTGGCGAAGGCCGCCTGACCCGCGTGCTCGAGCAATACGAGGTCAACCCCGGGAGCGCAAGTACCTGCATCAATGCGCTGTATCTGCCCAATCATCGCGGTTCCAGTCGGATCAATGTGTTCATAGAGTTTCTCAAGGAAATACTCGTTCCCTGAAATCCTGACCTGCTCATCTCGGGGCTCGCTGAATTGCGCGTCATCTTGATTGGCGTCAAACGCCTGGATCGGCGGGCTCTGTATCCTGCAGAGGCGCTCAGGAACTCGCGGGGGTGGATTTCTCACTGTGGGTGAATCCTGTTGCTGTATCGAGAGCGAGAATCCCATGCTCTATCCGCTGTTTCTCACCTTGCATCTGTTTGCCGCGCTGATTTTTATCGGCACGGTATTTTTCGAAGTGCTGTTCCTGGAGAGCATCCGCAAACAACTGCCGGTCAAGGTCATGCTGCTGGTCGAGCAGGGCATTGGTCGACGTGCCCGCGCCTTGATTCCATGGGTTCTGCTGGTGTTGTTCGGTGCCGGGTCGGGGATGGTCTGGCTGCGTTATTTGCCCGTTCTCGCCACACCAATGGCGTCATCGTTTGGCACATTGCTGATGCTGAAAATCGTCGTCGCGGCCAGCGTGCTGCTGCATTTCCTGGTCGCCATGGCGCTGTTCAAAACTGGCCGGATGAAAGCTCGATTCCTGCATTTCATCCATGGCAGCCTGTTCTGCCACATGATTGTTATCGTGCTGCTGGCCAAGGGCATGTTTTATCTGACCTGGTGAGCGGACTTGCCCGCTGGTCCTTTGCGCAACCAGCACTTTGCTCATGCTTGATACAAGTCAAGGAGCATGGGCCGTCCAACCCCGACACTGGTGGTCCGCAGCCTGTCTCGGAGACCTGTCATGCTCAATTTATTTCACGATCCCGGCGCGCTTGACGCTCGGTGTGAGCAAAGCGTGCTCGATCCCAACGGCCCTGTCGACACTGAAAAATTCCATGAAGGTATCGGCTCCCTGGATTTGCTTCGCGCCTTGCGCGTCAGTCGCAAGAGGGGCCGCCCGCTATCACTGAATGTGCAGTTGCCTGCTCGCGATAGCGCCGGCGAGCACGGTGGTATCGAACGTTTTCTGCAGTGTCTGGAGCATGAAATCAACCTCGTCAGTTGTCACCTGGGGTCGGAGCAGCAGGTCGAGCAGTTTCATCTTGGGGGTGGCACACCGGCTACTGCACCTGTGCGGCAGCTGATGAACCACCTGCGTCGCCGTTTCAACTTTCTCGGCCATGAGTGTGGTGACAACAGCATCGAAGTGGACCTGCACCATACCGATTGGTCGACCATGGGCGTGCTGCGTGACCTGGGCTTCAACCGGGTCAGCATCGGCGTTCCGGATATCGGTGTCGACAGTGAGATGTCGGGGGCTTGCTACCAGAATCCGGCGCCCATCCATTCGCTGGTCGATGCCGCTCGCACCTTTGGCTATCGCTCTATCAATGTAGATCTGGGTTATGGCCATGCCTGGCAGACCCCCGAAAGTTTTGCGCTGAAACTGGCAACCCTCATCGAGCTGGAGCCGGACCGGCTGCTGGTGTTTGATTATGCCCGGCCACCGCTACGCTATCGGCCAATGGCCGCAGACAACATCCGCGCGGCGTGCAGCCAGGACGATAAAGGCGCCATGCGCCGCATCTGTTTTACCCTGCTGATCGGTGCCGGTTATCACTACATCGGCCTGGGGCAGTTTGTCCGGCACGATGACGATCTGGCGATTGCTCAGGAGCGCGGCCGATTGCGGCGCACTTGTGAGGGATTTACCCGTTACGGCTATTGCGACCATATCGGACTGGGTTTGGGCGCTATCAGCCAGATCGACAATGTGTACACGCAAAATACCGACGATCTGCAGCGCTATCAGCAGCAGCTGGACAGGGACCAATTGCCGACGAGTCGCGGTTGGCGCTGCGAGGCATGAACCCCAATGCAAGTGGATTGATCATGACAACTTCGTTTGATTTCAATCGCGCTCTGGTCGAAAAGTATGACCGTCCTGGGCCGCGCTACACCTCTTACCCGACTGCGCCGCAGTTCCATCAGGCTTTTGCCGTGGATGACTATCAGCGCGCCGCCGCCGACAGCAACCTTGCTCCGGTGCCCAAGGCCCTGTCGGTCTATATCCATATTCCGTTCTGCAAAAGCCTTTGTTATTACTGCGCCTGCAACAAGATCATTACCCAGAAGACCCACCGCGCCGTCGAATACCTGACCTACCTCAAGCGGGAAATCGGCATGCAGGCCGCGTTGTTCGACAAGTCGCGCAAACTCACGCAACTGCACCTGGGTGGTGGCACACCGACCTATCTGACCAGCGAACAACTGGCTGACCTGATGGACTGTCTGCACCAGGCTTTTGACATGGACGACAGCGATGACCATGAGTTTTCCATCGAAGTCGATCCTCGCACCATCAGCACCGAGCAGATTCAGTCATTGCGCCAGTTGGGGTTCAATCGCCTGAGCTTTGGTGTGCAGGACTTTGATCCGCACGTGCAGGCCGCGGTCAACCGTCAGCAAAGTGAAGAGCAGATTTACGCGCTGGTCGCTGCGGCACGCCAGGCGCAATTCAAATCGATCAGCGTCGATCTTATCTACGGTCTGCCCTTGCAGACCGTGAACAGCTTCGATGTCAGCCTCGGCAAGATCATCGCGTTGCGTCCGGACCGGATTGCGGCCTACAGCTACGCCCATTTGCCGGAGCTGGTACGCGCCCAACGGCTGATTCGCCCCGCCGACATGCCGCCCCCGGAACGCAAGCTGGAGTTGCTTGAACTGACCATCCGCCGTCTGACCGAAGCCGGTTACGTCTATATCGGCATGGACCACTTCGCCTTGCCCGACGATGAGCTGGCGTTGGCCCGGGCCAATGGCACCTTACAGCGCAATTTCCAGGGTTATTCAACCCATGCCGATTGCGATCTGATCGGTCTCGGCGTGTCTTCGATCGGCAAGGTCGGTGACAGCTACAGCCAGAGCGTCAAGGAGCTTTCACAGTATTACGCCCGGCTCGATCAAGGCTTGTTGCCGGTGCATCGGGGTTATCGATTGAGCGCTGATGATCAGCTGCGCCGTGAAGTGATCAGCGATCTGATGTGCCATGGCCGCATCGATTTCGGCAAATTTGAAGCGCAGCATGACTTCTGCTTTACCGAGTATTTTGCCGATGCCCTGGCGCAACTGGACGAGCATGTGCGCGATGGATTGCTGCAGATTCACGACGACTCGCTGGTGCTGTTGCCCCACGGGCATTTGATGATGCGCAGCGCGGCGATGGCGTTTGATGCCTATCTGGGCGGCGAGCAGAAAGGCCGTTTTTCACGCACGGTTTGAGCTGCGAGGCGCTCTATCGCAAGGGATTGCATCAAGTTGATTTCAATCAAGGGCAGGCTGCGCCACGCACCCTAACATGCGTGCAAGACCCTTGAAATCAGCGAATCCATGACAATCCATCAGCCTTCGATACATGGCAACCGACGCGCCTTGAGCGTCGGGCTGATGGTGATGGTCTGGCTGATGTTCTCGACGTTCACGGCGGTTCAGGCCAAGTCGTACGGCGACATCGAGCAGCAGCGTATCGACAGGGCGTTTCCCGACACCGATGCGGTTTCCGCGCCCGAAGGCCGCTATAAAGTGCGCACGCTGTCCGCAGCCGGCAAGGTCCTCGGTTACGTATTCCAGAGCCTGGATGTGGTGGATATCCCTGCCTACTCGGGCAAGCCGATCAATACCCAGGTGATTCTCGATACTGCTGGCGTGATTCAGGATGCCTATGTGCTGGAGCACCACGAACCGATCTTGCTGATCGGCATTCCCGAAGAAAAACTTCACGGCTTCAGTAGCCGATACAAAGGGATCAACGTCAGTCAGCGGGTAGTCGTCGGCCATTCCAGCGACCCCAGCGCGGTCACTGTCGATGCGATTGCCGGTGCAACGGTCACCGCGATGGTGGTCAATGAGGTGATCATGCGTGCCGCCCATGAGGTGGCCGTGTCGCTGAAGCTGGTTGCAGACAAAGGCGGGATGGTGAACAAGCCCGCCACCGTCCGCGCCGATTTTTTCCAACCCGCCAGCTGGGAACAACTGACCGGCAACGGCGCGATCCGTCGCTTGAACCTGACCCGTGGGCAAGTCGACGCCGCCTTCAAGGGCACCGAAGCCGAAGGCGTCGAAAGCGCCGGTCCTGACCAGGTCGATGACACCTTCATCGAGCTGTACACCGCCGACTTGAACCCGCCGACCGTTGGCCGCGCGCTGCTGGGCGACAACCAGTATCGCTTTCTGATGCAGGACCTCAAACCCGGCGAGCAGGCCATCGCGGTGCTGGGTCGTGGGCTGTATTCCTACAAGGGTTCAGGTTACGTGCGTGGCGGGATCTTCGATCGGGTGCAATTGCGTCAGTTCGGCAATGTCATCAGTTTCCGCGACATGGACCATCAGCGACTCTCTGACGTGTTCGCCAAGGGCATGCCCGACTTCAATGAGATGTCGATTTTCATTGTCCGCCAACCGGCCGGATTCGATCCGGGATCGCCGTGGACCCTGGAGTTACTGGTTCGGCGTCAGACGGGGCCGGTCAGCGGCACCTTCAGCAGCTTCGAACTGCTTTACCAGATGCCCGAGCAATACCTTGCGCGTCCGGCCCCGAGTGCCGAGGAACTGGCCGCCATTGAGGAAGCCAGTCGCCCAATGTGGATGACCATCTGGTATCAGAAATACTTCCAGATCGCGGTACTCGCCAGCGCGTTGCTGCTGCTGACGGCGATCCTGTTCCTGCAGGACACACTCACTCGCCGGCCACGGTTTCTGCACTGGCTGCGTCGCGGTTACCTGCTCTTCACCGTGGTGTTCCTGGGCTGGTATGCCTTGGGCCAGCTGTCAGTGGTCAACGTGCTGACCTTCGTGCACGCGTTGTTCGAGCATTTTCGCTGGGAACTGTTTCTCACCGATCCGCTGATCTTCATGCTCTGGGTTTTCGCGGCCGCCAGCATTTTGCTGTGGGGCCGTGGGGTGTTCTGCGGTTGGTTGTGTCCGTTTGGTGCCTTGCAAGAGCTGATCAATGAAGCCGCGCGCAAGCTGAAGATTCCCCAATACGAATTGCCATTCGCGGTCCATGAGCGGTTGTGGGCGATCAAGTACCTCATTTTGCTGCTGCTCTTCGGGATTTCCCTGGAGTCGATGGCCACCGCCGAGATGTTCGCCGAAGTAGAGCCTTTCAAGACGGCCATCACCCTCAGGTTCGATCGCCAGTGGTGGTTCGTCCTCTACGCCGTGGCGCTGCTGGTCATCAACATTTTCACGCGCAAAGTCTATTGCCGCTACATCTGCCCGTTGGGCGCGGCGTTGGCGATCCCGAGCAAATTACGCCTGTTCGACTGGCTCAAACGCCGCAAGGAGTGCGGTGATCCTTGCCGGCTGTGCGCCAAGGAATGCGAGATCCAGGCAATTCACCCGGATGGTCATATCAATGCCAACGAGTGCCATTACTGCCTCGATTGCCAGATGACCTATCACAACGAAAACAAATGCCCGCCGCTGGTCAACAAGCGCAAGAAGCGCGGCAAACCCACGTCCGTGGGGGCGCAATTGATACCTGTCGTGGAAGTGAGCGCGCCTGACTGAAGCTCGCGAGCGCACCGCTGCAGTGACCGTTTTATCCCTTCAAGGAGTAACACAAGATGACTGACACAGAATCCAAAAAAAACGGGCAGGAAGAAGAACACGTCGGCCTCAGCCGGCGCGGTTTTCTGGGCAGCAGTGCGGTGGCCGGCGCGGTGCTGGCGGGCGCCACGGGTCTGGGCAGCGCGGTGTTCAGCCGCGAATCCTGGGCGGCGGCGGTCAAGGACGCCCAGGCGAAGATCCATGTCGGCCCCGGCGAGCTGGACGAATACTACGGTTTTTGGAGCGGTGGTCATCAGGGCGAAGTGCGGGTGCTGGGTATACCGTCGATGCGTGAATTGATGCGGATTCCGGTGTTCAACGTCGACTCGGCCACCGGTTGGGGCCTGACCAACGAAAGCAAACGGATTCTGGGCGACAGCGCGAAGTTCCAGAACGGTGACTGCCATCACCCGCACATCTCCATGACCGACGGCAAATACGACGGCAAGTACCTGTTCATCAATGACAAGGCCAACTCCCGGGTCGCGCGCATCCGTCTGGACATCATGAAGTGCGACAAGATGCTCACGGTGCCGAACGTACAGGCGATTCACGGCCTGCGTCTGCAGAAAGTGCCCTACACCAAGTATGTCTTCGCCAATGCCGAGTTCGTCATCCCGCACCCCAATGACGGCCATACGTTTGATCTGCAAGACAAGAACAGCTTCACCATGTTCAACGCCATCGATGCCGAAAAAATGGAAATGGCGTTCCAGGTCATCGTCGACGGCAACCTGGACAACGCCGACGCCGATTACACCGGCAAGTACGCGGCGTCCACCTGCTACAACTCGGAAAAGGCCTACGACCTGGGCGGCATGATGCGCAACGAACGCGACTGGGTCGTGGTGTTTAACATTCCGCGTATCGAGGCCGCCATCAAGGCCGGTAAGTTCATCACCCTGGAAAACTCGAAAGTGCCGGTGGTCGATGGTCGTAAAACCGATGGCAAAGACTCCGAGTTCACGCGTTACATCCCGATTCCGAAGAACCCCCACGGCCTCAACACCTCACCCGACGGCAAATACTTCATTGCCAACGGCAAGCTTTCGCCAACCGTATCGATGATTGCCATCGACCGCCTGGACGACTTGTTCGCCGATAAATTCAAGGACCCGCGCGAGGTTATCGAAGCCGAACCGGAGCTGGGGCTGGGGCCGCTGCACACCACCTTCGACGGGCGCGGCAACGCCTACACCACGTTGTTCATCGACAGCCAGGTGGTGAAGTGGAACATGGCGGAAGCGGTTCGGGCCTACAAAGGCGAGAAGATCAATTACATCAAGCAGAAGCTGGACGTGCATTACCAGCCTGGCCATAACCATGCCTCGCTCACCGAAACCAGCGAAGCGGATGGCAAATGGCTGGTGGTGTTGTGCAAATTCTCCAAGGACCGCTTCCTGCCGACCGGGCCGCTGCACCCGGAAAACGACCAGTTGATCGATATTTCCGGCGAAGAAATGAAACTGGTGCACGACGGTCCGGCGTTTGCCGAACCCCACGATTGCATTCTGGCGCGCCGGGACCAGATCAAGACCAAAAAGATCTGGGATCGCAACGATCCGTTCTTCGCCGCCACCGTAGAGCTGGCCAAAAAGGATGGCATCAAGCTGGAGACCGACAACAAAGTCATTCGCGATGGCAATCATGTGCGGGTCTATATGACCTCCATGGCGCCGGCCTATGGCCTGACCGAGTTCACCGTCAAGCAGGGCAACGAAGTGACGGTGACCATCACCAACATCGACCAGATCGAGGACGTGTCCCACGGCTTCGTCATGACCAACCATGGCGCCAGTATGGAGATCAGCCCGCAGCAAACCTCATCCATCACCTTCACCGCCGACAAGGCCGGTCTGCATTGGTATTACTGCAGCTGGTTCTGCCACGCGCTGCACATGGAAATGGTTGGCCGCATGAAGGTCGAGCGGGCCTGACCGTTTGCCGTCGACAGGAGCCAGCCGATGACTGACATCAAGGGAAACCCGATCAAGGTAATCGCGCTTGCGCTCCTGCTGATGTCCGGCAGTGCGCTGGCAGTGCAGCCCATCACCACCTTGCCGCTGCGGATGGATGCCGAACAGCGCTGGCACCTGCCGGCGGGCGAGTACCGTGGCTCGTTCAGCGTCGATCAACCGATGCAGATTCTCTGCGAGCCCGGTGCGGTGTTTCAGGGGCAAGGGCAGGGCAACGGTGTGATCGTCAGCGCGCCGAACGTCGGCATCGAGGGCTGCACCTTCCTGGACTGGGGGCACGATCTCACGGCAATGAATGCCGCGATTTTCATCCAGCCCAAGGCCGGTGGTGCGCTCATCAAAGGCAATCGCATGCAGGGCCAGGGTTTCGGTATCTGGGTCGATGGCACTCAGGACGTGAGTCTGATCGACAACCGGATTCAGGGGGATCCGTTGCTGCGTTCCCAGGATCGCGGCAACGGTATCCATTTGTATGCGGTGCACGGTGCCAGGGTCATTGGCAACCAGGTGCGCGACACCCGCGATGGCATCTATATCGACACCTCCAACGGCAACCTGCTGCAAGGCAACACCCTGGAAGACCTGCGCTACGGCGTGCATTACATGTTCGCCAACGACAACCAACTGATCGGCAACATCACGCGTCGCACCCGCACCGGCTATGCCTTGATGCAAAGCCGCAAGCTCACGGTGATCGGCAACCGCTCCGAACAGGATCAGAACTACGGCATCCTGATGAACTACATCACCTATTCAACCTTGCGCGACAACTTCGTCACGGACGTGCGCGACGGCTCGACGGGTGACAGCATGATCAGCGGCGCCGAAGGCAAAGCGCTGTTCATCTACAACTCACTGTTCAACAGCATTGAACACAACCAATTCGAACACAGCGCCGTAGGCATCCACCTCACGGCCGGCTCCGAAGACAACCGCATCGCCGACAACGCGTTTGTCGGCAACCAGCGGCAGGTGAAATACGTTGCCACCCGCCTGCAGGAATGGTCGGCAGATGGCCGGGGTAATTACTGGAGCGATTACCTGGGCTGGGACCGTAACAACGACGGCCTGGGCGATGTCGCCTACGAACCCAACGACAACGTCGACCGGCTGCTGTGGCTTTACCCGCAGGTGCGGCTGTTGATGAATAGCCCCGGCATCGAATTGCTGCGCGGCGTGCAACGGGCCTTTCCGGTGGTGAAAGCGCCGGGCGTACTGGACAGCCATCCGCTGATGAAATCCACCCTGCAAACCCTGACCCAGGAGCCCGACGCATGAATGTTATCGACATGGACGGCGTCAGCCAGCGCTATGGGCACACCACCGTGTTGCACGAGTTGAACCTGAGCCTGGGCACAGGCGAAGTGCTGGGCCTGTTCGGGCACAACGGCGCGGGCAAGACCACGAGCATGAAACTGATGCTCGGTCTGCTGCAACCCAGCGAAGGTCAGGTCCGGGTCTTCGGCCGCTTGCCCAGCGATCCGCACGTCAGGCGCATGCTGGGCTATTTGCCGGAGAACGTGACCTTTTATCCGCAGCTGACCGGCCTGGAAACCCTGCGTCATTTCGCACGACTCAAGGGGGCCGCACCGGCTCAGGTGGACGTGCTGCTGGAAGAAGTCGGCCTGACCGGAGCGGCGCAGCGACGGGTCAAGACCTACTCCAAAGGCATGCGCCAACGCCTGGGGCTGGCGCAAGCCTTGCTCGGCGAACCACGCCTGTTGTTGCTCGACGAGCCGACCGTCGGCCTCGATCCCATCGCCACCCAGGACCTATATCGGTTGCTTGATCGGCTGCGCAGCCAGGGCAGCAGCATCATTCTCTGTTCCCACGTACTGCCGGGGGTCGAGGCGCATATCAACCGCGCGGCGATTCTGACCCAGGGGCGTCTGCTGGCGCTGGGCAGTCTGCGCAGCCTGCGCGAGGAAGCCGGCTTGCCGACGCTGATTCGCGCCAACGGGCTCAAGCGTGCGGGTCCCTTGCAGGAATCCTGGAACGCCGCCGGATACGTCACCCAGCGCTGGGGCGCGGAAGGCCTGGAAGTGGCCGCGCTCAATGGCAGCAAGCTTGACCTGTTGCGCCAATTGCTCAATGAAGACGAGCCGGCTGACGTGGAAATCACTCCACCATCCCTGGAAGACATCTACCGCTATTACATGGGGCGGGCGGGTGCGAGTCCCAACGGAGCGATCGTATGAACCCGATCTGGAACATGGCCCGCAAGGAGTTCAGCGACGGCATGCGCAACCGCTGGTTGTTGGCGATCAGCCTGCTGTTCGCGATTTTGGCCACCGGCATCGCCTGGCTCGGGGCCGCGGCTTCCGGCCAACTGGGATTTACCTCGGTGCCTGCCACCATCGCCAGTCTGGCCAGCCTGGCGACTTTCCTGATGCCACTGATTGCCTTGCTGTTGGCCTACGACGCCATCGTCGGCGAAGACGAAAGCGGCACATTGCTGCTGTTGTTGACCTATCCGCTCGGGCGCGGGCACATCCTGCTCGGCAAATTCATTGGCCACGGGTTGATCCTGGCACTGGCGACGCTGATCGGATTCGGCTGCGCCATGCTGGCCATCGCTCTGTTGGTGGAGGACGTTGAACTGAACCTGCTGCTCTGGGCGTTTGGACGCTTCATGGTGTCGTCGACGCTACTGGGCTGGGGTTTTCTGGGGCTGGCCTATGCGCTGAGCAGCGTGTCTGCCGAAAAATCCACGGCGGCCGGACTCGCGCTGGGGGTGTGGTTCTTCTTTGTGCTGGTGTTCGACCTGGCGCTGCTGGCATTGCTGGTGCTCAGCGAGGGGCAGTTCAACCCGAAGGTGCTGCCCTGGCTATTGCTGCTTAATCCCGCCGATATCTATCGCTTGATCAACCTTTCCGGTTTTGCGGACGGGACCCATGCCGCAGGCGTGCTGACGCTGGGCAGCGATCTGCCGGTACCCGGCGCAATGCTCTGGTTATGCCTGATCGCATGGGTTGCGCTGCCGTTGAGCTCTGCCTGGCTGTTGTTCCGCCGTCGGGTGACATGAATTTACACTTTGGTTTTGGAGCATCTGATGATCAACACTCTATTTTCGACGACGGCACGTGCGGTGGCTGGCCTGATGGTCTGTGTGCTGCTGGCGGCCTGTGACGAACCCGCTAAAGCCAGTTACAGCGACGCTGCCGTGGCGTTTCACCCGAGCGATGAGTGTCATGTCTGCGGCATGATCATCGACGGCTTCCCCGGACCCAAGGGCGAAGTGGTGGAGCGTTCCGGGGTCAAGAAATTTTGCTCTACGGCGGAGATGATCGGTTGGTGGTTGCAGCCGGAGAATCATCATGGCGATGCCAGGCTGTATGTTCACGACATGGGCCGCAGTGCGTGGAACGCTCCGGCTGATTCTCATCTGATCAATGCCCGGGATGCTTTTTATGTGGTTGGCACTCGACTCAAGGGGGCAATGGGCGTGGTGCTGGCGTCGTTTTCCAGTCAGCAGGCGGCTGAGAAGCTTGCTGCCGAGCAAGGCGGTCGTGTGTTGCGGTTCAGCGAGATTGATCAGGCGCTGCTTCAGCAGCCGGAGATGTCTCAAGCGAATCACTGATTCGATGGGTCTTTGCCGGGTTTGTTGATTGGGTACATATCCATTGCTGCGGTAACGGCGGCT
>NZ_ATLO01000010.1 GCF_000416235.1 Pseudomonas sp. CFII64 | reverse complement strand
GTCGTGCTCTACCAACTGAGCTATTCCCGCATCTTGGTGACGGGGCCATTCTATAGATTCAAATAGCCGCGTCAACCCTTTGATTCAAAACTTATTTTTTATCTGTCGTGGTTCGCAGATGAGGCCAGGCCGCTCTCATGTATTGCACCATGGACCATAACGTCAGGCCGGCTGCCAGCAACAGCAGAACGTAGCCCACGATCACCCAAAAAGTAAACGCCGGTGGATTCGCCAACAGGATAACCAACGCCAGCATTTGCGCGGCGGTTTTCCATTTGCCCAGGTTGGAAACCGCAACCTGCGCCCTCGCCCCCAATTCAGCCATCCACTCGCGCAGCGCAGAAATCACGATCTCGCGACCGATAATCACCGCAGCAGGCAGCGTCAGCCAAAGATTGGCGTGCGCCTGAACCAGCAACACCAGCGCGACTGCGACCATCAATTTATCGGCAACGGGGTCCAGAAACGCACCAAACGGCGTGCTTTGCTCAAGACGCCGGGCCAGATATCCATCGAGCCAATCCGTTGCCGCCGCAAAAGCGAAGACCGAACTGGCCGCCATGTAGCTCCAGTGATAAGGCAGATAAAACAGCAAAATGAAGATTGGAATCAGGAGGACACGTAGAACGGTGATCAGATTAGGAATATTCATCGGCACAACTGGCTACGAGGTGAGCGGGCATTCTACTCGCTGTGCAGGTTTGCATAAATCGACTCTGCGAGCTTTTTACTGATTCCGGGCGCTTTAGCTATTTCTTCAATGCTCGCGCGTGACAATTCCTGTAACCCTCCAAAGTGTTTTAGCAGGTCCCGACGGCGCGTAGGCCCAACCCCGGCTACGCCTTCAAGCGTCGAAGTGCGCCGGGTTTTACCGCGCCGCGCCCGGTGTCCGGTAATTGCAAAACGGTGTGCTTCATCCCGGATTTGTTGAATCAGGTGCAATGCCGGCGAATCTCCCGGCAAGGTGAACTCGTGCGCAGCGTCGTTGAGGTACAAGGTCTCGAAACCGGCTTTACGCGTTGCACCTTTGGCCACGCCCAGAAGAATGAGATCAGGCACCGCCAATTCATTGAGCACGTCCCGCGCCATGGACAACTGGCCCTTGCCGCCATCGACCAGCAGGATGTCCGGCAACTTGCCCTCGCCGTCCTTTAGCCTGCTGAAGCGTCGGGTCAGCGCCTGGTGCATGGCGGCATAGTCGTCGCCGGCGGTGATGCCTTCAATGTTGTAGCGTCGATAATCCGACTTGATCGGCCCTTCAGGACCAAACACCACACACGAAGCGACCGTGGCCTCGCCACTTGAATGGCTGATGTCGTAACACTCAAGGCGCAGCGGCGGCTCATCGAGCTTCAAGACCTTCGCCAGTGCGTCAAAGCGAGCCGCAACATGCTGGCGGTTGGCAAGCCGCGCCGACAGGGCTTGCTCGGCGTTGGTAACCGCCATTTGCTGCCAACGCGCGCGCGTTCCGCGAACACGATGGCTGATGATCAGTTCGCGACCACGAGACTCTTCGATGGCATCTATCAGCGTCGGGAAATCATCGTGAAGCACGTTGACGATGACTTCACCTGGAAGCTCGCGATCCACGCCGCCCAGAAAATATTGAGAAAGGAACGCAGACATGACCTCGCCCACCTCCTCCTCGATACCCACCTGAGGAAAGAAATTCTTGCTGCCCAGCACGCGTCCGCCGCGCACGCTGATCAGATGCACACAGGCGCCGCCAGGATTGACGAAAGCTGCGACCACATCCACATCGCCCGTGCCGCCGTCCATGCTTTGCTGATCCTGCACCCGCCGCAGCAGTGCGATCTGATCGCGCAACTCAGCTGCGCGCTCAAAGTCCAGGCTCATGGCAGCCTTTTCCATCAACGCGTTCAGTTCGTCGGTCAGCGTATTGCTGCGGCCTTCGAGGAACATGACAGAGTGACGAACGTCTTCGGCGTAGACCTGCGGCTCAACAAGGCCGACACATGGCCCCTTGCAGCGCTTGATCTGATATTGCAGGCAAGGACGCGTGCGGTTCTTGTAGTAACTGTCTTCGCACTGACGGACCAGAAAGGTCTTCTGCATCAGGCTCAGGCTTTCGCGAACGGCACCCGCGCTGGGGTACGGACCGAAATAGCGACCTTTGGTTTTTTTCGCACCCCGGTGGATGCTCAGGCGCGGAAAGTCGCCGTCCGACAAGTACACATAGGGATAGGATTTGTCATCGCGCAGCAGGATGTTATAGGGCGGCCGCCACTCTTTGATGAGTGTCTGCTCAAGCAGCAACGCCTCGGTTTCATTGGCGGTAATCGTTGTCTCGATCTGGGCGATACGAGCAACGAGCGCACTGGTCTTGGGTGCGTGGCCGGTTTTGCGGAAGTAACTGGCGAGGCGGTTTTTGAGATTCTTGGCCTTGCCCACATAGAGCAGGCGTGCCTCGGCATCGAACATGCGATACACGCCAGGACGGCCGCTGCAGGTGGAAAGAAATGCACTGGGATCGAACGATTGATTCATTTCAGGCGCTGGCATCGACCATGCCGTGACGTACTGCCAATAAAGCCAGCTCAACATCGCTGCTGATCGAAAGCTTTTCAAAGATACGGTAACGGTAGGTATTGACGGTTTTAGGCGACAGACACAGCTTGTCGGAGATCACCTGGACTTTCTGACAACCGACGATCATCAACGCGATCTGTATTTCACGTTCAGAGAGCAAATCGAATGGTGAATTGTTGACCTGCGGCTGGAATGACTTGATCGCCAACTGCTGGGCTATCTGCGGGCTGATGTATCGTTGCCCGGCAAATACCAGACGAATGGCCTGGACCATTTCGGCCAGTCCGGCGCCTTTGGTCATGTAACCGGCGGCACCGGCTTGCAGCAAACGCGTGGGGAATGGATCGTCCTCACAAACGGTCACCGCAACGACTTTTATTTCCGGATGGCTGCGCAGCATTTTGCGAGTGGCCTCGAGACCTCCGATGCCAGGCATCTTCACGTCCATCAGGACCACATCGGGTTTGAGCTCGCGCGCCTTCTTAAGCGACTCTTCTCCAGAGTCAGCCTGACCGACGACCTGCAGACCATCTATATCGGCCAGCATCCGTGTGATGCCCGTCCGAACAAGATCATGGTCATCGACAACTAGCACCTTAATCAAGCGGACACCTCGCGAAACGGTCATGACGAATGCTCGTCACCATAGCAAAAACAGTGAGTCAGACCTAGCCTAAAGCGAGGTCTGACTCATATAGAGGTGGTAAAGGCAGATATAGCTTTTTGCTACTTATTACGTTGAACGACGTGATTTCCCGGCTTTACCCCGCAATTACGGGGGAAAGCTTAGTTGCCATCACGATTTCCGGGTTTGCCATGAATTGCATAGGACGCGGACAGCTCGGCCATGGTCGTGGTCAGACGTCGAATAGCATCCTGATCTTCCTTGAGTAGCGATCTGTAACTTCCCAGTACCTTCTCCTCGGCATTGCTCAAATTATCGACAGGGATGGGTGTCGGCGTGCCGGTCAGGACGTAAAGCACATCAACGCCTTTGGCCGCGACGGCTGCGAGGTAGTCGGCCTTGGGGGCACGATCGCCGCTTTCGTATTTGCCTTGAGCGTTCGCTTCGACACCACCGATTTCTCCGAAGGCACGCTGAGAAAGCCCCAGTCGTTCTCTTTCTTTTCTAAGTCGGTAACCAATTCCACTCATTTGAATGCATAATCCTGTTGACCCCATCCTTACGAATGGTAGAATCTAGATAAATTAAACTGATTTGAACGGTTTTGAACTATGCCCGGAATACGTACCGCTGCACAAGCCAAGGCCTGGCTAGAACAACAAGGTAAATCTGTTCAAGAGTTTGCGCGCGAGAACAGCATCGACCCTGCGACCACCTATCAAGTGCTGGCGGGACGCAAGAAAGGCCGACGAGGGGAAGCCCATAAAGTCGCGGTATTGCTCGGCATGAAGATCGGCAGTATTCCGACAACTGCCGAAGCGCAACCTCAGCAAATGGCTGATTGACGGCAAATTGCCGTCACACGTCAGCGATGCCGGAACGTCAGCGGCTATTGATAGATCGCGCCTCTGAACTCGATTGGATTTTCTGATTGAATCCGCACCGCAGGCTGCAGTAAGCTCGCAGCACCTTAACGGAGATGTTCCATGTCCCAGCCAAACTCATCGATGCACCACTCTGCCGGCGTAGGTCGCTCGGTGGCGTGCGTTATCGCGTGCGGCGGGCTCGACAACATTGATCTCCCGAACAGCTTTTATTTTGGGTATTGGTATAGCCACTGGCGCGCCTGATACCTACCTGGCGCCCACTCTAACGGGGACGCCAACCAGAGAAATCTCTACCCCCGGTCGGCTACCCGATCGGGGGTTTTGTTTTTTCAGCCCCTGAACTTTTGTCCCTGAACACTAAATCCATCGAGGAATACGACATGACTTACAGCACCTCTTACCGTTACGACAGCCGCTTCGCCTGGCGATTTAGCAACCTCCGTTCGGGACAGCCAGCCGCCTCCGATCGGTCACTGACAGGTGGCAGCCAGTTGCACGCAACCAATACGGCAAATTGTCGAACACATCAGTAGGACCTGAGCGGGAGCACCCGCCAGTCCAGGAAGCCTTATATGAACTCTTCTGTCTCAGTCAAATCCTCCGACCTGTCGCCCAGCAATCTCACAGTGCTCGACAGCGTCCCGGCGCCCCAGCGCCTGCCCAGCCCCTTGCAGCTCAAGTCTCAACTGCCGCTGGATCTTGCCCTGACGGAGCAAGTCGCCGCCCATCGTCGGGCGATACGCGCGATTCTCAACGGCGATGATTCGCGCCTGCTGGTGATCGTTGGTCCCTGCTCGATTCATGACCCGCATTCAGCCCTGGAATACGCGCAGCGCCTGGCCGATCTGGCCGCGCAAGTCAGCGACCAGATGCTGCTGGTGATGCGTGCCTACGTGGAAAAACCGCGCACGACTGTCGGCTGGAAAGGCCTGGCCTACGACCCGCAGCTGGATGGCAGCGATGATATGGCGGGCGGTTTGATGCTTTCCCGGCACTTGATGCGGGAAATGTTGCGTCTGGGGCTGCCCATTGCGACGGAAGTCCTGCAACCCATGGCCGCCGGCTATTTCGACGATTTGCTCGGTTGGGTCGCCATCGGCGCGCGCACCACCGAATCACAGATTCACCGGGAAATGGCCAGTGGCTTGCCAATGCCTGTGGGCTTCAAGAACGGAACTGATGGCGGCATTGCAGTCGCCAGCGACGCTATGCGCTCCGCGGCTCATCCACACCGCCATTTCGGCATGGACCGCCAAGGCCATCCGGCGATTATCGAAACCCAAGGCAATCGCGACACGCATATCGTCTTGCGCGGCGGCCATGGCGGACCGAACTACGACCGTCAGAGCGTGGCCGGGATACGCAGTAGCCTTGAAAAACATGCGCTCAGCGCCCGCATCATGGTGGATTGCAGCCACGCCAACAGTGGCAAGGACCCACTACGCCAGCCTCATGTTTTCCGCGACGTGCTGGCTCAACGCCTGCAAGGCGACACATCGCTGATTGGCATGATGCTGGAAAGCCATTTGTTCGAGGGTTGCCAGCCGTTGAGCGAATCCCTGCGTTACGGCGTCTCGGTCACCGACGGCTGCCTGGGCTGGGACGACACCGAACAACTGCTACGCGACGCCGTTGACAGGCTGCGTTACAGGTAGAAAAAATCACAGCCATGATCTGACGGCTGGTTTTGCCGCGCGGCGCGACGACGCGAGTGCGCAGGGACGGGGTTTCCCCGGCATGCGGGACACTGCAACCTGACGCCGATGGTCACGTGCAGCGTAACGCGGCCGGAACTTTTTTCAGGAAAAGCGTCCCTTAATCCGGTAGGCTTTCACTTTTTTAACAGGAGCAATTTCCCATGGCTAAAGCCACTGCCCGCCACATCCTTGTTTCCGATGAAGCAAAATGCAACGAACTCAAGGCGCAAATCGAAGGCGGCGCTGATTTTGCGGAAGTCGCAAAGTCCAACTCGAGCTGCCCTTCGAGCCGTCAGGGCGGCGATCTGGGTTCGTTCGGTCCTGGCCAGATGGTCAAGGAATTCGACACCGTAGTTTTCAGTGCTCCAGTGAACGTCGTCCAAGGTCCGGTGAAGACCCAGTTCGGCTATCACTTGCTGGAAGTGACCAGCCGCCAGGACTGATTGTTCTGTCGCGCGATGATTGAAAAACGGCCCGCCCCAAGCGGGCCGTTTTTATTTACGCCGATTGCTCCTGGTCCATTGTTTCCTCTCGCGGGTCAATCCCGCCTTCCCCGACCCCGCTTTACGGCAAGCAAATTGCTAACAACGTTGTCAGTTGCTCAATGCTGGCCATTTAGTCGTTTGTGTGACTGCTCCAGCCGGTGACATCATGTTGCCGCTGCCATCGACGCATCATCTGGTTACAAAGGTGCCCGGTATCCGGTACCTTGAGCGCAGCGGTCTTTACCTGTAGCTACCAGTGCCGCGTCGGACAACGTGTAAGACATTTCGTCGATCATGACCCTTAACTCTGATATCCGCATGCGGAGGTCAGTCCAGGATTCGAGTAATGCGTTTTGTTTTTTCATCGCTGATCGTTGCAACGCTGACCTTGCTGTCCGGCTTTCAAGTTTCGTCCGCCGCTCCCCTGCACGCCTTGACCGTCTACGGTGAGGCGCCGCGCTATCCTGCTGATTTCAAACATTTCAACTATGTGAATCCAGACGCGCCAAAAGGGGGCAGCATGCGCCGCTCGGCACAGGAAATCGGCCAGTTCGATCACCTGATGCCTTATCTCGACAAAGGCACCGGCGTTTCGCAGCTCAACGGCATGGTGTACTCGCCCCTGGCCGTGAAGTCGCTCGACGAACCCAATACGGTGTACGGCCTGGTTGCACAAAGAATGGAGCGTGGCGTCGACGGCTTGTCCTTGCGGTTCTTTCTGAATCCCAAGGCCCGCTTCGCCGACGGCACGCCCATTACCGCCGAAGATGTGCGCTACACCTACGATTTGCTGATGACCCAGGGCAGCCTGTCATACCGCACAGAATTTGAGGATGTAAAAGCGGTCGAGGTGGAATCGCCGACCCAGATTCGCTTCGATTTCAAAAGCGCCGAGAACCGCAGCCTGCCTCTGGATCTGGCGTCGCTGCCGGTTTTCCCTGAGCACTGGTGGAAAAACCGGGACTTCGCGGGCGGCGGCGGTTTTGAAATCCCGCTCGGCAGCGGACCTTACAAAGTCGCCAAGGTTGATCCGGGACGCAGCATCACCTTTGCCCGCGACCCGGACTGGTGGGGCAAGGACCTGCCGGTCAATAAAGGCTTTTACAACTTTGACTCGTTCAGCGTCGAGTATTTCGGCGACACCGACGTCGCGCGCCAGGTGCTCAAAGGCGGTGCCTACGATTACAACCGTGAATATTCCGCCACCGCTTACTCGATTCTGTACGACAGCCCGGCGCTGGATGAAGGCCGTTTGCAGAAAGCGCACCTGGCCAAAGGCGCCGTACAAAGTTCCCAGGGCTTTGTGTTCAATCTGGATCGCCCGATGTTTCAGGACCGTCGCGTGCGTCAGGCGCTGGCCATGCTCTGGGACTTCGAGTGGACCAACCGGCAGATGATGCGCAACATGTACATCCGCCAGAACAGTTACTTTTCCAACTCGCCCCTGGCCGCGACGCAATTGCCCAGCGAATCCGAGCTGAAGATTCTTGAACCGTTGCGCGGCAAGATTCCTCCTGAGGCATTCAATGAGGTGTTCCACACCCCGAAAACCGATGGCACGGGTTTTATCCGGGACAAACAGCTTCAGGCGCTGGCGCTTCTGGAGGAAGCTGGCTGGATGCCCAAGGGCGATCAGTTGGTCAACGCCAGAGGCGAACCGCTCAGTTTCACCTTCCTCAACGGTCAGGCCGGTTTCGAGAAAATCCTGTTGCCTTACAAGCGCAACCTGGCGCAGATCGGCGTCACGTTCGAGATCCGCCGCATCGATGCCGCGCAATACCTGAACCGGGTCATGGCCCGGGACTACGACATGATTGTCACCGGCTATTCCGTGTCTTCGTCGCCGGGCATGGAGCTGTACAACAACTTCGGCTCCAAGGGCGCCCGCGATCCCGGCTCCAGCAACTACATGGTCTTGCAGGACCCGGCCATCGACAGCTTGATCGAGGGCGTGGTCAAGGCCGATAACAAAGCGACGATGGTCGACTACGCGCACTGCCTGGATCGCGTCCTGCAATGGGGCTATTACTGGATTCCCAATTATTATCCGCCGGGCGCATCGACCCTTTGGTGGAACCGCTTCGGCATTCCAAAAGTCCAGGCCAGCAACGCTGAAGCTATCGACACCTGGTGGGAAATCAGCCCGACCCCGCTGACCAACGAGCAATTCGCGGCAAAACGCGGTGTTTCAGCCATTGCCTCGGAGATGAAGTGAATGCTCGGCTATTTATTACGACGCCTGTTGCTGATCATCCCCACCTTGCTGTGCATTCTGCTGGTCAATTTCTTTATCGTTCAGGCCGCCCCTGGCGGCCCGGTTGAACAAGCCATCGCCCGACTGCAAGGCATTGGCGGCGCCAACGCCAGTGTCGGCAGCGCACCGGCCGAATCGATCAACGCCAATCAATCCCAATCTCGCGCTTCGCGGGGACTTGACCCGAAGCTGATCAAGGAAATCGAACGCCAGTACGGTTTCGACAAGCCATTGCATGAACGCATGTGGCTGATGCTCAAGAGCTATGCCCAGCTGGATTTCGGCGACAGTTTCTTCCGTGGCGCCAAGGTGACTGACCTGATTCTGCAGAAGATGCCGGTTTCGATTTCTTTGGGGTTATGGGCAACGCTGCTGACGTATCTGATTTCCATCCCGCTGGGTATCCGCAAGGCCGTCAAGCACGGCAGCCAGTTCGACATCTGGAGCAGCACGGCAATCATCATCGGCTACGCCATGCCGGCGTTTCTGTTTGCGATGCTACTGGTCGTGGTTTTCGCCGGCGGAACGTCGCTTAACTGGTTCCCGGTACGCGGGCTGGTATCGGAAAACTTTGCTGAGATGAGCACCGTGGGCAAGATCGCCGATTACTTCTGGCATCTGGTACTGCCCGTGTCGTCGCTGGTTATCGGCGGATTCGCCACCCTGACGATTCTGACCAAAAACTCATTTCTCAACGAGATCACCCGCCAATACGTAGTGACCGCCCGCGCCAAGGGGCTCAGCGAACGCCGGGTGCTGTACGGCCACGTATTCCGCAACGCGATGTTATTGGTGGTGGCCGGTATCCCGCAGGCCTTCATTAGCGTGTTTTTCGCCGGTTCGCTGCTGATCGAGGTGATTTTTTCCCTCGATGGCCTCGGACGCATGAGTTACGAAGCCGCCGTGTCTCGGGATTATCCTGTGGTCTTCGGCTCGCTGTTCATCTTCACCTTGTTTGGCCTGCTGATAAAACTGGTCGGAGATATCTGCTACACCGTGGTCGATCCGCGAATCGACTTCAGCGCGAGGAATGCCTGATGAACAGACTTTCTCCGCTGGCCCAGCGTCGTCTGGAGCGTTTTCGCAATAACCGGCGCGGCTGGTGGTCGTTGTGGCTGTTTTGCGGATTATTCCTGCTGAGCCTGGGGGGCGAAATCATCGCCAACGACAAACCGTTGCTGCTCAGCTATCAGCATAGCCTGTATTTTCCGGCCTTCAAGCGCTACACCGAACAGGAATTCGGCGGCCAGCTGCCCTTCCAGCCCGACTACCGCAGCGATTACGTGCGCGAGCTGATCAAAAAAGGCGACGGCTGGATGGTCTTTCCGCCGATCCCGTTCAGCGATGACACACCCAACTACGATCTGAACCGCCCTGCCCCGAGCCCGCCCAGCGAAACCAACTGGCTGGGCACCGACGATCAGGCCAGAGACGTGCTGGCACGGGTGATCTTCGGCGCGCGGGTGTCGATTCTGTTTGCCCTGGCACTGACCGTCATCAGTGCGCTGATCGGCATCGCCGCCGGTGCCTTGCAAGGTTATTACGGCGGCTGGGTGGATCTGATCGGGCAGCGCTTGTTGGAGGTCTGGTCCGGCTTGCCGGTGCTGTACCTGCTGATCATTCTGTCGGGTTTTGTCGAACCCAATTTCTGGTGGCTGCTGGGCATCATGGCGTTGTTTTCGTGGCTGGCCCTGGTGGATGTGGTACGCGCCGAGTTCCTGCGCGGGCGCAACCTGGAATATGTCAAAGCCGCACGGGCGTTGGGCCTGAACGACCGCAAAGTGATTCTGCGGCACATTCTGCCCAACGCCATGAATGCCACGCTGAGCTACTTGCCGTTCATTCTGACCGGGGCCATTTCGACCTTGACCGCTCTGGACTTTCTCGGCTTCGGCATGCCCGCCGGGAGCGCATCTCTGGGTGAGCTGATCGCCCAGGGCAAACAGAATCTGCAAGCGCCGTGGTTGGGCCTGACGGCGTTCTTTACCCTGGCGCTGATCCTCTCGCTGTTGGTTTTCATTGGCGAGGCGCTGCGTGACGCCTTCGACCCGAGGTCTTGAAATGACGGACAACCTGATCGAAATCCGCGACCTTAACGTCGCGTTCAACGGCCAGACCGTGGTCAAGAACCTGTGTCTGGATATCCGCGCCGGTGAATGCCTGGCGTTGGTGGGCGAGTCGGGTTCGGGCAAATCGGTAACGGCGCACTCCATCCTGCAATTACTGCCCACCAGCGGCACGGTCAGCACCGGCAGTATTCTTTATCGTGGACAGCAACTGCTCGGTGCCAACAGTAAAACCCTGCGCCAATTGCGCGGTAATCAGATCGCAATGATCTTTCAGGAACCGATGACCTCGCTGAACCCGCTGCATACGGTGTCCAAGCAGATCGGCGAGACGTTGTTGCTACACAAAGGCTTGAGTGGTCGCGCGGCGCAAAAACGCATCCTCGAATTGCTTGAACTGGTGGGCATCCAGCATCCGCAAAAACGCCTCAAGGCTTATCCTCACGAACTTTCCGGCGGACAGCGGCAACGGGTGATGATCGCCATGGCGTTGGCCTGCGAGCCGGAGTTGCTGATTGCCGACGAACCGACCACCGCGCTGGATGTCACGGTGCAGCGCAAAATCCTGCTGTTGCTCAAGGAACTGCAGCAGCGTCTGAACATGTCGCTGTTGCTGATCAGCCATGACTTGAACCTCGTGCACAGCGTCGCCCAGCGTGTCTGTGTGATGCGCGCCGGGGAAATCGTCGAGCAGTCCAATTGCCAGACCCTGTTCAAGGCACCGCAACATCCGTACAGCAAACTGTTGCTCGATGCCGAACCTGCTGGCGAACCACTGCCACGTGATAGCCGTGAAAAAGTATTGGAAGTCGACAACCTGCGCGTCTGGTTTTCCCTGGGCGGCGGCATCCTGCGTCGCCACAAGGAATACCTCAAGGCGGTGGATGACGTCAGTTTGAGCATTGAAAGGGGTAAAACCCTTGGAATCGTTGGTGAATCCGGCTCGGGAAAATCGACACTTGGTCAGGCAATCCTGCGCTTGCTGGAATCGCGTGGCAGTATTCGTTTTCAGGGCCAGGCACTGGACGGCCTCACGCAGAAGCAAATGCGGCCTTGGCGCAAACAGATGCAGGTAGTGTTTCAGGACCCTTATGGCAGTCTCAGCCCGCGCATGTCGGTGGCGCAGATCATCAGCGAAGGCCTCGAAGTTCATAGCGAGCTTGATCCGCTGCAGTGTGAAGTCGAGGTGATACGGGTACTGGAAGAGGTCGGGATCGATCCGCAAAGCCGTCATCGCTACCCCCACGAATTTTCCGGCGGGCAGCGGCAGCGAATTGCCATCGCCCGTGCCCTGGTGCTCAAGCCCGCCTTGATTCTGCTGGACGAGCCGACTTCGGCGCTGGACCGAACCGTACAGAAACAGGTGGTGGCGCTATTGCGCCAATTGCAGGAAAAACACGGGCTGACTTATCTGTTTATCAGTCATGACCTTGCAGTGGTCAGGGCGCTTGCCCATGACCTGATTGTGGTCAAGGACGGCAAAGTCGTTGAACGTGGCGCCAGCCATGATGTGTTCGATGCGCCTCAGCATCCTTACACCAGGGAATTGCTGGCGGCGGCGCATCCGGGTTTCAATTAAAAACGGGCATTCTGTGCGGCCAGACGCCGGATACAAACAACGGAACACCCCATGAAAGACAGCGACAGCCTCCACGATTATCGGCGGGTACGACAACTGGCGATCCGTTCGCTGTTTGAAATCATCGAGCAATCCAGCGAAGGCACTGTGATCGTCGACAAGGACGCGCGCATTGTCTGGATCAACGAGCGCTACGCGCGGCGTTTTGGCCTGGAAGACCCCAGCGCGGCGTTGGGCCAACCCTGTGAAAAAGTCATCCCCGGCAGCCTGCTGCGCCAGGTCGCCACCAACGGTCGCCCGATCCTGCTGGACATGATGGACACCGCCAAAGACCCATTGGTGGTTATGCGTTTACCCATCCACGACGTGTCGGGCGATCTGATCGGCGCCATCGGTTTCGCCTTGTTCGATGAGTTGCACGCCCTCACGCCGCTGCTCAAGCGCTACCTGAGCATGCAGGAAGAACTGGCCTCCACTCGCTCGCTACTGCGGGCGCGCCAGGCTAAATACAGTTTCGCTCATTTCATCGGCACCAGTGCGGCGAGCCTGGAGGTCAAGCGTCGAGCCCGGCGTAGCGCCGGTGCCGACTCGCCGGTGTTGCTGCTCGGCGAGACCGGCACTGGCAAAGAGTTGCTTGCCCATGCCATTCACAGCGCGTCGCCTCGGGCGCATAAAGCCTTTGTCAGCATCAACAGCGCGGCTATCCCGGAAACCTTGCTGGAAGCCGAGTTCTTCGGCACCGCGCCGGGGGCCTTCACCGGCGCGGACCGCAAAGGGCGGCCGGGCAAACTGCAAATCGCCCAGGGCGGCACGTTGTTCCTCGATGAAATCGGCGATATGCCGCTTGCGCTGCAAAGCAAGCTGCTCAGGGTATTGCAGGAAAAGGAATACGAGCCTGTAGGCTCCAATGACGTCATTCAGAGCGATATTCGCCTGATTGCCGCCACCTCGATTGATCTCGAAGCGGCCATCAAACGTGGCGAGTTTCGCGCCGACCTGTATTACCGCCTGAGCGTCCTGCCGATTCGGGTTCCGCCCTTGCGCGAACGCCTGGACGATTTGCCCTCCCTCAGTGAAGCGATTCTTGAGGAGTTGCACAGCCAGCACGAACTGGACAGCGGCGCGTTGACCTTACTCGGGCAGCACGCGTGGCCAGGAAATATCCGGGAACTGCGCAATGTGCTGGAACGCGCCGCTCTGCTCAGCGATGAACTGATGCTCAATGCCCGGGACATTCGCGCGGCAATCGGACAGATAATTCCCTTGGGGCCCTGTTTTGGCACCGTAGAGCCCGCAGTCTTCGAGACCTTCAGCCAGGCGCGACAGCGTTTCGATCGGCAACTGATCGAACAGGCCTTGATAAATTGCTCGGGCAGCGTGGTTGAAGCTGCAAGTCAGTTGGGCCTGGGCCGTTCGACGCTGTACAAGAAGATGGCGGCGTTGGGGATTGCCGAGTCTCAATAGAGAGACTAGATCTCTTTATTGAGACTCGGCCCAGATCCATCCTTTTGGCCACTATTTGCTGCCATCTGAGCCAGCCAACGCTGAAATTTGCTGACAATCTGTCTCCATAAAGAGACCCGGATCGGCAATTTGTCGTTCCGGACTGTAAATTATCAATATAAAACAATCACTTAGCGATATGGCATGAAACCCGCTATACCCAGTACGCGGCCCTCGCCGCTGCCGAAAACAATAACAATATGCCGACCGGATTCAGCGATCCATGCAGAGTGCCCTCGGCAGCCTCTGAGTTCGTTGTAGTCCCAGGCCAGGAGACACTCAATGAGTGTGATCATTGCCTTGGCAGCCCTCGCGCTGTTGATGGTTGCTGCGTACCGTGGTTACAGCGTTATCCTCTTCGCCCCCATCGCCGCCATGGGTGCGGTATTACTCACCGACCCCTCGGCCGTAGCCCCAGCGTTTACCGGGGTGTTCATGGACAAGATGGTCGGCTTCGTCAAGTTGTACTTCCCTGTATTCCTGTTAGGCGCCGTGTTCGGCAAGCTCATCGAGCTGTCCGGGTTTTCCCGGGCCATCGTTGCCGCTGCCATCGGGGTGCTCGGTACTCGGCAAGCCATGCTGGTGATCGTGCTGGTCTGCGCGCTGCTCACCTATGGCGGCGTTTCGCTGTTTGTGGTGGTGTTCGCGGTCTACCCGTTTGCTGCGGAAATGTTTCGCCAGAGCGATATTCCCAAACGTCTGATACCGGCGACCATCGCGCTCGGGGCGTTTTCCTTCACCATGGACGCCCTGCCCGGCACGCCGCAGATCCAGAACATCATCCCCACGACCTTTTTCAACACCACCGCCTGGGCTGCGCCGTGGCTGGGTCTGATCGGTACGATTTTCGTGTTTTGCGCCGGCATGCTCTATCTGCAGCGCCAGCGCAACAAGGCGCAGAGGGCCGGTGAAGGTTACGGAACCGAACTGCGCAACGAGCCGGAAACCGCCGAAGACATCAAGCTGCCGCATCCGCTGATTGCTCTGTCGCCACTGCTTCTGGTGGGCTTGGCGAACCTGCTGTTCACCTGGTGGATTCCCCAGTTGTATGGCAAAACCCACACCCTCGCGCTGCCGGGCATGGCGACGCCGATCCAGACCGAGATCGCCAAGCTGACCGCGATCTGGGCAGTGGAAGCCGCGTTGCTGGCGGGCATCCTGATGGTGTTGGTGTGCGGCTTCGCCGCGATCCGCAGTCGTCTGGCCGAAGGCAGCAAAAGCGCGGTCAGTGGCGCATTGCTCGCCGCCATGAACACCGCATCGGAATACGGCTTCGGCGCGGTCATCGCCTCGTTGCCAGGCTTTCTGGTGCTGGCGGACTGGCTGAAGAACATTCCCAACCCACTGGTTAACGAAGCAATCACCGTCACCTTGCTCGCCGGCATAACCGGCTCGGCGTCGGGTGGCATGAGCATCGCATTGGCGGCCATGTCCAACACCTTCATCAGTGCGGCCAACGCCGCCAATATCCCGCTGGAAGTGCTGCACCGCGTGGCCGCCATGGCCAGCGGCGGCATGGACACTCTGCCGCACAACGGCGCGGTCATCACCTTGCTGGCGGTCACCGGCCTCACGCACCGCGAGGCGTATCGGGATATTTTCGGCATCACCATTATCAAGACCCTGGCCGTGTTCGTCGTCATCGGCACGTTCTACGCCACGGGTATCGTTTGAGGAACACAACATGAGTCTGCAAGGCAAAACGGCACTGGTCACCGGTTCCACCAGCGGCATTGGCCTGGGCATCGCCATGACCCTGGCCAAGGCCGGCGCGAACCTGATCCTCAATGGTTTCGGCGATGTCACTGCGGTGATCGCCGAGGTCGAACAATTCGGCGGCAAAGTCGGTCATCATCCGGCAGACGTCAGCCAACCCGAACAGATCGCGGACATGGTTGCCTACGCGCAACGTGAATTCGGCGGCGTCGACATTCTCGTCAACAATGCCGGAATACAACACGTCGATTCGGTGGAGGATTTCCCGATTGAACGCTGGGACTCGATCATTGCGATCAATTTGTCGTCAGTGTTCCACAGCACGCGGCTGTGCCTGCCAGGCATGCGTGACAAGGACTGGGGGCGTATCGTGAATATCGCGTCGGTGCATGGGTTGGTCGGCTCGACCGGCAAAGCCGCCTACGTCGCCGCCAAACATGGCGTTATCGGCCTGACCAAAGTCGTGGGGCTGGAGACCGCGACCACTCAGGTGACCTGCAACGCTATCTGCCCCGGCTGGGTGTTGACCCCGCTGGTGCAGCAGCAGATTGATGATCGCGCCGCGGCCAGCGGCGACGCGCAGCAGGCCAGGCACGATTTGCTGGCCGAAAAACAACCGTCGCTGGAGTTCGTTACACCCTCACAGCTCGGTGAACTGGTGCTGTTCCTGTGCAGCGACGCGGCTATTCAAGTGCGCGGCGCGGCATGGAATGTCGACGGTGGCTGGCTGGCACGCTGAGTCAGGTGTCCAGCTTGCCTTCATCACGCTCATCCACCAGTCCCCAATCCGCTACCTTCACGCTCACAGCGGGCATAGGTGGCGGTGGCGGCGTGGTCAGCTGACCGGTGACGCCGCCTTCCCCATGCAGCTTGAGACGCAGACGCACGTTGTTCAGTGAGTCGGCGTGCTTGAGCGCCTCTTCTTCGCTGATGACCCCCTCAATCGCCAACTCGTAAAGCGCGGTATCAAAGGTCTGCATGCCCAGGCCGCCGGATTTTTCCATGATGCCTTTAAGCTCGTTGAGTTCATTGCGCTGGATCAGGTCGCGAATGGTCGGCGTGCCCATCATCACTTCCACTGCCGCACGGCGCTTGCCGTCGGTAGTCCTGACCAGCCGTTGGGAGACGAAAGCCTTGAGGTTATTGCCCAGATCGTGCAGCAGCTGATTGCGACGCTCTTCCGGGAAGAAGTTGATGATGCGGTCCAGCGCCTGGTTGGCATTGTTGGCGTGCAGCGTGGAAATCGCCAAATGGCCGGTATCGGCGAATGCCAGGGCGTGTTCCATGGTTTCCCGGTCGCGGATTTCGCCGATCAGGATCACGTCCGGCGCCTGACGCAGGGTGTTTTTCAACGCGGAATGGAAACTGCGCGTGTCGACGCCCACTTCGCGCTGATTGATGATCGATTTTTTGTGCCGATGAATGAACTCCACCGGATCTTCAATGGTGATGATATGGCCGCTGGCGTGGCGATTGCGGTAATCGATCAGCGCCGCCAGGGACGTGGACTTGCCCGAACCCGTGCCACCGACAAACAGCACCAGCCCGTGCTTTTCCATGATCACATCAAGCAGCACCGGCGGCAGGAACAGGTCTTCGAAGCGCGGAATGTCCAGCTTGATGTTGCGCGCCACAATGGACACTTCATTGCGCTGCATGAAGATGTTGATCCGGAATCGGCCGATGCCGGCCATGGAAACCGCGAGGTTCATCTCCAGCTCACGATGGAATTCGAGCTTTTGCTCGGCATCCATGATGCCTTGCGCAACAGCGGCAATTTCACCCGGCTTCAGGGTTTCAGTGCCCAACGGCTTGAGTACGCCGTTGAACTTGGCGCACGGCGGCGCACCGGTGGAAAGATAAAGGTCCGATCCATCCTGGCTGGCCAGAATCTTCAACAACGCCGGAAAATCCATAATCAGCACCGCACGAAATAAGGTAAATGAGGATAGGTCACATGCATGCGACGCTTGCCTCGAACGACAGTTCATCGATAGAAGGCGTGTAGCTTGGCCGCAGAAGGTTACCGGACGCAATCACTGATGCGCCAGGTTTTGAAAAACCGCTGCGCTTGTTGTGTGATAATGGCCGCCGTTTTTTCTTCAGGCGTCCGTCACATGAAAGCCCAAGCCCGCCACATTCTGGTGAAGACCGCCGAAGAAGCCGAACAACTCAAGGTGCGTATCGCCAAAGGCGAAGCCTTCGATGTGCTGGCAAAAAAACACTCGACTTGCCCGTCCGGCAAGCGCGGCGGCGATCTGGGTGAAGTCAGACCCGGCCAGATGGTTGGCGCCATCGACCAGGTCATATTCAAAAAACCATTGCGAGTCGTGCATGGTCCGATCAAAAGCAAGTTCGGCTATCACCTCGTGCAAGTGTTTTATCGGGACTGAGCGGATCAGAGATTCGGCATGACACTCGCCGGAATCAACGCGCCAGGATGCTGAATCACCAGACTGGCCAAGTGATGCCCAGCATTGGCCGCCTCCACCGGACTCGCGCCGCGCAGGCGCATCGACAGATAACCCGCACTGAATGAATCACCCGCCGCCGTGGTGTCCACCACAAGGTTTACCGGCCGAGCGGCCACTTCAAAGCGTTCGCCGGCAGATTCCACCAAACAACTCTGCGCGCCGCGCTTGACCACCACTTCACTGATGCCCCGTTCGCGATAGGCCGTCAGCAGCTCTTCGCTGTCGGCATAACCAAACAGCGCCTGTTCGTCGTCCTCGGTCAACAGCGCCAGATCGACGCAGGCCATGCAGGCGCGATACGCCTCACGAGCCTGCTCGACACTGTCCCACAAGCGCGGTCGATAGTTATTGTCGAACACCACCCGCACGCCCTGCGCCCGGACGTGCGCAAGCTGCGACAGCAGCCGCTTGCGACCACGCTCGCCGAGCACCGCCAGGGTTATCCCGCTCAGGTACACCACGTCATAGTTTTGCAGCTCGTCGAGAATGGCGTCGGACTCGGGCGTGTTGAAACAATCACGCACCGCCGCTTCTTTTCGCCAATACAGAAAGCGTCTCTCGCCATTGGCATCGGTCTGGATGCAATACAACCCGGGCAAACGCCCCGGCAGGCGCTGCACTTTACTCAAGCCAATGCCTTCCTGTTCCCAGACGCGGCACATGGCGTCGCTGAAGCTGTCGTCGCCCAGCGCGGTGACATAGTCCACCTGAGCCGTGCGCCCCAACAAGCGGGCGATATATACGGCCGTGTTCAGCGTGTCGCCGCCAAAACTCTGTTGCAGGCTACCGTTAGCGTGCTGCTGCAACTCGATCATGCACTCGCCGATCAAGGCGATACGCGGATGACTGTGGCTGACCAGTTCGCTCATGTTCAGGTTCTCCCGGCCATCAAAAGCAGGTCTCGAAGGTTTCGATGACTTGCAGTTGCTCATCGACCAGACAACCGTTGCGCCACTTATCGAAAGTCAGGCACGGGTGTGAGGTGCCAAAGGAGATAATGTCGCCTACCTTCAACTCGCAACCCGGCGCGATGGTCATGAACGCGTGCTGGTCCATGACCGCCGTGACCTTGCAGGCGCTGACGTCATCGCCCTTGGCGGGCAGCTCGCCGGCTTTGTAGCGCTTGATCGGATTGGGCAGGCCGGCGTCAAAAGCCACATCACGCTTGCCCATCGCGACCACGGCAAACCCCGGCTCAGGCAGCGATTGCACATGCGCCCAGACTTCCAGGGCCGGACGCAGCCCTTCAGTCAGTTCGCTGCGCCGGTCGAGCACGCAACACTGGGCGTCCTTATAGATACCGTGGTCGTGTACTACGTAACTGCCGGGGCGCAGCACGCCGAGAAACCGTTCGCGCACCTGACGCGCGTCGAACGCTTCGGCAATCAAGTCGTACCAGGCCGAGCCGGATGCGGTGACAATCGGCCGATCCAGGGCAAAAGCGCCTTTGTCCTGCAACTCCACGGCCAGTCGCACCAGTGACGCGGCAAACGCGCGGATGTCGTTGACCGCCTTGTCGCCATGGATCACGCCTTCGTAACCCTCGATGCCGGTCAACGCCAGAGACGGTTGCGCCGCGATAGCATCGGCGAGGTTCAGAACCTCCAGTTCAGTTCGACAGCCGCAGCGTCCGCCCGGCACGCCGTATTCGATCATCACGTTCAGGCGCAGACCCCGCGACGCGAAAAATTCGCCCAGCGCGGTGACGTTGTCCGGGTGATCGACCATGCAGTGGAAATCGAACATTGAGTCGCCAAGCAGATCAGCGATCAGCGCCATATTCGGCGCGCCGACCAGTTGGTTGGCCATCAGCACCCGCCGCACGCCATGGGCATACGCAGCATGGGTCTGCACGGCAGTGGCAAGCGTCATGCCCCACGCGCCCTCCTCCAGTTGACGCCGGAACAAGGCCGGGACCATGCTGGTCTTGCCATGCGGCGCGAGTTCTGCGCCGCTGTTGCTGACGAATGCCTGCATCCAGCGAATATTGTGGTCCAGCGCCTCGCGGTGAATGACCAGCGCAGGAAGGCTGACGTCGCGAACCAGATGATCGCCTGGCGCGGCGGCGCCCTTTTCTACCACTGCAATGCCCATGAGAATTCTCCAGGGTTTATTCGTTGATTCGACGAGCGAGGCCATTGGCACTGGCGATCAGCACTCGACGATAGTCGTTGTAATTGTTTTTCGCGTCGGCCCGAGGCGCGACGATGCACAGCGTGGCAATGCACACACCCTTGTCGTCTTTGACCGGTGCCGCAAAGCAATGGGTGAAGGTATCGGCGACGCTGTCGAAGGAAAAGAAACCGTCTTGCCCGGCCTGGCGGATCTCGGCCAGAAACCTGTCCATAGGCAGGCGCTCACCGTCCGGAAGGATGAAATCTTCCGGATCGATCAGGTCGGCAATTTCCTGATCGCTCAGATGGCACAACAGCAGCCGCCCGGAAGCGGTCCAGGGGATCGGCGCATTTTCACCAATGTCCGACGAGATCCGAAAATGCCGCTCGCCTTCTTTCATCAGCGCCACGGTGTACTTGCGGCCGTTGAGCAGACACATCTGCGCGGTTTCCCGGGTCTGGCTGACGATGTCAGTCAGACAACTCTCCGCTTCCCGGGTGAAATCGAAATGCCGCAGGTGCGCCTGGCCAAGGAAGTACAGCTGTCGACCCAGATAGACATGCCCATCCTTGCCGACAGCTTCGAGAATTCGCCGTTCAAGCAATGAGCCGACCAGTTCATACACTGTTGATTTCGGGCTGCCGATGCCGCTGGCGATTTCATTGGGGCGCAGCGGCGTGCCCTTTTCCTTGAGGAAATCGAGAATATCGAACGCCCGGTCCAGACCGCGGGCCCTGCGTTTGATCGTATCTTCACTCATGTTTGGCTCGTCCGTGGCGCACTCAAGCGCGGTAAAAGGTGACGCAGTTTCAAGCGACGCGCGGCAAGCTGCAAGGATCGCAACGTCTGCCTGCCGCTTGCCACTTCACTTTTTCTTGTACGCAATGCAATCGATCTCGACCTTGCAATCCACCATCATGTTGGCCTGCACACAGGCCCGGGCCGGGGCGTGTTCGGGGGTGAAGTATTCGCCGAATACCTTATTGAAACTCCAGAAGTCGCGCGGATCTTCCAGCCACACCCCAACGCGGACCACATCTTCGAGGCCATAACCGGCTTCAGTGAGAATGGCGACCAGGTTGTCCATGGTCTTGCGGGTTTGTTCAACGATGCCGCCGACGATGATCTCGCCATTTTCAGCTGGCACCTGGCCGGACACATGCAACCAGCCATCGGCCTCGACGGCGCGGGCAAAAGGACGCGGTTGACCGCCACCGGCGACGCTGCCTGCGCCATAACGAGTAATGCTCATGATGTTTCTCCTCTAAAAGGCAGTTAATACTCAAAAACGGATGTTCTTCAAAAATTCGCCCAGGCGCGCCGACTTTGGCTGCTCGAACAATTGCTTGGGTGGACCTTGTTCCTCGATGCGTCCCTGATTCATGAACACGATCTGGTCCGACACCTCATAGGCAAAGCGCATTTCATGGGTCACCAGCAGCATGGTCATGCCGTCTTCCGCCAGGCCCTTGATGACACTCAACACTTCGCCGACGAGTTCCGGGTCCAATGCCGACGTCACTTCATCGAACAGCATCAGGCTGGGGTTCATCGCGATGGCGCGGGCAATCGCCACGCGCTGCTGTTGACCGCCGGAAAGCTGCCCCGGAAAGTGATTGCGCCGCTCCAGCAGCCCCACGCGATCCAGCCATTTCTCGGCCAGCGCCACTGCCTGATCCTTGGGCAGCTTCTTGACCTTGAGCAGGCCCAACGTCACGTTCTGCAATGCGCTCAGGTGCGGGAACAGATTGAACTGCTGGAACGCCATGCCAGTCATGGCCCGATGGCTGGCGATGACTTTTTCCGGATGGCGCACCCGCTTGCCGTCGATATCGCTGTAGCCGATGTCCTGGCCTTCCAGACGAATATGTCCGCCCTGAAACTCTTCGAGCAGATTGACGCAACGCAGCAGCGTGGTTTTACCCGAGCCGCTGGAGCCGATCAGCGTCACCACGTTGCCCTTTTGCATGCGCAGATCCACGCCTTTGAGTACTTCCACGGCGCCGTAGGATTTATGCAGCCCTTCGATGCTCAGCAATGCTGGCTCGGTCATCACGGTTTGAGACTGTGTCATGGCAAGGCCACCCGTTTTTCGATTTGCCGCCCAAGAAGCTCGATGGCGTAGTTGATGACGAAGAAAAGAAACCCGGCAAACAGATAGAACTCCAGGGTCATGAAGGTCCGGGCGATCACCTGTTGGGTACTGAGCAGCAACTCAGCCACGCCGATCACCGACAGCAGCGTCGACGCCTTGACGATCTCGGTGGACGAGTTGACCCAGGTCGGCAAAATCTGCCGCAACGCTTGAGGCAACAGCACGTACATCAAGGATTGGGGAAATGTCAGGCCGATGGCCTTGCCGGCTTCCAGTTGCCCGCGCGCAATGGCTTGCAACGCGCCGCGCACGATTTCCGCGACGTGGGAACCGCAAAACAGCGTCAGGCCCAAGGCTCCGGCCTGGAATGCGGTAATCGGCCAGCCCAGTGCAGGCGCCATGTAAAACACCGCCAGCACCAGGACGAAGACCGGCGTGCCGCGAATCAGATCGACATAGATGCGAAACGGCAGCCGCGCCCAGACATTGCCGTACGTCAGGACCAACCCCGCGAACACCCCGATCAGGGTGCCGCAGACGATGGCCAGAGCCGAGCATTGCACACTGGTCAAAAAGCCTGCCCACAAGGTTTCCCTGGCAATCCACAGCTCATGCAGCCAGGAAGGTTGTTCGTACATAAGTCAGGCCTCCTAGCGGCGAATGGCCAAGCGTTGTTCGAGGTAGCGCAGCAGCATGGCGATCACATAGCAGGCCACCACATACAATCCGGTGGTCACCAGCCAGGTCTCAATGACCCGATAGCTCTCGACATTGATCTTGCGCGCGTAATAGGTCAGTTCCGGCACCGCAATGGCAGCTGCCAGCGACGTGTCCTTGAACAGCGAAATGAAATTATTGGACAAGGCTGGCAATACATTGCGCAGCATGACCGGCACCACGATGTAAGCCTTGACCTGCCATTCCCCAAGCCCGATCGCCAGGCCGGCTTCGCGCTGGCCCTTGTGAATGCTCAACAATCCCGCGCGGAACACTTCGGTCAAGTAAGCCCCGGCATACAGCGACAGGGTCACGATGAACGACGCCAGTTTGTCCAGACGAATACCCAGGCCTGGCAACGCGAAGTAGATCAACAGGATCAACACCAGAATTGGGGTGTTGCGGATCACGGTCACATACACCGACGCAACAAAGCGCAGCACGCGATGCCGGGACAGCAGCGCAAACGCCGTCATCAGGCCGATCACGCAACCGATCGCGATGGAAATCAGGGCCAGTTCCAGCCCCAATCCCAGCCCCGCCAGCAGGCTGGGAAAGTCACGCCAGACCGCGGCAAAATTCAATTGATAATTCATGGTCAGCAATACCTGGAACGGGACGACGGCCTTGTCATCCCTGCCCCGTCAGTCAGGTTCTGATTACTTGTATTCCATCGGGAAGCCAATCGACGGGGTTGGCAGGTCCACGCCGAACCACTGTTTGAACGACGCTGCGTACGTCGGGAACTCAACGCCCGTCATGGCTTCATGCAGGGCGGTATTGACGAAGTTCAGCCAATCCTGGTCGCCGCGTTTGACCGCACAGGCATAGGTTTGCGGACTCCAGGCAAAAGCTGGCGAGCGATAACGACCGGCGTTTTGCACCATCAGGTATTTCACCGACGACTGATCGGTAGCGGCGGCATCGGCACGCCCGGAATTGATCGCCTGGTACATCAAATCGACGCTGTCGTATTGATCGACCTTGGCTTGCGGCAATGCCTGATGCACCAGTTCTTCGGCATACACGTTTTGCAGCACGGCGACGATGACGCCTGTTCCGGCCGCTTTCAGGTCATCGATTTCCTTGTACTTGCTGTTGGCCGGCAGCAGCAACGCCACGCCTTCGCGGTAATACGGCAAGGTGAAAGCCACTTGCTGGGCGCGACTGGCGGTGACCGTGATGAACTGGCAGCTGATATCGACTTTGTCGGTCAACAGGTTGGGAATGCGCGCGTCCGAGGACTGCACCACGAATTCGACTTTGCTCGGGTCATTGAACAAACCTTTGGCAATGATGCGGCCGATGTCGATATCAAAGCCCTGCAACTTGCCGTCCGCGCCCTGAAAGTGCCAAGGCGCATTGGTGCTGCCCGTACCGACGACCAGCTTGCCGCGCTGCAACACGCTGTCCAGCTTGCTGGCGTCCGCTGCATGCGCCGCGCCGATCAGCACAGCCATCGCCGCAACGACACCTGCACACGTTTTTAAAGAGAAAAGTCCGCTACCCATGACATGAACTCCACCGAAGAATGAGTTAGTTCCGCTATAACGGAACATAGTATGTAACAACGGAATGGACAGCAGGAAGTGTGCCACGGCTGGCGTTGAAAAAACATGGGTAGGGAAATTCCATCGAGATCATAGAGATAGCTTCGTGATTAAGCAGAGGGATGCAGCTACCATGCACGACTGATTTGCTACTGAAGGCAACGGCCGGGTAGCAAGGCCTCAATCGAGTGCGGTCTGCGCTACAACCGCGCACTCGATTGATCCTCGATGTGTCTCTTGGAGCCTGCATGACTCAAACCGAACATCCACACCAGATCGCCCTGACCCGCTTCCTCGCGGCTCATCCGCAACTTCAGGATGAACTCGAACACCTCAATCCTCTTGCCGCTCAAGCAGCGGGTGTCACCGCGCAGCAATATCGTGAAGAACGCCTGCACGAAGCCTTCGAGGAAGAAGCGCAACGCCTGGGTTTTTTCGCCTGGGAATTGACCTTGCAACTCACTGCCGAGTCGCCCGAAGAGTTTGAAAATCAGCGACGCGAAGTCCACAAGGAAGTTGCCGAAATGGCCGGCATGGAATGGACGCAGTACTGCGAACTGCACGGGATTGCGCCCTGAAGCGATGCAAGGCGTATGACCGTTCGTCGCAGATCAGGGCACGATGGGGCCGTCAGAATTGACCAATATCAGGTAACGCTCATAACCAGGAGACGTACCCATGATGAAGTCAAAGATGACTAGCCTTGTTCTGACCGGCCTGCTTTCCATCTCTAGCATGTCCGCCTTCGCGGCAGGCGAGTCGAGTACCGGGCCTGTCAAACCTGAAACCGGTGGCGCTACCCAAAGCGGTTCAGCCATGCCGCCTGGCACCCATCCGAGCGCCCCGAGCGGCAGCACAGATGCCGATGCCTATGGCCGTGGCACGGGGACCGGCGCAGGTAAATCCGCTGATGGCGGTGATACCGGCAGTGGCGTTGGCAAGACCGGCGGCCCGAACAAGAACGGCCCCAACGGCACCGGGGGTGGTGCGTCAGGTTCTGACGACAACTAACAGCCTTGCAACAAAAAATGGCCCGGGATAATCCCGGGCCATTTTTTTGTGCGTTGCATGCTGCGTATTACAGGCAAGTCGCCAAGGCCGCGCCGCGTCGATCAGCCGGCATGGTGTCTGGTGCGGCGTAGAAGTTGAGGACGGTCTTGCCGCTTTGCGGCTTCACATCGACAAAGTACTCGGCGCCGGTCGTGTAGACCGTGAAGCCGTCAGCACTGGAGCGCATGAACGCTTCAGGGTCCAGTCCCACCATGGCTGCGTCCTGCCAGGCATATTCCACGCACTGCGCAACAACGTTCGCGGCCTTCTGCGTGGCGTAAACCTTGTAAGGCCCGACAGCGCGGGCCTGATTTGACGGTGAGGTACAGCCAACCAGCAGCACCGCCGCAACAGCCCCAATCAACAGCTTCATGGCAATCCTTGAAGGCGAAAAAAGCCGATTCTACACGTTCGCCGTCCGTGCATCGCTTGTCCGGCGAGCCTGAAGACGCTATCAGGCTTCAGCCAGTTGCTCTTCGTACTCTTTCACATACTGACCGGCCAGTGACTCCTTCTGCTTTTCATCCAGAAGTTTGCCCGCCATCTGGAAGAACTTCTGCTCTTCTTCCTTCAAATGGTGATGCACTTTCTCGGACAGCTTCTTGGCCGTGGCAAGCCAGCTCGGACTGGACATCTCCGTTTCGTCGAGCTCTTCCATCATTTCATCCATCTCATGATGCTCGGAAATCGCGTGTCGACTCAGGTCCACACCATTGTCATGGGCCATCAGCGGGATATAAAAGAAGCGCTCTTCCGCGGTTTCATGGGCCTGCAGCTCGGCCTTGAGCTGTTTGTAGGCATCCACGCGTTCCTGGCTGTCGCCACTGGTGCGAACCAGATTTTCTGCATAACCACGCTGGCGATCATGACTTTCACGCAAGGCTTCGAAAATATTCAACGGCGCTACTCCAGACTGGCTTCCCAAGGGTGGAAGCGATATGCACTAGACCGCCACGCAAGATCAGCGTTCCACCCGCCACGGCCACCCATCAATAAACGCCAGGCGGAATTCCGTCCTTGTTGAAGTCCTTGAGCCGTTCTTTTTCTTCGGGCGTCGAGTGCGCCGGCGTGTGCTGTTTCGGAGCGTCTTTGGGAGAGTCTTTGGGCGCGTCTTTCTTTTGCTCGCTCATCAGCGGATCCTCTTTGAATGACAGGTATTAATGAGGCCGCGGCGAGCGGGTTCAGTTCCTTTGCTGCCCTTATCGAATGCAAGACGAAGCGTCTTACAGCACGCGTGGCCAACAACGGCTTGCCCTTAGTCCCATTGCGGGACTAAAATCTCGCCCATGAGAATTATCGCCACCAGCCACCTGAAAGCCTTCTGGGAAAAATACCCGGATTCGGAGCAGTCCTTTCTTGCCTGGATCGATGAAGCAAAAAACGCGAGTTGGTCAAGTCCTGCGGACGTCAAAGCTCAGTATCGTAGTGCGAGCATTCTGAAAAGTCGGCGCGTCGTGTTCAACATCAAAGGCAACGACTACCGATTGGTAGCTGCCGTGGCGTACCGCTACGGCGCTATTTACATCAAATTCGTCGGCACCCACAGGCAATACGACGCAATAGATGCTGACACTGTTGAGATGGAGTAACCCATGGAAATTAGACCTATCCACAACGACGAGGACTATCGCGCAGCCCTCAAAGCGGTCTCCCCCTTGTTTGATAAAGAACCTGAGCCCGGTTCCTCAGAAGGTGACTGGTTTGACGTGATGATTACGTTAATTGAGGCCTATGAGGCAAAGCACTTCCCGATGGATCTACCTGATGCAGTCGACGCCATCAGATTTCGCATGGAGCAATCTGGGCTGTCGGTGGCTGATCTAGTACCTGCTATTGGCCGGCCAAACCGGGTCTATGAGATTTTAAATGGGACCAGATCGCTGACCTTGCCAATGATCTGGAGACTGCACGAGATGTTTGGAATTTCAGCAGAAAGCCTGATCAAGCCTGCAAAGCGCTAAACCGGAAGCGCAGCGCGACGATTTCCGCCGCATCTTGCCCTCTTATTTCCCCCGCCATACAACTGCCATCCAGTCTGTGCGACAATGCGCGCCAAATTCGGCATGAATCCCGCATTCATTTGCAGCAGTCCGACACACAGGTCGCAGATTGCTGAATAGATATGGCCCAAAGAAAGGCCTCAGACTCGGGTCAAACGCCCTGAGAAAAGACGGAAACGGGTATCAAATCGGTATCGGCTGCATTCAGCCAACTCCAAGTCATTGAAGGTAAGGTAATTGATCTCCACAGCAAACATCACGATGCAGTTCGGCGCAAAACCCTTGTTCGAGAACGTCTCGGTCAAGTTTGGTGCCGGTAACCGTTATGGCCTGATCGGCGCCAACGGCTGCGGTAAATCCACCTTCATGAAGATCCTCGGCGATGATCTGGAGCCTTCGGGTGGGCAGGTGATGCTGGAGCCGAACGTGCGTCTGGGTAAGTTGCGCCAGGACCAGTTCGCTTACGAAGAGTTTTCCGTGCTTGATACCGTGATCATGGGTCACGAAGAGCTGTGGAAGGTCAAGGCCGAGCGTGATCGCATCTATTCGCTGCCGGAAATGACCGAAGACGACGGCATGGCCGTTGCCGAGCTGGAAACCGAGTTCGCGGAAATGGACGGTTACACCGCCGAATCCCGTGCCGGTGAGCTGCTGTTGGGCCTGGGTATCGGCATCGAGCAGCACAGCGGGCCGATGAGCGAAGTATCGCCGGGCTGGAAACTGCGAGTGTTGCTGGCTCAGGCGTTGTTCTCCGATCCTGAAGTGCTGTTGCTCGATGAACCGACCAACCACTTGGACATCAACACGATTCGCTGGCTGGAAAACATTCTGACCCAGCGCAACAGCCTGATGATCATCATCTCCCACGATAGGCACTTCCTGAACAGCGTCTGCACGCACATGGCCGACCTGGATTACGGCGAGCTGCGTCTGTTCCCGGGCAACTACGACGAGTACATGACCGTGGCGACCCAGTCCCGCGAGCAACTGCTGTCGGACAACGCCAAGAAGAAAGCGCAGATCAACGAACTGCAAGCGTTCGTCAGCCGCTTCTCAGCCAACGCCTCGAAATCCAAGCAGGCCAGCTCCCGCGCCAAGCAGATCGACAAGATCCACCTGGCCGAGGTCAAGCCTTCGAGCCGTGTCAGCCCGTTCATTCGTTTCGAGCAGACCAAAAAGCTGCACCGTCAGGCAGTCATCGTCGAGAACATGGCTAAAGGCTTTGACGGCAAAGCGCTGTTCAAGGACTTCAGCTTTACCGTTGAAGCCGGCGAGCGCGTCGCGATCATCGGCCCGAACGGCATCGGTAAAACCACCTTGCTGCGCACGCTGGTCAACGAGCTGTCGCCGGATGCCGGTACGGTTAAATGGACCGACGCGGCTGAGCTGGGCTACTACGCCCAGGATCACGCTTCTGACTTCGAAGATGAATCCAACCTGTTCGACTGGATGGGTCGCTGGACTCAAGGTGGCGAGCAAGTCGTTCGCGGTACTTTGGGCCGCATGCTGTTCTCCAACGACGACATCCTGAAATCGGTCAAAGTGATTTCCGGTGGTGAGCAAGGTCGCATGCTGTTCGGCAAGCTGATCCTGCAAAAGCCGAACGTGCTGATCATGGACGAACCGACCAACCACTTGGACATGGAATCCATCGAAGCGCTGAACCTGGCGCTGGAAAACTATCCGGGCACGCTGATTTTCGTCAGCCACGACCGTGAATTCGTTTCCTCGCTGGCAACCCGCATTATCGAGCTGAGCCCAAGCGGCGTGGTCGACTTCAGCGGCACCTACGACGATTACCTGCGCAGCCAGGGCGTGGTGTTCTGATTTAGTTTTTTCAGAGCGCTTACAAGCAAAAGCCCCGTCCATCGTGACGGGGCTTTTGCGTTCAGGTGTGGAGCTTATTCAGCGGTCTGTTGCAGGACTTCGATCCACAAGGCGCCCTTGCCGGATGGCGCTTCGCTGACACGCTTCAACGCGCCATCGCCGCCAACGGCATACGCGCCGACTGTGGCGCTTTTCTCGCCGGTTACCAACAGCCATTTGCCATTGGGTGAAAAAGCGATATTGCGCGGTTGCTTCTCCTCGACCGGGTAGTTATCGAGAAAGGTCAGCGCGCCAGTGCTGGCATCGACCGAAAATGCCGAGACCGAGCTGGTGGTGCGTTCGGTCATCAGCAGCAGCTTGCCATCGGGAGACATACGCAGGTCCGCTGCCCAGATGCGTGGGGTCGGGTCGTCTTTCAAGTCATTGTTGCTGGCGTCGCGCACTTCCCCGTGGACCAGATTCAGGCGCGGCGGAATGCCATTTACCGAAGAAATCTGCGTCAACGCCCCGCTCTGCGCGTCGATGGAGAACGCGGTGACCGTACCGCTCATTTCCCCAACAACGTAAACGAACTTGCCGTCTGCCGAGAACGCCAGATGCCGTGGGCCGGTCTTGGTCGGAACGCTGACATAGCCGTCGCCAATCGGGGTCAGCGTGCCGGCCTTGTCATCAAGACGAAACTGCAAGACGTGGTCCGAACCCAGATTGCCCGCATAGGCAAAGCGGTTGCTCGGGTCGGTACGCACCGAGTGCGCGTGGGGACCGGTCTTGATGGTCTGAATGGTGTCGCTGGGCTGATGATTCTTGTCGATGGCCTGCACGCTGAGCAGATTCCCGCCATAAGAGGCGCCCAACAGGAACTTCCCGGATCGATCCGTCGACAGATAGGCCAGGCTCTCGGCCAGTGGCCCTTTGGAAATCTGGCTCAGATGGCCGGTCTTGGGATCAATGCTGAAACCCACGACCTGATAAGGTTTGACCCGCAATGCTGCAAACAACACTTTGCCATCCGGGGTGAGCGCCATGGGATTGACCTGACTTCCAGCCGGAGTCTGCTCGATCAAATTGAGCGCGCCGGTTTTTTCATCAAGACCGTATTGGGAAATGAAGCCGTCGCCGGGGCTCGAGATATAGGCGAATGTTGCGCTATGGGCTTGAAAGCTGAGACCGCAGGCCACCGCAGCAGCCAGAAGAAGGGGTTTACTCACGAGAGATCCTTTATTTTTATGGTTGTGGTCAGTCATCCTATGACTGACAAGGAGCGCCGGCAATATTTGTTTACAAATAAATAAACTACATCGTTAGCATGCTTCCTTTTGCCGGAATCTCAAGCCATGATGTGGCACTCCCTAACGCTTGCCAGCGAACGAGCCCATGTCCTCCGCCTTCACGCCACCACCTCCAGTTGAAGTCAGTTCCATGACGATCACCTTGCAGATCGTCTCCATCGTGCTCTACACCTTTATCGCGTTTCTGTGCATCGGTTTGCCGATTGCTGTAATGCCCAGCTACGTGCACGACCAGCTGGGATTCAGCGCAGTCATCGCAGGTCTGACGATTGGTTCGCAATATCTGGCCACACTGCTCAGCCGTCCACTGGCCGGCAGGGTCTGCGACACCATCGGCACCAAACTGGCGATTGTTTACGGCATGTCCGGGATTGCCATCAGCGGCGTGCTGACCTCGGTTGCGACGTTGCTGGAAAGCGCGCCGGTGGTGAGCCTGACGGTCCTGATCATTGCGCGGCTGTTCATCGGCGTCTCCCAAGGCCTTATCGGCGTCGGCAGCATCAGTTGGTGTATTGGCAAGGTCGGGCCGGACCATACAGCCCGGGCGATTTCCTGGAACGGCATCGCTTCCTACGGGGCTATCGCCATCGGCGCGCCATTGGGTTATGTGATGACGCGCGATGTCGGCTTCTTCAGTATCGGCCTTGCCTTGACGGCTATGGCGATAGTGGCCTTGATAATCATCCGCAACAAACCTTCGATCCCGGTAATCAAGGGTGAACGCCTGCCGTTCTGGTCGGTGTTCGGACGCATCGCACCGTATGGCGTCAGCCTGACGCTGGCATCAATCGGCTATGGCACGATGACCACGTTCATCACGCTGTTCTACGTCAGCCGCGGATGGGAAGGCGCCGCGTATTGCCTGAGCGTGTTCGGGATTTGTTTCATTCTTGCCCGCCTGCTGTTCATCGGTGCAATCAACCGCCTTGGGGGCTTCACCTCGGCCATCGTCTGCATGGGTGTGGAAACACTGGGGCTGGTGCTGTTGTGGCTTTCGCCCAATACCGGTTTTGCCCTGGCGGGTGCCGGTTTGACGGGGCTTGGGTTGTCCCTGGTCTACCCGGCATTGGGCGTTGAAGCAATCAAGCAAGTGCCGATTTCCAGTCGCAGTGCCGGCTTGAGTGCCTACGCGGTGTTCTTCGATCTTGCCCTGGCGATTGCCGGACCGGTGATGGGCGCTATCGCTCTGGGAATGGGATACGCCTCGATCTTTTTCTTCGCATCGCTGCTGTCGATTGGCGGGTTGATGCTTACGGTGATGCTGTCACGCCGCCCCAGGATTTGACGAGGCATCGGCGGCCAAAAAAGATGAACTGCCAGCGTACGCATCAGTCCCATTTAGACATTTGCCGTACTTAGGAGCGTTCGTGTGCCCCCTGATCCTGCTGGTTTGAATGGTAATGCAGTGGACATGAGCAACAGCCCGGATGTTCACAAGCTGCGTGTCCTGACCGTCAATACCCACAAGGGATTCACGGCGTTCAACCGGCGCTTCATCCTTCCGGAACTGCGCGAAGCCGTACGCAGTACCGGCGCCGATCTGGTATTCCTGCAAGAAGTGCTGGGTAGCCACGACGGTCACGCCTCACGCCATCATGACTGGCCCGTTACTTCCCATTACGAATTTCTCGCCGACAGCATGTGGAGCGATTTTGCCTACGGCCGCAATGCGGTTTACCCCGACGGCCATCACGGTAACGCCCTGCTCTCCAAGTACCCGATTCTGAGCCATCGCAATCTCGACATTTCCATCACCGGCCCGGAACGGCGCGGGCTGCTGCACTGCGTATTACAGGTGCCGGGACACGATGAGGTGCATGCGATCTGCGTCCATTTGAGCCTGCTGGAAAGTCATCGGCAATTGCAGCTGGATCTGCTGTGCAAACTGCTGGACTCCCTGCCCAGCCACGCGCCGGTCATTATTGCCGGGGATTTCAACGACTGGCAGTTGCGGGGTAACGCGACGTTGGCGCGGTGTGATTATCTGCACGAAGCCTTTGAGCGCCATCATGGGTTATTGGCCAAGACCTATCCCGCGCGCTTTCCAATGCTGCGTCTGGATCGCGTCTATTTGCGCAATGCCAGCAGCCACTCGCCGCAAATCCTCGGCAGCCGCCCTTGGACGCATTTGTCTGATCACCTGCCGCTTGCGGTGGAAGTTCACCTCTAATACCCCGCAAAAGCTGGCGTTCTGCGCAAACCATCCGTCGGTCATTTACTTGACGGGGGGCTGGTTCGCTTCTGTACTTGAGATGCAACTACCTATTACACATGGAAAAACGCAATGTCGCTGATCTGACATGCCGTGCGTTTTAGCGTGGCCCGCAGGCACGAGCTGACCGCCTCCCTGACTACGCTACTCAGGGAGAGACATCATGAACCACCCCCGTGGCAAGCCTTGCCCATGGCGCTTGGCCGTCCTGCCCGTCGCAATCTTTGGCATGTGGTGCAATCCGACGCGTGCGGCCTGTGATCTGACTACCACCCTCGCCCAACCCGTGCAGACGTGTGACAGCGGCAGCAGTGGCGCGCTGAGCAAACCTTCCGGCAATAACACATTGATTTTCCCTGCGGGTGGCACCGGTGCAATTATCGGTAACGTGACGTTCGGCCCTGGCAATGATCGCCTGCAGATGGATTCCGGCACTATCACTGGCAGCGTCATCCAGGGCGATGGTCCGGACAGCTTTGCGATGACTGCGGGCGCGATCTCGCTGGATGTCAACCAAGGCTCCGGACGGGATGATTTCGTCATGTCCGGTGGGACCCTGCGCTCGCTTGCACAGGGCGATGGACTGGATACTTTCCTGATGTCCGGCGGCGTCATCAGCAGCGCCTTCGAGGATGGCGACAGCGCGAAGATGACCGGAGGCACAATCGGCCGGGTCGACATGAAACTCGATGACAATCTTTTCGATATGTCTGCGGGCAACATCATGGGCAACCTGGTGACCGGCTTCGGCAAGGACACCATCATCATTTCCGGCGGCACTGTCGGCGGTAACATCAGTGTCAGCGGTGGCGACGACAGCATCGCTATCAGCGGCGGCGAGGTGCGTGGTGAGATCAGGGCCAGTTTCGGCAACGATACCTTTAACTGGAGCAACACGGGCCTGCTGCGCGGGTCGATCCTGATGGCCGATGGCAATGACACCGCCCTCCTCAACAACCTCGACGAGAGCTTCCTGGGCTCGAACCCGCTGCTGGACGGCGGCGCCGGTGCCGACATCTTGACCTTCGACGCATCGACGACCGCTGTTCCAGGGCGCTACGCCAATTGGGAAACCGTCAACCTCAGCAATGGCTCGCACATGGACCTGGCTGGTGAACTGGTCGTCGGTGATGCTAACAGCGGAACCGGCACACTGAATATCGACGCCAGCAGCATGGTTTCCTCCAGTGTCGGCACCTTGCGCCCGTTTACCGCTGGCCAACTGGCAACCATGAGCAACGCCGGAACCCTGGACATGACCACCGGCAGCAGCCAGGCCACCGACACCCTCACCGTGCGCGGCAACTACATCGGCAACAGTGGCCAGTTGTTGCTGCAATCGGTATTGGGCGACGACTCTTCAGCCAGCGACAAGCTGGTCGTGGCTCAGGGTGCGATCAGCGGGACCACGCAGATCAACGTCGCCAACCTTGGCGGACTGGGCGCGGTCACGCGACAAAACGGCATTCAGGTGGTGCAGGCCAGCGAGGGAGCGATCAGCGATAACAGTGCATTCACGCTGAGTAACTCGTTGTCGGTCGGGGCCTATCAATACTATTTGTTCAAGGGCGGCGCGACAGCGGGATCTGAAAACAGCTGGTTCCTGCGCTCGACTGTACTCTCACAACCCTTGGCACTGGCGGTACCGCCTACCACGCCTGAACCACCGGTTACGCCAACTGACCCGACAACGCCAACCGAACCTACTGTTCCGACTACGCCCACGACTCCCACGACTCCGACGACCCCAACCACGCCTCCCGTGCAGCCAGCGGTGACGGCTCCGGTCGCGGCCATCGGCACCCCGCCGCTGCCCGCTCCCATCCGGGGCGCGGCACCGATTACGCTGTATCGCATGGAAGTGCCCAACTACGCGGTCGTGCCGCCAGCGGCTGCCATGCTGACTCAGCTGTCACTGGGCACTTTCCATGATCGTCAGGGGGAGCAAAGCCTGCTGGGCGAGTCCGGCTTCGTGCCAGCAGGATGGGCGCGAGTGTTCGGCAATAACTTCAAACGCAGTTGGTCGGGCACCGTCGACCCGAGTCTGGACGCATCGCTCAAGGGCTATCAGGTCGGCCATGACCTGTACGCGTCCGAAACCGCGGGTGGCCGTTCCCAGCGCACCGGTTTTTTCGTCGGCCGCAGTCAGCTGGATGGGCATGTGGACGGCTTCGCCGGTGGCTTCAAAGATAACCGCACAGGCAAAGTCAAAATCGAGGGCGACAGCCTGGGCATTTACTGGACATTGGTCGATCCGAAAGGCTGGTACGTCGATGCCGTGGCGATGGGCACGCGCCTGGACGGTTACAGCCGCTCGGACCGGGGCATCCGGATCGACACCGAAGGCCGGGCGCTTAGCCTGTCATTGGAAGCCGGGTATCCGATTCCGGTGTCCGCGAACTGGGTGGTCGAACCTCAGGCACAAGTGATCAACCAGCACATCGATCTGGATAGCCAGAATGACGGGATTTCTCACGTGTCGTTTGATTCCCAGTCCTACAACACAGGTCGTGTCGGTGCGCGTTTGAAAGGTCGGTACAGGGTCAGCGGCATGCCACTGGAACCCTATGTGCGCGGCAATCTATGGCACACCTTCGGCGGATCGGACACAGTGACCTTTGATCACGTCGACAGAATCAAGACCGAGCACAAGTCCACCACGGCTGATCTGGGTGTGGGATTGGTGGCGAAAGTGTCGAAAGAAGTGAGTCTGTATGTCAGCGCCGATTACAGCGGCAACGTAGACGATGACAATCTGCAAGGCGTGATGGGCAATCTGGGGCTGAGGATCAGCTGGTAATGGGGCAGAACTACAACGCGGCGCTCATATCGAGGGCCGCGTTGTCTGTCGGTTACTCAGCGTAAGGCTTGAGAATCAACACTGCCAGCGGAGGCAGGTTCAGTTCCAGCGAAGCCGGCATGCCATGGCTTTTGCTGTCTTGGGTCTGGACTGCGCCGCCATTGCCGAAGTTGGAACCGGCATAGGTTTCCGCATCACTGTTGAGCAGCTCGCTCCACTTGCCAGCGAACGGTACGCCGACGCGATAGTTCACGCGCGGCACAGGCGTCAGGTTGGCGACCACCAGCAGCGGCTCGCCTTCCTTGCTCCAGCGCAGCCAGGCAAAGACGCTGTTGGCGGCATCGTCGCCGATCAACCACTGGAAGCCCATTGGCTCGGTATCGCGCTCGTGCAGCGCTTTCTCTTCGCGATAAATCCGGTTCAGGTCGCTGACCAGGGTTTTCACGCCGATGTGCTCTGCGTATTGCAGCAGATACCAGTCCAGCTGTTCGTCGTGGTTCCACTCGCGCCATTGGCCGAACTCGCAGCCCATGAACAGCAGCTTCTTGCCCGGATGGGTCCACATGAACGTCAGGTAAGCACGCAGGTTGGCAAATTTCTGCCAGCGGTCGCCAGGCATCTTGTCGATCAGCGAATGCTTGCCGTGCACCACTTCATCGTGGGAGATCGGCAGGATGAATTTCTCCGACCAGGCATACATCAGCCCGAAGCTCAGCTCGCTGTGGTGATGAGCGCGATGGATCGGATCCTGCTGCATGTAATGCAGCGTGTCGTGCATCCAGCCCATGTTCCATTTGTAGGCAAAGCCCAAACCACCTTGTTGCGTGGTCTGACTCACGCCCGGCCAGGCCGTGGATTCTTCGGCAATCACCAATGCGCCGGGCACTTCGAGATTCACCACGTCATTGAGGTGGCGCAGGAAATCGATGGCCTCCAGGTTCTCGCGACCGCCAAAACGGTTTGGCACCCACTCCCCGGCTTTACGCGAATAGTCGCGGTACAGCATCGATGCCACAGCATCCACGCGCAGGCCATCGACGTGGAAGTGCTTGAGCCAGTGCAGCCCGGAGGCCAGCATGAAACCATGCACTTCGGTACGGCCCAGGTTGTAGATCAGCGTGTCCCAGTCCTGGTGGAAGCCTTCCTGTGGGTTGGCATATTCGTACAGCGCGGTGCCGTCGAACTGCGCCAGACCGTGCGTGTCGGTCGGGAAATGCGCCGGCACCCAGTCCAGAATCACGCCGATTTCCGCCTCGTGGCAGGCGTTGACGAAGGCCGCGAAGTCTTCCGGCGAGCCGTAGCGCGCAGTCGGCGCAAATTGCGCCAACAGTTGATAACCCCACGAGCCACCAAACGGGTGTTCCATGATCGGCATCAGCTCGATATGGGTGAAGCCCAATTCCTTGACGTACGGGATCAGCCGATCACCCAGCTCGTGCCAGTTATATTGGCGCCACTCGCCCTCTTCGTTCTGCTCTTTCTGCCACGAACCGGCGTGCAGCTCGTAGATCGACAAAGGCGCATTGGCCGCGTGACGATCCGCGCGGGAGGCCAGCCAGGCGTCATCTTTCCAGTCGAACTGCAGAGGCGCAGCGACTTTCGAGGCCGTATCCGGCGGCATGGTGGTCGCCAGCGCCATAGGGTCGGCTTTCAGCGGCAGGATACCATCGGCGCCCAGGATCTCGTACTTGTAAACTTCACCGGGCTTCAGGCGCGGTACAAATACCTCCCAGACACCCGTCGGGTGGCGCAGGCGCATGGTGTGACGGCGCCCGTCCCAATTGTTGAAACCGCCGACCACCGAGACACGCCGTGCATTGGGCGCCCAGACCGAGAAACGCACGCCATCAATGCCGTCGACATTCCTGACCTGCGCACCCAAACAGCTGCTCAGGTCGCGATGGTTACCTTCGGCAAACAGGTAAAGGTCCATTTCGCCCAGCAACGGGCCGAAGCTGTAGGGGTCTTCAGTGATCTGCTCACCGCCGGCCCAGTTGATTTTCAGCAAGTACGGCTGTGCGTCGGCGAATTGCCCGACGAAAAACCCTGGCACTTCGCTCATTTGCAGGGGACCCAGCTCACGCTGGCCATCACGGGCCAATACGCTGACGCTCAGGGCGTCCGGCAGGTAAGCCCGGATGATCTGGCCGTTGGCGCCATCGCCATGGGGGCCGAGTACCGAGAATGGGTCACGGTGTTCAGCACGGATCAACGCATCCATGTCCGCGGCTGCGGGCATCAACTGCGGAGCCGCGCCGGTTTTATCAGGCGCATTCATTGAGACTCTCCATCAGACAGGTTCAGCAGCCCACGCAAGCCTTGCAACGGCACCGACAACCAGGTCGGGCGGTTTTCAGCTTCGTAGACCACTTCATAAGCAGTTTTTTCCAGGGTGAACAGCTCAAGTGCGGCACTTTCACCCTTGGCATCTTTCCAGGCATGCGCCAGTTTCGTGGTCGTCGAGCGATAGCCTTCGATGAAAGCTTCACGGGCCTGGCCCAGATACGCCTCGGCGACACGACGGCGCGCGGCGCCAGCCTCCGGTGAGGTATCGACACTTTGCGCACTGCGCACGGCCATGGCCGCGGCGTAATCAAAGGAACGCAGCACACCGCTGACGTCTTTGTACGGGCTGTGCTTGGCGCGTCGTTCGTGCATCGGACGAGCTGGCTCGCCTTCGAAATCGATCAGATAGGCATCGCCCTTGACCACCAGGATCTGCCCGAGGTGCAAGTCGCCATGCACGCGAATCCGCAAGCCGCCCACCGAGCGCTTGGCCAGGGCCTGTACGTGGTTGAGGATTTGCTTGCGCTTGCCCAGCAGGTCGGTGACCAGTTTCTGATCAGCCGCCTCAAGGTGCGACTTCTGCTGTTCCAGGTATTGCAAGGCGCGCTCGATCTGCGCAGCGACGCTTTTACCCGAAGCCTGGCTTTCCTTGACCGTGGTTACTTCGGCAGTAAAGTCGGCATTGTCGGTTTTGGCCGCCAGCACCTGGTGCATTTCGCCAAGGCGTTGACCCAGGTTTCGGGAAAAATCAGCCAGTTCCAGCAATGCGTTGTAATGCTGTTCCTGTCCGGAAACCCCGTGCGCCATTTCATCGCGCACCGCCCGTTCCAGGTTGTTCTGCGTCCATTCCCACGCGTCGCCCTGATTACTCAGATAACCCTGGGCAATCATCAGCAGGTTAGGTTCGCCATCGTTGCCCACCCGCACCACCGAACCCAGCAACGGCGAGATGTGTTTGTAGCCCGCATTGGTCAGGTACGCACCCATTTCCAGTTCCGGGTGAACCCCTGCCGTGACCTTACGGATCATCTTCAGCACCACGCTGCCGCCCACGACGACCGAACTGTTGGACTGTTCGGCGGACAGGTAACGCACTTCCGATTCGCTGTTCAGGCCCAGCGGTTCGAGCAACGCGGTGCGCTCGAAGCGCAACTCACCTTCGCTGCTGTGCAGCACGGTTTCAGCCTGCATGCCTTGCATGACCGCACGAATGAAGGTTTCCAGGGTGAAGGCATCGGTGATCAGACCGACCTGGCGTCCGCGACGAACCCGGGCCAGCGCCAGTTGCTGAGGCAACGCGCTGCTGATGTCGTCTTCCGCCAACAGGCCGAACGGCAACTGATAGCGACCTTGATGATCGCCTGCGGTGACTTCGATTTCGCTGAGCAGCACTGGATGCGATGCATCGCCAAAGCGCACTGCATAGGCGATGTGAACCTTGTCGATTGCCTTGTCCTTGGCCGCAAACCAGCGGCGTTTAGGCAAGTAAACGGCCAGCGAGTTGTTTTCCATCGTGCTGCGCAACGGTTCGTCGAGCAGCTCTTCGAGTCGTTTTTTCAGAACCATGGTCGGAAAGTCCGGAATGCTCTGCGCGGGCTCTACGTGCCAGCTTGGCATCTGGTTCTCCGATGCCAACAAAAACCAGTAAAAACCATAGGGCGGCAAAGTCAGTAAATAGTTGAGCTGGCCAATGGGCGGAAACGCACTGCCGCCCAACATCTCGACCGGCACCGTGCCTGCATAATTGGACAACTCCAATTCTGCGGCTTGCGACGCACTGGAAACGTTAGCCACACACAGGATGATTTCGTTCTTGCCATCCGGTGCGGTGTATTCGCGAATGTACGCCAGGATCCGCCGATTGCTCGGCGACAGCATTTTCAACGTGCCGCGACCAAAGGCTTTTTGCTGCTTGCGCACAGCCAGCATGCGCCGATTCCAGTTCAATAGGGAATGCTTGTCATTGTTCTGGGTTTCAACGTTGACCGACAGATAACCGTACAACGGGTCCATGATCGGCGGCAGCACCAGGCTTGCCGGATCGGCGCGGGAAAAGCCGCCATTGCGGTCGATGGACCACTGCATCGGCGTGCGCACACCGTCGCGGTCGCCGAGATAGATGTTGTCGCCCATGCCGATCTCATCGCCGTAATACAAGGTCGGCGTGCCCGGCATCGACAGCAGCATGCTGTTAAGCAATTCCACACGACGGCGATCACGTTCGACCAATGGCGCGAGACGTCGACGAATCCCCAGGTTGATCCGCGCACGTCGGTCAGCGGCGTAGTAATTCCACAGGTAATCGCGCTCACGATCAGTGACCATTTCCAGGGTCAGTTCATCGTGGTTGCGCAGGAAGATCGCCCACTGACAGTTGGCCGGGATTTCCGGGGTCTGACGCAGGATGTCGGTGATCGGAAAGCGGTCTTCCTGAGCCAGCGCCATGTACATGCGCGGCATCAACGGGAAGTGAAAGGCCATATGGCATTCATCGCCATCCTTGCCTTTGGTATCACCGAAATACAGCTGGGTGTCTTCCGGCCATTGATTGGCCTCGGCCAGCAACATCCGGTCCGGATAATTGGCATCGATCTCGGCGCGGATCTTTTTCAATACCGTGTGCGTTTCAGGCAGGTTTTCGTTGTTGGTGCCGTCACGTTCGATCAGGTACGGAATCGCATCCAGACGCAGGCCATCAATGCCCATGTCCAGCCAATAACGCATGACTTCCAGCACCGCCTCCATGACCGCCGGATTATCGAAGTTCAAGTCCGGCTGGTGGGAGTAGAAACGGTGCCAGAAATACTGCCCCGCTACCGGATCCCAGGTCCAGTTGGACTTCTCGGTATCCAGAAAGATGATGCGCGTGCCGTCGTACTTCTGATCGCTGTCGGACCACACGTAAAAGTCCCGGGCCTTGGAGCCCGGCTTGGCTGCACGGGCCTTCTGGAACCATGGATGCTGGTCGGAAGTGTGGTTGATGACCAGCTCGGTGATCACCCGCAAGCCGCGTTTGTGAGCCTCGGCGATGAACTTCCTGGCGTCGGCCATCGTGCCGTAATCGCTGTGCACACCACGATAATCGGCAATGTCGTAACCATCGTCGCGGCGTGGCGACGGATAGAAGGGCAGCAGCCAGATGGTGTTGACCCCAAGCTCGGCAATGTAATCAAGCTTGGCGATCAGGCCGGGAAAGTCGCCAATCCCGTCGTCGTTCGAATCGAAAAAAGACTTCACGTGAACCTGGTAGATCACTGCGTCCTTGTACCAGAGCGGGTCATTGATAAACGCCGCGCTCTTGGGTTTCTTCGCCATGGATGTGTCCCTGCTGCTTAATTCGTTGACTGGATACGCCAGATGCCGAAAGGCTGGTAGGCCGGGTCAAGACGCGTGAACTGGTTTTTGCCGTACCAGGTCCAGCGATGCCCGGTCATCAAATCTTCACCGGAGGTCGCGGCATCGTCGGGCAGGCCCATTTCCCACAGCGGCAGTTCGAATTGGCCTTCCTGGACATTGAACGGATCAAGGTTGATGGCAACCAGAATGAAGTTGCTGCCATCAGCGCTGCGCTTGCCGAAATACAGAATATTGTCGTTCCAGACGTTGTAGATCTTCAGGCCCAAGTGGGTCTGCAACGCTGGATTCTGGCGGCGGATACGATTGAGCTGGGCAATTTCGGGGATGATATTGCCCGGCGCAGTGAAGTCTCGCGGACGCAGCTGATATTTCTCCGAGTCCAGATACTCTTCCTTGCCCGGCACCGGCGCGGCTTCGCACAGCTCGAAACCGGAATACATGCCCCACAAACCGGAGCCCATGGTCGCCAGCGCCGCCCTGATCAGAAAGCCGGCACGTCCCGATTGCTGCAGGAACGGCGGGTTGATGTCCGGCGTATTGACGAAGAAGTTCGGACGATAGCATTCGCGCCAGGGCGACTCGTTGAGCTCGGTCAGGTACTCAGTCAATTCCGCCTTGGTGTTGCGCCAGGTGAAATAGGTGTAACTCTGCGAATAACCGACCTTGCCCAGGCGCGCCATCATGCCCGGCTTGGTAAACGCCTCGGCGAGGAACATGACTTCCGGATGCTGACTGCGAATGTCGGCAATCATCCATTGCCAGAACGGCAGCGGTTTGGTGTGCGGATTGTCGACACGGAAGATCTTCACCCCTTCCTTGACCCAGCCCAGAACCACGTCACGCAGCTCCAGCCACAAGCTTGGGATCGCGTCAGGCGCATAGAAATCAACGTTGACGATGTCCTGATATTTTTTCGGCGGGTTTTCCGCATAACGGATCGTGCCGTCCGGACGCCAGGTGAACCAGCCCGGATGTTGCTTGAGCCACGGGTGATCCTGGGAACACTGGATGGCGAAGTCCAGCGCGATCTCCAGGCCGTGCTCGGCAGCAGCTGCAACCAGGTTGCGGAAATCTTCACGAGTACCCAGTTGCGGGTGAATGGCGTCGTGACCGCCCTCCTCGCTACCAATCGCATACGGGCTGCCCGGATCATCCGGCCCGGCAGTCAGCGAATTGTTCGGACCCTTGCGATGCGCCCGGCCAATCGGATGGATCGGTGGGAAATACAGCACGTCGAAGCCCATGTCGCGGATGGTAGGCAAGCGCGAGTGAACATCGTTGAACGTGCCGTGGCGCTCGGGGCTATCAGTGATCGAGCGCGGAAACAGTTCGTACCAACTGGCAAACTGTGCCAGCTCACGCTCCACATCCAGCGGATACTCGACGCTGCGACTCAGAAAGGTCTGATTATCCGCCTGGTTCATCAGCGCTGCGGTTTCACTGTGCAGCAGCACCGCGACCTTTTCTTCCGCTTCGGCCTTTTCCAGCTCGCCCAACGTAGCGTGCAGCTGCTTTTGCAGCTCGCCGGTGCTGCGCTCAGCAGCGTGTTCCAGATGAATTCTGCCTTCAATCAACTCAAGTTCGATTGAAACGCCCGCGCTGAATTTCTTCTCCAGCTCGTAGCGATAGCTGCCGAACTGGTCGATCCAGGCTTCCAGGCGGAAGACATGGGTTTTGACAGAGGTCGGGGTGAACTCACCGACCCAGTTGTCATTGACCAACTCGCGCATTGACGCGGTGTGCCATTGCACTTCATCGGCCGCGCGCCAGCGAATTTTAACCGCCAGCTTGTCGTGCCCGTCAGCGAATACCTTGCTGGTGACGGGAACTGGCTGGCCAGCGATTGCTTTGGCGGCGAACTGCCCACCGTCGATCACCGGCGTCGTGTTTTCGATCACGATGCGCGGCAATTGCAAGGCTTGGGTCAGGGTAATAGGTCGAGCCGGGTGTTGGGTATCGGTGGCCAGGGAATCCGGACCAAATGGCTGATCGGCAGTCACATTCATCGAGCATCACTCCTCACGCCCCAGGGACGCTCCTGTGCGAATCCATGCAATAAAGGTTGCGTACAGCCCGAAGCGGGCTGCTGGACAAAAATTTGGCAACCGGAGCAATTCTTACTGACTCGTGTGATCCGGTCGCCTAGTTTCCGAGCGGTGCGGCAGGTTAAAAGTTCAAAGAGCTTTCAAGCGGACCGAGCACTGGCGCATTTGAGCGTAGCCACAACGCAGACAAACGTGGAGTCATCGGCAACAGCACGTTGTCCAAACCTTCGAGCCTGACACGACCGCCTGACGGGGCGGTCGTGCACGCCACACTCCACAGCGCATCCCACAGGAAGGTGAAGCCCATGAGCATTCCGATCCCGCCAGAAACGCCCGATCCGATGATTGATGATCCTGCACTGCCGGTCCCCAAGCCCGATGAAGATCCGCCACCCACCATGCCACCGGTGATCCCGACGCCTGTGGGCGATCCGCCAGCAGAAGAGCCGCCGGCGATTCTGGGCGAAGACTTTCCTGAGTAGAACAGCAGCTGTCAGGGTTTCTCCGAGCCGTCATCCTTGTCGGGATTTTTCTCCGGCGGGTCGAGCCTGGCGACAATCGCCGGCATCAGGCTGAGAATGCCCCAGGCCAATATGGTGCTCAGCACCGCAGTGGCTTCACGTCCCATACCCGCCGCGATGCCAATCGCGGCGGTCATCCACAGACCCGCTGCGGTGGTCAGCCCTTTGACCTGGGCCACGCTTTGCTCGCGCCCCTTCAAAATCGTGCCCGCGCCAAGAAAACCAATGCCAGCCACAATCCCCTGAATAATCCGGCTCATTGCCGCATCGTCAGCACCCGCCAGACGCGGGGCCAAAACAAACAACGCAGCCCCCATCGCCACCAGCATATGCGTGCGAACCCCGGCGGCCTTGCCCTTCTGCTCGCGCTCAAAACCGAGAATCCCGCCCAGCAACGCGGCAATCAACAACCTGACCGTGACCCGGGTCAGCTGCGACGCATCGGTGATGTCAGAGAATTCCTGCTGCAATGTGACGCCGACTTCGTGCCACCACGGGTGATCCATTAGAGCTCCTGCATTTAGTAGTGAACATGACAGCGCCGAGTTGTAGGGGCGTGCCGTATCTGAAAAACGGCCGAATTGGCAATCCAATAGACACCGACCGTCGCCCGGAGTGCTGGCACAGCTTTCAGAACGTTGCCTGCAGCCAGTGGTCGTAAATCCAGTAGGCCTCATTTCGAAGGAGTTCACCATGCCACTGGAATTTGATAGCACCAACGAGCACTGCTCTGCGGAAATCGACGGCGTTCGGCATAGCAGCCGGGTGGTCGATATCGCGATTACCACCAATGACGCGACACATATGTCCGAAGCCGAAATCGCGGGGGTCAAAGTGCCAATCACCGAGGCTGAAGCAGATGCTCTGACCATCTACAAGGCCAAGGATCTGCGCCACCACACTGTCGACCGCGACACTGAAGATCCCACGACCGTCATTTGATCCAGCACAGCGCGGCAGTCGGCGGATTGACCCAGATCACGCTGTCTGTCGCTTTACTGGCAATCCCGTAAACATTGCTCAAAACGCCATCTGATACGGTTTTTTATTGAGGAGCTGAATCTGTTTTGATTACAGGGCAGCGTCCATAGTCTCGTCACCTGATTAACGGTAGATGAGCACCCGGCATGAGCGAGAGAATCCCTGTACAGAGCATTGAGCCTGGCCAACCGGTTCATTCCAGATCCCGGTCACCCTCCAGCCAGCAGATTCAGACCCGCAGCTTTACCGGCCTGTTCCGCTCCCTGCGTTTGAGTGGCACGGGGCTGCTTTTCCTGCTGTTCTTCGGCACGGTCTGGCTGCAATGGGGTAATCGGCAGGCAGTGTTGTGGGATCTGGCCGAGAGCAAGTTTCATATCTTCGGCGCCACCTTCTGGCCACAGGATTTCATCCTGCTGTCGGCGCTGCTGATCATCTGTGCATTCGGCCTGTTTGCGATCACCGTGTTTGCCGGACGGGTCTGGTGTGGTTACACCTGTCCGCAGAGTTCCTGGACATGGATCTTCATGTGGTGCGAAAAGCTGACCGAAGGCGAACGTCACCAACGGATCAAGCTTGAGGCTGCGCCCTGGGGCGTCAACAAGCTGCTGCGCCGCTCGGCCAAACACACGCTGTGGCTGCTGATCAGCGTGCTGACCGGCCTGACTTTTGTCGGCTACTTCACGCCGATCCGCCCGCTGGCAGAGCAATTGCTGACCCTGGAAATCGGCGGGGTCAGCCTGTTCTGGGTGGCGTTCTTTGCGGCCGCCACCTATATCAATGCAGGCTGGCTGCGTGAAGCGGTGTGTCTGCATATGTGTCCCTATGCGCGCTTTCAGAGCGTGATGTTCGACCAGGACACGTTGACCGTTGCCTATGATGCGGCGCGCGGCGAGCAGCGCGGACCGCGCAAGCGCGAAACCGATCCGCTGGCGCTGGGTCTGGGCGACTGCATCGATTGTCAGGTCTGCGTTCAGGTTTGCCCCACTGGCATCGATATCCGCGACGGCTTGCAGATGGAATGCATCGGCTGTGCTGCGTGTATCGACGCCTGCGATTCGATCATGGACAAAATGGGCTACGAGCGCGGCCTGGTGCGTTACGCCTCCGAGCGAGTGTTGCAAGGTGGCACCACTCGACTGCTGCGCCCTCGGCTGCTGGGTTATTGCGCGGCGCTGCTGCTGATGATCGGCGCCCTGGCCATGGCACTGATTGAACGGCCCATGGTGTCGCTGGACGTCAGCAAGGATCGCGGCCTGTTTCGGGAAAACAGCCAAGGCCAGATCGAGAATATCTACAGCCTGAAGATCATCAACAAGACCCAGCACACGCAGCATTATCGGCTGGGGCTCGCCGACAGTCCGGGCTTCGAGTTGCATGGCAAGACCGACCTGAGCCTGGCCGCCGGGGAAATCATCGACTTGCCGGTGTCCGTCGCCATGCTGGCCGAACGCCCCAGCAGCAGTTCCCAGCCCCTTGCCTTCGAGGTGGTCGATCAGGATCAGCCTGAAATCCGCAGCCTGGCGACCAGTCGCTTCGTTGCACCTCTGAACCGTTGATCGAGTAGCGTATGCTTTGCACGCCTTCCAGCCCGCGAGACACCATGAAGCGTTACGAGAAGTACGCCGACGATATTGCCGAGTTGATTCGCAGCGGCGTCCTCGCGCCCGGTGCGCGGGTGCCATCGGTGCGTTATGCCAGCCAGGCCCACGGCATCAGTCCCTCGACGGTGTTCCAGGCCTATTACCTGCTGGAGCGCCGGGGCCTGATTCGCGCCCGACCGCGCTCGGGTTACTTCGTCAATCCCAGCGTGCTCGTGCAGCCCGCGCAGACGCTCAAGGAGCCGCAGGTCAGCGAGTCCACGGAGGTAGACGTCAGCGAACTGGTGTTCTCGGTGCTGGATTCCATCAAGGACCCGAACACCGTGCCGTTCGGCTCGGCGTTCCCCAGCCCGCTGCTGTTTCCGCTGCAACGCCTGTCCCGCTCCCTGGCCAGTGCCAGCCGGGATATGGACCCCCGCATGGTCGTCACCGACATGTCGCCGGGGCATCCGCAATTGCGTCGGCAAATCGCCCTTCGCTATTTGGTCAACGGTACGGTCGGCGGCCTGATGCTGCCCATGGAAGAGCTGCTGATCACCAACGGAGCACTTGAGGCGCTGAACCTGTGCCTGCAAGCCGTCACCGAGCCAGGCGATCTGGTGGCAATCGAAGCGCCAGCGTTCTACGCCTGCCTGCAAGTGCTGGAACGCTTGAAGCTCAAGGCTGTGGAGATTGCGGTGCACCCCCGCGACGGCATCGACCTGGGCATTCTGGCGCAAACCCTGGAACGCTATCCGGTCAAGGCCGTCTGGTGCATGACCAGCTTCCAGAATCCCAGCGGCGCCTTGATGCCGGAGGCGCGCAAACGGCACTTGGTCGAGCTGCTGCGCGAGCATCAGGTGCCACTGATTGAAGATGACGTGTATGCCGAGTTGTATTACGGGCCGCATGCGCCGAAACCGGCCAAGGCCTTCGATACCGACGGGCTGGTGATGCATTGCGGATCGTTCGCCAAGAGCCTCGCCCCCGGCTACAGAATCGGCTGGGTCGCTGCGGGACGGTATGCGCAGAAAATCGAAAGGCTTAAATTGATGACATCGCTGTGCGCTTCGATGCCGGCGCAGGCGGCCATTGCCGATTATCTCGAACACGGCGGCTACGATCGCCATCTGCGTAAGCTGCGTTACGCCCTGGAAGATCAGCAACGCGCCATGCTCGCGGCCATCGGCCGTTATTTCCCGGCGCAAACCCGGGTCAGCCAGCCGGTGGGCGGTTACTTTCTGTGGCTTGAGTTGCCCGAATCCGTGGACTCGCTGCAAGTTTTCAAGGTTGCGCTGGCCCAAGGCATCAGCATCGCACCCGGACCGATATTCTCGCCGACCCAGCGCTTTGCGAATTGCATACGCCTCAACTACGGCAGCCCGTGGAACGATGCAGCGGAAAAAGCCATGGAAACCCTGGGCCGGATAATCCGTTCGATGCTCGGCAACTGATCCTGCTTAGCGTCCACCCGCCAGATCAATCAAGGTGCCGGTGGCATAGGAGGCTTTTTCCGAGAGCAGCCAGACAATCGCCTCGGCGACCTCTTCAGCGGCACCGCCACGGCCCATGGGAATACCCGGCTCCAGCTTGCTGACCCGAAACGGGTCGCCGCTGAGGGCGTGAAAATCGGTAAAGATGAAACCCGGTCGAACGGCATTGACCCGAATCCCCTCGCCCGCCACTTCCTTGGACAAACCGATGGTGAAGGTGTCCAGTGCGCCCTTGGACGCGGCGTAGTCAACGTATTCACCCGCAGAACCCAGGCGGGACGCGGCCGATGAGACATTAACAATGCTGCCACCCTTGCCGCCATGGCGCGGCGACATGCGCAACAAGGCATGTTTGCTGCACAGCATTGGCCCGACCACATTAGTCATCATCATTTTCAGCAAGCGAAACTCGGACATCTCTTCGACGCGAGACGCATGGGCGACGGTTGCGGCGTTGTTGACCAGATGCGTGACGCGCCCCAGATCCGCATCGACGCGACTGAACAGACGGATGATTTCATCTTCATTGCTGACATCGGCCTGAACCGTGATTGCCTGCGCGCCCAACTCCCGAACCTGGCCGCAAATGCGATCGGCCGCCGTGTGATCGGACAGGTAATTAATGCAGATTCGGTAACCCTGAGCAGCGGCAAGCAAGGCCGTGGCGGCACCGATACCCCGTGAAGCTCCAGTGATGAGCAGAATTTTGTCCATTATCTTCTCGTGACGTGTCCAACAACCGATTATGAGTGCCTGCTGCCCTGACGAACCCGGCAGGAAGGCGCAAACCATGATCCTGCCAGCGATCAACGATAAACGCCACCACCAGCAACGTACTTACTTCTCAGTCTGGACCGTCTGAAACTTGCGCGCTTCGGCGGCGTGGATATCGGCGATGAACTGCGCAGCGGGCAGCGGATGCCCCAGCAAAAAACCTTGCAGGGAATCGCAGCCCAGCCGGGTCAGGAAATTCTGCTGCCGATCAGTCTCGACGCCTTCTGCCACGATACGCAGGTTCAGCGCCTGGCCGAGGGCGACAATGGCCGACACGATGGCCGCGTCATCGCTGTCATGCTCCAGATCCCGGACAAAACCACGGTCGATTTTAAGCTCGTTGGCGGGCAAGCGCTTGAGGTACATCAGGCTTGAGTAGCCGGTGCCGAAGTCGTCGATGGACAAATCGACGCCCATGTCCGACAACTGCTGCAACACCGTCATGCTGGCGTCGGCGTCGTTCATGGCGGTGGATTCGGTGATTTCCAGGGTCAGGCTGTTGGGCGGCAATTGATGACGGCTCAGGGCCTGGGCAACGATATCCACCAGATTGGCATGACAGAACTGCAGCGCGGACAGATTTACCGCCACACGCCAATGGGTGTAACCCATCTCAAACCACACGCGCATCTGTCGACAGGCTTCGTTCAGCACCCACTCGCCGATGGGAATGATCAGGCCAGTCTTTTCCGCCAGACCAATGAACTTGTCCGGCAACAAAATACCCTTTTGCGGATGCATCCAGCGCACCAACGCTTCGGCACCAATCGGCAGGCCGCTGATGGCGTCAAACTTCGGCTGGTAATACAGGCAAAAATCATTCTGCTTGAGGCCGGCGCGCAAATCCTGCAACAACTCCAGCTGAATGCGCGCATTGGTGCTCATGGTGGCGTCGAAAAACGTGTAGCCATTTTTGCCCGTGGCTTTGGCGTGGTACATGGCGGCATCGGCGTTCATCAGCAGCTCCTGCTGCGTGTGGCCACTTCCCGGATAGAGGCCGATGCCGATACTGACCGATATCTGCAACGCCTGCTCCGTGACCCGGAACGGCTGAGCGATGACATCGACCTGGCGCGCCGCGATCCTCGGCGCATCTTCAATGTCGTCCAGCTCGACCAGCAGCACGAACTCATCGCCACCAATACGCGCCAGCGTGTCGTGACGATGCAGGTTGGACCGCAGGCGCAAACCCACTTCGCGCAACAGCTGGTCGCCCACATGATGGCCAAAGGCATCGTTGACCGGCTTGAAGCCGTCCAGATCCATGAACATCAGCGCAAAATGCCCACCGCTGGCGTCCACCTTGCGCATCGCCTGTTCGATTTTTTCGGCCAGCAACACGCGGTTGGGTAAACCGGTCAAGGTGTCATGCAGCGCCAGATGCGTCAGCTCGCGGTTGGCATCGGTGAGTGACTGTGACAACGCAGCGGTGCGAGTTCGCAAATGCGCATCCAGAACCAGCACCAACAGCGTGATAGTCAAGACCGCCAGAACCGTGACCAATACCAGTGAATCCAGGCCGGCTGCGCGAATGCCATTGGCCAGTGAGCCGCAGACACTGCCGTCGGCAAAGCTTGCTGCCGCCATGGCGATGTAGTGCATACCGACGATAGCTCCGCCCATCACCACCGCTGCGCCGAATCGCACCGTACTGGCATAGACAACCTGCTGCCGCAAACGTAACGCCATCCATAGCGCCACGGCCGATGCTGCAACGGCGACCAGCAATGAAATCAAGACTGTTCCCGCGTCATAGCTGATGTCTGGCTGCATGCGCAGCGCAGCCATTCCGGTGTAGTGCATCGCGCTGATGCCAGCGCCCATGAACAACGCCCCGACACCCAGCAATATCCTGGGCAAAGCAGGCTGGCTCACCAACCACAGGGCAAAACCGGAGGATACGATAGCGATCAGCATCGAAAGCAGGGTGATCGGCAGATCGAATGCCAGTTCAACGGGCAGATGAAAGGCCAGCATGCCAATGAAATGCATGGCCCAGATGCCGATCCCCATGGAAAACGCGCCACCGCCGATCCACGCCAGCAACGCACGGCCGTGGGACGTCGCGATGCGCCCGGCGAGATCCAGCGCCGTGTAGGACGCAAGGATGGCGACAAAGATGGAAACCAGAACTAGCGAAGGGGTGTATTGACCAATCAACATGAGCGGCTCGCGGCGTGGAACAACGAGCCAATCCATGCCCTGTCAGAGCCGGGGGATTCTACGCATTTTCCGCCAAATGTCGCGGTCGGTCGTCGCAAATGTGGCGCATAGCCATTAATTAATTCGCATCCACCGGAGTTTGGCCGAAAAACCCGCAAAGCCCCGTACTGCAAGGTCTAACGCAGCGAGCTACGCGGCAGATTTGACGCCAGTGACCCGTCAGTCCTGCAGTTTCAGACCGCTGTCGGATTCCCAGCCGCCTCCCAGTGCCGCGATCAACTGGACGCTGGCAATCAGGCGACTTTGCAGCAAGGTCAACACGCTGCGTTCGTTGCTCAGTGCGGTGGTCTGCACATTGACCACGTCCAGATAACCGATCAGACCCGCCTTGTATTGATTGCTGGTCAGGCGTAACGAATCACGGGCCGCAGCCAGCGCTTCGGCGCGCACGCCCGCCTCTTCCTCGTAGACCTTGAGCTGCACCAGGTAGTTTTCCACTTCCTGGAACCCGTTCAGCACCGTTTGCCGATACTGCGCCACGGTCTGGTCGTAGACAGCTTCGGTGCGATCGACTTCAGCCGAACGTTGCCCGCCGTCGAACAGCGTCATGGCTAATTGCGGTCCGACTGACCAGAAACGGTTCGGCAGGCTGATCCAGTTGGCGAAGGTGCTGCTGCTGTAGCCGCCGCTCAGGCTCAGGGTCAGGTCTGGATAATAGGCCGCCTTGGCGATGCCGATATTGGCATTGGCCGCCATGACCGAACGCTCGGCCGCTGCGATGTCTGGCCGCCGCTCAAGCAACTGTGAAGGCAAGCCGACGGGAATCGCGGGCAGCGTCGGAATCGAGGTGCTCGCCGCCAGATTAAAGTCCGCTGGCGCCTGGCCCATCAGCACGGCGATGGCGTTTTCGAATTGGGCGCGCTGCCACATCAGATCGATCAAATCGGCTTGCGTGCTTTTCAGCTGGGTTTGCGCCTGCGCCACTGCATCGCGTCCGGAAATACCGGCGCGGTATTGGTTTTGAGTCAAGGTCAGGGAACGCTGATACGCATCGACCGTGGCTTCAAGCAGACGCTTTTGCTCGTCGATGACGCGCAATTGCAGGTAGTTCTGCACCAGCTCCGATTGCAGGCTCAGTTGCATGGCCGCCAGATCGCCAAGGCTCGCCTGGGCGCTGGCGGTGTCGGCTTCCAGGCCGCGACGCAGCTTGCCCCAGATGTCGGCTTCCCAACTGACGCCCAGCTGCGCATTGTAGGTATCGCGAATGCCGCTGCTGGAACTGCTCAGGCTCGAACTGCTGCTGCCGGTGCCCTGGCTGGAGCGGTTTTTGCTAGTCGTCAGGTCAAGGGTCGGAAAGAACGCGCCCCGGGAGCTGCGGACCAACGCCCTGGCCTGGCGGTATTGCGCTTCGTACTGGGCGACCGTCTGGTTGGAACTGTTGAGTTTTTCCACCAGCCCGTTGAGCTGCGCGTCGCCATACAACTCCCACCAGGCGCCACGGGCCAGCGAATCACTCGGCGCGGCCTGACGCCAGCCCTGCGCCGCCTTGAACTGCGCCGGAGCCGCCATTTCCGGCTTGTGGTAATCCGGGCCGACCGCGCAGGCGCTCAAGAGCAGAACACACAGCCCCAGACCCAAACCACGCGCGGCATTGCGCGCGGGCCATTGTTTGACGGCTTTGATTTTCGGGCGTTCGGTCATAGCGGAGTTTCCAGAGCAGCATCGGTACGCACGCCACGCCACTTGTTGAAGCGGTGGCGCAGACGGTCGAGATAGAGGTAAACCACCGGGGTGGTGTAAAGGGTCAGGATCTGGCTCACGACCAGCCCGCCAATAATCGTCAAACCCAGCGGCCGGCGCATTTCCGCACCTTCAGCACTGCTCAGCAATAATGGCAGCGCACCGAGAATGGCCGCCAGCGTCGTCATCAGAATCGGCCGCAGACGCTGCAGGCAGGCACTGCGGATCGACTCCAGCGGCGTCATCCCGCCGTGACGCTCCAGTTGCAGTGCCAGGTCGATCATCAGAATTGCATTTTTCTTCACCACGCCGATCAGCAGAAACAACCCGAGCAGGGAAATCAGACTGAACTGCCCGCCCAGCACATAGATACTGAGCAACGCGCCAACACCTGCCGACGGCAGCGTGGAGAGAATCGTCAACGGGTGGATATAGCTTTCATAGAGAATGCCCAGCACCAGATAAACCGCGAGCAATGCGCCGAGAATCATCCACGGCTGGCTCTTCTGGGTCGCGGCAAACGCATCGGCAGTACCGGCCATTTTCGCGATCACATCAGACGGCAACCCAACCGCAGCCACCGCGCGCTCGATGGCTACGGTGGCCTGATCGAGGCTGACACCTTCAGCCAGGTCAAACGACACACTGTCGGACGCGAACTGCCCCTCATGGGACACCCGGTCGTTTTCGAGGCTGCGCTCATAGTGGGCAATGCTCGAAAGCGGCACACGCTGGCCATCGGCGGTAATCACCTGAACCTGCTCCAGAGTGACCGGGTCCTGGGCGTATTTCGGATTGACCTCCATCACCACCTGATACTGGTTCAGGCTGTCGTAGATCGTGGACACCTGGCGCTGGCTGTAAGCGTTATTGAGCACCGAAGTGACCATATTCATGTCGATGCCCAACCGCTTGGCGGTGTCGCGGTCGACCTGCAACGTGACCTGTTGCGCGCCGCGCCCTTCCCGGGCGTCGATGGCCGTCAGCTCTGGCAAGGATTTGAGCGCCGCGACGACTTTCGGATACCACTCGCGCAGGCTGCCCAGATCGCCGCTTTGCAGAATGTATTGATATTGCGAGGTGGTTTGCTCGCGCCCACCTCCCAGCTGCAAGTCCTGGTCAGGCATCAGGAACACTCTTCCGCCGGGCACCTTGGGCATTTCCTTGCGCAGACGCTCGACCACCTGCTCGGCCGATATTTTGCGCTCTTTAATGTTCTTCAGGCGCACGATCATGAAGGCGTTGTTGGTGCCGTTATTGCCGCCGATGAAGCCCGCGACGGTATCGACCGCCGGGTCGGCCATCACCGCGCGACGAAATATCTCCATCTTCGGCTGCATGACGGAGAACGACAGCCCGTCGTCGCCCCGCACGAAACCGATCAGCTGCCCGGTATCCTGAGTCGGCAGGAAGGTCTTGGGCACCACCACATACAGCGCAATGTTCACGCCGATGGTAATCAGCAGGCTGAGCAGCGTCAGCCGACGATGGCGCAACACCCAGCCCAGGCTTCGGTCGTAGCCGTCGACCATCCGGTCGTTGACGCGCTGGCTCCAGCGCTGCAAGGCGTTTTCCTGACCCGGCACATGCGGCTTGAGCCAGCGAGCGCACAGCATCGGCGTCAGGGTCAGGGAAACCACCAGCGAAACGATGATCGACACCGACAGCGTGATGGAAAACTCGCGGAACAGGCTTTCCACCAGCCCGCCCATGAACAGGATCGAGATGAATACCGCGACCAGCGACACGTTCATCGACAGCAAGGTGAAACCCACTTCCTTGGCGCCCAGATATGCCGCCTGCATCGGCGCAACGCCCTTGTCGATGTGCCGGGAAATGTTCTCCAGCACGACGATGGCGTCATCCACCACCAGACCCGTGGCGAGAATCAGCGCCATCAGCGACAGGTTATTCAGGGAAAAGCCGCACAGGTACATGATCGCGAAGGTGCCGACCAGGGAAACCGGAACCGCCAGGGTCGGAATCAACGATGCGCGGAAATTGCCGAGAAACAGGAACACCACCAGGATCACCAGCACCACGGCAATCAACAGGGTCATTTCGGCTTCATGCAGCGTGGCTTTGATGACCGGTGAACGGTCCAGGGCCACTTCGAGCTTGACGCTGGCGGGCATGACCGCTTCCAGCGCCGGCAGTTGCTCGCGGATCTGCGCCACGGTTTCGATGATATTCGCCCCGGCCTGGCGGTTGATCACCAGCAGCACGGCGGCCTTGTCGTTGAAATAGCCGGCGTTGTAGCGGTCTTCCACGGCGTCGCTGACTTTGGCCACGTCCTTGAGACGCAATGCAGCGCCATCCTGATAGCGAATAATCAGCGGCTCATAATCCTTGGCCTTTTCCAGCTGGTCATTGGCCTGGACTTGCCAGTTGCTCTCGGCGGTTTCCACCGAACCTTTGGGCCGTCGCACGTTGGCGCCGGTAATCGTGGTGCGCACTTCGTCGAGCGAGACGCCGTACTGGTTGAGCAATTGCGGTTCAAGCTCGACGCGCACGGCGGGCAGCGAACTGCCGCCAATTTGCACTTCGCCGACGCCAGTCACCTGGGACAGGCTTTGCGACAGGATGGTCGACGCCAGGTCGTAAAGCTGGCCTTTTTCCAGCACATCGGAGGTCAGCGCCAGAACCATGATCGGCGCCTGGGACGGGTTGACCTTCTTGTAGGTCGGCATGCTGCGCATACCGCTGGGCAGCAGATTGCGCGACGCATTGATTGCCGCCTGCACCTCGCGCGCCGCGCCATTGATGTCGCGATCCAGATCAAATTGCAGGATCACCCGTGTCGAGCCCTGGCTCGAACGGCTGCTCATGGTATTGACCCCGGCGATGGTGCCGAGCGAGCGTTCCAGTGGCGTGGCGACGCTGGACGCCATGATCTCCGGGCTGGCACCCGGCAAGCTGGCGGACACCACGATCACCGGAAAGTCCATGTTCGGCAGCGGCGCTACCGGCAGCAAACCGAAGCTGACGCCACCCAGCAACATGATCGCCAGACTCAGCAACATGGTTGCTACCGGCCGGCGGATGAATGGGCCGGAAAGGTTCATGGGCGAAAGCTCCGGGCAGCAGGCCACCCACTACAAGCGCCTGTGCCTTGTGCTTGAGGCTTGCAGCTAAAGGCTTGCCGCTTGAAACTGCGCATCACACTGGCACCTCGACCTTCTCCGAACGACCGAAACGACGGCCCAATCGATCGAAATAAAGGTAGATCACCGGTGTGGTGAACAGCGTCAGCACCTGGCTGAGCAGTAAACCGCCGACCATCACCAGACCCAGCGGCTGACGCAGCTCAGCGCCGGAACCGGTCGCCAGCATCAGCGGCACGGCGCCGAACAAGGCCGCCATGGTGGTCATCAGGATCGGCCGGAAGCGCAGCAGCGCCGCTTCGTAGATCGCTGTTTCCGGGTCCACGCCCCGGTTACGCTCGGCGTCGAGGGCGAAGTCGATCATCATGATCGCGTTTTTCTTGACGATCCCGATCAACAGAATGATGCCGATGATGGCGATCATTCCCAGATCATTGCCGCTGATTAGTAACGCCAGCAGCGCGCCCACCGCCGCCGAGGGCAGCGTGGACAGGATAGTGATCGGATGGATGTAACTTTCGTACAGCACGCCGAGCACGATGTACATCGTGACCACAGCAGCAAGGATCAGCAGCAGCGTACTGGACAAAGAAGCCTGGAACGCCTGGGCGGCACCCTGGAATTCAGTCTGCACGCCGGTCGGCATGCCGATGTCCTGCTGGGTTTGCTCGATGATCTCCACCGCAGCCCCCAATGCCACGCCGGGCGCCAGGTTGAACGACATCATTACTGCCGGAAACTGGCCCAGATGGGTAATCGCCAACTGCGCCTGACGCTGCTCGATGCGCGCCAGACTCGACAGCTTGACCTGCACGCCATCGGTGGTCTTGACGTGAATCTGTTCCAGCGCCTTCGGCCCCAGCTCGCCCACCGACTCGGCCTGCAGCACCACCCGGTACTGGCTGGCCTGGGTATAAATCGTCGAGATCTGCCGCTGGCCGAACGCGTCGTACAACGCATCGGTAATATTGGCCACCGTCACCCCGACACGACTGGCGGCATCGCGATCAATCAACAGGTAAACCTGCAAACCCTTGTCCTGCAAGTCGCTGGCGACATCCGTCAGTTCAGTGCGCTTGCTCAGCGCGTCGACCAGCTTGCCGCTCCACAGCGCGAGCATGTCGGCGTCCGGCGACGACATGCTGAACTGATACTGCGTCCGGCTGACGCGATCTTCGATGGTCAAGTCCTGGACCGGCTGCATGAACAGGCGAATCCCGGACAGCTTGTCCAGTTGCGGCTGCAAGCGCTGGATGATCTGCGTGGCGTCCAGATCCCGCTGATTGTGTGGTTTGAGATTGATCAGGAAGCGCCCGCTGTTGAGCGTGGTGTTGTCGCCGTCCACACCGATATACGAAGACAGGCTGACCACGGCCGGGTCCTGCAGAATGATTTTCGCCAGGGATTGCTGACGCTCACTCATGGCCGCGAAGGAAACCGACTGCGGTGCCTCGGAAATACCCTGAATCACGCCGGTGTCCTGCACCGGAAAAAAGCCCTTGGGCACGATCATGTACAGGAACACCGTCAACGCCAGCGTTCCCACCGCGACCAGCAAGGTCAGCGGCTGGTGCTTGAGCACCCAGCGTAATTTGCGCCCGTAGGCCTCGATCAGCCAGTCCAGCCAGGCACCGCTGGCACGGTAGAAACGGCTTTGCTCTTCAGGTTTGGGTTCGCGCTTGAGCAGGCGTGCACACATCATCGGCGTCAGGGTTAACGACACCACCAGAGAAATCAGGATCGCTACCGCCAGAGTGATGGCGAACTCACGGAACAGCCGCCCCACGACGTCCGCCATGAACAGCAACGGAATCAGTACCGCAATCAAGGAAATGGTCAGGGACACCAGGGTGAAGCCAATCTGTTTCGCGCCCTTGAGCGCCGCCTGCATGGGCGACTCGCCCTCCTCGATATGCCGGGAAATGTTCTCCAGCATGACAATCGCATCGTCGACCACAAAACCGGTGGCGATGGTCATGGCCATCAACGTCAGGTTGTTGACCGAGAAACCGGCCAGGTACATCACGCCGAAGGTGCCGACCAGCGACAGCGGCACGGCAATCGACGGAATGATCGTCGCGCTGAAACGGCGCAGGAACAGGAACGTCACCAACACCACCAGCACAATGGCGATCAACAGCTCGTGCTGCACGTCGGTCACCGAAGCGCGAATGGTTTGTGTGCGGTCGGTCAGCACCACGACATCCAGACCGGCCGGCAGGTTATCGGTAATGCTCGGCAACAAGGCCTTGATGCGATCCACCACTTCGATCACGTTGGCGCCCGGCTGGCGCTGGATATTGAGCAGTACCGCCTGATTTTCGTTGGCCCAGGCCGCCAGACGCTCGTTCTCCGCGCCGTCGACGATCTGCGCCACATCTTTCAGGCGCAACGGACCACCGTCCTTATAAGCCAGGATCAGGTTGGCGTATTCCTCAGGCGATTTGAGTTGATCGTTGGCGTCGAGCATCGACACCCGGGTCGGGCCATCGAAGTTACCCTTGGGCTGGTTGACGTTGGACGCGCCCACCAGCGTGCGCACGTCAGCCAGATTCAGGCCGGCTGCCGCCAATGCATCAGGATTGACCTTGATACGCACCGCCTGACGCTGACCGCCGGCAATGCTGACCATGCCCACCCCGCTGATCTGCGCGATCTTCTGCGCCATGCGCGTATCGACCAGATCGTTGAGCTTGGGCAACAGCATGGTTTTGGACGTGATCGCCAAGGTCAGCACCGGCGTATCGGCCGGGTTGACCTTGTTGTACACCGGTGGCGCAGGCAGATCGGTCGGCAGCAGATTGGTTGCGCCGTTGATCGCCGCCTGCACTTCCTGCTCGGCGACGTCCATGTTGATTTCAAGGCTGAAACGCAAGGTGATGACCGATGCGCCGCCAGAACTGGTTGACGCCATTTGGGTCAGGCCCGGCATCTGCCCGAACTGACGTTCAAGCGGCGCGGTGACCGCGCTGGTCATCACTTGCGGGCTTGCGCCCGGATACAGGGTCATGACGCGGATGGTCGGATAGTCCACCTGCGGCAACGCCGAAACCGGCAACAATTTGTAGGCAATCAACCCGGCCAGCACCAGCGCCAGCATGCTGAGCGTGGTGGCTACCGGGCGCAGGATGAACAGCCGTGAGATGTTCATGCGTGGTCTTTTTCCGCCTTGCCGGCCGTAGCCGATTCGCCGGATTCCTTCGATGGCTTGCCTTGCAACTGCTGGCCCGGAGTGCTCGGCACGTCCTTGCTGTCATTGACGATCTCGACGGCGCTGTCGTCGCGCAGGCGGTCGGTGCCTTCGAGTACCACCCGATCACCGGCCGCCAGACCTTCACTGACCACGGTTGACTGCTCGTCGCTCGGGCCGGTCTTGAGGCCGCGCACCTTGACCTTCTTGTCGCCGTCCATGACATAGACAAAGGTGCCATTGGTTCCGAACTGCACCGCTGCGGTCGGCACCAGCACGGCTTGCTTCAGGGTGTCGGCGCGCAGGCGCACATTGACGAACTGATTGGGGAACAGCACTTCGTCCTGATTCTCGAAACGTGCCTTGAATTTCAGGGTGCCGGTGGCGACATCGATCTGGTTGTCGAGACTGGCGAGCACGCCATTGGCCTGCAGCTTCACATCACCTCGGTCCCAGGCTTCCACCGGCAGCTTGTCGCCGCTGCGATAGCGCGTGATGACTGCTGACAGGTCCTTCTCCGGCAGCGTGAAATTGACCGTGATCGGCTTGGTCTGGGTAATGATCACCAGCGCGGTGGTGTCGTTGGCGGCGACAAGGTTGCCGACGTCCAGCTGTTTGAGACCGGTGCGGCCGGCTATCGGCGCACGAATCCGGGTGAAGTCCAGATTGAGTTTGGCGTCGCCCACCGCTGCCTGATTGGTCTTGATCGTGCCCTGATACTGGTTCACCAGCGACTCGGCGGTATCCAGCGTCTGCTTGGCGATACTGTCTTCGGCATACAGCCCGCGATAGCGCTGCACATCAAGCTGGGCATTTTTCAACAACGCCTGGTTGGTGGCCAGCGTACCCTCGGCCTGCTGCAAAGCGATCTGATAACTGCGCGGATCAATCTCGGCCAGCAAATCGCCAACCTTGACCATCTGGCCTTCCTGGAAGTTGAGCTTGACCAATTCCCCCGCGACCCGGCTGCGCACATTGATGGTGTTCATCGCCGTCACGGTGCCCAGGGCTTTGTAGTAGATCGGGAAATCCCCGAGTACCGCAGGCGCCACACGCACGGGGACCGGCGCGGTAGCGCCGCCAAAGCCGGGTCGCGCCGGGCTCGCCTTCGCCGCACTGGCTGACCGGCTGGCGCCAGAACCTTTACCAGCATCCTTATGGGCGGCCGAGGACGGCCAGAACCACCAGCACAGGCCGATGATAACCAAGAGGACAAGCAGACTGATCAGCCAGCGGCGGGAACTACGGGAACCAGACAATTGCATGAATAATCAACCAATGCGGGTGGGGCTTCTTCAGGAGTTGAACAATAAGCACAGACAGGCAGTAAGCAAAGCGCCTTTACCGGCAATTTACCTTGGCGTTACTTCTGTTAAACACCTGAAGCATAAATAAAAACGGCCTGAGCAGGTTCAGGCCGTCGAAGTGTTGCCGGTTATTACTTCAATACGGAGAGCGCCGCGTCATAGTCAGGTTCCTGACCGATTTCCGGAACCAGTTCGCTGTGCAGCACGTTGTCGTTTTCATCAAGCACCACAACGGCGCGAGTGGTCAGGCCTTGCATCGGGCCATCGGCAATCTCGACACCATAGTTCTTCATGAACTCGGCGCCACGCATGGTGGACAGGTTCTTGACGTTTTCCAGGCCTTCGGCGCCGCAGAACCGCGCTTGCGCGAATGGCAGATCAGCGGAGATGCACAACACCACGGCGTTGTTCAGGTCATTGGCCTGGGCGTTGAATTTGCGCACGGACGTCGCGCAGGTCGGGGTATCGACACTTGGGAAGATGTTCAGCACTTTGCGCTTGCCGGCAAAGTCAGCCAGGGTCACATCGGCCAGGTCACCGCCGACCAACGTGAATGCCGGCGCAGCACTGCCAACTGCTGGCAGGTCACCATTGATTTGGACAGGGTTGCCTCTACGAGTCACTTGAGCCATGAACTGAGTCCTTTTTCCAGGGTTTGGGAAGAGCCGGAAGTTAACCACGAAAGCGCCCGACGACCTAGATCGGATGCGGCTGAATTTGCTTCAACCATTGAGTTTTTCCAGCAGTTCCTTGCGCGCACACACCTCCACCAGCCAGTCGACGAATACCCTGACCCGGCGCGACATCTGCCGGTGCGGCGGATAAAGAGCGAGCAGTGCCATTGCCGGTGGCCGATAGCTTTTGAGCACCTCCAGCAAGGTCCCCCGACGTAACTGCTCGGCGATATGGTAATACGGCGTCTGCACCAGACCGTAGCCCGCTTCGCATGCCGCCAGGTAACCGTCGGCGCTGTTGATCGACATCGCCTTGGGCAGACTGAAATCCTTCACCAGCCCATCGATCATGAACTCCAGGCCGTAACGCTTGTTAGAACTGGCAGAGAAATATTCGATGACCTTGTGACGCGGCAAATCCGCCAGGGTCTGCGGCGTGCCGTACTGATCAAGATAGCGGCGGCTGGCGCAGGTCACCTGAATCATCCGGGTCAACGGCCGCGCCACCAGCGAGTCATCCTGTGGCGGCCCGGCACGCAGCACGCAATCGACCCCTTCGCGAATCAGATCCACCGGGCGGTCACTCATGCCGATCTCCAGCTCGATCATGGGGTAACGCGCACTGAATTCCGGCAACAAGGGGATCAAAATCATCCGGCCGAACCCCACCGGAATATCGATGCGCAATACACCCTTGGGGGCGATGCTCGCTGAAGAAAATTCGGCTTCGACCTCGTCCAGATCAGCCAGCAGACTGACACAGCGCTGATAGTAAGCCTGACCGTCCAGCGTCGGGCTGACTTGCCGGGTCGTACGCTGCAATAACTGCACACCCAGATGCGCTTCCAGCTGCTTGATCAGGATAGTCACCGAGGCTCTTGGCATGTGCAGGCTGTCGGCGGCTTTGGCGAAGCCGCCCAGTTCAACAATGCGGGTAAACACGCGCATGGCGTTGAGTCGATCCATTGCAAAAACCCTTGGCGCTGAATTATTTGGATTTTCTAAACAGTGAAAGCACTTTTAGCGGGTTTATCCAGATTTTGTCGAGGAGTAAAACTGTCGCCACTTTCAATAACAGGCAACGACAGGAGTTCATCAATGCAAACCCGTCAATTGGGCCGTGATGGTCCGCGTGTCTCCGCTATCGGTCTTGGCTGCATGGGCATGACCGACTTCTACACCACCGGCAGCGACCGCAAGGAATCGATCGCCACTCTGCATCGTGCCTTGGAACTGGGCGTCACCTTGCTCGATACCGCCGACATGTACGGCCCGCACACCAATGAAGAGCTGCTCGGCGAAGCCTTGCAAGGCAAGCGCGACCAGGTGTTCCTGGCCAGCAAGTTCGGTTTCGTCCGCGACGCCAATGACCCCGCTGCCCGTGGCCTGAATGGCAGTCCCGAATACATTCGCAGCGCCATCGATGGCACTTTGAAGCGACTTAAGATCGAAACCCTCGACCTCTACTACCAACACCGGATCGACCCGCAAGTCCCGGTTGAAGAATCGGTGGGTGCCATGGCCGAACTGGTCAAGGCCGGCAAAGTCCGTTATCTGGGCTTGAGCGAGGCGTCCGCAGAAACCCTGGAACGGGCGCACAAGGTCCATCCTATTACCGCCCTGCAAACCGAGTATTCGCTGTGGAGCCGCGACCCCGAGGAAAATGGCAGCCTCGAAGCCTGTCGCCGTCTGGGCATTGCCTTTGTGCCTTACAGCCCGCTGGGTAGAGGCTTTCTGACCGGCACTTTGAAAAGCCCGGACGACTTTGCAGCGGATGATTACCGTCGCAGCGCGCCGCGCTTTCAGGGTGAGAACTTCGCCAGAAATCTACTGCTGGTTGAAGAAGTCCAGAAACTCGCCGCCGCTAAAGGCGTGACCGCCGGGCAACTGGCGTTGGCCTGGGTACTGGCGCAAGGCGACGATATCGTGCCGATCCCAGGCACCAAGCAGCGCAAATACCTGGAAGAGAACGTCGCGGCACTGGATATCACGCTCAGCGCCGGGGAGTTGCAGGCGTTACGGGATTTGTTTCCGGTTGAAGCCATTGCCGGGCAGCGTTACGGCGAGGCTTCGTTGAAGCTGGTGAATGGCTGATTGCGATTTTGTAGGAGCCAACTTGTTGGCGAGGCTCTGGTCCTGCGAAACCAGAAACATCGCCTCGCGAATAAATTCGCTCCTACGCAATGGCCTGTGCTTTCCTCAAAAATCCCGCTTATAGAAGATATCCAGCGAACTGGCGATGCCGCTGGCGGCTTCCAGATATACCTTTTTGCTGAGCATGTAGCGCAACGCAATGGTATTGGCCGGTTCGAATACGCCAACGCCGTAGCGCAGACTCAGCTTTTCGGTGATCTTGCCGCTGGCGACAACGTTGGTCTTGTCGCCGCTGCCCTGGGTGTCCAGTTCGAAATCCTTGATCCCCAGATTGTTCGCCAACTTGCCGGTTGTGGATTCGCTGCCAGCCAGGCCAAGGGCCAGCGCGGCCTGGGCCATCATGTTGCTGTCTTCGCCGGTATTATTCAGCGGCCTGCCCAGCACCAGATAAGACAACGCCTGTTCCTGGCTCATGGCGGGTTCGGAAAACACCGTTGTAGTGGGCTGTTCAGCACTGCCGGACAGGCGAATGCCGGCAATCACATCATCGGTTTGGCGAATCGCTTCGACATCGAGATAAGGCTGGTCAGCTGGCCCGGCAAACAATAGCCGCGCCTTGCGGATCGTCAGTCGTTGCCCATAGGCTCGATAGCGACCGTTTTTCAGGTTGAGTTCGCCTCGGGTGTCGAGGTTATCGCCAATATGCACCTGACCGATCAGATCTGCGGTGAGGCCAAAACCAGTGAAACTCAGTTTTTCCTGCCCAACCTGGACGTCGACATCCATGGCGATTGCCATGGGCGGTGCGCCTTGTTCGGTCTGATGCCCGACGATCACGGTATCGCCGGACAACTTCACGGTAGAAGCTGGCAGCTCCCGCACGGTAATCACGCCTTTGGGGATCAGAACTTTGCCGGAAACCCCTAGTCGGTCGCCGTGCATGGAGATTTTCAGATCAGGCGCAGCTTCCAGCGTCGCATAAGGTTCGACGGTGATCGGCAGGTGCGATCCCTTCAGGTTCAAGTCCACCAGCAGCGCCTGCCCCCAGCTGACCTGACCGTCCAGGCTGCCTTGGCCTGCGTCACCGCTTTTCCAGCCGCCCTGCAACTGAATGCTTTCCCCGGCAATCAGCGCCTTGATCTGTAGATCCTCAAGGCTGATGGGTAACTCCGGACCGGAAATCTCGCCCCCGCTCAGAATGACATTGCCATTGACCTGAGGCGCCAGCAGCCCGCCAGACAGTCGGCCGGTGCCGTTAAGTCGTCCTGTGAGCTTTTGCACCATGGGCAAAAAAGGTCGGGCAATCGAAATATCCAGGCCGCTGAGGTTGAAATCGCCCGTGAGTGTCTTGTTCTGAGCCAGCGGATCAATCTTGGCGTTGAGCAGTAGCGTGCCGAGTTTGCCACCGCGAAAAGCCAGGCGACTGTCGATGAGTTTGGGCGTCAGCGTGCTGTTCAGCACCAGACTCTCGTAAGGGAAATCCAGCCATTGCTTTTTATCCCGCACCCGCAACGTACCGCCGCTGGCGTTGATGGCGATCTGGCCATTGGGGCCCGCCGCTGGCACGTCGAGCTGAACATCGGCGTTGAGCGAACCTTTCCAGGCGAAATCCTTGGGCAGCCATTGCGCCAGACTGTCGAGCGGGAAGTTCTTGAGGTGGTAGCGCAGGCGTGGTTCCGGCATCAGCCGCTGGTCTTCGCCGCATAGGCTGGCAGGCCCGGAAAGCCAGCAATGCGCGCCGAAATTGATTTTGCCATCCGACAGCCGTTCGAGCTTGGCCGGCTGCTGCAAGCGCCAGTTCTGACCGCCACTCTGAAGCGCGCCGCTGGCCAATCGACCACGCCAGTTACCCTTGTCCAGATTGCCATCCAGCGCCAGGGCAAGTTTGAGCAACGGCCCCTGCAAATCGATTTTCAACTGCTGACGCTTGATATCGCCTTGGGCACCCACAATCAGCGTTCCCAATTGCGTGTCGCCCGCCTGGATGCCGCTGCCTTTCAGATCAATAACCGCACGCTGGGCGTTGTCGAGTTTGCCGCTCAGGGTCAGGCTTTGCAGACGATTGTCCTGAAACACCAGTTGCGCGCCTTGCAGTGCAAGCACAGCTTGTGGCGCTTGCACTGTGCCCGCCAGATCGAGACGACCCTTGACTTGCCCTTGCAGCCCAGGCCACAGCTGACCGAGACGTAACAGGTTCAGGTCCAGCTGACCGAGCAGGCGCTGCTGCAAGCTGCCATTGCCCTGAATGCGGTTGTCCCCAAGACGAATATCCAGCGCACTGACAGTCCATCTATCGCCGCTACCGTCCGCCTTGGCTTGCAATACCGCCGGTTGACCGCGCAAACGCCCCTTTAGATCAAGGTCAGCATTCACACTCAATTGTTCGTTCTTGAACTGGCCTTTACTGCGCAGCGGGCCCGCCAGGGTTCCGGGCATCTGCGCCAGCCAATAGGAGGGATCGATGGCACTCAGGTCCAGCGCCGTATCCCAGCCAATGCCGTCGGCAAATTGCAGATTCAAATGACCGCTGGCCTTGCCCTGCCCCGCAACCATTTCCAGCTGCGGCAGAAACACCTGGGTAAGGTCGCCGCTGAAGGGGCTGCTTAAGCTGAAAGCACCGGCGGGGCCGTCCAGATCAGAGCTGAAATGGCCCAGGTATCTCCCGTCGGTGTAGGACACTTCGCCGTTGAACGTGCGCAGTGCCACCTGCGGCTCAGTCACCTCGGGATACAGTCGATGCCAGGGGAAATCCAGCCAGGCAATTTTTGCGTCGGCGCGCAAGCCTTGTTCCCAGTTCAGCTTGCCGGTCAGGTTGAGGCGTTGCTGCGGGTTGGCGCTCAGGTCCAGCGCATCGATATCGGCGCCTTTTGCGTCAACTCTGCCCTTGATCGCCAGCGCAACCGGACCTTGCTCAGCAGGCAAAGTGGCAGCGCCGGTCAATTGATAACCGGCCTTGAGATCACCTTGGGCATCCAGCACCAGTTGATTGAGCTGCAAGGTGTCCGGCAGCGCCGCGCTGGCCTTGAATGCATCTGACGTGATCTTGAGTTGCGCCGGCAGATTTTCCAGCAGTGGCTGCAACTCGCCCGCCAGCCGGGCTTGCAAATACCCACTGCTGATCGCCTTCAGTTTCAGGGTCTTGAGCAGATCGCCCTGGATATCCAGATTGACCATCCAGGCTTTGTCATCCTGTGCAGGCAGTTTCAGCAGACCGCTGGCCGTCAAAGGCCAATCGCCTTGCGGCTTGAGCAAACCGGCCAGGTCCAGCACCAGATCGTCGCGTTGCAGATGCACGCTATCAATGCGCAGGCCTTCCTGAGTCCAGCGCGCAGCCAATTGCAGGTCACGCAGCTGCTCGCTGCCATCCAGTTGCAGGCTGCCGATCCGCACGTCGCCCAAACGAATGGCCAGCGGCAGCTTGAGATCAGGCAATGTAATCGGCCCGCCGCTGCTTTCGTCGCTGCCGGGGGCCAGTTGCAGACGGATTTGATCGGCCTGGAGCTGGTCAACGCACAGGGTCATTTTCAGCAAACAGCTCGGTGACCAGGCAAACACCGGCGCATCAAGCTCGGCGCGGGTTTCGGCTTGCTGCCAGACCAGATGGTCGGCACTCCAGCGTCCGCCGAGCGTGCCATTGAAGTTATCCACCTCAAGACCCGGCACCTGTTGCAGCGCCCAACGACTGCCCGCCTGGGTGCCGAGCAGCAACCAGAGCCCGGCGACGATCAGCAGTAACAAGGTAACCACGCCCAGGCCAATAATCTTCAGCGCGCGCTGCCAGGTAAACATCTTCACAGTTCCGGCCCCATGGAGAAATGCAGGCGGATGCCGCCGTCGTCGTCCAGCGCGTGGGCCAGATCCAGCCGCAGCGGACCGACTGGTGACACCCAGCGCACGCCGATACCCACGCCCGTCTTGAGGCTGGGCAGGTTCAAGGTGTTAAACGAATTGCCCTGATCGACGAAGGTCGCCACGCGCCACTTCTCGGCAATCGAATATTGGTACTCCACGCTGCCGGCCACCATGTAGCGCCCACCGATACGATCGCCATCGGAGTTCTCTGGCGACAGCGTCTGATAGTCATAGCCGCGCACGCTCTGATCGCCGCCGGCGAAGAATCGCAGGGACGGCGGGATCGACTTATAGCCATTGGTAGCGTTACCGCCGAACTGCACCCGCCCCAACAGGCGATGATTCTGCCCCAGAGTCGTGAGCCCTTTGAGCAGCACGTTGCCATGCAGCAGGTTTGAATCGGACATCAATCCTTCCTTGGCCACCTGTGCATCGAACTGCAAGCGATAGCCGTTGTGCGGATCGATCCGGTTATCGCTGCGCAGGAAGGAATAGCTGATGCCCGGCATCAGCAAGGTGCTGAGCCCGGAGTCGTCGCCAAGGCGGTATTCCTCGCGCTGCCATTTCAACGAAATCACCCGTTCCCAACCGCTGGGTAACCGGCTGTGCCATTCCGGGCCGACAGTCAGCAGTTTGCTCAACGTGTCAGTGCCGGCGATCTCCTCGTACTGATAGCCGCCGGCAAACCGCAGCTTGTCGGTCAGCGGCGGATCAAGGGGAATGTCATACCAGAGGCCGACGTTCTGGCGCGGCGCCGACAGCTCGGACTCAATGCCATAGCTGTGCCCCTGAGGGTTGACCCAATGGCGCGTCCAGTTAGCCTTGCCACGCGGCCCGACGTCTGTGGAATAACCCAGGCCGAGCCCCATGGTCCGCGGCTTGCGGGTGTCCAGCGCAACAGTTACCGGAATGCTCTGGCCGACGGCGGCAGTGGGGGCCGCGTCCACCCGGACGCCTTCGAAATAGCCGCTGGCTTGCATGGCCTGGTTCAGCTCGGCGATCAGCTCCGAATCGTAAGGCGTGCCTTCCTTGAACGGCACCATGCGCCGAAGCAGATCATCATCAAAGGGCGCATCGCCACTGAAACTGACCTTGCCGAGGGAGTAGCGCGGCCCGCTGTCATAGACCAGATCAATGTCCGCGACACCCGCCGCCGGGTCGACCGACAGGCGCTGCTGGGTAAAGCGGCCCGAAAAAAACCCGTAACGCGAAGCCTGATTCAGAATCAGGCGCTTGGCGTCTTCGTAATGACCATGATTGAGCACGGCGCCGCTTGTGAGGGCGGCGCTCTTGGGGATGCGAAATGCTTTGAGCGAGGCCGCCGGACCGTCAACCCGCACCGTGACATTGCGCAGATGGATCGGCTCGCCGGCTTGCACGTTGATCACCAGCTGCAAGGCGCCGTCCTTGCCTTTGACCACTTCGCTGTCGATGCGCGCCTGATAATAACCCAGTGCTTGCGAGGCCCGTTGCGCCTGTTCCTGCGCACCGATGCTGAAGTGTTCAAGGCTCTCTTGATCGCGCTCGCCCGGACTGCCCACGTAGCCTTCGATATTGGCTTTGAGCTCAGAGTTGGCCGGTGTGATTCTCACATCGAGTTGCGCAGCGGCCAAGGCCGCGACGCTTGAGAAAACGAGAAACAAACCGCTGAATAATTTTACAAAAGGCTTCATAGGCGCGAATGCTAACACGTGCGACAGGCGCCACTAAAACCCACCGAAAGGTATGAATTTCATACCCTTACGCCATGGCTTTGAGTGAAACCTGCGGATTTGGATGGAAAAACACGTGCTCTCGGACCGGTCCTACAGCCACCTCGCCGATTTCCTCGTAACCCTGTCGCTTATAGAACTCAAGGTAGCGAGGATTCCCAGTATCAACGACGATTCCTTGTGAGTTTTCGTCCACCGCGCACCAATCGTGCAGCGCCTGCAACAACTGTTCACCCAAGTGTTTGCCCTGAAATTCAGGATGGATGCCCAGCAACGGCAAGACGTGCACCGACTCGGACGGCAGGCACGCCAGCACCGCGTTGTAATACTCCAGATACCGCTTGGTGCAGTTGAAACCGGTGCTCAAGACCATGCGCAAACGCCAGGCCCAGCTTTCGGTAATGCCCAATCGACGCTGCGGCGGCGCAATCAATGCGGCGCCCACCAGCCGGTCGTTGACAAACAGTCCCAGCGCGGGCAGATCCTGCAGGAAGTGCTGCTTGACCAACTCGCGAACCGTCGCCCTCACCCGCTGCTCAAACCCGGGCCGCTGCGAGTTGAACAGGTAGGCAAAACTGGGCTCGTGGCGGTACGCGTGATACAGCAGCGAGCGCGTTTCCCGCGAGTAACCGCTGTCGAGCTGGCGAACTTCAGCCACGATGGCAGACGATTCAGGCATGAAAATTAACCTCATAGTGACGCAGCTGCTCGAACGGCAGCGTTCTGGTGCTACAAAGGCTTCGAGTCCCGGCCTGTGCCGAAAGTTGCGATAAACCTTTGCATGCGGCCTTGAGCGTAGCAGTCGGCTTATATTGAGGTTGTCACTGAGGTGGGCGACAGCGCACTGGCCGAGAACCTGCAGGTGGGCTAGCATCGCTTTTTGTTTTTCTCAGGACAGCCGTCACATGAAAATCGTCTCCTTCAACATCAATGGTCTGCGCGCCCGACCTCATCAGCTGGCGGCGCTGATCGAAAAGCATCAGCCAGACGTTATCGGCCTGCAGGAAACCAAAGTCTCGGACGAACAATTCCCTCAAGCCGACATCGAGGCGCTGGGTTATCACGTGCATTTCCATGGGCAAAAAGGCCATTACGGCGTCGCCCTGCTGTCGCGCAAGATGCCGCTGTCGCTGCACAAGGGCTTTGACACCGATGATGAAGAATCACAAAAGCGCTTCATCTGGGGCACTTTCGCAGACAACGATGGGCTACCGGTGACCATCATGAACGGCTATTTCCCACAAGGTGAAAGCCGTGATCACCCCACCAAATTCCCGGCCAAACAGCGTTTTTACAACGACCTGCAAGCCTTGCTGGAAACCCGCTTCAGCAACGACCAGCCGCTGGTGGTAATGGGCGACGTGAATATCTCGCCGCAGGATAGCGACATCGGCATCGGCCCGGACAACGCCAAGCGCTGGCTGAAAACCGGCAAATGCAGCTTCCTCCCGGAAGAACGCGAGTGGATGGAACGCCTTAAAGCCTGGGGTCTGGTTGACAGCTTCCGCCATCTCTACCCCGAAGTGATCGATCAGTTCAGCTGGTTTGACTACCGCAGCCGTGGCTTCGAGGATGAGCCCAAGCGCGGCCTGCGCATCGACCTGATCATGGCGTCCCATGGCCTGCAACCCAGGATCAAGGCCGCTGGTGTGGATTACGATTTGCGCGGCATGGAAAAACCGTCCGATCATGCGCCGATCTGGCTCGAACTGGTTTGATTTGATGGCATAACCCCTGGCCAGCCGCCGTCGCTGGCCAGGTCATCACGCACCAAAATCACGATGTTACCGCTCCGTCACATTCCAGTAACTTATCTGACTTATTCTCCCGGCACTTTCCTACTTCCATAAGGTGCCGCAGATGCTGCGCGCTGTGTTTTCTCTTCGAGTCAGCCGCCTTGCGACAACCTTGCTGGCGGGCGTTCTTCTGGCGCCTCTGAGCGTATCGGCGGCGCTGCCGATTCCCGCTGATAACACGCCTGCCTTGCGTATTCAGGGTTCCAACACCATTGGCGCGCAACTGGGGCCGGCGCTTGTCGAAGGTTTGCTGCGCAAGCAAGGCCTGCAATCGGTGCAGACCGAATCTGCGGCGACACCCAACGAAGTGCGGATATCGGCCACGACCGCTGAAGGCAAAGTGGTGTTCATCGAGGTCGCCGCCCACGGCTCGGGGACCGGTTTCGCCGCGCTCAAAGCCAATCTGGCCGATATCGCCGCCTCTTCGCGCCCGATCAAGAATCAGGAAGCACTCGACCTGGCGGCTTCTGGCGACCTGCGCAGCCACAAAGCCGAGCAAGTCATCGCGATTGATGGCGTCGCAGTGATCCTGCATCCCGGAAATCCCTTGCGGGAATTGACCACCGAACAGCTGGCGAAAGTGTTTGCCGGGCAAATCAGCAATTGGGAGGAATTGGGCGGCAGCGGCGGTCCCATTCATTTGTACGCACGGGACGAGCAATCCGGGACCTACGAGACCTTCAAGGAACTGGTGCTGCTCAAATACGGCAAAACCCTGTCGCGCAACGCCACACGCTTCGAATCCAGCGAACAGTTGTCGGACCGGGTGAGTCAGGATCGTTTCGGCATCGGGTTTATCGGCCTGCCCTATGTTCGCCATGCCAAAGCCGTGGCCGTGGCCGATGGCGAGGCCAAACCGATGTTGCCAACAGCAAGTCTGATTGCCACTGAAGACTATCCGCTCTCGCGACGCCTGTATTTATACCTGCCGCCCAACCTGCATCAACGCTGGGCTAACGCCTTGGTGCAGTTCGCCCAAAGCCCGGACGGACAGGCGATCGTCGCGCAAAACGGTTTCGTGGCGCAGACGGTGCAGGCCATCAAGGTCCAGGCCACGCCGCAAATGCCACGCGACTATCAGGCCTTGACCCGCGAGGCGCAGCGGCTTTCGGTGAACTTCCGCTTCGCCCAGGGCAGCGCAAAACTCGACAACAAGGCCCAGCTGGACCTGAAACGCGTCGTCGACTACCTCAAGCGCAACGACAAGTTGAACCAGAGCGTCACGCTGGTGGGCTTTGGCGATGCCAAGACCGATCCTGAGCGCGCGACGCTGCTGTCCAAGCTACGCGCCATGGCTGTGCGGCGGGAATTGCTGAAGAACGATGTGATCCTGCGCGACGTTCGCGGCTTTGGCGAGGAAATGCCCGTGGCGGGCAATGATGTGGACGAAGGCCGGATCAAGAACCGCCGGGTTGAGGTTTGGGTGAATTAACAATGTGGGACCGGATTTATCCGGGAAGAGGCACGTAGATCCGCCACTCTTCACCGGATATAACATCCATTCGCGAATAAATCCGCTCCTACAGTGTTGGCTCTTTGGCGTATCCCTTCGGCACATACTTGCCAATCTCAAACTTGCCGATGGCCGCACGATGGACTTCGTCCGGGCCGTCCGCCAGGCGCAGGGTGCGCTGCATGGCGTACATATAGGCCAGCGGGAAATCGTTGGAAACCCCGGCGCCGCCGTGAATCTGAATCGCCCGATCAATCACCTTCAGGGCAACATTGGGCGCCACCACCTTGATTTGCGCGATCTCGCTTTTCGCGACTTTGTTGCCGACGGTATCCATCATGTACGCGGCCTTCAGCGTCAGCAGCCGCGCCATATCGATTTCCATTCGAGAGTCGGCGATCTTGTCGACATTGCCGCCCAAACGGGCCAGCGGACGTCCGAAAGCAACACGACTGACCGCACGTTTGCACATCAATTCCAGAGCGCGTTCGGCCATGCCGATGGAACGCATGCAATGGTGAATGCGCCCCGGCCCGAGTCGACCCTGGGCGATCTCAAAACCCCGACCCTCGCCCAACAGGACATTCTCGTAAGGGACTCGCACGTTTTCGAATAACACCTCAGCGTGACCATGAGGTGCGTCGTCGTAGCCGAAAACCGGGACCGGCCGTACGATTTTCACGCCTGGGGTATCGGTGGGTACCAGGATCATCGAGTGTTGCTGATGACGTGGGCCATCGGGATCGCTCAGGCCCATGAAGATCAGAATCTTGCAGCGCGGATCGCAGGCGCCGGACGTCCACCATTTGCGGCCATTGATCACCCACTGATCGCCCTGGCGCTCAGCGCGGGCCGCCATATTGGTGGCATCCGAAGACGCGACATCGGGTTCGGTCATGGCAAATGCCGAGCGAATCTCGCCGCGCAATAACGGCTCAAGCCACTGGGTTTTTTGCGCCTCGCTGGCATAACGCACCAGCACTTCCATATTGCCGGTGTCCGGTGCCGAGCAATTGAAGGGTTCCGGGCCCAACAGCGAACGACCCATGATTTCCGCCAGCGGTGCGTATTCCAGGTTGGTCAACCCCGCACCCAATTCTGATTCAGGCAAAAACAGGTTCCACAACCCTTCAGCCTTGGCCTTGGCCTTGAGCTCTTCCATGATCGCGGTGGGCTGCCAGCGGTCGCCTTCGGCAACTTGACGTTCGAACACCGGTTCAGCGGGATAGACAAAGGCATCCATGAACGCGGTGACGCGTTCGCGCAATTGCTGAACCTTCGATGAGTACGCAAAATCCATGGGCAGCTACCTTCTGATGAGCTTATCTGGTCATGAATTCGATGCTAGGCCAGCGACCAACATTTATCTAACCTATTCTCGGCGTGTATAAACATTCATAACCGATATATAGTCGGGCCACGCAGCCAACGAGCCGCGACACAACAAAAACAGTAATGAGGCGCATCGAATGAACCTGAGCAAGGTCGATCTCAATCTATTCATCGTGTTTGACGCGATCTATACCGAAGCCAATCTGACCCGCGCCGGGCAGATCGTCGGCATCACCCAGCCGGCGGTGTCCAACGCCCTGGCCCGCCTTCGGGAAACCTTCAACGACCCGCTGTTCGTGCGTACCGCCCAGGGCATGGTGCCTACCCCCATGGCCCAGAACATTATCGGGCCGGTGCGTAATGCGCTGTCGCTGCTCAGGGTTTCGGTGCAGGAAAGTCGCATTTTCAACCCGCTACAGGCCAACAAGAACTACCGCATCAGCATGACGGACCTGACCGAAGCGGTAACGCTGCCGGCCTTGTTCCAGCGTCTGCGACGCCTGGCACCCAATGTCACGATTGAAAGCTTCCTGTCCAAACGTCGCGAGACCACCAAGGAACTGGCGGCCGGACGTCTTGATTTTGCGGTTGATGCACCGTTGAACACCGATCCTCAAGTGCGGCACGTCAAGCTCATGGAAGACAAATATGTCTGCGCCATGCGCCGTGGCCATCCGCTGGCGGGCAAGGAACTGTTCAAGCTCGAAGACTATTTATCGCTGACGCATATCCATATTTCCAGCCGCCGCAGCGGCCTCGGTTATGTCGATCTGGCGCTTGGGAAGATGGGTATCCAGCGCAAGGTTGCCTTGCGTTCCCAGCATTACCTGATGGCGTCGCAAGTGCTGCAACAAACCGACATGGTCATGACGGTGCCCGAGCGCTTTGCCCGACGTCACGACCTGCATTACGTGGCATTGCCAGTCAACGATGTGCCATCGGTAGAAACTCATCTGTATTGGCACGAAAGCACTGATCAGGACCCGGCCAACCGCTGGATGCGCGAGCAGATCATCGAGCTGTGTCAGACCATCACGGCGAAGGAAAATACCTCGAAAGAACTTCATTTAGATCATGCAACTAGCTGATTTATACAATCTAAATCTTACTATTTAATGCTGATTCTAGATTGACCGGATTGACCGGGCGGCCCGATCGCTTGACGTTAACGTTAACTGCGCCGTAGGTTAGCTCCAAGTTTCCCGTCGAGCGTTCTCATGAGCAACCAGACCTATAGCATTTCCGACCTCGCCCGCGAGCTGGACATCACCACCCGGGCGATCCGCTTTTATGAAGAGCAAGGCATGCTGGCCCCTGAGCGTCGGGGGCTGGAGCGCATCTATTCAGCCCGTGACAAGGTCACCCTGAAACTGATCCTGCGCGGTAAGCGCATCGGCTTTTCCCTGGCTGAGTGTCGGGACTTGATCGGTCTCTACGATCCAAGTGGCGGCAACCGCAAACAATTGCACACCATGCTGGAAAAGATCATCGAGCGTCGTAACCAGCTTGAACAGCAATTGCTGGATATTCAGCAAATGCAGCTGGAGCTGGACACAGCCGAGGAACGCTGCAAGCTGGCCCTGGATAAAATTGATGAAAATCAGTTGATTACTGAATAATTCCCGACACTTTCTAGCTGGAGACCGGTATGTCGCTGCCCAAAAAAGTACGTCTGGTAGAAGTCGGCCCACGCGACGGCCTGCAGAATGAAGCGCAGCCCATCAGCGTCGCCGACAAGGTTCGTCTCGTGGACGACCTGTCCGCCACAGGCTTGAGCTACATCGAGGTCGGCGCTTTTGTCTCGGCCAAATGGGTGCCGCAAATGGCCGGTTCCGCCGAGGTGTTCGCGCAAATCCAGCGTAACGCTGGCATCACTTACGCAGCACTGGCGCCCAACTGGCGTGGCTTCGAAGATGCGCTGGCCGCTGGCGTGAAGGAAGTCGCGGTGTTTGCCGCAGCTTCCGAAGCGTTCTCCCAGCGCAACATCAATTGCTCCATCAGCGAAAGCCTGGAACGTTTCGCGCCGATCATGGAGGCTGCGCGCCTGCATGGCATCAAGGTGCGCGGTTACGTGTCCTGCGTCCTTGGCTGCCCTTATGAAGGGGAAGTAGCGCCGCAACAGGTCGCGGCAGTCGCCAACGAGCTGCTTGCCATGGGCTGCTACGAGATCTCCCTGGGCGACACCATCGGCACTGGCACGCCCGGAGCCACCCGGGACTTGATCGATGTGGTCGCAGGGCAAATCCCCCGAGGCAAACTGGCCGGGCACTTTCACGACACCTACGGACAAGCGCTGGCCAACGTCTACGCAAGTCTGCTGGAAGGCATCGAGGTGTTTGACAGCTCAATTGCCGGGCTGGGCGGCTGTCCCTATGCCAAAGGCGCCAGCGGCAATGTCGCGACCGAGGATGTCCTGTACATGCTCAACGGCCTCGGGATAGACACCGGAGTCGACCTGGACAAACTGATCAGCGCCGGTCGACGCATCTGTGAGGTGCTTGGACGAGAAACCGGTTCCCGCGTGGCGAAGGCACGTCTGTCGGACTAGCATGCGACAACTTGTCACAGAGTGTTACCCTGCGCACCGCAACGTAGGCGGCGAATAGACGCAAACGGGTAACACGGAAACAGATTTCCATGCGTCAGCCAGCTTCATCTGCCATCGAAATCTGCGCAGCCCCCGAATTTAAAGGACTTGGCAAAACTGGCACGGGTCCTGCTATATCTCACGTACAACAAGAATAAAATGTGCAGTAACCCAATAAAAACAATACGTAACGGCTCTGACATAACAAGAACAACACGGGACGCAGCTAACAGATTTTTTTGGAGTGGATTCGCTTTTCGAAGCTTCTGGATTGCAGAACCTTCACAACCGGACAGAGAACAACAAAACTACCTTCAGGTAGCTCCAGAACTGGTTGAATCGATTGATAAAAGCAGCATCAGCGCTCAAAAAAATACGTTTGCTCTTGATCCCGCATGGGGATCGCTCAAAAAAAGCAGTCAAGGCCAGGTCGCCAAAAACAACAATAGGCCAGCCGATAATAAAAAATGAGCATGCAAAAATAACTTGGAGGGGAGCTTAGGCTCCCCTTCGTGCTTTCTGTCGTTTGAAGCTGTCATCCCCCCTTCCCGCTTGGCCCTCTCCCTCTATCCGATGCAATGATTGCGCGTTTGACACTCGACAGCCGCAGGTTTACGTTAACGTAAAGGTCATAGCGACCCATCCAACAACAACAAAGGAACGCTACCCATGAGTTACCCAAGCCTGAATTTCGCCTTGGGCGAAACCATCGACATGCTGCGCGATCAGGTCCAGTCCTTCGTCGCCGCCGAGATAGCCCCACGAGCAGCGCAAATCGATAAAGACAACTTGTTCCCGGCTGATCTGTGGCGCAAGTTTGGCGAAATGGGCCTGCTGGGCGTCACTGTCGACGAAGAATATGGCGGCGCGGGCCTGGGTTATCTGGCCCATGTGGTGGCGATGGAAGAAATCAGCCGCGGTTCAGCGTCCGTGGCCTTGTCCTACGGCGCGCACTCCAACCTGTGCGTGAACCAGATCAACCGTAACGGCAATCCGGCCCAAAAAGCCAAATACCTGCCCAAACTCATCAGCGGCGAACATGTTGGTGCCCTCGCCATGAGCGAGCCAAATGCGGGGTCTGACGTGGTCTCCATGCGTCTGCGTGCCGACAAGCGCGGCGACCGGTTCGTACTCAATGGCAGCAAGACCTGGATCACCAATGGCCCGGATGCCAACACCTATGTGATCTACGCCAAGACCAGCCCGGAAAAAGCTGCGCACGGCATCAGCGCGTTCATTGTCGAGCGCGACTGGAAGGGCTTTTCCCGCAGCAACAAGTTCGACAAGCTCGGCATGCGCGGCTCGAACACCTGCGAGCTGTTTTTCGACGACGTCGAGGTTCCCGAAGAAAACCTGCTCGGCGCGCTGGATGGCGGTGTGAAAGTGCTGATGAGCGGCCTGGATTACGAGCGCGTGGTGCTTTCGGGCGGCCCGACCGGAATCATGCAGGCGTGTATGGACGTCGTTGTTCCTTACATCCATGACCGCAAACAATTCGGCCAAAGCATCGGCGAGTTCCAGCTGATTCAGGGCAAGGTGGCCGATATGTATACGCAGCTGAACGCCAGCCGCGCTTATCTTTATGCCGTGGCCCAGGCCTGCGAGCGCGGCGAAACCACCCGCAAGGACGCCGCCGGGGTGATCCTGTACAGCGCCGAACGCGCGACGCAAATGGCCCTGGACACCATCCAGATTCTGGGCGGCAACGGCTACATCAATGAATTCCCCGCCGGGCGACTGTTACGCGACGCCAAGCTGTATGAAATTGGCGCGGGCACCAGCGAAATTCGCCGAATGCTGATTGGGCGCGAGCTGTTCAATGAGACCCGATAAAGCAGTCGCAAGCTGCAAGCACGAAGCTTCAAGCCGCTTGCGGCAATCTGGAATCAGCGTTTCAGGGATTTACTAATGGCCATTTTGCATACCGATATCAATACGCGCTCAGCGGAATTTTCCGCCAACAGAGCAGTCATGCTGGAGCACGTCAGCGGCTTGCGTCAGTTGCTGGAGAAAATCCAGCAAGGCGGCGGCGCCAAAGCCCAGGAGCGCCATGCTTCGCGGGGCAAATTGCTGCCTCGGGAGCGGATCAATCGCCTGCTCGACAGCGGATCGCCGTTTCTGGAAATCGGCCAGCTCGCCGCCTTTCAGGTTTATGACGAAGATGTCCCTGCCGCTGGCGTCATCGCGGGCATTGGTCGGGTCGAAGGCGTTGAATGCATGATCATCGCCAACGATGCCACGGTAAAAGGCGGTTCGTACTACCCGCTCACGGTGAAGAAACACCTGCGTGCGCAAACTATTGCCCAGCAGAATCGCCTGCCGTGTATTTATCTGGTGGACTCCGGCGGCGCCAATCTGCCGAGGCAGGACGAGGTTTTTCCAGACCGCGAACACTTCGGGCGGATTTTCTTCAATCAGGCCAACATGAGCGCTCAAGGCATCCCGCAGATCGCCGTGGTCATGGGCTCCTGCACGGCGGGCGGTGCATACGTGCCGGCCATGGCCGACGAAGCGATCATGGTTCGCCAGCAAGCAACGATCTTTCTTGCCGGTCCGCCGCTGGTCAAGGCGGCCACCGGCGAAGTGGTCAGCGCTGAAGACCTCGGCGGCGCCGACGTGCATTGCCGCACGTCCGGGGTCGCCGATCACTATGCCGAGAACGACAAGCATGCTTTGGAGCTGGCGCGTCGCTGTGTCGCCAACCTCAATTGGCGCAAACAAGGACAACTCGAAGCCATCGCCCCCATCGCCCCGCTGTACGCCAGCGAAGAGCTGTACGGGGTGATTCCTGCCGACGCCAAACAGCCTTTCGACGTGCGGGAAGTCATCGCCCGGTTGGTGGATGGTTCGCAGTTCGATGAGTTCAAGGCGCTGTTCGGCACGACCCTGGTGTGTGGTTTCGCGCGCCTGCATGGCTACCCAATCGCGATTCTGGCCAACAACGGCATCTTGTTCGCCGAGTCTGCACAAAAAGGCGCGCACTTCATCGAGCTGGCTTGTCAGCGAGGCATTCCTCTGCTGTTTCTGCAGAACATCACCGGATTCATGGTCGGCCAGAAGTACGAAGCCGGCGGCATTGCCAAACACGGCGCCAAACTGGTGACCGCTGTGGCCTGCGCCAAAGTGCCAAAGTTCACCGTGATCATCGGCGGCAGCTTCGGTGCCGGGAATTACGGCATGTGTGGCCGTGCTTACGACCCGCGCTTCTTGTGGATGTGGCCCAACGCCCGCATCGGCGTGATGGGTGGCGAACAAGCGGCTGGCGTGCTGGTACAGGTCAAGCGTGAACAGGCGGAACGTAGCGGCCGGGCGTTCACATCAGCGCAGGAAGCCGAGATCAAGCAGCCCATTCTCGATCAGTACGAGCATCAGGGGCACCCGTACTACTCAAGCGCCCGCTTGTGGGATGACGGCGTGATCGATCCGGCCCAAACCCGGGACGTGCTCGCCCTGGCGCTGTCCGCTGCGCTCAATGCCCCCATCGAGCCCACCACATTCGGCCTGTTCCGCATGTAAGCCGGTGCGCGCCCAAGGAATGACCATGACTGATTTTCACACTGTAGAAGTCCATCGTGACCCGCGCGGCTTCGCCACCTTATGGCTGAATCGCCCGGAGAAAAATAACGCCTTTAATGCCCAGATGATTCGCGAGCTGATCCTCGCGCTGGATCAGGTGCAAGGCGACACCAGCCTGCGTTTCCTGCTGATTCGCGGGCGCGGCAAGCATTTCAGCGCGGGTGCCGATCTGGCCTGGATGCAGCAATCGGCGAATCTGGATTACAACACCAATCTGGACGACGCCCGGGAACTCGCCGAACTGATGTACAACCTGGCGAAGCTGAAAATCCCCGCGCTGGCCGTGGTGCAAGGCGCGGCATTCGGCGGCGCTTTGGGCTTGATCAGCTGCTGTGACATGGCCATTGGTGCCGAGGATGCGCAATTCTGCCTGTCGGAAGTACGCATCGGTCTCGCTCCGGCAGTCATCAGCCCGTTCGTGGTGCAGGCCATCGGCGAACGCGCAGCCCGGCGCTATGCCTTGACCGCTGAGCGATTCAGCGGCGCAAGAGCGCAGCAGATCGGCCTGCTCGCCGAGTGCTATCCCGCCAGCGAACTGGAACATTACGTCGAACAATGGATCGACAATCTGCTGCTCAACAGCCCGCTGGCCATGCGCGCCAGCAAAGACCTGCTGCGGGAAGTCGGCAATGGCGAGCTCAGCCCCGGGCTGCGTCGCTATTGCGAGAACGCCATCGCCCGAATCCGCATCAGCGCCGAAGGTCAGGAAGGCCTGCGCGCATTTCTGGAAAAGCGTTCGCCCGGCTGGCAGGCCGCCGTGGCCGACAACCACAAGGAGCCACGCTCATGAGCGCCCCGCAACTGACCACGCTGCTCGTCGCCAATCGGGGCGAAATCGCCTGTCGGATCATGCGCACGGCGAAAAAAATGGGTTTGACCACGGTCGCCGTCCACAGCGCAGTGGATCGCGATGCACGGCACAGTCGCGAAGCCGATATGTGTGTGGATCTGGGCGGCAGCAAAGCCGCCGACAGTTATCTGATGATCGACAAGTTGATCGCTGCGGCCCGAGCCAGTGGCGCTCAGGCGATTCATCCGGGCTACGGCTTTTTGTCCGAAAATGCCGATTTTGCGCGGGCCATCGAAGCCGCAGGGCTGATTTTCCTCGGCCCGCCCGCCTCGGCCATTGATGCCATGGGCAGCAAGGCTGCGGCCAAGTCCCTGATGGAAGACGCAGGTGTGCCGCTGGTGCCGGGTTATCACGGCCAGGCGCAAGACGTTGAAACTTTTCTTGGCTCAGCCCAGCGTATCGGTTATCCGGTCTTGCTCAAGGCAACAGCGGGCGGCGGCGGCAAAGGCATGAAGGTCGTCGAACGGCCCGAGGAAATGGCTGAAGCCCTGGCCTCCGGGCAACGCGAAGCCCAGGCGTCCTTCGGCGACTCACGCATGCTGGTCGAAAAATACCTGCTCAAACCGCGTCATGTGGAAATACAGGTGTTCGCCGATCAGCAGGGTCACTGCATTTATCTGCATGATCGCGACTGTTCGATTCAACGGCGTCACCAGAAAGTCGTCGAAGAAGCGCCGGCACCGGGCCTCAGCGCGCAGCTGCGCCAGACCATGGGCGAAGCGGCAGTCCGTGCGGCGCAAACCATTGGTTACGTCGGCGCGGGGACAGTGGAGTTCCTGCTGGACTCCCGAGGCGAATTCTTCTTCATGGAGATGAACACGCGCCTGCAAGTCGAGCACCCGGTCACCGAGCTGATTACCGGCGTGGATCTGGTGGAATGGCAGATTCGAATTGCCCAAGGCGAAGATCTGCCCGTATCCCAGGAACAGATGCTGCGTAACGGCCATTCGATTGAGGTGCGCCTCTACGCTGAAGACCCCGATCACGACTTCCTGCCCTCGACCGGGACTCTGCAGTTGTATCGGGAGTGTTCATTGGGTCATGGCAAACGGGTCGACAGCGGCGTCAACGAAGGCGACAGCGTGTCGCCATTTTACGACCCGATGCTCGCCAAGCTGATCGCCTGGGGAGAAACCCGCGAAGAGGCACGCCTGCGGCTGCTGTCCATGCTCGATGAGTTCGTGGTGGGCGGGGTCAAGACCAATCTGCCCTTCTTGCGGCGCATTGTCGGGCACCCGGCTTTTGCAGCGGCCGAGCTGGATACCGATTTCATCCCGCGCTATCAGGCGCAACTGTTGCCCGCGCCTGCCGAATTGTCCGCTGAGTTCTGGCAGGACGCTGCCGAGGCGTTCAGCCAGAGCGCGACGGCTCGGGTCAATCGGGACGACGCTCATTCGCCCTGGGCCGCTACCAACGGGCTGCGTCTGGGGTTGCCCAATGAAGTTGGCCTGCACCTGAGCTGCAATGGACAGCAGAAAGTCGTCAAGTTGCGCAATGGCGGTACATCGCTGGTGCAATGGACTATGGACCAGTTGCGAGTGGTCACCGATGGCATAACCCACAAACATCTGGCTCTGCGCCGTGGCGACACGTTGTATCTGCAATGGCAGGGCGAAGTGCACGCCATCAAGCGCCTGGACCCGATTGCCGAGGCCGAATCCAGCCACGGCCCCCAAGGCGGCCTGACTGCACCCATGAACGGCAGCATCGTTCGGGTTTTGGTGCAAGTGGGTGAGCAAGTTGAAGCCGGCACGCAATTGGTGGTGCTGGAGGCCATGAAAATGGAACACAGCATCCGCGCCACCCATGCTGGCGTGGTGTCGGCGCTGTATTGCAATGAAGGCGAGATGGTCAGCGAAGGGACGGTGCTGGTGGAGCTGGAGGACGGTAGCGTTTAAACATTCACGGGAGACTGTGACCCGTCGAACCGGCTTCAGCCGGGAGATCGCTCTCCCGGCTGAAGCCAGTCCTGCGGTGTCCAGTCAAGCAGCCACTTCGTACAACTTCGGCAACTCCACTTCGCCGCTGATCAAGCTCTGGCGCATGCGCGCGGCTTGCAGGGCTGCGGCTTTCATGGCGCTTTCCTTGATGTGACCGTAACCGCGGATTTTCTCCGGCAGTCGGGCCAGACTCAGTGCCGTGTGGCGATTGGACGCTGACAGGTGCTGGAGGATCAGCTCGATGTCGCTGACGTAAGACTCGATCAGCTCCCGCTCCTGGCGGCGATCCAGGCTGCGACCGAATGGATCGATGGCCGTGCCACGCAGGAATTTGAACTTCGCCAGGACGTCGAAGGCCTTGAGCATCCACGGACCGAAACTGCGTTTACGCGGTTGCCCGGTCAGCTTGTCACGCTTGGCCAGCCATGACGGCGCAAGGTGGTATTCCAGACGATAGTCACCTTCAAACTGCGCCTGCAATTGGCGGGTGAAATCGCCGTTGCTGTATAGCCGCGCCACTTCATATTCATCCTTGTAGGCCAGCAGCTTGACGTAGTTGAAGGCCACCGCCTCGGTCAACGCCAGTTGCTGGCCCGGAAACATCCGCGCCTCGGTTTCCTGAACCTTGCTCACCAGCCGCATGTAGCGCTTGGCGTAGGCGTCATTCTGGTAGGCCGTCAGAGTGGCGACATTGCCCTGCACCCGTTGATCGAGGCTCAGCAATTGCGGTTCTTCCGGAACCTGACCGGCAGGGTTGGCCGCAGCCTGTACAGCCGGCAGATCATGCGCTGCGCGACGCCCCCAGAGAAATGCCTGCTGATTGAGCTTGACCGACACGCCATTGAGTTCGATGGCCTTCTCGATAGCCGCCGAACTTAGCGGGATCAAACCCAACTGGAAGGCATACCCGAGCATGAACAGGTTACTGGCAATGGTATCGCCCAGGAGTTTGGTCGCCAGATCCGTCGCTTCAACAAAGTGGGTATGTTGCACGCCCACGGCGTCGCGAATGGTCTGTTTCATCGCTTCGGCCGGAAACTCGGCGTCCGGGTTGCGGGTGAATTCGGCAGTCGGGGTTTGCTGGCTGTTGACCACGGCATGGGAGAAAGTTGAGTTGAGCTTGGCAATCGCGTCCGGACCGGACGCCACCAGCAAGTCACAGCCCAGCAACAGATGCGCTTCACCCGCCGCAATGCGCACCGCAAACAGGTCTTCCTGTCGCGCCGCAATGCGGATGTGGCTGACCACCGGGCCGAACTTCTGCGCCAGACCGGCCTGGTCAAGCACGCTGCAGCCTTTGCCTTCCAGGTTGGCGGCGAAGCCCAGCATGGCGCCAACCGTGGTCACACCCGTACCGCCGACACCCGACAGCAGAATGTTGTGCGGTTTGGCCAGGCTTGGTAGCTGCGGGTCTGGCAGTTGGGCGAAGGCTTGCACTTGAGATGGCAGGCTCGGCTTGCGCAATGCGCCGCCATGAACGGTGACAAAGCTTGGGCAGAAACCTTCGACGCAGCTGAAATCCTTGTTACAGGCGTTTTGATCGATTTCCCGCTTGCGGCCCTGCGCCGTTTCCTTGGGCAGCACGGACAAACAGCCCGACTTGACCCCGCAATCGCCGCAGCCTTCGCACACCGCCGGATTGATCAACGCGCGTTTTTCCAGATCCTTCATGGTGCCGCGTTTGCGCCGACGACGCTTCTCGGTGGCGCAGGTCTGGTCATAAATGATCACCGAAACACCTTTGAACTCACGCAGCTCGCGCTGCACGCTGTCCAGATCGCGTCGGTGGTGAAAGGTGGTGATCGGCGCGAAGCCGTCGCGGCTCGGGTATTTGTCCGGCTCATCAGAGACCAGCGCGATGCGCAGCACGCCTTCGTTGAAGACCTGACGGCTGAGCTGATCGACCCGCAAAATGCCATCGATAGGCTGCCCGCCCGTCATCGCCACGGCGTCGTTGTAGAGAATCTTGTAAGTAATGTTGACCCCGGCCGCGACCGCTGCTCGCACGGCCAGATGCCCGGAGTGAAAGTAAGTACCGTCGCCCAGGTTCTGAAACACGTGGGGCGTTTCGGTGAACGGCGCCTGGCCGATCCAGGTCACGCCCTCGCCGCCCATCTGGGTGAAGGTTTCGGTGGCCCGATCCATCCAGATGGTCATGTAGTGGCAACCAATGCCGGCCAGGGCGCGGCTGCCTTCAGGCACCCGGGTCGAGGTGTTGTGCGGGCAGCCGGAGCAGAAATGCGGGGTGCGCTGAGTATTGAACAGCGGTGCTTGCAGCGCTTGTTCCTTTTCAGCGAGGAACTGCAGACGCGCCTCGATTTGCGGGCTGCTGTAGAAAGGCGCGAGACGTTTGGCAATGACCCGGGCAATCATCGCCGGCGTCAGCTCGCTGAGGTTGGGCAGCAGCGAACGCCCCTGCTCGTCGAACTCGCCAACCACCACCGGACGGCGGTCCACGGGCCAGTTGTAGAGCTGGCCGGTGAGCTGATCTTCGACGACGCTGCGTTTTTCTTCAACGACGAGTATTTCGTCCAGCCCTTGCGCGAAATCGTGCACCGACACCGGTTCCAGCGGCCAGCTCATGCCGACCTTGAGCACCCGAATGCCGACCTGCGCGCACAACTCCTGATCGATGCCCAGCTCCTCCAGCGCCTGCCGCACATCCAGATAGGATTTGCCGGTGGTGACGATGCCCAGCCGCGGCTGAGGCGAATCGATCACCACTTGATTGAGCTTGTTGGCGCGAGCAAAGGCCCGGGCAGCGTAGATTTTGTAGGTATTGAGGCGGGCTTCCTGAGCCAGCGGCGGATCAGGCCAGCGAATGTGCAGGCCGCCTTGGGGAATGTCGAAATCTTCGGGAATTTGCGTAACAACGCGCAGCGGATCCACTTCGACAACGGCCGAGGAATCGACATTCTCGGCGATGGTTTTCATCGCTACCCAGCATCCACTGTAGCGCGACAGCTCCCAGCCAATGATGCCGTAGTCGAGAATTTCCTGGACGTTGCTCGGGTTGAGCACCGGAATCATCGCGGCGATGAACGCATGTTCACTCTGGTGGGCGATGGTCGACGATTTGCAGCCATGGTCGTCACCGGCCAGCACCAAAACGCCACCGTTGTTGGCGACGCCTGCGGAGTTGGCGTGCTTGAACACGTCGCCGCAGCGATCAACGCCGGGACCTTTGCCGTACCAGAGGGCGAACACGCCATCGTATTTGCCTTCGGGGAACAGGTTGACCTGCTGACTGCCCCACACGGCCGTCGCCGCCAACTCTTCGTTGACGCCGGGCTGGAAATGGATGGCGTTCTGTTTCAGGTAATCCTTGGCATCCCAAAGGCTTTTGTCGAGGTTGCCCAATGGCGAACCGCGATAGCCAGAGATGAAACCGGCGGTGTTGAGGCCACGCGCCTCGTCGCGCTGTTTCTGCAGCATCGGCAGGCGGGTCAATGCCTGGGTGCCGGTCAAATACAGATTGCCGGTCGCGAGCCGGTACTTATCGTCCAGACGAATATCAGCCAAAGACATTCAGGTGCTCCTTTTATTTTTATGAGCATTTCAGGCTGTAGTGCCGAGCAGGTTCGACTCAGCGGTCACAAGCAAAATACTGCCTGTAGCAACCGGGCTTTTTCTTTCTAATTTGGCGAAAATCTGCTGATATTCGACATGTTCCTTTCGATAAGAATAAAAAACAGGGTCAATTCATGCAGATTAAATTAAGTCCCATCGACCGCAAGATCCTGCGCCTGCTGCAACACAATGCCGACCTTTCGGCTGCGGAGATCGCCGAACGCGTCGAGCTGTCCCAGTCGCCCTGCTGGCGGCGGATCAACCGCCTCCAGGAAGAAGGCGTCATCGAGCGCAAAGTTGCCCTGCTCAACCCGAAAAAGCTCGGCCTGACCATGACGGTTTTTGTCAGCGTGAAGTTATCGGGGCATGGTCGGCGTTATCTGACCGAATTCGAAGAAGCGATCACCGGCTACCCGGAGGTGCTGGAATGCTATGCGATGGCGGGGAATATGGATTTCTTGCTGAAGGTCGTGGCCCAGGACATTTCCAGCTATGAACGCTTCTTGCGCGATCACCTGCTGCAACAACCTCATGTACAGGAAGCGCACTCCAACATCGCCATGAGCGAAGTGAAGCGCACTACTGAATTGCCACTGGATTGAGGCTCTGCGGCCTCGTCACCGGTTGTTTTTCTGCATGGACGCAAGAAAAACATTTGACTTGCAAATGATAATGATTATTATTGCATCAGCTGGTCGCGAGATCAGCTGGATAACTCAGGAGTCTTAGGTCGGCTCCTGGATTATCTCCTCATCAGGCTAATCACGGTTTTTGACCCGGATTTTTTCCGGGTCTTTTTTTTGGTTTTTGCATTGCTTCAGGCTAATGAAGACGTGTCATTCTGCGATGGCGCGGATCATAGCAAAAAGAATATTGAACGGGACGGTGAAGTTGGCTTTCTCAGACTTTAGCGACCAGATAAATCGTAAATGATGAGAGCTCTCCGTTGAGATTTGTTCTCATCATCGAAAGACCCTACCAGCGAGGCGACCGATCATGAGTACCCAGCTCTCGTCTTTTACCGCCCTTCCGGCTCACCAGCCGGATGCACCGCTCAGCCGCCAGGCGCAAGAGTTGCGCATCGGTCTGCAAAAATTGTCGCGCCGCACGCAGCAGATCTTTCTCATGAGTCGGCTGGACAACCTGCCCTACGCCAACATCGCCAGCTTTCTGGATACCGACCTGGACGCTGTGGAGCGCGCCATGGTGCGAGTCCTGCAGCAGAGCCGCCCCCATGTGGCGGCGTCCATCGCGCCGGTTGCCGACGATGTCAACGAGGCGGCCAGCCGTTGGTATGTGCATTTGCAAAGCCCGCAGGCCACCGCCAGTCAGCGCATTGAATTTCGTCACTGGCTCGATGCGGATCTGGATCACCTGTGCGCTTTCGAGGCGACCGAACGCCTGTGGCGTCAGTTATTGGCTCCGGCAACTGCCATGGGTGCCAGCGGCTGGCATCGTCGCAAGCGCCGCGCCTACCTGGGATGGTGGTTGCTCTCGGCATTCGTGGCTGGGCTGCTGGTGACTGCCGAGGCTTTCTCCTGATTCACCCATGACCGATTGACTGAAGTTAACGTCGCCGTGGCCCGCAGTGTTCCGTGTAAAGTAGCTGTCACATTTGGCACTGACGTACAGGAACCCACCGTGACCACTCTCAGCATCAGCGCGGACTTCGACAGCGGCAATATCGAAGTAATAGACGCGAGCAGCCCTGCACATATTCAGCTGGCAATGCGCCCGGACACCAAAAGCCCGCATTTCCAGTGGTTTCACTTCAAGGTTGAAGGCCTGCACGTCGGCGAACCCCATCATTTCAGTCTCAACAACGCCAGCCAGTCCAGTTACAACCGGGCGTGGACCGGCTACAACGCCGTTGCGTCCTACGATCATCAGGACTGGTTCCGCGTGCCTTCAACGTTCGACGGCAAGGCGCTGAATTTCACCCTGACGCCGACCCACTCCGAGGTGTATTTCGCCTACTTTGAACCCTACAGCCGTGAGCGCCATGACTGGTTGGTCAAGCACGCGCTGGAAAATGCCGGCACCGAACTGTTGGCCACCGGCAAAAGCGTCGAAGGTCGGGATATTCCACTGTTGCGAAGAGGCAACGGTGCGCCAGGCAAACGTAATATCTGGATCATCGCCCAACAGCATCCCGGCGAGCACATGGCCGAGTGGTTCATGGAAGGCTTGATCGAGCGCCTTGTGGAGCAAAATGATCCGCAACTGGCGCAATTGCTGGATGCCGCCGATTTGTATCTGGTGCCGCACATGAATCCCGATGGCTCGTTCCATGGCCATTTGCGCACCAACGCCAACGGCAAGGATCTCAATCGCTGCTGGCAGGACTCCACTGAGGACACCAGCCCGGAAGTGTTCTTCGTCAAGCAGCAGATGGAAAAATATGGCGTGGACATGTTCCTTGACGTCCATGGCGACGAGGAAATCCCCTACGTCTTCACTGCTGCCTGCGAAGGCAATCCCGGCTATACCGCCAAGCAAGCTGAGCTGGAAGAACACTTCCGCCGCCGCTTGAGCGAGATCACCCGGGATTTCCAGACGCGTTATGGCTATCCCCGCTCGCAACCCGGTCAGGCCAACATGAACCTGGCCTGCAACAGCGTCGGTGAGCGCTTCAAGTGCCTGTCACTGACCCTGGAAATGCCGTTCAAGGACAACGACAACGCCCCGGATCTGATAACGGGCTGGTCTGGCAAACGTTCGAAGCAGCTGGCCAAGGATGTTCTGACCACGCTTACGGAAATGGTTGAAGTGCTGCGCTAAATCGTTGGAGCGCTGCCCGCTCGCTCCAACGAATCAACTCAGCCGTTGCTTTCACCCCGCAACATGCTGCCCAGCACTTCATCGCGGCGTATCCAGCCATGAAACAGCGCAGCAGCGACATGCAGCAGGATGGTCAGAAACAGCAGATAAGCCAGGTACGTGTGCGCCTGGCGCAGGAAAGCAAAGGTATGCGGGTTGGCCGCCACGATTGACGGCAATCGCAACGAGCTGCCCAACATCACCGGATCTCCAGCGGCAGAAATCATCGACCAGCCGATCAATGGCATCGCCAGCATCAGCGCATACAACAGATAGTGCGACAGCTTGGCGGACAACGCCTGCCATGTCGGCAGATCAGCCGGCAACGGCGGCGTCTGCGTAGAGAAACGCACGATCAGGCGCAGGATCACCAACACCAGAATCGCGATCCCCAAAGGCTTGTGCAGGTTGAGCAACCACTCATGGCGTTGCGAGACCGAAGCCACCATGCCAGCGCCGATAAACAGCATGGCGATGATCATCAGTGCCATCAACCAATGCAGCAGTCGCGCCAACGGGGCGAAATGTCGGGTAGGCGCGCTCATGATTTTTTCTCCGCAACGGGAGCCGCTTTCGGCAATTGATCAACTTCGCCGGTCCGCCGCTGATAAGAAGATGCATAGGCCGCCGAACGGGCCGCCAGCAATGGGTCTGCAGAGCCGGCAATGCCTGCGGGCAACACCAATGGATCAAAGTTGATATCGCGACAATCGCCATCCGCTTGCGGTTGCGTGCTGTCGATGACCAGCGTCCCGGCATTGATGGCGCGACGTTCGGCGGGCCATTGCTTGCTGGCGTCGTCAATCGGATCGCCCGCTTCGGCCAGGGTAATCATCAGGTTCCAGCGCAGCGAACCACGGGTCAGGCGGTCGGCCAGATCCGGCTCCAGATAATCCTTGGCATCCGGCGCGGGAGTCGCTGCCGAATCCTGATTAACCGGCACCATGTTCCAGCGCACCGCCTGGCGCTTGCCGTCGGCGCTGACCAGATAGAACGCATTGACGCTGTTATAGGTTTCAGTGGCGTAGCTGGCGGAAGGCTTGGCAGTCTTGACCCAGGCGAGAAATGGCGCGGCTTCCGGATGGCTGGCGAAAAACGCCGCAGGCTTGGCCGGATCAGGCTTGCCGGTGGCTGGATCGGGCGCCTGGGCCTGCATCAGCTCATAAAAAGCTTGCGGCGTGCCAACCGGAAAAACCGGCATGGCATTCATCCCGGTACGCCATTGCTGGCCGTTTGCCTGGGTAAAGCGCAGCGCCATACTGCGCAACGGCGCGGCACTGTCCGGCGAGTAGGGATTGCCAGTCGGCAAGGCAAACCGCCCTTCGACCGGAGTGCGCGTCGCAGCAAACACCTGTGCGCTGGAATACTGCGCGGCGCTGCCATTGCTTTCAAAGTAACCTGCGACACACACGCCCTTGGGGTGGTTGCGCCTGAATCCGGGATGCACGCCGTTATTGTGCTCCAGCCCATCGACCAGTCGCGCCGGGGTCAGCCGCTGCGGATCCAGATAGCCGCCGACGTAAGCCAGCGAAGTGGCTGCCGCCAACACGATAACGCCGATGCCCGCCAGTCGCAGCAGGGTGCTGCCAATGCTCAGGGGCGGTTTTTGCTGCTCAGGCGGCGGGAAGCGCTCGACCATGGGGGATCTCCTGGGCCGTTGGCCTGTAGGTTAGTGGACGGTAAGACGCACCCTGTCAGTGTTTATTCCCTGCCCCGAAATTAATTGTATAAATGGAGGAATAAACGCCGTGGAGCGTCGTCTTGCTGATCACACGCTTACTTGATCATAGTTGCAGACCGGAAACCCGCCGCCCATGAACGAGCTTGATGAACAGTTACGGGAGTTGATCCCGCGCATGCGCAGGTTCGCTTTATCGCTGACCCGCAACCCCAGCAGTGCAGACGATCTGGTGCAGGCCAGCCTGGAGAAAGCCTTGTCTGCCTGGGGTAACAAGCGGCCGGAAGGCGATTTGCGCGCCTGGCTGTTTTCCATCCTGTATCGACAGTTCCTGGATGCCCATCGCCGCTCCCGACGCTATAGCCGAATGCTTGAGCTGTTCACCGGCGGCGGCGACGATCACTACCAGCCCAGCGTCGAGCGCACCGTGGTGGCACAGTCAACCCTGGGTGCGTTCGAGCGACTGAACACCGAGCAGCGCGCGTTGCTGCTCTGGATTTCGGTGGAAGGCTTGAGTTACAAGGAGGTCGCCGAAATTCTCGACGTACCTGTTGGCACCGTCATGTCCCGCCTGTCGCGCGCTCGCCAGGCGCTGCGCCAGATCAGTGATGGCGAAATCCTGTCCCCTGCCCTGCGGATATTGAAATGATTACCTTGCCCCCCAGCGAACACGTATTGAATGCCTACGTCGACTATCAGCTCAGCGATGCCGACCGGGCGACACTGGAAACCTGGCTCGCCGCGCACCCCGACGTCGCCTTGCAGGTCAAGCAATGGCAGGAAGATGCGCAACAGTTGCGCGCGGCCCTGAGCGGCCAGCTGCAACGTGAAGCCAATTCCGAGCTGGACCCGACCTTCATTCGCCAGCGCATGCGCCGCAACCGCTATCGGCATTTCGCCACGGCAGCGGTGTTGCTGGTGGCGGTGAGTGTTGGCGGCCTGAGCGGCTGGCATGCGCGGGAAATCACCCTGAGCAACGCGACCCTGCCCATGGCCGATGCGGTGCAGGCGTACCGGATGTTCGCAGTCAACAACGATATGGCCAGCGACTGGAGCGCTGAAAAACCCAACGATGCCCAAGGCTGGCTGGACCGCCACTTTGCCCGGGCTGAACGTCTGCCTAATATGGAAGCAGCCGGTTTTCGGCCGGTCAGCGGACGCATGACAAGCACTGAGCAAGGCGCGGCAGCCATGGTCGTGTACAAGGATCGCGAGGGCCGCACCCTGAGTTTCTACATCCGTCCGCCGGGTGCACAAAATCATCTGCTGCCCCGTGGCAGCCGCCTGGATGGCGAATTGCAGGCTGACTACTGGTCCAGCGGCAGTTACAACTATGCGGTCGTCGGCGCAGCGAAAGACGAAGCCACGCAACGTGCGCGCAAGGCATTGCCTGAGGCAATTTGATTGGCTCCTACGACGCCAGGCGCCGGCCATTGCTGCGCTGCACCAGCAAGCCCAGCAATGCCGCCAGCGCCAGTGCAATCACCACTGCCCCGTAGACATTGGTGGTGGCGATCAGCCCAAAGGTGCGTGCCGAAAAACCTGCGACAAGCGCCGGCACACAGAACGCCAGGTAACTGAGCACGTAGAACGCCGACATCAAACCCGCCCTTTCGTGGGCATGGGCCAGCGGCAGCAGCAAGCGCAAAGCGGCGAGAAAACTCGCGCCGAAACCTATACCGGCGATCACAGTCCCCACAAAAAACAGCCACAGCCAACCCGCATTCACTGCCGCCAGGATCACGGCGACGCCCAGGGTCAGGAAGCTTGCGCCGATCCAAAGGCCAAGGGTCGGCGCGCGCAAACGCAGATTGAGGATCGCCAATGCGCCGCTCAAGGTCAGTGATGCCACGGCTAGCCCACCGTTGATTGCCGAGGTCGAACCGGTCGCCGCCGCCAACAGCGAAGGCGTCAATGACAGGTAGAAACCGCCCAGCGACCAGGCGGCGATATCCACCGGCAACACCAGCCATAAAGTACGCCGCGCTTGAAGCGGAACGTGCAGCGAAGGCTTGAGGGACCTCCACACACCTGGCTGGCGGCTGACGGTCTCCGGCATGCGCCACAGATAGATGGCCTGGGACACAAACGCCGCCAGCAACAGGTAATACGCCAGCAGCAGCGGCAGCGGCGCCAGCTCCACCAGCAAGCCAGTCCCCAACGCGCCGATGGCCATGCCGAACATTGGCGCGATACTGTTGATCAACGGACCCTGTTTCTGATCATTGTCCAGCAATGCCGCACCCAGCGCGCTGGCTGCCATGCCGGTGGCCAGACCTTGAAGCATGCGCGCCAGGACCAGCCAGATCACATCCGTGGCTATGATAAACAACAGCATTGAGACGATTTCCAGCAACAAGGCGCTGAAAATGACCGGCCTCCGGCCGAGATAATCCGACAGCGAACCGACAATCAGCAAGGCAACCAACAGCGTCAGCGCATAGACCGCGAAGATCAGCGTCAACATCGCCGCCGAGAAGCCCCAGGCTTGTTGGTACAGGTGGTACAGCGGAGTCGGCGCGCTGGAGGCGGCGAAAAAGCACAGCGTGGTAAATGCCAGAAAGCCCAGATGGCTGCGACCCCGTTCATGCATATCCGGTTTCTGGAAAGGAAGGGACATGGGTACACTCTCCAATCAGGCAAATCATTAAAGCTAATATTTAGCGTTTTAGAGTGTGCTAGCTGTCGCCGCTTAAAGCAAATACTTTGTGTTAAGGTCCGCCATATGGCTATTAAAGAAGGAATACGCACCGGCGGCCGCAGCGCCCGGGTGCAAGAGTCTATTCACGGCGCAGTGCGCGAGCTGCTGCGCGAACATGAGCGCGGCGACCTCAGCGTGCCGCTGATTGCCACGCGCGCCGGCGTTACCCCGTCGACCATCTATCGTCGCTGGGGCGACCTCACCACGCTGCTGGCCGATGCTGCGGTGGAACGGCTGCGCCCGGATCCGCCCATCGATTGCGGCAATCTGCGTGATGATTTGCTGACCTGGACCGAGATGTACCTGGAAGACATGGATTCCGCGCCCGGCCGGGAAATGATGCGCGACGTCGTGGCCAGCAACGGCGCCAGCTGTTCCGGCAAATGCATGGCGATTACCCGCGACCAGTTGCAGATCATCATTGATCGCGCCCTGGCTCGTGGTGAAACCTCGCCCAGCGCCGAGGACCTGATCGACCGCGTGGTAGCGCCGACGGTCTACCGGATTCTGTACGCCGAAGCCGCGCCACCTCTCACCCGCGTTCATCAATGGGTCGACGGCTGCCTGGCAGACGCCAACGCCCAAGTCGAACGCGGCTGATCATGCACAGCCTCGAAGACCTGCGCGCTGGCAAACTGGCCGGCATCAAACGACTGGACCTGTCCTGCGGCTTGACCAAGTTCCCGAGGGAAATCTTCGAGCTGGCCGACTCGCTGGAAGTCCTCAATCTCAGCGGCAATGCTTTACAGCATCTGCCCGATGACCTGCATCGCCTGAAACGCCTGCGCGTGTTGTTTGGCTCGGATAACCGGTTTACCGAGCTGCCTGAATGCATTGGCCAGTGTGACGAACTGCAGATTGTCGGCTTCAAGGCCAACCAGATTCAGCATGTCCCGGCCCAGGCGCTGCCGCCGCAGTTGCGCTGGCTGATCCTGACCGACAACCGCATTACGCAGCTGCCCGAAGCGCTGGGGGATTGTCTGGCGCTGCAAAAGCTGATGCTCGCCGGCAACCAGCTGCAGGCGCTGCCCGCCAGCCTGGCCCGCTGCGAACGTCTAGAGCTGATCCGTATCGCCGCCAATCAGCTTACGCAGTTGCCCGCATGGCTGCTGGAACTGCCTTCACTGGCCTGGCTGGCTTACGCTGGCAATCCGCTCTGCACCGAACACGAGCAGCCTGCCGTGCGGCAGATTCCCTGGCGGGAGCTGCATGTTCAACAACAATTGGGCGAAGGTGCCTCCGGCATCATTCAGCAGGCGCACTGGCAAAGCCCGGAACAGCCTGACAAGTCCGTCGCGCTCAAACTTTATAAAGGCAGCGTGACCTCTGATGGCTCGCCGCTCAATGAAATGGCCGCGTGTATTGCTGCCGGCAACCACCCCAATCTGATCGGCATTGAAGGCCAGATCATTGACCATCCCCAGGCTCAGGCAGGTCTGGTAATGCACCTGATTGCGCCGAGTTTTGCCAATCTGGCGGGACCACCGAGCCTGGAATCCTGCACGCGGGATATCTATCCGGCCGATCTGCGCCTGTCCTTGCCCGTGGTTTTGCGTATCGCCCAAGGCATCGCATCGGTTACCGCCCATTTACACGGGTGCGGCATCACTCATGGCGATCTGTACGGACACAACATTCTGTGGGAGCCCGACGGCACCTGCCTGCTGGGAGACTTCGGCGCAGCGTCGTTTCATCCGACCGCAGCCTTGGGAGAGGCGCTGGAGCGCATTGAAACACGGGCATTCGGGATTTTACTGGGAGAGTTGCTGGAGCGCTGTGACGACCAAGGTTCGCAGATCACAGTGTTGCGTCAGTTGCAGGCCCGGTGTGTGCAGCCGCAGATCGGCGCGCGGCCTCGGTTGGGAGAGGTTGAGCGGCGGTTGCAGGTATAAATACAAACTCGTTGGAGCGAGGCTTGCCCGCGAAGGCGTCAGTTCAGGCGATAGATATGTCCAATGGAATACCGATTCGCGGGCAAGCCTCGCTCCAGCAGGCTCTCTGTTTACCGCCGCTTACCCCGCCAACCCCACATAAACGTTCTGCACATCATCATTGTTGTCGATGGCTTCAAGGAAGGCTTCGACTTCGGCCATCTGCTCGTCGGTCAGGCCGTCCACGGTGCTTTTCGGGCGGTAGCCCAATTGCGCGGACTGCACGGTAAACCCGAACTCGGGAAGTTTTTTGCAGACTGCGTCCATATCGGTGGGCTCGGTGAGGAACAGCGTCGCGCCCTCTTCACCCGGCTCACAGTCCTGCGCGCCCGCTTCGATGGCGGCTTCGTCAGCATCCGCATCAGGGTTGGCCGGTACGGCTTCGATCATGCCCTGATAGTTGAAATCCCAGGAAACCGAACCCGCAGCGCCGAGCTGGCCCTTGCGGAACAACACGCGAATTTCCGAGACAGTGCGGTTGATGTTGTCGGTCAGGCATTCGACGATCACCGGCACGCGGTGAGGGGCAAAGCCTTCGTAGGTCAGGCGTTCGAACGTGACGTTCTCGCCGAGCAGACCGGCGCCTTTCTTGATTGCGCGCTCCAGCGTTTCGCGGGGCATCGAGGCTTTTTTTGCTTGCTCGACCACCAGGCGCAGACGCGGGTTCATGTCCGGATCAGCGCCGGCGCGTGCAGCAATCATGATTTCCTTGGACAGCTTGCCAAAAATACGACCCTTGGCATTGGATGCTGCTTCTTTATGCTTGACCTTCCACTGTGCGCCCATGCTTGCTCTCTTGATCCGATTGCGCCCTGCCCATCACAGCCGCTGTCGCTGAGAAACACCGACGCTGGCTGGGGCAAAGCGCTGAAAAATTGGCTGACCGAATGAAACGCGTCGCGACTGATGAGCGACGCCCGGCGCATTTTATACGCGATGGCGCCAGATGAAACCCCTGCTGTCGCGCCATTGATCGCAGTCAAGCCGACAATGCAGCTGAAACACCTTGAAGCCAATCACCGATATTACCCTTTAGCTTGTAGTCCCTTTCCGAAAAAAGCCCAAGCGATGCCCATTGCCCTTGGCATTTCGTACCCTCTGCACCCTGAATTTCAAGCTGGGAGCGCTGTGTATGTTCGAAGACAAGCAAATGCCGATAACGCTGAAGCTCACGGGCAGCCCGATGGACCTGCAAGTCCTCAGCTTTACTGGCCACGACGCGCTGAACGAGCCCTATCGCTTTGACGTTGATCTGGTCAGCCGTAACCCGCATCTGGATATGCCAAGTCTGGCAGGCAGCGCCGCCTGGCTGGCCTTTGGTGTTGAACATGCGGGGATTCATGGCCTGATCGACAGCGCCAGACAACTCTATGCCGGAACGTGCCTGAGCCTGTACCGAATGACCCTGGTGCCAAGTCTGCTCAAGCTGGAACAAAGCCGCCAACGCCGCGTGTTCACGGGTTTGAGCGTCCCGCAGTTGATCACCCGATTGCTGGAAAACCATGGTTTGAACGAAGACGGCTACCGTTTCGAGGGACCGGTTGGCGTATACCCGCCTCGCGACTGGTGCGTGCAGTACGACGAAACCGACCTGCACCTGCTGCAGCGGCTCTGCGAAGAGGAAGGCATTCATTTCCGGTTTGAGCACAGCCCCACCGGGCACCAGCTTGTATTCGCCGATGACCCGGCCAGTTTCCCCGAACGCCAGGGCGCCATACGCTTGCAGCACAACGAAGACACCCACAACCAGCCGGTTATCGGCTATCTGGGCGAACGCCTGACCCTCCATGCCGCAACGGGCATCCATGACCCGGTATGGCGCGATTGCAGCACTCTCAGCGCCAACACCCCAACCAATGCGCAACCAGATACGCAAAGTGCCAATAACGCATCTTTCGATCAACAAACCGATCCCCCAAAACCCGGCGACGAGGAAGCCCACCATCGACAGACACGCGCTCGTACGCTGGAGCGCCTGCGTTGCGAGCGACGTCATATCCATGGGTGGAGCAGCGATTGCGCACTGACCAGTGGCCAGATCATTCAGGTTATGGAGCATCCCGTCCCGCTGTTCAACGATCAATGGCTGCTGGTCAAGGTCCGCCATTGGGCAAAGCAGCCACAGGTCCTGGAGGGCTGCGACCCTCACGACATGGCCGCAATTCTCGGCGCGGCTGTTGGCGCAGCGGACGAAGAATCAGCGTCGTGGATCGATCAACTGTCGAGGCTGCATGAGTTTGAGACATTCGATCACGGCTATCGCACCGGCTATTGCGTGCTGCCTTGGGCCATGCCATTTCGCCCGTCCTGCACCCATCGCAAACCCGGCATACGCGGTCATCAGCAGGTGACATTGATGGCTGATGTGGCCGGGTTCATCAGAACCCATGCTGCATGGCGAGTCCCGGTACGTTACGACTGGCAGAATGCGCCATCCTCACCGGACGAACACACCGCCTGGGCCCTGGCAGACCTCCCGGATCTCGCCGATGTCTCGGTCAACGCACTGACCGCTGGAGATCGGTTGCTGGTGCGGCATTTCGACAACGATCCTGAGCGACCGGTTATTTGCGGCATGCTGGAACGTCGAACGGCATCTGAGGTTGCCGAATGCCCAGAAAAAACAATTCGTTTGAATGGCTCCATTCTCAAAAACCTGCATGAGAATATTCATTTGAATAATGTGAACGATTTATATTTCGAAGCCAGGGAAGACTTACGTTTAAGCACTGCCAAGGCGAGTTTCGAGCTGAGTAGTGCTGGAATCACCATCACTGGCCCGCGCACGCTCACCTTGCAAGCCTGTACGTTACCGACAATGGCCCCCGCCGGGCCGCCAACCACGCTGCGCTGGGAAGACGATCTGCGCTTGACCGAACATCCCGGCTTGCAAGGCGCGCCGCTGGCAAACCGAATCTGGTACATCGTGTTCATGGAGACCCCAGGGCTGGCGCACTTGCCGCGCCTGGAACCCCGGCATTTTCTCTATGAGGGCAGAACCGACGAGCGCGGCTATCTCGGGCTGAGCTGTGCCCAGATGCGCGAGCTTGCCGCCCGCTACCGCAGAAGCCCGAAGCACCTGTGCCTGGTGCATCCCGACGACTGCTTCACGTTGCAGGACTACTTTGCGCGGAACTGGAACGAGCAGCAGCTACGCGCATTCATGGAGCTGGACTGACAAGCCCCCGGCTTCGCGTTAGCGTCCGTTGAATTGCGGCTCACGCTTCTCGATAAAGGCTGCCATGCCTTCCTTCTGATCCTCGGTAGCGAATGCCGCGTGGAACACTCGGCGCTCGAAACGAATGCCTTCGGCGAGGCTCACTTCAAACGCCCGATTGACGCTTTCCTTGACCATCATCGCTATCGGCAAGGATTTTTCGGCGATTGAGTTCGCCACCTTGAGGGCCTCGTCCAACAACTGCCCGGCAGGCACGATGCGCGCCACAAGTCCGGCTCGCTCGGCCTCCTCGGCATCGATCAGGCGTCCGGTCAGGCACATTTCCAAGGCCTTGGCCTTGCCGACCGCACGGGTCAGGCGCTGGGTGCCGCCCATGCCCGGCAATACGCCGAGTTTGATTTCCGGCTGACCAAACCGCGCGTTGTCTGCGGCCAGGATGAAATCGCACATCAATGCCAGCTCGCAGCCCCCGCCCAAGGCAAAGCCTGCCACTGCGGCAATCATCGGCGTGCGCCGGTTCGCGACCCGGTCGCTCTGCGCGAACAGATCATCGAGGTAGATTTGCGGATAGGTCAGGTCAGCCATTTCCTTGATGTCTGCGCCTGCGGCAAAGGCTTTGCTGGACCCGGTCAGCACGATGCAGCCGATATTGCGATCAGTGTCGAGCGCATCCAGCGCGTGGTTCAACTCATTGATCAGCTGTGCATTGAGGGCGTTCAGCGCGTTGGGCCGGTTCAAGGTAATCAAACCGACCTTTCCTTGAACCTCAATTAAAATAGTTTCATAGGTCATTGATATATATCCATTTCACCAAAACAGGATTGATCACACATATAACTTCAAATACATCTCATAAGTTAATGATTTATATAAACTATATAACCTCAATAGCCATTGCCGTCGCCTCACCGCCACCGATGCAGATTGCCGCCACGCCGCGCTTCAAACCCCGTTGTTTCAAGGCGTTGATCAGCGTGACCAGAATGCGCGCACCGGACGCGCCAATGGGGTGACCCAGCGCACACGCGCCGCCGTGCACATTGACCTTGTCGTGAGGCAACTCCAGTTGATTCATGGCCACCAGCGTGACCACTGCGAAGGCTTCGTTGATTTCGAAAAGGTCGACGTCGTGCAATGACCACCCGGTCCGGCTGAGCAATGCCTTGATGGCACCAATCGGTGCGGTGGTGAACAGCCCCGGTTCGTCGGCAAACGCCGCATGACCATGGATCACGGCCAACGGCTGCAAACCACGACGTTGCGCCTCGGAGCGGCGCATCAACAGCAATGCCGCGGCGCCGTCGGAGATCGAGCTGGAATTGGCCGCCGTGACACTGCCGCTAGGGCGAAACGCTGGTTTAAGCGTTGGAATCTTGTCCGGACGGGCTTTGGGCGGTTGTTCGTCCTGGCTGATTTCCCGCTGTTCCTTGCCTGCCGTTACCTGCAACGGGACGATTTCCGCGCTGAAATAACCGTTATCGGCAGCCGCCTGGGCGCGAGTCAACGAGGCGATGGCGAATGAGTCCTGAGCTTCACGGCTGATGCCGTTGGCCTCGGCGCAGTCTTCGGCAAAAGTGCCCATCAGCCGACCGCGCTCATAAGCATCTTCCAGCCCGTCGTAGAACATATGATCAAGCACCTGACCATGCCCCATGCGATAACCGCTGCGGGCGCGATCCAGCAAATACGGTGCGTTGGACATGCTTTCCATGCCGCCGGCAACGATGACCTCGGCGCTGCCGGCCAACAGCATGTCATGGCCGAGAATGGCCGCCTGCATGCCGGAGCCGCACATTTTGTTCAAGGTAGTGCACAGGGTCGACGTCGGCAGACCGGCCCCCAACGCGGCTTGTCGCGCAGGTGCCTGGCCGATCCCGGCTGACAGCACACAACCAAACAGCACCTGCTGGACATCCGCCGATGCCAGCCCGGCGCGTTCAACCGCCGCACGAATGGCCACAGCGCCCAGTTGCGGAGCCGTCAGGCTTTTCAGATCACCCTGAAAGCCGCCCATGGGCGTGCGGACCGCACTGACGATCACCACCGGATCATCACGAGTTGCGGGATTATCAATAGTCATGATCAAGCTCCTGAGTCTGAGTGCTCATTTGGCGGCCATGCGCAACGCGCCATCGAGGCGGATGACTTCGCCGTTGAGCATGGGATTTTCGATGATGTGCCGCACCAGCGCGGCGTATTCGTCCGGCTTGCCCAGACGTGGCGGGAATGGCACGCCCGCAGCCAGGGAATCGCGCACTTGCGCGGTCATGCCGGCCATCATCGGCGTTTCGAAAATGCCGGGGGCAATGGTCATGACGCGAATACCGAAGCGCGCCAGCTCCCGGGCGGCTGGAAGCGTCATGCTGACGATTGCGCCCTTGGACGCCGCGTAGGCTGCCTGACCGATCTGGCCGTCATAGGCCGCCACGGATGCGGTATTGATGATCACGCCGCGCTCGCCGCCCGCGTTCACCGTGCTATCGGCAATGACCGCCGAAGCCAGGCGCAGCAGATTGAAACTGCCGATCAGGTTGACGTCGATGACCCGGCGAAAGCTGTCCAGGTCATGGACGCCTTCCTTGCCAAGGATTTTTTGCGCGCCGACAATTCCGGCGCAGTTGACAAGCCCGTGCACTTCACCGAACGCCGCCACCGCTGCAGCCACGGCGGCCTGGGCCGAGTCTTCCCGGCTGACGTCGGTGACCACCGCATGAGCGCGCGCGCCGAGCTTTTCACGTTGCGCAGCCAGCGCCTCGGCATTGAGGTCCACCAGCATCACTCGCGCGCCCGCCTCGATCAGCATCTGCGCGGTGGCCGCACCCAGTCCGGATGCGCCGCCGCTGACGATGAATGCCTTGTCTTGAATGTCCATGGAACCTCGCTATCTCGATTTTATTCTTGGAATAAACGAAATAGTCGCGCTGTCCGCAGGCGCAGGCAATGGTCAAAGCGTTCAGTCTGGATGACCGGTTTGGTCAATGCTGGCAATGGCTTCAGATCCCAGCATCACGCTGCGGTAGTGACCGGGATTGGACCCGGTCCATTTGCGGAAGGCTTTGTAGAACGAACTGGTGTCGGCAAAGCCCAGGCGCGTGGCGATGGAGGCGAAGCTCAATGTTGCTTCGCCTAGCCAATGAATGGCCAACTCCTTACGTACGCTGTCCTTGAGCCCTTGATAGCTGTGGCCCTCGTCCGCGAGACGACGACGCAGGGTCGAAGCGGACATGCTCAGGTTTCTCGCCAGCGCTTCAGTGTCCGGCCATTGCTCGGCGGGCAGCGCGTGCAAGTCATGGCGAATCCGGATAGCCAGACTTTGCGGGTCGCGATATTTGACCAGAATATTGGCCGGCGCCGCAGCCAGGAATCGCTGCAACTCGGCAGGCGAGCGCTTGATCGGCAAGTCCAGGCAATCGGCGGCAAAGATCATTCGCGAACAAGGCCGTTCAAAACGCAGGTTCTCACCGAACATCACCTTGTAGTCGTCGATGAAGGCCGGCGCCGCACAGCGCAATTCGATGGCGAGGATAGGAATACGTCGTCCGCTCAACCAGCAGGCCACGCCGTGCACGATCATCCAGTAAGTGAAGTAGCTGAATGCCCTGCCCTGCGCGCTGTCGCCTTCATCAAGGACGATTTCTGCCACGCTGTGCTGGCGGATCAAACGAGCGCCGAACCGCTCCAGCATCAGCGACAGGAAACTCAAGCCCGACTCAAGCCCGGCGGCGACGGTGGGCTGGGCCATGGATGAGCGACACAGGAACTCCAGGCTACCCTGGCGTAGACGTCTGGCGTCCATGCCGAAAAACTCATCGTCACAAGCCTGCGCCAGCGCTCGCCATAACGCTGCATAGGCGGCGGCCGGGACTCGTGAACCTGAGCTGGCGAGCAGATCCGCAGCGATACCAACGGTGTCCAGCAAGCACGACCGAGCCTGGGCCGTCAGGCCGCATTCCAGCAATGCCTCGCGCACCAGTTCAATGGCGATAGTGTCTTTTTCAATCACGGCAGGCGCAGATGCATGAGCGGTTTTGAGGTTATCCATCCAGGGATCGCCAGGCTACGATCTGCGCAGCATACGGCCCATACCTGCGGAAAACGAATCTCTCTGGGCAATTGCGGTCTGACGGGATAACGCAACGTCGCTTGTTTGTCACCCTTGGAGTCATCCGGATGCCCTTACGCCCCTTTCGTACCGTGCTGATCAGCCTTTTACTGCTGAGTGCCTCGGCATGCGCGCTGTTTCCCAATCGCGACCCGCTCAATATCAACGTGGTGGGTATCGAGCCCTTGCCGGGGCAAGGCCTTGAAGTGCGCATGGCGGTCAAGTTGCGCCTGCAAAACCCCAACGAGACGGCTATCGAGTACAGCGGCGTCGCGCTGGACCTGGACGTCAACGGCAAGCTGCTGGCGTCGGGAGTCAGCGATCAGCAAGGTACTATCGGACGTTTTTCCGAAGCCGTGCTGGTGGTTCCGGTCAGCGTTTCCGCCTTCGCCGCATTGCGCCAGGCGGTGGGCCTGACGCAAACCCAGAGCCTGAACAACCTGCCGTATACGCTGCGGGGCAAATTGGCTGGCGGCGTATTTGGCACCCTGCGTTTCAGTGACAGCGGCACGCTCAACCTGCCGCACGCGGCCGACGGCAGCTGGTAAGCCGCCAGACAACGCCGACATTCGGGCTTATTTGCTGGTAGCTACCAGGCGATTCACTTCACTGCGAACCATATTGGCGTATTCCGGCGGGCTCATGGTGTCCAGCTCCGAACGCACCCACTCAGACCACTTGCCCTTGCGTTTGGAGCGTTCGCCGAACAGACGTGCGGCGTCGCTTTTGGCCTTGCCCAGATTGCTTTGCCACAAATCGAATAGACGGGATTTTTCATCTTCGAGTGCAGCGCGCTCAGGCAGAGGCCGGTTGGCCAGATTGAAACTCATAACGGTCACCTGTGACTAAAAACCGGCTGCATCTTACACCCGTCAAGGATAGTTTCTGGGCAAATTCGACGGGCGAATTGCGATACGTCATACAAACCGCTGCAACTTTTCCGTAGGCTCAAGACTCCATTGCTCACTGTTGTCATCAATTGGAAGGAAATCATCATGGCTCGTAAAACTGCTGCCCAAAACACTGCTGAGCAAATCAAGGATCAGGCTTTCAGCGAACTTCAGGCGCTGATCGAAGAATCCGACAAATTGCTCAAGGACAGCGCAGCACTGGTTGGCGAAGACGCAGAAACCCTGCGCGCGCAGCTGAGCCTGAAGCTCAAGCAGGCACTGGACTCGGTGTCCAACGTGCGTGAACGCACCAAGCCGGTGGTTGAAGCGACCGAGACTTATATCGGTGGCCACCCATGGCAGACCGTCGCGATCTCCGCAGGTTTCGGCCTGGTGGTAGGTCTGTTGCTGGGCCGTCGCGACTGATTGACCTGTGTTCGATCCGCATTGGCGAACACTGAATCTGCGCAAATCCGTAGGAGCGAATTCATTCGCGAGGCGATGTTCCTGGTAACAAAGGATCACCGCCTCGCCAACACGTTGGCTCCTGCAACAATCGATCAGCTATGCAACGGCACCAACGCCTGCAACTGCTTGGCGAAATAATCCGCAGTAAACGGCTGGGCATCCGACTCTTTCACGCCGATCCGCTTTTTCTCCAGCCACTGGGTACCCTGCGCAGGGTCCTGACAGCTCAGTGTCACCACTTCCTGGGCATGCACACTCAAACCTGTAGCAGCAATCGACACCAGACCTTTGGCACCCATGGCATCCGGAATGAACGCAACCTGACGTCCTGCGATGGTCAGTGTCATGCGTTGGGTACGGAACGGGGAGTTTTCGTCGGGATAACCTTTGCTCTGCGCCAGATGTGGTTCGTATTCCACAGTGATCTGGCCGCTGTCGATCAAAGGTTTCAACCAGGCTTCGATCTGCCGGTACAGCGCTGCGATACTGGCCTCCCATTGCGCGAGACCAGTGTGGAACTGCTGATGCTTTTGCTCTTCATTGCGTTGATTGGCGCTCAGCAACTCGCCCAACCGTTGAATTTCGTCCATAAAAGCGTTTCCCGGATTCACGCGTCGATTGATTCGAGCGCGTAAACCGAGGGTGGCACAGCAGCGGTTGAGTGTCGCGGTTCATTTGTCGCAGATCGGCCATGAACCGATCATTGGACGCGCTTGATCACCACCGGAGCGGCGAAACGGTGGGACTTGGTAATCTTGGCCTGCAACAGCGCCAGCTGTTCCTGGGCCTCCTGCTCGGTTTTGTAGGGGCCGAGCAGCATTTGCTGCTTGCCGTCGATGGTTGCCAGGAATGGCGCGTAGCTGCGTTCCAGTAGCCAGGCACTGGTATCGCTCACGGCCTCTCGGGTGTTCATCTGGATGTTCCATTGCGCCGCAGTGCCTGGCGCAGTTTGCTCGGTTTGAGCCGCTTGAACTTTGGGGGGCTGCGGCGGGGTTTTGCTGACATCACAGCCGGTCAGGGCCAGAACTGCGATCACTATTGCCATCTTGCGCACGTCTGCTTGCTCCTCGTCTGAAGTGACCGGAGTTTATCACCCTGTCACCGGCAGCGAGGCGTCAAAAGTCCAGAATGGCCGTGCAGTCAACAGATGAGTGTATCAATAAGATTCTGACCGACGACGACACCCGCATGCCGGGCCTCATCGACAGACTCGTAGCCCAGCCGACAGATGACAGTCGGCATGGCCGTCTGACACGCCATCGTGACCGTGACGTGAATGATGAATTCAGCGACTTCCTTGACGCCCAAAGGGCAAACAACCAGAACTTCGATCACCTGCCCACGATAAACGTTGGAAAACGTCTTGTGAGGCATATCCATTCGGGTGTCTCTTTTGATGGAGTGAACTGTTTTGACATGCAAACCACCCGTTCGTTGTTTATATCTCGCCGAACCCGGCCAACGGTCGGAACATCAGCAGACCTGACGTTGCCAAACTGGTTTATCCGATCCGGGCAAGGGGATTTTGCGCATGTGCACTCGACATTCCATCCATTGCTTCATTCCGCCATACATCCTGGAACACATGGCTCAGTCGCCCCAGGAGCGTGTCAGGGCGCTGGCAATCACCAACCTGGCCAGCGGCGCTGCGTTCGTCGCGTTCCGCACGTCAGCGCAGGCGATGCCGACCCTGCTTGCGCAAAAATCCCCCGACGGCAAGAAAAACCGGTTGATCTATGACGCCAAGGGCACCAATTCCCTGCCGGGCACCCTGGCCCGCGCCGAAAACCAGAAAGCCACCGGCGACGCCGCTGTTGACGAAGCCTACGATGGCTCTGGCGACGTCTACGATTTCTATGAGCAGTTGTTTCAGCGCAATTCGCTGGACGGCAATGGCATGACGCTGATTTCCACCGCCCACGTCGCGGAGGTGGATTTCCAGGGCGAATTCGTGCCGATGAATAACGCCTTCTGGAATGGCCAGCAAATGGCCTATGGCGACGGCGATGGCATCGTGTTCAAACGTTTCACCGGCAGTCTGGAGGTCATTGGTCATGAGCTGACCCACGGTGTGCAATCGTTCACCAGCAACCTGACCTATCAGGGACAATCCGGCGCGCTGAACGAGCATTTCGCCGATGTGTTCGGCGTGCTGATCCGGCAATGGAAAGAAGGCACCGCCGTTGAAGAGGCGAGTTGGGTGGTCGGCAAGGAGTTGCTGGTACCAGCGCCCACCCGTCGCGGCATTCGCGACATGGAGTACCCAGGCACGGCCTATGCCAACGATCCGGAACTGGGCGATGATCCACAGCCAGCCACCATGGCCGGGCTTTATACCGGGCCAAAGGATAACGGCGGCGTGCACATCAATTCGGGGATTCCCAATCGGGCCTTTGTCTTGACGGCCAAGGCGCTGGGGGGCAATGCGTGGGAAGTGGCGGGCAGGATCTGGTACGAAACCATGCTGCAATTGCACAGCTCCAGCCAGTTTGACGACTGCGCGAGGATCACGGTGCAAGTCGCCGGGCACAAACGCTACGGCGCTGCGGCGAAAAAAGCGGTCAAGGCGGCGTGGAAGAAAGTCGGGATCGCGGTCTGACCTGCCCTGCCCGACCCCCTCGAACATTTACGGGAGCGCGATGATGAAAATCTGTTTCGTACAGTCAGGTGGCATTGTCGGAGCCATCAAAAGCTGCGAGGTGAACACCGCAAGCCTTGAGCAACCCGAGGCCGAGCAGCTCCGGCAACTGGTCCGGGACAGCGGTTTGAACCAGTCCTGTAGCTTCGTTTCGGATCAAGCCAGGGATCTGAAGCAGTACGAAATCACCATCGAAGACGAATCCAGCCCGATTTGCATCATCTTCGACGACCTGAACGTCCCGGCTTCAGCCCGCACCTTGCTCAGTTTCCTGATGCAGCGGGCCAAGCCGGGCGGACTCTAGATCGAGTCAGCCGGGTTCAAACGGCCTTGTCGATGGATCGTTGAACGACGGGGTCCGGTATGACGACCGAAGTTGCTGCCTTGCCGCTTTTCATGGCTGCGATTTCCCGCATGGCCTGGGCCTGATCGAAGGATCCATCCCACTTGGCGATGGCGATGGTGCCGATCCCGTTGCCGATCAGGTTGGTCACCGCCCTGGCTTCGTTGAGGAAGCGGTCGACGCCCAGCAGCAACACCAGCCCGATCAGCGGGATGTCGTGGATGACTGTCAAAGTCGCCGCCAGCGTCACGAAACCCGCACCCGCAACCCCAGCCGAACCTTTCGACGTCAGCAGCAGCACGCCCAGCACCACCATCTGATCCCACATCGTCAGCGGGGTATTGGTCGCTTGCGCGACGAAAATCGCGGCCATGGTCAGATAGATGCAGGTGCCGTCGGAGTTGAAGGTGTAACCCGTGGGCAGCACCATGCCGACGACCGATTTCTCGCAGCCGAGTTTCTCCAGCTTGACCATCATTCGCGGAAGCACGGCTTCGGTGGAACAGGTGCCCAACGTGACGAGAATTTCATCCTTGAAATAGCGCAGGAATTGCATCAACGGCAAGCCTGACCAACGCGCGACGCTGCCCAGAATCACCACGATGAAGATCAGCGTCGTCGCATACAACGCTACCAGCAACTGGCCCAGGGACAGCAATGTACCGATCCCGTACTTACCGATGGTAAATGCCATGCCGGCACCCGCGCCCAACGGCGCCAGACGCATGACCATCGCGACAATCCGGAACAGGCTTTGCAGCAGCATGTCGATGATATTGACCAGCGGCTTGGCCGGCGCGCCGATCTGAACCAGCGCAACGCCCATCAGTACCGAGACCAGGATCACTTGCAGCATGGCGCCTTTGGCGAAGGCGTCGAACAGCGTGGTCGGAATGATATTCAGGAAAAACTCGACAATCCCGCCCTGCGCCGCAGCAGCCTGGGTATAGGTGTTGATGGCGGAACCGTTGATGGTGTTGACGTCGATGTTCATGCCGACGCCGGGCTTGAGAATGTTCACCACCACCAGGCCAATTACCAGCGCCAGCGTCGATAACACCTCGAAGTAGATCAGCGCTTTGGCACCGATGCGTCCGACTTCCTTGACGCTGCCCATCTTGGCGATGCCGACCACCACGGTGCCGAAAATGATTGGCGCCAGGAGCATTTTGATCAGCTTGATGAAACCGTCGGCCAAGGGTTGCAACTTTGCGCCGATATCCGGAAGAAAAAAGCCGATCGCGCCACCAATGACGATGCCGATCAGCACTTGTACATACAGTTGGCTGTACCAACGTGTCGAAACCTGTTCCATGAAGTGCCTCACTTTTGTTGTTGTATGAGGGAGGAGCTTTTGAAAATGTTATTGCTAACCGACCAAACCCCGTTAGAGCGAGGCTTGCCCGCGAAGACGTCGGCTCAAGCGATAAACGTGTCGCCTGGAACTACGATTCGCGGGCAAGCCTCGCTCCAACAAAAAATGCGTTTAATCAGTTGGATAGGCGGGTTGCCCCGAAATCACGCCCGCTCGCCCAGCTCGCGCATCACGGCATACAGCGCGGATTTGGCTTCGAAGCCCACACCTGGAATGTCTGGCAGGCCGACATAGCTGTTCTCGACCTTGATGCCGTCGGCGAACCCACCGAAAGGCTGGAAGACGTCCGGATAGGATTCGTTACCGCCCAGATGCAGGCCGGCGGCAATGTTCAGGGACATCTGATGCCCGCCGTGAGGGACGACGCGCCGCGATGACCAACCCAGCTCGGTCATGACGTCCAGGGTGCGCAGGTATTCAACCAGCCCGTAGGACAGCGCGCAGTCAAACTGCAGGAAATCGCGGTCAGGACGCATGCCACCATGGCGCAGCAGATTGCGTGCGTCCTGATGGGAGAACAGGTTTTCGCCAGTGGCCATCGGCAAGTCGTAATGATTGGCCAGTTCGGCTTGCAGGGCGTAGTCCAGCGGATCGCCGGCTTCTTCGTACCAGAACAGGTTGTAAGGCTTGATCGCCTCGGCATAGGCAATCGACGTCTTCAGGTCAAAGCGGCCATTGGCGTCCACCGCCAGGCGCTGACCGTCACCGACCACTTCCAGCACCGCCTCGATGCGACGCAGGTCTTCGTCCAGCGGCACAGCGCCGATTTTCATCTTCACCACGTCGTAGCCGCGATCCAGATAGCTCTGCATTTCGGCCTTGAGCTTGGTCTGGTCCTTGCCGGGATAGTAATAACCGCCCGCCGCGTAGACCCAGACCTTGTCATCGGCCACGCCATTGCGATAGCGATCAGCCAGCAAGCGGTACAGCGGTTTGCCTTCGATTTTCGCCACGGCATCCCAGACCGCCATGTCGATGGTGCCGACTGCTACCGAGCGCTCACCGTGGCCGCCTGGCTTCTCGTTGGTCATCAGGGCTTTCCAGATGGCGAACGGATCAAGGTTGTCATGTTCCTTGTCGATCAGGGTTTCCGGATCAGCTTCCAGCACACGGGCCAGGAAGCGGTCGCGCATCAAGGCGCCCTGGCCGTAGCGACCGTTGGAGTTGAAGCCGTAACCGATCACTGGCTTGCCATCGCGAATGACGTCAGTGATGACTGCTACGACCGAGCAGGTCATTTTCGAAAAATCGATGTAGGCGTTGGCAATGGGCGATGCGATGGAAACGGTCTTCTCGCGAATGTCGACGATGCGCATGGGGCGACTCCTCTTTGCGGCTGTATTGTTATGTTTGCCCGGCCACTCTAGAACTGGACGATTCGACGCGGCCAATGCTAAAAGCTGGGCACCTCATGCACGAACGGCATCACTACTGATGGAATTGGTCTGGCTGGAAGATTTCAGCGCGCTGGCGGAGAGCGGTAACTTTTCCCGCGCCGCCGAGTTGCGCCACGTCACACAACCGGCATTCAGTCGGCGCATACGCTCGCTGGAAAACTGGGTCGGCGTCGATCTGTTCGTCCGCACGACCCATGGCGCGACGCTGACCGATGCGGGCAAGCACATGCTGGCAAGCGCGCAGGAAATGACCCGACGCCTGCATCAGATGCGCCAAGACACCCGCGAAGTCGCCGGCAAGCAGGAGCGCACCCTGCACTTCGCGGCCACGCACTCGCTGTCGTTCACCTTTTTCCCGGCCTGGGTGCGCGCCGCCGAGCGCGGTGGGCCTATCGAGGCGGTCCGGCTGCTGTCGGACAGCATGACGGTCTGCGAACAGATGCTGCTGCAGGGCCAGGTGCAGTTTTTACTTTGCCATCACTTTCCTGACGCGCCTCCGCGCTTCGCGGTGGGTCAGTTCCAGTCCAAAGTGGTCGGCAGTGATGTGTTGCTGCCGTTGCAGGCGGCTGAGGCTGATTCGGGTCAAAGCGGTAGTTCGTTGCCGCACCTGGCGTACACGTCCGAATCCGGTCTGGGCCGAATCGTGGCGGCGCGGCTGCTCGGCGAAACCCGCCCGCCGCAACTGAATATGATCTTCAGTTCACACCTCGCGGCGGTCCTGCTGTCGATGGCACTGGAAGGCAAAGGCTTCGCCTGGCTGCCACGCACATTGGCTGATGCCGAAGTCAGCGCCGGCAAGCTGCAGCGGGCACTTGATGAGCATTGGGACATCCCGGTGCAAATCCGCCTGTTTCGCCCCATCGCCCGGCTGAGTGACTTCGCCGAGGAGTTTTGGGCGAAGTTGTAGGACCTTGGGTCTTCAAATAAAAAAGGCCTCGCCAGCACGATACTGACGAAGCCTGGCGACTCAGATGACTGATCAGCGGCTGGCGAAGTACATGGTGACTTCGAAGCCGATGCGCAGATCGGTGAATGCAGGTTTGGTCCACATAGACGAATCTCCAGAGTTGCGCCGGAACAGCCCGGCAAACCAGTTATACACGTCGCAACCCAGGCTGCAAGCTGAGGTTCCGAGGCTCTGGCCCGGCCTTCGCGACACCCGTCCCGGGCCGCGCGCTACACCTGTTGCAGCCTTGGGTCACTCGCCCCAGACACGACTTTTTCCTGACCGCGCGTCAAGCCCGGCGCAGACGCTTTCTCTCTTTCGCCCGTTTGGCGGTACAACTATTGCTCTGTTTTCAAGTCCATGGAAAAGACAAAAATATTTTTTGTAACCAGCGGTATTTGTTACAAAAGACTAGAGTCTGAATGACTGAGCAATCAGCCGCAGCCTGTTCTGCTCCAGAACGACAACAATAATCATGCGTTTCGCGCACTGTCTGGCGGAGCCGCATTCGGAGTCTTCATGTCCTTGCAACCGAGCCTGCCCCGCCCCGTCGACCTGAGCGCGTTCATCGGTGATTATTTCCCTGATCGCAACCTGCCTGCCGATGGCCTGATCGTCCAGTCGTGGTATCGCAGCGTCATCGAGCATGGCTTGCAACCTGCGGGCCGCGTGACCAAGGTCATGCTCAGCGCAGCGGAAATCCATCGGCATCAGGCCTTCAATCAGGATTACCTGTCCATCGCCGGCCAGGGCGTCAGCGGGCTGGCCGAACGGGTCGGCAAGGCTGGTTTCGCGGTGCTGCTCAGCGACGAACACGGCATCACGCTTGACTCGCGCGTGCCGCCGGGGGCCAGCGCCTACGCGGAATCCGGCCTGGTGATCGGCGCACGCTGGGATGAGGCGCTGGTGGGCACCAACGGCATCGGCACCGGCATCGCCGCGCGCACGCCATTGATCATTCACCGCGATGAGCACTTCCTGCGTGCCAACGACCGCTTGAGCTGCTCGGTGTCACCGATTTTCGATTCGCTGGGCAAGCTGCGCGGCTGTCTCAATGCGTCGTGCCTGAACAGCGGCGGTCCCAAGGAGGCGCAATACCTGACCCTGCAATTGGTCATCATGTACGCCCGACTGATCGAGAATGCGTACTTCAGGCACAGCCATCGCAATACCCTGAGCCTGATGATCAAACCCTGCGAAGCGTTCAGCGATCTGGCCAATGAGCAACTGCTGGCCCTTGACGAGCAAGGCCGGGTGATCGGCGCCAATCGCGCCGCGTTCGTCGAATATGAGTCCACACACAGCGGGCCGCTGTTGGGCCGCGCCCTCAAGGACCTGCTGCCGGTGCACAGCGTCGAAGAACTGCTGCGCCTGTGCAACGGCGGCGCCAACGGGGTGCGGCTCAATACTGGCAAAGGCCAGCTGGAGGTCGGGCTGCGCATGCCGGCCCAGCTGCGCGCCCCGGCGAAACCGGAAAAACCGGCCAGCGCTCGCGGCGTGCAACATCCGCCGACGCTGGAGCGCCTCAGCGGCGATGATCCAGGATTGCAGCAAAGCGTCGCCCGGCTGCACAAGCTGCTGGATAAAGACCTGCCTATTTTGATCAATGGTGAAACCGGCACCGGCAAGGAAGCCTTCGCCAGGGCGATTCACCACGCGAGCTCGCGACACGCGGGCCCTTTCGTTGCGCTGAACTGCGCGGCGATCCCGGAAACCCTCATCGAAAGCGAACTGTTTGGCTATCGCAGCGGCAGCTTTACCGGAGCCAGCAAGAAAGGCATGAAGGGCAAGCTGGAACTGGCCAATGGCGGCACGTTGTTCCTCGACGAGATCGGCGACATGCCCGCGCATCTGCAAACCCGCTTGCTGCGGGTGCTGGCCGAGCGGGAGATTTCACCGCTGGGCGCCGACGCACCGATTGCGCTGGATATTCAGGTGGTGTCGGCCACGCACCAGGATTTGTCGGCAATGATCGACACCAAAGTGTTCAGGGAAGACCTGTTCTATCGCCTCAGCGGTATGACCTTGCGCCTGCCGGCCCTGCGTGAGCGGCGTGACATCGACCGCCTGATCGACGACGTGTTGACTGATCTCGCGGGCGGCGAAGCGTGCAGAATCGATGCACAGGCGAGAAACCTGCTGCGCCAGTTCTCTTGGCCCGGCAATATCCGCCAATTGATCAATGTGTTGCGCTACGCCCTGGCCTTGGCAGACGACGGATACATCGACTGCGCCTGCTTGCCAGTGGAAGTGTTGCAGCCACGCAGTCATGAAACCACGGCCAGACCAGCGTTGCCGCTGAGCCAGGGTCTGGCAAGTCAGGTCGCCGGTGATGAGGGCCAGCGCCTGATGGAAGCATTCAAACGGCATCAATGGAACATTACCGCCGTGGCCGAAGAACTCGCCGTGGCCCGCTCGACCCTGTACCGCAAGATGAAGAAACACGGGATCGTGCAGCCGAATCTGGTGATGTGATCCGTTGGAGCGACCGGGGTGGCGATCCACCTTGCCCGCGAATCCGGCGCCTCGGCAGGCCAGGCCCACCGCGTCATCGTTCTTCGCGAGCAAGCCTCGCTCCAACGGTTTGATCAGACCAGCAGCGATCAGATCTGCAAATAAACCACATGCGTATGGGTGAATTCATACACCCCATGCTTGCCGTCCGCGCCGCCGATGCCGGATTTTCGCACGCCGGCGTGGAAGCCCTGCATCGCTTCGAAGTTCTCCCGATTGATGTAGGTTTCACCGAAGTCCAGCTCGTTGCAGGCACGCATCGCCGAGCTGAGGTCTTTGGTGTAGATCGATGAGGTCAGGCCAAACTCGCAGTCATTGGCCAAGGCGATGCCTTCATCCAGGTCGTCGATGATCTGGATCGGCAGCACCGGTCCGAAGATCTCGTGGCGCATGATCTCCATCGCTTGTTGGCAACCGGCCAGCACTGTTGGCTGATAGTGGAAGCCCTGACCGCTGCGGTCAGCGACGGAACCGCCGGTGATGACCTGAGCGCCATCGTTCACGGCGGTCTTGACCATCTGCGCAACCTTGTCCAGCCCCGCCTGATTGATCAACGGCCCCATGTCCAGATTGTCTTCGGCCAATGGATCGCCATAACGCGTCGCCGCCATCGCTGCGCTGACCTGATCGATAAACTGGTCGGCGACTTTGCGCTGCACGTAAACCCGCTCGGCGCAGTTGCAGACTTGTCCGGTGTTGATCACCCGGGACGCGGTAATCGCGCTCACCGCCAGGCCCAGGTCCGCATCGGCCAAAACAATGGCTGGCGCCTTGCCGCCCAGTTCCAGATTGAGCTTGGTGATATTGCCCGCCGCAGCGGCCATGATCCGCGAACCCGTCGCCACGCTGCCGGTGAAATTGACCATGTCCACTCCGGAATGGCTGCTCAGGGCGCTGCCGACCGTGGCGCCTCTGCCCGAGACAATGTTCACCACGCCTTTGGGCAGATCGGTTTCAGCCAGCAAACGGGCGAATTCGAAGCAGTTGATCGGCGTTTCTTCGCTGGGCTTGATGACAATCGTGTTACCGGTTATCAGCGCCGGAGCCAGCTTGCGTGCGATGAGGAAGAACGGGAAGTTCCACGGCAGGATCCCGGCAATCACGCCCAAGGGTTTGCGAAACACGAAGATGTTTTCACCCGGCCGGTCGCTGGTGAGAATCTCCCCTTCGAGGCGACGGCCCCATTCGGCCATGTAATCCAGGTAGTCAGCCGTGAAGTTGACCTCGACCAAGGCCAGGCCGAGCACCTTGCCTTGCTCGGCCGTGATGATCCGCGCCAGACGCTCGGCGTTGTCGCGGACCTTGCTGGCGATGCGATGCAGATAACCCGCACGTTCATTGGCCGGCTTGCGCGCCCAGCCTTTTTGCGCCGCGCGCGCGGCAGCGATGGCACGCTCGACGTCCGACAGGCTGGTCTCGGGCACCGAGCCCAGCAATTGACCGTTGGCCGGGTTGAACACTTCGATGAGGTTATCGCCGGCGGCAAACGCCCCGTCGATGTAGCTTTGGTAGATGGGCAGTGATTCGTTCATAGTGAGTTTCTCTGCTCTGTCTCGGTTGTTTGTTGGTATTGCAGCGCACTAACTCCGTTGGAGCGAGGCTTGCCCGCGAAGAGGCCGGTACATTCACCCGTTTTTCCGGGCTTGAGTTATTACCTTCGCGGGCAAGCCTCGCTCCAACAGTCGGTGTTCCAATTCAGGTTTTATTGATTCGCCGCCGTCTTCGCCGACTTCATATCGTTGAGCAGGTCATGGGAGCGTTTGATGATGTATTGATGCACCAGCTCCACTTCGTCCGGCTTGAGTTCTTCGGCGAACGACGGCATGCCGTCCTGGACGCGACCGCCATAGACGATGCCGAGGAACATCTGGTGGTTTTCCTTGCTCAGCATGCGCAAGTCCGGCAATACGCCGCCGCTGATGGCGTTGATGCCGTGGCAGGTATCGCAATGGCCGTTGAACAGCGCGCGGCCTTTGTCGACCTGTTCGGTGGTGCCGGTGAACGCCGGTGGATCGACCTTGCGGTCGGCGTATTTGTATTTCAGATCCGGCAGTTTCGCCGTGCCGCCCAGTTTGTAGTCAGCACCTGAGCGTTGGGCTTGACCCCGGCGCGCAGGGACAAGGCCCCGGCAAAGGTGGAAAACGCCCCGCCCCAACCGGCCATGAACGTCACGTATTGCTCGCCATCCACTTCATAGGTAACGGGACCGGCCATCACGCCGGTATTGGCCGGCTGCTCCCACAAGGTTTGGCCTTTGTCGGCTGAATAGGCCACCACTCGCCCGTCAGCCGTGCCTTCAAACAACAGGTTGCCAGCGGTGCTCAACGTGCCGCCGTTGAAGATCGTCGAGTACGGCACTTCCCAGCGGGCTTCCTGCTTGATCGGGTCCCAGGCAATCAGCTTGCCGGTCCAGGTGTCGGCGAGTTTGCGCAGGCCCTCAGGATCTTCCGGCATCATTCCGGTGTTGACCTGCAGCTGATACATGCTCTTGAATTTCTTGCGCGGCGGCACGCCATCCACGTCTTGGTATAACGCTGACATGATGTGCGCCGGGATGTACACCAGGCCGGTTTTCGGGTTGTAGGACATCGGCTGCCAGTCGTGAGCGCCCCAGAACGCCGGCTGGACCAGCAAGGCTTTTTTCTCCGGGTCACGCCAATAGACAGCGGCTTTCTCGTCAACGATGGGTCGGCCAGTCTTCATGTCGACGCCGGTCGCCCAGTTGATCGGCACGATGTTCTTGGCCGAAAGCAGCTCGCCGGTTTTGCGGTCGATGACGTAAAAGAAGCCGTTTTTCGGCGACTGCATCAAGACCTGGCGCATCTTGCCGTCGATTTCCAGGTCCGCGAGCATGATGTGCGCGGTGGCCGTGAAATCCCACGCATCGCCGGGGGTGGTCTGGTAGTGCCAGACGTATTCGCCGGTGTCCGGATTGATCGCGACGATGGATGACAGGAACAAATTATCGCCCTTGCCTTCAGAGCGCAGGCGCGGGTTCCACGACGAAGCGTTGCCGACGCCGAAGTACAGCAGATTGAGTTTCGGGTCATAGGACATCGAGTCCCAGACCGTTCCGCCGCCGCCCTGTTCGACGAACTTGTCACCGAACCAGGTCTTGGCGGCCATTGCCATGGCCTTGTTTTCCGGCGGCAGTTTCGGGTCACCCGGCACCGTGAAGAAACGCCAGTCCTGTTTGCCGGTGTTGGCGTCGTAGGCCGTGATGTAGCCGCGTACGCCATACTCGGCGCCGCCATTGCCGATGATCACTTTGCCGTTGATGATGCGCGGCGCACCGGTAATAGTGATGCTGCGATTGGGATCGGTGCGGGTGTCCACGGACCAGACGCGCTGGCCGCTCTTGGCGTCGATGGCTTCCAGGCGTCCATCCAGCACGCCGACGAAAACTTTGCCGCCCCAGACTGCAACGCCTCGGTTCACGGCATCGCAGCAGGCTTCACCGGCGCGACTGCGGTCCGATTGCGGATCGTATTTCCATAACAATTTGCCGTTACGCGCATCCAGCGCATAGACGATGGAGAACGGTCCGGTGGTGTACATCACGCCGTCGACGACGATGGGAGTAGCTTCGACACCCCGGTCGATGTCCAGTTTGTAGCTCCAGGCCAGACCGAGTTTGCCAACGTTGCCATCGTTGATTTTGTTCAGCGGGCTGAAACGCTGTTCATCGTAGGTACGACCGTGGCTCATCCAGTTGCCGGGTTCCTGGTCCGCAGCACTGATCCGTGCACCATCGACCTGCGCGGCCTCGGCGGCGAACGCGCCGCTGGCGCAGGAAATCGCCAGGGCGACGGCCGCAACGAGAGCCGTGAGTGGTCCGGGACGAGGTTGTTGGCCAAATCGATTCATGAGGCTCTCCGTTCTTATTAGGACCGGGATCGATCGTCCCGGCTGGAGAGCAACAGAGCAAGGTGTGTGCCACGCGTGCAAATGGCTTTTATTTCAATGACTTGCTTGCGATGGGCAGTTAATCTGTCGCGCTTGCCCCGCTACAGCTGTAGCGCTTCGGACGACAATCAGCGCGGGCCTGCATCATTTGTCGCCCCAGGCAGTGAATAATGGCTTAGTGACATGTGAACGTCGGTCGCCCGTCGAGGTCAATGCAATAGCGCAAACCGGCCGCAGTGTGTATTGATTTAATTCGGCTGAATGGGTGCCGACAAGGTATCTTCCAGCCCCGCGTTTGATTAGTTTTCCACCCAGTCACCCTTACGCAGATGAGCCCACTTTGCCTGATACGAAACAGCCCTCGGACCTGATCATTTGCGAGCACTGCGACTCGCTGTATGAGTCACATCCGCTTGCCCGTGGCGAAACCGCTCTGTGCCTGCGCTGCGGCGCGGTGCTGGGCCGAGCGCATCGCCTGACCATCGAGCAATTACTGGCCCTGACCATCGGCGCGGCGGTGTTGTTTGCCTTTGCCAATTACTTCCCGGTGATCAGCATCAGCATGCAGGGTCTGAGCAATCAGGTGACCCTCTGGCAATCGGTGGAGGCGCTGGCTCAGGGCCGCATCACCCTGATTGCCCTGGTGGCCGGGCTGGCAATTATCTTCGCCCCGCTGCTGCAGATCACTTTATTGTTCTGGGTGCTGGTGCATGCCCATAAAGGCGTGATCGCTCCGGGTTTCAAGTCCTGTATGCGCGCCCTGGAACACCTGCGGCCATGGAGCATGCTGGAAGTGTGTCTGCTGGGAATTCTGGTGGCCATCGTCAAGCTGTCGGGGATGCTCGATGTGCATCCGGGCCTTGGCTTGTGGGCGATGGCAATGTTGATGGTCCTGATTATTCTGATCGCCGGCAAAGACATTCGCCGCCTGTGGACAGAGCTGGGAGTCGAGCCGTCATGAACGGGATTCCCTACGCCAGCGAACACAATGTGTGCCTGTGCCATATTTGCGGTTACGTCTGCCCGGCCGATACTCACGTGTGTCCACGCTGTGACTCAGCGGTACATGCGCGCAAGCCCAACAGCCTGGCGCGGACCTGGGCTTTTCTGATTGCCGGGCTGATTTTCTATATACCCGCCAACCTGCTGCCGGTGATGTACACCACGTTGTTCGGCAACAGCAGCCAGAACACCATCATGAGTGGCGTGATCGAATTCTTCGAAGGTGGCTCGTGGGACATTGCCCTGCTGATTTTCATCGCCAGCGTCGTGGTGCCGTGCATCAAATTCGTGGTGCTGGGCTTGTTGCTGGTCACCTGCCAGCGCCGCAGTACCTGGGCCATGCAGGAGCGGTCGCGGCTCTATCGTTTTATCGAGTTGATCGGCTACTGGTCGATGCTTGACGTATTGGTCGTTGCCCTGGTGGCGGCGCTTGTGCAGTTCCGAGAGCTCAGCACCATCGAGCCGCGCATCGGTATTCTGTTTTTTGGTCTGGTTGTGGTGATGACGATGTTCGCCGCCATGAGTTTCGATCCCCGGCTTATCTGGGACGCAGAGGTTGAAGATGTCTGACAATGCCCTACCCCCTTCCCCGTCCGCGCCGGTTCGGCCCGAGGTCAAAAAACGCCGGGTGCGTGTTTCGCTGGTCTGGCTGGTGCCAATCGTTGCCGGCTTGATAGGCTTGTCCATGGCGCTGCATGACTGGATGAACGTCGGCCCGAAAATCACCGTCAGCTTTCTCACTGCTGAAGGCCTCGAAGCCAAGAAAACCCAGGTCAAGTACAAGAACGTGGTCATTGGCATCGTCAGCGACATCGCCCTGAGCGATGACCGCACGCACATCCTGGCCACCATTGAACTCAACAGCAGCGCTGGCCCGTTCACCCGTGAAGACAGCCAGTATTGGGTAGTGCGTCCGCGCATCGGCGCCCACGGTATTTCCGGCGTCGATACCCTGTTGTCCGGCGCGTTCATCGGCGCCGATGCGGGCAGTTCGGAAAAAACCAAGAATGACTTCCTCGGCCTGGAAACGCCGCCGCCGGTTACCTTCGGGGAGAAAGGCAAGCGCTTCAAGCTGCACACCGACGACCTGGGCTCCCTGGACATTGGCTCGCCTATCTATTACCGGCGCATCCAGGTTGGCCAGGTGGTGTCCTATGACCTGTCAAAGGACGGCAAAGGCGTCGACATCGAGATTTTCATCAACACCCCCAATGATCAGTACGTCAGCACCGACACGCGTTTCTGGAATGCCAGCGGCGTCGATGTCACCCTCGGCGCTGCAGGGCTGAAGATTGCCACCCAGTCGCTGACCTCGATCGTCGCTGGCGGCATTGCCTTCCGTGAGCCGAACTGGAGCCCGGACGCCAAACCTGCGGCGGAAAACGCCGAGTTCAGGATTTTCGACGATCAGGCCACCGCGCTGGCGCCTCCCGATGGCGAGCCGCGCTACATCCGCATGCGCTTCGATCAATCGCTGCGCGGATTGGTGGTCAACGCACCGGTGGACTTTCTCGGCGTGAATGTCGGTCGCGTGGTTTCCGTGGATCTGGATTACGACCCACAGACGCAAACCTTCCCCGGCATCGTCGGTGCAGTTATCTATCCCAAGCGACTGGGCGCGGCGCAAGCCAAGCTTGAGAAAATGGGCGGCGCCGGTGACGAGGACGAACAATCGGCGCGCATCCTTGGCGGCTTCGTGGCTCGAGGATTACGGGCACAGGCGCGCACCGGCAACCTGCTGACCGGGCAGCTCTACATTGCGATGGACTTCGAACCCAAGGCTCCCAAAGTGGTGTTTGATCCCAAAGCCCGCCCGCTGGAAATTCCCACTGTTCCGGGCAGCTTCGACAAATTGCAGGAACAGCTGCAGGCCTTTGTCGACAAACTGGGCAAACTGCCCATCGACGAACTGGCGAACAACCTCAACGGCAGCTTGAGCGAATTGCAGAAAACCCTGAAACAGGTCAACAGCACGGTCCTGCCGGAAATGCGTGGCACCCTGCAGCAGGCGCAGAAAACCCTGCATACCGCCAACGACAGCCTGGGTGAAGATTCGCCGGCGCGCGTGCAGCTCGGCCAGGCCATGGACGAAGTGCAGCGTACCGCCCGCTCGGTACGCGTGCTGACCGACTTCCTCAGCCGTCATCCGGAAGCCTTGATACGCGGCCGCACTGGCGATGCCGCGCCAGGCTCATATAAAGCCCCCGCCTCTTCCCGTGCAATTGATCTGGAGCCACAGCAATGACCCTGCGCCTGAAGTTTTTCGTGTTGGCCGCTTTGCTGGGGACCAGTGCCTGCACGTCCACGGTGACCCATTACTACACGCTGATTGCACCGGCCACGACCACGGCGCAAAAACCGGTTGCGGCCGCGCCCTTCCAGTTCGAGATGCTGCCGGTGCTGATGCCGGTGCAGGTGGATCAACCGCCACTGGTGATTCGCCAGGGTGATGGCAGCCTGGCCATTCTCGACGCGGAACGCTGGGGCTCGCCTCTGGGTGATGAGTTTCATGACGCCCTGACGGGTCAGCTGGAGCGACGCTTTGGCAGCCGAGACATGGCAGGCTTGCCCAAAGACAGCGGCCAACCGGTGCTGTCATTGCGTACTGACGTTCGCCGCTTCGAATCGGTGCCGGGCAGCTACGCAATGATCGACGTGGTATGGAGCCTGGGCTTGCGCAATACCGGTGCCAAGGCGCAAAACCTGACGTGCAGCAGCGTGATTCGCGAGCCTGCCGGTCTGGGTATGGAAAATCTGGTACTCGCTCACCAGCGCGCGGTTTCCCGTCTGGCCGACGTCATCGCCAAAACCGCTGGAAGCTGGGCGCAGAATCAGCAGTCTCGCTGCCTCTGAGACGCTGATTCAAGTCAACGACCTGCGTCATGGCGGTCCCTTCCCCAGGGACCGTTGCTGCTGAACCGGCAAAATATACTTCCTTGTTTAATCAGCATCCGACTTCCTCCGGAGGCTCGCGGACGTCCGCAGCAAGACCTTTCCTACAATCTCGTGTTAATAAAGGGGCGATTTGAGGAAAGTTTAAGCGTATCGTTCCATTTATTTTTAATAAACCTGACAGGCAACCGTGCGCAAGGAACACTTCCAAATGACTGGGATTGGTCAGCGACTTAAAAAAGAACGCCTGAGACTCAAGCTGTCGCAAAGCGCGCTCGGTGCGATTGGTGGCGTTGAAACCAACGCACAGGGCAATTACGAGAACGGCATACGCTCACCGAGGGCGGACTATCTGGCGCGTATTGCCGCTGCAGGAGTCGATGTCGGTTTCGTTGTGACCGGCTTCGTCTTACCTTCCCTCGCTGACAGCGAAGAACCAATGCCCCAGCAGACGCCCGTCCTGGAGGCGCCAAGCGGGGACTCGCTGCCTGTTCTGATAGGTCGATTGCAAGGCAGCCTGCATGACATCTCTGATCATCTCTATCAAATGACCCGCTTGGCTGACGCCAGAATAGAACCCAATAAAACCGGTACGCTGCAAACCCAGCTGGACACGATAAAGCGTGATGCCGAGGCCATCGCTCTGGCTTCCGTGCGCCTGATTTTTGTAACCTCACGCCTGAACTGAACCCGCTGTAACGCTAGCTCCGCCAGTTATATGCCTAGCACCAAGTGTTCTATCCTCAGGGCTGGAGGCGCTTGCCAAATACCGGGCTCAAGCGGCTAAGTCTATCGTTCCGTCAGCACGGATTGCCGTCGCTGCAGGTTCACGTTGTTACCTGGTTGTCTGCGCCCTGCCGACCCGTCTGGCAAACCTGCATTGGCAAGACAGGAAGCGCGATCATGAGTGAACCACTCGATCTACAAGCATTGAAAAGCCGCCAGATGACAGCGTGGGCCAGCGGCGATTACGCCGTGATCGGCACAACGCTGCAACTGGTCGGCGAATTGCTGGCCGAAGCCTGCGACCTTCGTTATGACGAACGCGTCCTCGACGTCGCGGCCGGCAATGGCAACGCGACCCTCGCCGCAGCGCGACGTGGCTGCGTTGTAACCTCAACCGACTACGTTGGTGGCCTGCTCGAACGCGGCCGCGAGCGCAGCCGTGCCGAGCATTTCGACGTTAGCTTCCTGGAGGCCGACGCCGAAGCGCTGCCCTTTGAAGACGCGTCATTCGATGCCGTGTTATCCACCTTCGGCGTGATGTTCACCCCCGATCAGCCGCGCGCCGCAGCGCAAATGGCCCGGGTGTGCCGTTCCGGCGGACGCATCGGCCTGGCCAACTGGACACCGGAAGGTTTCGTCGGGCAAATGTTCAAGACCCTGGGCAAACACCTGCCGCCGCCGGCCGGCGTCAAACCACCTTCGCTGTGGGGGGTGGAAGAGCACTTGAAGGAACTGTTTGGCGATAACGCCGCAGCGATAAACGTGACGCGTCGCGAGTTCAACTTTCGTTACCGCTCGCCGGCGCATTTCATCGAAGTCTTCCGCACCTGGTACGGCCCGGTGCACAAAGCCTTTGCCACACTCCCGCCCGAAGGCGCGGTGGCCTTGGAGCGCGACCTGACCGAGTTGCTGACCCGCCTGAACCGCGCCGGTGAGTCTTCTTTGGTGGTGCCCAGCGAATACCTGGAAGTGGTGATTAGCCGACGGTGAATGACAACGATGCTGACTGAAGGAACGTAGGACCGGATTTATCCGGGAGGGCGCCGGTTCGATTGGCCGATATCTACCTGACGCAACGCGGTGTCAGGGCTGACGCCTTCGCGAATAAATTCGCTCCTACGATTTAAACCAAACGCCGAACCCTACATCGCAGCACTGACCATCGCCCGGAGCAGCACCGCACAACCGGCGGCCAGATCTTCCGGCGTGGCGTTTTCGATTTCGTTATGGCTGATGCCGCCTTCGCACGGCACAAAAATCATCCCGGCGGGCCCCAGTTCGGCGATGAAAATGGCGTCATGTCCGGCACCGCTGACGATGTCCATATGGCTCAGGCCCAACTGTTGCGCACCGTCACGCACTGCATCAACGCAGCGGCTGGCGAAATCCAGCGGCGGAAAGTCTGCGGTGGGCGTCAGCTCATAAGTCAGGCCATTGTCAACGCAGGCCTCTTCGATGGCCTGGCCCAGCTCGTCGACCATGGCCTGCAATCTGTCGCTGTGCAGATGCCGGAAATCGATGGTCATCTTCACCTCGCCGGGGATCACATTGCGCGAGCCCGGATGAAGGTTCAGGCAGCCAACTGTCCCGCAGGCGTGAGGCTGGTTGGCATTGGCGATACGGTTGACGGCGGTGACCACATGCGCGGCACCGACCAGCGCGTCTTTGCGCAATGACATCGGCGTCGGACCGGCGTGGGCCTCGACGCCGCTGAGCGTCAGGTCAAACCATTTCTGGCCCAGGCAGCCCATGACCACGCCGATGGTCTTGCGCTGATCTTCGAGAATCGGGCCCTGCTCGATGTGTGCTTCAAAGTACGCGCCCACGGGATGGCCAAGCACGGCACGACTGCCGGCGTAACCGATACGTCGCAGTTCTTCCCCCACCACCAGACCTTGCTCGTCCTGTTTGGCCAGGGTCTCGGCCAGGTCGAGCTTACCGGCAAACACTCCGGAGCCCATCATGCAGGGCGGAAAACGCGAGCCTTCTTCATTGGTCCACACCACAACTTCGATGGGCGCTGTGGTTTGCAGACTGAGGTCGTTCAGGGTGCGGATCACTTCCAGTCCGGCCATGACGCCGAAACAGCCGTCAAACTTGCCGCCGGTGGGTTGCGTGTCGATATGGCTGCCAGTCATGACCGGTGCGCGCTGCAAATCGCTGCCGGGCCGGCGCGCGAAAATATTGCCGATTGCATCGACGGTCACTGTGCAGCCGGCCTCTTCGCACCACTTGACGAACAGATCCCGGGCCTGACGATCCAGATCGGTCAGCGCCAGGCGACAGACACCACCTTTGACCGTCGCACCCAGTTGCGCGAGATCCATCAGTGATTGCCAGAGGCGCTGGCTGTTGATCAGCGGCGCGTCAGTGGTGAAAAGATCCGGACTGATTGGGGTGTTCATGGGTGTTCTCCATTTGAGGACCGTAGGAGCGAGGCTTGCCCACTCGCGCCAACAGGCCATGTGCGCTTCAGGAATTTTTCTTACCCGGCAATCTTCACTGCCAGTTTGACCAGGCTCAAATCGCTGCCCCTCGGCCCCATCAGCGAGATGCCCAGCGGCACTCCATCCTTGTTTACCAGGGGCATGCTCAACTGCGGGGTGCGGCATAGCACGGAAATGGCCAGCAGGTGATGAGAAATCTGCCGGGTCTGCTCGATTTCTTCATCCTTGGCGCTGAGCAGCGGCGCGATGTCCGGCACCGTCGGCATGACCAGCACGCGATCACCCAGCAGTGCGTTCCAGCTGGCCGCAAAGCGTTCACGCAACGCGCAGGCGTCGTTGTATTGCGCGTCGGTGACGGCCTTCGACCAGGCGAAACGCGCCGCTACATCGGGACCGAGGCACAAGCCGTTTTGTTCGATGAACTCTCCCTGCGCCAGCCACGCTTCGCGGCCCTGAATGTAGCGAAACGCCCAATAAGCATCGGTTAGCGAAGGCAGCTCGCCTTGCAGCTGCTCCAGCGGGCCGCAAGCAGCCTCGATTTGCGCCAAGGCTGGCGCCAAAGCGTCGAGGGAAGCATCCGGCAACATCCCGAACAACGCCTCACTGGTCACCAATTGCGGCTGTTCCGGCAAAGGCGCGGAATCCTCCCCCAGCAGGCACTCGCCCACCAGACCAAATACCTTGGCGTCGCGGGTGAAATAACCGGCGGTGTCCATGCTTTCGCACAGGGCCTGGGTATTTTCCAGAGAGAGGCGACCATGACTCGGCCGCAAGCCGAACAACCCGCAATAACTGGCGGGGGTGCGCACCGAACCGCCGGTGTCGCTGCCCATGGCGAAGTCGCACAAACCGTTGGAAACCGCCGATGCCGATCCCGAAGATGAGCCCCCGGGAATGCGGTCGTGGGCCGCGCCGTTGCGTGGCGTGCCGTAATGCGCGTTCTTGCCGCTCATGGAAAACGCCATCTCGTTGGTGTGGGCCTTGCCGATCAACTCGGCACCCGCATCCAGCAAGCGTTGAATAGTCGGCGCAGTGGTGGTTTTGATCCCCGACATCGCCAATACATGAGGGTTGCCGCCGCCCGTTGGGTAACCGGCGACGTCGAACAGGTCCTTGGCGGCAAAGGTCAATCCGGCCAATGGCCCGCTGGGCGCACGGGGCACTTCGACCGCCGGGTATGGCATCAAGGCAAACGCAGAATCAGTCATGACAGGGACTCGCAAAGAGGTTGAACGGGGACCTGATTCCAGTGGTGGCAGCTCACTGAATGGTCGGGAATGACGTCTTCGATGGCCGGCACGACACTGCGACACAGGTCGCTGGAGCGCGGGCAACGGGGGGCGAATGCACAACCGGCCGGCAGGTTGGCCAGGTCCGGCGGCGCACCGGGAATACTGATCAAGCGCTCGCCCTTGCGCAGGCCGTCCTTGGGCCGCGTGCCCAGCAACACCTGCGTATACGGGTGCTGCGGGTTTTCCAGCAGCTCGGCCAAAGGTGCCTGCTCGACGATGCGACCGCCGTACATGACGGCGACCCGATCAGCGACTTCAACGGCCGCGCCAATGTCGTGAGTGACGAAGATGATCGACAGACCGAGGGCCTGCTGCAGCTCGCGCAACAGGATCAGAATCTGGATCTGCACCGTGGCGTCCAGCGCGGTGGTGGGTTCGTCGGCGAGCAGAATCTGTGGTTTACAGGCCAGCGCCAGCGCAATCATTGCCCGTTGACGCATGCCGCCGGACATTTCGTGCGGGTAGGCATCCAGACGCTGTTCCGGGCTGGGAATACGCACGCTGCGCAAGGCTTCCAACGCCGCCGCACGGGCATCGGCCCTGGACATCGGTCGATGACGACGCAGCGCTTCGACGATCTGCTGGCCGATGGTGTAGACCGGGTCCAGCGCCAACAGCGGCTCCTGAAAAATCATTGCCGCCACCGGCCCGCGCAGCGCCTGCAACTGACTGCGCGACAACGCCATGAGGTTCTGTCCGGCAATTTCGATCTGCCCTTCGATGCTCGTGGAACGTTCGGAATGCAGGCGCATCAGGGCGCGCAACGTCACGCTTTTACCGGAGCCGGATTCGCCGATCAGCGCCAGCACTTCGCCCCGTGCGACCGACAGGCTGACGCCGTTGACTGCCGACAAGGTCTGCCCGCCGCGTTTGAAACGGACCTTGAGGTCGCGCACGGCAACCATGGGTTGTTCGCTCATGCCGAGGCTCCTGTGTAGATCAACTGCGCCGATGGACTCTGGCTGTGCCCTGCCCCCGGCTGGACCATCAGGCACGCGGCAAAATGCTCAGTGCCGGTCATGGTCAGTTGCGGCGCGGTTTGCCCGCAGATGGTTTCAGCATGGGGGCAGCGCGTATGGAAACGGCAGCCGGACGGCGGATCGATAGGGCTCGGTGGGTCGCCCGAAAGCGGCGAAACCAACGTGCGTCTGGCCGGGTCCATGGACGGCATGGAGGTCAGCAGCGCCTGTGTGTACGGATGCTGCGCCTCGGAAAACAGCGCTTCGGCAGGCCCGACTTCGACAATTTCCCCCAGGTACATGACCATGATCCGGTCGGACAAATAGCGCACCACGTGCAAATCATGGCTGATGAACACGTACGTCAGTTGCAGGCTGTCCTTGAGGTCAAGCAACAGGTTCAACACCTGGGCTTCCACCGACTTGTCCAGCGCCGACACCGCTTCGTCGAGAATCACCAGACGCGGGTCCACCGCCAGGGCGCGGGCAATGTTGACCCGCTGGCGCTGCCCGCCGGACAGTTCGTGAGCATAGCGCCCGGCGAAACGTGTTGGCTCAAGCCCCACGCGACCCAGAAGATCCCGCGCCCGCTGCAGGGATTCACGCTGGCTGACACCGTGTACTGAAGGTCCGAACGCCACGGACTGTTCCATGGTCAGGCGCGGATTCAGTGACGAATAGCTGTCCTGGAACACCATCTGCACCTGCCGCCGATAATCACGCAAGGGCAATTGATGTCCACCCACGCTCATGGCGTCGAACACCAGTTCGCCGCTGTCATGTTCGATCAACTGCATCAACAAGCGGGCCGTGGTGGATTTGCCGCAGCCTGATTCGCCGACTACACCGAGCGTCTCGCCCTTGTGCACCACGAAATCGATGCCGTCGACGGCGCGAACCACACTGCGTTTGCCCAGGCCGCCTTTGACCGGGAAGTGTTTGACCAGTTTTTCCACTTTCAGCAGTGGCTGCGCTGGACCGCCAATATCGCGCTTGGTCATCGTCAGCTCCTGATCGCCATGGCCGCCCGCAAGCGGTCGGCCAGCACGTTGAAAGAAATCGAGGTGATGAAGATCATCGCTCCCGGCAACGCGGATACCAGCGGCTGGGTATAGATGGCGGTGCGCAGGGTATTGAGCATCAGGCCCCATTCCGGCTCCGGCGGCGTAACGCCCAGGCCGAGGAAGGACAGGCCCGACGCGAGGATCATCGACACCGAGATCAAACCGGTGGTGAAGACAAAGATCGGCCCCAGCACGTTGCCCAGCACTTGGGTACGAATGATGGTGAAGGATCCGGCGCCCGAAGCCCGCGCCGCTTCGATGTAGTCGCGATTGCGCACCTGGGTGGTCACGGACTCGGCAATCCGCGCCACTTGCGGCACGAACACCAGGGTCAGCGAGATCAGCGCGTTGTTCACTCCGGCGCCTAAAGCCCCGGAAAACGCGATGGCCAGCAACACCGACGGGAACGCATAAAACACGTCCACGGTGCGCATGATCAGGCTGTTAAGCCAGCCGCCAAAATAACCGGCGATCACGCCGATTGCGCCGCCAATGAAGAACGCGAAAATCACCGGCGTGATGCCCATGAACAACGACAGGCGCGCGCCCAGCATCAGGCGCGACAGCAAGTCACGGCCCAGCTCGTCAGTACCCAGCGGGAAGCCTTCGGTGCCGATTGGCTTGAGACGTTTGAACATCGACGTGGTGAACGGATCACCCGGCACGATCCAAGGGCCGAACACCGCGAGGACCAGCAAGACAAGGATAACGGCCGACACCACCAGGGCGACCGGATCGCGCCGCACCCGACCGAACACTTCACTCCAGTAACCCGGCGAGCTTTCAACCGGGGTGATGACCGGCGCGGCCGGTCGCAGAATCGACAGGTTCATGCTCAGCCCCTTTTGATACGTGGATCAAGCAGCGTCTGCAGGATATCCACCAGCAGATTCAGCGTGACGAAGAACAAGGCCAGCACCCAGATAGTGCCCTGCAGCAAAGGCAGGTCACGCTGGAAAATCGCCGAATTGAGCAGCAGGCCGGTGCCGGGCCAGGCGAACACGGTTTCCACCAGAATCGAGCCGCCCATCAGGTAGCCGATCTGCAACCCCATCACCGCCATGGCGGTCGGCGCAGCATTCTTGACCACATGCAGGAACAGCCCCCATTCGCTCAGGCCCTTGGCGCGCAGCCCCACGATGAATTCCTGGGACAGGGTTTCCGCCACCTGGGCCCGCACGGTGCGGGCGATGATTCCGGTAGGGATGACCGACAAGGTAATCGCCGGCAGGATCATGAATTGAAAGTGCGCCCAGTCCCATGCCCAGGCCGACTGGCCCATGGGTCCGCCACCGGTAGCCGGCAGCCAGCCCAATTGCGAGGAGAAGACGGTGACCATCAGCATGCCCAGCCAGTAATGCGGCACGCTGACGCCGATGGCGGAAATCGCCGAGGCGATCTTGTCCAGCCAGCTGTCCTGAAAATAGCCGCCGACAAACCCGAACAGGCTGCCGAGGACGAAACCGAACAAGGTCGCCAGCACCGCCAGGCGCAATGAGTAACTCACTGCGTTGAGCACTTCGCTGGTCACCGAACGGCCGCTGGCGATGGACATCCCGAGGTCGCCATGCACCGCATGCCAGACCCACAGGCCAAATTGCACCGGCAACGGTTTGTCGAAGCCATAAGCCTGAACCAGTTGTTCGCGCAGCGCTTCGGAAGCATCCGGGGGCATTACCGACACCAGCGGATCACCGGGCGCCATATGCACGAGCATGAAACACACCAGCGCTACGCCCAACAGAATCGGGGTCGCCAGCAATACGCGGCGCAAGATATAGGCAAGCATAGGTTTCCTCACTTGGATCAATCACGCAAACGCCGTCAACCGCGCGTACTCCGCAGGACCGGCTTTAGTCGGGAGACGCCCTCCCGGCTAAAGCCGGTCCTGCTGATTGGGTGTTGCGGCGCGTCTCAGTCCTGCTTGGAGACCAGCGACAAGTCGATGAACCAGCTTTGCGGCTGGACCACGCCGGTGACTTTCGGCGAAATGGCCCGTGGACCCACGTCGTGGGCGACAAACAGGAACGGCACTTCATCGACAATCGCCGCATGCAGCTTGCCGGACGCTTCGTCCAGCGCCTTCGGATCGAAGGAATTGCGCACCGTGGTGATCAACTTCTCGACGTGTGGCGAGGCAAAGAAACCCCAGTTGTTGGAAACCGGCGGGAACGCTTTTTCACTGGAGAAACGCACCATGCCGAAGTACGGGTCCATGACCGCCGCGCTGACGTTGATCGCGTTGGCGCCCTGGGCTGCGGGGTCTTTGGCACCCAGACGCCAGCCGCTGAACAGGGTGTTCCATTCGGTGACGGCAATGTCCACGTCGAAATAGCAGCCCTTGAGGCTCTGCTGGATGTATTCGTTCATCGGCAACGGCTGCATCTGCCCCGAGCCGGAGGCCGACGTCAGGACTTTCACCTTGACCGGGTGATCCTTGCTGAAACCCGCATCGGCCATGAGTTTTTGCGCAGCGGCCTGGTCATATTTGATCTTGAAATCCGGATTGCCGTACCAAGGCGAATCCTTCTCGTAGATGCCCGTGGCTTCCTGCATGAAACCGCCCAGATAGGCTTTCAGTTCGCTGCGATCCAGACACAGGTTCGCCGCCTGACGCACGCGTTTGTCGAGCCACGGCGAACCCGGCGCGAACGAGAACTGCCATGGCCATAAGTGCGGCTGGCCGTTGGCGTAGATCTTGAATTTCTTGCTCTTGATCTGCTCGATGGCATCCGGCGCGGGCGCTTCGATCCAGTCCACCTGGCCGGACAACAGCGCGGCGGTCCGCGCATTGGCTTCAGGCAGTGGAATCAGCACCACATGGTCGACCTTGGGGATGCGCTTGGGATCCCAATAGCCGGGATTCTTGTCCAGCACCAGTTCCTGGCGCGGCACCATGCGGTCCATCTTGAACGGTCCGGTACCCACGGAATGGCTGGCGAATGCCGTCCAGGCCAGCTTCGAGCGCTCCGCCGGATCGGTAGTGGCCGCCGGAACGGCGGCGAAATCTTTCTGCCAGGCCGTCGGTGAGGCCATGAACAGGTTGGTCAGGTTGTACGGCAGGACCGCATCGGGTTCGCTGGTGGTCAGTTCGACGGTCAGGTCATCGATTTTCTGCGCGCTGCGCAGGGTCGGCATGCGCGACACGGTCATGCCGATCTGGCCCGGCGCATATTGCGGGGCCTGTTTGTCGAGGACTTTATTGACGTTCCACACCACGGAATCGGCGTTGAACGCCGAGCCATCATGGAACTTGACGCCAGGACGCAGCTTGAAGATCCACTTGGTGTGATCGTCCGGCTTGACCGCCCATTCAGTGGCCAGCCCTGGAATCAATGTGCTGGGCTTCTCACCTTGCGACAGGTCCCACTCGACCAGGGAATCGAACATGGTGATCCCGGTGAAGCGGTTACCCTCATACCCTTGATCTGGCTGACCGTGCGTCAGCGGAATGTCCGCTGCAGTCATGGCGATGCGCAAAGTGCTTTCGGCCATGGCGGCCAGTGGCGACAAAGCACCAACGGCAATCGAACAGGCCAGGGCCAGCCGGGTAAAACTACGTGCGCGGGTTTCTGAAGCATGCGTCATGGCGAGTTTCCCATCAGTCAGGTAAGGAGAGCTGACAGGCTCAACGCAATGCTCATACCAACTTTTTAGTCACCCGCTTCGCAGCGCGTTCAAAGATCGTGAAATTTCATATTTTTCAATAACCTATGGCAAACAATAAACACTGTGGAATTTTTACCCAAACGTTTGGGTAGTGTTGCGCGGTGGTTCGTGCAATCTTTTGGTACGCAACGCTCCATCGTGGCGCAACGGCTCGCATGCTGATCCTGGATCGGCTGAGTCTGTGCAGCGACCCGACTTGATGCGAGCATGGCGCCCTGCTCACCTGCACTTTCAGGCGTACCCCATGAACAGACGTCCGGCCACGCTTCGCGGTATCGCCCAGCAACTCAATATCCATGTATCAACGGTTTCGCGTGTCTTGAACGGCACGCTGGATCACGCCGGTCGCGCGGCCTCCAAAGACACCATCGAACGTATTCGTGCGCTGGCGGCCAGCCTGGATTACCAGCCCAACACCCATGCCCGGTCTCTTAAAACCCGGAGTAGCCGTGAGATAGGCGTGCTGGTGCCCAGGCTATCCGACATTGTGTTGGCAACGGTCTATGAAGGCATCGACGAAGCCGCCAGCGCCATGGGCTATACGTCATTCGTCGCCAACACCCTGGACCTGCCGGAACGTCAGCGCGAACGGGCCGAGCGCGCATTGGCGCGCAACGTTGCCGGGCTGATCATCAGTGACGTGCACTGCACGAATGAGGCGGGATTTCTTGAGGAGCTGGAAGAACGCCAGGTGCCGTTCGTACTGGTCAGCCGACGCCGTGGCCAACACTGCTCCATCACCTCGGACGACGAGATGGGCGGTTGGCTGGTTGCCGAACATTTATTCGCTCAGGGTCACACGCGTGTGGCGGTGATTGCCGGTGAACCCCACAGCAGCAACGCGAGGGAACGCACCGCCAGTTTCGTCGAGTATTATCGGCGCCAAGGTATCGAAATCGACGCCGAGCGGATTATTCCCGGTCACTTCGATACCCAGACCGGCTTTAATACCGGCGAAATCCTGTTGGCTCACCCGCAGCCGCCCACGGCGATTTTCGCCGTCAATGACTTCCTGGCTATCGGCCTGTTCGGCGCCCTGCGCAATCGCGGGCTGGTGGTCGGCCGCGATATTGCTGTGGTTGGCTACAACGACACCCCCCTGGCCGCGCACCTGCAATTGACCAGCATCAGCACCAGCATGCACGCCCAGGGCGTGCATGCGGTGGAAACTCTGCTCAAGCGCATTGCCGGCGAACCGGTGCAATCCCATCGTTTCCCGGCGCTGCTGAAGGTGCGGGCCAGCAGTCTTTGCCGGCCGTAACCCGGATTAGAAACCCACTGTCGCCGAGACCAGCCAGGTTCGCGGCGTTGACAGGGTCAAGCCGGCGGCTGCGTCTGATGAAGTCGCTGCGGAAGCCCAATAGGTCTTGTCGAGCACGTTCTCCACAGCTGCCCGCAAGGTGATCGGATTGCTGCCCAGTTTGAAGGCGTAACGCCCGCCCAGATCGTAGCGCTGCCAGGCATCGATTTTCTGCTCGTTGGCTTGATCCAGGTACTGCGAACCGGTGTGAATGGCCCGCGCCGTCAAGGTCAGCCCCGGCAGACGATTGATGTCGTATTCCAGTCCCAGGTTGGCATTGAGGATCGGCGAACCGGTGCCACGCTTGCCGTCGTATTGGCCCAGCGCGGTTTTGGTCTGCTCGCTGTCGAGCACCATCACCCCGCCCAGCAGGCGTACATCGCTGGCCAATTCGCCAAACAGGTTCAGCTCGACACCTTGATTGCGCAGTTCGCCATCAGGCTTGAAGTTACCGCTGGCGTCGGTGATGTAGCTCGGTTGTTCGATGCGGAACACGCTCAAGGTGGTGGCGAAGCCGCCCATGTCGAGTTTGACGCCGACTTCGGTCTGTTTCGATTTGTACGGCGCAAACACTTCGTCACGGTTGGTCGCGGTGGTCGGCGCAGTTTCGCCCTGGCTCAGACCTTCGATGTAGTTGGCGTACAGGGAAATATTGTCCGTGGCCTTGATGACCAGGCCCGCCGCTGGCGACGTGGCTTGTTCATCATATTGCTGACCGAGCACGCCATTGGCATAGGCGTCCACTTCGACCCGTTGCAGCCGCGCGCCGAGGGTCAACAGCACTCGATCATCAAAGAAGCTCAAGGTATCGGCCAGCGCCGCACTGGAGAACACATCTTCAGTTTGGGTCGAGGTATCGAAGCGATTCGGCACGCCGGGATACGGCTGCAACACCGGATTGTAGAGGTTGCTGACGCGGGTCAGGTAACGCTCGCCGCTGTTGTCGAACTCCATGTCGAAGCGGTTCAGACTCAGGTTGATCGTATGCCCGACCGGACCGGTGTTGAACCAGCTGCGCGCGCCAACGGTAAAGGTCTTGACCTCTTCATCGCGCTGAAACGACCGGGGTGTCATGTTGAAATTGCCGTTGCTGTTGGTGACCTGTACCGCGTGACGCAGGAAGTCGTACTCGCCACTGCGCGCACCGGCTGCCGCGTAAACCATCAATGAATCGCTGACGTCGTACTCGCCGCGCACCGCGCCGAAGGTGTCCTTGGAATCCGCGTAGGTCCAGGGTTGGGCGAAGTTGTGATGGATGTCCTCGGCCTTGGGCATTTTTATCCCGGCGGCGACTTCCACGCGTTCGATGGGCGCATCGCCGTGGCGCTCGGAGCGGCCGAAGTCCAGCGACAGACGCACCCGCTCCTTCTTGAAATCCAGACCGATCACCGCCGCTTCGCGCTCCACCGATTGATGGTCCCACTCGGTATCACCGGACTGGCGCACGCCATTGAAGCGCACGCCGTATTCCTGTTCATCGCCAAAACGTCGGCCAATGTCCATGCTGCCGCCGAACTGGCCGGCTGAGGCATAGCTGCCGGTGAATTCGGTCAGCGGGTCCTTGCCGGCGCGTTTGGGCTCGATATTGATCCCGCCACCCACGCTGCCCCGGGGTGCGATGCCGCCCAGCAATGCGCCGGGGCCTTTGAGGATATCAATGCGTTCGACCATCTCCATGTCGATGGAATACGTCGGCAGCACGCCATACAGGCCGCCGAACGACACGTCGCTGTTGTACAGGCTCAAGCCACGAATGGAGAACTGCTCAAAACGACCACCGGCCGGGTTGGTGGTACGCACCGAAGGATCGTTGGCCACCACGTCACCCAAGGTGCGCGCCTGCTGGTTTTTTACCGTGGTGCTGGTGTAGGACGTCAGGTTGAACGGCGTTTCCATGAAGTCATGATCGCCGAGCATGCCTTGATTGCCGCGCCGCGTAACTTGCCCACCGGAGTACACATCGCCCTGCTGATCAAAGCGGCTGCCGTCAATGGAGGTTTGCGGCAGCAGCATCGAGCCGTTTTCGCTGGTTGGTGCTGCAATCAAGGTGTAGGACTGATCGGCGACCGGCTGCAATTGCAGGCCAGTGCCTTGCAGCAGGCGGGCAAAACCTTCCTGGGGCGCATAGTCGCCCGTCAGCCCGGCGGTATTGCGACCGGCGACCAAGGCTGGATCAACCGAAAGACTGACGCCGGCCTGCGCAGCAAAACGGTTCAATGCCGCGCTCAGGCTTCCGGCGGGGATCTGATAATTGTGCCTGGCGCCCTCTTCGGCCCATGCCGGCGCGACCAGCACCGAACCCGCACCCAGCCCGACCAGAACGCTGGCGTGGCAACTCATTTGAAGCAAGGGACGCATGCCCAGATGGGTCAGGCGCAGACGTCGAAGAAAAACTGCGGGCATCGGGACACTCTCTTATTTCGTTCACTTGAGAGCAATGACAGGCGAGGTCAAAAAAAGGGACACGGCTCAGGCAGAAATTTTGCGCGGCGTCAGCGTGACCCAATAGCGGGTGCGCGTCTGCACCTGCACCGGCAGGCTGGCGGCCAGCAGCAACAGGATCTTGTCGGTATCGTCGAGGCGGAAGGTGCCGGTGACTTTCAAGGCATCCAGCGCCGGTTCCCAACGCAGGACACCGGGCCGATACCGGCTCAGTTCGGCAAGGAACAGCCCAAGGGGCTGGTTTTCGACGCTGAGCACACCTTCGCGCCAGCCTGGCTGTCGGGTGTCGAAGCTGTGCAACGGCGCCACGGAGGAGGCGTTCATGGTGGTTTGCTGGCCGCCGTGCAAGCGGGCGCTCAAGCCGTTTTGCGGGAACAGATCGACACTGCCGCGCCAGACTGAAACCCGACAGCCCTGCCCGTCCAGACGCACACAAAGCTCGGCGTCGTTGGCCAGAATGCGTCCTGCCGGGGTTTCGATGGCGATGGCAGCCGTGTTCGCCGCCATATTCAAGGCCAGCTCGCCTTCGATCAGGGCGAGGCTGCGGGTGGCAACGTCGATATTCACCGCGCTGGCGGCATCCAGTTGCAACAGACTGCCATCGGGCAGACGCAACTCCTTGCGCTCGCCGGCCACCGTGCGCAAATCAGCGCGCCATGCCGCCACCGGGGCGTGCTGGCTGAGCAGCCAGCCGCCAGGCAGCAGCGCGGCGACGATCAAGGTTCGCTTGAGGACGGTGCGGCGGCCAAGCGTCGGGCGGTCGAGGCTGGCCAGTGCCAGTTCGCCGGGCAGTGCGGAAAATCTGCCGCGCAGCCCCTGGGCTTTTTGCCAGGTCTGTTCGTGACTGGGGCACTGCTCGCGCCAGCGTTGCAGTTGCGCGCGGTCTTCGTCGCTGGCAGCGCCGGATTCCAGCAGCACCAGCCAGTACGCGGCATCTTCGGCCACCCGGCGCGACGGCGCGAGACTGCTCACAGCTCGGCCATCAGGCAATGGGTGTAAGCCTGGGCCATGTAACGTTTTACGGTGCGTTCGGACACGTTCAGCCGCTGCGCAATCTGCGCGTAGCCCAAGCCTTCCAGTTGCGCCCATAGAAACGCCCGGCGCACCGCCTGAGGCAACGCGTCGAGCAATTCATCCAGGGCTTGCAGGGTTTCCAGCAGAACCCAGCGTTGTTCGGGGGACGGAATGACGGTTTCGGGCAAGGTCGCCAAAGCCTGAAGATAAGCCTGTTCAAGGCTGCGACGCTGATAGTGATTGACCAGCAAGCGCTTGCCGACCGTCAGCAGATACGCGCGGGGTTCACGCAGTTGGGTCAGCGGTTCGCTGTGCTGGCTGGCCAGAACCCGGACAAACGTATCCTGGCTCAGGTCAGCGGCATCCCACGCATTGCCCAGTCGCGCCCGCAGCCAGTTTTCCAGCCAGCTGCGGTGCTCACGGTAGAAATTTTCCAGAGTGGCCTCTGACGGCCCTGCTGCTTGCCTCATGCTGAACGGCCCACTGCGCATGTCGCCAATTAAAATGAGAATCATTCTAATTAGTTACAGCGGGCTCGCCAATCTTTTAATTTCCGTAGGAGATTTCATGTTTTTGGGGCCTCCCAAAAATCGCATTAGATCACGCGACTAGATGTGGGAGTTTACGAGCGGCGCGAGGCCGCGATAGCGGTCTGCCTGACACAACACGTTCCTGCTTCGTCGCGAATCAGCGGTCCGTAGGAGCGGATTTATCCGCGAGGAGGCCGGTACATTCAAGGTGGTTTCTGTGTTGAGAATGCCTTCCTCCCGGCCGAAGCCGGTCCTACACGATAGCCTTACCGACGCTTCATCCGGTCAATGATCACCGCCAGCAGCAGGATCGAACCGCGAATCACGTATTGATAGAAGGTGTCGATGTTCTTCAGGTTCATGGCGTTTTCGATGATCGCCAGAATCAGCACCCCGGCAATGACGTGGCGAATCATGCCGATGCCGCCGCTCAACGAAACCCCGCCCAGTACGCAGGCCGAAATCACGGTCAGCTCGAAACCCTGGCCGATCATCGGTTGCCCGGAGGTCATCCGTGAAGCAAGGACCACGCCGGCCAGTGCGCCGACCAGGCCATGCACGGCGAAGATGATGATCTTGGTGCGGTCCACATGCACGCCCGCCAGCAACGCGGCTTCCTGATTGCCGCCGATGGCCAGGGTGTTGCGCCCGTACGTCGTGTAGTTGAGCAACCAGCCAAAGAACGCGAAGCAGGCGATGGTGATCAGGATCGGCACCGGGACGCCGTACAGTTGGCCGTTGCCGAACACGAAGAAGTCTTCATTCATCACCCCGACGGCCTTGCCGTTGGAGAAGATATAGGCCAGGCCACGGACGATCTGCATGGTCGCCAGCGTTGCGATCAGTGCGTTGATGCGCAGTTTGGCAATCACGATGCCGTTGACCAGCCCTACGACGAGGCCCATGGCCAAGGCGGCCGAAATCCCCAGGAACAGGCTGTCGGTGTCGCGCATGACGATGCCGGCGATGACCCCGGAGCAGGCAAGTACCGAACCCACGGACAAATCGAAATGCCCGGAAGCCAGGCAGAACAGCATGGTGCAGGCAGCGATGCCCACCGTGGAAATCGCCAGGCCCAGACCCCGCATGTTCAGTGGCGACATGAAGTTGTCGATCAGCAGCGCGCAGAGCACGAAGATGCCCACGGCAGCCATCAACATTGCCCAGTCGTCGATGAAGCGACGCAAATTGAGACCCTGGCGTGGAGCCGTCAGGCTGGTTTCGGTAGACATACGCACCTCTTTTTTATTTTTCACGGTGTTTTGGCCAGGTTCAGACGCGGGTTCGCGGCAGTGCCAGTTGCAGCAGTCGTGCTTCATCAGCCTCGTCGCGGGCAAGCTCGCCAGTGATGGCGCCCTCGCTCATGACCAGGATCCGGTCGGCAATGCCCATCACTTCCATCAGGTCGCTGGACACGACGATGACCGCAATGCCATCGGCGGCAAGGTTATGAATGATCTGATAGATCTCGGATTTCGCGCCGATGTCGATGCCGCGGGTCGGCTCATCCAGCAGCAGCACTTTCATGGGCATCGACAGCCAGCGCCCGAGAATCGCCTTCTGTTGATTGCCGCCGGACAGGAACAGCATTTGCTGGTCCGCCGAAGGCGTCTTGACGTTCATGGACTTGATCTGCGCCTTGGCGTTGTCGCGCTCCCAGCGTCCTTGAATCAGGCAACCCAGGCTGACGTGACGCGGTCGCGCGCCGATATTGATATTTTCCTGCACGCTGGACAGCGGCACGATGCCCTCTTTCTTGCGATCCTCCGGGCACAGCAAAATCCCGGCGGCGATGGCGTCACGCGGCGACTTGAGCTCCAGCGCTTTGCCCTCGATCTGCAGCACGCCTGCCTTGCTGCGAGTCAGGCCGGAAAGCATGCGGAACAGTTCGGTACGGCCAGCGCCCACCAGGCCGAAAAAGCCCAGCACTTCGCCCTTCTCTACTGCGAAACTCACCGGTTCCTGCAGCCCCGGCCCCATGAGCCCCGTCACCCGCAAACTTGGCCCCTGATGCTGACGCGGGCGGTAGTTGTAGATGTCCTGGATGTCGCGACCGACCATGCAAGTCACCAACCGGTCGTGATCCAGGTCGGCCATGTCCTCGAAGGTGCGCACGAAGCGACCATCCTTGAACACTGTCACTGCATCGCAGACCCGGAAAATTTCTTCCATTCTGTGCGACACATAGAGGATGACCCGGCCTTCGTCGCGCAATTTGACGATGATCGCCATCAAACGGTCGATTTCCCGCGCCGACAGACTGCTGGTGGGTTCATCGAAGGCGATGACATGGGCGTTACGGGACATGGCCTTGGCGATCTCCACCAACTGACGCTGGCCGAGGGACAAATCGCCCAGGCGGGTGTTCGGGTCGATTTCGTCGGCCAGGCCTTTGAGCAGTTCCCGGGCGCGGCGCACCATGGCCCGGCGGTTGACCATGCCCCAGCGGTTAGGCATGTGACCCAGCAACAGGTTTTCGGCGACGGACATTTCCGGAACCAGTTGCAGTTCCTGATGAATCACCGCGACCCCGGCAGCAATGCTGTCTGCCGTGGACTTGAAGACCTTGTCCTGCCCGCCGATGGACAGGCTGCCGCTGTTGGGCTGATAGGAACCGCCAAGAATCTTCAGCAGCGTGGACTTGCCCGCGCCGTTTTCGCCCATCAAGGCATGGACGCTGCCCGGACGGGCCTCAAAGTTGATGTCCGACAGCGCACGCACACCGGGAAAGGTCTTGCCGATCCCGTTGAATCGCAAGCTGCCGGCGGATGGATGCTGTTCAGTGGCCAGTTGTTGCATGGAAACCTCCACCTCGCGCCATCGATGGAGGGCGCGAGGACTTGCAGATGGAGGCCTGACATTCAGGCCTCAGGACGACGCCGGGCGGTTACTTGTACAAACCGATCTTGGTCAGTACTTCCTTGAAGTTGGCCCGGGTAATCAATGTCACGTCTTCCATCGCGGTGTACTTCGGAGGTTCCTTGCCATCCTTGACCCATTCGTACATCTGCAAGGCCGTGTTGTAGCCTTCTTTGTCCGGACTTGGCAGCATCGAACCGAAGAAGCCACTTTCCTTCTTCTTCAATTCGTCGATGGCGTCGGTGCCGTTGATGCCGATCCCGATGACATTCTTGGCGCTGAAACCATTGGTGCTGGTGGCGCGCACGCCACCCAGGACCGTGTTGTCATTCATGCCGCCGATGATCAGATTCTTGGCGCTGGCCGGCAGTTTAGGTAAGGCCGAGTTGGTGGAGTCCATGCTGCCGGGTACGTCGAGGGTTTTCTGCGGCGCGTAGATGATGTGATCCAGCGGCAGGCCAGCCTTGGTCAGCGAATCGACGGAACCGTCGGTGCGCTTTTTACCCGTATCCAGCTCGTTGTAGGTGTTGATGATCGCGTAGGTTTCTTTCCAGTCCCAGCTGCGATTCTTCGCTTCGGCAGCCATGGCGGCGCCCTGTTGCTGACCCACTTCGAAAGCGGCCATGCCCAGGTACGGCACGTCTTCCATGAATTTGCCACTGGCATCGACGAAGCGATCATCCACAGCCATGACTTTCATGCCATTGGCCTTGGCCTTGGCGACAATGGCCGGGCCCAGGGAAACATCCGGCGGGCAGATGACAAAGCCCTTGGCGCCGTTGGCGGCGAGGCTGTCGATAGCAGAAAGGGTTTTTTCACCGTCTGGCACGGCGATTTTTATGACCTCGAAACCATGATCCTTCCCGGCTTTCTCGGCAAAAGCCCATTCGGTCTGGAACCAGGGTTCTTCGGCTTGCTTGACCAGAAAGCCGATCTTGATTTTATCGGCAGCGGAGGAAATGCCGCTCATGCCCAGAACGGCAGTGGCAACGGCAACACAGCACAGGGAGCGAATCCCATGGCGACTCAACATAGCTAACTCCTTATTTTTATTGAATAGCTACAGCGTCCAGCGGTGGGGTTGTCGGGACACCGCAAGGACGTCAAAACAACAGAAAACAGTCATATCATATTATGAATGCCGACTATGTAACCTAGTGTCACGGCATCCTGAGCACAGCGAATTCATCCTGCAAAACGGTGACAGGCCAGTCCCTGCACACCCACATCTGCCATCAATAACGCGCCGTCAAACTGACCGCGAGCATCGGCGGGCGCAGCGCTGGTGACATACAACGTCGAAAGATCCGGACCACCGAATACGCAACTGGTGGGATGGCTGACCGGCAATTCCACCAGCCGGTCAACGCTGCCGTCCGGGGCGAAGCGGATCAGGCAATGGCCGTCCCAGCGGGCGTTCCAGACAAACCCTTCGGCGTCCATGGCTGAACCGTCCGGCGTGCCGCGAGCATGCTCGCCCGCCCAGACTTCGCGCGGACTCAGCCGGCCGTCAGCGCGGATCGGATAACGGTAGATCACCCCGTCCAGACTGTCGGCGCTGTACAGCACATCGCCATCGGTATTCCACAGCATGGTGTTGACGATGCCTTGCCCGGCGAGCAACGGCGTGACGCTGGCATCATGATCGATGCGGAACAGACCGCCTGAGCGGCGCTTGAGCGGCAAGTCGCCACCCTCTTCATCCAGATTGTTCTGCATGCTGCCCAGCCACAGACGGCCCTGCGCGTCGCAGCGGGCTTCATTGGCGCGATTGCCGCTGACCGGATCGGCCACGCACAGCAGACGCAGGCGCGGCTCATCGGCGGGGGAATCAAGATCCAGGCGATACACGCCGCTGGCCAGGGTTACCAGCGCATCGCCAATATGGGTGGGGATGAATGCAGATAGCGCTTCGCGCATCCGCCATTTACGAAAGTGACCATCAACCAGGCGGCAGGCCAGCCGCGCTGCGATATCCACCCAATACAACGCCAGGGTTTCACGGTCCCAGAACGGGCCTTCGGCCAGCATGAAACGGTGCTCGGTTACGGGCTGCCAGTGCATAAAATCACCCTTGTTATTATTTTTTTAGTTAATCGGTACTGCGTTTACTCCGCCGATTGCGCGGCGGCCTGACTGGAGAAAAACCCGGCAATTACTACTGCCGCCTGTTCGATCAGGGTCATGCATGCCCAGACGCCGCGCGCCGCATCCCGTGTGGCAATCGCATCGGCAAGATCCTTATGCAGCGGCAGCGTCTTGCCTAATTCACCCGGCACTGCCGAGGTCACTTCGAACGACACCGCCAGCAACGCACCCAGCGCCGGCAACATCTGCTCGATGAACTGGTTGTGACTGGCCGCCAGCACCGCCTCATGAAAGCGCCGATCCGCCAGGTTGTAGTCGCCCTTGTCCGCCACGGATATCGCCAAGGCCTCGTACGCCGTCTGGATCTCTAAAATCTGCTCCGGACTGGCCCGTTCACAGGCCCAACGCACCGCCATCGGCTCGATGGTGCGGCGCAGGTCGAGCAGATCCATCACAAACCCTTGCGACAAACCCTTGCGTGCCAGCCAACCCACCACCTGCGGGTCGAACAGATTCCAGCTGCGCATCGGCATGACCCGTGTACCGACCTTGGGCCCGACTTCCAGCAACCCTTTGGCGACCAGCGTCTTGATCGCCTCACGAATCACCGTTCGACTGACGCCCAACTCTTCGGCCAATACCGCCTCAACCTTCAGCACCTGTCCGGGGGACACATTGCCCGCCGCGATCCAGGTTCCCAACCGATCCACCGTCGACGCGTGGAAATTACTGCTCATGATGCGTACGCCTCGCTGCGCGGTTTTTCCGCAGATCGAGGCTAATCATCACATGATTGAGCGTCAAGCCAGCTCAACAGCCCTGAAATCGACTTCTTCAGACGCTGATGAGAACCAATAGTCTCGTCCAGCTACTAAATAGTATTACGATTAAATTTTCAAGCAGGCTTTTTTCGTCTATAAATCCATTTATCAGGAAAATAGCGGACGAATAGTCTTACCAATCAAATGAGGTTTACCCGTTCCCCACTGCAGACCGAATCCTCGGTACTGCGCAAAACAACAAAAAAAGGTAGAACAACCCATGAAACCCTCTTCTCTGCTCAGCAGCTTTGGACTGTCTCTGATGATCGCAACCCTGACGGCCAACGCGGCCGGGCTTTCCAGTGCACACAGCGCCTTTGGTGCGACCAGCGATGGCACCGCCGTCGAGAAGTACACCTTGCGCAACAGCCATGGCATCGAAGCCAATGTCATTACTTACGGCGCGACGCTGCAGTCGCTGCTGGTGCCGGACAAAAATGGCAAGGTCGACGATGTGGTGCTGGGTTTCGACGATGTGCAGGGTTATCAGAACAACGGCACAGTGTATTTCGGCGCGACCATCGGTCGTTTTGGCAACCGCCTCGCGGGCGGCCAGTTCAGCCTCGACGGCAAGACCTATCAGGTTCCGCAAAATGACAAGACCAACGCCTTGCACGGCGGTACTCAGGGTTTTGACAAACGGGTCTGGAAAGCCGAGCCAAGCAACGGCAATGGCTGGGTAGGCGTGAAACTGACTTACCTGTCGGCCGATGGCGAAATGGGCTTTCCCGGCGCACTGAATACCGAAGTCACCTACAGCCTGAACGAGAAAAACGAACTGCGCATTCAGTACCGCGCCAGCACCGACAAACCGACGGTGCTGAACCTGACCAACCACAGCTACTTCAACCTGGCCGGCGCTGGCAATGGCGACGTGCTCAAGCAGGTCGCAACCCTGCACGCTTCGCATTACACCCCGGTGAATGAGAAGTTGATCCCCACCGGTGAGTTGCCCGCTGTCAGCGGTACGCCCATGGACTTTCTCAAGCCCACGGCAATCGGCAAGAACATCAAGGCCGATCATCAGCAGTTGAAATACGCCGAACCCAAGCAAGGCGGCTTTGATTTCAACTGGGTGCTGGACACCAAAGGCGACGTGAGCAAACTCGCCGCCGAGGTCAGCGACCCGCAATCCGGGCGTCGCTTGCAGTTGTTCACCAGCGAACCCGGCGTGCAGCTGTACACCGGCAACTTCCTCGATGGCAGCATCCACGGCAAGGCTGGCAAGGTCTATCCACACTGGGGCGCGTTCACCCTGGAAACCCAACACTACCCGGATGCGCCGAACCAGCCGAAATTCCCGAGCACACGCCTGGATCCGGGCAAGACCTACACCCAGACCACGGTGTTCAAATTTATCGGGAAGTGACCGAATCTGGTAGGGATTCTATGGTCGGAATGTCTGGCCGTCTGGTGTGGGAGAGGACTTGTCCTCGATAGCCAGCCGGGGCGACCTTGATCCGCCTGCCGCATATGCAGCGCTGAAATGACAGCCATCGAGGACAAGTCCTCTCCCACAAGGAAGTGGGAACTCCAAGTCTAAACCCTGCAAGCCCTGCTCCAACGGGACTGAATTGGATTCACTGCCCCTTCATCGCCGCCGTCAGCTTGTCGACGTTGTAGCGAAACATCTGCGCATAGCTCGCTGCCGGGCCGTCGGCGGGCGACAGGGATTCGACGTACAGTTCGCCGCCCGGCTTGGCACCGCTGGCGTCGGCGATCTGTTTGACCAGACGCGGGTCGCCGGAATTTTCAAAGAAGTAGGCACTGACATGCTCGGCCTTGATCTGGCGGATCAACTTGCCGACGTCTGCCGCCGACGCTTCTGACTCGGTGGAAAATCCCAGCGGCGACAGGAAAGTCACGCCATAAGCATCGCCGAAGTAACCAAAGGCATCGTGGGAGGTCAGCACTTTGCGTTTGGCGGCGGGAATCGACTGAATCTGCGCCCGGGCGTAGCTGTCCAGTTCCTGCAACTGCGCCATGTAGCGCTCGCCATTAGCCTGGTAGACGCTGGCACCCTCGGGATCGGCCTTCTTCAAGGCTGCAACGATATTGCGCACGTAGATCACACCATTGGCGGCGCTATTCCAGGCGTGAGGATCGGTGATGCGCTTGCCGTCTTCTTCCATACTGCGGGTCTTGATGCCATCCGACAGCACCACCGGCTGGCCTTTATAGCCCGAGGCCTTGATCAAACGGTCCAGCCAGCCTTCCAGATGCAAACCACTGACGAACGCCACGTCGGCCTTTTTCAGGGCCTGGGCATCGGCCGGGGTCGGCTCGTAGACATGGGGATCGCCGTTTGGTCCGATCAACGAGGTGACATGCACCCGATCACCGCCAACGTTATGCACCATGTCGGCAATCACCGTGAACGAAGCCACCGCTTCAACGGGCTTGGCCTGGGCCAGCAGACTAAACGCAGACAGCGCAAAAGCTGCCATTGAGCTCAACAGCATGGAGTTCTTCATGACATTTCCTTCGGTTTCAGTGAGCGAGATGGGGTTTGGGGAACAGTTGCCGCAGGATGCCGGTGCGACCGAACAACAGGGAAAACCCGTAGAAAGCGCTGGCGGTCAGGACAATCGCCGGGCCGGAAGCGACGCCCAGATGGTAAGAAATGATCAAGCCGATCAAGCCTGAGAGCGTCGCGACCAACGTTGAAATCAACACCAGCGCACTCAGAGAAGTGGCCCAGAAACGCGCCGCCGTGGCTGGCAGCATCATCATGCCGACCGCCATCAGCGTGCCCAGCGCCTGGAAGCCCGCCACCAGATTGAGCACCACCAGCAACAGAAACAGCACGTGATACAGCGAACCTCGCCCACCCACCGCGCGCAGAAAACCGGGATCGAAACACTCCAGCACCAATGGCCGATAGATCAGCGCCAGCAGCAACACAGTGAAGGAAGCGATGCCGCCAACCATATAAATCGCGTCGGCGTCGATGGCGAGAATGGTGCCGAACAGCACATGCAGCAGATCGACGTTGGAGCCATGCAGCGAAACGATCATCACCCCGGCGGCCAGTGACGTGAGATAGAAACTGGCGAAACTGGCGTCTTCACGCAGGCTGGTCAGCCGACTGACCAGCCCGGACAGCAGTGCCACGGCCAGACCGGCGATCAACCCGCCAATGCCCATCGCGGGCAACGACAAACCGAAAAACAGAAAGCCCAGCGCCGCACCCGGCAGCACTGCATGACTCATGGCGTCGCCCACCAGACTCATGCGCCGCAGCATCAGCAACACGCCCACCGGGCCGGAACCGATACCCAATGCCAGACAGGCGACCAGGGCTCGGCGCATGAAGCCGAATTCGACGAAGGGTTCGACCAGCATTGAATACAGGATCATGCCCGGCGCTCCTGCTCGTCTTCAGCATCCAGCACGCACAGCTCGGCGTCGGCACTCCAGAACTCGGCCATGTTGCGCGCCTTGCGCAGGTTCACAACGCTCAACACATCAGCGGTGGCGCCCCAAGCAATCGCTTCCCTAGCCATCAACAGAGTCTGCGGAAAGTGCTGGCGAACCTGGTCGATGTCGTGCAGCACGGCAATCACCGTACGCCCCTGGCCATGCCAGACGCGCACCAGCTCCAGCAGATCCCGCGTGGTACGGGCGTCGATGGCGTTGAACGGCTCGTCGAGCAAAATCACCGAGGCGTCCTGCAACAGCAAGCGGGCGAACAACACCCGCTGGAATTGCCCCGCCGACAACGAACCAATGCTGCGCGCTTCAAAACCGTCCAGCCCCACGGCCTGTAATGAGGCCTGGGTGCGTCGAGCCAGATCCCGACTCAAGCCACGAAACGGGCCGATGCTGTGCCAGGCGCCCATGGCCACGGTATCGGCGACACTCAAGGGGAAGCTGCGGTCAATCTCCGCGGCCTGAGGCAGATAGCCCAGGGTTTTCGCCGCCAGATGGCCTCGATCCACATGGCCCGCAGCCGGTTTCATGGTTCCGGCGATGGCTTTGATCAGGGTCGATTTGCCAGCGCCATTGGGGCCGACAATGGCCGTCAGGCTACCGGCCTCGAAACGCCCGCTGATGTGATGCACAGCGGGACGGCGTTCGTAGGCGACGGTCAGGTCGTTCAAGGCAATGGCGGCGCTCATGGAATGGCCACCGCCCAAACGATGGCCAGCCAGAGCAGCACCAGCATTGCCAGCGCCAGAGCTATCCGCTTCCAGGCGGGTTGGGCCAGCACTGAACCAGAGATAGAGGGGACACGGGGAGCTTTCATGAGCGAGTAACCAGCAACGATTTGTTACAGTATTACATAGCTCAAATTGTAAGTGTTATAAAATAACATTTACTCCTGTCATCACCCTTTTAGCGCGGCGAAACCTCGGCTCAAGTCCTCTTGCAACGCAGCCACATCTTCCAGCCCGATATGGAGGCGCAACAGCGGATTCAGGGCCTTGTCGGCCACATTGTTGCGATCACTGACATCCGCCACAGTGATCAGGCTTTCGTAACCGCCCCATGAAGCGCCCAGGCCAAACAGCTCCAGAGCACCGATAAAACGCTCCAGTTGCGCAGGCTCGGCATCCGCCAGTTCGAAGGACAACAAGCCGTTGCTGCCGCTGAAATCGCGCTTGAACAACGCGTGATCCGGGTGATCGTTCAAGGCCGGATGGAACACCCGCTTGACCTGCGGCCGGGCTTGCAGCCACTGGGCGATTTCCAGCGCCTGGCGCTCATGCACTTCCATGCGTGCGGCCAGGGTTCGTGCGCCGCGCAGCACCAGATACGCATCGTCCGGGCTGACGGTATTGCCGAAACTGTCGCTCATGCGCGCCAATGCCGACCAGACCGCTTGCGTGGTGCAAACGCTGCCCATGACCACATCACTGTGGCCACACACATATTTGGTCAGCGCCATGATCGAAATGTCCGCGCCAAGGGTCAGCGGCCGGTACAGGTAACCAGAACCCCAGGTGTTGTCTACGGCGAGCAGAATGCCCCGTGGTTTGCACAACGCAGCAATCGCCGGCAGATCGCACAGTTCATACAGCAGCGAACCCGGCACTTCGGCGTAGACCATTTTGGTATTGCCGCGCAGTTGGCCTTCGATGCCTCGCCCATCGGCGGCGAAATACTCCACCTCGATGCCGAATGGTTGCAGAAAGTCCGTGGTCAGGCGCCGAACCGGGCCGTACACCGCATCGGTAATCAGCACATGATCGCCGGGCCGCAGATACGCCAGAAAGGTCTGCGCCACGGCGGCCAGGCCGGTGGCGAACAGCTTGGTGCGGTGACCGCCTTCCAGCTCGCTGACCAGATCCTCCAAGGCGAATGCAGTTGGATTGCCACGGGCGCCATAACTCAATACGCGCTCGCTGTCCCGGCGTTTGCGCGCGTCGCGCATCTGCCCGAGGCTGTCGAACAGCACCGTGCTCAAGCGCGTGACCGGCACATTTACCCCGCGCCCGCCGCTGCCCTTTTCAGTACGCGCGGCGTGAATCAGCCGGGTCCGCACCCAAGGATCTGTCGGCGAGCGCTCAGGCTTTTTTGCATTGAGCGGTTTGAGGCTGGCAATTTCCGTGTCGGTCATCTGCGCCAACAAGCCGATTTCCCACGCCAGATACTGCCGGGCCGCATCCTTGTTGCCAGAGTGGCGGTCATGGGTGAAAAACAGAAAGTCGATGCAGTGCTCATCCGGTAGCGCGGCGGCATCTTCGACTACCGCCAGACCCGCGCTCTGCCAGGCCTGCAATCCGCCGTCCAGCAACCGCACATGAACACGTTGAGCGTCAGGCAGTTCCAGCGCGGCCAGACGGGCGACTTCCGGGCTGTCAGCGACCAATACCAACGGTCTGTGCTCGTCGGCAACTGCGGCGGCGAGCAACGGCCGAATCGACCAGCGCGAGCCCTGAATGTGGCCCTTGCGAAAGCTCATGCTCGGGCGCAGATCGATCACAGCCACGGCGGCGTCTTTCAGCGCATCGCGCAACTCGTGTGCGCTGATGATCGGCAACGACGGCCCGGAAACCAGATGCGCTGCATCCAGGGCAAAGCCCGAATCAATTCCGCCTTCCAGCACATAAGCATCGTGGCCCAACTGGCGTAGCCAACTGGCAACAATCGGCGCACGAATGCCGTCGCTGTCCACCAGCACCAGGCGCGCATGACGCACGCCGACATACAAATCGGTGGACTGAATCAACTGCCCGCCAGGCGTATGTTGCGCACCGCGCAACGTGCCAGCGGCGAATTCCTCGGCAGTGCGCACGTCACACAGAAACAGACTGCGCTGCGCATCGGCGGCCCAGCTCGCTGCCGCCTCGGCACTCACCGTGCTGACCCCAGCGCGGCGAGCCAACGCTTGCGCAGCGTTGCGTTGTTTGTCCAGCGCGAGCGGCGATACCGCGTCCGGATAACGACGACTGCTGCCGTGTTCCAGTTGCAAGTCAGCGAGAAACCAGCCTTGGGTACCGTTTTCCAGAGCATAAACCGGATTTTTCACGCCCAGATCGATCAAGGTCTGCGCGCCGATGATGCTGCGGGTGCGACCGGCGCAGTTGACGACGATGGGCGTGGTTTCGTCCTGCAGCAGCTCCGGCAAGCGGTAACCGAGTTCGCCGTTAGGACAGCAGATCGAGCCGGGAATGGTCATCTTGCGGTATTCATCGAACGGCCGGCCATCCAGCAACAACAGCGGCTCGCCGCGCGCCTGCCAGTCGGCCAGTTCGCCAGCGCTGATGTGCGGCGTGTGGCTGGCCTCTTCCACCAGCTCGCCAAACGCCTTGGACGGCACATGCACCCCGGCGAACAACTGCAAGCCGGCCGCTTGCCAACCCTCGGCGCCGCCTTGCAGAATGTGCACCTGCGTGTAGCCCAGGGCTTCAAGACGCGCCGCGGCCCGCGCCGCCAACTCCGTGCCGTCCTGATCGTAGATCACCAGACGCACGACAGGATTGGGCGCCAGGCGCGGCACTTCCAGTTCCAGTCGGCTGTACGGCAGGTTCTGCCCGTGAAACAGGTGCGCCTCGCCGTACTGACCGTGCTCGCGTACGTCGAACAGAGCGATTTCCTGCCCATCGAACAGCCAGTGCTGAAGCTGCGCCGGGGTGATGATTTGGCTCATGGGGTTCTCTGGTTTGTTATGAATACTGCTCAGAAATAGAACCTGTGGGAGCGAGCTTGCTCGCTCCAACGGGCAGCTTTACTGCAAGACCAACGACCGCTCCGCCGCCGCCACTTCACGACCCTTGGCATACGCACGCTGCACAGCCGAACGGGTCTTGATGCGTTCGCGCCAGGCGTCGATATGGGGATAGCGAGCCAGATCCTGGCCCTGACGCAGCGGCTGAATCCACGGGAAAATCGCCATATCGGCGATGGAGTATTCCCCCGCCACAAACGGCACCTCGCCAAGACGTTTTTCCAGCACGCCATACAGGCGCGTCGCTTCGGCGTTGAGCAGGTCCAGGGCAAACGGAATCGGCTCGGGGGCCTTTTCCTTGAACAGCTGCAACTGGCTCAGATACGGCGTGATATGCCCGACCTGCCAGAACAGCCATTCCTGCACCCGCTGGCGTTCAACGCTGTCAGCGGCAGGCACAAAGCGCCCGGCCTTGCTGGCCAGGTAATTGAGGATCGCGCCGGACTCGAACAGGCTCAGCGGTGCATTACCGACATCCGGTTCATGATCGACAATCGCCGGAATGCGCCCATTGGCGCTCAGGCGCTGGAAGCTGTCCTGCTTCTGCTCGCCGATGCGAATGTTGATTGGCAGCGTGCGGTACTCCTGCCCGAGTTCTTCGAGCAGGATGGCGACTTTCAGGCCATTACCGGTGGGCCAGTAATAAAAGTCGATCATGCATAGGCCTTGATCGAAGGGGCCATTTGCGAGGCGTTGTAATTGAGCACGCGACCTTCTTCGTTGACGCCATAACGACCATTCAACGATTCCAGCGGACGACCGTACAAATGGAAGTGCAATGTCGGTGTTTCGCCTTCAACGAGGATGCCGTGCAGATCATCACCCAGGAAACCGATTGGCGTCCCCGGCTGAACCACCACTTCCTTGTCCAGCACCAGTCTGGCGTACTGCGGATCGCTGCCGTCGTCGCTACGCGCCCACACGTAATTGATTTCCTGGCCCTGCACGGCAACGATCACCGCCCAGGTTTCGTGATTGTGCGGCAGGGTTTTCTTGCCCGGCAGCAGCGAGTTCATGTACAGCGTCGGCGTCTCGCCATCATCGTTCAGGCGGTAGCGAAAGGCAGTGTCGCCCTCGCCCGGCACCGGCGACGGGAACGCGTCGAAATTGAACAGATCGTGACGCGCGGCCAGCCCCTCCAGCAGGCCGATGATTTCTTGCAGCGCCGCACGGTCTACGCCGCGCTGGTTGATGACACGGACTTGTTCGAGAAGCGTCTCGATGGCTTGGGCACGGTTTTCGGTAGTCATGAAAAATACTCCTGGGAGGTCATTGCAGTCGGTTTTTTATAAAACTGCACGCAGGTAACGCCTGCTTCGCAGGTCTTCTGGTCATTCAAACGGACAAGCTGTATCGGCTGATATTGCTCAGCAAAAACGGATCACCCTTGGGCACCGGACGCCGTCCGGCATCGCCCAGGGCATGGCGCAGGAATTCGTGAGTTCGTTCACTGGTCGGGTGCTGGAAAATCTGCTCGGCACTGCCATGTTCGACAATCAGGCCGTTTTCGGTGAAATACACCACGTCGCTGATTTCCTCGGCAAAACGCATTTCGTGGGTGACCAGCACGCAGGTCATGCCCTCTTCGGTCAGCTCGCGAATCACCGTCAGCACTTCACCAACGGTTTCCGGGTCCAGTGCCGAGGTCACCTCATCGAACAGGATCAGTTGCGGACGCATGGCCAAAGCACGGGCGATTGCCACCCGCTGTTGCTGTCCGCCGGACAGTTGCCCCGGATACGCGTCGGCCTTGTGTTCCATGCGAACCTTGGCCAGCAGTGCGCGGGCTTCCTGCTCGGCGTCGGCGCGATTACGGCCCAGCACCTTGCGGGGCGCGATCACCAGGTTTTCCAGCACCGACAGATGCGGAAACAGGTTGTATTGCTGAAACACAAAACCCACGCGTTTGCGCAGTTCGATGCGCTGCGCTTCGTTGGCCAGCTTGTCCACTTCGGTGTCGCCAACGCGAATCGTGCCGCGCTGGGTTGGCAACAGCCCGGTGATGCAGCGCAGGATCGTTGATTTACCCGAGCCGGACGGGCCGATGATCGACACCGCCTGGCCGCGCTGCACATCAAGGTCGATGCCTTTGAGCACATGATTGCTGCCGAACGACAAATGCAGGTCACGCAGGCTGACCAAGGGCTGCGAAGCGGTTTCAATAGAAGGCATAACGGCGCTCCAGGCGTTGGGTCAGTCGGGAAATCGGGTAGCAATAAGCGAAGAACAACGCCAGCAAGCTGAAGTAGATCAGCACGGTAAAACCGGTCTGGTTGACGGTGTTGCTGGCGATCTGCGCCGTGTCGATCACGTCATGCACGCCCACCAGCGAGGCCAGCGCCGTGCCCATGGTGATCACCGCGTACAGGTTCATCCACGGCGGCAACATGCGTTTGAAGCACTGTGGCAGGATGATCGAAGTGAAGATCTGCCAGCGCGTAAAGGCCAGCGAGCGCGCCGCCTCCCATTGCGTGCTGGGGATCGAGGCGATAGCGCCACGGAAGATTTCCGCAACGTTGGCACTGGCGGGCAGCGCCAGGCCGATAGTTACCTTTACCCAATCCGGGAACGACACGTACGAGCTGCCAATGTGAATCTCGAACGGGAATACATAGGTCGTGAAGTAGATCAGCACCAGCCACGGCGCATTGCGGAAGATCTGCACCCAGATGCGTGCCGGCAAACGCAGCAGCCAGGTCGGCGAAAGCGCCAAGGCACCGATCAACAGCCCCATCACCGAACCCAGGCCGATGGCCACCAGGCTGATCAGAATGTTCTGCCCGAAGCCTTTGGCCAGCGCCGGGGACCATTGCACCAAGGCCAGGAAAACCGGGCTGTGCGGCGCGGCGAATATCAGCCAGGCCACTGCGGCCAGCAACACGGCCAGCTTGCCCATGTGGCGACGCGGCCAGGCCAGCGGCGCAACGGCAGATGAATCAATGGCCATAACCGGGCATCCTCAGGCGCGCTTCAAGGGCGCGGCCAACACAATTGACGACAAAGCTCAGCAAGCCGAAGAACGAGAGAATCAGAATCATCAGTTCCAGCACGTTATCGCTCTGGGTCCAGATCATGATCGCTGCGTAAGTGATGTCGCCCACAGCGATGGCCGAGGCAACGGCGGTCATTTTCACCAGGTCGATCAGATTGTTGATCAGCGACGGCAGCGCAAAGCGCAGGGCCAGCGGCAACTGCACGTTCCACAACAACTGGCGACTGCTGAACGCCAGGGAGCTGGCGGCTTCCAGGGTCACGGCGGGCACCGCTTCGATGCCGGCGCGCAAGGCTTCAGCGTGAAACGCGCCTTTGTGCAGGGAAATCACGATCACCACCCAGGCAAACGGCGTCAGCGGATTGGCCGCGCCTACCGCCTGGGTCAACAGCATGTTCAGCACCAGAAACGCGCAGTACAGCTGCACCAGCGTCGGCGTGTTGCGGGTGACTTCAATGAATACCCGCGCCGGCGTCGCCAGATAGCCCTTGCCCGAGGTCAACATCGCCGCCAGCGCGACGCCGACCAACAGGCTGCCGACGATGGTGAAGGCGCACAGCAAAATGCTGGTCAGCGCGCCGTCGACCATGGAGCCACGTTGATAGGCATCCAGAAGAAAGCTGTAGTTGAGGCCAAAGCCCGCCGTCCAGTGAACGAACAATTCCAGCCAATGACTCATTGCGGCGCCTCGATCAACAGGCGTTCACAGGCAGCGGCGATACGTCGGCCCGCTTCGGCAACGCTGGCGGTGGCCGTGGCGATGGACAAGCGAAACCACGGTGATAGACCGTAAGCGCTGCCCGCGACACCGGCAACGCCGGACTCCAGCAGCCAGTCCACCACGTCAGCGTCGCTGTCCAGGCGCACGCCGTCCGGGCGAAAGCGACCAAGCAAACCTGCGCAACGCACAAACACGAAGAAGCCGCCTTGTGGTTCCAGCACTTGCAAGCCGTCCACGGCGCTCAATGCCGAGACCAGCAAATCCCGGCGCTGCCGATAGGCCGCTACCTGCTCGGGAAGAAATCCCAGCCCGCCCTCAAACGCCGCCAATGCCGCCGCCTGCCCCACCGAAGAGGCGCCGGACGTGGACTGCGATTGCACCACAGTCATCGCGGTGGTCAGTTCTTTTGGCCCGGCGCCGAAGCCGATGCGCCAGCCGGTCATGGCGTAGGTCTTGGACACGCCGCCCACCAGCAGGCAGCGGGCTTGCAGATCCGGCGCCACATTGAGCAAATTCAGTGCCGAATGATCATCGAAACGGATGTGCTCGTAGAGTTCGTCGAGCAATACCAGCACCTGCGGATGACGGCGCAGCACCTCGGCCAGCGCCAGCAGCTCTGCTTCGCTGTACACCGCGCCGCTTGGGTTGCCGGGGCCGTTGAGAATCAGCCAGCGGGTGCGCTCGGTGATGTGCTGTTCCAGTTGAATCGGCGTCAGCTTGCAGCCCTGCGCCAGGCCGCACTCGATGAACACCGGTTCGCCGCCGCTGAAACGCACGCTGTCCGGGAACGACGGCCAGTAAGGAACCGGCACCAACACTTCATCGCCGTCATCCAGGGTTGCGGCAAAAGCGTTGTAGATGATCTGTTTCGCGCCGTTGGCAATCACGATGGACGCCAGCGGGTAATCCAGACGGTTCTCGCCCTTGAGCTTGCTTTGCACTGCCTCGCGCAAGGCCCGTACACCGGGAGTCGGGGTGTATTTGGTGTCGCCTGCGGCGATGGCGGCGTAGGCGGCCTGCTTGATGTGTTCCGGAGTGTCGAAATCCGGCTCGCCGGTGGTCAGATCGAGAATATCGACGCCAGCCTCACGCAGTGCTGTGACTCGGGATTTGGCCGCCGCATTGGCGGACAGCGTGACGCGCTGCACGCGCTTGGACAGACGCACACTCATTGGGATTCTCCGTCGTCGTCCAAGGTAAATACCTTGCCCGGGTTGAGCAGATTCTGCGGATCGAGGGCGCGCTTGATACGCCGCATCAGATCCAGTTCCACCGGGCTTTTGTAACGGGGCAACATCGCCAGCTTGCGTTGACCGATGCCATGTTCGGCACTGATCGAGCCGCCATGGGCGTGGGCGCTGTCGTGAACCAGTTCGCTCAACGCCACGTAGTTCTTCATGTGCGCTTCGACGCTGGAGTCCAGCGGATGGGCCACGTTGTAGTGCAGATTGCCGTCACCCAGATGGCCGAACGTGAAGTTGCGCACGCCGGGAAAGCGCTCTTGCAGCAGCGCATCGGTGTGGGTTACGAATTCGACGATCCGGGAAATCGGCACCGAAATGTCGTGCTTCATGTTGCGACCGGCACGTTGCTGCGCCTCGCTCATGTTCTCGCGCAGCACCCAGAGCGCTTCGCTCTGGGCCAGGCTTTCGGCAATCAAGGCATCCGCCAGCAAACCCGACTCGAATGCTTCACCGAGCACCTCTTCGAAGGTTTGTCGTGCATGGGTTTCGCTGTGATTGTCCGAGAGTTCCAGCAGCGCAAACCAGGGCTGCGGCGCATCCAGGAAAGGCTGCGGCCCGTCGGGAAACTGCTCGCGCAGCAAGGTCAGGCAGTCAGCGGTCAACAATTCGAACGCCGTGAGGCTCGCGCCGAATCCGGCCCGGGCGTGGGACAGCAAATCAATCGCCTGCGCCAAAGAATCGAAGGCCAGCAACGCCGTGGCCTGCGCCTTGGGCAGCGGAAACAGCTTGAGGGTCGCCGCCGTGATAATGCCCAGCGTGCCTTCGCTGCCGATGTACAGGTCGCGCAGGTCGTAACCGGTGTTGTCCTTGCGCAAGCCGCGCAGGCCATCCCAGATTTCGCCTTCGGCCGTGACCACTTCCAGGCCAAGCGTCAACTCGCGGGTGTTGCCATAGCGCAGCACGGCGGTGCCGCCCGCGTTGGTGCCCAGATTGCCGCCGATGGTGCAACTGCCCTCTGCGCCCAGGCTCAATGGAAACAGCCGCCCGGCACCCCGCGCCACGTCCTGCAGATTCTGCAGAATGCAGCCCGCCTCGACGGTCAGCGTATCGTTGTCGGTATCAATCGCACGCACATGGTTCAAGCGATCCAGCAGCAACAATACCGAAGTACCGCTGCTGTCCGGCGTCGCTGCGCCCATCAAGCCGGTGTTGCCGCCCTGCACCACAATCGGCGCCGCGTGGGCAACGCACAAGCGCACCACGGCGGCGACTTCTTCGGTGTTGGCCGGATGCACAGCCGCGACGACCTGACCGACGTACGTGCCTTGTTTGTCAGTCAGCCACGGGCGGGCCTGCTCGCCGTTCTGCACGTGGTTGGCGCCCAACAGCTGTTGCAAGGCTTGGAACAGGGCGGCACTCATGGCGTTACCGCCAGAGGTGCGGCGCTTTTGTATTTCTCGTGCAACTCACGCAAGGCTTGGGACGGGGCCATACCGGTGCGCTGGCCAACATCGATCAACCAGCCGCTGCGATGCCAGTCGCGAATGATCGCGTCGAGTCTGGCCTGCACGTCGTGTTCACCCTTGCGTACCCAGATCACTGAGTTGGACGGGATCAGGTCGCTCGGCAGCGGCGTTTCGTAGCCTGACCAATCCGCATCGTCGAGCAATGCATGCATGGTCGGGCTGACGTGCACCGCCGCTACGCAACCGTTGCCGCGCAACGACAGCAGCGACTCGGACTGGCTGCGGAATGCCTTGATCTCGGCGCCGTAGGTTTCCTGCAAAGGCTTGATGAAGTTGCTGCCCTGGGAGACGCACACCGGCTTGCCCTTGAGGTCTTCCCATTTGCTGATGCCTGCGCCTTTACGGATCAACGCGGCGCCGCCGACTTCTTCATAAGGGGTCGGCGCATAATCGAGAATCTGTGCGCGTTCGTCGGTGTACTGCATGTTGGCGATCAGCAGATCGACCTTGCCCTGTTGCAGGAACTGCACGCGATTGGGTGCCAGTACCGAAACGGTTTCCAGTTCGACGCCCAGCTGTTTGGCGATGCCTTTGGCCAGCTCGACGTTGTAGCCCAGATGCTCGCCGGTCTTCGGGTCGATGGTGCCGAACGGCGGGCCGCTGAGAATCACGCCGATGCTGACCTTATGCCGCTGCTGGATCTTGTCCAACGTTGCATCGGCATGGGCCAGGCCAGCGCAAAGCACAAGCCCCAGAGCGGTCAGGGTTTTGCGGGCGAAGAATGTGTTCATGAAGATTCCTTGTTAGGCGCTGGATTTGCCTGTTCGGGGACAAGTCCCCTCCTACCGACCGATCGACGCTGTTTGCACTTCTTTCGGCGCTGAAGACTTCAGCCTTTGAATTTGTCGTGCAAATCCACCAACGCTGGCGAGGCAGGCGTGATGTGGTGGCGTTTTTCCGCTTCGATCAGGAAACCGCTGCGGTGCCAGTCTTTGACGATGGCATCCAGTTTGGCCTGGGTATCCACTTCGCCCAGGCGCGTCCAGATTACCGACGGCGCTGGATTGAGTTCCGGGGCAATGGCGCGGTAATCCTTCCATTCGGCGTTATCGGCCAACAACGGATTGATCAGCGTAGCATCGTGGACAGCCGCGACGCAGTTGTTGCCGCGCAGTGCCAGCAAGGATTCCGACGAACTTTTGAAGGCCTTGAGTTCAGCGCCGAGCTCGGTCAGCGGCTTGACATAGCTGCTGCCCTGAGACGTGCAGACCGGCTGGCCCTTGAGGTCTTGCCAAGTGGTGATCTTGCTGTCTTTCAATACGGCGGCAGTGCCGCCGACCCAGTAGAAAGGCGTTGGCACCGAGCCGAGAATCTGCCCGCGCTCAGCCGTCCATTCCATGTTGGCGATCAGCAGATCAACCTTGCCCTGCTGCAAGAACTGCACGCGGTTGGCGGGCAGCACCGGCACCAGTTCCACTTCCGCATTCAGCCTGCGGCCCAGGTCTTCGGCCAGATCGACGTTCAAGCCTTTGGGCTTCTGATTGGCGGGGTCGATGGAGCCAAACGGGCCACCGGACAACAACACGCCGACCACCAGACGATGGCGCTCCTGGATTTTGTCCAGGGTTGCATCCGCCTGAACCCAACCGCTGAATGCCAGCGAGAACAGAATACCCAGCACGGCGGGCATTGATTTTGAAGCTGGCAAACGAGTGTTCGGCATGGAATTCCCCTGGCTGATGATCGGCGTACCCCGACCTGATGTGTGGGCATCCTAGGTACAGCCAGCGACGAACGGAAATTCAAATATCAAATATGGTTATAACTTTCAGTATCCAAGATGCGACACACAGTGTAAAAACCCCATGTCTATTGGTCTAAACCCGAATAGCCAATAAACGCTTTTCACATTCACATAAAAATACGTAATGTATTAAGCCTCGACGCTGATATGAATCCATTCAAAAAACATGGCTGACACCGACGCTACCGCAACCCTCGACCTGGATTTGCTCCGCACGTTCATCGCCGTGGTCGACCACCACAGCTTCGCCGAGGCCGGCGCGCAGCTGGCGAGAACCCAATCCTCGGTCACTCAGCATATGCAGCGCCTGGAGCAGCAAGTGGGCGTGAGTCTTTTTCAGAAGCAGGGCAGGCAAAAGCAGCTGACCGAACCGGGCCGCCAGCTATTGCGGCACGCGCGGCTGATGCTTTCGCTGAATGATGAAGCGCTTAACTCGCTGCGCGAAAGCAGCTTGAGCGGCGTGTTGCGCATCGGTTCGCCTCACGATATCGCCGACACCATCCTGCCGCCGATTCTCAGCCATATCGCCCGTTCGGCACCGCGCCTGCGCCTGGAAATCGACGTCGGGCGCAGCCCGTTCCTGATGGATGATCTGCATCGGGGTAAAGTCGACATGGTGATTTCCACCCGGGAAGATCCGACCCTTGAAGGCTTTGCGCTGCGCACTTCACCGGTCTGGTGGATCTGCTCGGCGCAGTACATTCATGTGCCCGACGAGCCGCTGCCACTGATTCTGGTAGACGAGCCGAGCATCTATCGACGCTATGCGCTGGAGGCGCTGGAGCGCGCCAATATTGCCTGGCGCCAGGCGTATCTGGCTTCGAACCTGATCGGTATCAAAGCCGCCACCCGCGCCGGGCTTGGCGTCACGGCGCGGAGCATGGAAATGCTCGGGCCGGACATGCGCGTATTGGGGGAAAACGACGGCCTGCCGCGTCTTCCCGATGTGACCTACCACTTGTGGATCAGGCCCAACACCGTCAACCCGCTGGCCCGCAAAGCCTACGACCTGATCCGCGCGAGCCAGGGTTTGTAGCGCTTGATTCGACGCTGATCAACGGGGCAGATGCAGGGTCGCCGGATCGATCACCTTGGCCAACCTGACCACCGTGACGCCAGGACCAAGGTGACGCAACGAAGGCTGGACCAGCACGCAATTGTCGTACGGCGTGACAATGTCGCGCTCGCCATCACGGGCGATCACAGTCCCGGCATGCTCGATCAGTTCCAGCCCGCGAAAATCCTCGCTGAACGTGAAATCCATGCTGCTGGCGACGACGGGTTCAGTCACTTGCAGGAAGCGCTGCGCAACCGGTTTGTCGGCCGACAGAAATGCGGCGACGTCGCGCTCTTCGACCACCTTGGTCGTGATCAGGAAACGCGCGGCGATATCCAGCGCAACACGCTCACTGCGCCTGGAAAAGTGCTGGCCGGTTTCGATCAACAAGGCGTTCTTCTTGCTCGCGGCGTCATTGAAGTCCCGGTAATCGCGCATACGCTTGCCATTGGGATGCCCGGCATCAACGATCACTGTTTCCGGTACGCCCAGCGCGGCGGCGAATTCCAGCCCCTTGCTGCGTGCGCCACTCATCATCACTGGCGCGGCTTCTTCGTGCATCGAGTGAATATCCAGCAGCAAGTCAACGCTGTCGATAATCGGCCGCAGTGCCCGCGCCCGATTCAGCTCGACGGTCGATTCTTCACCGTCGAGCCGGGCAGGCAGCCAGACCCGATTCATGTCTTCGTCGATATAGCGGGTCGCGTCGATGTCCTGCGAATCGAAGCGGTTGTAGGCTTCGACGTTGCCGAACGCCAGGGTCAATCGGCCTTGGCGTGGGCGAATGCCTGCGCGCAACAGCGCATCGACGGCAATCGCGCCGCTGACTTCGTTGCCATGGGTCAGGGCCATGATCATCACGTGCGGGCCGGGCTCGTCACTGGCAAAACTGTGTACGTAGTCAACGCCGTCAGTGCCGGTCTGCCATTGGCTGATGTCCGGAAACTCGACCTCCATGGGGTACGGTTGCAGCGTTGCGCGAACTTGTTCAAGGGTCTTCATTGCAATCTCCGACAGTCAAAGGCGTGTATCCGCCAGCCCCATTGAGCTGGCATGAAATGATCTTGTTATGGGTGGTTTGAATATCAGTGCTGGACGGTTCCGCGCATACGGCGGCCCAAGGCGACGACGGCGATCACGCTGATCAGCGCGGTGCCCATGACGTAGAAACTCGGCGCCAGCTTGCTGCCGGTGGCCTCGATCATCCAGGTCACGATCAGTGGCGCGAAACCACCGAACAAGGTGACGGAAAAGTTGTAACTCAAGGCCAGCCCCGTGCCACGAATGCTGGTCGGGAAGATATCCGCGAGCATGGCCGGAATCGGTCCCAGACACGCTGCAATCAACACCCCGACGATGGCCTGCACCAGCAACAACGTGGTGACGGTGGGATAGGTATTGAGCAGAACGAACATCGGGTACGACGACAGGCCGGTGATCAACAGCGCAATGCTCAACACCCGGAATCGGCCATGGGTATCGGACAGCGTGCCAAACACAGGTGCCATAAACATCAAGGTCACGCCGGTCACCAGGGCGCCCATGTACGAGGAGGTCGCAGCAATGTGCAGCTGTTTGAGGGCGTAGGTCGGCATGTACAGCTTGTGCACGTAGTTGAACGCCGTGGCGCCAGCGACAACCCCGATGGCCAGCAACAGGCTGACATGGCCTTTGATCAGCACATCGCGCAGTGGAGTTCGCTTTGGCGCATCGACGGCAGCGGCGACTTTCTGGAAATCCGGTGTTTCGTCGATCTGGCTACGAATGTAGAAACCCACCGGGCCAATCAGCAAACCGATACCGAACGCGACTCTCCAGCCCCAATCGTTGAGCTGCACGTCGGTCAACACATAACTCAGCAATGCACTGACGCCAGCGGCCAACACCGTTGCCAGGCCTTGGGTCGACAACTGCCAGCTGGCGAAGAAGCCCCGGCGCTTGGCATCGGCGTGCTCGACCATGAAGGCCGTCGCCGCGCCGAACTCGCCACCGGTGGAGAAACCTTGCAGCATCCGCGCAACGATGATGATCATCGGCGCGGCGACCCCAATCTGCTGGTACGACGGCGTAAAGGTGATCATCGCCGTGCCGATCATCATGATCAGGATCGACATCGTCAGCGAAGCCTTGCGCCCTGCCCGGTCCGCATAGGAACCCAGCACCATCGCACCCAGAGGCCGCATGAGGAAGGAGATGCCAAACGAACCGACGCTGAGCAAAAGCGACGTGGTTTCGTTATCCGAGGGGAAAAACAGCTTGCCGATAACCACCGCGAAATAGCCGTAGATCAGCAGGTCATAGAATTCGAGTGCGTTGCCAATACTGGCCGCGACGATTTCCTTCCATGGGCCGCGCTTTGGCCTGGCAATGGAAGCATGTGTTGCAGTGGTTTGAAGTGTCATGAATGAGCCCCGGCTTCTCAGAGGCAAGTGCTCTTGTCGAATGGTCAGGGCGACAATGCACTTGCGATATTTTTATCAGCGGGAGTGCTCGAACAGCTGAAGATGCCTGATTCGTTCACCCTGGGACTAACTTGAATCAACACTTATGCCGGAACAATTGCTGTTTGGGCACATCCTTGAGCCCATTGGGCACGCCGGGCACCGCTACTGGGTTTGCGCCGCCGTGACGTTGCCAAGTTTTTTTCATTTGCCCTCTATCGGTGCATCTTCTGCCAGCCCGCGCCAGATCCTCATCACCTGTTCGGCCTGGTTTGAACTGCGTCGATGCAGGGAAATATCAAAACCGATGGTCAACTCCGGCCCACCGGCGACCACCAACTCGCCCTCCTGCAACGCGGCCCTGACCACCATGCGCGGCAGCCAGGCCAAGCCATTGCCGCGCTTGGCCATTTGCAGGATCGACTCATAGGAGTCGGCTTGATAGGTCATACGCAGCGCCAACCGCTGCGGCAGGCCGGCCAGGTGCTGGGCAAGGACGCCGCGCAATGCCAGGGTCGGCGAAAAAGCCAGCCATGGAACACTTGAAGCGCCGCCGTCCGGCGTGATCTGAAAACGCGGCTGGCCATTGGCATCGGGCGCGCTGACCGGGATCATTTCTTCACGGGCCAACACCAGCGAATCAAAGCGTTCGGGGTCAATCAGAATCTGCGTCAGCGGGCTGGAGAAAATCAGCAGCAAATCCACGTCCCCCGCCGACACCCGACTGATGGCTTCCTGCGAACCGCTGGTGACCAGCGACACCGGAAACGAGCCAAAACGCTGATTGAGCGTCTCGTACCAGTCCGGGAAAAAGTTGCTGGCCAGGGTTCGCCCGGTGGCAATCCGCAGCGGCTCATCACGATTGAGCCCGACACTCTGAAATTGCGCGCGGGCCGCCGTCAGCAGGCCCAGAGATTGGCTTGCAGCCTCAAGAAACAACAACCCGGCGGGCGTCAGCGACAGCGGTTGTTTACGTTCGATCAAGGGCACACCGAACCAGTCCTCCAACGCCTTGATCCGCCGCCCGAAGGCCGGGTGCGTCACGCAACGGATTTCCGCGGCTCGCGACAGACTCCGCGTGCGCGCCAGCTCGATGAAGTCTTCCAGCCATTCCAGTTGCATGGGTGATTCCTGTTGAAGGTGAGCGGCCGGCTTCTGAAGCGGACGTCAGTGCGCGCACATTACCTGTGAATGGCGGCGCAGCGAAGCATCGTGACGTCGATTGCCTTTCCGACCAACGTCACGCCACAGGCGATCCATTCCTTGAACACGATGCATTAGGCGATTACTGTATATCCGAACAGTAACGGAGTTTCCCATGCAGCTGATCGAAAAGCTCAGCATCCTCGCTGACGCCGCCAAATATGATGCGTCCTGCGCCAGCAGCGGCGCGCCCAAGCGCAGCTCCGAGGGCAAGGCCGGATTGGGTTCCAGCAATGGCATGGGTATCTGTCACAGCTATACGCCGGACGGCCGCTGTGTTTCGTTGCTGAAAATCCTGCTGACCAACTTTTGTCTGTATGACTGCCAATACTGCGTCAACCGCCGCTCAAGCGATGTGCCGCGCGCGCGGTTCAGCCCTGCGGAAGTGGTGACGCTGACCCTGGATTTTTACCGGCGCAACTGCGTCAGTGGCCTGTTTCTGAGTTCGGGGATCATTCGCTCGGCGGACTACACCATGGAGCAGCTGATCGAAGTCGCCCGGCTGTTGCGCGAAGAACATAATTTTCGCGGCTACATCCATCTCAAGACCATTCCGGAAGCTGATCCGCTGCTGATTGAACAGGCTGGCCGCTATGCCGATCGCCTCAGCGTCAATATTGAGTTGCCGACAGATCTGGGCCTCAAGACCTTAGCGCCGGAAAAAGACGTGGCGTCCATCAAGCAAGCCATGAAGACCATTTTTACCGGGCAGCAAACCATTCTCAACGAACCGCGCGCCCCGCGTTTCGTGCCCGCCGGGCAAAGTACGCAAATGATCGTGGGCGCCGATGACACCGACGACAGCACCATCTTGCACAGCGCCGAATCACTCTACGGCGACTTCGGTCTGCGCCGCGTCTATTACTCGGCGTTCAGCCCCATCCCCAATAGCCCGAAAAGTGTACCGCTGGCAGCCCCGCCGCTGATGCGTGAGCATCGCTTGTATCAGGCCGACTTCCTGTTGCGCGGCTACGGTTTCAAGGTCAACGAACTGTTCAAGGGGCCGGGGCATCTGGCGCTGGATATCGATCCGAAACTGGCCTGGGCCCTGGCCAATCGAGATGTGTTCCCGCTGGACCTGAATCGCGCCGAAGCCTCCCTGATCGCGCGTATTCCGGGAATCGGTATCCGCACCACCAAGCGGCTGGTCGAGCTGCGCCTGCAACGGCGGATTCGCTACGAAGACCTGACCCGCCTGCGTTGCGTGCTGGCCAAGGCCAAGCCCTTCATCATCACCAGTGATTACCACCCGCCTCAGGCGGAAACCACCAGCGAATTGCTGCATCTGCAATTGCGCGACAAACCGCAGCCACAACAACTGGGGTTGTGGGGATGATCAGCCTGGACTGCGACAATCTCTTCGACACCTGGCGGCAGCAAGCACGCTGGCTGCTCAGCCACGAAATCGATCCCAGCCAGGTGAGCTGGTCTTCAGACGTGGCCAAAGACCTGTTTGCCACGGACGAGCACTATCCGCAGCAAGCCGGTCCTTTTCAGGCGCGCATACCCTTGGCACTGATCGAACTGCTGGGCAACGCCGCATGTTATCGGGGCGAACAGCGCTGGAGCCTGCTGTATGAAGTCTTGTGGCGGGTCAGCCATGGTGATCGCACGGCCATGCTCGCCGGCGACAAACTGGGCAGTGAACTGCATCGACGGATCAAGCAAGTCAGCCGCGAAGCGCATCATTTGCATGCCTTTTTGCGCTTTGTCGAGCTGCCGGTCCTGGAATTGCCTCTGGAATTGTCGCCGCAGGAGCGATCACGCCTGGAAGCGCTTCGTCCCCAATACGTCGCCTGGCATGAACCCGCCCACGACATCCTGTACAGCGCCAGCCAGCACTTCATCGGCCGCATGGGGCTGCACCGCTGGATGATTGCCACTCCGGCGGACGGGGTTTATTTCGATGGCAAACAGCTGACCCACGAACGTGTTTGCTCCCCTGCATGGCAAGAGCTTGCGCGCAACCCGGAAGATCCTCAGGGCGAACTCTGGCTGACTTACTACCGCAACATTTTCAATCCAGCGCGACTCAATCCCAAGGTCATGCAAGGACACCTCCCCGCTCGTTTCTGGAAAAACCTGCCGGAAGGGCCTTTGATTCCCGCATTGATCAGCGAGGCCCGGACGGGTAAACAGCGTGACGGTCAGGCCAGTCAGGTTGCGGCAAAACCCGGCAAGCGCATTACCCGCGGCCCCGATCCCCTGAAAGTCATGGAGCCAGGCTCAGCACTCTAAGAGATCAGCAGCTTAATCGACTATTTAGATAACAGCCGTTGGCAATGAACAGGCAAGTTGAAAGTTATATAAACCAGGTTACGCAGCAGGCATTGTTAAATACGGTTCATCATCAGCGTCTCGCAGTGATTAGTCCATATGCAAATAACCGCCCATTTATCACGATGTTTATTTAATTCCCGTCCGCCCGCATCATTGCCTCATTTACGGCGCATAATCGTTAGCGCCAGTACGCTGTCTTACTGTGGATATTGACCACCGCCCGTCAACCTGGCGCGGCAGGCAAAATAAAAAGACCGGGCGCGCCTGCGCCTTACTCGCTACTGCGACTAAGGATAAAACTAAAGCGCTGACCCATCTGCTAAGCTGCGCCGCACAACGCACTCCCTAGAGCCCTCAATAAGAAGGCTTCAGCACCCAGAGAACCCTAAATGGAAGGCATTGGCATCCGGCTAAAATCGGAAAGAAAGAGATTGGATCTTTCCCAGCAGGAGCTAGGCGCCATCGGCGGTATAGAAGCCAACGCCCAAGGGCTCTACGAAAGGGGCAAACGGTTTCCGAACGCAGGCTACCTGGGCGCAGTTGCCCAGGCCGGAGTCGATGTGCTGTTCGTGATCACCGGCGCCCGTAAAGTCCTGGCGCTGGATGCCATGAGTGCCGGGGACACCAAGCTGCTCAAGGAACTCGACGGTTTGCCGGAAGACGTCCAGGAAGACATCAAGCGCTTGATCAGTACTCTGTTCCTGGCCGACACCCATGCCTGATCGAGAGCACCGGGCATCAGCCGATGCCTACAGTTCCAGTGTTCCATCGATGCACGTCACTGCCTCGCCACTGATCCAGATGTCATCGCCAACCCGTTCAACATGAACCCGGCCCTGTCGCCCCATGGCGGTTCCCTGGCTGACGACATAAGTCTCCGGCGCCAGTCCGGCTCCCAGCAGCCATTGCGCGATTCCCGCATTGAGACTGCCGGTAACCGGATCTTCCGGCATGCCGTCCCCGGCGATGAATGCGCGGACCTCGAACTGCGCTTCATCACCATCACGCAGCGGATCCCAAGGCGCAAATACACCGACGGCAAGCCCCGCAAGCTGCGCGTAATCGGGTTGCAGAGCCAGCACGGTGGCACGATCTTCCAGGCGCAGCGCCAGCCAACCGGCACCGTTATCGACCCAGCGCGCTTCGAGTATCGCCCTTTCGCCTAGCCCCATGCCTGAACGTATGCGCTCAAGCAACGGAGCATCGACCGCTTCCGAGCGCAGCAGTGGCGGAGCCGTGAAACCCAGTTGTGTACCTTGGCGGCGAATGCGAATCAGGCCGACACCGCACTCCTGAATGATCTCTTCACCCTTGGGTTGCCCGCCGCTTTCCAGCCAGGCATGGCAACTGCCCAATGTCGGATGCCCAGCGAAAGGCAGCTCCTGCGTCGTGGTGAAAATCCGCACCCGATAGTCCGCACGCGGATCGAGCGGTTCAAGCACAAAGGTGGTTTCGCTCAGGTTGGTCCAGCGGGCGAAGGCGGCCATCCGTGCATCACTCAGCTCATCGGCGCGCAGCACAACAGCCAGCGGGTTGCCGAGTAACCTGTGCTTGCTGAACACATCGATTTGTTTGAAATGGAAACGGCTCATGCAGGCGCACCTTGGGCAACAAAAGAACCCAAGACTGGCATGCGGACCGGCGAAAGGCCAACCCCTCAGCGGTGACACTGCAGCCCGGAGCGCATCGTTTAGTTCGCTATCGGCGGCGAGCCTCGACTAGTATTCACCTCAACCTGTGGCCCTTGACCGCCCAACGGGTTTTATATCGCCCAGGCCCCGGAGATTACAAATGCTCGACAATCCGTCCCTTTCCCCCGTCGAGGCGCTGCGCACACTACTGGCTGAAAAGCGCTTCATGGTCTTGACCGGCGCCGGTATCAGCACGCCTTCGGGAATTCCTGATTACCGGGACAGCGACGGCGTGCGCCGGGGCAAGGCACCGATGATGCTGACCGAATTCCTCACCGTGCCGGACTCGCGTCGTCGCTACTGGGCGCGGGCCATGCTCGGTTGGCCAAGAATTCGCAAGGCTCTGCCCAATCCTGCGCACCTCTCTCTGGCAGCCATGCAGCGCGCCGGACACATCGCCGGGCTGATCACCCAGAATGTCGATACGCTCCACGATCAAGCCGGCAGCCACGACGTGATCGAGTTGCACGGCAGCCTGCATCGAGTGTTATGCCTGGACTGCGGCGAGCGCTTTGATCGTGGGGCGATTCAACTGATCATGGAAGCTGACAATCACTATCTGCTCGGCATCGACGCAGTCCAGGCGCCTGACGGCGACACCTTGCTGGACACGGCTTTCGAAGCGAATTTTCAGGTCCCTGATTGCCCTCAATGCAGCGGGCAGCGACTTAAACCGGACGTGGTGTTCTTCGGCGAAAACGTCGCTGCGCCAACTGCCGCCAAGGCGATGGCCAGTGTCGAGGAAGCGGATGGACTGCTGGTGATCGGCTCATCACTGATGGCCTATTCCGCATTTCGTCTGTGCAAGGCGATCAATGCTCAAGGCAAACCTCTGGTGGCGATCAATTTCGGCAAAACCCGGGCCGATGAATTACTGGACCTGAAGATCGAGATATCCTGTGATGTGTTACTGCCTGAACTGGCAGCAAGTCTGCTGTCGACTTAAGTCTACTGGACACCCCTCAACTACTGCGCACTGCCTCAATCAAATACGTTGTACGCCATTCTATTATTACGCTTTTGGTAAAGACTGTTTTGCATAATGATGGCTACCTTCTCTGGGCTTTTACTTCTACCATGCGCGACATGACAAATTGACCGGCAAGATTAACCGACCGCTTACAGCAGGAAGTTAACTAAATGCAGGCGCGCAACTTACAACTTTCTCTGTTTATGAATTAGCCATCAGGAAAATCAAATGAATATCAGAGTCGCGCTTATCGCGATCGCATTCACGGGTGCGAGCGCTCATGCGTTGGCCATGGACGGCAGCGCTGTGGCCAACCCGCAGAGCACGCCGATCGAAGACTATGTCTACGGCGATCACCCGGATATCGCTAAAGTTCTCGAAACATCGGAAGTTCCAAACGTTTGCGGCCCGGTCTCGGTTGAAATGGCTTATGAAGACTCACGTGGACAACGGCATATCATGCGCTACCTGATTATTGGTAACGGCTGTTCCAACGGCTGATAACTAGCGCCTCAGTGACTTCGGGCGAGCCGCTAACTTCCCGCCCGCCCGATTACTTATTTCCCCGGTCAGAACAAGCCCAGTTGCCCGCCGATTAAAGTGCTGAATTCATCGTCCACGAAGGGCAAAATGGCATCGGCGATCGGTTGCAGTTGCCGGCTGACGTAATGGTCGTAGTCAATGGGCGAATGCTGGGTTTCCAGCGGCTCCGGACCGGCCACCGTGATGACGTAACTGATCCAGCCGCCGTTCTGATACTGGCGCGGGCGGTGGTGCAAATCATTGTACTCATCGGCCAGACGCGCGGCCCGCACATGAGGCGGAACGTTGCGTTCATAATCGTCCAGTCGCCGACGTAAACGCTTGCGATAAACCAACAGGTCGTCGAAGTCCCCCGCCACAGTTCGCCGCACGTATTCGCGCACGTAATCCTGATAGGGCTGGCGATTGAAGATGCGCAGGTACAAGGCTTGCTGGAACTGCCGCGCCAGTGGTGACCAGTCGGTACGCACCGTTTCCAGACCTTTGTAAATCATCTCGTCCGAGCCATCGGCACGCCTGACCAGCCCGGCATAGCGCTTTTTGCTGCCCTCCTCCGCGCCACGAATGGTCGGCATCAGGAACCGTTTGAAGTGGGTCTCGAATTGCAATTCCAGAGCACTCCCAAGGCCCAATTCCTCTTGCAAATGCTCGCGCCACCATAGATTGACCTGACGCACCAGTGTCTGGCCGATCTGCGCCGCATCCGCTTCGCTGTGGGGGCTTTTGAGCCAGACGAAGGTGGAATCCGTGTCGCCGTAGATCACGGTATAACCCCGGGCTTCGATCAGCTGCCGGGTTTTGCGCATGATCTCGTGGCCGCGCAAGGTAATCGACGACGCCAGCCGGGTATCGAAGAAACGACAGCCGCTGGAACCGAGCACGCCATAGAACGCATTCATGATGATCTTAAGAGCCTGGGACAACGGCAGATTGTGTTCGCGTTTGGCGGTCTCCCGGCCCTGCCAGACCCGCTCGACGATGGCCGGCAAACAATGCCGCGTGCGCGAAAACCTCGCCCCACGAAAGCCCGGCACGGAATGTTCATCATCGGGGTGGCGAATGCCTTCGACCAATCCCACCGGATCAATCAGGAAGGTGCGGATGATCGATGGATAAAGGCTTTTGTAATCCAGAACCAGCACCGACTCATACAAGCCAGGCTGCGAATCCATGACAAAACCGCCGGGACTTGCCTCGGGCATGCGCTCGCCGAGATTCGGCGCGACGAAGCCCTGGCGGTGCATCAACGGGATGTACAGGTGGCAAAATGCAGCGACCGAGCCACCGCTGCGGTCTGCAGGCAGCCCTGTCACTGATGCCCGCTCCAGCAAAAACGTCAGCAACTGGGTCTTGGCAAAGATGCGTGTGACCAGTTCACAGTCCTTGAGGTTGTAGCGCGCCAGCGCAGGCTTGTCTTCGGCGAACATGCGGTTGATTTCGTCCATGCGCTGGTAAGGCGTGCTGATCGCCTTGCCTTCGCCGAGCAACGTCTGGGCCACGTTTTCCAGGCTGAACGAAGGAAAACTCCAGGTCGCGGAGCGCAGCGCTTCGATGCCGTCGATGATCAAACGCCCGCTGGCATCGGCAAAGAAATGATTGTTGCGCGAGCCATGTTCGCGCCAGCCCATGGCTTCACCACCGCGCCCGAGACGCAATGGCACTTGAAGACGCTGGGCGTGCTCATGCAGCACGCGCAGGTCGAACTGCACCACGTTCCAGCCGATGATGGCATCGGGGTCATGGCGTTCCAGCCATTGATTGAGCCTCTCCAGCAGCAGCTTGCGGGTGTCGCAGTATTCAAGCTTGAAATCGACCAGACTGTCATCGCCGTTAGGCGGCCCGAGCATATACACCTGCCGCTCGCCGCAGCCCTCAAGCGCGATGGAATACAGCTCGCCCTTTTCCGTGGTTTCGATATCCAGAGAGACCAGGCGCAAGTTGGGTCGGTAATCCGTGGCGGGCTTGATCTGCGCCTCGCACAACGTGCCACCGGCGTCCGCCGCGCCGCTGAATTGCACACCGGCGGTGATGAATCGCTCCATCATGTAGCGCTCCGGTGGCCGGATGTCGGCTTCGTAGACATCCACGCCACCCTTGCGCAGGGATTTTTCGAGGTTCATGAGTTGCCGATGCTGCTGGCAGTAAAGGCCGAGCACGGGGCGATGACGGAAATCACAGAGGCTCAACGGGCGAAGCTCGACATCGCGCTCGCTACGCAGCACCGCTTCGGCGCGTTCGCGATGTTCGGCGGGAATGAAGGCAACTGAAGGTTGAAAAGGCAGGCGCAGATGCCGAGGACCGTCATCGGTCGCCAGCCAGAACTCGACTTCGGTACCGGCTGGCGTGTCACGCCAATGCCGGCTCAGGATAAAGCCCTGTTGAACATCCACCACCGCAAACCTCAAAAGCCATTCAGGGCGTGATTCTACTTGGCTACCCGGAAAAAAGATCACCGGTCAGCTCCAGACGCGAAAACGCTGCTATTCCTTACATGGAGGCAGTCGTCTCAGCACGCGACTACGTGGCGGAGGCAGACGCGCGTCGGCCATCACGGCGCCAGCCGGATGCGCTCAATTCCAGGTGCCGACCTTCTCAGGAGGTGCCTTATGCTGTTTATCGCTAACTGGTCCAACCATTCAGAACGCTGCTGCCACTCAAGGGTTGGCGCATCAGACATGTCCGGGCTGCGGTGATTACAGAGGAGGACAGACCATGGACGAAGCAAAACTCGGTGAATTCATGGGCAAGCTGGTCTACGACATGGGCGCAGCGGCAATTGTTGCCAACATGATTCTTGGTGAAGAACTCGGGCTGTATCAGGTCATGGCCGATAGCCAATGGGTGACCCCTGAAGCGCTGGCCGGCAAGACCGGTTGCAATGCACGTCTGGTTCGCGAATGGCTCAGTGCCCAGGCGGCATCCGGCTACGTTGAGCATCGCGACGGCCAGTTTCGCCTGCCCGAAGAACAAGCGCTGGTACTCGGGAGCGAAGACTCACCGGTGTACATGACCGGTGGCGCGGCAGTGGTCGCGGCGCTGTTTCACGACAAGGACAAAATGGTCGCGGCCATGCGCGGCGATGGCGCATTGCCCTGGGGCGACCATCATCCCTGCATGTTCAGCGGCACGGAGCGGTTTTTCAGGCCAGGCTACCGTGCGCATCTGGTGGCCGACTGGCTGCCGGCGCTGGACGGTGTCGTCGAGAAACTCAAGACCGGCGGCAAGGTGGCCGACATCGGCTGCGGTCATGGCGCTTCGACGGTGATCATGGCCCAGGCGTTTCCAGCCTCGACCTTTGTCGGTTTCGACTACCATGCGCCCTCCATCGATACCGCAACGCAACGTGCCGAACAGGCTGGCGTCAGCGACCGAGCCCGCTTCCAGCAAGGCTCCGCCAAAGACTTTCCCGGCAATGACTACGATCTGATCTGCTACTTCGATTGCCTGCACGACATGGGCGACCCGGTCGGCGCCGCACGGCATGCTTACGAAACGTTGCGTGACGATGGCACAGTGCTTTTGGTCGAACCGTTCGCCCAGGATCATCTGGATGAAAACCTGACGCCGGTGGGACGCTTGTATTACGCCGCGTCGACATTCATCTGCACGCCGAACTCGCTTTCACAGGAGGTGGGGCTGGGTCTCGGTGCCCAGGCTGGCGAGGGGCGATTGCGCGATGTGCTGACCCAGGCGGGATTCACGCGCTTTCGCCGCGCGGCTGAAACGCCGTTCAACCTGATTATCGAAGCCCGCAAGTAGCTATCAGGCCGTACACAAGGTGCCGAATATTCGGCGCCTTGCGCCGGCTCAGGCAAATGGCCGCTACTGCGCGATCACGCTATAGTCGCGCCAATCGTTTCCTCAACCGCAGCGCAGGATGCCCGATGTCAGCAGACGCCCGTTTCAGACAAACAGCCCAAGAGTTGGGTTACAGCTTCGACGGAGAAATCAAGATCGGCGGCAATTACGTCCCTATCGTTCGCCACCAGAACGAACTGTATATCAGCGGCCAGATTCCTCGAGTCGGTGACACGGTTGTAGTCACCGGCCGCGCTGGCGCCGATACCAGTCTCGCCCAGGCGCAACTGGCGGCGAAAATCTGCGCCATGCGCGCCCTGGCCCTTGTGCAACGCAGCCTGGGTTCGCTTGATGAAGTCAAACGTCTGCTGCGCATGACTCTGTACGTGCAATGCGCCGAGGACTTTACCCAGCAAAGCGAAGTAGCGGACGCCGCGTCAGAGATTCTGTTTTTCGTTCTGGGTGATGCCGGCGCCCACACGCGCAGCTCGATTGGCGTTTATCAACTGCCGAAAAATGCCACGGTAGAACTCGACCTGATCGCGGCGGTTTAATCAGGCACCCACTGCCGCGAGCGCCTGAAATCGCCAGATCGCCGGGTTGGTGCCGGCGGTTTTGGTGAACATATGGGAAAAATGCGCCTGATCAAAAAAACCGCATTCGGCGCTGATTTGCGTCAGGGTCAAGCGGGAGTCCTTGATCAGTTTCTGCGCCTGGGCAATCCGCTGATGGCGAATCCAGTCCTGGGGAGACATGCCGGTGCTGCGCTTGAAGGCCCGGGAAAAGTGACTGCGCGACAGGGAACATGACTGAGCAAGCTGTGGCACGGAAATTTTCTTGCCCAAGTCAGCATGGATCTGCTGCTTGACCAGCTCCAGTCGCCATGGGGCCAGGCCGCCGGTAACCGCCGAAACGCTGCGTTGCGCGGCCTCCAAGTGTTCGTTTTCCATGAGTGTTACCCCTGCGAAGATATCCTTGGATATCTTCGCAGCCACCACCGGGTAAACAAGACGCCTGAAAGGAGCGTAACGGCCAATGCGCTGCGCAATAGAGCCATCCGGATCAGATGCGGACTGTTGGAGCTGTCCGTTGGAGCGTGGTTTGCCCGCGAATCGCAAGTCCGGTCGGCACATATATCGCCTGAGCTGACGACTTCGCGGGCAAGCCTCCCTCCAACGACATAAATGGCGGACTAACCAAATTGCTGGCGATACTGGGTGGGCGTCAGCCCCAGCCGTTCACTGAACAAGTGGCTCATATGCCGCACGCTGCCAAAACCGCTGCGGTGGGCGATGGTTTTCAGCGGTAACGCCGTGGTTTCCAGCAGGCTGCGGGCCTTGTCGATCCGGGCGTTCTGAAGGAACTCCATCGGCGTCATCTTCACTTCCCGGACAAACAGCCGTGAGAAGTGACGCCCGCTCATCGCAACCATTGCCGCCATGCGCTCGATGGAGAACTCTTCTTCAAGATGTTCGAGCAGGTAATTTTGCACCTGGGCAATTGGAGAGTTCTGGCTCGCCACTGCGGCAACCAGCGGGCTGAACTGCGCCTGGCCGCCCTGGCGGGTCATCACCACCAGCAGCACTTTGGCCACGTCCAAGGCGACTTTCTTGCCATGGTCCTGCGCAACAATCGCCAGCGCCAGGTCGATCCCGGCCGTGACCCCACCTGAGGTGATCAACTGGCGATCCCTGATGTAGATTTCGTCGGTGGTGACCTGCGCTGCGGGGAAACCATCGATCAGTCTTTGCGTGTAATGCCAGTGCGTGGTTACACGATGGCCGTCCAGCAAGCCCGCATGGCCCAATATGAACGCGCCGGTGCAGATTGAACCATACAGTCCGGACTGTTGCGCGGCCTCGCTCAGCCAGGCAAACAGATCAGGGATTCTATCGTTGTAGGCGCCGGGACCACCGGGCACGAGTAGCAGATCGTAGTTTTTCGCAGAGGTATCAATCGATAAGTCGGGCTGCACCGAAACGCCGTTGGAAGCGCGAATGGCGGACGACTGCGTACCGATAGTGCTGAGCTGGTAATGGTTATCTGCGTGCAGATAACGGTTGGCGATGGAAAACACCTCGATTGGCCCGGCCATATCGAGGAGCAGAAAGTCGGGAAACAGGATAATTGCAACGGTTTTCATAGGCACTTGATATAGGTACTTGATCGCTTGAAACGGAGCTCGAACGGGATCGGTAAAATCCGCCCCCCCGCTCAGGATGATGGATTTATTCTCATCACCCAAGCCCGGAGCATCGTTTTAGCGTGATCAGTCTTCCAGCGCCTTGGCCGGAGCGCCTTTCGCCGCCTTGCCTGCTTTCTCTGCCTTGGCCGGTTTGGCTTCGGGCGCCGGGGCTGAAACCGCAGGCGCCGCGAAGTTTTTTTCCTCGGCGGGCAGCTCGTCGATGGTAGTGAATATTTCCTTGGGACCCACAGGCCCGAGTTTGTCGATTTTCTTCTCGCCGTCCTTGCCCACCAGAATCACTTTGGTGCCGGTGCTCGCGCCAAGCTTGAGTTCGCGAATCAATGCCATGGTGGTTTGCGCATCCAGGTTCTTGCCGTCGCGCTGGCCGATGGTATTGACCACGGTATACAGAACCATGTTTCGCTCGGCGAAGGCTTTCTGATTCTCCGGTTCGTTCAGCGCTTTTTTCAGACTGACCAACGTCGGGTCCACAGTGCTTGGCGCGATGATGATCAGTGGCCGCGTGCGGCCGCGCTCCTGGGTCAAAGGCGTGTCGTTGTCAGCAGCGAGCAAGGAGCCCGCACAAGCGAGCAACGTGGCGATGGTCAGCGACCGGATAAACATAAGCAGCTCCTTTCAAATCCATGCGTTGAGACTAAACGCAAAGGTTTTGACGCGTGTTCTGATGTTTTGTTCTAACCGGTATAGCTCAATCCCTGCCTTGGTCAGACCCTTTTGCCCTGTTCGTCGACAATTTCCTGGCCGTCTTCCTTGCTGAATGGGCCTTGCTGGGGCTGCGTCAGGATATCCAGCACCACCTCGGACGGCCGGCAGAGCCGCACCCCCAAAGGCGTCACTACAATGGGCCGATTGATCAAGATGGGGTGCCGCAGCATGGCATCGATCAGCTGCGCATCGTCAAGGTCAGGATTGCCGAGCCCCAATGTTTCGTACGGCGTGCCCTTGATACGGATCAGGTCGCGCACGGCGATTCCCATCGCGGCGATCAAGCCCTGAAGGGTTTGCCGTGACGGCGGCGTCTGCAGATACTCAATGACCTGCGGCTCGACGCCGCTGTTACGGATCAACGCCAGCGTATTGCGCGACGTGGCGCACTGCGGGTTGTGATAAATCGTGATATCGCTCATGGGATTGCACCTTGTGATATTGGCGTAAACCATGGCCTGGCGGATGACATCCGTCGAATCACTGGCCTGGATCGACAGCGCGCCGATCAGCACGGTGGGCATATTGTTCATGATCGAAGACAGGATGGCGGTCAGGAAACCCGTGCCGAATGCGGCGCCCCAGACGCCGTACCCGGCGAACACATTCAACATACGAGTGACGTAATGAACCAGCCCGGCATTGCTGAGGCCGTAAACCACCAGGTACATACCCAGGGAAAATATCACCACCTGCCCTGCGTGTGTGAGCTGACCTGCGCGCTGAACCAGAGCCAACCCAAGGTTTCCCGCAATCTTGCGGTGCTGCGCGAGTGTGGGCTGCTCGCGGATCGACGCCAGGGCCAGTGGGTCTATTACCGCCTGCATCCCAACCTGCCAGACTGGGTAAGCGAGATGTTGCGCACGACGCTCAACGCCAACAAACACTGGCTGACGCCGGATTCCGGACGCTTGTGCGCCATGGGCAACCGACCAGAGCGCGCGGCTGCCTGCTGCTGATTGGCATCCTCGATGAGGCAACGTCCCACAATTTTTATCTGTATATCCATACAGATAAAGATTGCTCAAACCTTCATCACTGCGCATGCTGTACACCTTCGAGAAGCGTGAAAACGACGGTGCTTATGCGGCTGTTCCTGTGTGAAAAACCTTCCCAAGCCAAAGACATTGCTGCTGTGCTCGGTGCGAGTCGGCGCGGCGATGGCTGCTGGGTGGGACCGAACGCGACGGTCACTTGGTGCATCGGGCACCTTCTGGAAACCGCGCCGCCGGACGCCTATGACACCCGCTACAAGCGCTGGGTCCTCGAAGACCTGCCGATCATTCCGCAAAAATGGAAAATGCTGGTCAAGCCGCGCACCGCCAGTCAATTCAAGGCAGTCAAACGCTTGCTGGGGGAAGCTTCGGAGCTGGTCATTGCCACCGACGCCGACCGGGAAGGCGAGATGATCGCCCGGGAACTGGTCGACCACTGCCGTTATCGCGGGCCGATCCAGCGCTTGTGGCTGTCGGCACTGGACGACGCGTCGATTCGCAAGGCACTGGCCGCGCTCAAGCCCGGCGCCGAAACCTTCAGCCTGTATCACTCGGCGCTTGGACGATCGCGGGCTGACTGGCTGATCGGGATGAACATGAGTCGACTGTTCACCCTCCTCGGTCGCCAGTCAGGCTATCAAGGCGTATTGCCAGTGGGCCGTGTGCAAACGCCGACCCTGCGGCTGGTGGTGGATCGCGACCGCAGCATCGCCGATTTCGTCCCGGTAGCCTTCTGGGCCATTGACGTCCAGCTGGAGCACCAAGGCCAGACCTTCACCGCGCAATGGCGTGCGAATCCCGACGTATGCGACGATCAGGATCGCTGCCTGAACCAGTCGATTGCGCAACAGGCCGCCGCCAGCATGAGCGAGGCGCCCAGCGCGCGCCTGATCAAGCTGCGAACCGAGCGTGTACGCGAAGCAGCGCCCCTGCCCTTCGACCTTGGTACCCTGCAGGAAATCTGCTCGAAAAAACTCGGCCTTGGCGCACAGGAAACCCTGGACATCGCCCAGGCCCTGTATGAAACCCACAAGGTCATTACTTACCCGCGCAGCGATTGCGGTTTCCTGCCCGTGAGCCAGCACAGCGAAGTGCCGAGCATCCTTGCGGCATTGGGTCGGGCCGATCCTGCGTTAAGCGAATTGCTGCCGCACCTGGACCCGAGCCGGCGCTCACGGGCGTGGAACGACGCCAAGGTCAGCGCTCACCACGGCATTATTCCCACCGCAGCAGTGCGCGATCTCGGGCGTCTGGTGGGCAAGCAGCGCGCGGTCTACACTTTGATTCGGGCGCGCTATCTGGCGCAGTTTCTGCCCAACCACGAATACGATCGCACCCAGGCCGACTTTGATTGCGCCGGGCAGGCATTGCGCGCGGTGGGCAAGCAGATCGTCGAACCCGGCTGGAAGCGCGCCTTGCCGGAGGCGCTTGCCCCCGCCAAGGGCCGCGAAGCGCCCGCTCCGCAACCCTTGCCGGCACTGATCCAGGGCTGCGAATGCGCGGTTGCCAACGTCAATCTCAAGGATCTGTGGACGCAGCCGCCCAAGCCGTTCACCGAAGGCGATCTGATCAAGGCAATGAAAAACGTCGCCCGGCTGGTTGAAGATCCGCTGCTCAAGCAAAAACTCAAGGACACCACCGGCATCGGCACAGAAGCGACGCGTGCCGGAATCATTCAGGGTTTGCTCGACCGTGGTTATCTGGTCAAGCACGGCAAGGCGCTGGCAGCCACCGCCGCTGCGTTCGGGCTGATCGATGCCGTGCCGCGCGCCATCGCCGACCCCGGCACCACGGCCATTTGGGAGCAGGCGCTGGACATGGTACAAAGCGGCGAGATGAGTCTGGAGGAGTTCGTCGCCAAACAAAGCGCATGGATGAGCAAGCAAGTGACACGCTGCCTGGGCCTGCGCCTGACGATCAGCGGACCCGCGAGCCCCAGCGCAGGCGCGACACCCTGGAAGAACAAGCGCAAGACCGGCAAACGCAAGGCATCGACACCGACGACGGCTAAGAAACGGCGCGGCGCCGGGGCTGCCAGCAAGACATGAATCAGGAGTAGGATGCGAGTGTGTTCAATCACTTGCATGGAGTTGACGTTCACTTGAATCGCCAGTTCAATGGCTGGCCCTGACTGTTACAAGCCCTTCATGTGCGGCATCTCCAAAGGACGAGGAGAACGATTTTCCTGGCCTCGTTTGCCAGACTTCAGCGTGGTGATGGCCCTGGCCCCCCGATGATCTGACAACGAAGCCTGTTGCCCGCCCGGCCATCGACGAAACTCGCAACAACGCCGGGCACTCACTATCAGATACCGCTTGGTCGCAAGGCCTCAGCGGTGTCCTTCCAAGGAATACAGAATGCCCCAAAGACAAGTCATCAACGCCTCGGTCAGCCCTAAAGGCAGCCTGGAAACGCTTTCCCAGCGTGAAGTCCAACAACTCAGCGCCGCCGGCTCCGGCAGCATCTATACCCTGTTCCGCCAATGCGCCCTGGCTATCCTCAACACCGGCGCCCATGTCGATAACGCCAAGACCATCCTTGAGGCGTACGAAAACTTCGAGGTTCGCATTCATCAGCAGGATCGCGGCGTGCGCCTGGAACTGCTCAACGCCCCGGCCGATGCGTTCGTGGATGGCGAGATGATCGCCAGCACCCGGGAAATGCTCTTCAGTGCCCTGCGCGATATCGTCTACACCGAGAGCGAACTGGATAGCCAGCGCATCGACCTGGAAAGCTCCCAAGGCATCACCGATTACGTGTTCCATCTGCTGCGCAACGCCCGCACCTTGCGCCCAGGCCTGGAGCCGAAGATGGTGGTGTGCTGGGGCGGTCACTCGATCAACACCGAAGAATACAAATACACCAAGAAAGTCGGCCACGAACTGGGCCTGCGCAGCCTGGACATCTGCACCGGTTGCGGTCCCGGCGTGATGAAGGGTCCGATGAAGGGCGCGACCATCGCCCATGCCAAGCAACGCATCAACGGCGGCCGTTACCTGGGCTTGACCGAGCCGGGGATCATTGCCGCCGAAGCGCCGAATCCAATCGTCAACGAACTGGTGATCCTGCCGGATATCGAGAAGCGTCTCGAAGCGTTCGTGCGCGTCGGCCACGGCATCATCATTTTCCCGGGTGGCGCGGGCACGGCAGAAGAGTTCCTGTATCTGCTCGGCATCCTCATGCACCCGGACAACGTTGATGTACCGTTCCCGGTAATCCTGACCGGCCCGAAAAGCGCTGCGCCTTATCTGCAACAACTGCACGCTTTCGTCGGCGCGACTTTGGGCGAAGCGGCACAAGCTCATTATCAGATCATCATCGACGATCCGGCCGAGGTGGCTCGGGAGATGACCCTGGGCCTCAGGGCGGTCAAGCAGTTCCGTCGCGAGCGCAACGATGCGTTCCACTTCAACTGGCTGCTGAAAATCGACGCTGGCTTCCAGCATCCGTTCGATCCTACCCATGAAAACATGGCCAGCCTGCAACTGAGCCGTGACCTGCCACCACACCAGCTGGCGGCGAATCTGCGCCGAGCGTTCTCCGGCATCGTCGCCGGAAACGTGAAGGACAAGGGTATTCGCCTGATCGAGCAGCATGGGCCGTACGAAATCCATGGCGATGCAGCGATCATGCAACCGCTGGACCGCCTGCTGAATGCCTTCGTCGAGCAACACCGCATGAAGCTACCCGGCGGCGCGGCCTATGTGCCCTGCTATCGCGTAGTGAGCTGACCGCAGCCACTAGGCGCTGCGCCGGACATCAGTTCGGCGCAAGCGTCTGGCACACGCCCCGCACAATGGCATCCACCTCCTGGGCATTGACCGTCAAAGGTGGCAACAAACGGATCGTCTTGCCCCGCGTCACATTGAGCAGCAAGCCATGATCCCGTGCGGCGATCAGCGCCAGGTCAGGCAACGCCCGCGCCAGTTCGATACCGACCATCAAGCCTTTGCCACGAATCGCCAGTACATCAGGGTGATCACTCAATGCTGCACGCAAACCGGCCAACAGTCGCTCGCCTTGCACGTGCGCGTTATCCACCAGCGCCTGATCCTCAAGAATGTCCACCACGGTGCAGCCGACGCGGCAAGCCAGCGGATTGCCACCAAAGGTGCTGCCATGACTGCCCGGAGTAAACAGCTGCGCAGCCTTGCCCCGCGCCAGACACGCGCCGATAGGAATGCCGTTGCCCAGGCCTTTGGCGAGGGTCATGACATCAGGAACGATGCCTTCGTGCTGGAAAGCGAACCATTGGCCAGTACGGCCCATGCCGGTCTGGATTTCGTCGAGCATCAGCAGCCAGCCGCGCCGCGTGCAACGATCCCGAAGGGCTTTGAGATAGCCCGGTGGTGCCAGCTGCACGCCGCTTTCGCCCTGAATCGGTTCGACAAGCATCGCCGTGATCCGATGCCCGTAAGTTGTGCAGGCCTGGTCCAGAGCTTGCAGATCACCAAACGGTACCTTGACAAAATCCCCAGGCAGCGAGTTGAAACCCAGGCGAACCGCAGGCCCATCACTGGCGGATAACGTGCCCAATGTGCGGCCATGGAAAGCATTCTCCATCACCACCACCAAGGGTTTTTCGATGCCTTTGTGCCAGGCATAGAGCCGCGCCAGCTTCAGTGCGGTTTCGTTCGCCTCGGCCCCGGAATTGTTGAAGAAAGCCCGTTCCATGCCGGCAAGCCCGGTCAGCTTCAGCGCCAGACGTTCCTGCCAGTCAATGCTGTAGAGGTTGGAAGTGTGCAACAACAACCCGGCCTGTTCGCTGATTGCCGCCACCAGCCGCGGATGGGAATGGCCGACGTTGGTCACGGCCACGCCCGCGACGGCATCCAGGTATTCGCGTCCCGCCTTGTCCCACAAACGCGTGCCCAGGCCTCTGACGAAACTCAGGGCGAGCGGCTTATAAGTGGTCATCAGGCAGGCGGCGGTCATGGCATAAAGCTCCAGTCGGTTGATATTTGCAGTATCGTTAGCCACCTCAACTGGATAAACAGCTAAACCCTCCATTCATTTTAAAGTCAGGCTTGATAATGGATTTATTCCAGGCAATGTCGGTGTACGTGAAAGTGGTAGAAACCGGCAGCATGACGGCAGCCGCATTTGAATGCGGCATGTCGACGACCATGGTGGGCAATCACCTGCGAGCCCTTGAGCAGCGGCTCGGGGTTGGCCTGCTCAACCGCACCACACGACGTCAGCGTCTGACCGAGTTCGGTGAGTCTTATTACCGGCGCTGTCTGGAAGTTCTTGGTCTGGTCGCCGATTCCGAGCAGCTGGCCGAACAGGCCCAGGCAGTGCCCAAAGGTACGTTGCGGATCACCGCGCCTTTTACCTTTGGCAACGAGCGCCTGGCGCCGGCCTTGACCGAGTTCTCCAGGCGCTTCCCGCAGATCAGGCTCGACGTTGTTTTCAGCAACGAGCGAATGGACTTGATCGGCCATGGCTTCGATGTCGCGATTCGTCTTGGCACGCCAGAGAACTCAAGCCTGATTGCTCGTCCGCTTGAGGACTACATGTTGACGATCTGCGCTTCGCCGGACTATCTGCAGCGTCGCGGCACGCCCACCGAGCCCATGGATCTGCAGCAGCATGACTGCCTCGCCTTCGCTTACCCGGCAGGCGACGAATGGAGTTCCGTGGAAAAACACTGGCGCCTGAGCGGCCAGGAAGGTGAAGTGCTGGTGCCCGTGAGCGGACCGATCACCATGAATACCTCGTCAGGTCTGCACAAGGCGGCACGCGCCGGTGCCGGGATCGCCATGATGCCCGACGCGCTGATCGAAGAGGACTTGCAGAACGGTCGACTGGTTGCGCTGCTACCTGAGTACCAGCTTCCCTGTCGACCGATGCATCTGATGTATGCGCAAGATCGCTACCGATCACCGAAATTGCGTTGTTTTGTGGATTACGCGCTGGAGTTGTGGAGCAAGCCTTCGTCTGCCGAAACAGCGAGGCCTGATCCGCGATCAAACAGCCATTAACGCGCCGCATCACCCCAGCGATATTCATGAGTGATGTCATCAAGCTGCGACTTGAGTTCCGCTTCCAGCACAAAATCCGCAGCAGCCAAGGTGTCGTCCAGTTGCTCGGGACGGCTGGCGCCGATGATCGCCGAAGTCACCAGCGGGTTGGCCAACACCCAGGCTACGGAGGTCGTGGTCATCGGCTGGCCGGCCTGGGTAATCACTTCCTTGAGTTTGGCGATGCTCTGGAATTCACGCTCGTGCCAGTAGCGCTGCTGATACATTTCCCCGGCTTTGCCCACCGTCGCCGTGAAACGACCTTCGGCAGGTGCCTTGTCGTGAGAGTGCTTGCCGGTGAGCAAGCCGCCAGCCAGGGGGTTGTAAGGAATTACCGCCAGACGTTCCTCGCCCGCCAGTGGCAACAGCTCGCGTTCGATCTGGCGGAACAGCAGGTTGTAGCGCGGCTGGACGGACACGAAGCGGGTCAACTTGAGGAAATCGGCGCGGCCCAGCATGCGCGCCAGTCGATAGGCCAGAAAGTTCGAGACGCCGATGTAACGCGCCTTGCCGTGGCGGACGATGATATCCAGCGCTTCGAGGGTTTCTTCGAGCGGCGTGTCCGGGTCGTCCGAATGCAGCTGATAAAGATCGACGTAGTCAGTGTTCAGACGCTTGAGCGAAGCCTCGATGGCGCTGAGCAAGTGCTTGCGTGAAGCGCCGCGCTGCCACGCCTGCTCACCCATTATCCCGCAGGCTTTAGTGGCCAGAATGTAGTCGTCGCGCTTGCCCTTGAGCCAGCTGCCGACGATTTCTTCGGTGCGGCCCACGTCGTCCAGCTTTGCGCCCAGGGGATACACATCGGCAGTGTCGATGAAATTGACTCCGGCCTCGGCGGCCCGGTCGATGATCTGGTGCGACACCTGTAAATCGGTTTGCAGCCCGAACGTCATGGTACCTAGACACAGCCGTGAAACATTGAGGCCAGTGTTACCGAATTGACGGTATTGCATGGTGTTTCTCCTCGGATTGGAAGGACAACAACAGACTGACGCACGTCGGCCCGCAGCAGTATTGCCAGGTCACAGTCACGTGCAGATGTGGACCTTCGATCAAGCCAATTGATCGCACTGCTTTTTTGATAGCTATGTGCCATCATCCTGTTTCTGAACATCTCGACTTCGACTTTACAGGTCACAAGGAGCCTGCATGCCAGTGACTGATGATGACCGCTTTTCCAGACGATCAGACGACCGGTCCACCTCTGGGGCTAAAGTCTGGATCGGCAGAGCAGATAACTCATTGTTCGCATTATTTCGAATGTGTGACTGTTCAAGGATTGAACCATGATGCCCGGCCAAACCGCTCGCTCATCCCAGAAAGTCCATGTGCCCTTCCTCTGGCTTCCATTACTTCCCGCCGTTGCTGCGGCAATCGTCACGCTAACGCTTGACGGCCCAACGCGTCAAAGCCTGGGTTTTGGTGCTGCGATACTGGTTGTGGGTTTCGCTGCCAGTTGGTGGAGCACTCGCTCACAACGCGTGCAAGTCAATGACGCTGTCGCCACTGCCATTGCCTTGCATGAGCAGCAGGCCAGCGAAAACACTGCGCTGAAATCCGCAGCACAACTCAACGAAGTATTTCTCGGTGCAATGCCCATCTGGGCCAAGCAGGTAGAAAGCTCACGCCAGCAAACCGAAACCGCAATTGTCTCGTTGGCCACCCGCTTCACCAGCATCTCTTCGCGACTGCAGGAAACGGTTCACGCGTCACAGCAGGCTGCAGGTGAACTGTCCGGACACAGCGCCGGCGGCGCGCAACACGCGCTGGCCCAGAGCGACGGCGAATTGGTGCAAGTCATCGATTCTCTGAAGGCGACACAAACCAGTCGCGATCAAACCCTCACTCAAGTGCGCAATCTGACCGCCTACACCGGCGAGCTCAGGACCATGGCTGCCGACGTCGCGGCAATTGCAGCCCAGACCAACCTGCTCGCGCTCAATGCGGCCATCGAGGCGGCGCGTGCCGGAGAAGCCGGACGCGGTTTTGCCGTGGTCGCTGACGCCGTGCGCAGCCTGTCGAGCAAGTCCAGCGAAACCGGGCAACAGATGTCCGCCAAAGTCGACATCATCAACAATGCCATTACGCAACTGGTGCAAGCAGCCTCCAGCGGCGCGGACCAGGACAGCAATTCGGTCGCGACCTCGGAAAGCAGCATTCAGCAAGTGCTGGAGCGCTTCAAGACCGTCACCCAGCGTCTTGCCGAATCCGCCGAGATGCTGCAACAGGAAAGCTTCGGCATTCGCGACGAACTCACTGACGTGCTGGTCAGCCTGCAATTTCAGGATCGGGTCAGCCAGATCCTGACTCACGTGCGCGACAACATCGATTCGCTGCACGCGCATCTGCAGCAGGTCAGTCAAGCACCTGAACAGACCGAGCCCCTCAATGCTCGCGACTGGCTGGCACGAATGGAAGCCACCTACGCCACTGACGAACAGCGTCACACCCACCGTGGCGGCACTGGCGCACAGCAGAATTCACAGGAAATTACCTTCTTCTAAGGAGAGCCTCATGGCTAAAAGTGTATTGGTTGTCGATGACTCCAGCAGTGTTCGGCAGGTGGTCGGTATTGCCTTGAAAAGTGCCGGTTATGACGTGATCGAAGCCAGTGATGGCCGGGATGCGCTGGGCAAGCTCAATGGCCAGAAGGTGCACCTGATCATCAGCGATGTGAACATGCCCAACATGGATGGCATCACCTTCGTCAAGGAGGTCAAGAAGCTGCCCAACTACAAGTTCACGCCGATCATCATGTTGACCACTGAATCCCAGGAATCGAAAAAGCTTGAAGGCCAGGCCGCCGGTGCCAGAGCCTGGGTAGTCAAGCCGTTTCAGCCTGCGCAGATGCTGGCAGCCGTTTCCAAGCTGATCCTGCCCTGACACTGGAGGTTGTGATGCCACTCCTGTGCGAGACATCCCATGACACCGCGCACGTCCATATCGACGGTGAGCTGACGATCTACACCGCTGCAGAACTTGCCGCGCAACTGCTGGCACGCCTGGGAGCAACCCCTCGCATGGAAATCGACCTGTCGCAGGTTACCGAAATCGATGGCGCAGGCTTGCAGCTACTGATGCTTGCCAGCCGCGAAGCATCCACTGCCGGGACCGATCTGACCCTGACGGGCCGCAGCAAGGCAGTCATGGAAACGCTTGAACTGTGCAACCTGGCCGAAGCTATCTAGCGATCTGTTCAGGCCGTATTGGTGAGCATCCTGCAATACACGTCAAAGGAAATGAACGTGAGCATTAACCTTGATCAGGCACAACAAACGTTCATCCTCGAAGCTCGCGAGCTGTTGCAGGCGATGGAAGAGTCGCTGCTGCAACTGGAAAACGAGCCCGACGACGATGACGCCATCGGCGCAGTGTTTCGCGCTGCCCACACTATCAAGGGCTCTGCGGGCCTGTTCGGGCTGGACGCTATTGTCAGCTTCACCCACATTGTCGAAGACGTTCTGGACCGTTTGCGCGAAGGCAGCATTAGCGTGGATGCGGCACTTATCGCGGTGCTTCTCAAGTCCGGCGACCACATGCTGGAGCTGATCGAGGTCGTCGCCAGCCAGGGCGCGCAATTGCAGACTCCGGCGCTGGCCCGGGAATCTGCGCTGCGCCAGGCCCTGCAAAACTATCAGGCCCCCAGCGCGGCCCTGGATACAACGGCCACCAAACAACCTGCCGCTGAAAGTGTCGCTACCGCCCCTGCCAGCGCAACTCTGTGGCACATCACCTTGCGTTTTGGCGTTGACGTGTTCCGCAACGGCATGGACCCGCTGTCGTTCCTGCGCTACCTCAACACCCTCGGCGAAACCGTCGAAATCGTCACGCGGTCCGACGCCATGCCTGCCTTGGAAGGCTGGGACGCAGAATCCTGCTATCTGGGTTTCGACATTGATTTTCGTTCTGCCGCAACGCATGCAGAGATCAACGAAGTGTTCGATTTTGTGCGCGACGACTGCCAGATCGAAATAGTTGCGGCCCACGACGTCGCCGCGGACGCGTCTCCAGACAACCAACTGTTCGCTCGGCAACAGGACGACTCCGCACAAGGCACAGCGTTGGTGGCGACGGGTGAACTCATGGCAGATCAGCGAGCGATGCCGCGTCTGCCTGCGCAAATTGCTTCCGACAAAAGTGCGGTCCCGGTTGAAAACAAAACCAGGGACGGCCGCTACGTACGGGTCAATGCCGACAAACTGGACGAGTTGATCAACCTGGTGGGCGAACTGGTGATCGCCAGTGCCGGCGCCAGCCTGCTGGCACGCACCTGCAACAATGATCCGCTGCAGGAATCGACATCAACGGTGTCAGGCCTGGTCGAGGAAATCCTCGACGGCGCCTTGCGTCTGCGCATGATTCCCATCGGTGACACTTTCAACCGCTTTCGGCGGGTGGTCCGCGACGTCAGCCAGGAACTCGGCAAGGACATCGACCTGATCATCAGCGGCGCGGAAACCGAGCTGGACAAGACCGTTGTCGAGAAAATCGGCGATCCGTTAATGCACCTGTTGCGCAACGCCATGGACCACGGCATTGAAACCGCCCAAGCGCGCCTTGCGGCCGGCAAACCGAGCAAAGGTCATTTGCATCTCAATGCCTATCACGACTCGGGCAGCATCGTCCTGGAAATCGCCGATGACGGCGCCGGACTGAACCGCGAGCGTATTCTCGAAAAAGCCCAGGAGCGCGGCCTGATCGCCAGCGGCGCAAGCCTGACCGACCAGGAAATCTACAACCTTATTTTCGAGCCTGGCTTTTCCACTGCTGCGGCCGTGACCAATCTTTCCGGACGCGGCGTCGGCATGGATGTGGTCAAGCGCAATATCACGCTGCTGCGCGGCACCGTGGATCTGGACAGCAAACCGGGCCAAGGCACCGTGGTGCGCATTCGCCTGCCGCTGACGCTGGCGATCATCAACGGTTTTCTGGTCAGCATCGGTCAGTCCACGTACGTCATCCCGCTGGACATGGTTCAGGAATGCATCGAACTCAACGAGACGGATCGCCAGATCGGCCGTGAACAAGGTTATCTGGATCTGCGCGGCGAGGTGCTGCCACTGGTTTACCTGCGCGACCATTTCAATCACGAAGGCCCTGCTGCCCGTCGGCAAAACGTGGTGGTGGTGCGCTATGCCGAGCACAAGGCCGGGCTGGTGGTTGATGACCTGCTCGGCGAATTCCAGACCGTCATAAAACCGCTGGGCAAGCTGTTTGGCGCCCTGCGCGGCATCAGCGGTTCGACCATTCTCGGCAGCGGCGCCGTGGCATTGATTCTTGATGTACCGGCGCTGCTCGCACAAATCGTTCAGCTGGAACCCCGTTACACCGCAACTCTCACCACACCGCAAGCCAATGGCCGCTGACGCTCACGCAATTACATGGAGTACTACCCAATGAAATGGTTTTACGATCTCAGAATCGCGACTAAATTGATCGCGTCATTTCTCACGGTTCTGGCGCTGACCGCAGTCATGGGCGTGTTCTCGATCTTCCAGCTCAGCAACGTGAACGAGGCATCGACGGAGATTCGCGAAAACTGGATGCCGGCCATGCGTGCGGCATCCGGGATGCGTTTTTACGCGGCGAGCTTCCGCCTCAAGGAAAACCGCTACATCACTGCCGATACAGCTCAAGAAAAAGCCACCGTCGAACAGGAAGCCGTCGAGGTCAGGAAACAGTTTGAAACCCGGCTGGCGACCTACGAGAAGCTGATCTCCAGCCCTGACGAGCGCCAGCTGTATAACACCGCGGTCAGTGACTGGACAAACTACCTGGCAGTCAGCAAAAACCTGCTCGCCCTTTCCCAGCAGGGCCTAGACAGCGAAGCCCGGACCTTGATCCGAGGCGAATCCAAACGCAATTTTGACCTGGTGACCGACGCGCTGCAGAAAATGGTCGAACTCAACGATGCAGGAGCCGAAGGGGCCAGCACCCGAGGCACCAACCTGTACGTGAACGCGCGAATTTCGATTGTCGTCGCCCTTATCGTCGCGTTGTTGGTGGGATTGGGACTCGCCCTGTTCATCTCGCGCATCATTTCCCGCCCCCTTAAACAAGCCGCCGCCGTCGCAGAGCAACTGGCTGAGGGTAACCTCAACGCACGCATCGAGGTCAATTCCAGGGACGAAACCGGCATGGTGCTGCTGGCGATGCAGAACATGGTCGGCAAGCTCGCGCACATCATCGGTGAAGTACGCAACGCCGCCGATAACCTGGCCAGCGCTTCGGAAGAAGTCAGCGCCACAGCGCAATCGATGAGCCAGGCCACCAGCGAACAAGCGGCCAGCGTCGAGGAAACCAGCGCCTCCATCGAGCAGATGAGTGCCAGCATCAATCAGAACACCGAGAACGCCAAGGTCACCGACGGCATGGCCAGCAAAGCCGCCAAGGAAGCCACGGATGGCGGCGAATCGGTGCAACAGACCGTCGTCGCCATGAAAAAAATCGCCCAGCGCATCAGCATCATTGACGACATTGCTTATCAGACCAACCTGCTGGCACTCAACGCCGCGATTGAAGCGGCCCGCGCCGGCGAGCATGGCAAAGGCTTCGCAGTGGTGGCGGCGGAAGTGCGCAAACTCGCCGAACGCAGCCAGGTGGCCGCTCAGGAAATCGGCGAGCTGTCGTCCAGCAGCGTCGACATGGCCGAGAAAGCCGGCAAGTTGCTTGGTGAGATGGTCCCGTCCATCAACAAGACCTCAGATCTGGTCCAGGAAATAAGTGCCGCGTCGGAAGAACAGGCGTCGGGCGTGGCGCAGATCAACACGGCCATGACCCAGTTGAATCAGGTCACGCAGCAGAATGCTTCGAGCAGCGAAGAACTGGCCGCCACCGCCGAGGAAATGAGCAGTCAGGCCGAGCAGCTGCAACAGGCGATGAGCTTCTTCACCCTGGACGCGCCGCCCAAGTCGGCCAGCCAGCCTTCAAAAATCGACAAAACGCCTGGAAACTCCGGTCGTAAACCGCTGCGCCAACCCGTGCAAGCGCCGACCAAAGCGTTCGCCTACAACATGGCAAGCGCGCCGGACGAATCCGAATTCACCCGATTCTGATCGTTGGCTATCACTGGGTTCGCTTAAAGGAGTAAGGCATGGGCGCCATCGCCACAACACGTCAAACCCCAGCCCCCGTCGAAGAGGAGGCGCAATACCTGACCTTCATGCTCGGCGCGGAGATGTTCGCCATCGGCATTCTGGGCATCAAGGAAATCATCGAGTACGGCAATCTGACCGTGGTGCCGATGATGCCGGCCTTCGTGCGCGGGGTCATCAACCTGCGCGGCGCCGTCGTGCCGGTGGTGGATCTGTCGGCGCGGTTTGGCCGTCCGGACTCGGCCATAACCCGCCGCAGCTGCGTGGTCATCATCGAAGCCAGCGCCGAGGATGGCCAGCCGCAGGATATCGGCCTGCTGGTCGACACGGTGTCTGCGGTACTGGAAATACCCGCTTCGCAAATCGAGCCGCCGCCGAGCTTTGGCGCGCGGATTCGCGCTGACTTCATCAGCGGCATGGCCAAGGTTGACGGCAAGTTCGTCATCGTCCTGGAAGTCGGTCGAGTGCTGTCGATCGATGAAATGTCGCGACTGGCCGAGACCGAACACGCGCCGTCAACCGAAGCCGACGCGCGTTAAATAATCACTAGCGAGCAAGGAACGCCCCGTGAGTGCATCCGCGTTGAACGATATTGAATTCAACCAGTTCCAGTCCTGGCTGTATCAGGCCGCCGGCATCAATCTGTCATCGGCGAAAAAAGCGCTGGTGGCCGGCCGCCTGTTCAAGCGTCTCAGGCATTACGAGCTGGACAGCTACGGCGACTATTTCAAGCTGATCATGAGCGGGCAGCGCGCTGATGAATTGCAGGTCGCGCTGGACCTGCTGACCACCAACGAAACCTATTTCTTTCGCGAGCCCAAGCATTTCGACTTCCTGCGCCAGCATGTGCTGCCCAATGCCGCACCGGGCAAGACTTTCCGCTTGTGGAGCGCCGCCAGTTCGTCAGGGGAAGAACCCTACAGCCTGGCCATGACCCTCGCCGAAGGCCTGGGCACTACGCCGTGGGAGGTGATCGGCTCGGACATCAGCACCCAGGTCCTGGCCAAGGCGCGATCCGGTCATTACCCCATGGAGCGCGCCGGCACCCTGCCCCAGCCATTGCTGGTCAAATATTGCCTCAAGGGCACCGGACGCCAACACGGCACGTTTCTGATTGATCGAGCCCTGCGCAACCGGGTCAACTTCCTGCAGGTGAACCTCAATGAAACGCTGCCTGAACTGGGCGAATTTGATGTCATCTTCCTGCGCAACGTGATGATCTACTTTGATCAGCCGACCAAGATTCGCGTCGTCGAACGCCTGATCCCCAGACTCAAGCCGGGCGGCTACTTCATCGTCAGCCACTCGGAAAGCCTGAACGGTGTCTCGGATGCCCTCAAGTTGGTGGCACCCTCCATTTATCGCAAGCCATGAAAATCGCCGCCGAACACTATTTTCTGGCCCCAGGCGAATTTCATTTCGCAACACGTCCTGTGCAGTTGCGCACCCTCCTCGGCTCCTGCGTGGCCCTGACCCTTTGGCATCCGGTGCGCAAAATCGGCGCCATGTGTCATTTCATGCTCCCCGGCCGCGAGCGTAAATCCGCGATATTGAGCGGCAAGTACGCTGACGAAGCCATCGAGCTGTTTTTCCGTCAGGCAGTGGCGCACGACACCGTTGCCGAGGATTACCAGCTGAAACTCTTCGGTGGCGGCGAGATGTTTCCGGGCCTGCGTCAGGGAGTTCACTTCAATGATGTGGCGCGGATGAATGTAAGCGCCGCGCTGAGACTGGCTGACCACTATCACCTCGACCTGATCGCTCACGACATGGGCAGTACCGGGCACAGGAACATCATTTTCGATATCGGCACCGGCCATGTGTGGGTCAGTCACAAACCAATCAGGACAAGTACCAACAATGCCTACGAAAAAAATAAATGTACTGCTGGTTGACGACTCGGCAGTGGTTCGTCAGGTTTTGCTGGCAATTCTCAGTGAGACCCCGGATATCCATGTCATGGGCGCGGCCTCCGATCCTATTTTCGCCATGGACAAGCTGGCCCGGGAATGGCCCGATGTCATCGTTCTGGATGTGGAAATGCCCCGAATGGATGGCATCACCTTCCTCAAGAAGATAATGAGCGAGCGTCCGACCCCGGTGGTGATCTGTTCGTCATTGACTCAGAAAGGCGCGGAAACCACCTTGCAGGCCCTGGCGGCGGGCGCGGTGGAAATCATCACCAAGCCCACCAGTGGACTGAAAAACTTTCTCCTCGAATCGGCGGCTGAACTGGTTTCGGCAATCAGGGCCGCCGCCCAGGTCAATGTCCGGAATCTGGGCAAGCGGCCGGCGGCAGTGCAGCTGACACCGTCCACCCGGCTGTCGGCCGATGCCATCCTGCCAGCCGCAAACGGACAGGCCATGGCTCAGACGACCGAACGTATCGTCGCCATGGGCACGTCCACCGGCGGCACTCAGGCGCTGGAAGCGGTGTTGACCGCGCTGCCACGGGTGTGTCCGGGCATTGTCATCGTCCAGCATATGCCGGAAAAATTCACTGCGTCCTTTGCCGCGCGTCTCAACGGTTTGAGCCAGATCGAGGTGCGCGAAGCAAAAAACAATGACCGAATCCTTCCCGGTCTTGCCCTGATTGCCCCCGGCGGCAAGCACATGATGGTGACCCGCAGCGGCGCGTACTATCACGTCCAGGTGATCGATGGCCCGCTGGTCAATCGGCATCGTCCCTCGGTGGATGTGCTGTTTCGCTCGGTGGCGAAGTTCGCTGGCCGCAACGCAACCGGCATCATCATGACCGGCATGGGCGACGACGGCGCCAGAGGACTCAAGGAAATACTCGACGCCGGTGGCGCGACGGTCGCTCAGGACGAGGCTTCGTGTGTGGTTTTCGGCATGCCCAAGGAAGCGATCAAGCTCAATGCCGCGCAGCGGATCATGCCACTGCAGGAGATTCACCAGGCTATTTTGCATAAATAGGCGCGTGATTCGCTGCGTCGTGACGCCAAAAGGCGTTATTAGTGGCCTGAAAGCCGCTTTGGTGCTTGCTCAACCAGTAGCTCTCTACGATTCTGTAGAGAACAACGTCAGGGCAGCCATCGCTGACCCGGTCATCACCGGAGCATCCGCATGAAAACAGTCGCACAACTTCTGAAACTCAAGGTTCTGCACAATCAACAAGTGCATACCATTGCGCCCGACCAGATGGTGCTCGACGCACTCAGGCTGATGGCCGAGAAGAATATTGGTGCGCTGCCGGTGGTCGAGAACGGTGTACTGGTCGGCGTGGTCAGCGAGCGCGACTACGCGCGCAAGATGGTGCTCAAGGGACGCTCCTCTATCGGCACGCCCGTCAGCGCGATCATGAGCACCAAAGTGATTACCGTGGACTCACTGCAAACCGTCGAGGCCTGCATGGGCATCATGACCGATAGCCATCTGCGCCATTTGCCCGTGGTGGAAGAAGGCCAGCTGCTGGGCTTGCTGTCCATCGGTGACCTGGTCAAGGAAGCCATCGCCGAACAGGCCGACCTGATTCAGCAGCTGGAACAGTACATTCGCGGGGCGTGAAGAAACCCGGGATCCGTAGGACCGGCTTTAGCCGGGAGGCGGGAGTATTGACGATGCGGCCCCTGCGAATTAACTGGCCTCCTCCCGGCTGAAGCCAGTCGTGCGCAGGAATCAGGAGCGGCCGCTCTGGACCCCGACCGCCCGCGCGACTAACCTGTGCGGCACTTTTTGCCCACTGAGACCGCCATGACGATCAACCTGGATACCGTATTCGAGCGCCACGACACCGACAGCAAGAAGTGGAGTCAGTACCCGGCCGACGTCCTGCCGATGTGGGTCGCGGACATGGATTTCCCGGTGGCGGCACCCATCATCCAGGCTCTGCACAAGCGCATCGAGCATCCGTTGCTCGGCTACGGCGTCGCGCAGGACGCTTTGCGTCAGGCAGTGGTTGCCCATCTCTGGCAAGCCTATGCCTGGCGTGTGCAACCTGAAGAGTTGATTTTCCTGCCGGGTGTCGAGCCGGGCTTCAACATGGCGCTGCATGCGCTGGTTCCGGAGGGCGCGGGCGTGGTGCTGCAAACGCCCAATTACGCCCCGCTGGCCAAGGCCCCCGACCACTGGCAACAACCGCGCATCGAATTGCCGTTCAAGGCCAATGTCGAGGGCGAGTATGAAACCGATATTGCGGCACTGGACAAAGCGCTGCAAAACGCTGGTGCCCTGCTGCTGAGCAATCCGCACAATCCGCTGGGCAAAGTGTTCAGTGGCGAAGAGTTGCAGCTGATCGGTGATGCCTGCGTGCGCAACGACGCGCTGATCATCTCCGATGAGATCCACGCCGACATCCTGTTCGATGGCCGTCGGCACATCCCCATTGCGTCCCTTGGCCCGCACATTGCCAAACGCACCGTCACGCTGATGTCGGCCAGCAAGGCTTACAATATCGCCGGGCTGAAGACCGCGTTCGCCGTCGTCCAGGATGAACAGCTGCGCAAACGCTTTACCCACGGTCGACTCGGCATGGTGGACAGCGTCAACGTGCTGGGCATGGAAGCGACTCGCGCTGCGTACAGCGAAGGTGGCGACTGGTTGAAAGCGGTTCTCGCGTATCTGCAGGCCAACCGCGATTTCCTCGCCGATGCCGTCAGGACCCGCCTGCCCGGCGTCGTCATGCACCTGCCGCAAAGCACCTATCTGGCCTGGCTGGATTGCTCGGCGCTGGGGCTGGAAAATCCGCAGCAGTTCTTTCTCGAACACGGCAAGATCGCGTTGAGTGCAGGCGCGGAGTTCGGCGACGATTGCCAGCAATTCGTCCGCTTGAATTTCGGTTGCCCGCGCTCGCTGCTTGAAGAAGGCTTGGCGCGAATGGAACGCAGCCTGCTCAATCGCTGAAGCAAAGCCGTTTCCAGGAGACAGACAAAAGCCCGGTTGACCGGGCTTTTTGGTTTGGATCAGTTAAACAACTCGCAATCAATAACGCTGATATTGCGAACCGAACTCTTTGCGGTTTTCGGCTACCAGAACTTTGCTGTCCAGTTGCAGATATGCGCGATCAAAGGTTTTGCTGCCCGCAGCGGCGGCGTGTGCATCAGCGACTTGGGTGGATGCCTGGGCAACCACAGGTTGTGCAACAGAAGTAGCAGCGTGCGGACTGGCAAATGCTGCTGTGGCAGTCAGGACCGAAAAGGCAAAGCTCAGGGCGATGGTGCGTTTCATGATGGGTAGCTCCAGTAAGTGGTTGGGTAAGTAGTCATCAGGTGAATCGTTGCGTTGGAGCCAAATCTAATGGCTGGCGCACCTGATGAAAAACCACCGTTACGCATACTGAATATCAATCTGGCTGATCCATTGCCGACGACGCACGGCTGCGTCGTCAACAAGGCCGAGCCAGAGCGGTTACTCGGATTTGCGCAAGGCAACCCTCGTCACCCGGCGCTCTTCAACCCCGACCACGGTCATGTTCCAGCCCTCCCAATCGAGCTTGTCACCGGTGCGCGGCAAGCGGTCCAGCAGGCTCATTACCAGTCCAGCCACGGTTTGGTAATCCTCGGTGGCCCTGGCCTGAAAACCGGTTCGCTCGCGTACATGGTTAAGGTTCAGTGCGCCGGACACCAGGAAGCCGCCCTCTTGCGCAACGATGTCCGGACCTTCGATCTCGCTGGCGTCCGGCAGTTGACCGGCAATGGATTCGAGAATGTCAGTCATGGTCAGCAAACCGATAAAATCGCCGAACTCGTTCACCACGAACGCAATGTGCGTCGACTCCTTGCGCATCTGCTCCAGGGCGTTGAGGATCGTGAAACTGTCCAGCAGATTGATCGCCTTGCGCGCCAGGTTTTCGAGATTCGGTTGATTGCCGACCAGCAACTCCTTGAACAGCTCCTTCTTGTGGACAAAGCCCAACGGTTCGTCGATGCGCCCGTCGCGAATCAGCGGCAAGCGCGAATACGAGGAATGCATCAACTTCAGATTGATCTTCTCGGCATCGTCCGCCAGATCGATGTGATCGACCTCGGCGCGCGGGGTCATCACGGCACGAATCGGCCGCTCGGCCAGTTGCAGTACGCCGCTGATCATCACTCGCTCGCGGCGGTCAAACACGGCTGCCGTCTGTTCGCCTTCAAGCATGTCGGCGATTTCTTCGCCCACCTCGTCCGCATCCAGCTTGCGACCGCCCAGCAAACGCATGACCGCATGGGCCGTGCGTTCGCGCATCGGCCGCACGCCATGCAACGAACGTTTACGGCGCATACGCGCGACCTGGTTGAACACCTCGATAAGGATCGAGAAGCCAATCGCCGCATACAGATAGCCTTTGGGGATATGGAACCCCAGGCCTTCGGCGGTCAGGCTGAAACCAATCATCATCAAAAAGCCCAGACACAGCATGATCACGGTCGGGTGCGCATTGACGAAGCGGGTCAGCGGCTTGCTGGCGATGATCATCAGGCCGATGGAGATCATCACGGCGATCATCATCACTGCCAGATGCTCGACCATGCCCACGGCGGTAATCACCGCATCCAGGGAGAACACCGCATCGAGCACCACGATTTGCGCGACGATGGGCCAGAACTTCGCATAAGTGGAGTTACTGGTGCGCTCGCTGACATGCCCTTCGAGGCGCTCATGCAATTCCATGGTGGCCTTGAACAGCAGGAACACGCCACCGAACAGCATGATCAGGTCACGCCCGGAAAAGCTGTGCTCGAAGACTTCGAACAGCGGCTGGGTCAGCGTGACCATCCAGGAAATACTGGCCAACAGGCCCAGACGCATGATCAGCGCCAGAGACAGGCCGATGACGCGGGCCTTGTCCCGCTGTTCAGGCGGCAATTTGTCGGCAAGGATCGCGATGAACACCAGGTTATCGATGCCCAGCACCAGTTCCAGCACGATCAGCGTCAGCAGGCCGAGCCATGCCGTAGGATCAACTATCCATTCCATGGGTTATTGGCTCACTTGCAGGCAAAAGTCGGATGATCGCGCACGTCCATGACATTCAATCGCTTGGGACGATATGAAAAAGATCAGCCGGGACGAGGGTTGGAACAGGATGTTCGCAAGAGGTGATTCGCGCGTCGGGGCGCAATTCGAAGTAAGGCGTAAGTTGCCAAAAGCAGAGCGACTGGGAGGCTCCTGAACGGTATTCATACAATCCTGAAATTGATTACGGGCCGTGATCCTACAACGAGCCGGGATTTTTCTTACTTGGGAAAGTATTACAAAACATTGACATCAATACGCCTGCATCACCGCATCAAGGCCGACAGAACCGGTCAGCAAGGTGAACACCCCGGCGCTCATCGCACCGGGGCCGCACTTTTTTACAAGTCTTTCAAAAAACCCTCTATCAAGCGATTGACCTGCTCGGCAGCTTCCATCTGCACCATATGCCCCTGGGCCGGAAGGATTTCGACCTGCGCCGCCAACCCTTGGGCATGACTGACCGGGATAATTGCATCGTCCGCGCCCCAGATCACCAGGCTTGGCTTGTGCTCGACCTGTGCGCGCAGCCCGGCAGCCTGTCGTGCATCCGGGAACAGCTGAGCCACGAGCTGCCGCAAGGCACTATCAACGCCCTCAAGGCGCTTGAATTTGAGCATATCTTCAAGCATTTGTCGGTTGACCAACCCAGGATCGCTGAACAACTTCATGAGCTGTGGCCGGAGCGCGTTGCGGTTGCTGGCGTCGATGAACCCCTGCAAATATTCACCGTTGATCTCGCTGCCCAGACCGGCACTGGCAATCAGCACCAGACTCGCCACACGCTGAGGCGCCAGTCGAGCGATGTTCAGCGCCACTGCGCCGCCCATGGAATGCCCGGCCAGATGTGCCGTGTTGATATCCAGATGATCCAGCAGTGCCAGCACGCTATGGCTCAATTCATCCAGATCGCCGGTACGCAAGCTCTTGCCAGACTCGCCATGCCCGGGCAAGTCCAGGGCAATGACCCGCCGCTCGGCAGCCAGGGCCTGGTGATTGAACAGCCAATTGTTCAGATCGCCGCCGAAACCATGGATCAGCACCAACGGCGTACCACCCTCGCCCAGATCGAAGTAGCGCACGGTTCGACCCTCCAGCTCGACTTTCTGCGCCGCCGGGCCTGACGATTCGGCGGCATCGGTGGCGGGCACGAACTCGGCCTGGAAACGCTGGATGACTTCCTCGATCTGGGCATCGCTGACCTCACCGTCAACGATGATCGCCAAGAGGGCCCCGACCGAAAGGGTCTCATCCGGACGCGCCAATACTCGTTTGAGGACACCGGAGAACGGCGTTTCCACACTGCTGGAGATCTTGTCGGTTTCGACATCGAGCAACTCATCGCCCTTCTCGACCCGGTCACCTTCCTGCTTGAGCCAGGTGTCGACCCGGCCCTCGGTCATGGACAACCCCCACTTGGGCATGGTCAGGGTATGAATCTGGCTCATGCGGCGCTCCTCTTCTCGCTGATCTTGCGTACCGCAGCTTCAATTTTTGCGGCATTCGGGATGTACATGTCTTCAAGCGCATCGGAAAAAGGCACCGGTGTGTGAGGTGCGGTGACCATTTCGATGGGTGCCTTGAGGGAATCAAAGGCTTTTTGCGCAACCATGGCACTGATATCGGTGGCCATGGAGCAGCGCGGATTGGCCTCATCGATCACCACCAGCCGGCCGGTCTTTTCCACGCTTTCAAGGATGCTGTCCTCGTCCATGGGGCTGGTGGTGCGCAAATCCAGCACTTCGCAATCGATACCCTGGCGCGCCAGGTTGGCCGCGGCTTCCATGGCCAGATGCACCATGCGTCCGTAGGTCACCAGGGTCACGTCATTGCCTTCACGGAGGAAATTGGCCTCGCCAAACGGGATGGTGTAGAGCTCTTCCGGCACTTCGCCCTGCATGCCGTAGAGCATTTTGTGCTCGCAGAAAATCACCGGATCATTGTCGCGAATCGCCTGAATCAGCAACCCCTTGGCATCGTAGGGCGATGACGGACAGACCACTTTCAAACCGGGGATATGTGTCCATAGCGAGGTGAGCATCTGCGAATGTTGCGCGGCGGCACGCAAACCGGCGCCCACCATGGTGCGGATCACCAGCGGCGTGACGGCCTTGCCGCCGAACATGTAACGAAACTTGGCGGCTTGATTGAGAATCTGGTCCAGGCAGCACCCGGCGAAGTCGACAAACATCAGTTCGCATACCGGACGCATGCCCTGAGTGGCCGCCCCGACAGCCGCGCCGACATAACCTATCTCGGACAACGGCGCGTCAAGTACCCGACCGGGAAACTGCGCATACAACCCTTTGGTGACCCCCAGCACACCGCCCCAGGCATCCTGTTCGCCGGGTGCGCCCGCGCCGCCAGCCACGTCTTCGCCAATAATAAACACGCTGGGATCGCGACGCATTTCCTGAGCGAGGGCTTCGTTGATTGCCTGCTGGTAAGTGATTTTTCTAGCCATGATCATTGTCCTTTTGTTTTTGTTTTCAAGTGCGTGGAGGCACGGTCAAAAGCGGGTCACGGATAGCTCACGTAGACATCACTGAGCAGATCAGCCAGTTGAGGTTTTGGATCGGATTTGGCCAGGCGCACCGCGTCTTCGATCAACTGCTCGATTTCCTGATCGATCACCGTCAGCTGTGCCCGTTCCAGCCAGCCGTTCTCGATGCAGCGCTGGCTGAACTGCTGAAGACAATCATGGGTTTCGCGCAGGTTCTTGACTTCGTCGGGGCCGCGATAGGTCTGGGCATCGCCTTCGAAATGGCCGTAGTAACGGGTCAGCTTCACTTCCACCAGGGAAGGCCCGTGCCCGGCCCTGGCGCGTTCGATGGCGGCGCCCGCTGCGGCATGTACCGCGAAGAAATCAAACCCATCGACCGTGACACCAGGCATTCCGAAGCCGATGGCGCGGTCGGCGATGTCCTTGCAGGCGACCGACCAGTTGGACGCCGTGGCTTCGGCGTAACCATTGTTCTCCGCAACGAAAATGCACGGCAGGTTCATGATCGAGGCCAGGTTCATCGCCTCGAACACCGCGCCCTCGTTGGATCCACCATCACCGAAGAACGCCACCGCAACACCTTGCGTGCCTTTGAGCTTGGCAGCCAGGGCGGCGCCTGCGGCCAAGGGCGCGCCGGCTCCGACGATACCGTTGGCCCCGAGCATGCCTTTCTCCAGATCGGCAATGTGCATCGAGCCACCCTTGCCGCCACAGACGCCGGTTTTCTTGCCGTAGATTTCCGCCATCATCCCGTACACATCCACGCCCTTGGCGATGCAATGGCCATGACCACGGTGGTTGGAGGCGATGCAGTCATCGTCGCTGAGATGGGCCATGACCCCGGCCGCGCTGGCCTCTTCGCCTGCATACAGATGCACGAAGCCGGGAATCTCGCCGGTGGCGAATTCGACGTGCAGACGCTCTTCGAAATCCCGGATGGTGCGCATCACTTTATAGGCGTGCAGCAACTGATCGGTGGACAGGTGAGTGGACATATTGTTGTTCTCCAGGTTGTCTCGACACTCGGACGCCGGATGATTCCAGCGCTATGAGCGGAGCAAACACGGGGCCAACCTGTGACACTTGCTTGCAAAGGCCCGTGCCAGAGCCTTCCTGCCACTTTGCAAAGCAACGCTTGACCGATCAGGATGAGACGCTGCATCTCGGCGTATCCTCGTTATCGGGATCACCGTGAGACGCTGCGTCTCAGCGATGGGCGGCAGAACTGTCGACTTGTCGCAGCCAGGGGTTGAGCGCCTAATAGCCGCTATAACAACAATGATCGAGAACCGGAGGCCCTATGCTCGCCGCGAACTCCAGAGCCCATGTCGACTGCGTCAGTCGCATGGTCAAAAACGCAGGCCGCCTTCCCCAGGTGCCGGTGCCACCGCTGATTTTCGATTCCTGGCAGCGCTCCCTGGAGCAACACCATCTTGACCCCGGCTCGCTTCAGGGCCCGCGTATTCTCTCCACTACCCTGCTCAAGGAATGTCGCGAACGGGCTGATCTGTTTCTGCGGGTGGCCAGCGAAGAAGTCGCTCAGTTGCATGCCCGGGTGCGGCATGCCGATTATTGCGTGCTGCTCACCGATGCCCTGGGCCAGACCATTGACCATCGAGTCGATCCCGGGATTCGCAGCGATTGCCGCAAAGCCGGACTGTATCTGGGCACCTGCTGGTCAGAAGCGGAAGAAGGCACCTGCGGCGTGGCCACGGTACTGACCAGCAAGGCGCCGGTGACGGTGCATAAACGCGACCACTTCCGCGCGGCCTTCATTGGCCTGACCTGCTCGGCCGCACCGGTTTTCGATCCGCAGGGTGAACTGCTCGGCGTTGTCGATGCGTCCGCCGTGCAATCCCCCGATGACCGCCGCAGCCAGCATCTGATTCGGCAAATGGTCGCGCTCAGTGCACGGTCCATCGAGAACGCGTTCTTCATGCACAGCGCCCAGGGTCACTGGGTCCTGCAGGCGCACAGTACTCAGGGTTATGTCGACAGCCAGCCGGACCTGCTATTGGCCTGGGATCGTGACGGCCGCCTGCACGGTATCAACAGCAAGGCGCGTCAGGCCCTGCGGCTGCGCTTTGGGCGGTTACCCGAGCACATCAGTGAAGTGTTCGACCTTGACGCGTTGCGCAATGCCGTCGATCAAGCGCCGCAGGTGCTGAACTGGCAGGCTGGCGCGGGAGCCCTTCAGGTTCGCGTCAGTGCGCCACGTATCCGACCCAGAACCCGGACATTGACGTGCGAGGCCGACGATCACAACCAGCCGGACCCGCGCATGGTGGATAACCTGCGTCTGGCGGTACGCGTCAAGGATCGTGACCTGCCGATCCTGATTCAGGGCGAAACCGGCACCGGCAAGGATGTCTTCGCCCGTCAGGTGCACGATCATAGCGCGCGCAAAAACGGGCCGTTCATTGCCCTGAACTGCGCAGCGATCCCCGAAAGCCTGATCGAAAGCGAATTGTTCGGCTATACCCCCGGCGCATTTACCGGTGCGTCCAGCAAGGGCATGAAGGGGCTGTTGCTGCAAGCCGACGGTGGCACGTTGTTCCTCGATGAAATCGGCGACATGCCCCTGGTCTTGCAAACCCGGTTGCTGCGCGTGCTGGCCGAAGGTGAGGTCGCACCCCTTGGCGCATCGCGTCGCCAGCGCGTGGACATTCAGGTGATCTGCGCCACACACCGCGATCTCAGCGCCATGGTGCGCAGCGCGGACTTTCGCGAAGATTTGTATTTCCGTCTCGGTGGTGCGCGCTTCCAGCTGCCACCGCTGCGTGAGCGCAGCGACCGTCTGGCATTGATCAACCAGTTACTCGCCGAGGAAAACCAGAACGCCAGCCTACCCGTTGGCTTGAGCGCGGCGACGCTGGAGCGGCTGCTCAGCCATGGCTGGCCGGGCAATATCCGCCAGCTGCGTCACGTGCTGCGCTATGCGTGCGCCGTATGCGATGGCGCGACGATCCAGGTCAGCGACTTGCCGCCGGAGCTGCGCGACGAGACATCCCCGACTGCTCAGCATCCCCAGGGGGCGATCAGTCCGCAGCGGCAGCTGTTGCTGGACGCATTGATTCGTCATCGCTGGCAACCACGGGAAACCGCCCAGGCCCTGGGCATCTCCCGGGCTACGCTGTACCGCCGCGTGAATCAACACGGGATCGAGATGCCGCGTATGCAGCATCGCAATCAGTCAATCGAGGCTCGCAGCCTCTAGCGATACACCATGCCGCCATCGATCAGCGGTGCCTGGCCGGTCATGTAGTCCGCATCGGGACTGGCCAGGTAGGAAACGAAACCCGCGACGTCATCCGGGGTTTCTGCGCGACCCAAAGCGATGCCGCCCACGTATTTCTTGTACGTGGCGCCGACCTCGGCACCGGTGATGTCGGCCATGCGCTGGTCAATCTCGACCCACATATCGGTGCCCACCACGCCAGGGCAATAGGCGTTGACGGTGATGCCATCGCTCGCCAGCTCTTTCGCGGCCGCCTGGGTCAAGGCCCGTACCGCGAACTTGGTCGCGGAGTACACACCCAGCAACGCAAAGCCTTCATGACCCGCGATGGAACACGCGTTGATGATCTTGCCGCGCTGTCCCAGGGACTTGAACTTCTTGCCCGCAGCCTGGATTCCCCACAGCACGCCCTGCACATTGATCCGAAAAGTTCGGTCGACTTGTTCGGGTGTCACCTCCAGCAGAGACTCGACCTGAGCCACACCCGCGTTGTTGACAATGATGTCGAAGCCACCAAGCGTGCTGTACGTATGTTCAACGGCGGCGACCACTTGATCCAGCTGCGAAACGTCCGCGACGAACACCGTGGCTTTGCGCCCCAACTCGGCGATTTCTCCAGCAACCTGATTGATCTTGGTCGCATTGATGTCAACCAGCGCGACATCGGCGCCATCACGAGCAAGACGCAAGGCGATGGCCCTGCCAATGCCCTGGCCGGCACCGGTTACCAGTGCGACTTTTCCGTTGATACTCATAGCGGTCTCCTCTTTTCATGGAATAGAACACCTTGTATGAGAGATCTTTCGGACCAGGTCGAGCGACGCTGCAATCAACGGGCTCGCTGAGACGCAACGTCTCAGGCCTGCCCGGCAATGCCTCAAGAACCGTCACCATGAGTCAATTGATTTGAACTTCCAGGCGTGACACGTGCCGACTGTATAAGCGCCGGGCAACCCGCCGGGCGATTCTGGAGACCTCATCAATGCCAGATGCACAGGGAAAAATCCGTTACGCAGTTGTAGCCGGAGGCTGGATATCGCAAGGCGCCTTCATGCCCGGCGTCGATCAGACCGACAATTCGGTGATGACCGCGCTGGTGACCGGCGACCCAGTCAAGGCTGATGAACTGGCCGAACTCTATGACCTGAAAAGCTATCACTACGACGAATTTGACACCCTGCTCAAGTCAGGTGAAATCGACGCCATCTATCTGGCGACACCCAATTTCCGCCACCGTGAGTTCGCTGTTCCAGCGTTGGCAGCCGGGATTCATGTCCTGCTGGAAAAGCCCATGGCCACCAGCGAGGAAGACTGCCTGGCGATCACCGAAGCCGCCAAGCGCTCGGGCGCCAAGCTGATGATTGCCTATCGTCTGCACTTCGAGCCAGGCACGGTCGAGATGATCAGCCGTGTCCGAGCCGGGGAAATCGGCGAACCTCGCCTGTTTACTTCGACTTTCGCGCAGACCACCAAACCTTCCAATCATCGTATGCAAAGCGGTTTCTGGGCCGGACCTGCGGCGGATATGGGCCCCTACCCGATCAATGCCGTGCGCAATCTGTTCGACGCTGAACCTGTGGAAGTACACGCTGTGGCGATTCATACGCCGGGTCGGGAAATCAACACACCGGATACGGTGTCGGTAACCCTGCGCTTCCCGGAAGAACGCCTGGCGCAGTTCACCGTCAGCTACAGCCTGCCCGGCACCCAGCGCTTTCAGTTGATCGGCACCGAAGGTGAATTCGAGGCTTCGCCGTGCTTCGGTTTCGGTGAAGGCGTGGCAATCAGCTATCGCTCGATTATCGATGGCAAGACCCAGGAGCACGCTCATCCGGTGGTGGATCAGTTTGGCGGGGAAACCCAGTATTTCTCGGACTGCATCCTGCAGGATCGTGAGCCCGAACCTGATGGCGACGAAGGCTGGCGCGACGTGCGGGTACTGGCGGCCATCGAACGTTGCCTGGAAACGGGTCAGCCGCAAAAACTCGATCCGCTGCCGAACCGGCCAGGCATCAGCGTGGAGCAGGCCCGCCGCCTGCCATTGGCCAAGGTGCCGAAATACATCAACACTGATGAACCCAATGAGTGAGGCGTCCAAAACTGTAGGACCGGATTTATCCGGGAAAGGGTCGTTTCAGGCGATGTTTCTTCAGCGTCTGAAATACCCCATTCGCGGACAAGTCCGCTCCCACAACATTCAGCAGGGCTGCTCCCGCGCGACAAAATGCCACACGCCTTCAGGGCACCAGTTGTCTGATGACTGCAAGTCAGCCCTAGCTGCGAAAAATGATTTGTTCTAAAATGTTTCCATACCGGCAAGCGGATGCGGAAACGAACATCAATGACAGAAACTGTCAGCGAATTCGAACCTCGGCGACTTGACCCGAATCATAAAAAGAAAGCCCGTCATAGACGGGCTTTTTTCGTTTCCGGCATTCGACAACCTGCGTTGTGAAGCCTGAAACACAGCTTTCGAACCTGGTGCAGCGTCGCGCCAGATTCCAGTTTTTTCAACCTTGAGGCTAATCCCCATGCTGCGTCTTGTAGTAGTTCACCTGTTCCAATGGTTCAAACGTCTGGCTTCCAGCGCGGTTTCGCGTAACGGCGACGACAATTACTCACAGAACTTCTCGTCCCGTGATGACAGCGACGGCGGCCGCTGGACCTTCGTTTCGATCTTCATCGTCTTCACCTTGAGCCTGTACACGCTGGCTGGCCTGGGTTACTACGCCAAGGTCAACGTCTGGGACGGTTTCACCGAGCAGCAGAAAGAGAACATCGCCCAGGCCATGATCGTCAGCAGCCAGAACCTTTAAAGCTGGCGCTCAACCCCGGCCCACGAACGGCATGTTGGTGGCCATGACCGTCATGTTCAGCACGTTGGTAGAAAGCGGCAAGCCCGCCATGTAACGCACGGCATCGGCCACGTGTTTGACATCCATCATCGGCTCGACTGCAGTTTGCCCGTTGGCCTGGCGGACACCGACGGTCATGCGTGCCGACAGCTCGGTCAAGGCATTGCCAATGTCGATCTGGCTGCAGGCGATATTGAACTCGCGGCCGTCCAGGGCCAGGGTTTTAGTCAGCCCCGACACCGCATGTTTGCTCGCGGTATAAGGCGAACTGAACGGCCGTGGCGTGTGGGCGGAAATCGAACCATTGTTGATGATCCGGCCACCTTGCGGCGTCTGCTTGCGCATCAAGCCGAACGCAGCACGCGCGCACAGGTAAACCCCGGTCACGTTGGTGTTGATTACGTTCAGCCACTGCTCGACCGCCAGTTCGTCCACCGGTATCGCCTGGGCACCAACCCCGGCATTGTTGAAGACCACGTCCAGTCGGCCATACACCGCTTCGATCCTGCTGAACAAGGCATCGACGCTCGATGGATCACGGACGTCGGTGGACACCGCAATGGCGCTGCCGCCCGCGCGGGTGGCGATGTCCACCAGTTCATCCAGGGGCTCCTGGCGCCGTCCGGCCAACACCAGGCTGAAGCCATCTTCCAGCAACCCCAACGCCACCGCGCGACCGATTCCGCTTCCCGCGCCGGTAATCAGCGCAACCCTCAACGTGGTGCTCTCAGTCATCTTGTTTTCCTTTATCTGAATGAACAGGCGGCTCGTCAAAATCGTTACGAAGATTGACAGCAGGCATGACCGATATCAATCAACGTCAATAGTGCGCTCACCAAGGGGCGGATAGAGTCGACGCATGTTCACTTACCAAGAGGTTCACATGTCTCGCGCCATCCGCTTCCATCACTTCGGTTCAGCCGACGTGCTCAAGTGCGAGGAAGTTACTCAACGGCCACCTGCCGCCAACGAAGTGTTGATCCGGGTTCAGGCCATCGGCGTGAGCTGGGACGACGTGATGCGCCGCCAGGGCCTGGGCCTGTGCGAAACCCGCTTGCCTGCAGGTTTGGGCAGCGAAATGGCCGGTATTGTCGAAGCCGTCGGCGAACGGGTCGACGACCTGCGCGTCGGTGATCGCGTCGCCAGCTTCCAGGCCAGCGACATCAATGATTATCCGGTTTACGGGGACACGATCCTGTTGCCGCGCGCAGCCCTGACCCGTTACCCCGAACAGCTCTCGCCGAAACAGGCCAGTGTCCACTACACGCCGTTCCTGCTGGCCTGGTTTGCTTTCCACGAGCTGGCACGCGTCCAGCCGGGGCAGACCGTGCTGGTCACCGAAGCGGCCCTGAGCCCGAATATCGCGTTCGTACAGCTGGGCAAGGCGCTGGGGCTCAAGGTCATTGCGTCGACCCAGGATGCCGAGGACAAGCAATACCTGCTGGACCGAGGCGCGGCTCACGTCATTGTCACCGACGAACAGGATTTAGGCATGCGCATCCACAAGCTGACCGATGGCCAGGGCGTGCACGCCATCTTTGACGGCGTGGGCGGGCCACAGATGTCATTGCTCGGTGACGTGCTGGCACCACGCGGCAGCCTGGTGCTGTTCGGCCTGCGCGGCGGTAACCGCACGCCGTTCCCGGCCATCGAAGCCTTCAAGAAAAACATGCGTTTCTTCGTCCATTGCCTGTGTAACTTCACCGGTAAGCCCGAATTCGAGATTGCGCAGAACGCCGAGGCCTTGAGCCTTGCGCTGGAAGCGATCAACCGACTGACGGTCGAACAAGGTCTGGTTGCGGATATCGACCGGGTGTTTCGCCTCGAACAGGCGGCCAAGGCTCACCACTATCTGGAGCAGACGACGGAGAACGGTCGCGTGGTGCTGAGCGTCGAATGACTCCAGGTGCGTCGAAAATGATTGCAGGCGGCCGGATTTCCTGAGAAAAAAGCCACCCTCCTTACAGGTTTCCAGAGCGTCGCCATGAACAATGAATTGCTGATTACCGATATCCGCGAGGGTGACGGCAAAGAAGTGGTCAAGGGCGCCTTGATCACCACCCAGTACAACGGCTTACTTGAAGACGGCACGACGTTCGACTCGTCTTATGAGCGAGGCAAACCCTTCCAGTGCGTTATCGGCACAGGCCGGGTGATAAAAGGTTGGGACATCGGTTTAATAGGCATGAAGGTCGGTGGCGTGCGCAAGTTATTCGTTCCGGCTCACCTGGCTTACGGTGATCGGCAAATGGGCGCACACATCAAACCCGGCTCGAATTTGCTGTTTGAGATCGAACTACTGGAAGTCTTGACCCGTGACGATTGAGCGCCAAACGCTTGAGGCTCCAGATCGGTTTTCAGATTGCTTGTTCCCGCAGAAGAAGCCATGCTTTCGCGGCTTAGATCGCCAGTATTTATAAAAGGAATAGGGTATGGCCCTGAACAAATCCACCCAGGAACTCAAGCGCCATCTGAAAGGCACGGCCGCCAATCTTGAAAGCACGGCCAATGAGATACTCAAGCTCGCCGAACAAATGTCTGAAGTTGACGTTACTGCGGTTCTGCAACTGGTCAATCGACTGTACGGCGACGCCGATCAGCTCAAGGCATACGCCGATGAAGTCAAGGCCAAGCGCATCGTGCGTAACAAGGCGCTGTAATCCAGTACACCGTTTACAGTCTAACGGCTCGCTCCTGATTCGCCGGTCAACGCAGAGAACTGCCGATGCTTCCCACGTCCGCCAAGCGCACCCTCAAGCCTGCCCACTTGCACATGCAGAAGTGGCGCGGCCGCGTGGGGCTTTCGCTGGCGGCCAGTCTTTCGGTACTCGCGGGGATGACCGACGCCATCGGCTTCATGGCCACCGGCGATTTCGTCTCGTTCATGAGCGGTAACACCACGCGACTGGCAGTGGCTATCAGCGATGCCGATATCGGTACGTCGGCCAGACTGCTGCTGGCAATCACCACTTTCGTACTGGGCAATGCCTTGGGGATTGTCGTTGCCCGGCTTGGCGGCCGCCGCGCCCTGCCCCTGCTGCTGTGCATCGGCATGCTGTTATGTGCCGCAGCTGCCTGGCCCCTGGATTCGCAAATCATGACGGTGGTGGCCGCCATTCTGGCGATGGGCATGCTCAATGCTGCCGTGGAGCAAGTGAATGGCCTGCCGGTGGGACTGACCTACGTGACCGGTGCGCTGTCGCGCTTTGGTCGCGGCTTCGGCCGCTGGATGCTCGGTGAACGCCGCGATGGCTGGCGCGTGCAGCTGGTGCCATGGACCGGCATGTTCATCGGCGCCGTCATCGGCGCGGTATTGGAGCAACACCTGGGCCTCAACGCGATGCTGGTCAGCGGTGCGCTGGCGGCATTGATCGGGCTGATGTCGCTGAAAATCCCCCACCGCTGGCAGCGCCGGTACATGCCACGTTAAGCCAGGCTCACTTCCCGGCCGGCAGCACGTGAGGCGCATCGATCCTTTCCTTGAGCCGATGCGCGAACGCCACAGCGTCCTCCATGCTGCGGAACGTCACCTCATAGTCGTTGATCACTACCAGCCAATCGCTGCCAAAAGCGGCTTTTTCAATCTGCATTGTCATGCTGATGTCCTCTTGATTTGCACGGTTTGATCGGCGATCCGCAGCTTGCGCAACAGATCGCGTTTTTTGCTGCGATGGGCCTGCATACGTAACAGCAGGTCGTCCAGTGTTCCGATGGCGTCGAGGATGTGCGGCCCTTTATTGAGCATCACGCACTCGGCGCGCACGCCCATTGCGGCGTCGGTTATTTCTGCGCGAGTCGCGGCACCGGTCTTGGCCAGGGTTTCGAGCACCTGGGTAGCCCAGATCACCGGTACATGCGCGGCCTCGCAGATGCAGAGGATCTCTTCCTGCAGTTCGGCAGTGCGTTCAAAACCGTTTTCCACAGCGAGATCGCCCCGCGCAATCATCACGCCAAGACGTGGGCTGTGCATCCCGGCCATCAACAGCGCGGCGAGGTTTTCAAAGCCCTGGCGGGTTTCGATTTTCAACACCACCCCCAGATGCTCGGCATTGAGCCGCCGCAAGTGAGTGAACAGCGATTTGACGTCATCCGGGCTGTTGACGAAGGACATTTCGACCACGTCCGCATGCCTGGCGGCGAACTCCAGCGCGGCGATATCGTCCGGGGACAAGGCATCCAGCTTGAGTTCGCTTTCGGGCAAATTGATGCCCTTGTCGCTCTTGAGCCTGGCACCGCCGGGCGCATGAGTGATCCGAACATACAGGGCCTGATCGTCGACGGACTGAATCCTGCCGCCGATCTTGCCGTCGTCGAACCAGATGACCTCGCCGGGGCGTACATCCTGGAAAACACTGGGCAAGGTGCAGCCGATGCTGGCGGGCGTCAGCACTTTGCTCTCGACATCACGAACAGCCGGATGGCCGCTGTCCAGATCAGCGGTCAGCATCAGCACATCGCCCTCATGCAAGACGATGCTCTGCTCCTGCAGCGGAACGTTGATTATCCGTGCCGATTTTTTGCGCCCTTTGGCCTTTTTCAGGCTCAGCGCCATGCCAGGGATCATGTAAGCGGTTTTGCGCAGCTCGACCCAGCAACCCTCCTCGGCCACCTCAACCACTTGCAGGCTGCGCCGGGAGTCGCGGGCGTCGCTGAATACCAACTCATCGTCGACCACCAGTTGCGTCAGCCATTTGCCGGGCAAGCGCAGGGCAAACGCTGAATCGGGATGCGGATCGTCGCTGCAACCAAGCCAGACCCTGGCCGGCGTCGTGGTGCGCCCGAACAGATCCTTGGTGGGCCGGATACGCAGGACTGCGGGGCCAGGCAGGATTTGCCCGGTGCGCAGCTTGGGACCGACCAGATCCATCATGACCTGACAGCTTTTCCCGGAGTTGTCGGCGGCGCTGCGGGCGTTTTCGATCATGGCCAGCCAGGTAGCCTGATCATCATGGGCGCAATTGATTCGCTGGCAGTCCATACCTGCCTTCAGCAGATCGCGTACCAGCTGTGGCTCAGTCGCGGCTTCGCTGGGCATGGTCACCATGATCCGCACGCCGCGCTCAGGCCCTGGTCCGCCGAACAGCGCGTCGGCATGGGCCATCAGCAAATGCTCGCCGATCTCGCCCAACACCGTGCCACGTTCGCCCGCTTGCGCCGAGCCTGGGGTCAACCGCTGCAGCACTTCGATGACGCGATCCACCGAGGCCAGCGCATTGGCTTCACAGCGCCCAAGAGAGGAAAGCCCCAATTCGGCCAGTTGATGCTGCAAGGGGCGGATGTCGTGGCGACGCAGGGCCAGATAACTCAGCAAGTTACGTGCACTTTCGATGTAGCTGGGGTGCAGGTGCATGGTTTCGATGGGCGCGCGAGCGGCGGCCTCCATCTTGACCCGCAGAAATGACAGGCGTCTGAGGGCAGCCTGGATCTTGCGGTCGTCCAACACATTGAAATCAGGTTCTATGACTGTCATGGCAAACACTCGAAACGCATGAGAAAGCCAGGCAAAAAGGCAGACCAGACCATCGCAGCCCGCCAGTTGACTGCTGGCCGACACAACGTGACGGAGAGCTTCACGGTAAAGCATGAATGTGACCGAGTTCTTACCGGCGTGATCGATACCGCAATGGATTATTCCCCCGGACCGACGGTTGGCCCGATCACGCGCTCAAGCGAGCAACTGTAATCAAATAGCCACTAAAGCGTGGTTTAACTAGGCGCAAATTACTGCCCTCAATCTGAGTTCGGAGTCTGCGCATGCCCGTCTTTTCGACAATAGCTTCGAAAACGCTATCGAAAACCCTCTCCAAAACACTGCTAACGATCTGCCTGGGGCTGAGCCTCAGTTTCGGGGTCGGCAACCGCGTAGAGGCCGCCGACGAGATTGTCGGTGCAGGCTCGACTTTTGTATTTCCGGTGCTTTCCAAATGGGCGGACGAGTACAACCGCAAGACCGGCGTGCGGGTCAACTATCAGTCCATCGGTTCAGGGGCGGGAATTGCTCAGGTCAAGGCCGCCAACGTTGATTTCGGGGCCAGTGACATGCCGCTGGCATCAGCCGAGCTCGCCAGCCTTGGCATGCTCCAGTTTCCGCTGGTGACTGGCGGGATCGTGCCGGTCATGAATCTGCCGTCCATCGCGCCCGGCTCACTGAAGTTCAGCGGCGCGGTGCTCGCCGATATTTTCATGGGCAAGATCAACCATTGGAACGACCCGGCCATCGCCGCGCTGAACCCCACCGCCACGCTGCCGAAAAAACCGATCACCGTGGTGTACCGTTCGGACAACTCCGGCACCAGCTATAACTGGGTGAACTACTTGTCCCGCATCAGCCCGCAATGGAAAGCCAGTATCGGCAATGGCGCATCCGTGAAATGGCCTGTAGGCCTGGGCGCCAAGGGCAGCGAAGGCGTCGCCAGCTATGTGAAACAGATGCCCTACTCCATCAGCTATATCGAATATGCCTACAGCAAACAGCAGAAACTCAATTACGGGCTGGTGCAAAACAAGGCCGGCAATTACGTCGCACCTAATCTGGGTAGCTTTCAGGCCGCAGCGGCGGCCGCTGACTGGTCCCAGGCTCAGGATTTCAACCTGCTGATGGTCGATGCCGAGGGCGAAAACGCGTACCCGATCACGGCCACAACGTTCATCGTCATGCCCAAGCAGGCGGCAAACGCCACGCGTCATGCGGCGGCGCAGGACTTCTTCAAATGGGCACTCAAAGACGGTCAGCCACAAGCCACTGCACTGGATTTCGCGCCATTGCCTGAGTCGCTGGTCAAGCAGATCGAAGCTTACTGGACGGCCAATCAGCCGAAACCGTAAGCGCAAAGCTCTCTGGCTCGGACCGTTCAGGCAACCGAGCCGATTCATTTCGAGCAGCCGGGTTATGATGCGCCATCATTCTAATGCCCGGAACTCGCTCAATGCCCAGTCTGTCCACGACCTCCCCAACCCGCGGCTGGTCGTTCTGGTGGAAACCCCTGTTGTTTCTCGCCGTTGCGGTCATAGGGCTGTACTACGTCAAGTGGTCGCCCTATTACCTGAAGTCCTTCGTCGCCGCCGACAGTCACAGCATTGGCGCTTCGATCATCAATGATCAGCTGACTTCGCCGATTGCTGCTGCGCTGGCCTACGCCAAGGTGTATTTCCTGGCGATCTGGAAAGCCGCCGTGCTGGCGGTCATCCTCGGTTCGCTGCTGCAAGTGCTGATCCCGCGTGACTGGTTGCTGCGCCTGTTTGGGCGCGCCGGTCTGGGTTCAACGCTGCGTGGCGGACTGTTCGCCCTGCCGGGCATGATGTGCAGCTGTTGCGCCGCGCCGGTCGCTGCCGGCATGCGCCGTCAGCAGGTATCGGTGGGTGCGGCCCTGGCATTCTGGATCGCCAATCCCGTGCTCAACCCCGCGACATTGGTGTTCATGGGCTTCGTGCTGGGTTGGGAGTTCACCGCATTGCGCCTGGTGGCCGGGCTGATTCTGGTGGTCGGTGTGGCGATGATCGCCCAGCGAATCTCGCGGCCTGAAGTGATTCCCGAGCAAGCGATGGAAGCCGCTGTCAGCGCCAACGAAGTCGATCAGCATAGTTTTTTCAGCCGCTGGGGCCGTACGCTGTGGCAGCTGTTCTGGAGCACCATCCCGATTTACGTGCTGGCGGTGCTGATCCTGGGCGCGGCGCGGGTCTGGCTGTTCCCGCACATCGATGCGTCCATCGGCAACAGTTTCATCTGGCTGGTGGTGCTGGCGTTCGTCGGCATGCTGTTCGTGATCCCTACGGCAGCGGAAATCCCTATCGTGCAGACCATGCTGACCCTGGGTCTGGGCACCGGTCCGGCAGTGGCACTGCTGATGACCTTGCCCAGCGTGAGCCTGCCGTCCCTGCTGATGCTGCGGAAATCCTTCGATACCCACGTGCTGGTAACTGTTGCGCTGCTGACTACACTGGTCGGCGTCATCAGCGGCCTGCTGGCGATGATCCTGCTATAAGCCGTTGCTGCCTGGGATTCAGGCAGCCCGGTCGCGGCGCTCTTGCAAGTACTCCAAGACCGCGCCGTGATCGCCGGCAAATTCGATACGCGGCCCTTTGCTGTCGCGCTGATAGGCGTACATCGGGTCGTAGTATTCGCCAAGCAGCCCGGCAATCCAGCCACGATGCTCGTCCACGCCGCCAGACTTTTCCTGTTCGACCAAGGCGCTGTCCATGATCGCCGCCAGACGCTGATAACGCTCACCACCCAGACGTTTGACGATACTCGCCAGACTTTCGCGCAAGCGCGCAGCGAACACGCTGAAACCTTGCTCTACACCATGCACCTGACTGTACTCGGCACACAGATCAACCACGTAATCGGTGAGAATCCGCTCGACCCGCAGCTCGAAGCTCTCTTCCAGCCACACCAGCGGGTATTCCTGCATACCGCGAAACAGCCCCAGCGGAATGGCGCGACTGCCCACCACACGGCCTTCGTCTTCCAGCACGAACTGATTCACACCCGCTGCTCGCTTCTTGAGGATGTCGACCGCCAGGGCGTTCTCGAAACTGATCTGCGCCGGCTGTGGCGTCGCGTGTTTGCCGAAACTCGAACCGCGATGATTGGCATGGCCTTCAAGGTCCAGCGCATTGTCCAACTGCGTCAGGACCTGAGTTTTACCCGAACCCGTCAAACCGCCAATCAGAACGAAATCGCACTCGGACACAGCGGCGTCGGTGGTTTCCATCAGGTAGGTACGCAGCGCCTTGTAGCCGCCAATGACACGCGGATACTCGATGCCGGCTTCGTTTTTCAGCCATTGCTGGGTGAGCTGCGAACGCAGGCCGCCCCGAAAGCAATACAGAAAACCTTGCGGGTGCGAGCGGGCAAACTCGCTCCAGGCGTCGATACGTTCCTGTTTGGTCTGGCCGGACACCAGCCGATGGCCCAGCTCAATAGCGGCCTGCTGGCCCTTCTGTTTGTAGCACGTGCCGACCTGTTCACGCTCAAGGTCGTTCATCAACGGCAGATTGATGCTCTGCGCAAACGCACCCTTTTCGAATTCCACCGGGGCGCGCACATCCATGAGCGGGGCATCGGTCAGAAACAGTTCGCGGAAGTCGGTGCTGTTGTCGCGCATCAGAACACCTCGACCGCGTGACTCTGTCGAGCGACAAACTCGCCGATCACCGCCAGATCCAGCCCCAGTTCCCAGGCCAGTGCCAGGAAGGCTGCCTGCGCCTGAGGTTCAACCGCGACCAACAGGCCGCCACTGGTTTGCGGGTCGCACAAGAGCATTTTCTGCGCTTCGCTCAAGGCATTGATGCGCTCGCCGTAACTGTCGAAGTTACGCAACGTGCCGCCAGGGACACAGCCTTGCTGAAGATAGAAATCCACGCTGGCCAGACGCGGCACGGCGGCGTAATCCAGGCGTGCGGTCAGTTGGCTGCCATCCGCCATCTCCACCAGATGGCCGAGCAGGCCGAAACCGGTGACGTCGGTCATGGCCGTGACGCCTTCGAGCTTGCCGAAACGACTGCCCGGCTTATTGAGGGTGCACATCATGTCCCGCGCCACGCCCTGATCTTCGGCGCGCAACAGGCCTTTTTTTTCGGCGGTGGTGAGGATGCCGATGCCCAAGGGTTTGGTCAGGTACAGCTTGCAGCCTTCGGTCGCGGTGTCGTTGCGCTTCATGTAGCGTTTTTCCACCAGCCCGGTTACCGCCAGACCGAAGATCGGCTCCGGCGCATCAATCGAATGCCCGCCAGCCAATGGAATACCGGCGGCGTCGCACACGGCGCGACCGCCACGGATCACTTCCCGGGCGATTTCCGGGGCCAGCAGATTGACTGGCCAGCCAAGAATCGCAATGGCCATCAGCGGGTCGCCGCCCATGGCGTAGATATCGCTGATCGCGTTGGTGGCAGCGATACGCCCGAAATCGTAGGGATCATCGACGATGGGCATGAAAAAGTCGGTGGTGGACACCACGCCGCGCTCTTCATCAATGGCATAGACCGCCGCATCGTCCCGTGACGCGTTGCCGACCCACAGTTTGGGGTCCAGGTTCTGCGCGCCACTGCCCGCCAGAATCACTTCCAGCACCTGCGGGGAGATCTTGCAGCCGCAACCTGCGCCATGGCTGTACTGGGTCAGACGAATCGGCTCGCTCATACATGCACCTCTTGAGATCAAGCCCGCAATGTTAACAGAGCCCATGCTTCAAACGGATCTGGCCGACGAATCTGTTGGAGCTCCGCCCGCTCGCTCCAACAGGTTTGAGACCAACATGGAAAATCGCTCCGGCGTTTGATTCTCGCTCTTCCGTGCCTCGATCTGGCAGACGCCACCAAACGCGCGTCGGGAGGCCGAGCGCAGGTGTCGTGGTGTGGGGCGACCGGCATGGATGCCGGTCGAGCGCCGTTGCGCCAGGGATGGCGCGTCGGCGCGTACCCACACCACGGCACCGGAGCGAGGGAACCCGACGAAGTCGGGCCGGACGTCAGCGCAGATGGTTTCGTCCTTTTGGCGTAACAAAAGGACTCGACCGTCAGGGCGAAACCTCACTACGCAACACTGAAAATGTTGTTGCTGCCACTCGATTCACCCCCGCTCCACCCACGTAGCTCGTCGCTTCGCGAACAAGTTCGCTCCTACATAGACCCTCAACCCACCATCATCCGATAGCAGGAAACCGCTCTACCTGACGCCCGCGTCGAGAAAATAGATTGGACGCTATCGATTTTCATCCCTAACCTTGCCTGCTTGTTCGCGCTCCACAGGCAAAGTCTGGATGTCATCCGTACTCAACGTATTGCTGCCGATTTTCGCCCTGATACTCGTGGGTTTCGTCTGTCGGCGCACCAACCGCCTGGGGCCGGACGCGGCTTCGGAGATCAACCGAATGGTGGTTTGGCTGTGCCTGCCTGCGCTGCTGTTCAGCGTAACGGCCACTGCCACCTGGGAGCAGATCTGGCACCCCGGCTTCGTCCTCGCGTTCATTATCAGCACGCTGGCGGTGTTCGCGTTTACCTTGCTGCTGCGCTGGCGCAAGTCCGCCAATCTGGTGGACGCCAGCATCGACGCACTGGGTGCATCGTATGCCAACACCGGCTATATCGGCATTCCACTGTGCGTGATGGTGCTGGGTCAAGGCGGCCTGGAACCGGCGCTGATCGCCTCGCTGCTGGTGGTCTGCGTGTTGTTCGCCCTCGCGCTGGTCTGCATCGAGATCGGTCTGCAAACTGAACGCAAACCCCACCGCATCGCCCTGAAAGTGTTTTTGGCCCTGGCAAAAAACCCTTTGGTGGTCTCGCCGCTGCTCGGCGCGCTCTGGGCATGGCATGGCGCACCGCTGCCGGGCGCACTGGAAAAATTCCTCAGTTTGCTTGGCGCTGCGACCACTCCCTGCGCGTTGATTTCCCTGGGCCTGTTCCTCGCCGAAAAACAGCAAGGCCCACGTCACGGCACGTCACAGCTGGTGTTGATCAAACTGGTGGCCCATCCGTTGCTGACCTGGGTTCTGGTGTTCCATGTGTTCGACGTGCCCCGGCTCTGGGCCAATGCCGCCCTGCTGCTCAGCGCATTGCCCACCGGCACCGGGCCGTTCATGCTCGCCGAATATTACAAACGCGAAGCCTCGCTGGTGTCGAGCACGATCCTGGTGTCGACCCTCGGTTCGCTGGTCACCCTTTCGGTGTGCCTGTATATCATTGGCACCTGATGCCCGCGCGCCCTCCAGCCAGAACGTTTAACATGCGCGCCTTTCCATCTTGATCGCCGCCATGAACTCCGAAGCACTTGCCACCCTCAAGCAACATCTGCTCCACGCACTCGATACCGCGCCGAACGAGACACGGCGTCTGTTTCACGGGCGCGGGCGAATGTGGCCGGGGCTGGAGCATCTGACTGCCGATTGGCTGCAAGGCGTGCTGCTGGTATCGTTGTTCCGCGAGCCAGAACCCACCGAGCTGCAAGCGCTGACCGTGCTGCTTGAAGAGCTGACCCACAGCGCGCAATGGCAGCGCAGCCAGGCGCACACGCTGCTGCTGCAACACCGCTATCTGCCGGAAAGTCCGACCCAGTGGCTGTTGGGTGAACAGGTTGAGGAATGGCTGATCAGTGAAAACGGCCTGCGTTTCAAGGTTGATCTGGGCAAGAAGCAAAATTGCGGGTTGTTCCTGGACATGCGCTATGGCCGGGACTGGGTTCGGGCCCAGGCCCAAGGCAAGCGCGTGTTGAATCTGTTTGCCTACACCTGTGGCTTCTCGGTGGCGGCCATTGCTGGCGGCGCCGAGCATGTGGTCAATCTGGACATGGCCAAGGCCGCCTTGAGCCGCGGGCGCGACAATCATCGACTCAACGAACATGATTTAAGCCGGGTGAGTTTCCTGGGTCACGAGTTGTTCAAATCCTGGGGCAAGGTCAAGCGCGCCGGGCCGTATGACTTGATCATCATCGACCCACCGTCCTTCCAGCGCGGCAGCTTTCTGCTGGACAAGGATTATCAAAAGGTCCTGCGCCGCCTGCCGGAACTTCTGTTGCCCAACGGACACGTGCTGGCCTGTATGAACGATCCAAGCCTGGGATCTGATTTTCTTATTCATCACACCGCCATCGAGGCGCCCGGGCTGCGCTTCGAACAGCGCCTGGAAAACCCGCCCGAGTTCCCCGACGCGCAAGTCGAGGGCGGGCTTAAAGCGTTGGTTTTCAGGAATTCAGAACTTAATGCCACTGATTGACATTCAATTAACAGCGCTTTAATTACAATCGATTGATGAATTAATACTTAGCAAGCTTAACAACTCGATTGACCCTTGCGCTAAAGTTTCATCCCTCTCAGTCGATGACTCTGGAAAGCACGACTTAAGTCAATACTGCCCTCTAATATTTGGGAGAAAGTTTGATTATTGGATGAATCTGTTGTCAGCAATCGTATTTTTCACACCACACCGCTTAAGCTGGATTCCAACCGCCCACCGAACTTGAATACCGCACCTGCCGCCTAAGGAATTTAATCATGATAATAAGAACTATCAGGCTCACCACCAGGGCATTAATCAGCTTCGGCGTAATCTGCCTGCTGCTCATGACACTGGCCGGCACGGTTCTTTATGAACTCAAGGGTGTCCATAACTCGGCCACCGAGCTGCAGGGTAACTGGTTACCCAGTGTTCAGGCCGTCGGCAAAATTGAAACTGCCGCGCTTCTTTATCGGCTGGATGCCCGCCGTTTTGTGATGGACGACAAGCGACTCGGTGAGGCGTCGCTGAAAAAGATCGGACTGCTGAGATCGACACTGAGCCAGAACGTCGAGGCCTACAAACCACTCGTTTCCAGTCCTGAGGAGCAAAATCTATTCAACAAAGTAGCGGCCGACGTCACGGCGTTCCAATCCAAAATCGATGAGCTCATGACGCTGAGCAAAACCCAGACTTATCAGGAAATGGCGGTATTCATTCAAGAAACCACCAAGCCCCAGGCGGTTGCCTTGCAGGCCTCCCTTGCAGAGTTGATAGAGCTGAACGCCAAAGGCGCTATCAAGTCGGGTGAAACTTCCGACACCAGCTTCAAGAATGGCCAGACTTTCGTCATCGCCTTAAGTGTGATCACGATCATTATTACGATACTGGTGGCCATCACCTTCACCCGCAGCATCAGCCGGCCAATCCTGGCACTGTTGGGCAGTACGCAGAAAATCGCCAGCGGCGACTTGCGCACCCCCGTTGCCGTCAATGGCGCAGACGAAATAACCGAACTGCAAAACGCGACAGCCGCCATGCTCGCCAGCCTTAAAGGGACCATCCAGCATATCTCCGATTCATCCGGACAACTGGCGTCGGCCGCCGAGGAAATGAGTTCGATCACCAAGGAGTCCACGGCTGGCATTCAGCGCCAAACCATGGAAACCGAGCAAGCGGCGGCAGCGGTCAACGAGATGACCGCTGCGGTTGAAGAAGTTGCGCGCAATGCCGTGTCCGCCTCGCACTCAACCCAGGAATCGGAGCGTTCCGCGCGCACCGGTCAGGAACGTGTCGGCCAAACCATCGCGTCGCTGGAGAAACTGAGCGCGACAGTCACGCAAACCGGTGTCGAAGTCGAAGGCCTGGCCAATCAGGCGCAAAACATTGCCAAGGTGCTGGACGTGATTCGCTCGATTGCCGAGCAGACCAACCTGCTGGCGTTGAACGCTGCCATCGAAGCCGCACGGGCCGGCGAGCAAGGTCGCGGCTTCGCCGTGGTCGCCGATGAGGTGCGTGCCCTGGCGCATCGCACCCAGTCGTCGACCCAGGAAATCGAGCAGATGATTCAGGGCATCCAGAAAGACTCCACCCGCGCGGTGCAGTCCATGCAGCAAAGCAGCTCCGAAGCCGGATCTACCTTGTTGATTGCCCATGAAGCCGGGGCCGCGATCAAGCAGATTACGACGGCGATCTCCGACATCAACGAACGAAACATGCTGATCGCCACCGCCTCCGAACAACAGGCGCAAGTTGCCCGATCCGTCGATGAGAATCTGGTGAGCATTCGTGACCTTTCCGTGCAGAGTTCGTCGGCGGCAAGCCAGACCTCGATTGCCAGCAACGAACTCTCGCAACTGGCCGTTGACCTGAACAAGCTGGTGGCGCGCTTTTCGGTCTAGTCAGGCGCTCGTCAGACCCTGGCACTCAAGAACCGGCCCCGGCCGGTTTTCTTCGCCTGGTACATGACCCGATCCGCCGCCAGCAGCAACGAACTTTCAGAACTGTTGCCGTCACCCCAGGAAATTCCGATCGACACGCCCACCACGCATACCGTACCGGCCAGGTAGAACGGCGCGTTCAAGGCTTCGATGCACTTGACGGCCACAGCACTGACAGCGGTATCGGCATCGGGCCCAAGGTTACCGAGCAGCACCACAAATTCATCGCCGCCAATGCGCGCCAGCGTATCGTTCTCGCGGACCACACTGGCAAAGCGCAGCGCGACCTGGCGCAGCACTTCGTCGCCGGCGTCGTGCCCCAGGCTGTCGTTGATATCTTTGAAGCCATCCAGGTCCATGAACAACAGGCCCACGTAACTGTTGTTGCGCCGCGCCAACGCCAGTGACTCGCGCACGCGTTGGGACAGGTAGGCTCGATTGGGTAACTCGGTCAATGCATCGTGATGTGCCATGCGTTCGAGTTCGGCCTGCTTGGCATTCAATTTAAGCAAAAGACGATTGAACGCCGAAATCAGGTGCCCTATTTCGTCGTCACGAATGACCGGCAAAGGCGCCAGCGGTTGTTCGCCCCGGGTCATACGGTCCGCTTGTGCCGCCGCTGTGAACAATTGCCGAAAAACCAGATAAATACCCAACGCCGCCAGCGTGCCAAACACCAGAACAACGAAAAACACACCCTTGAGCAAAAACTGCTGCAAACGATTGACGGTGGCAAAAGCTTCGCTGCCCGGTACACGCGCCACAACATACCAGCCCGTACTTGCAACCGAAGCCATTGCTGCAACGTCCTCGGAGCCTTGGGCATTGACCGTTACTCCCGCCCCGCGAAACCCGGCCATGGCCCGATCATTAAGCGTATCGACGCCCGGTTCGGTAACGGGTTTGAGTGTCATTGGAAGTTGCGATGACTCGACCAGTTGTTTTTCTCGTGGAAACACCAACGCGAACCCGCTGCCGGCTTCGCCCATTCGATTGTGGAACAGTGAATCCAGAAAACCCGGTGCGGCAAGTGCCGTATTGCCCACAAGCACCGCCGCAATTTCACCGGTTGGAGTTTTTACCGGCACGGCAATCGGAATCAACGGCCCGGTAATGTCGGATTGCGGGCTGCCAATAAACGCAACACCCGATAATGCCGCTTGCAGGTTATTGCGCCCTGCATAATCAGAATTGCGTTGGCCATCCAGCAGCGGAGCACTGGTCAATAACGTCCCATGGACATTGAAGAGGGCAATACCGGAGAACAGCGTCTGATATTCATAACGCTCGTTCAGCCAGGCTTGAAGTTGCCCCGGTTCTGCCAGTGAAACCTGAGGTATATCGGCGGCGAGCCGCTCCAGCAGCCGTTGGCGTTGCAGAATCTTGCTGTCGACATCCTGCGCTACGTAATTCGCCAGGGCCAGCTGCTGGCGCTGCACGGTAGCAGCCAGATCTTCGCGCAGGAAGTTGCTCAATACGTAATAACGCAATACCGCGCCGAAAATGATGATGCACAGCGCCAATAGCAACAGTCGAGTGACGACGCTATTGAAGATACGTGTGCGATTACCAGCCAGATAATATTTACTTCTCATCGCCAGCGTTGATCCGAAGGCCATCCATTTGACATCAGGGTGCGATAAGTTTCGATTTATAGCTACCTTGGATGAGAATATTTCCTGCATTGGAGCAATATCTGTAGGAGGGGACTTGTCCCCGAAGACGTCATTGCAGGCGCTGAAGATCTGCTTCAGCAGCCCCGCCGCTTTCCCGGACAAGTCCGGTCCTACAAAGGCGACGCTCCCCACAATCCTGTTACTTGAGCAGGAAATTACCCTTGCCCGCCGGAACATCGGCTTCGAGCGTATGCACTTGCGCATCGTCTTTGAGGTTGACCCCGGATAACTGCCGCCGCCAGGCTTCACGCATCAGGTACAGCAATTTATGCGCGGCCATGGCATAGCTCATGCCTTCCAGGCGAACATTGGAGATGCAGTTGCGTGCCGCATCGTTCAAACCCACACGGGGCGCGAAAGTGAAGTACAGGCCAAGGCTGTCTGGTGAACTGAGCCCGGGTCGTTCACCGATCAGAATCACCACCATCCGCGCGTTGAGCAGTTCACCCACCTCATCGGCCACGGCCACTCTGCCCTGCTCCACCAGAACCACCGGCGCCAGGCTCCAGCCTTGCTCGGCGGCCATTTCGTCGATGCGTTCGAGCATTGCCGGGCTGTGCCGATGCACCGCCAACGCCGACAAACCATCAGCCACTACCAGCGCCAGATCAAAGCCTTGCGCCTGGTCCTGGGCATAAGCGCGCAGTTGCCCGGCCGAATCAGCAGACAACCGGCGACCCAGATCAGGCCGTTGCAGGTACTGATTACGATCAGCCGCAGAGCTGTGCAACGTCAGCACTTCCCGGCCGCGCGCCTGCAACGTTTCAGTCAATGCCGCGTGATCGAATGCCAGGTGCACCGCGTCGCGCGCCTGAGCATGGGCGAACTGGAAATCCAGCTGTGCGGCAGTGGGCAGGCTGGTGCCCGCGTGCCCCAAGGCGATGCGCGCTGAAGTCAGCGAACGCAACTGGCTCCAGGCATCGGCCTGGGCAGGAGTTTTCGGGTCATCGCTCATGGTCAGCCCTCAATTGAGTTTTGCCAGTGCCTGGCTGAAGAGCGGCGGGATACCCTGCCCGAGTCGCACACCGCCGTCATCCTGACGCAGGATGTTCATGCGGACCAGCCACTCTTCGAACTCCGGCGCAGGCCGCAAGCCGATGGTTTTACGGGCATAGAGCGCGTCGTGAAACGAAGTGGTCTGGTAATTGAGCATAATGTCGTCAGAGCCCGGAATGCCCATGATGAAGTTGATGCCGGCAACGCCCAGCAACGTCAGCAACACGTCCATGTCGTCCTGATCGGCTTCGGCATGGTTGGTGTAGCAAATATCGCAACCCATGGGCACGCCCAGCAGCTTGCCGCAAAAGTGGTCTTCCAGCCCGGCACGGATGATCTGCTTGCCGTTGTACAGGTATTCAGGACCGATAAAGCCGACCACGGTGTTGACCAGAAACGGATTGAAGTGCCGGGCCACCGCGTAGGCGCGGGTCTCGCAGGTCTGTTGGTCGACGCCATGATGGGCATTGGCCGACAGCGCGCTGCCCTGCCCGGTCTCGAAATACATCAGGTCATTGCCCCGCGTGCCCCGGTTCAGGCTCAAACCGGCTTCGTGGCCTTCCCGCAAAATCTCCAGGCTGATACCAAAACTGCTGTTCGCCGCCTCGGTGCCGGCAATCGACTGGAACACCAGATCCAGTGGCACGCCCTTTTCAATCGCCGCGATGGACGACGTGACGTGGGTCAGCACGCAGGATTGGGTGGGAATTTCATAGTGACGAATCACGCCATCAAGCATCTTCAACAGCTCGCTGATGGCGCTGACGCTGTCGGTTGCCGGATTGATGCCGATCATGGCATCGCCGTTGCCGTACAGCAGGCCATCGAGAACACTGGCGGCAATGCCGGCGGGGTCGTCGGTCGGGTGATTGGGTTGCAGACGCGTCGACATCCGCCCTCGCAGCCCCACTGTGTTGCGAAAGCGCGTGACCACGCGGATTTTCTGCGCCACCAGCACCAGATCCTGGACACGCATGATCTTCGACACGGCGGCGACCATTTCCGGCGTCAACCCCGGCGCCAACGCCCTGAGGCTGGTTTCCGTGGCGTCGTCGCCCAGCAACCAGTCGCGAAAGCTGCCGACGGTCAAATGGCTGACCGGCAAGAAGGCCGACGAATCATGACTGTCCATGATCAGCCGGGTCACTTCATCCTGCTCGTAGGGGATCAGCGCCTCGCTGAGGAACCGCTTGAGCGGGACGTCCGCCAGCGCCATCTGCGCTGCCGCTCGCTCAGCGTCGCTGGCGGCGGCAATTTCGGCAAGAAAGTCCCCGGAGCGCGCGGGACTGGCCTTGGCCAGCAACTCCCGCAGGCTGTCAAAGCGCCAGATCATCGCGCCAATGCTGTGGGAGAAGCTCATGCACATCCTTCCTTTATTGACTGGCCAGAGCCGGGACTGCGCCACGACCACGCACCACTTTGCAGAACACCGCACCGACCAGCATCAAGCCGAGGAAGATGCAGCCGATCATCAAGTTGAACCAGATCATCGCCACCAGGCACACCACCGCCAGAATCAGGGCAATGGCCGGGACCACGGGGTAACCGGGGGCACGGAAGCTACGCTCCAGATCTGGCTCGCTGCGACGCAGTTTGAACAGGCTCAGCATGCTGACAATGTACATCACGATGGCACCGAACACCGACATGGTGATCATCGCCGCAGTCAGGCTCATGCCTTGCAGATTGACCAGACCGTCGCTGAGGATCGCGGCGATGCCCACCACGCCACCGGCAAGAATGGCCCGATGCGGCGTCTGGAAACGTGACAGTTTAGCCAGCCCGGATGGCAGGAAACCCGCACGCGCCAGGGCGAAGAACTGCCGTGAGTAGCCCAGAATGATCCCGTGAAAACTCGCGACCAGACCGAACAGACCGATCCAGACCAGCATGTGCATCCAGTTGGAGTTATTGCCGACGACCGCTTTCATCGCCTGCGGCAGCGGATCGTTGATGTTTGCCAGCGTGCGCCAGTCGCCGACACCACCCGCGAAGATCATCACACCAATGGCCAGTGTCACCAGGGTCAGAATCCCTGCGACGTAGGCACGTGGAATGGTCTTTTTCGGATCTTTCGCTTCTTCGGCAGCCATGGCCGCACCTTCGATGGCGAGGAAGAACCAGATGGCAAACGGGATCGCTGCAAACATGCCGCTGATCGCTGGCAGACTGAAGGTATCGGAACCGGCCCAGCCGCCAAGGGCGAAGTTACTGAAGCTGAAGGCCGGTGCGACCACGCCCATGAACACCAGCAGTTCGGCGACGGCCAGCACAGTGACGACCAGTTCAAAGGTCGCGGCAATGCTCACACCCAGGATATTCAGGGTCATGAATACGAAATACGCGCCGATGGCCGCCCACTTCGGGTCCAGCGACGGGTACTGCACATTCAGGTAAGCGCCGATGGCCATGGCGATGGCCGGCGGCGCGAACACGAATTCGATCAGCGTGGCCAATCCCGCAATCGTCCCGCCGGTGACGCCGAATGCCCGCAGGCTATAAGCGAACGGGCCGCCTGCGTTGGGGATAGCGGTGGTCAGTTCGGTAAAACTGAAAATGAAGCAGGTGTACATCACCGCGACCATCAGCGTGGTGACCAGAAAACCCAGAGTCCCCGCGCTGCCCCAGCCGTAACTCCAGCCGAAGTATTCGCCGGAAATCACCAGGCCGACGGCCAGCCCCCACAAATGCAGGGTGCCCAATGTTGGTTTGAGTTGCGAAGCAGTCATGGTCGTAAACCCCGGAAGCCAGCGACGGTATTGTCTGTTGACGAGAATAGTCACTCCGACAAAGCCAAGGCTTGACCGGGGAGAACGAGATTTGTCCTCTGCGGTCAAGTTTTCCGGCACTTTGCGGGCAGTGCCTCAAGCCAGCGCACGAAAAGGCCCTGGCGCCTTAAATCGGGTCACGGATTCCGGGGTTTTCAGTGCCACTTCGCTTCCCAAGCTGGCGTTTGGCCTGCGATGTGGGTGAGTGTTTGAGTAGCAGATCAACGCCGTTTAATGACCCTGCTGGAGCGAGGCTTGCCCGCGAAAGTAAACGTCCGGGCAGCAAATTGGAGTGAATGTACCGGCGCTTCGCGGGCAAGCCTCGCTCCAACAAGCCGAAGGTCATCACGCTCCACCCGTAACAAGGTATGACATTTGCTTGAATTATTTTCATTCACACCATGACGGCCCCTCATCACCATGACCCCGACCCTGCTTTCACCCGCACCGTTAAATGCGCAAAGTGCCAGCAATTGTGGTGTCCTGTCGGCGGCCGCCAATGGTCTGGACAGCTTTATTGTTCAACATGGCGGTGATCTTGACCGCGTCTTCGGCCATGCGGGAATCAATCCCGAACAACTGCTGCATCCGACCTTGAGCCTGCCGCTGCCCAACTACTGCAAAGTGCTGGAGGAAGCCGCGCGGCAAACCGCTTGTGACAATTTCGGCCTGCGCTATGGCCAGCAATTCCATCCCCAGGCGCTCGGCCTGCTGGGTTACATCGGCCTGTGCTCGTCCACCCTCGAAGACGCCCTGATCAACTTCGCCAAGGCTTTTCCGTTCCATCAACACAGCACGCTGATCCAGCTGGTGGATCAGGGCGAGTGTTACCGCTTCGATTATCAGGTACGCCATGGCGCCATTCATGAACGCCGCCAGGATGCCGAGCTGACCATGGGCATGGCTACTAATCTGGTGCGCCACGTGCTCGGGCCGGACTGGGCACCCAGGGAAGTCGCTTTCGAACATGCGCAGCCCGAGAATTGCCACGAGCACCGGGAAGCATTCCAGACTCAGGTCCGTTTCGGTCAGGCCTGCAACTCAGTGCTGATTCCCAAGCACGACCTCATTGCCAAGGCCATGCCCGGCGCCGACCCGATCCTGTTGATGCTCATCAAGGATGCCATTCGGCAACTGGGTGAAAGCGGCCATCAGCCGGACTTGCTCGATCAGGCGCGACAGGCCATCAGCGTCGTTCTGCATCTGGGCGAACCCGTGCTGGAAGAGATCGCACAGACTCTGAGTCTGTCCGACTGGACGCTGCAACGTCGGTTGCGCGAGCACGGCGTCAATTTCACCCAACTGGTGGATCAGATCCGCCAGCAATCGGCCATGACCCATTTGCAGCAGCAGAACATGAGCGTCACCCAACTCGCCACGCTGCTGGGCTACTCGGAAACCAGCGCCTTCTCCCGCGCCTTCAAACGCTGGTTCGGCTTAAGCCCGAGGCAGTGGCGCAGCGCGGCGAATGTCTGAGACGGACAGTTCCAGTCATCGACCTCAAGCGCTCAAGCGTGAAATCACATCGTTCAGACCCACCGAAAGGCCATGCAAATCATGGCTGGCGGCTTGAGTGCGCTTGACGTTGTCCTGATTGGTGCTGGCGATGGCGGTGATTTCCGTCAGATTCCGGGAAATGTCCTCGGCCACTGATGTTTGCTCCTCAGCGGCAGTAGCGATCTGCCGGTTCATGTCACGGATGGCTTCGACGGCCGTGGTGATACGTTCCAGAGTCGCACCTGCGCTGGTCACTTGCTCGACGCTTTCTTCGCTGCGTGCCTGACCGCCCTGAATCGCCTGCACGGCGTCGATGGCGCCGGTCTGCACGGAATTGATGATCTGATTGATCTCGGCCGTCGACGCCGCAGTACGTTGCGCCAGCGTTCTGACCTCATCGGCGACCACTGCAAAGCCACGCCCGGCCTCACCAGCACGCGCCGCTTCAATGGCCGCGTTGAGCGCCAGCAAGTTGGTCTGTTCAGCAATGCCGCGAATCACTTCGAGGACTTTGCCGATCCGCCCGCTGTCGGTTTCCAGACGATGAATCACGCTGGCGGTATTGCCGATTTCGTTGCGCATGGAGGTGATGGTCGCCATAGTTGCCTTCATCACCTTGCCGCCTTCCTGCGCATGATGATCGGCTTCGTCGGCGGCTTGTGCCGCTTGTGCTGCGTGACGCGCGACTTCCTGCGCCGTGGCCGACATTTCTGTCATCGCGGTGGAAACCTGATCGGTGCGTTCAAACTGCTCATGAGTACCTTGAGCCATCAACGCGGCGATGGAATTCAATTCGCTGCCGGCCGTATCAAGATCCGAAGTGCTGCGTTTGAGACGGGTGAAGGTATCCGCGAGAAAATCACGCAGGATGTTGGCGGCAATCGCCAAACGGCCGAGCTCGTCCTGACGGGTGATCTCAACCCGCGCAGCAAATTTGCCTTCGCTCAACTGCGACACATAATCGATGAGCATGCGAATCGGCGTGATCAGGTTGCGATTGACCATCCACAAGGTCAGCAACCCCACCAGAATCGCTGAAGCCAGCATGACCAGCGCGCCGAGCAGAATGGTGCGGTCCGCAGTGCTACTGATTATCAGCGACTGTGCGCCGCTTTGTTTGCGCAACTGCTCAACCAACTGGCTCATCTGATCGCTGGCAGCACGATCCACGCCCTTGACGGCAAGGTCGCCCGCCACCGGATCTGCTCCAGCGGCAACAAATGCATCGCGACCTTTGCGATAAGCAGCGCCGAGCATCTGATGTTCTTCGCGCAGCTTCTGCACCTGGGCATTCACGGAGGGTTCAGTGCCCGGCAACGCCGCTAGCGTGTTCAAAGCCGCCTGCACCAGACGCTCCTGCTCCTCGAACTGCGCCCAGTATTTATCGCGTTCCACCGACGCCTTGCCGCGCAGCAGCACATTCTTCCATTCCTGGACCTGGATCTTGAATTGCAGATTGGCTTCATCGACCAGCTGCGAAGCGCGCAGCGGCCCTTCAAGCAAGCCGCGATAGGACTGCACGTTGTTGGAAAGGAAATGAAAACAGGCCAGCGCGATCAGCAGCACCAGAATCAGGCTGCCACCAAGCAAGCCGAGAATCTGCAGCCTCAGGGATTTGGACATAACAAGCACCTCGGGAGGGAGACGGACCCATGCCTGGCATGAACCCAATGATGTCGACTTCCATGTTCTGCCGCTCCGAGCACACGCCTCGTCACGCAACCTACTCCCGGAACATCGGCTCGGCTGCGTGGTTCTTGAGGGGCGTTGGTCGGTATTTCAAACCCATTCGAATAGAGAGGCGTGCGCGGCTTTCGAGTGCCAGCGGTACTGTGACTGTTGGAGCGAGGCTCGCCCGCGAAGAGCATAACGCGGTGGATCTGGGCTACCGAGGCGTCTGATTCGCGGGCAAGCCTCGCTCCAACGGGATTAGCATTTGCTGCATGACAGCGCGGCGTCTAACCACGTGGCTTGTTCATTCCCCCTGCCCAAACACCTGACTCGGCCTGCGCAACGACGGGTCAAACGGGTTGATTCGCGCGCTGATCACGGCGGCTTCGCGTTTGAGGAGTTCGACGACGGTCAGCAAACGGTCCGGGCCGAGGCGGTCGCTGATGGTGGCGACGCTGAGGGCAGCCACCGAGCGGCCTTCGCGGTCGAAGATCGGCACTGCCAGACCGGCCATGCCCGGCAGCGCGCCGGTGTTGCGAGCGGCGTAGCCCAGGCGGCGAACATTTTCGACTTCCGAGCGCAGGAAGACTTCGTCGTAGAGATGGAAATCCTTGAGGCGCGGCAGGTTGTAACGGATGACCGTGTCGCGCTCTTCTTCTGGCAGATAAGCCAGGATCGCCAGGCTGCCCTGCCCCACGCCCAACGCGACGCGGCCGCCGATGTCACCGGTGAAGGTGCGAATCGGATACGGGCCTTCGCTGCGATCCAGGCAGATGGCATCAAAGCCACTGCGCGCCAGCAGGAACAAAGAATCCCCCAGAGAAGCCGACAGCCGCAACAGGCTGGGCCGCACCACATCGCGAAGGTTGCCGGTGTTGCCCGCCTTGGCGGCCAGTGCGAAAAACTCGATGCTGAGCCGATAGCGCTTGCTGCGCTGATCCTGCTCGACCATGCCTTCATCCATCAGGCTGCGTAGCAAACGATGGGTGGTGGGCTGCGACAAGCCCACTTGCTGGGCCAATTGCGTAACCCGTTCGCCACCTTCGGCGCAGTCGCCCAGGCAACGCAGCACGGCGAACAGCCTTGAGACAGCGCCTACACCAACATCTTTCGGATTTTCATTCCGCTCAGTGGAATCCATTGACGTGTTTTCCAATATTTAATTCGTCAAACGAATGAACCTGAAAAAAGATGTCATTCAGTGAAATTGCCTCTTTCACCCATCCTAGTCTTCGTCCTACTCTCAGTCCACAGGGCGATTTGAACAAAACCTGGTAGCCGACCCAGATCGAGCACCAACGTCCACTGCAACCGATGACTTCATTTCGCTTCTGCCCTTTTACCAACAGCGTGCCCCGGCGCGCGTGATAAACAAGGTGGAACGCAGCCATGGCTTTTCTGCAACTCGAAGGTCTTTCCAAGCGCTATGGCGCTATCGACGCCGTCGTCGCCACCCACCTTGCGGTGGAAAAAGGCGAATTCGTCTCTTTGCTCGGCCCGTCCGGCTGCGGCAAAACCACCACGCTGCAAATGATTGCCGGCTTCGTTGATGTCAGCGACGGACGTATCGTTCTCGACGGCCGCGACATCACCCACGCCAAACCCAGCAGCCGCGGCCTGGGCGTGGTGTTTCAGAGTTATGCGCTGTTTCCGCACATGAGCGTTGCCGATAACGTCGCCTTCGGCCTGCGCATGCGCAAAGTGTCCGCCGCCGACATTCAGCGCCGCGTTGCGACGGTGCTGGAACTGGTGCGCCTGACGCCACATGCCGCGCGTTACCCTCGAGAGTTGTCCGGTGGCCAACGCCAACGGGTCGCGCTGGCCAGAGCGCTGGTCATCGAGCCGCCGGTATTGCTGCTGGACGAGCCGCTGTCGAACCTGGACGCCAATCTGCGCGAGGAAATGCAGTTCGAGATTCGCCGCATTCAGCGCGAAGTCGGCATCACTACGCTGATGGTGACCCATGATCAGGCCGAAGCCCTGTCGATCAGTGATCGCGTGGTGGTGATGCAGGCCGGACGTATCACGCAAATCGACGAACCTTACAAACTCTACGAACACCCGCGCACGCGCTTCATTTCCGGGTTTGTCGGCAAGGCCAACATGCTGCCCGGCGATCTGGATGCCGATGGCTGCGCGCAAGTGCGTCACGTTGCCGGTGACGGCGCGCTGACGTTGAGCCTGCGCCCGGAAAAGATCGATCTGGTGGCTGCGGGCAGCGGACGCCTGCAAGGCCGGGTCATCACCCGCTACTTCCTGGGCAGCCAATGGCTGTACCGCATCGACACCGCCATCGGTGAACTCACTGTGGTACGCCGCAATGACGGCGAAGCCCCGATGGAAGAAGGCACGGCGGTCGGCATGGATTGGCAGGCGGGTTTGTTGCGCGTGCTGGACGCCGACGAGGTGCACCCATGAGCCTGCTCACCGCCATGCGCCAAGGCGGGCGGGGTTATCTGTTGTCGGCGCCGGCACTGGCGCTGTTCGTCGGCCTGCTGCTGTTGCCGCTGGCCTTGACCCTGATCCTCTCGTTCAACGTTTTTGACTATGAAGTGGGCGTCAAGAGCGGCTCCTACACGCTGGCCAACTACGTCAGCGTCCTCACTGATTCGTACTTCTACGAGATCTTCCTGCGCACCTTCTGGATCAGCGCGCTGGTGACCCTGCTGTGCGTGATCATCGGCGTTCCAGAGGCGTACATCCTGAGCCGGATGGGCGCGCCCTGGCGTTCGATCTTCCTGATTCTGATCCTCACGCCGCTGTTGATTTCAGTCGTCGTGCGCGCCTTCGGCTGGAGTTTGCTGCTGGGTGCCGACGGCCTGATCAACCAAGGCATTCAAGCCCTGGGCGGTCGGCCGATCAAAATGCTCTACACACCCTTCGCGGTGATTATCGCGCTGGTCCACGTGATGCTGCCGTTCATGATCATTCCAATCTGGACGTCATTGCAGAAGCTTGATCCGGCAGCGGAACAGGCGGCGCTTTCCCTTGGCGCATCGCAGGCCAAGGTGATGCGTCTGGTGGTGCTGCCGCAAGTGATGCCCGGCGTGTTGTCCGGCACGCTGATTGTGTTCGGGTTGTCTGCCAGCTCCTTTGCGATTCCCGGCCTGCTGGGCGGCAGACGCCTGAAGATGGTCGCGACCGTGGTCTACGACCAATACCTCTCCGAATTGAACTGGCCCATGGGCGCGACCATCGCTGTGGCGCTGTTGTTGGTAAACCTGTTGGTCATGCTGTCCTGGAACCGCATGGTCGAAGGCCGCTATAAAAAAACCCTGGGGGAATGACCCATGTCGAAAAACGGTTCTTTGGCCCTGTCGCTTCACGCCCTGGTGGTGCTGTTCATGCTCGCCCCGCTGGTGGTGGTCTGTCTGGTGGCGTTCACTCCGGAAAACACCTTGAGTCTGCCGACTTCGGGCTTCTCCCTGCGCTGGTTTCGCGCGGTGTTCGAGCGCGCCGACTTTATCGATTCGTTCTATAACAGCCTGATTCTGGCCTTCGTTGCCGCTTCCCTGGCGACGCTGATAGCAGTGCCGGCCGCGCTGGCGATCACCCGCTATCAGTTTCCGGGGCGTAACTTTCTCAATGGCCTGTTCCTGTCGCCGATCATCATTCCGCACCTGGTACTGGGCGTCGCGATGCTGCGCCTGTTTGCGCTGATGGGTGTCAATGGCAGCTTTGCCTGGCTGATGCTGGCGCATGTGGTAATCATCACGCCGTATGTGTTGCGGCTGGTGATTGCTGCTGCAATCGGCATTGATCGTGCCGCCGAGCAGGCGGCCGAATCGTTGGGTGCGAGCCGTTTCACGCTGTTTCGGCAGATTACCTTGCCGATGATTCTGCCGGGCGTCGCCGGGGGTTGGCTGCTGGCGTTCATCAACAGCTTTGACGAAGTCACGCTGTCGATCTTCGTCACCTCGCCTTCGACCCAGACGTTGCCAGTGCGCATGTACGTGTACGCCACTGAATCCATCGATCCGATGATGGCCGCCGTTTCGGCGCTGGTCATCGCGTTGACGGCTGCGACCATGATCCTCCTCGACCGGGTTTACGGCCTGGATCGGGTACTGGTCGGCAAACACTAACGGGCGGTCAGGAGCGCAACTCTTATGGCATTGTTCAAACGACTGGCCGAGCAGGATCGGCCGGCCCTGGCCTTCACCCTCGATGGTCAACCGGCCAGCGGATTGCTGGGCGACACCTTGCTCACCGCCGTGCTGACCAGCGCCGAGCATCTGCGCGGCAGCGATTTCAGCGCCGAGCCTCGCGCCGGGTTTTGCCTGATGGGCGCGTGTCAGGATTGCTGGGTGCAACTGGGCGACGGTCGCCGGGTCCGCGCCTGCTCGACGCTGCTCGAAGCCGGGCTGAACGTGACTCGCGAACCGGGACGGCAGCCATGAGCCAGATACATTCGGCAGTCATCGTCGGTGCCGGTCCGGCCGGGATTCGCGCGGCGCAAACCTTGCTCGCCCATGGCGTGACGCCTTGTCTGGTGGACGAAGGACTGCGCGGCGGCGGACAGATTTATCGGCGCCAGCCGGAGAATTTCAAGCGCAAACCGAAAGCGCTGTATGGCTTTGAGGCGAGCAAGGCCGTCGCCGTGCATCAGACCATGGATCAGTTGGCGGCGGCCGTGGATTACCGTCCGCAAACCCTGGTCTGGAACGCCGAGGACAACCGCCTCGACACGCTGCAGAACCGGCACGCCGGGCAAATCGACTATCAAAACCTGATCGTCGCTACCGGCGCCACCGACCGGATTCTGCCGGTTCCAGGCTGGACGCTGCCGGGCGTGTACAGCCTGGGAGCGGCGCAGATTGCCTTGAAGTATCAAGGCTGCGCGATTGGCGAGCGCGTGGTCTTCGCGGGCAGCGGGCCACTGTTGTATCTGGTGGCTTATCAGTACGCCAAAGCCGGAGCGAAGGTGGTTGCGGTACTCGACAGCGCGCCGTTTTCTGCTCAATGCCGCGCCCTTCCGGCATTGCTTGGCCAACCGCTGACCCTCGCCAAAGGCCTGTATTATCGGGCATGGCTCACCACGCACGGCATCCCGGTGCATCAAGGCGCAACACTGCAAAACATCGAAGGCGAAAAACGCGTCAGTGCAGTGCGGTGGCAACAAGGCAACGCTGCGGCCAAACATCTGGAATGCGACGCCGTAGCCTTCGCTCATGCGCTGCGCAGCGAAACCCAACTGGCCGATCTGCTGGGCTGCGAATTCCACTGGAGTCCATTGAATCGCGCCTGGCTGCCGAGCCGCGACAATGCCGGGCGCAGCAGCGTCAAAGGCGTGTATCTGGCCGGTGATGGCGCCGGAATCATGGGGGCCGATGCCGCGGAAATGGCCGGTGAACTGGCGGCCCTGACCTTGCTGGCCGACAACGGCCATAACGTTGACGGCGTACGCAGCGCCGAGCTGCAACGCAAGCTGGCCGGCATCGAACGCTTCCGGCATGGCCTGGAAACTGCGTTCCCCTTCCCCACCGACTGGGCCGCGAAAACCCTCGACGAAACCGTTGTCTGCCGCTGCGAAGAAGTCAGCGCCGGGGACATTCGTGCAGTGGTAACGGACGGCCATTGGGAGATGAATCGCGTCAAAGCCATGTGCCGGGTCGGCATGGGACGCTGTCAGGGCCGCATGTGTGGCTTGGCAGCAGCAGAAATCGTCGCGCACAGCAGTGGCCGGGAACTGGCCAGCATCGGGCGTCTGCGTGGGCAGGCGCCGATCAAACCTTTGCCGTTCGGTGTGGAGACTTCGCAATGAGCAACGTCATCGAAACCGACGTGCTGATTATCGGCGGCGGCATTGTCGGCGCTTCGGCGGCGCTGGCCCTGGCGCGCAAAGGCAAAAGCGTCGCTTTGCTGGAGCGGGATTTCTGCGGCTCGCATTCCAGCGGCGTGAATTACGGCGGCGTGCGGCGTCAAGGTCGGCCCTTGTCGCAACTACCGTTGTCGCAACGCGCCCACGCCATCTGGAGCGGGCTGCCCGAGCTGATCGGCATCGACGGCGAATATCAACGCTCCGGCCACCTGAAACTGGCCCGCAGTGACACGGACATGGACGCTCTGCGTGCCTATGCCGAAGCAAGCCGGGGGTTTGGTCTGGAGCTGCAATTGCTTGATCGCCAACAACTGCGCGCGCGTTTCCCCTGGGCCGGCGATGTGGCGGTCGGCGCGTCGTTGTGCGCTGACGATGGCCACGCCAACCCGCGCCTGGTCTCTCCGGCATTTGCCCGGGCCGCCAGGCGCGCCGGGGCGCAGATTCACGAACAGGCCAGGGTCGTCGAAGTCAGCCATGGCGGCCAGGTATTTACCGTGCAAACCGCGAATGGCCTGACGTTGCGCGCGCCGTGGCTGCTCAACTGCGCCGGGGCCTGGGCCGGTTCGCTGGCGGCGCAATTTGGCGAACCGGTGCCGATGGTTGCCGGTCATCCAGCGATGCTGGTCACTGAACCGCTGCCGATGTTCATGGATGTCAGCACCGGCGTGGAAGGCGGCGGAATCTACGCGCGCCAGGTTGCCCGGGGCAATTGCGTGTTGGGCGGCGGACAAGGTTTTGCGCTGGACCCCGCCCGCGCCAAACCGGGTCAGGCTGCCGTGCTGGAGATTCTGCGCAACGCTGCGGAGCTTTATCCACCGCTGGCCGGTGCGCAGGCCATCCGCACCTGGAGTGGCACCGAGGGTTACTTGCCGGATCGCGAACCGGTGCTGGGCCCGAGCATTGCCCAGCCAGGGTTGCTGCACGGTTTCGGCTTTGCCGGTTCCGGCTTTCAAATCGGTCCGGCGGCGGGCGAGGCGCTGGCCGAGCACGTCTGCACCGGCCAGTCCACAATCGCCCTGGACGCGTTTTCCATTCAACGATTTCAACCACCTGTTTCAGTTGCTAAACAGCCCATCCCGACTAACGTCATCCCATTGCACAGAGGAAGGTCGCTTCTATGAAGAACGTCAAACGTTTCGCAATCTCCGGCTTGTCGTGCCTGCCGCTCGCGGCCTTGCTGGCTTCGGCCCCGGCCCACGCCGAGCCGACGCTGTATCTGGGCATGAACGGCGGCACCATGGAACGCCTTTACGCCGATCAGGTGCTGCCTGCTTTCGAGAAAGCCAATAACGTCAAAGTGGTGATCGTGCCCGGCACCTCGTCGGACATTCTGGCCAAGGTCCAGGCCAGCAAGGACAACCCGCAGATGCACGTGATCTTCCTCGACGACGGGATCATGTACCGCGCCATTTCCATGGGCCTGTGCGACAAGCTGCAACCGAGCTCAGGCTTGGCCGATTTGCCCGCCAAGGCGAAGATCAAGGAAGAAGCGGCGGCAGTCAGCCTCGGCGTTACCGGTCTGGCGTACAACACCAAAATGTTCGCGGAAAACGGCTGGGCCGCGCCGACTTCCTGGATGGACCTGGCGGACAAGCGTTTCAAGGAAAAGGTCGTGTTCCAGTCGCTGGCGTCATCGACATTCGGCCTGCATGGTTTCCTGATGTTCAACCGGATTCAGGGCGGCAGTGAAACCGACGTCGAACCCGGCTTCAAGGCCTGGCCGAAGACCATTGGCCCGAACGTGCTGGAATACATCGCCAGTTCGGCGAAGATTTCCGAGATGGTGCAAACCGGCGAAGCCGCGCTGTTCCCGTTGACGCCGACGCAAGTGACGGCCCTGAAGATCAAAGGCGTGCCCGTGGAATACGCACCGCCCAAGGAAGGCGGCGTGGTCCTCAACGTGGCGGAGTGCACCATCGCTAAAAATGACCAGCCGGAGCTCGCGCAGAAACTCGCGGCGTACCTGCTGACCCCGCAAGCCCAGGCCCCGGCACTGGAATTCGGCGACCAGATCCCGTCCAACCCGAAAACGCCGACCACCGAAAAAACCCACGGCCAGGTCGCGGCAATGAACAAGTACCTGGAAACCGCCGTGACCATCGACTGGGATCAGGTCAACCAACTGCGCCCAGAGTGGAACGCACGCTGGAATCGTAGTGTGGAGCGGTAGTCACTGACCGATCCCTGTACAGAAGATCCGTAGGACTGGCTTTAGCCGGGAGAACGCCCTCCCGGCTAAAGCCAGTCCTACGCAATTGTTTCAACTATCCAGTCACACGACAGTCACAACGTTAACGCCCCCGCTCGGGGGCCATGTTGCGAGAGTCGGAGACGGATGAGTTTTATTGTGTGTATGGCGGTGTTGGGCACGCTGCTGATGCTGTTGGCGCTCACCTCCTCCTACCTGCGCTGGTTACCTGTCACGACCTCGGCGGTCTGCCTGGCGTTTGGTTTTGCCATCGGCCCGGTCGGCCTGGATATGCTTGACCTGGACTTTCGCCAGGCGTCCGGCTGGATGGAACGCCTGACGGAAGCTGCCGTGCTGTTTTCCCTGTTCAGCACAGGGATCAAGTTGCGGCTCCCTCTGAGCGGCAAAGCCTGGCACTCGGCCTACTGGCTGGCGGGGCCGGTGATGCTGGCAACAATTGCTGGCACCAGTCTGGTCGCCCACTATCTCTTGGACCTGTCCTGGGGCGTGTCATTGTTGTTGGGGGCGATGCTGTCACCTACCGATCCGGTGCTGGCCGGGCTGGTGCAAGTCAACAATGCGCAGGATCAGGACCGGGTGCGCTTCGGTCTTTCCGGCGAGGCCGGTCTCAACGACGGTACGGCGTTTCCCTTTGTGATCTTTGCCCTGCTGTTTATCAGCCATGGCGGAGTCGACGTCGAGTGGCTACAGCACTGGGCCGTGAAGGATCTGGTCTGGGCCGTACCGGCGGGCCTGTTGATCGGTTACGGACTTGGCCGTGGCGTTGGGCATTTGATGATTTATCTGCGCATCAAGAATGCCGACAGCACCACGTCGCCCAATGATTTTCTGGCGCTGGCGTTGATTGCCATTTCCTATGTGATTGCTGACACGGTGGGCGCGTTCGGCTTCCTTTCGGTATTCGCCGCGGGCTTTGGATTACGTCAGGCCGAAGCCCGCATCACCCAGTCGGAAGTGCCTTCCGAACATCTGGCGCAACCGGTCATCGGCCACATGACCGGCGCCATGGAAAAATCCACTGTTGCCGAAGAGGAAGACCTGAGCGAAACCCAGTTGGCCGCTGGGGTGATGATGGGCGACATGCTGGCATTTGGCAGTCTTGTCGAGCGCTCCATGGAAGTGCTGCTGATTACCTTGCTGGGGGCTTCTCTGGCCCAGTATTGGGATTGGCGTGCAGTCGGTCTTGGATTAGCACTCTTTTGTATCATCCGCCCCGTTGCCGTCTGGCTGCTGGTCAGCCGTCGCTTGCTCAATCGCCGGCAGAAAGCATTGGTCGGCTGGTTTGGTATCCGCGGGATCGGCAGCCTGTACTACCTGTGTTTCGCGCTGTCCCACGGTCTGCCCGAAGACATCGGCCAATTGAGCGTCAGCCTGACGCTATCGGTCGTCGCACTGAGCATCCTGGTGCATGGCATCAGCATCCAGCCACTGCTTGAACGCTATGAACGCAGCTCGGCGGTTAACAGTCGAGACTGACAGAATAACGACTATCATTTAATCTATCCATTCGGATGTATTTTTGAAAATGTATGAACCATTAAGATGGAACACAGACCAAGTTATTGATACGCCAGCTTTGAGATGCGGCCACCCTGGTGTTGCGGGGGCTGCGCCTTGTTCATTTAGTAAAGCGTGCCTTGGCATAGTTAAAAAGTAGATCAATGAAATGCGTATTCTTCTGGTAGACGACGATCCGATACTGGCCTTGCTCGCGGCAGCAACGCTGGCGGATGAAAATGAAGTCATCGGGCCCGCCTACGACGCGCCGCACGCCTTGCTGTTGGCGGCGCAGTACCAGGCTGACATTGCATTCGTCGATATCAACCTCAACGGGCACGACGAAGGTATTGCTCTGGCCCGCGGTCTTTGGGCCAGGCACGGAATCGCTTCGCTGTTCGTCAGCGGCCAGGTCGGCTCAGCGCGGGCGCACCGCGATGCGGCAATAGGCCTGCTGCGTAAACCCTATGCCCCCGAAGACCTGAATCAGTGCGCGTTGATCGCCAAGGCCATTCTTGATGGCCAGTCACTGAGTTCCCTGCACCCGCCCGGCTCACTGGAAATTTTCAGCAACGGCTTTGTACGCAGGGCCAGCGGATGACACAGGTCAATGACGTCCCCATCGATCCAGCACAACTGGGTGAACTTGAATTCCGGGAACTGGCTGACCATGCGCCGGTGATGATCTGGCGCTCGCGGCCGGACAAACACTGCGACTGGTTCAACGAACGCTGGAGGTCATTTACCGGCAAAACCCAGGAACAACTGGTCGGTTACGGTTGGGTCGACGATGTGCATCCCGAAGACCTCGAACAGTGCATGTCCATTTATCAGAATGCCTTCGATGCCCGCGACGCCTATTCCCTTTCCTACCGCCTGCGCCGCGCCGATGGACAGTATCGCTGGCTGCTGGATAACGGCGCGCCGTATTACCGCAATGGCGAATTCGCCGGTTATTTCGGCAGTTGTATCGACATCACCGATCAGCGGGAGATGGAAACCCAGCAACGGGTCTTGCTGTCCGAGCTCAATCACCGGGTCAAAAACAATCTGCAGTTGATCATCAGCCTGCTGCAGATCTCGAAATTGCGCGCCAAGGGCGAGGAAGCCAAGACCCTGATGCAAACCGCCATTACCCGGATAACCGGCGTCGGCGCGGTTCAGGACGAATTGCATCGCAGCAACACCGGACGCATCGATCTGGCTGACTATCTACCCAAACTGGCGCGCAACATTATTAATGGCCAACGTCGCGGTCCATCGATCCTCTGCGCAGAGACCCAATCGGTGCAGGTTTCCCTGCAAATGGCTTCCAACCTGGGGCTGATGCTTAACGAACTGATGGGCAACGCGGTCGAGCATTGCCAGGGCGGACCCGACAGCCGGATTGACCTGCATCTTTCTCTGCTGGACGATCGTACTGCGCAGATCAGCGTGATCGACGACGGCAAAGGCTTCAGTGCAGAAATCCTGGCGGCATTCTCCGAACCAAAAGGCCGACGCGCCGTGAATCTGATCGACGCCCTTTCGCAACGCTGCAAGGCCCGGATCGTACGCGACAACCTCAGGCCCGAGGAAGGCCGGGGCGCTCGGGTGCAACTGGTGTTTGTGGTGGAGAATCTGCCGTGAGCGTCGCCTGAACTGCCCCCGCAAATCCTGCCTCATTGACTCAATCAATGACCCCATCGGAACAAGCAATTGGACTGCGGCAATTAGACTCAGTTAGCGTGCTGATTAATTCGACACACCACTCCAGTTATGCAACAGGCCGCGCGGTCTTTGTCCGACTGGATTACTATGTGTCGAGACTGAGTATTGAGAAGGTGAAATGTCAGACCGAATCCTCGTAGACAGCTTTGCACGCAAGGTGGATTACCTACGGATGTCCGTGACAGACCGTTGCGACTTCCGTTGTGTGTATTGCATGGCCGAAGAGATGACGTTTTTGCCCCGGCAACAGATTCTGTCCCTGGAAGAAATCCTTCAGGTGGCGGAACGCTTTGTCGCGCTGGGCACCCGCAAGATTCGCCTGACCGGCGGCGAGCCGCTGGTCCGCTCGGGCATCGTCGGCTTGTGCGCGAACATCGCCGCCCTGCCCGGCTTGCGCGAACTGTGCATGACCACCAACGGCTCACAGCTGGAAAAACTCGCCCAGCCGCTGTTCGATGCCGGCCTGTCCCGCTTGAACATCAGTCTCGACAGCCTGGACCCGGCACGTTTTCGCGAATTGACCCGTACCGGCGACTTGAGCAAGGTCATTGCGGGCATCGATGCCGCCAATGCAGCCGGCTTCGTTCACACCAAACTCAACTGCGTGGTCATGCAAGGCCGTAACGATCACGAAATCAACGATCTGGTGGCTTTCGCCATCGAGCGCAAGCTGGACATCACGTTCATTGAAGAAATGCCGCTGGGCGTCATCAGCGAACATAGCCGCGCTGAATCGTTTTTCTCCAGCGATCAGGTCCGGGAAAAGATCGCCGAGCGCTACACCCTGATTCATTCCACCGAATCTACCCAAGGCCCGTCGCGTTACTGGCGTCTGGCCGAGGCGCCGGATATTCGGGTTGGTTTCATCTCGCCACACAGCCATAACTTCTGCGCCACCTGCAACCGGGTGCGCCTGACTGTCGAAGGTCGGCTGTTACTCTGTCTGGGCAACGAGCATTCGGCTGATCTGAAGTCAGTGCTGCGCGCGCATCCAGGCAAGCCGGAAAAACTGGAAAAAGCCATCATCGATGCCATGCAGCTCAAGCCCTGGAGCCACAACTTCACGCTTGATGACGATGTGCAGGTCGTGCGCTTCATGAACATGACCGGCGGCTGACAGCCGCCTTATTCAACCCAGCAATTGACTCAACACGGCTCGCAACTTGCCCGGCTTGACCGGTTTATTGAGCAATGGCGCACCCAGCTTCTGCAATGAACGTCGGCATTGATCGCTCCTGTCGGCGGTAATCATGACTGCGGGTATTTCCTGCCCAAAGTACTCACGCAAGCCTTTGACCACTTCGCAGCCGATCACCCCGTGATCAAGATTGAAATCCGCGAGAATCACCTCCGGCGCCCGCCCTTCGAGCACGCGATAGGCGCTGGCCTCATCGCTGGCGGTCAGTACTTCGCAGCCCCATTGGCCAAGCAACGCGGCCATGCTTTCCAGAATGCTCAATTCGTTGTCCAGCACCAGCAAACGCCGGCCCGGCAGCGGGTTACCCGTCCCCGATTGTTGCTGCACCACGACACTGACCGGCACCGGTATTTCGTCGGACAGCGGCACATCGATGCTGAAGCGCGAGCCCACGCCCGGCCGGGATTTGACCTGCACCCGATAGCCGAGAATCTTTGCGATCCGCTCGACAATCGCCAACCCGAGGCCCACCCCTTTGCGGTCGGCGGCGCGGCCCACATCCAGCTGATTGAATTCGAGGAAGATCGACTCCAGCCGATCGTCGGCAATCCCGCGCCCGGTGTCCCAGACTTCCAGTCGCAGATAGTCGCCGCGCCGCCTGGCGCCGAGCAGAATTCCGCCCGATGCGGTATAGCGGCAGGCGTTGCTGAGGAAATTGCGCAGGATTCGGGTCAGCAGGCGCAGATCGGTGTACATCGCGAAATCGCCGATGTGCGCGCGAAAGCTCAAACCTGAGGCTTGCGCCACCGACTGAAACTCCGAAGCCAAAGGCGCCAGCAGTTCATCCAGCCGATACAGCTCCACGTCCGGTTTGACTGCCGCTTGATCCAGCTTGGAGATGTCCAGCAGATCGGTGAGCAGATCTTCGGCACCTTCCAGCGCTTGATGCGTGCGTTCCACCAGAATGTGCTCCGCATCCGGCAAGGCACGCTCGCGCAAGGTCGAGATCAGCAAGCGTGCCGCGTTCAGGGGTTGCAGCAGGTCATGACTGGCGGCGGCCAGGTATTTGTCCTTGCTGCGATTGGCGGCTTGCGCGGCGTCCCGAGCCACCAGCAACTCATCGGTACGCGCGGCAACACGCTGCTCCAGTTCGTCGTTGAGTTGTTGCAGGCGCTGCTGCGCCAGCTTGCGCTCGGTGATGTCGGTGACGAAGCCTTCGAAAATGCCATCTTCGTCAGGCTTGAGCAGCAGGTTCATCAACACGTCGAGCCAGCTGCCATCCTTGCGGCGCAGCCGGGTTTCATAACCCAGCAAGCTGCCTTCGCGTTGCAGGACATGACCGATGGCGTCCGTTTCAGCCTGCCCGCCGATAAACAAACTACCGGCCAGATCCGCCAGGGAAAACAGCACTTGCTGCGGATCGTCGTAGCCAAGCATGCGCGCCAATGCCGGGTTGGCGGCCAGCAAACCCTGTTGCAGGCTGGCCTGGAAAATCCCGTGCACGGCGTGTTCAAACAGCCACTTGTAGCGGTTGCGCTCCTTTTCCAGCTCTTCGAGCCGCACTGTCAGCTCGGGGTAATGGCTCTTGCGCGTCGAATGGTTGCCCAGTCCGAGCAATGCCGTCAGCGCATTTTGCCGCTCGTCAGAGGGCTTCGCCATACACCACCTCAACGTCGCGCTGACTGGACGCGCGCGGGTTGGTGAGAATGCACGGGTCATGCATAGCGTGCTGCGACAGGAATGGAATATCCGACATTCTGACGCCGTGGCGTCCCAGGGTTTCGTGGAAGCCGACCGCATGTTTGAGGGCGATCAGGTGTTCGACCAGCCGCTGGGAAATCATTTTATGGGTCAGCCCACGGCAATCGATACCCAAGGTCTCGGCGATCAGCTTGAAGCGGTCGGGCGCGGAGCTGTAGTTGAAAGCCACCACATGCTCGACCAGTACTGCGTTGCACAAGCCGTGAGGCAAATCGAGGAAGCCGCCGAGGCTGTGCGACATGGCATGCACCGCGCCCAGGATCGCATTGGAAAACGCCAGCCCGGCCTGCATGCTGCCGAGCATGATTTTTTCGCGCAGGGCGATGTCGGTGGGATTGGCAATCATTTGCACCAGATTGCCGTCGATCAGGCGCATGGCCTCCAGCGCATGCGGGTCGGTTAGCGGGCCATGACCTGTGGAAACGAAGGCTTCGATGGCATGCACCAGCGCGTCGATGCCGGTGCAGGCGGCCAGGAACGGGTCCATGCTCAGCGTGGTTTCCGGGTCGATCAACGACACGTCCGGCACCACCGCCTTGCTGACGATGGAAAATTTCATGCGCTCTTGCTGATTGGAGATGATCACGAACTGCGAAACGTCGGCGGAGGTTCCGGCGGTGGTCGGAATCAGGATCAACGGCGGGCTTGGTACCCGAATGGTGTCCACGCCTTCGAATTCAAGGATGCTGCGCCCATGCGCCACCACGATGCCGATGCCTTTGCCGCAATCCATCGGGCTGCCACCGCCCACCGCGACGATCACATCGCAGTGATGCTCGCGGTACAGCTCGGCACCGCGCATGACCTCTTCGACCCGAGGATTGGGCGACACGTCGCTGTACAGGAAGTGGTCGATATTCAGCGCTTGCAGACAGGCCTGGACATCGGCCACCCAACCGGCAGCAATCACGCCGGGGTCGCTGACCAACAGGACCTTGCGCGCACCGAAGGTTTTCGCATAGTTGCCGACGCTGTGACGACTGCCGGCACCAAAAATGATTTCAGGAGAAACGAACTTGCGCAGCTGGCTGAGGTTCTGGCTCATATAAAGCCTTTTTTGTTGTTATTAGAAGATGAACGCCAGCCTAGTGTATTTGTTACTGAATGCAATACGACCTTTTTATGACTGGACCCAGACAGCAAAAGGCCTCGGCCATCGCGTGGGATGGACCGAGGCCGGGACAGTGCGGTTTAGCGACTGGCGAAATACATGGTGACTTCAAAGCCGATACGCAGATCGGTAAACGCGGGTTTTTTCCACATGGGTCAATCCTCTTGTTGTGCCGGGAAAGTCCGGTTGTTCAATTAGTGCACGGGTGATGCGCGGTTGAAATAGTACTTTGGGCCTGAAAACGTCCGATTCTGCGGGAGGGAGGCTTGCCCGCGAGTCAGGCATCTCGGTGAACCATATTCACCGAGTTGTCGTTCTTCGCGAGCAAGCTCGCACACAGGTTAACCGCTCTGGCTTTGGCTTTGGCTTTGGCTTTTGATCCTGACCTGCCCCGTCGGAAGGCCGAGCGCAGGTTTTGTGCAGTGGGCAACCCGGCATGGATGCCGGGTTAGCCCCACCACTCAGTCCCTCGCCCAGGCTCGGCATGCCCGAACTCCGACATTGAGTTGCAGGGCCGCCGCAAAGGGCCATCCCTGGCCCAGTGCGGCTAAACCGGCGTCCTGCCGGTTTACCCTGCAACTCAACATCGAAGTTCGGCCGACGTGGTTTGACGGGGCGCTTAAGATCAAGATCAAGATCAAAAACAGAGCGAATATCAACTTAATTTAAGGTTGCAGGGTTTCCCTGCGACATAGAATCTCCCACCTTCCAGCTTCAGACATCAGCGCTTGGCGACCAACGCCTTGGGCAGCTTGAAGGTCCAGAGCATGCCGCCCTGATTGAAATCCTTGACCCGCTTGGCCACTTCGCCGCCCCACAGCGGCACCGCGCCGCCCCAGCCGGACAGGACCGAAACGTATTGCTCGCCGTCCATTTCCCAGGTCACAGGCGAGCCGAGCACGCCGGAGCCGGTCTGGAATTCCCAGACTTTCTCGCCCGTTCTGGCATTGAATGCCTGCAGGAAACCTTCAGGCGTGCCGGTGAAAACCAGATTGCCCTTGGTGGTCATCACCCCGCCCCAGAGCGGCGCGTAGTTCTTGTGACGCCAGACTTCCTTGCCGGTTTTCGGGTCGATGGCGCGCAGCACGCCGATGTAATCTTCGTTGAGCGGCTTGATGGTGAAGCCCGCGCCCAGGAAGGCCGCGCCTTTCTTGTAGGCGATGCCTTCGTTCCAGATGTCCATGCCCCATTCATTGCCCGGCACGTAGAACAGGCCGGTGTCAGGGCTGTACGCCATCGGCATCCAGTTTTTGGCGCCGAGGAATGCGGGAGCGACGAATGACGAGGTGCCTTTGGCTTCGCCGTCTGGAGCGCCCGGACGACTGGCGTCGATGTAGATCGGCCGACCGTCCTTGTCCAGGCCGCTGGCCCAGGTGATCTTGTCGGCAAACGGGAAACCGCGAATGAACTTGCCGTCCTTGCGGTTCAGCACATAAAAGAAGCCGTTGCGGTCGGCAGTGGCGGCGGCCTGTACGGTTTTGCCGTCCTGCTCGTAATCGAACGAGATCAGCTCGTTGACGCCGTCATAATCCCAGCCGTCGTGGGGTGTGCTCTGGAAGTGCCATTTGATGGTGCCGTCATCGGGATTCAGCGACAGACGCGAAGACGAATACAGGTTGTCGCCGGGCCGCATGTGCGAGTTCCACGGCGACGGGTTGCCGGTGCCGATCAGGATCTGATTGTTGCTGGGGTCGAAATAGCCGCCCAGCCAAGGCGCCGCACCGCCGGTTTTCCAGAGATCGCCCGGCCAGGTCTTGTTGGCTTCGCCGCCGGAAATACCATTCTCGATAGCCTTGCCGTCTTTGTAGGTGTAACCCATGTTGCCTTCGACGGTGGGCCGCGACCACAGCAGCGTGCCGTTCTTCGGGTCATAAGCCTCGACCTTGCCCACCACCCCGAACTCGCCACCCGCTACGCCGGTAATCAGCTTGCCGTTGACGATCATTGGCGCGGCGCTGATGGAGTAACCGGCCTTGTGATCGGCGACCTGTTTGCTCCACACCACCTTGCCGGTGTCTTTGTTGAGGGCGACCAGTTTGGCATCGAGCGTGCCGAAGTAGACCAGATCGCCATACAGCGCCACCCCGCGATTGATCACGTCGCAGCAAGGGCGAATGTCGTCAGGCAGACGCGCATCGTATTGCCAGAGCTTCTTGCCGGTCCGCGCATCCACGGCAAAAACCCGGGAATACGAGCCGGTCAGGTACATCACGCCGTCTTTGATCAACGGTTGTGCCTGCTGGCCGCGCTGCTTTTCACCGCCAAAGGAAAACGCCCACACCGGCCGCAGATCCTTGACGTTTTCAGTGTTGAGAATATCCAGCGGGCTGTAACGCTGGCCCAGGACGCCCAGGCCATTGGTGACGATCTGCTCGGGATTCTTCGGATCCTGAAGGATTTCTTCGTCGGTCACCGCGGCCAGGACTGTGCCTGACAGCAACATGGCGCTCATGAGCAGGCTCAGGGCGAAAGATGGGCGACGTGCGGGTTGGGTCATGACGGCTGCCTCTGCGTTCTTGTTGTTCTGGATGACTGTTGTGGATGCTTCGGGAAAATTTCCCGACCTGTCACGGATTCTTCTAGGCCAGGCGCATCGGAACAATTGGCCGCAGTATCGAAATCTCTAGTTCATTGGTAGTGCCCTGCCGGTTTCAGCGGGCATCCACGCGGGTCATCTGCGCTTGCTCATAACCCGGATACAGATGACTCACGCTGCGAATCAGCTCGTAACGGGTCAGGCTGATGGCCGCAAAACGCTCCGGGATCGGGCTGCGAATCACTTCAGCCATGTCGCTGCCGTTGGCGGCCGCCGTGCGCAGCAGGTTGTCGAGCCAGCCGAGGTAATCGCGCATCTGCATGAACGGCACAGCGTCGCTGGCCACCGGCCCATGCCCCGGCACCAGTTGATTCCAGGGCAGCGCCTGCAATTGCTCAAGGTCCGCCAGCCAGACGTCCAGCCCAGGCGTGTTCGGTGTGGTCAGGGCTCTTTGGTAAAACACAATGTCACCGGCGAACAGCACGCCGGTCAGCTCGTCGAAGATCGCCAGGTCTGCCCCGGTGTGACCTTTAAGAGCGATCAGCCGCAGCGGATGCCCGCCCAGGTTCAGGGTGCCAGCGCTTAACGCTTGATTGGGCAACAGCACTTCGGTGCCGCGCATCCAGTCACCGACCATGCGGTACATGTTTTCCGCGAGCGCATCGCCATGCTGGCGCATCAGTTCGGTTGTTTCGGCCAGCGCACCGATGGGGACATCCGCGAACGCCTGATTGCCCAGCACATGGTCGGGATGATGGTGGGTCAGCAGCACCTGGATCACCGGTTTGTCGGTGGTTGCCGCAATCGCCTTGCGCAGCGCCTCGCCGTAACGCCGTGAAGGGCCGGTATCGATCACCACAACGCCACTTGGGGTGACGATGAACGCGGTATTGACGATATTGCCGCCGTTAGCCTTGGCAAAGTTATCGGTGCTGCCTTCGAGCAGGTAGGTATTTTCGGCAATCTGACGGGGCTTGAGGTTGTATTCCAACTCGGCTTGAGCGAGTGAGCTGATCAGTAAACCGATCAGCACTGCCGCGCGTTTCGACCAGCTTCGGGTGTTGTACATGTCAGGGCACCGTCGCATTGAATTCATTGCCGCTGGTGTCGCGCAGCACCAAGCGGGCGGTGCCGGAACCTCGCACATCAAAGCCCAGCATCGGGTTTTCGCTGACCGCCGGAAACAGTTCCAGACTTGCCATGAGCTGGTCGCTGGCGTTGCGCAGTTCGGCGTGATTGAGGTAGAGCTCGGGGATGCCGCTGACCATGCCGTTATCCATGGGATGGGATATCTGCAGGCGCAGACGGCTGAAGTCCTGGCGCGGATAACGCCCGCCCAGCACTTCGCCGATGTGTTCTTCCCAGCCCGCCTGGGTCCGCACCACGCTGGGCGCTGTGCAACCGCCGCCCGCTGCCAGAATCGTCGTCGAGCCGATATGCCAGACACCGTCGCGGGTCAAGACGGCGGCGCGCAACGGCGTGGCTTGTTCGATGCGAATGCGGATCGCCAGCCACGGCATGACCTGTTCGCCAGGCTGGAAGTCGACGATCTGCGGCAATGGATTGAGTTCGGCCCAGGCCAGGATGCGCAGCACCTGGCCCTGATACGCCCGCGCGTCGATCTCGATGGGCACCTGTCGCGCGTCTTCGGCAAACGGTGGGGCGCTCAGGATGACGTTGTCGTCGAAGACGTAAGGCGCGTCCTTGAGCAGCTTTTGCTGGAAGAACGCCCACATGACGGAGACCACCGGGTCTTTGCCGGGGTCGGGCGGGACGGCGAGGGCCAAGGTCGGCGCAAGCAACAGCAACAGTGCAGCGATGCGGGTCAACATTACATATCCCTTTCCGGCAACGATGGGGCGCACTTCATTCCCCTGTGGGAGAGGACTTGTCCTCGATTGCAGTCATATCAGCACTGCATGCGGGCCAGGCGGATCAGCGGCGTCGGGGCTGGCCATCGAGGACAAGTCCTCTCCCACAAAAGCTTGGCTCCAACACAGCCAGGCATTCCGACCACAGAACCCAACCTACTGATACATCTCCGGCACGTCATAGCGCATGCCGTAGGCGGCATAGATCTTTTGTACCTCGCCGTCGCGGATCATGATTTCCAGCTGTTCTTCCAGGGCGTAGGACAACTGGCGATTGCTCTCGTGGACCGCCATGCCGATTTCCCAGACCTGGCGGCCCATGTTCGGGTAGGCGTTTTGCGCCAGGATCAGTTGCGGGTCATTGGCTTGATGCAATTGCCAGTCGATTTCGCCACGCATGGCCATGACTGCGTCCACCTCGCCGCCCTTCATGGCAACGAACGCCTGCTGCACGCTGGGATAGTGATGGGTCCTGGCGGCGAACTGGCTGTTGAAAATGGACGTCAGGTAGAACGACGGCACGCTGTCGACTTCTACGCCGATGGGATGCGCTTCGAACACCGCGACGCTGGGCACCGCGTCCAGCCGGCGGTGGTCATAGGCGACCTGCCAGCGCTCGGTCTGATAGGGCCCGAACATCACCACATGATCGTTGTTCAGCTCACCGAACTCGTTGCGGCGCTGGGCGTAGTCCCGGTCATAGGGAACCCGCATCATGACGTCGGCCAGCTGCTGGTCGCGCAACTGGCTGCCGCGCCAGATCAAGTCCCGTAAGTCGTCGTCGAGTTTTTCGCCGGGCGGCGCCCACATCAATTCCAGGCTGACCCCCAGGGCCTTGGCCAGTGCCGCCGCCAGTTCGATGTCCACGCCGCGCGGCTGACCGTCGACCTTGAAGCTGTAAGGCGCGAAGTCCTGGTAGACCGCGACTTTCAATACTCCGGAAGCAATGATCGTGTCGTAGTTGCGCACCTGCGCGTTAGCGAGCGGCGCCAGCAGGATCAAAAAACAGCACAGCATCGCGCTTGAGAACCGGGCGAGCAGACGCATGCGGTCACTCCTCGACGTGAACGCTGTCCAGGTAGGTGCGTACTGCCCAGAGCGCTTCCTGGCTCAAGTAATCGGCCATTTTCGGCATGTAGACACGGCCGTCGCGTACCGCGCCGTTGCGCACCCGCTCGACAAACCACTCGTCACCGGCAACGCCAACGTCCAGCAAACGCAGGTCGGGCGCGATACCACCCGATTTAGCTTCCAGGCCATGGCAGGCCGCACAGTTCTGGTTATAGGCCGACGAGCCGATTTCCAGCGCGCGGGCGTGATCCTTGGAATCACGGTAGGGATTTTCGGTACGCCATTCAGCGCCCAATGGTTCGAGTCCTTCAGTGGCCACCGCTTGCGGGACCACGTTGCCATGGGCCAGCGCCAGACCGCTCGCAGCCAACAGGCTGAGCAGGGTTGCGGTGAGCACGGTAGTTGAGATTCTTATCATTGTTATGTCCTCAAGATTGCACGCAAAAAGCCACGCAGCCATCTTAAGAACCCTGTCACCCGCATCGAATGCTGCTTTGGTGGCCGCGCCCTCCTCCCTTGGTAGTAGAGCTTGTGAGGCGGGCCCAAATCATGGGCGGTTCGGGAACTCTTCCCGGCAACAGCGGGAGTTTTTCCGTATCGCGCGCCGCTTCGCGCCGCCAACCTGTGCAGGTCCAAACCTTCAATGGAACCTGCCCCATGACAATAACAAGATCGTCACCTGCCGCTTTGTCGCCACTGGCCCTGTTGCTGGGCGGCCTGTCGCTTACCGGCCTTGCCAGCGCCGCCGATGCGGGCAAGGTCAGCTGGGAAGACATCGCCGAGGACCATCTCACCACGCAAAACGTTCTGCAATACGGCATGGGCACCAACGCGCAACGCTGGAGCCCGCTGGCGCAGGTCAACGACAAAAACGTCTTCAAGCTCACCCCGGCCTGGTCGTATTCCTTTGGCGATGAGAAGCAGCGCGGCCAGGAGTCCCAGGCCATCGTCAGCAACGGGGTGATTTACGTCACCGGCTCCTATTCCCGGGTATTCGCCCTGGAGGCCAAGACCGGCAAGCGCCTGTGGACTTACAACCACCGCCTGCCGGACGACATCCGCCCCTGCTGCGACGTGGTCAACCGTGGCGCCGCGATTTACGGCGACAAGATCTTCTTCGGCACCCTGGATGCGCGAGTCATCGCCCTGGACAAGAACACTGGCAAAGTGGTCTGGAACAAGAAATTCGGCGATCACAGCAGCGGCTACACCATGACCGGCGCGCCAACGCTGATCAAGGATAAGGTCAGCGGCAAGGTGCTGTTGATTCACGGCAGTTCGGGTGATGAATTCGGCGTGGTGGGCCGACTGTTCGCCCGAGACCCGGATACCGGGGAAGAAGTCTGGATGCGGCCTTTTGTCGAAGGTCACATGGGCCGCCTCAACGGCAAGGACAGCACGCCTACCGGCGACATCAAGGCGCCCTCATGGCCAGATGACAAGACCACCGAAACCGGCAAGGTCGAAGCCTGGAGCCACGGCGGCGGCGCACCCTGGCAGAGTGCGAGCTTCGATCCCGAGAGCAACACCCTCATCGTGGGCGCCGGCAACCCCGGCCCATGGAACACTTGGGCGCGCACCGCCAAGGACGGCAATCCTCATGATTACGACAGCCTCTACACCTCAGGTCAGGTGGGTGTCGATCCGAGCACCGGCGAGGTGAAGTGGTTTTATCAACATACGCCGAACGACGCCTGGGATTTTTCCGGCAACAACGAACTGGTGCTGTTCGATTACAAGGGTCAGGACGGCAAGACCGTCAAAGCCACCGGCCACGCCGACCGCAACGGTTTCTTCTACGTGGTGGACCGCAACAACGGCAAATTGCAGAACGCCTTCCCGTTCGTCGACAACATCAGCTGGGCCAGCCATATCGACCTGAAAACCGGCCGCCCGGTGGAAAACGAAGGCAAGCGTCCGGCCAAGCCACTGCCCGGCGAAACCAAGGGCAAACCGGTAGAGGTTTCGCCGCCGTTCCTCGGTGGCAAGAACTGGAACCCCATGGCCTACAGTCAGGACACCGGCCTGTTCTACGTTCCCGCCAACCAGTGGAAAGAAGACTACTGGACCGAAGAAGTGAACTACAAAAAGGGCTCGGCCTATCTGGGCATGGGCTTTCGCATCAAGCGCATGTACGAGGACCACGTCGGCACCCTGCGCGCCATGGATCCCACCAGCGGCAAGGTGGTCTGGGAGCACAAGGAACGTCTGCCGCTCTGGGCCGGCGTGCTGGCGACCAAAGGCAATCTGGTGTTCACCGGGACCGGCGATGGCTTTTTCAAGGCCTTTAACGCTAAAACCGGGGAAGAATTGTGGAGCTTCCAGACGGGCAGCGGCATTGTTTCCCCTCCCATCACCTGGGATCAGGACGGCGAGCAGTTCATTGGCGTGACGGTGGGTTACGGCGGCGCGGTGCCGTTATGGGGCGGCGACATGGCCGAACTGACCAAACCAGTGGCGCAAGGCGGATCGTTCTGGGTGTTCAAGATTCCGAGTTGGGATAGCAAGACAGCGGCCAAATAAACCGGTTTCTGTACAGACAGTGTAGGAGCCAACGTGTTGGCGAGGCGGTGTGTCAGCAACGCCGCTTCGCGGGCAAGTGTCGCTCCAACGAATCGGATTAACCCTGCTCTGGAAAACCCTCATGAACTACCTGCCCCTCATTCTGTGGTTCGCCCTGCCCTGCGTCCTGGCTGCCGATGACGGCGAGCCATTGGTGATCAACGGTTGCACCATCGCCGAGGCCAGCCAATGCCCGAACGCCGACCTGCGCGGCGCGGACCTGAGCAATCAGGATTTGCGCAAGATGAACCTGGCTGGCGCCGACCTGCGCGATGCCAATCTGCGCCATGCCCGTCTGGATCTGGCCAATCTGGAAAAAGCTCGCCTGCAGAACGCCACGCTGACCCGCGCCAGCCTGCAACAGACCAACCTGCGCCTGGCCGACCTTGGCGGCGCGCAACTGCAAGCGGTGCAAGGCTGGGGCTTGTTCGCCCAGGGCGCGCAATTCGAAGGCGCCAACCTCAGCGCCGCCTACCTGCAATTTGCCCGCTTGTCCGGGGCGAAACTGCACAACGTCAACTTGCAGGCTGCGGATCTGGAGATGACCTTTCTCAACAAGGCCGATTTGCAGGGCGCGGATCTGCGCGACGCGAATCTTCAGGAAACCAAGTTCGGCGCAAGCAACCTGGCCAACGCCAACCTCACCGGCGCGCGGCATCCGTATGCCAATTTCCAGGACAGCAATATGCAAGGCTGCGTGGCGTGTCCAGGGGGTTGGGATGATTGAGGAGACGGCAATCAACTGGGGGTAGCCGCAGGAGCGAGGCGTGCTGTAGGACCGGCTTTAGCGGGGAGGGCAATTGACGCCCTCGCGACTAAAGTCGCTCCTACGAACACAGCCTCGGCCCAGACACATCCCTCACATCACCACCCGCATCACCCCGGTATCAATCGCCAGATGCACCAGTTCCGCATGGGAGCTGACCTGCAGCTTGTTCTTGAGCAACGTCAGGTAATTGGAAACCGTCTTGGCGCTGATGCACAGGCGTTCGGCAATCACCCGCGAGGGCGTGCCTTTGGCGAGCATCAGGAATATCTCCAGCTCCCGCTGGGTCATGCTTTGCAGACGCGGATCGGCGCAATCCTGTCGCTGAGGATTGCAGGCCAGTTGCGTGGCCAGCGGCTGCTCGATGTAAGCGTGCCCGGCAAGGATCCGGCGTACCGCCTCGAGCAACACATCGGGGGCCGAGCTCTTAGTGAGATAACCCGACGCTCCGGCATCCAGTGCCTGACGCACCAGCGGCAGTTCGTCATGCATGCTGAAAAACAACACCCGCAGTTGCGGCAGACGTTGTCGCAAGCGCCGGGTGGTTTCCAGACCGCTGATGCCTGGCAGGCCGAAATCCATGATCACCAGTTGCGGAATTTCTTCCTGCACACTCGCCAGGGCTTCTTCGCCGGTCGCGGCTTCGCGCACCTGCACCAGCGGCAACATCGCCCGCAGCAGACTGGCGTAGCCCTGGCGCACCACCGCATGGTCGTCGACAATCAGAATATGCATTCAAGCCTCCAGGGGCATGTTCAGCGCCAGCGCCCAGCCGGCGCCCGGTTGTGTTTCGATATGCAACTCACCGCGCAGGCAGCGGGCACGCTCGCGCATGGAATACAGGCCCACACCGGGCCGCTGCGGTGCCTGCGCGCCGCAACCGTTGTCGCGGATTTCCATGACCAGTCGGGCATTGAGCTGGCGCAGGCTGACCCGCACCTGACTGGCGTTGGCATGCCGCGCCACATTGGTCAGCGCTTCTTGCAGCAGCCGGTACAGATGCGTTCTGGCCGCAGGAGTCAACTCGGGGAGCTGCGGATCGACCAGCAGCACGCACTCAACGCCGTGATTGCCGCGCCAATGCTCCGCCAGCAAGGTCATGGCCTCGGGCAGTGGCAGGTGTTGCAGCACCACAGGGTACAAATCCCGGATCAACGCGCGAAAGCCAAGCTGCAGTTGCTCGCAATTGGCTTCAAGACCCAACGCGGTATTGCGCACCACATCTGATTGATCGGCCACCATGCGCAGCAGACAGGCCTGGGCGCGAATCCCGGCAAGGTATTGGCCAAGGTCATCATGCAAGGTCTGCGCAAGTCGCGTGCGCTCCTGATCCTGCACCGCGAGCAGCGCCTGGGTCAGACGTCTGTTGTCCGCTTCGGCATGTTCCAGCGTGGCGGTCATGCGATTGAAATGCCCGGCCAGTTGTTGCGCCTCGGCATTGCCTTGCAAGGGCAGGCGCACATGCAGTTCGCCTCGGGAAACCTGCTGCAAGGCTTTGAGCAGGTTATCCAGCACATGCATGCCGCGACCCACCGCCCAGCGAATCGCCGACAGGCTCACCACCAGCGCCAGGCCACACAGCAACAGCAATTGCTGCAATGAGTCCCAGACTTCATCGATTTCATCGCTGGGATCGACACCAAGCTGCACCCGCCGACCATCACTGACGTTGAGAACCCGCTCGGCGTGGGTCTCGGCGGGGAACAGCCAGCGAGCGATCAAGGCATCCGCACCGCTTTGGGTGATCACGTGCGGAGCCTCGTCGGCGGCCAGCCAGATGACGCGCACATGGCGCAGGTGCTCGCTCAGATGCGGCTGGAGCGCGGCGGGCTGCTGTTCGGCGGTGTCGCTCAGGTATTGCACCACGGCCTGGGCGGCGACCAGCTCGCGGTCGACATCGGCCACGGCCTGATGCAACAGCAGCCACAAGCAGGCCGCCGTGACCAGCGAGAAGAAACCGATCACCCAAAGGTTGATGCGCCAGAGTGCGGACATGACCTTGCCTTCTTATTATTGATATCCGCATGCTAAATCCCGGCAACCGCAGTCCGGCTACTACCTTGGTACTGGCAGACTGGTACTTTCTGCATATTTCCCCGCCCTCGCGGCGTTCCTATGCTGGCGCTACCCGTAACGGAGTGCCTCATGCGCCAGCTTTCCCGACCCGCCCTGCACTGCCTGCTTGCCCTTGCGGCGGCGGTCTTGTGGACAAGCCCAAGCCCGGCCGCCGATGAAACCCTGCAAGTGCGCGTCGGTTATCTGGCCTTCGTGCCCGCCCCCGGCCCGCTGTTATCCAATGTCATTCCTGAACCGCTGGACGCAGGATCGCGTGGCGCCGAACTGGCGATCATCGACAGCAACAGCACCGGGCGTTTCCTCAAGCACAGCTACAGCCTGGAAAACGCCAGCGTCGACAGTTCGCAGGCGTTGCTGGAAAAAGCCCGCGCGCTGCACGAGCAAGGCTTGCGACTGTTTGTGGTCAACGCGCCAGCGGATACCCTGCGCCAGCTCAGCGCCGCTTTGCCGGACAGCCTGCTGTTCAACGCCGGCAGTGCCGACGACAGCCTGCGCAGCAGCGCCTGTTTGAGCAACGTGCTGCACACCTTGCCCAGCCGGGCGATGTTGACCGATGCACTGGCGCAATTTCTCGCCGTACGGCGCTGGAATCGCTGGCTGCTGATCGTCGGTCAGACGCCCGACGACCAGGCCTATGCGGCGGCCGTGCGCCGCGCTGCCAAGCGCTTCGGGCACACCATCGTCGCCGAAAAAAACTGGAGCTTTGACAACGACCAGCGCCGCAGCGCCCAGGCCGACATGCCGCTGTTCACCCAGACCGCCGAATACGACGTGGTGCTGGTGGCGGACGAGCGCGGCGACTTTGGCGAGTACGTGCCCTACCAGACCTGGTACCCGCGCCCGGTCGCGGGCACGCAGGGCCTGACGCCGACCGGCTGGCACAAGACCGTGGAAACCTATGGCGCGGCGCAATTGCAGAAACGCTTCGAAGCCCTGGCCGGACGCTGGATGAACGACCGGGATTTCGCCGCCTGGATGGCCGTGCGCAGCATCGCCAGCGCAGTCAGCAAACTGCGTGGCGTCGATCCACTGGACATCCGCCGCCTGGAATTGAGCGACCAGTTACCACTGGACGGTTTCAAGGGCCGCAAGCTCAGCTATCGCGCCTGGAATGGCCAATTGCGCCAGCCGATCCCCATCGTCCAGCCCCGCGCCCTGGTCAGCACTTCGCCGCAGGATGGCTTTCTGCACCCGGTCACCGAACTCGACAGCCTGGGCTATGACCAGCCCGAAGTGAGCTGCACCTTTAACTGACGTTTTGCCGACAATACCAACAATAAGGAACACGCCATGCGCCGCACCCTGATCGCCACCGCCTTGATGGCCGCCGTCCTTTCAACCCTCGCGGGGCAATGCCTGGCGGCCACCGCCTGGGTGTCCAACGAGAAGGACAACAGCCTGAGCCTGATCGACATGGACAGCCTCAAAGTCACGCAAACCATTGCCGTGGGCATGCGTCCTCGGGGTTTGCTGCTGTCCCATGACAACAAGCTGCTGTACATCTGCGCCAGCGACTCGGACCGTGTGCAAGTCATGGACGTGGCCACCCACAAGATCATCAAGGAACTGCCCTCCGGCAAAGACCCGGAACAGTTCGCCCTGCATCCCAACAACCGCTGGCTGTATGTTTCCAACGAAGACGACTCGCTGGTGACGGTGATCGATACGGAGAACTCCAAGGTCCTGGCGCAGATCGATGTCGGCGTCGAACCCGAAGGCATGGCGGTCAGTCCCGACGGCAAGTGGGCGGTCAATACCAGCGAAACCACCAACATGCTGCACTGGATCGACACCAGCACCCAGACCCTGGCTGACAACACGCTGGTGGATCAGCGGCCGCGCTTTGTCGAGTTCAATCAGGACGGTTCGCAACTCTGGGCATCGGCAGAAATCGGCGGCACGGTCAGCGTGATCGACGTCGCCACCCGCAAGATCATCAAGACCCTGACCTTCCAGATCAAAGGCGTTCACCCGGACAAGGTGCAGCCGGTAGGCATCAAGATCGCCGCCAATGGCAAATATGCGTTCGTGGCCCTCGGCCCGGCCAACCATGTGGCGGTGATCGACGCCAAGACCCTGGAAATCGTCGATTACCTGCTCGTCGGTCGGCGGGTCTGGCAGATGGCGTTTACCCCGGATCAAAGCCAGTTGCTGACCACCAACGGCGTCAGTGGCGATGTGTCGGTGATCGACGTCGCCAGCCTCAAGGTTACCAAGTCGATCAAGGTCGGCCGTTATCCCTGGGGCGTGGTCGTGACCCCATGAATGCCCTGGAAGTCGACGATCTCAGTTTCGCCTACGGTCCTCGGGAAGCCTTGCGCCAGATCAGCTTCAGCCTTGCGCCGGGCCGCTTTGGCGCATTGCTCGGCCCCAACGGCGCGGGTAAATCAACCCTGATCGCTTTGCTGACCCGGCTGTATGACCTGCAACGCGGCGAAATTCGTGTGGGCGGCTGTTCCCTGCGCCAGACGCCACGTCCGGCGCTGCGGCAATTGGGCGTGGTGTTTCAACAAAGCACGCTGGACCTGGACCTGAGCGTCGAACAGAACCTGCGTTATCACGCCGCGCTGCACGGTATGCCGCGCCGTTCGGCGATCGTCCGGGTTGCTGAGGAACTGGCCCGCCAAGGGTTGACCGAGCGCAAGGCAGAACGGGTCCGCGAGCTCAATGGCGGGCATCGCCGGCGAGTGGAAATCGCTCGGGCCCTGCTGCATGAGCCACGCCTGTTGCTGCTCGACGAAGCCAGCGTCGGCCTTGATCCGGCAAGTCGCCTGGCCCTCAACCAGCACGTGCGCAGCCTGTGTCGCGAACAAGGCATCAGCGTGCTTTGGACCACCCATTTGCTGGACGAAGTGCAGCCCGATGATGACCTTCTGATCCTGCATCAAGGCCGTCTGGTCGCCTCGGGCAACGCCGGAGCCGTCAGCGCCGAACATGGCGGCGAGCTGAACACCGCGTTTGCCCGCCTGACCCTTTCTTCCCCTGCTGGAGCCACCGGCCGATGAACGCTTACTGGCAATGTTTCAGCGGCATCGTGCTGCGCGAATGGCTGCGTTTCATTCTGCAACGCACACGATTCCTCAGCGCGCTGGTGCGTCCATTGCTGTGGTTGCTGGTGTTTGCGGCGGGTTTTCGCGCGGCGTTGGGCATCGCCATCATCGAGCCCTACGACACTTACATCCCTTACGAGGTGTACATCATTCCGGGCCTGGCCTGCATGATTCTGTTGTTTAACGGTATGCAAGGCTCGTTGTCCATGGTTTACGACCGGGAAATGGGCAGCATGCGCGTGTTACTCACCAGCCCGCTGCCGCGCACGTTCCTGCTGATCAGCAAATTGCTGGCCACGTCGTTGATCTCGCTGTTGCAGGTCTATGCGTTTCTGGCGATTGCCTGGGTTTACGGCGTGCAACCACCCGCCTGGGGTTTGCTGGCGGCGCTGCCAGCCTTGTTGTTGGTGGCCTTGATGCTCAGCGCGTTGGGGCTGCTGCTGTCGAATGCGATCCGCCAACTGGAAAACTTCGCCGGGGTAATGAATTTCGTGATTTTCCCGATGTTTTTCCTGTCGTCGGCGCTGTATCCACTGTGGAAGATGCAGGAGGCCAGCCAATGGCTTTACTGGCTGTGCGCGATCAACCCGTTCAGCCATGCCGTGGAGCTGGTGCGCTTCGCCCTTTATGAGCGTTTCAACCCGCTGGCAGCCGCCGTTTGCCTGGGCCTGACGCTGATCTTCATCCTGCTGGCCGTCGTCACCTTCAACCCCCAACACGCCGCCGTCCGCAAGCCAGGCTAATACCCGCTTTGCAGCTTGAAGCTTGCCGCTTCAGGCTGTCTCTCTACTACTTTCGTACCGGTTTTGCTTTCTATCGTCGCATTCCCAAAGCGGCGGTTGTGCCTTGTAATGCAGGTCATAACAAGAAAGGAATAGCCGCCATGCTGCGTGTTTCGCGCTCAACCCTGCTATCAATGGTGCTTGCTACAACGCTGCCGGGCCTCGCCGTGGCTGAAACCCCATTGTTTTCCACCGATGGCTACCGCATTGCGTTGTATCGCAGCCCGACGCCTGTTCAGGTCGATGGCGCGCGGATTATCGATACACCGCAACTTCAGGCGCTGCTGCAACAACCTGCAAAACCGCTGCTGATCGATGTGTATCGCCGACAATGGCTGCAAGGTCGCTTCATCGAAGACGAACCTCACGCCAATCTGCCCGGCAGCCTGTGGCTGGCCAATACCGGCGACGGGGAACTGACAGAGCAATGGCAGGCGTATTTTGTCGGCCATCTGCAACACGCCAGCGCCGGTCGCCACGATATGCCGATGGTGTTTTACTGCCGCGCCGATTGCTGGCTGAGCTGGAACGCCGTGAAGCGCGCAGCGGCGTTGGGCTACAGTGATCTGTATTGGTATCGCGACGGTCTCGACGCCTGGCAGGCCGCTGGTCTGCCGGTCAACCGGGCGCAACCTGCACCGCTGCGCTCGCCATCAGAATGATTCGATACCCTATAAAAACAAGGTGAATGGCATGTACAAAATTCTAATAGCCGACGATCACCCGCTGTTTCGCGAGGCCATCCACAACGTCATCACTGACGGTTTTCCCGGCAGCGAAGTGATGGAAACCGAGGACCTGGAAAGCGCCCTGGCCTTGACCCAACAGCATGACGATCTGGACCTCATCCTGCTGGACCTGAACATGCCCGGCATGCACGGCCTCAACGGCTTGATCAACCTGCGCAACGAAGCGCCGACCATCCCGGTGGTGATCGTTTCCGCCGAGCAGGACAAACAGATCGTGCTGCAGGCCATCACTTATGGCGCGGTGGGTTTCATCACCAAATCGTCGCCGCGACTGCAAATGACCCAAGCCATCGAGCAGATTCTCAACGGCAACGTTTATCTGCCTTCGGACATCATCCGCAGTCAGAAACCCGCCACTCGCCGGCATAACAGCGAAAACCGAAGCTTCCCGCCCGAACTGCTGCAAGCCTTGACCCGCAAGCAACTGCTGGTGCTGGAACGCATGACCAAGGGCGAGTCGAACAAACAGATCGCCTACACCCTGGAAATCGCCGAAACCACGGTCAAGGCCCACGTGTCAGCGATCCTGCGCAAGCTCAACGTCCACAACAGGGTGCAAGCCATTCTCAGTGCCGGCGACATCGATTTCGCTGCGTACCTGCGACGCTGATTTTACAAAGCGGGCGACCGACTTCGTATGCTCCTTGAGTAGCGATCAATGGCTTCCTTGGGAGGAAGCCCCGGTCACCTCGCTGTTCATCCCTGCCTCACCATCCCTTCGCACGCCTCTTCGATATCACTGGTTTGGGTGGGCCGCACCAGGCGGCTCAATTCCTCACCGTCACGCATGAATATCAGTGTCGGCCATAACTTGACGCGAAACGAGCGGCCCAGCGGTCGCCCGCTGCCGTCCTCGATTTTCAGATGCCGCACGCTGGGGTAATCGCGCATGACCTCGCTGATCAGCGGCTGCGCAGCTTTGCAGTAACCGCACCAATCGGTGCCGAACTCGATCAGCGTCGCGCCCTGCAAGGTGTCTACCTCGGCGCGTGTCGGTGCGGTGGTGGCGTATGGCTGGCTGCTCATGGACTGTCTCCGAAGGTGGGAATGCTCGGCTTTCGGTGGTCAATGTGACATGTGAACGGCGCCATGGGCAGAGGGTTCCGTAGCCGTGTTCAGATTGTTGTACGCACTTTTATCCTTGCGCGATCGGAAATATGGACTTACATTACGATCATAATATTACGATCGTAATCCATAAATCCCCATCGCTGGCCAAGGCTGCGATGCACATCGGACTTGCACAGGTAACGTTGATGAACAGCTCACTTCAGGCCGATATAACAACCACCGCCGCTGCCCCATCGCGCAACAAGTCGCCTTTGCTCAAACGCCTGTTGCTGCTGTTGGTGATCGCCGCCGCGCTGGTGGCCGCAGTGCTGTTTGGCCTGCATTGGTGGACGGTCGGTCGCTTCATCGAATCCACGGACGATGCTTATATCGGTGGCGACGTCACGGTGATCAGCCCCAAGGTGCCGGGCTATATCAGCGAGCTGAAAGTGGTCGACAATCAGTTCGTCCACGCCGGTGACTTGCTGGTAAAGATCGACGACCGCGATTACCAGGCCGCGCTGCACAAAGCCGAAGGCGCTGTCGCCGCCCAACAGGCGCTGCTGGCCAATCTGGATGCCACCGAAGAACTGCAACACGCGGTGATCGGCCAGGCCAAGGCCGGTATCGATGCCGCCAACGCCGAAACCGTGCGCTCGCGGGACGATCATGCACGTTATAAAGAGTTGGTCAGCCGCTCCGCCGTTTCGGTAGAAAGTGCCCAGCGTGCCGATGCGACGTTCAAGACCGCCCAGGCCAATGGTGCCAGGGCCCAGGCTTCGTTGCTCGCCACGCAACGCCAACTCAACGTGATTGCCAGCCAGAAACAGCAGGCCCGCGCCGCGCTGATGCAAGCCGTGGCCGAGCGGGAGATGGCGCAGCTCAACGTCGGCTACACCGAATTACGTGCGCCCGTGGATGGCGTGATTGGCAACCGGCGGGCACGGCTCGGTGCTTATGCCGCCGCCGGAAGCCAGCTGCTTTCCGTGGTGCCCGCCAGCGGCTTGTGGGTCGACGCGAACTTCAAGGAAGACCAGTTGGCGCACATGCTGCCCGGCCAACCGGTGACCATTCGCGCCGACGTGCTGCCGGGTCGCGAGTTTCACGGGCATCTGGACAGCCTGGCCCCGGCGACCGGCGCACAATTCAGCGTGTTGCCGCCGGAAAACGCCACCGGCAACTTCACTAAAATCGTGCAGCGGGTGCCGGTTCGGGTGTTGCTGGATCAGAACGACAGCACGCTGGGCAGTCTGCGACCGGGTCTTTCGGTGACCGCGCAGGTCGACACTAACGCCAACGTTAGCGTTCAGACTCCATCCGCACCGGTTGCTGCGACGAATGTGAGCCGTGCGCCATGAGTACGCCAGCTGCCGCCGTTGCCCAGCCGTTCGACGCGGCATCGATGCCCACCGCGCAAAAAGTCTTCGCCTTCGCCACCATGTGCGTGGGCATGTTCATCGCCCTGCTGGACATCCAGATTGTCTCCGCTTCGTTACGTGATATCGGCGGCGGGTTGTCGGCCGGCGCCGATGAAACCGCGTGGGTGCAGACCAGTTACCTGATTGCCGAAATCGTCGTCATCCCGCTGTCCGGCTGGCTGTCCCGGGTGATGTCGACCCGCTGGTTGTTCTGCGCGTCGGCGGTAGGCTTCACCCTCGCCAGCCTGCTGTGCGGTCTGGCGTGGAATATCCAGAGCATGATCGCCTTTCGCGCCCTGCAAGGTTTTCTCGGCGGCTCGATGATCCCATTGGTATTCACCTCGGCGTTCATGTTCTTCACCGGCAAACAGAAAGTCATTGCTGCTTCGACCATCGGCGCCATCGCCTCCCTGGCACCGACGTTGGGCCCGGTGATTGGCGGCTGGATCACCGATGTTTCGTCCTGGCACTGGCTGTTTTACATCAACTTGCTGCCGGGCATTTTTGTCGCGGTTGCCGTGCCGATGCTGGTGCGAATCGATAAACCGGACCTGTCCCTGCTCAAGGGCGCCGATTACGCGAGCATGCTGTTCATGGCGGTGTTCCTCGGCTGCCTGGAATACACCCTGGAAGAAGGACCGCGCTGGAACTGGTTCAGCGACAGCACGATTGTCGCCACGGCGTGGATTTCCGCCATCGCGGGGCTGGCGTTCGTCAGCCGCACGCTGATGGTGGCCAACCCCATCGTCGATTTGCGCGCGTTGAAGGATCGTAATTTCGCCTTGGGTTGCTTCTTCTCGTTCGTTACCGGCATCGGCCTGTTCGCGACGATTTACCTGACGCCGCTGTTCCTCGGCCGGGTCCGGGGCTACAGCGCGCTGGACATCGGCCTTGCGGTGTTTTCTACCGGCGTGTTTCAGGTGCTGTCGATCCCGCTGTATGCGTTTCTCGCCAATCGGGTCGACCTGCGCTGGATTCTCATGGCTGGACTGGCGCTGTTCGCCGTGTCGATGTGGGACTTCTCGCCGATCACCCACGACTGGGGCGGCAAGGAGTTAATGCTGCCCCAGGCCTTGCGCGGCATCGCCCAACAATTGGCCGTGCCTCCGGCGGTGACCCTGACCCTGGGCGGGCTGGCCATGGCGCGGCTCAAGCAAGCCTCGGGTCTGTTCAACCTGATGCGCAACCTGGGCGGCGCGATTGGCATTGCTGCCTGCGCGACGATTCTCAACGACCGCACCAATCTGCATTTCACGCGTATGGCCGAACATCTGAACAGCAGCAATGAAGCCATGAACCAATGGCTGAACCAGGTGAGTGGCAATCTGACCAGCCTTAGCCAGAGCGGCAACGACGGCATGACTGGCGCGCTGCATCAACTGTGGTTGCTGACATTGCGTGAAGCCCAGACCCAAACCTACGCCGACGCGTTTCTGGCGATCATGGTCTGTTTCATCATCGCCACCGCCATGGTCCCGTTGATGCGCAAAGTCGTCCCGCCCGCTGCGCCTTCCGCCGACGCTCACTGAGAAACCCACGCCATGAAGACCCTGAATAACACCCGCACTTTCGCCTTGAGCCTGCTGATGGTGGCGTTGGTCGGCTGCGCAGTGGGCCCGGATTACCAGACGCCCGCGCCTATCATCGGTGGCCAGTTCAGCCAGCAAACGTTGCTCGACCAGCGGATTGGCGAAACGCCGGCGCCAGCGTTGGACACTTGGTGGAACGGTTTCGCCGACCCGCAACTGAACCGGATCATCGAGCGTGTGCTGAAGCAGAATCTCGACTTGCAGGCCTCCATGGCGCGGGTCGAACAGGCCCGGGCCGCTGCTCGTGAAGCCGGGGCCGAGCGCCTGCCCGAGGGCAATCTCGACGCCCGCGCGGTGCGTCAGCGCCAGTCCCAGGAAAGCGCGCTGGGCAAGATCGGCAGCACCTTTCCCGGCTACGAACGCAATCAGACCATTGAAACCATCGGTGCTGGCGCCAGCTGGGAGGTCGATCTGGCCGGTGGCTTGAAGCGTGGCGAACAAGCCGCCAGCGCCGAAGCCCAGGCAGCCGAAGCCAATCACACCGGCGTGCGGATTTCCGTGGCGGCCGAGGCTGCCGATGCCTACTTCCGGGTGCGCGGCGCGCAGCAACGCATTGCCTTGGCCGAGGATCAGGTACAGACCGAAGCGGCGCTGCTGGCACTGGTCAATGATCGTTTCGGCAGCGGCCTGTCGACCCATCGCGAACAGGCCCAGGCTCAGGCGCTGGTCTTGCAGGCCCGCGCTACCTTGCCGCCATTGCGCACGGAACTGGCGTTGCAGCTCAACCGACTCGATGTGCTGATGGGCACGCAACCCGGCACCTACACCAGAGAGTTGCTGACCAGCTCGCAAAACTACAAAGTGCCGACGATCAGCAACACCGACGGCCCTGCCAGCCTGCTGCGCCGGCGTCCCGACGTGATGGCAGCCGAACGCCGCCTGGCTGCGTCCAGCGCACGCATCGGCGCGGCCATTGCCGAGTATTACCCGAAGGTCTCGCTGGCCGGTTTACTGGGTTTTGAAAGTCTGCACAGCGGCTCATTGATTGGCGCTTCAGCGTTTCAACCCCAGGCCATCGCCGGCCTGCACTGGCGGCTGTTCGATTTCGGTCGGGTAGATGCGGAAGTCGCCCAGGCCAAGGGCGCCAACGCCGAAGCCCTGGCGCACTACCGACAGTCAATGCTGCGCGCCACCGAGGATGTAGAAAACGCCATTGTGACCCTGACTGAACTGGAGTCCCAACATCGGGAAGTGGAACAGGAAGTTGCCGCCCACAAAGTCGCCCGCGATGCCGCACAGGACGCTTATAAAGGTGGGGCGATCAGTCTGGTGGAAGTGCTGGATGAAGATCGGCTGCTGCTGACCTCGCGGGATCAATTGGCGCAACTGCACGCCAACGACGCCCGGGCCGCGGCGGCGGCTGGCCGCAGCCTGCCAGCCGCCGTGGTGCACACGGTGGGAGCGTGACTCAAATAAATGAATAGCTGTAGGAGGGGACGTGTCCCCGAATACGTCAGCTCAGGCGACGCCAAATGTTCGGATTCTCTCGTCGCATGGGCAATTGCATTCGGGGACAAGTCCCCTCCTACCGGATTTCCATTCGATGCTTCAGCCTTTGATAAACGCCAACAACGCCTGGTTGACCTCATCGGCCAACGTGGTGCACATGCCGTGGGGTGCGCCGGGGATGATTTTCAGGGTCGAGCCCTTGACCAATTCCGCGCTGCGCATTGCCGAGGCCTTGATGGGTACGATCTGGTCATCGTCACCGTGCAGAATCAGCGTCGGAATATCGATTTTCTGCAGGTCTTCGGTGAAGTCGGTTTCCGAAAAAGCCTTGATGCAGTCCAGTTCGCCTTTGATCGAACCGAGCATGCCCATGAACCAGAACGCGTCGATGGTGCCCTGCTCGACTTTGGCGCCATCGCGGTTGAAGCCGAAGAACGGCACGGCCAGGTCCTTGAAGAACTGCGAACGGTTGTTGAGCGTGCCAGCACGAATGCCATCGAATACATCAATCGGCAAGCCTTCCGGATTCGCCTCGGTCTTGAGCATCAACGGCGGCACAGCGCCGATCAGCACGGCTTTGGCAACCCGGGAAGTACCGTGACGCCCGAGGTAACGCGCCACTTCACCGCCGCCGGTGGAGTGACCGATCATGATCGCGTCTTTCAGGTCCAGCGCTTCGAACAGCTCGGCCAGGTCGTCGGCGTAGGTGTTCATCTCGTTGCCTTCCCACGACTGACCCGAACGGCCATGACCGCGACGGTCGTGAGCAATCACGCGATACCCCTGCGCGCCGAGGAAAACCATCTGCGCATCCCACGCATCGGCATCCAGCGGCCAGCCGTGAGAGAACACGATGGGCTGGCCGGTGCCCCAATCCTTGTAAAAAATCTCGGTGCCATCTTTGACTTTCAACAGGCTCATTGGATATTCCTCAGGTGATGAAGCGATGGGAGATGCCAGGACGTGAGGAAAGAGACTAGACGCGAATGCGGCGCGGACATTGAACATATGTGCGGTTTTTTGATGGGTGGTTGCCGGCCTGGCTCGCTCCCACAAGGGAAATGTGTACATATCCATTGCTTCGATAACGGCGGCTTTTGGTTGCGCCCTTACGGCGCCTCACTTTTGAACAGCCCAAAAGTAAGCAAAAGGCTCTTGCCCACCACTTGGTGCCTCGCTTTGGCTCGGCATGCCCGAACTCCGACATTGATCTGGGGGGCCGCCGCAAAGGGCCATCCCTGGCCCAGTGCGGCTAAACCGGCGTCCTGCCGGTTTACCCTCCAAATCAACATCGGATTTCGGCCAGCGTGATTTGACGGGGCGCTTGAGATCAAGATCAAAAACAAAGCCAAAGCGGCGTTGAATCTGTGTGGACCGTATCTCAACTGTAGGAGCGAATTTATTCGCGAGGCGTAAGTGTCAGCTACACAATCATCGTTGCCGGCTATCGCTAGCAAAACCAGCGCATACCGCGCGGTAAGTTCGCAAAACAGGTCGGCTTTCAGGCCGCCTCGCTTTTGATCTTGGGCGCCCCGTTAAACCACGCTGGCCGAATGAAGGCCTTGAGCCGTGGGCAACCCGGCAGGACGCCGGGTTAGCCGCACTGGGCCAGGGATGGTCCTTTGCGGCGGCCCACGGTTCAAGGTCTTTGTTCGGGTACACCGAGCCAAAGCGAGGTGCCGAGTGGTGGGGCAAGAGCGCTTTGGTTACTTTCGCGCTTTTCGAAAGTGACCCGCCGTAAGGGCGGAACCCTAAGTAGCCATTACCGCAGCAACGGATATCCCCCCAATCTGACCCTGTATAGATCAGACCTGCATCCCATCCCGCCCCACAACCACGCCCTCCGGCAATTCACTCTCATGCTCAATCAACCACCCATCCAGCGTATGCCCGACATGGGTCAGCACCGCCTTGGCGGGTTGCAGGCGATTGATGATGTCCAACGCCAGGTTCAGGTCGTTGTGGTTACGTGGGGCCTGCGGTTGCGGCGGCATCGAGCAGTCGAGGATCAACGCATCAAGTGGTTCCCGTTGCAGATAAGCGAAAGTCGCTTCGGGCAAGCCGACGGTATCGGTGAGGTATGCAACGCGTCGCCCTTGCCCTTGCAACAGGTAACCGAGCGTTGGTTTGGAATGAACCAAAGGTAACGCTGTCACGCTCAAGGCACCGAGCTGACGGGTTTCAAATTCAATGAAAGGCTGGCTGAAATCCAGAATGCCCGGATGTTTGTACAGATCGGACAAGCCTTCCGGGTCGACCGGGCCATGTACCGGAATGACCAAACCCTGGCCCCAGCGCAAGTGCAGTAGGCCCTGCGCATGATCGGCGTGGTAATGAGTTTGCAGAATGCCGCTCAGGCTGCGCGGCGGGAATCGCTCGGTGAGGTCGGTCAGGCCGCTGTCGATCAACCAGCGCTGATCGCCGCATTCGATCAGCGCGCTGCACGGCAGCCGCCGAAAACGCTGATCGACCAGTGCCAACTCACAGGCCGCGCATTGGCAGCCGTAAACCGGCACTTGCCGGGCGTCACCGGTGCCCAGCAAGGTCAGGCGCATGCGTGCTCGCGGGCGATGCGCTGGATCAACTGTTCGACGCTGTGTGCCAGCGCTCCAGAGTTATCGAGGACGAAAACCCCTGGAGCCGAGGCTTGCACGTCGCCAGCAAATTCGGCGTTGCGCTGCAAGCGCGCGTCGATTTCAGCCACTGACTCCCTGCCCCGTGCCAGCAAACGCTGACGCAAAGCCTGTTCGCTGACGGTCAGCAGCACGGCGAGCAAATCGGGATAACGCTGGCGCGCCTGAGGCAGATAGCCCCGGGAACCGTTGATCAGCACATCAAAGCCTTGCGCCAGCCATTGGTCGATCTCTTTGGGAATGCCGTAATGCAAGCCATTGGCCTGCCAGCTCAAGGCGAACTCGCCCTGCGCCTGCATTGCCGTAAATTGCTCGACACTGACCGCTTGCGCCGCCTCGCCGACGGCTTCCGCCGAACGGGTGATGACCCGGCGCACGATTCGACAGCCGCGCCGTGCCAGCTCATCGCGTGCCGCATCCAGCAGGCTGTCTTTGCCCGAACCGGACGGTCCGATGAGATAGATCAACCTGCCTGCCATCAATACACCCTCTTGCCTTGTCGCCATACGTGTTGAATCACCGGCAGCGCGCCCTGGGTCCGGACATGAACCAGGTCAGCGCGCAGACCGATACGAATTTCGCCACGATCAGCCAGACCCGCCGCAATCGCCGGTGCTCTGCTGACCATGCTCACCGCCTGGGGCAGCGAGCAATTCTGCGCCTGGTCGGCCAGCGCGAACGCGGCCTGCAACAGGCTGGCCGGATAGTAGTCGCTGGAGAGAATATCCAGTAGCCCTGATTTGGCCAGACCCGCCGCCGCGACGTTGCCCGAGTGCGAACCGCCGCGTACCACATTCGGCGCGCCCATCAACACACTCATGCCCAACCGCCGACAGCCCTCGGCCGCTTCCAGCGTAGTGGGAAACTCGGCAATGGTCATCCCGTAACTGGCCGACTCCTCGACATGGGCCAATGTGGCGTCGTCGTGACTGGCCACCGACAAACCCCGCGCCAGGCAATCCTCGACGATGGCGCGCCGATAGCTGTCGCTGTATTTGCGGGAATTGGCGACCTGTTCGACGATGAATTCATCCATCTGCGCCGTGGTCAGGTGGTATTTGCCCATGTAGTACTCGCGGTATTTGGACTCCAGGGCAAACTGACGCTGGCCCGGCGAATGGTCCATCACCGACACCAGCTGGACCAGCGGCTGCTCCACCAGATCGCGGAACACGCTCAAGGTGTCCGGATGGCAGACCTCGCAGCGCAGGTGCAGACGGTGCTCGGCGCGGGTCAGCCCGGCAGCATTGGCCGCCGCGATGGCTTCGAGCATGGCCGGCAGTTGCTGCATGCGCTTGCCCTTGGGGTTCACGTCGCCAATGGACAGCGCGTCAAACACGGTGGTGATGCCGGACGAGATGATCTGCGCATCGTGACTGAGCACCGCCGATGCCGACGGCCAGTCCACGCCGGGGCGCGGCGACAAGTGTTTTTCCAGGTTATCGGTATGCAGCTCAACAAGGCCCGGCAGCAAATAGTCGCCCTGCAGGTCTTGCGCCTGGGGCAGTCTGCTGCGCCCTTCGCTGACTTCGGCAATCAGGCCGTTGCGCAACACCACCGTGCCGTGGAATACCTGTTCGGCGCCGACTACCTGAGCGTTGGTGAGAATCTGTTCGGTCAGCATTGCAGCAACTCCTTAGCCGTGAGTTCCAGCGGGGTCATGTTCAAATGGCGGTCAGCCACCGCTTCGCGGGCGGTACGGTCGTGGAAGATACCGATCAGTGCGGCTCCGGCCTGCTTGGCTTCATTGATCAGTTGCAGCACTACCTGGCCATTGGTGTCATCCAGCGAAGCCGTGGGTTCGTCCAGCAGCATCACTGGCCAGGGCACCATGAAACCCCGGGCGATATTGATCCGTTGCTGCTCGCCGCCGGAGAACGTCCCCGGTGCCAGTTGCCACAAGCGCTGGGGAATATTCAGGCGAGTCAGCAGCAGTTCGGCCCGGGCCTTGGCCTCGACTTTGCTCCAGCCGCGAGCGAGCGCCGGTTCCATCACCACATCCAGGGCGCAGACCCTCGGAATGACGCGCAGAAACTGGCTGACATAACCCAGGGTTTGCCGCCGCACCGCCAGCACTTGCCGGGGTTCAGCGCCCACCAGTTCCAGCGGTTGTCCTTCATGCTGCACGCGAATGCTACCGCCTGCCGGAAGATAATTGCCGTACAGCGTGCGCAACAAGGTGCTCTTGCCCGCGCCGGAATGCCCGTTGAGGACCAGGCATTCGCCGCCGCGCACCGAAAAATTCAGGCCGCGCAGCACGTTGAGCACCACGCCGTTTTGTTGATGCAGGGTGAAAGTCTTCGAGAGGTCGCGGACCTCGATCAGGGTATTCATCAGGCTCATCCCAAAAGTCGCTTCACGGTTGCAGCACCGAAGACACCAGCAGCTGCGAGTATGGATGCTGCGGGTCGTCGAGAATCTGGTCGGTCAGGCCGGTTTCGACGATCCGCGAACCACGCATCACGATCAGCCGATCCGCCAGCAGGCGCGCCACCGCCAGGTCGTGGGTGACAATCACCACCGCCAGATCCAGTTCCCGCACCAGGCCACGCAGCAGATCGAGCAGCCGTGCCTGCACCGACACATCGAGCCCGCCGGTGGGTTCATCCATGAAAATCAAACGCGGGCTGGAGACCAGATTGCGCGCGATCTGCAAGCGCTGCTGCATGCCGCCGGAGAACGTGCGTGGCAAGTCGTCGATGCGCAGCGGGTCGATTTCCACTTGGGTCAGCCAGTCGATGCCGGCGCCGCGCAGTTGCTGATAGTTGCGCATGCCCTGGGCCATCAGCCGCTCGCCGATATTGGCCCCGGCCGACACGCCCATGCGCAGGCCGTCACGCGGATTCTGCTCGACGAAGCCCCATTCGGTGCGCAGCAAAGTACGACGTTCAGCCTCGCTGGCGCTGTACAGGTCCAGCACATGGCCGTCCTTGCGCCGGTAATCGATGCCGCCACGATCCGGCGGACAACGGCCGCTGAGCAGCGACAACAACGTCGACTTGCCGGACCCGGACTCGCCGACAATGCCCAGCACTTCACCGGGATACAACTCGAAATTGATGTCCTGGCAGCCCTTCTCCGGGCCATACAGGCGGGTCAGGCCGCGAACCTTGAGCAGCGGCGATGCGGCGTCAGGGTTTGCCTGAAAGAGGGGTGCGGCTTGGGCGCTGTTCATTGGCCGGTCTCCTGCTGCAATACGCGCTGGGCGCAGTAATCGGTGTCGGAACAGACAAAACTTTGCGTGCCGGCATCGTCGAGGATCAGCTCGTCGAGGTAGGAATCATGGCTGCCGCATATCGCGCAGTTGTGCTCCCAGCTCTGGATCTGGAACGGGTGATCCTGGAAATCCAGGCTTTGCACGCGGGTGTATGGCGGCACCGCGTACAGGCGCTTCTCGCGACCGGCACCGAACAACATCAGGGCCGGACTCATGTCGAGCTTGGGATTATCGAATTTCGGGATCGGCGACGGGTCCATCACGTAACGCTCATCGACCATCACCGGGTACGCGTAGCTGGTGGCGATATGGCCGAAGGTGGCGATATCCTCGTAAAGTTTCACGTGCATCACGCCGTAATCATTGAGGGCATGCATGGTTCGGGTTTCGGTTTCCGAAGGTTCGATAAAGCGCAGCGGCTCAGGGATCGGCACCTGATAGACCAGAATCTGGTCGGCATGCAACGGGGTTTCCGGAATGCGGTGGCGGGTCTGAATGACGGTCGCTTCCGGCGTGCGCTCGGTGGTGGCGATGCCTGCCGTGCGCCCGAAAAAGCGCCGGATCGACACTGCGTTGGTGGTGTCGTCGGCGCCCTGATCGATAACCTTGAGCACGTCTTCAGCGCCGAGAATCGCTGCCGTCAACTGCATGCCGCCGGTGCCCCAGCCATAAGGCAACGGCATCTCGCGGCCACCGAACGGCACTTGATAGCCGGGAATCGCCACGGCCTTGAGCAAGGCACGACGGATCATGCGTTTGGTCTGCTCGTCGAGGTAAGCGAAGTTATAGGCTTGGTCGCGCTCCGGCCGGGCCGGTCGGGATGTCTGGTAGGCATTCATGCTTGCGGCTCCTTGCGCGCCGGTGCGCGCAGCTTGCGGATCAGCTCCAGTTCGGACTGGAAATCCACGTAGTGCGGCAGTTTCAGGTGGGAGACAAAACCGGCGGCCTCGACGTTGTCGCAGTGGGCCAGGACAAATTCTTCCTGCTGCGCTGGTGACTGGATCTCTTCATTGAACTCCTCGGCACGCAGCGAGCGATCCACCAGCGCCATGGCCATGGCCTTGCGCTCGGCGTGACCGAACGCCAAGCCATAGCCGCGAGTGAACTGCGGCTGTTCAGTGCCTGAACCTACGAACTGATTGATCATTTCGCATTCGGTGACTTCCAATGTGCCAATCGAGATAGGGAACCCCAGTTCTTCGGGCTCGATCCACACCTCGACTTCGCCGATACGAATTTCCCCGGCGAACGGGTGATTGCGGCCGTAACCGCGCTGGGTCGAATAACTCAGCGCCAACAGAAAGCCCTCGTCGCCACGGGCCAGCGCCTGCAAGCGCTGGGCGCGGGTCGCCGGGTATTCCAGCGGCTCGCGGGTGATGTCGGCGACCGCTTCGCCGTCATCCGCTTCGTTCTTGATCAATCCTTCTTTGGCGAGCAGACCCAACACGCGCGGGCAAGGGTCAAGCGCCGCGCCCTCCTGCACCTGCGGCCCGGCAAACTCGCCTTCGGCCAGCAGGCTGAAATCCAGCAGGCGATGGGTGTAATCGAAAGTCGGCCCGAGCAGTTGCCCGCCCGGCAGGTCCTTGAACGTCGCGGACAGGCGACGATTGAGCTGCATGTTTGACGTGTCGATGGGCAAACTGGCGCAGAAGCGCGGCAGCGTGGTGCGATAGGCCCGCAGCAGGAAGATCGCTTCGATCATGTCCCCCGCCGCTTGCTTGATCGCCAGCGCCGCCAGTTGCTCGTCATACAGCGAGCCTTCAGTCATGACCCGCGCCACGGCCAGCGGCAATTGCTGGCGGATCTGCTCGACGCTGAGTTCGGTGATAGAAGTGTCGCCCCGGCGTTTTTTCGCCAGCAGCTTGTGAGCGTTGTCGATGGCCTGCTCGCCACCCTTGACCGCGACGTACATCAGGCACGCTCCTGCACGCGAGTGCTGCGTGGCAAACCGAGCAAGTCACTGCCCGCGAGGAAAAACACGTCCAGGCCACGGGGAAAATCGTTGTGGGTTTCCCGCTCCTGCCAGAACGAATCGCTGACCGGCAGCGCGACCCGGTTTTCGGTCTGGATACCCGGCCCGCGCCAGCTCAGCAGCGGCCCGCCGGACAGGCTCGGCAGCTGGATCAACAAGGTGCAGGACTGATCAGGATAACGGTCGTTGCCCAAGTCGAAGCCGTGCAGATCATGCAGCTGACTGTGATCGAGCAAAGCGAAGCGCGCGTTCTGGCGCTCGCTGACAATCGGGCAGCCGCAATGAAAAGTCAGGTTGGCGCGAATCACCGGCGTATCGAAGGCTGGCGCCAGCCATAACGGCGTGTCGATATCCAGCAGTGCCAGACACAGCGCATGACTGGCCGCCGCCAGACCTTGCAAGGCCGGTGGCTGTTGCGCCGCCTGCAAGGGATGAATCACGCCGGGACCGGCCAGCGCCTTGAGCGCCGCACGAAAACTGCGTTGCGCGTCGAGCACAGGATCGGCGAAAGCCGGTTGCAGAAGGGTTGCGCTCATCAGTCTTCTCCTCTGACCAGGGTAAAGAATTCCACCTTGCTGGCGGCGGTCTGTGCGTCTTGGTCGGCGCGGCGTGCGGCCTGAGTGCGGGCCAGCGGTTCGATCAGTTCGTCGAGCCAGTGCTGCTGTTGTGTGCCTTGCAGATGGGCGTCGGCCAGGGCGGCCAGTTCGGCGCGGGCCTTGTCGCGCCCGGCCAGATAACTGAAACCGGTGCGGCCATCCGCCAGGCGTACCACGCAGCGGGTCACGCTCATTTCCCCGACGTTGAACGGCGCGCCAGTGCCGCCCATGCGCCCACGCACCAGGGTCATGCCGATTTCCGGGGCGCGAATCAATTGGTATTCGGCGTCGCGCAAGGCCGATTCATGACGGTTCAAATCGTCGCCACTGGCGCGGGCAAGCAGCCCGATCCAGCGCTGGCGAGCGACGATGGCGGAGTCTTTTTCAGGGTTCATGTCTGGCGTCTCCATCACGTAATGACCTGATACTGGAAGCGGTCGGAGCGGCTGGTGGAACGGGACAGTTCCACCGGATTGCCGGCATCGTCCCGAGAAACGGTGAGCACGGTGAGTACCGGTAAATGCCGGGGCATCATCAACAGTCCGGCTTCTTCACGGCTGGGCAAACGTGAGCCGATCAGGCTCAGGATCCGCGTCAACGGCAACTGGCGCGCAGCGAAGAACTGCCGCAATGAGCCACTTCGATAAGCCCCAAGCATTTCACTGCGGCTGGCACAGAAGCGATGCCGGATCAGGCTGACCGGCTGACCGTCAAGGCGGCGCAAGGTGCTCAGCTCGATCAGCGATGCGTATTCGGCGACGCCCAAATGTTGAGCGTCTTCAGCAGTCGCCAGGCACTCATTGCGATGCAGCAGCGTTGCTTCAACCCCCAGACCCAGCGCTGACAATGACTGGCTGTAGGCGCTGTCGGCCTGCACCGGATAAATCAACCGGCGCTCCAGCACCTGCGTGCCTTTGCCCTGGCGGCGCAGCACGCAGCCTTCGCGCACCAGTTCGTCGATGGCCCGGCGGATGGTGTGGCGGTTGACGGCGAAGCGCGCGGCCAGCTGGATTTCGGCGGGCAGATAATCCCCGGCGCGATAACCGTCCAGTTCGTTGCGCAAGGTGTCAGCCAGTTCGCGGTACACCGGTTCTGCTTGTCTAGACATTTCCATGGTTAAAAAAAGCGCAGCAAAGCGCCCCCTCTCCTTCTAGATGAACTGCTTGCGCAAGCGCTGGGACACGATGTCGATGGCGCTTACCACGACGATGATCACCAGCAATACCGCGCAGGTCTGGGTGAACTGAAAGGCGCGGATGTTTTCCCAGAGGATCACGCCGATGCCGCCCGCGCCGACCATGCCCACCACCGTCGCCGAGCGTACGTTGGATTCGAAGCGATACAACGCGTAGGAAATCCACAGCGGCATGACTTGCGGGATCACCCCGTAGATCACTTCCTGCAAGGCACTGGCGCCAGTGGCGCGCACCCCTTCAACCGGTCCCGGATCGATGGCTTCCACCGCTTCGGCGAACAGCTTGGCGAGCACGCCGGTGGTGCTGATCCACAGCGCCAGGACACCAGCAAAAGGCCCAAGACCGACAGCCACCACGAACAACATGGCGAAGACCATTTCATTGATGGAGCGAAAGGAATCCATGACCCGACGCAGTGGCTGGTGAATCCACCACGGGGTGATGTTGTCGGCGCACAAAATGCCCAGCGGCACCGAGCAGACAATCGCCAGCACCGTGCCCCACAGCGCGATTTGCACGGTGACGATCATTTCCTTGAGGTATGAACGCCATTCATGGAAGTCCGGCGGGAAGAAGTCGGCAGCGAAGGTCGCCATGTTTCCTGAGTCGCGATACAGCGCCAACGGGTTCATTTCGGCGCCATGCCAGGCCCAGGCCAACATCGCCAGAAACAGACCCCAACCCAGGTATTGCGGCCAGGTGCGCTTGCCCACGGCCTGGACATATGCAGCGTGCGTAGTGCTCGTCATAAATAGCTCTCGGTGGCAGCAACGGGCGCGGCACAACACCGCGCCCGGTCAATCAACCGGCAGTGGCCGTGTTTTTCTTCTCAAGCTCGGTGATGCGGTCTTGCAGCTTGGTCAGGCCGGCGTCGATGTCTTTCAGGCGCTTGGCTTTTTCGTCGGCATCCAGCGTGGTGCTGGCCACCACTTCGGTGCGCTGCTTGAACAGATCCAGCTGACGGATTGGCAACAATTGGTCATCGCTGGATTTGAGGAACTTGCCTAGCTGCATACCTTTGAGCACGGCTTTTTCTTCGTCGGTGTTGCCATAGTCAGCGAAAAATTCGCGGATCCTGGCTTTGTTCTCATCCGACAGCGCCTTGCTCCAGACCATCGGGTCGGCCGGGATCAATGGCGATTTCCAGATCACCTTGAGCTTGGCGGCCATGTCCGGCTGGGTGACTTCCAGACGATCCCAGCTCTCGGTATTGAAGGTGGCGACATCCAGTTGCCCCTTGGCGACGCTGAGGGCGTTTACTTCATGGCTGGAGTTGAGCGTGCGTTTGAACGCCGTGGCAGCATCGACATTGTTCTTGGCAAACACGTAGTAGCCCGGGACCAGATAGCCGGAGGTGGAGTTTGGATCACCATTGCCGAAGGTCAGGGTCTTGGCGTTTTTGAGCATGTCCTCGACCGAATTGATCGGACTGTCCTTGCGGGCAATGATCACGCTCCAGTAACCCGCCGCGCCATTGGCGGCTGCGGTCTGGGCGAAGATTTCACCGTTGGAACGGTCCACCGCTTCCATCGCCGCCTTGTTGCCCAGCCACGCCACATCCACCTTGTTAAAGCGCATGCCCTGAATCAGGCCGGCATAGTCCGAAGCAAAGGTCGCGTTGACCTTCAGACCGGTTTTTTTGCCCATATCATCCAGAAACGGCTGCCAGATGCTCTTGAGGTTCTGCGACGATTCGGTAGACATGATGCCGAAGTTGATGACTTTCTCGTCGGCATGGGCGGTGCCCAGCAAGCAACTGCCCAGCAAGGCAGCAGACACGACGACGCGACCAATACGGTTCAACATGGAAGCACTCCTGAAGTGGTGTTCATGGATTGGCTGTTGGTTTTATTGCGGTATTCGTGAGTCAGGTGTCGCCGCTCAAACGCGGGCGAGCGCCAGTTTGGGTGGCTGCGCGGTGCGTCGACCTTCCTCGGAAATCATCAGGCTGGTGTCCACATCCGCGCCATATAGGTCATTGAGGAACTGGCTGCTGAGGCCATGGGCAAGGCCGTCGTAATGAATGCGACCGCCCTTGAGCGCCACGGCCCGCGGGCAATAACGCACGGCGTAATCCACCTGATGCAGGGTGACGACCACGGTCTTGCGGTCAGTGCGATTGATGTCGGCGAGGATTTCCATGACCTTGCGCGCCGATTCCGGATCGAGTGAGGCGATGGGTTCATCGGCGAGGATGACTTCGGCGCGCTGGGTCAACGCCCGGGCAATCGCTACACGCTGCTGCTGGCCGCCGGACAGGGTCGAGGCCCGTTGTGCAGCGAGGTCGGCCAGGCCAACGCGGTCCAGGGATTCCATGGCCCGCTGTTTTTCTGCGGCATTGAACAAGCCGAAGTTGCCGCGCCAGCCGGGCATGCGCCCCAGGCAACCGATGAGCACGTTGTCCAGCACGCTGAGGCGATTGACCAAATTGAACTGCTGGAAGATGTAGCCGATGTCCGAGCGCAGATGGCGCACTTTGCCATTGAGGCGTCCGCTGGACTGCACTTCACGGCCCAGCACCTCGACCCGGCCGCCGTTGCTGCGATCGCAGCAGGCCAGGCCCGCCAGATGACGCAACAGCGTGGATTTACCCGAGCCGGAGGCGCCGATCAAGGCCACCATTTCACCGGGTTGTATAGACAACGCAAGGTCAACCAAAGCGGGCTTGCGCGCAAAAGTCTTGTTCAGACGTTCGACATGGATGGCTGCGGACATAGGCTTCTCTGTCTGGTTGCGCAGCCGGAATGGCCGCTTGGGTGCAACAAACAGTAGATCCGGGGTATTTCAGCGGGATGAACCGAACATGACGGTTGGGTAACCGTTTGGTGAAAGGTTGAGCACGGAAAGGCTGGCGCACTGACATAAATGTATGGGAGCCGGGCTTGCTCGCGATAGCATCAAATCAGTCGATCAATGGTTCGAATGACAGATCCTGTCGCGAGCACGCTCGGCTCCTGCAGCGTCCGTTTCAGATAAAGCTTCGAATCAAATCCGGAACGTCCCCACCAAATGCTGCAGACGCGCCGCCTGTTCTTCCAGGTGGCCGCAGGCATCCAGCGTGAGCTTGAGGTTGTCGACGCCTTCCTGGTTGAGGGTATTGATCTGGGTAATGTCGACGTTGATGGACTCCACTACCGCAGTCTGCTCTTCGGTAGCCGCCGCAACGGACTGGTTCATGCCGTTGATTTCGTCGATGCGGCGGGTCACGCTGCTCAAGCGTTCGCCCGCCTGGTTGGCAACGGTGACGCTGCTTTCGCTCTGACGCTGGCTTTCGGTCATGGTGACCACTGCTTCGCGCGCGCCGACTTGCAGCTCTTCGATCATGGTCCGCACTTGCTGCGCAGAATCTTGCGTGCGGTGCGCCAGGTTACGAACTTCATCGGCGACCACCGCAAAGCCGCGCCCGGCCTCTCCGGCCCGCGCAGCTTCGATAGCGGCGTTGAGTGCCAGCAAGTTGGTCTGCTGGGAAATGCTGGTGATCACTTCCAGAATTTGCCCGATGTTCACCGTCTTGCCGTTCAGGCTTTCGATGTTGGCGCAGGATTCGCTGATTTTCGACGACAGCTCATTCATCGCCGTGATCGTCTGCTGCACCACTTTCTGGCCATCGCCTGCCAGTTCACTGGCATCCGCCGAGTGCTGGGAAGTGCGCGCGGCATTCTGGGCAATTTCCTGCGCCGCTGCGCCCAACTGGTTGATCGCCGCCGCCACGCTTTCGGTGCGGTTGGCCTGCTGATCGGAGTTGGTCATGGACGAGTTCGAAGCCCGGACCACGCGCAACGCGACTTCGCCCAGCTGACCGGCAGTGGACGCCACTTCACGGATCGAGCCGTGGATACGTTCAACAAAGTGGTTGAACGACTGCGCCAGGGCACCGAATTCATCCTGGGACGTAATTGCCAGACGCTTGGTCAGGTCGCCGTCGCCGTCAGCGATATCGCGCATGGCGCGGCCCATCTGGTGCAGCGGCTGCATCAGGACGCGGATCAGCAGACCGAGCAGCAGGATAATGATCACTACGGAAATCACCATCGCGGTGATGGCCGAGGTGCGGAACTCACCGAGCATCGCATAGGCCGCATCCTGGTCCAGAACCAGCGCCACATACCAGTTGGCTGACGAAACGCCCTCAACTTTGGTCAGCGACATGATTTCGGCTTTACCCGAAGATTGAATTTCCCGCACGCCAGCCGTGATTGCCGGAGCGTCGTCCGGGTAAGCCTCGCTGATGTTTTTAAGGATCAGTTTGCTGTCCGGGTGAATCAGGATCTTGCCTTCGCCGCTGACAATGAACGCATAACCATGACCGCCAAAATTCAGCGAGTTGATGGTTTTACTGATGCTGTCCAGGGATATATCCGCACCGGCGACGCCAATGAACTGATTCTGGTATTTAACCGGCGTGGCCAACGTCACCACCAGTTTCCCGGAAGAGGCGGCGATGTAGGGTTCGGTCACGACAGTGCCGGAAGCGTTTTGCGCGGCTTTATACCAGCCCCGCGCACGCGGATCGTAATCAGCCGCGCGATTGCCGGCGGGTACGGAAAACATCACGCCGTCGATACTGCCGAAATAACTGAGCTGGAAGTTATCGCTGTAGGCCGGCACGCCGATGGCGCGCTGCAGCTCCGGCAGGCCCTTGCCGTCGGCGGCGATACGTTGAGACATGGATTGCAGCAATTGCGTGCGACTGTCGAGCCAGGTCTGGATATTCTGCGTCGTCAAACTGCCAAGCTGTTGCAACTCGGCAAATACATTGGTTTTCAGTGTTTCGCGTTGTCGATAGTCGTTCACGACAATAAAACAAGTAAACGCGACAACCACAACCAATGCGGCGGCGAGCAGGATCTTCCTGCTGAAACCCAGACTTTTCATCATTACGGACATTTCCACTACAAAAGAACAACAACGGGAGCGGCGTATTCTGAGATAACAGAGAATGCCGTGCGGCGTTGTACTGGTCTTCTTAATAAAAGGAAAGTCGCTTCTTTTGAATATATCTTGCAGATTGCCACTATCAGACGGATGACATTGAAAGGGCCGGATCCAGACGATGCGGCCCTGCCGATGCAGATCAAGCTAGCTGCGCACAACCGACTGCAAATGGCAGCGCACCTGGGCTTCTCCACCGCTGGCGGTTGCCAATAGTTGCGGCTTGTCACAGCCGACTGTCGCTTTCGGGCAGCGGTCACGGAAGAAACAGCCGGTCGGAAGTCGGCGATTGCCGGGTAGTTCAGTCGGCGCGGCGACCTGAGAATTGTCCAGTGGCGCACCCAGGCGCGGCACCGCATCGAGCAGCAGTTGCGTGTAAGGATGGCGCGGCTGTTCCAGCACCTCGGCAGCGCTGCCCAGTTCGACGATTTGGCCCAGGTACATCACCGCAACCCGGTCCGCCATGTGCCGCACCACCGACACGTTGTGGGAGATCAGGATATAAGTCAGGTCGCGGCTGCGTTGCAGTTCGGCCAGCAGATTCAGAATTTGCGCCTGCACCGAGATATCCAGTGCCGAGGTCGGTTCGTCGAGGACGATAATGTCCGGGTCAGACGACAAGGCCCGTGCGATGGCAATCCGCTGCCGCTGACCGCCGGAAAACTGATGGGCGAAACGATCCAGGTACTCGGGACGGATGCCCACCTGCGACGCAACTCTTGCCGCGATCTCACGCATTTCCCGACGCGGGACCGTGCGTTGCACGTACAGCGGCTCGGTGATGATCTTCCAGACCGGCAAGCGCGGATCCAGCGACGACTGCGGATCCTGAAAAACGATCTGCACATTGCTGCTGCGCTCTCGCGCATCGTTGTAGATCCAGTCGACGCTGCCCAGGGTGGGCTTGATCAAACCCATCAGCAACTGGGCCAGGGTGCTCTTGCCACAGCCGGATTCGCCCACCACACCCAGTGTTTCTCCGGCGCGCACTTGCAGGTCGAGACCGTTCAGGGCGTGAGCGACGCCTTTCGGCCGCCCGAGCCAGTCGCTGCCCACCGGAAAATGCACCCGGACATCGTTGAGGGCAAGGATCGCCGAGTTATCTTCCGGCAGGCGTTTACGTGCGTTATTGATCATGAAGCTTGCTCCTGAACGTTCAGCCAGCAGGCGCTCTTGCGCACGCCTGCTGCATCAATGGCCAGCAGCGGCGGACGCTCCAGGCACTTGGGCATGGCGAACGCGCAACGATCGCGAAACGTGCAGCCGTCGGGCAAGGCGGACAGGTTCGGCACCTGACCGGGAATCGTCATCAGGGCTTCACCGGGCCGGACTTGCTCGGGCAGTCCGCTCAACAGGCCCTTTGTATAAGGATGACGCGGATCGGCCATGACCTGGGCAGTATCGCCCTGCTCCACCACCGCGCCGGTGTACATCACGTAAACCCGGTCGCAGAACTGCGAAACCAGCGCCATGTCGTGAGTAATCAGCAAAATCGCCGTGCCCCGCTCACGGGCTTTTTCGCGCAGTAACAACAGCACCTGACGTTGCACGGTGACATCCAGCGCCGTGGTCGGCTCGTCGGCGATCAACAACTGCGGGTCACAGGAAAACGCCAGGGCGATCATCACCCGTTGGCGCATGCCGCCGGACAGTTCGAACGGATAGCTTTCCAGCACCTGCTCCGGGTCGGCGATGTGCATGTCGCGCAGCAATGCAATCGCTTTGCTTCGCGCCTGATCCTTGCTCAAACGCTGGTGATGAATGATGACATCGGTCATTTGCCTGCCGATGCGCCGGGTAGGATTCAGGGCGGTCATCGGTTCCTGAAAAATCATCGCAACATCGCGCCCGCGCACCTTCAACAGTTCTTTTTCCCTGGCCGCCAGCATGTCCCGGCCGAGGATATGCAGACTGCCAGCGGCAACCCGATAACTGCGCTCCGGCAGCAAACGCAGGCTCAACATGGCCGTCACTGATTTGCCAGAGCCTGACTCGCCAATCACACCGACGATCTCGCCGGGATTGACATGCAGGGAGACGCCATTGAGTGCCTTGACCGTGCTGCGATAGGCCGGGAATTCAATGCTCAGGTTATCAATGGTCAATACCGGCGCGAGGCTCGGTGCCGGGATGTTAGCGCTATGAGTAGGCATGGTCATTTCCCCTGTTGCCGCGGATCGAGCAAGTCGCGCACGCCGTCGCCCAGCAGATTGAAACCGGTGGCGGTGAGCAGAATCGCCAGACCGGGAAAAGTCGAATACCACCATTGATCAAGTATGTAGTTGCGCCCGGTTGCGACCATCGCGCCCCATTCCGCTGTCGGCTGTTGCGCACCCAGGCCGATGAAGCCCAGCGCCGAAGCCATGAGAATCGCCGCACCGATATCCAGGCTCAGTTGCACCAGCAACGGCGGCGTGGCATTGCGCGCCACGTGCCAGAGCACGATGTGCCAGCGCCCCGCGCCGAAGGTCTGCGCCGCTTTGACGTAGCCCATCTGCCGAATGCTCAGTGCCTGGCCACGAGCCAGCCGCACATAGAACGGAATTCGCACCAGGGTAATGGCCAACATGGCGTTGAACAGGCTTGGACCCAGCGCCGCCGTCAGGGCCATGATCAGCACCAGCGATGGCACCGAGAGCATGATGTCCATCAGGCGCATGATCAGACTGTCGAAACGACCGCCAATGACCCCGGACATGCAACCCAGCAAACCGCCGATCAGGCAGGAAGTGAATGCGACAAACAGGCCGACGCCCACGGATTGCTGGCTGCCGTACAACACACGGCTCAACAGATCGCGGCCGACTTCGTCCGTGCCGAACCAGTGCTGCGCCGATGGCGGCGCGAGGCGGTGAATCAGGTCCAGCGCATTGGGATCATAAGGCGCCAGCCACGGCGCGAAAATCATGCAAAACAGTACAAAGGCGCTGATGACCAGACCGGCGATGGTCAGCGGGCTGCGGCCGATCTGATAGCGCAAATAGGCAAACCGTTCCCGCCACGCAGGGGTTTGCGCCACAGCCGGAATGCTCAAGGGCGTGAGTGGAGTCGTCATGTCAGTTGACCTCGCCGATACGTGGGTCGATCAGGCGATAGACAAGATCGATTGCCATGTTGAGCAGTACATAGATGAAGGAAACCACGATCGCAAAGCCCATTACTGCCGGAAAATCCAGCGACTGGATCGACTTGACCACGTAGGCGCCCATGCCTGGCCAGGCGAATACCGTTTCGGTCAGCACTGCGCCATACAGCAGATCGCCCAAGGTCAGGCCCAGCACCGTCACGGATGGAATCAATGCATTGGGCAGCGCATGGCGCAAAATCACCGCCCACTTCGACAAACCATAAGCTCGCGCGGTGCGAATGTAATCCTCGCCCAATTGATCGAGCATTGCCGAGCGTATCTGCCGCGCGATCACCCCAAGATTGACGAAGCCCAGGGTCACAGCGGGCAGAAGCAAATGCTGTGCGGCATTCTTGAACAACTCCCAGTCGCCCATCAGCAACGCGTCAATCAGATAGAAACCGGTGATGGTTCGCGGTGGCGTCAGGCCTTCATCCAGCCGGCCACTGCCTGGCAGCCAGTTCAAGTGGCCGTAGAACAGCACGATCAAACCGAGGCCAAGCCAGAACGCCGGGGTGGAAATACCGGTGACCGCCAGCGTGCGGGCAATCTGGTCAATGGCGCGGTTGTGGTACACCGCCGACAGCACGCCCAGCGGCACGCCGATCAGGATCGACAACAACAGAGCGGCAAGCGCCAGTTCCAGAGTCGCCGGAAAATACGCCTGCAAATCCTCAAGGACCGGGCGGCTGGTGCGGATCGACGTACCCAGATCGCCTTGCAGCAGATCGAGCATGTAGCGGCCATATTGCTGATAGAGCGGCAAATCCAGCCCCAACTGATGACGGATGTTGGCAACAATGGCATCGCTGGCCCGGTCGCCCGCGATCAGCCGGGCCGGGTCGCCGGGAATCAGGTGAGAAATCGCAAAAGTGATCACGGAAACGCCAATCACGACCAGCAGCAGGCCGAACAGACGTTTGCGCAGAATATTCAGGAAGGCCATCAGGCACCTCGGTCACGCTATAAATGGCAATTCAAAACGATTGCCTTGGGCACAGCGTTGCAGCACTCCCCTCTTTCTCAAGCAGGGAAGCGCCGAACGTTTACGGTCGAACGGATGAACCAGTGACGTTACTTGGTGATCGTCGCCACGTTGAACACTTGTTCCAGCATCGGATTGAACACGTAGCCTTTGACGTTATCGCGCATCGGCAAGGTGTAGGCCTTCTGGTACAGATAGGCGTAGACGCTGTCATTGAGGACGATCTTCTGTGCCTGCTGGTACAGCTCGGTCCGCTTGCCAGCGTCGTTGGTGGCCGCTGACTCACGAATCAGCTTGTCCACCGCAGGGTTTTCGTAAAATGAGCGGTTACCGGCCAGGCCTTGCAGCTTGGAGTCGAACCAGAAGTTCATGAACATGTACGGATCGGCAAAGTCCGGGCTCCAGGAGCCGATGGCAATGTCGAAATCACCGCTGCCCAGCCGCTCACGCAGGGTGGCGTTGGCCAGTTTTTCCATTTTCAGGTTGATGCCTAATGGTTGCAGGCCCGCTTGCAGGGTCAGGCCGATAGGCTCCCAGTTCGGATCCTTGTCGGAATACATGAAGTTGAGGGCACTGATCTTGCTCGGCACCTTGGCCAGATCGGCCTTGGCCTTGGCAAGATCCTGTTTCGGGACCGGCAACTTCTCGTCGTACGCCCACATGCCTTGTGGAATCGGACCATTCATAGGCTTGGCCTTGCCTTTGAGAATGCCGTTGATGATGCCGTTGTAGTCCAGGGCGTCGACAATCGCCCGGCGTGCATCCGGGTTATTCATCGGCGCCTTTTTGTTGTTCAGGTACAGCAGCGTGACCCGCAACGACGGGAAGTCGCCAATGACCACGCCAGACTTCTTGCCCAGGGCTTCAAGCTGGTCTTCGGGCATGTCCTCGATAATGTCCAGGTCGCCATGTTCCAGTTGCAGACGCCGTACCGAGGCTTCGCCGATGATCTTCACCACGACCTTGTTCAGCGTCGGCTTGGGACCGGCGTAATAGCTGTTGTGCTCCATGGTTAGCGATTGGCCCTTCTGCCAGCCGGTCAGCTTGAACGCCCCGGAGCCCGCCGTGTGGGTCGACAGATAAGCATCGGCACCTTCGGCTTTTTTCGCCACCTCCGGGTTGATGATGGCGGCGCCGTTGTGGGCCAGGGTCGACAGGAATGGCGCGTAAGGCGTCTTCAACGTGAAGCGCACTGTCAGCGGATCGACCACGGAAACCGCCATGTCATCCGGGAATGCCCCGGACGGGCCCTGCTTGAGCTTCATGACCCGATCGAAGGAGAACTTGACCGCGTCGGCATTGACGTCGGTACCGTCATCGAACTTGTTACCCGATTTGAGCTTGAACTCCCAAACCAGACTGTCAGCCGAGGTGGTCCAGCCGGACGCCAGTTCGCCTTGCACTTCGGTGCTGCCTTTGCCGTTCTCGACCTTGTAGGAAACCAGTCGCTGATAGGCGGGATAAGTCACCGTCCAGTCGTTGTTATCGATGGTCACTGCCGGGTCGAGCGTCTGTGGGTCGGCAGGTTTGCCAATCATCAAAACGTCCTTGGGCACTGCAGCACTGGCGGACTGCCAGGCACCCAGCCCCATGGCTGTACACAGCAGTGCCATGACGAGATTGCGCGGATTCAAGCGCGGGTTGCAAAGAGAGTTCATGCCGGTTCCTTGATCATTCGATGTGTGGAAGTTCGTCAGGTTTTTTATTGAAGCTATACCGGGCAGTTCAAACTCGGACTTGCGTCCGATAACGGCGTGTTCTTCAGGAAGATCACGCCGGATTCAAGCCGGGATTCATGGTCGTCCCGGTCCTATAAAACGTCAGTGCGGTCAGTGGCTGGCGGTGCGGATGGTTTCCTCTTCGATCAAAGGATAGTCATCGGCTTCTGGCAATTCGTAGTGCCACCATTCGCTGTCGATGTGCCGGAAACCCGAAGCCAGCATGATGCCCAGCAGCATCAGCCGATTGCGTTGCACCGCAGGCGGCAGATCGGCATAAAACTGATGAGAAGGTTCACGCATGTCATCGAAACCGGTGCCCATGTCCAGCGGCTGGCCGTCCGCATCGAGCAGCGTCAGGTCGACTGCGACACCCCGGCTGTGATGCGAACCCAGGCTGGGGTCACGCACATATTCCGGATTCGGCAGCGCCTGCCAGAGTAGAAGCTGTGCATACGGCGGGCGATAGGCATCGAAAATCCGCAGCCGGTAACCCGCCTGGCGCGCCAGGCGGCTGGCCAGACGCAGACAACGCTCGGCATCCACATGCAGCAGGCAGCGCGGGTCCTGATAAATCACCTTGCCAGCCAGATTGTCGGCACCGGCATAAATCAGATCGATCTCGACCTGCAAGGCATTGGCGTCGACTTCGACAAGTGGGCTGTTGTTCACGCGATTACTCCAGTGACAGATACGTGGATCATTAAAGGGCAACTCGACGGCCTGACCTGTTATTCAAACTGGCCGAACACTTCCTGCAACTGCCGATTCTTCGCCAGGCGCTCGTCGAGGCTGTCGCCATATCGCTCGGCCACTGCGGACACCATCAGATTGAACAGGCATGCCAGCGGTGCCGGTGAATCCCAGAACTGCCCGACGTCGGACTTCAGTTGCAGCAGATCAAGGGGGAAATCACGCGCCCATGGACAATGGAAATCGGTGATCAAGGCCAACGGCAACTGCTGATTGCTTGCAGCCTCACAGAACTTGCGGGTCATGCTGGAATAGGTTCGGAAGTCGGCAATGATTGCGTAAGGGTTTGCAAAATCGGAGTTCAACGACTCCGCATAGGTCCCGGACAAACCATCTACGTAGTAGACCTTTGGCCGGATGTATTCCAGGTGACTGAAGAACGTATTGAGGATGCCGCGGGTGGTTTGCACGCCGACGATAAATACCGCATCGGCGGCATGAATGCGTTCGACAATACTGGCAAACGCTTCGCTGCGCGCCAGGGCATAGACGTGCTGGATCGCCTCCAGTTCGCGATTCAACGAACGCTCCAGCGCGTCGCCTTGGGTAGCCTCTTCACGGAAGGCGCCCAGTCGATCAGTCAGCACCCAACTGTGCGGGGACGCGCCGCGCAGGCTTTGTTTCACATCATCGATATTGCGATAGCCCAGGGAGCGAAAAAACCGCCCCACGGAAATTCCGGTGGTGCCCGTCTGTTGGGCGATGCTGTCCGCCGTCTCGAACGGCAGTTGTTGCGGATTGGCCAGCAGGTAACCGGCAATACGCTTGCCAGTCGGCGTCAGCTCAGTGAAGCGCTGCTCCAGGGTGTCGAGAAAGCTGGGAGTTGGCGTGGAATTCATGCTGGTTTCAGCATCCTGCTCGGCGCGAGAAATGTTAGAAATGACTCACGCCACCTCGAAGTGTTATCAACATAACATTCGATTTCGAGGGATTACAACGTCTTTTTTCGTGATTTTCTGGAGATTGACTGGGGTGATTCAAGTCGGTGCGGCGGGTGATCGAAATGCGCTTTTAATGGGCAGAAAATCCCTGCTCGCGTAGTTCCTGGGACCGGCTTCAGCGGGAGAATGCAACGCCCGACGACGCAACCGCTGCGCATGTACCGGCCTGCTCCCGGCTAAAGCCGGTCCTACGGGTTGTGTGGACGGGATCTACCTTGAGCGCTAGCGCAAATTGGTTTTCGCCAACTCAAACACTTCATCCCCGCGCCCGCTGAGTACGGCGCGCATCATGTACAGGCTGAAGCCCTTGGCCTGGGCCAGTTTGATTTTGGGCGGGATGCCCAGTTCCTGCTTGGCGGTGACCACGTCAAGCAAGACCGGACCCGGATGGTCAAAGGCCTTGCGCAAGGCCGCTGGCAGTTCCTCGGCGTTTTCCACACGAATCCCCAGAATCCCTGCGCCGAGAGCGATGCCCGCGAAGTTGGTCTCGTACAGATCAGTGCCGTGGGGAACGTAACCGCTGGCTTTCATTTCCATGTCCACGAAGCCCAGCGAGCCGTTGTTGAACACCACCATTTTGATCGGCAGGTTGAGCTGGCGCACGCTGAGCAAGTCGCCCAGCAGCATCGACAGCCCGCCATCGCCGCACATGGAAATCACCTGGCGCTCCGAAAATGCCGCCTTGGCGCCCAACGCTTGCGGCATGGCGTTGGCCATCGAGCCATGGTTGAACGAGCCGATGAGCGCGCGCTTGCCGTTCATGTGCAGGTAACGCGCAGCCCACATCGTGGGTGTGCCGACATCGACGGTGAAGATCGCGTCGGCATCGGCCTGCTCATCAATCAGCCTGGTGAGGTATTGCGGATGGATAGGATTGCCGGGGGATGACGGCGTGGCCAATTCATCCAGCCCTTCCCGAGCCTTGGCGTAATGCTTGAGCGCCTTGTCCAGAAAGCGCCGGTCTTCGTGGCGATCCAGTTTGGGCAGCAATGCCGAAACGGTTTCTCTGACGCCGCCCACCAGGCCCAAAGCAATCGGCGTACGCCGCCCGAGTGCGCTGGGATCGAGATCAATCTGCACGATTTTCGCGTCGGCCGGATAGAAATTGCGATAAGGGAAACTGCTGCCGAGGATCACCAGCGTGTCGCAGGACATCATGGCGTGGTAACCGGAGCTGAAACCGATCAGGCCGGTCATGCCCACGTCGAAGGGGTTGTCGTATTCAACGTATTGCTTGCCGCGCAAGGCATGCACGACGGGAGCGCCGAGCCGGTCGGCCAGCGCCACGACTTGTTCATGAGCGTCGGCACAGCCCGCGCCGCACAGCAAAGTGATGGCCTTGGAAGCATTGAGAACATCGGCCAGTTGCTGAATGTCTTCGTCGACCGGCGTGACGCTGGGCGCCGCGACATTGACCCACTTTGCCGGGACGTCCGGCGCATCGCTCAAGGCGACGTCGCCGGGCAACACAATCACCGCAACGCCTTGCTGACTGATCGCCGCGCGCATTGCCCGCTCCAGAACGCGAGGAAACTGCTCGGGATTGGTGACCAGTTCGACGAAGTGGCTGCACTCCTTGAACAGTTCCTGCGGGTGGGTTTCCTGGAAATACCCGAGGCCGATTTCCGACGAGGGAATATGCGCGGCAATCGCCAGGACCGGCACCCGGCTGCGATGGCAGTCGTACAACCCGTTGATCAAATGCAGATTGCCCGGCCCGCAACTGCCCGCACACACCGCCAGCTTGCCTGTGGCCGCCGCTTCAGCTCCGGCAGCGAACGCGGCGACCTCTTCATGGCGCGTGTGCATCCAGCGGATGGCGCCGAGTTTTTCCAGGCTGTCGGTCAGGCCGTTGAGGCTGTCGCCGGTGACGCCCCAGATACGGGTAACGTCGGCTGCGGCGAGGGTCTGTGCGAGGTGATCTGCGATGGTCTTGGACATGCGGGATTCCTTGTCGAGACAGATGTTGGATCGTGCCGGTATTGCGGCACGCATCAGTCATCGACCCGCTGCGGTCGGGACAAGTTCAGATCAGATCAGATCGCAGGTCCGTTGGAGCGCTTCGGCATCTAAACATGCGGCACTTCCGGCTTGGTCGGGGTGGCGTATTGCGCCTTGAGCTTGCCGTCCTTGTCCAGCAGCCAGGCGTCGAGAATCTGCCGCACCACCGGACCGGCAACCCGGCCACCCGCTTCGCCGTTCTCGATCATCACCGACACCACGATCTTCGGATGCGCCGCCGGGGCGAAGCCGACGAACAAGGCGTTATCGCGGTTGCGTTCGAGGGTCTTCAAGCGGTTATAGCGCTCGCCCTGCTTGATCGCCACCACTTGCGCCGTGCCGCTCTTGCCAGCAATTCGGTATTGCGCGCCTTGCGCCGCAGCGCGGGCGATGCCACGGGCATCATGCATCACCATCTGCATGCCTTCGTTGACCTGATTCCACTCACTCGGATCGTGCAACACGATATTGGGCATCGGATGCTCGTCGACCGGCGCGACATTGCCGACGGTCATCGCCAGATGCGGCCGAACCCACACGCCTTTGTTGGCGATCAACGACGTCGCCTGCGCCAGCTGCAAAGGCGTGACCTGCATGTAGCCCTGGCCTATGCCGAGAATCACCGTTTCGCCGGGGAACCACGCCTGCCGCCGGGTGGCGCGCTTCCATTCCCGGGACGGCATCAGTCCTGCGGCTTCTTCAAACATGTCCAGCGAGACTTTCTGGCCAAGGCCGAACATCGTCATGTAATCGTGCATGCGGTCGATGCCCAGCTTGTGCGCCAGGGTATAAAAGTAGGTGTCGTTGGAGCGCATGATCGCCGCGTCCAGGTCCACCCAGCCATCGCCGCTGTGGTTCCAGTTGCGGTATTTGTGGTCGAAGTCCGGTAGCTGGAAATAGCCGGGATCGAAGACCCGCGTCGACGCGTTGACCACGCCGCTGTCCAGGCCGGCAATCGCGACCTCCGGTTTGATGGTCGAGCCCGGCGCGTAGAGCCCGCGCAGCACTCGGTTGAACAGTGGCCGATCGATGGAATCACGCAGCGCAGCGTATTCCTTGAAGCTGATACCGGTGACGAACAGGTTGGGATCAAAGCTCGGTTTGCTGACCATGGCCAGCACTTCGCCGGTTTCCGGGTCCAGCGCCACCACCGAACCACGCCGGTCGCCCAAGGCTTCTTCGGCCGCTTCCTGCAGGTGGATATCCAGACTCAGGGTGATGTTCTTGCCCGCCGTCGGATCGGTATGTTTGAGCACCCGCAACACCCGGCCCTGGGCGTTGGTCTCGACTTCCTCATAACCCACATGGCCGTGGAGTTCCGATTCGTAGAATCGCTCGATGCCGGTCTTGCCGATGGATTGCGTGCCTCGGTAATCCACGGAATCCAGTTGCTTGGACTCTTTCTCGTTGATGCGCCCGACATAGCCGATGGAATGGGCAAAATGCGCACCCAGCGGATAATGGCGGACGAACTGCGGTTCGACTTCGATGCCCGGCAACAGGAACTGATTGACCGCCAGCACGGCGATCTGCTCTTCAGTCAGCTCATATAACAGCGTCACCGGCTCGAAAGGATGACGCGCCTGCTTGAGGTCTTTGTCGAACAGAATCCGGTCTTCGTCGGGGAGCTTGAGCAACTCCATGAGTTCGTCGATGACCCGACGCCAATCCCCTGCGCGCTCGCGGGTCAGGGTCAGGTTGAAACTCGGACGGTTGTCGGCCAGCACCACACCGTTGCGGTCGAAGATCAGGCCGCGTTCCGGCGTAATCGGCAATACGTGCACGCGATTGTTTTCGGAAATCGTCGAGTGATAGGCAAATTCGGTGACTTGCAGGAAGTACATCCTGGCCACCAGACAGCAACTCAATATGGCCACGAACAAGGCGCAGGCGATCAACCGTTTGTTGACCAGGCGCGTCTCTTTTTCGTGATCCTTCAAAGGTATTGGATCAGGCATTGCTACAGCTTCTCGGTGGAATGACGAACCTTTGGAAGGTTACGCGAAAATATGTATGAATAAATATTTCCTGGATTATGCCTGCCCACGATAGCAACGCGCATGAATATGAAGAGATTTGTCTTCTGAAAACGGTATCAGAAAGGATCAAGCAGGGTATTATTGCAATTACCGTAACAGTTAATTGCAAAATGAAGGCAGTGCAACTTTTAGTAACACATCTATGATGGCTAAACCCGTGGAAAAGATGGCTGCGATCTCTGGAGTTGTCCCGCTCAGCGTGCGCCTTTCGCATGCAGCATGACCAGAGACTAAATGCCACACCCTCGCGTTAGCTCTCATTCGTCCCGTCGGTTGCCTGACGCGGACGTAAAACCGTGCACTGATCTCGAAGAACCAGCCCTTGACGGGGCTTGCTTGTGTTCGCCCGTCAGCGGTCTTCGCAGGAGTCCTGAATGTCTGAAAAACCCTCCAAAGGCCTGACCCGGCGCCAACTTCTGGTCTCATCCGCCACCTCCATTGCCGTCGGTGCCGCCGCGAGCGCCAAGGCCGCAACCCTGGCCGGCCTGCCGCAATGGGTGCCCTTTGACCGAAACGGTCCGATGCACTACGACACGCCCGGCTGGCAGTTTTTCACCGCCGACGAAGCGCGTGAAGTCGAAGCCATCGTTGAACGGCTCATTCCCGCCGACGACCTCAGTGTCAGCGGCAAGGACGCCGGTTGCGCGGTGTTCATCGACCGCCAGCTGGCCGGCGAATACGGCACATTCGACCGCCTGTATATGCAAGGTCCGTTCGAAAAAGGCACGCCGATGCAGGGTGATCAATCGCCGTTGGTGCCCCAACAGCGTTATCGCCTGGGGCTGGCCGGTCTGGCCGGTTATTGCCAGAAGCAATTCCAGAAAGCCTTCAGCGCCCTGAGTGCCGAAGACAAGGACAAAATCCTGACGGATCTGGAAAAAGGTGCGATCAGCCTTGATGGCATCGACGCCAAGCTGTTCTTCCAGCAGGTGCTGGGCAACACGATGGAAGGCTTCTTCGCCGACCCGATCTATGGCGGCAACCGCGACATGGTGTCGTGGAAAATGATCGGTTTCCCCGGCGCGCGTTATGACTACCGCGACTACATCGGCCTGCATAACCAGAAGCTCGACCTCGTACCGATTTCCATCATCGGCAGCTCCGCCTGGAACAAAAAGGGTTAATTGGACATGGCTAAGAAACTACCTTCCACCGACGTCGTGGTTGTCGGACTCGGCTGGGCCGGTTCCATCATCGCCAACGAACTGGCCGATGAAGGCCTGAGCGTTATCGGCTTCGAACGCGGCCCATGGCGAGACACCGCAAGTGACTTCAACATCGCCTCGGCCACCGACGAGCTGCGCTATTCGCGCCGTCAGGAACTGATGCTGCGCACCAAGCAAAACACCACCACCATGCGTAACAGCGTCACCGAAACGGCGTTGCCGATGCGCACCTGGGGCTCTTTCCACCCCGGCAACGGCACGGGCGGCGCGGGTAATCACTGGGCGGGCATCACCTTCCGCTTCCAGCCCCACGAATTTCGTCTGCACAGCTATCTGACCGAGCGTTACGGCAAAGAGCTGTCCCCGGAACTGACCCTGCAAGACTGGGGCACCGATTGGGAAGAGATGGAGCCGTTCTACACCAAGTTCGACCGTCTGGCCGGCGTTTCCGGCAAGGCTGGCAACATCAAGGGCGTGATCCAGGAAGGCGGCAATACCTTCGAAGGCGCACGTTCCGAGGAATACCCGAACCCGCCCACCGAGCAGACCTACGCGCCAACGCTGTTCGCCGAAGCCGCGCGCAATCTGGGTTACAAGCCGTTCCCGGTGCCGTCAGCGCTGGTGTCCCGTGCCTACACCAACTCCCTTGGCGTGACCATGGGCGCTTGTACCTTCTGTGGTTTCTGCACCAACTACGGTTGCGCCAACTACTCCAAGGCCAGCGCGATCACCACGGTGTTGCCAGTACTGATTCGCAAGCCGAACTTCACCGCCAAAACCAACTGCGAAGTGCTGCGCGTGACCATGGACAGCACCGGCAAGCGAGCGACCGGGATCATCTTTGTCGACGCCAACGGTGACGAGTTCGAGCAACCGGCCGACCTGGTGGTGATCAGCGCGTTCATCTTCGAAAACGTGCGCCTGATGCTGCTTTCCGGCGTGGGCAAGCCTTACGATCCGGTCACCAATACCGGCACCACGGGCCGCAACTACGCGTACCAGACCGCCAACAGCGTGCGGATGTTCTTCGACGACAAGAACTTCAACCCGTTTATCGGTGGCGGCGCCATCGGCATGGGCATCGACGAATTCAACAACGACAACTTCGACCATTCGGGACTTGGTTTTGTCGGCGGCGGCAGCACCCGGGTCACACCGATTGGCGCAGCGCCCATCGACTCGCGGCCTTTGCCACCCGGCACTCCGGCCTGGGGCGCGGCATGGAAACAGGCGACCGTGAAGAACTACGCCAGCACCATGTCCATCGGTTGCGAAGCCAGCAGCTATTCGACACGCACCAACTACCTGTCGCTGGACCCGACCTACAAAGATCCACTGGGTCGGCCGCTGTTGCGCATTACCTTCGACTTCCCGGAAAACGATCGCAAGATGGCCGCGTACGTCACCGGTAAAGTCCAGGAAATCGCCAAGAGCATGAACCCGCGGCAAATGGTCCCGAGCGCGCAAACCGGTCACTGGAACAGCGCGCCGTATCAGTCTTCGCACATCGTTGGCGGCTTCATCATGGGCGCCGATCCGAAGACCAGCTCGGTGAACAAATACCTGCAAGTCTGGGACGTGCCGAATCTATTCGTGGTCGGCTCCTCCGCCTTCCCGCAGAACCCCGGCTACAACCCCACCGGCACCGTTGCGGCGCTGGCCTTCAAGGCCGCCGATGCGATTCGCACCCGCTACCTGAAACGCCCTGGGGAGATGATCACCGTATGAAGACTCTTCTTTCGGTTTGCGCAGGCGTGCTGGGCCTGGCCCTCAACGTTGCACACGGTGCCACCGGTGCCGATTCCTACAATCTGGTGGAAAAAGGCCGCTACCTGACGACATTGGGCGACTGCACGGCTTGCCACACCCTGCCCGGCAAACCGGCGTTTTCCGGTGGCGTCGTGCTGGACACGCCGTTCGGCAAACTGTTGGGTGCCAACATCACCCCTGATCCAGTCAACGGCATTGGTCGCTGGAGCTTCGAAGATTTCCAGAACGCCATGTCCAAAGGTCACGGCCTGGACGGCAAGCGTCTGTACGGCGCGATGCCGTACACCGCTTACACCAAGGTGCTGCGTCAGGACAATCAGGCGATCTGGGCCTATCTGCAAACCATCGAGCCTGCGGACAACAAGGTCGAAACCAATCAGCTGCCCTTCCCGTTCAACATTCGCACAAGTTTGTTGGGCTGGAACCTGTTGAACTTCCAGGAAGGCGAGTTCAAGGCTGATCCGAAGAAGACCGAGCAGTGGAACCGTGGCGCGTATCTGGTGCAAGGCCTGGGTCACTGCGGCACCTGTCACACGCCGAAAAGCCTGACGGGCGGTGACAAAAACGACCAGTTCCTCGGTGGCGCCAACCTGCAGAACTGGGTCGCGCCGAACATCACCGCCGACGCTCACAGCGGCATTGGCAGCTGGTCCGAGGACGACATCGTCAAGTACCTGAAAACCGGTGCCAACCGCTTCGACATCGCCTCCGGCCCCATGGCCGAAGAAGTCGAGCACTCTTCCCAGCACTGGAAAGACGAAGACTTGATGGCGGTTGCGGTGTTCCTCAAGGACGGCAGCAAGCCCGCCAATCCGCCCAAAGCCCTGGCGGCGACCGACAGCGCAATGGTCGCGGGCAAGGCGATCTACGCTGATCGCTGCTCGGCGTGCCACGTCGGCAACGGTGAAGGCGCAGAAAACCTGTTCCCGAAACTGGCCATGGCGCCATTGGTCAACGGTGCCGATGCATCGTCAATGATCCGTGTTGTGCTGGCCGGCAGCCGCGCTGGCGCCACCGATGCAGCTCCGACCGCACCGGCGATGCCATCCCTGGGTTGGGCGCTGTCCGACGACAACGTCGCCAACGTCCTGACTTACGTGCGCAACAGCTGGGGCAACGCGGCACCGGCCGTGTCCAGCGCGGACGTCAAGGCTGTGCGCGAGCAATTGCAGCCCAAGTAAAACGCCGCAATGAAAAATGCCCGGCCTTGTGATGAGGCCGGGCATTTTTTTGTTCGGAATAAAATCCTACAGACCCCGCGCCTCCATGATTCTTGGCAGATTCCCTTCGATCCAGCTCGCCAACGTATCGACCTGCAACGCCACTTCTTCCCCCAAAGGCGTCAACCGGTATTCGACGTGGGGTGGCACCACGGGCAGCGCCTTGCGCTCGACAAAGCCATCGTGTTCCAGATTCTGCAGGGTTTGCGACAGCATTTTCTCGCTGACACCGCCGATCTTGCGCCGCAGTTCGCTGAAGCGATGCATGCCGCCGCGCAGCACCACCAGGACCAATACGCCCCAGCGGCTACAGACATGGCTGAGGATAATTCTTGATGGGCAATCGGTGGCCATCAGCTCCCCGGAACGGGCTTGCATGAGGGTCGAACAGAACTCTGTGGGAACCGTTTCACGTTGCGTCATGACACTTACCTTTTTGTACGTACTTACGAAAGGTTAGCATGATGCTTATGCTTGGGCTTCTTTAAATGCCTAGCAAGGAAATCTGCCATGTACGTCGTCACAGGTGCAACCGGCCAACTCGGCCGCCTGGTCATCGAACAATTGCTCATGGTCGTCCCGGCCGCGCAGATCGTCGCGGCCGTGCGCAGCCCGGAAAAAGCCGCCGACCTGATTGCCCTGGGCGTCAAGGTCCGGCATGCCGACTATGCCAGGCCAGAAACATTGGACAGCGCATTCAAAGGTGCAGAAAAGCTGCTGCTGATCTCCTCCAGTGAACTGGGCCAACGTGCGGCGCAGCACCAGGCCGTGATCGATGCCGCCAAGCGCGTCGGCGTGCAACTGCTCGCTTATACCAGTGTGCTGCGCGCCGATTCTTCACCCTTGAGCGTGGCCGTCGAACATCGTCAGACCGAGGCGGCGCTGCACAAATCAGGCCTGCCTTTCGTGCTGCTGCGTAACGGCTGGTACACGGAAAACTACACGGCCGGCATCCCCGGCGCGCTGGCGCATGGCGCGGTGTTCGGCAGCGCCGGCAATGGCCGGATCAGTTCCGCGCCGCGAGCTGATTACGCCGCTGCGGCGGTGGCAGTGTTGACGGCCGAGGACAATCAGGCGGGTCGCAGCTACGAATTGGCCGGAGACGATTCCTACACGCTCGCTGAGTTTGCCACTGAATTGTCGAAGCAGACCGGCCAAGCCATCGGCTATACCGACCTGCCTGAAGCTGACTTCAAAGCCGCGTTGATTCAGGCGGGTCTGCCGAATTTCGTCGCGGCGTTGTTGAGCGACTCGGATGCCGGCGCGTCCAAGGGCGCGCTGTTCGATGAGGGGCATCAGCTCAGTTCGCTGATCGGTCGCCAGACCGTGCCGCTGGCACAGACCGTCGCGGCTGAACTGCAAAACTGATCCACGCGCCGTTCGCCTGTGTGCAGTTGGGGCGAACGGCATCTTCAAACCGAATGTTTTTTGACAGCGGTGGTCCTAGCTACACGAACAGAGCATTACGCACTGAGCCGTTAGCACATCAGGAACTACTTATGAACCGTAAATCGCTCATCGCTTGTCTGGCTATTCTTGGCTGCGTTTCTGTCACCAGTGTCGCCGTCCAGGCTCAGGAAAAGTCTGAACCGACAGTTGAACAATCCAAAGAGAATATCCGCGACCTGGAAAAAGGCGACCGCGCTCCTGCCAAATTCCAGCGCCCCGACGCCGCGCTGAAGGACTGGAGCAAGCGTGGCTTGAAAGAGCCGTCCAAAGAAGCCCAATGGGTCAAGATCAATGACAAGTACGTGATGGTGCAGACCACCAACGGCCAGATCACCGAGATCGTGCCGGTCACTAAATAACAGCCTGTAGGGGCCAACTTGTTGGCCCCTACAGGTTTTAGAGAAAAATCCCGCCTGACGCCTCGATCCGCTGCCCGTTGATCCATTTCCCGCCGTCACCCAGCAACATGCTGATCGCTGCACCGATATCATCGGCTTCGCCGACACGTCCCAGTGCGGTGCTGGAGGCGATCATTTGGTTGACCTCAGGATTGTCGCGCGTTGCTCCGCCGCCAAAGTCAGTCGCAATCGCGCCAGGCGCCAGCACGTTGACGTTGATGCCGCGTGGTCCCAGTTCCTTGGCCAGGTAACGGGTCCAGACTTCGATGGCACCTTTCATCGAGGCATAGGCCGCGTAGCCAACCAGGCTGAAACGCGCAAGTCCGCTGGAAACGTTGACGATGCGCCCGCCGTCAGCCAGCAATGGCAGCAGTTTCTGGGTCAGGAAAAACGGCCCTTTGAAGTGAATATCAACCAACTGATCGAACTGCGCCTCGCTGGTTTCAGCGAAGCTGTTGTAAATGCCGACGCCCGCATTGTTGACCAGAAAATCAAACTGACTGACCTGGAAAACGTCCCCAAGCGTCTGGGCAAGTTGCGCGCTGAAAGCATCGAAGCTGCTGCTGTCGCTGACATCCAGCTGCAACATGTGTGCACGACCACCAAGCGCCTCAATTTCAGCGACCACCGCTTGGGCTTCGGCCTGCTTGCTGTAATAAGTGCCGATGACATCCACACCTTGAGCCGCAAGATGCAACGCCGTGCTTTTGCCAAGGCCGCGACTGGCGCCGGTGATCAGAGCGATTTTCTTGTTCATGGGGCATTCCTCATAGGGAGTGGTCAGGGAGTGGGAACGAGTCTATTGTTCGCTACACACGCGATAAACTGTGAAAAATCGAAATAACTAGTCGCCTCAACCGAACAATTAGCCCGACTCACAGGTTTGCCAATCCATGAACAAACTCGAACTGTTGCGCACCTTCGTGCGCGTTGCCGAGCTTTCGAGCTTCACCCAGGCCAGCGAAGCCTTGGGCCTGCCGCGCTCGACCGTGTCCGAACAGGTCCAGGTCCTCGAAGAACTGCTTGGCACGCGCTTGTTATTGCGCACCACGCGCCGGGTTCAGGTCACGCCTGATGGACAGCTTTTGTACGAACGCAGCAAGGACATGCTGGCGCAAATGGATGAGCTTGAAGGCTTGTTCCGCAACGATGCAATGCTCAGCGGTCGGTTGCGAGTCGATATGCCCACCGCCATGGCACACAACATTCTCCTGCCGCGCCTGAGTGAATTTCTGAGCCTGCATCCAGGGATCGATCTGGAAATAAGCAGCACGGATCGGCGGGTCGATCTGGTGCGCGAAGGCTTCGATTGCGTCTTGCGCATCGGCGAGCTGCCGGACTCGCATCTGGTGGCGCGCAACCTGGGCGACTTGTCGATGGTCAATTGCGTCGGTGCCGGTTATGCGCGGCAATATGGCGTGCCGACCAGCCTCGCGGAGTTGCAGCAGCACCGTTTGATCAACTATGTGATGGCGTTCGGCGCGAGCACTGCGCACTTCGAATACCAGGATCAAGACAAAACCTGCACAGTGGCAATGCCCCACAGTGTGACCGTCAATAATGTTCAGGCTTATGAAGCCGCCTGTCTGGGCAATCTGGGCATCGTCCAGTCGCCGCGCATGGGCATGCGTAAACATCTGTTGCGCGGCGACTTGATTGAAATCCTGCCTGAGTTTCGTCCCGCCCCGATGAAAATTTCCCTGGTGTACGCCCATCGCCGTCACTTGCCGGAACGCTGTCGGGTGTTCATGGACTGGTTTCAGGGGTTGCTCGAGTTGCACAATGCCGCTTGAATGCGAGATAGGCTAATCTCACTTATCCACATGACTCCTTGGGACTCACCCGGCATGGACCAGCAAAACGCCGATCACTCGGCCGCACCGTTTTTCTGGCGCGACGCGCGCTTGCCTTTCATCGAGGCGCGCTCGGTGGGCGATGGGCGCAAGCTTTGCTATGCCAAACACTCTCATGAGGTGTTTTCCATCGGCGCAATTACCGCCGGGCAAAGCACTTACCTGCATGAGAAAACCCGCCAGCGCGTGCAAAGCGGCACTGTGGTGCTGATGAATCCAGGTGATGTGCATGCCTGCAACCCGATTGCCGACCAGCATTGGTCGTACCTGATGCTGTACGTCGACAGCCTGTGGCTACGAAACCTTCAGCATGAGCTGGGGATGGACGCCAATCTCGATTTCCAGCCCATTGCCCAGACGCACAGCAGCTCCGTTGAGTTATATCGAGGGATCAATCAGCTGTACGCCACCTTGATCGACGCCGAAACGGATGTGCTCGGCAAGCAATGTGCTGCGGTTACCTTCTTCACCCTGATGCAACAGACACTGGGCAGTGCCGTGCTGCAGGTCGATCAACCGGTGAATCGCGTAGAACGGGCTGAGCAGTACATCAACGATCACTTCAAGGCCGCGATCAGCCTCGACGATATCTGCAACGCTGCAAATATATCGGCGTCGTACCTGATTCGCGCCTTCGAGCAGCGCTACCACATGACGCCCCATGCCTACCTGATCAATCGACGGATTCAACACGCCCGCACCCAGCTCAAAAGCGGTCGTTTGATTGCCGATGTTGCCCAGGAAACCGGCTTTGCCGATCAGGCGCATTTTCAACGGGCTTTCAAAAAGCATCTCGCCGCGACGCCAGGCCAATACAAGCTTTAAGCGGCCAGCAGATACCAGGCGCAGCCCACCAGCAGCAAGGCCATGCAACGGTTGAACACGCGAATGCCCAGCGCGCTGCTTAAATAGTGGCGCAGGAAAGTCCCGGCAAACGCCCAGCACGCCAGAGACAAATAACAAACCACCAGGTAGATCGCGGCAAACTGCCAGATCAGCCGCGCTTCACCGCTGGCGGCAAAGGCACCCATCCCGGCAATACACGCTAGCCAGGCCTTGGGATTGAGCCATTGCATGATCGCGCCGTACAGCATGGTCGGCCGGTCACCGGCCTGATCGACGCTTAAGCGGCCGTCGTCTCGGGCCAGTTTCCACGCCATGTACAACAGAAAAGCCACCCCTGCCCACTTGATCCCTTCAGTCAGGAACGGCCACTGAATCAACACCTCATGCAAGCCGAAACCGGTCAACACCAGCAATAACGTGAAGCCCAGCGTTGCGCCGGTCACATGTTGCAACGCCGGTCCGAGACCGAATCTCGCTCCCGAACTCAAGGCAACAATATTGACCGGGCCCGGCGTGATCGACGAAGCCAGCGCAAAGGCGGCCATGGAAAGAAACACACTCATCTGAATACCCTGACTGAACCCGAAAATGAGTCGATCAGGGTAAAGATGAGCATGCGCAGCGTATTGAAGAAAATTACCCAGCCGTGTGCAAAAAACCCGCCGCCAGGCAACGCAAATGCTGATCATCTGGCGCCGATAGGGCAGAATTGCCGGGATTGTTTTCCCAGACAGAGCTGCGCAATGATTACCCGCCCACAGAAACCGTCCCTTTGGGCGCTGTTATTTGCCATCCGCGGCACTATCGTGCCGGCGATCTGGCCCAAAGTTCTGTTCACGATGCTGATCAGTTCGGTGGTGGTCGCGACCCACGGCAAGCTGTTCGATTACAAAGTAGTGCTGACTGCAACGCCATTCACCCTGTGGGGCCTGACCCTGGCGATCTTTCTTGGCTTTCGCAATACCGTGGCGTACCAAAGGTTCTGGGAAGCGCGCACGTTGTGGTCCGAGCTGTCCATTGTGACCCGCAACCTGACCCGGCAAAACCTGAGCATGATGCCTAACCTGCCGTCCACCGAACGACGCGCCCTCCTCGATTCGCTGATTGCCTTCAGCTACTTGCTCAAGGACTGGCTGCGTGGCGAAAAGCCCGGTGAGGACAGCTGTCGGCTACTGGAGCCCGCGCTGCAACGCGCCACCTTCGACAAGGAAAACCCGCCGAGCGTGCTGCTGGGCCTGATCGGCCAACGGCTGATGGAACAAGCGCGGCAAAGCAGCATCGGTGACCCGTTGAAAGCCGACATGGATCAGCAACTGAACCGCTTGTCCTACGTGTTGGGCGGCTGCGAACGCATCAGCAATACGCCAATCCCCTACCCTTACATTCTGATGCTGCACCGCATCGTGCATGTCTATTGCTTCCTGCTGCCGTTTTGCCTGGTGGACAGCATCGGCTGGTTTACGCCGTTTGCGGTGCTGGTATTGGCTTATACTTTTTTCGGACTGGACGCGCTGGGCGACCAGATCGCCGACCCTTTCGACACCCAACCCAATGATCTGCCGTTGAACGCACTGTGCCGTGACATCGAAATCTCGGTGCTGGACATGCTCGACGAACCCGCCCCGCCGCGCCTGGAGCCTGTCAATGATGTGCAGCTGTAGCCGTTTCAGAGCCTTATCCGGAAAACCTTTCCTTGCCGAGCACACCTATGAACAGCTTTGAGCAATCGATCATCGAAGCCGCGCAGGACGCCACGCTTAACAATACCGACGCAGAGCGCGCCGAAGCCAAGGCAGCCGCCATTGCTGCGGTCGCCGAAATCATGGCGACGACTTCCGGGCTGCAACGCACCCTGGCCCTGGCAGCGCTGCTGGACTCGTACTCTGAACAGGAAGACGAGTGATCAGCTGATTTGCTGACCGCCCGCAGGAGACATGGGTTGCTGATTCAAGCACTATGTCGCCGGAATGCGATGCCATCGCCGCAACACTTTATCTGGACGCGACATGACCCCCAACGCTGAACATTACAACCCGGCCACCGAATACGCTGACAAACTGATCAGCCGCATCGGTCAGACGCCCTCCTGGATCGCCAAGCGCATTGGCGTCACCGAAAAACGCATGCGTTACATCCTGGAAGGCGAACGTACCGTCAAGGGCGAGACAACCCCGATCCAGATGACCTACACCGAGCAGTTCGCTCTGGAATGCCTGGCTGCCGAGGCCAAGGCGCGCAGCAAATAAAACCTGAAACCCTGCTGACCTCAATGGCCGAAACGATTCGGCTTTGAGTCGTAATTGCGAGCAATGATCCTTGAAAGACATTCAGAAAGACCTGCAAACAACCGCAAATGATCTGGAAAGTATTTCCCTGAACCTGGCCGGCCATGCGGTCTTTCTTCAGCATTCGATCCACGCCAGGGATGCTGCTGATGTGAGCCAGCAGGTCATCAAGCTGCAAGATACGGTCGATGATCTGAGAACCGTTGCGGATCGGATCAAGCCTTGATTCAGGCCCGCGTCAGTACCTTTGGTCCAGTTTAGTGATAAGCAACTGAACCAACGGCGATAACAGGCTTCCCACCTGCATAGCGTTGCAATCTGTACGCTATGCATTCAGGGTTACGCCATGTCTATCGAGAGCAATTCAGTCTTACTGCAGTCACTGATCGCTCAGCTGTCGATTGTTGATTACAGCTCGTCACTGGCCCTGCGCGGGGATGCAGAAGATAACCTTCTGGGGCTCAGAGACTTGTTTGAGCTGGACATGATCACCGGCAACTTCATCTATGGCGTTCTCAGTGATCCATTGGGTCTGCTCTTCCTCTCCGCCGATCACATTCTGCTGACCAAGCGCGGCGCCCTGTTCGCCCTGCACTAACCGCCCAACGTCAACCGCCCTGCGCTCAATCCTGAGCTTGCGACAGCGGCCTGGCCACCTGTTCCAGCGACTTGCGTTCGGCCGCTGCGCCCCAGATCCCCTGAACAACTGCAGCCACAATCATCAGCCCCGCCCCGATCAAATAACCGATCAGCACATTGCTGCGGTCATGGGTCTGGATCAGGTAACCGAACAGGCTGGGCCCGATAATTCCACCCAGCCCGGTGCCGAAGGCGTAGAACACGGCAATCGCCAAAGCACGAATCTCCAGGGGAAAGGTTTCGGCGACTGTCAGGTAGGCCGAACTGGCTGCGGCTGAAGCGAAGAAGAAGATCACCATCCAGGCAATCGCCTGCTGCGTCACATCCAGCACGCCTTGCTGAAACAAATACCCGCAGATGGCCAGCAGCACGCCGGAGATTCCGTAGGTCAGGCTGATCATCACCCGGCGGCCAATCACATCAAACAAGCGCCCCAGCAGCAACGGGCCGCAAAAATTGCCCAAGGCCAGCGGCAACACATACCAGCCGACCTGCTCAGCGGGAACCTGGTAAAAATCAGTCAGCACCAGCGCGTAAGTGAAGAAAATCGCGTTGTAGAAGAAGGCCTGGGCCGTCAGCAGCGTCATGCCGACCAACGCCCGCTGGCGAAATTTGACGAACAAGGTCTGGAATATTTCCCCCAGCGGTGTGTGATCCCTGGCGTGCAAACGCAACGGCTTGCTGGTGACGGCGGGCAATCGGCGACCCTGTTTGATCATGCCTGCTTCGATCTGCTCGACGATGCGTCGCGCTTCATCGGCCTGATTGTGGATCAACAACCAGCGCGGGCTTTCCGGCAGCCACAGGCGCATGAACAGGATGATCAGCCCGAGTGCCGCGCCAATGCCGAAGCACAGCCGCCAGCCTAGATCGCCGCCAACCCATTGCGGATCGAGCAAGACAATCGAGCCAGCCGCGCCCAATGCCGCGCCCAACCAGAAGGTGCCATTGATGGTCAGGTCCACCCAGCCACGGTAGCGCGCCGGGGTGAATTCCTGAATGGTCGAGTTGATCGCCGTGTACTCACCGCCGATGCCCATCCCGGTGAGAAAGCGAAACAGCAGAAAACTCGCGACATTCCAGGAAAATGCGGTGGCCGCCGTGGCGCCGACGTAGAGTATCAAGGTGACGAAGAACAACTTGCGACGCCCGAGGCGATCGGTCAGCCAGCCAAAAAACAAGGCACCCAGCACAGCGCCGGCGATATAAACCCCGCCCGCCAGGCCGATTTCGCTGTTGGACATCTGCAACAGTTCGCTGGACTTGAGCGCGCCCGAAACCGAACCGGCCAGCGTCACTTCCAGGCCGTCCAGCAGCCAGGTAATACCCAGCGCAAAGACCAGCAACGTGTGGAAACGACCCCAGGGAAGACGATCAAGACGCGCGGGCAGATCGGTCTCGAAAACCTTGCCCCTTTGCCGTTCAGCGCCGGGAATACTTGCACTTTCGACTTTCAAAAAACTCGCTCCTGCTCGCAGACGCCTGATTGGCTGACAGGGTTGTGAGTCAAAGGCGCCCGGGGAGTTCAGGTCGAAATCAGCTGATCCAGAACCACAGCAGCGTCAGGTTCGCCGCCGAGATCAGGCCGAACAGGCTCCAGGCGGCAGTCTGCACCAACCGGCTGTTGACGAACGGCCCCATCAAATGCCGGTCGCTGGTGAAGCGAATCAACGGCCAGAGGGCGAATGGCAGTTGCAGGCTGAGCACCACCTGACTGAGCACCAGCATCTTGCCCACCGAGCTATCACCGAGCCACATCACGCCGATCAGGGCCGGAATCAACGCCAGGACGCGGGTGATCAAGCGCCGCTGCCAGCAGGGAATCTTCGCCTGCAAGAAACCTTCAAGGACCACCTGGCCGGCAATGGTGCCGGTAAACGTCGAGCTTTGCCCAGCCGCCAGCAAGGCAATGCCAAACAGTACGCTGGCCACGGCACCGCCCACCAAGGGATCAAGCAAGTGATAAGCGTCCTGAATTTCCACCACCTCGGTATGCCCGCTCTGATGAAATGCAGCCGCCGCCAGAATCAGGATCGCAGCGTTGATCAGCAAGGCCAGGCTCAAGGATGCAATGGTGTCGAAGCGGGCGAATTTGATTGCGCTGGCCTTGCTGGCGTTATCGCTGCCGTTGACACGGGTCTGCACCACTGACGAATGCAGGTAGAGGTTGTGCGGCATGACGGTCGCGCCGAGGATACCGATGGCGATGTACAGCGGCTCTTGGCCACTGAGCACATCCCAACTGGGTTTCAGCCCGGCAAAGACGTCCGGCCAGAATGGCTTGATGAGGATCAGCTCAACCGTAAAACAGGCGCCGATGGTCGCGATCAATCCCAGGACGATGGCCTCCAGACGTCGGAAGTTGGCGCCTTGCAAGGCTAGCACGATCAGCGTATCGAAGGCGGTCAGCGCCACGCCGACAGTGATCGACACGCCGAGTAACAGATGAAAGGCCAACGCCGCGCCCAATACCTCGGCAAGGTCGGTGGCGACAATCGACAGCTCCGCCAATAACCACTGACCTTTCGCGACGCGCGGGCTGTAACGCGCCGCGGACAACTGCGCAAGGTCGCGCCCGGTGGCGATGCCCAGCCGCGAGCACAAGTTCTGCAACACCATGCCCGACAGACTCGCCAGCACCACCACAAACAGCAGCGAATAACCGAAGCGCGAGCCAGCCTCGATGGCGGTCGCCCAGTTGCCGGGGTCCATTTAGCCGATGGAAACCAACAGGCCGGGGCCGACAAACAGCAGCATCTTGCGCGCCAGAGAGGCATTGGCGGGGATGGCGACGCTGTCGGTGACCGCAGACGGACAAAACGGTGCAGTGGCGGTGGTGGGCAGTTTGAACTTCACGGGGACCAGACGGGCAGCGGAACGGGGTGTCGATGTTAAAGTTTTGCGACATATCTTGATACGCAAAATATCGCTGCCTTCGTCGTGAAGAGACCGTCTTGATCCCCATCAGACCCCCCCTTTGAAGTTGACTACATCCCGTAGGACCGGCTTTAGCCGGGAGGGCGGAGGGTCTGACCATGCAACTGCAGCGAATCTACCTGCTTCCTCCCGGCTAAAGCCGATCCTACGGATTGCTTTGTGCTCCACAGGCAGCGCAGTCAACCCTCACCCATCGACAGTCAGAACCACCTTGCCCTCAATGTGGGATTTTTCCAGGTAATCCTGAGCCGCCGCTGCGCTTTTCAGCGGGAAAGTGACGTTGACCTTCACGCTGACCAGCTCGCCCTTTATCAACTGCGCGATATCTGCGAGCTGCCTACCGCTGGGCTCTACCAGAAAAAAGCAGCTGTTCTTGCCATACGCGTCAGGTCGATTTCGAACCGGCTCGTTCAAGGTAGAAACCAGAATGCCGCCAGGTCGCAATACCGCCCAGGACCGCTGCTGCATTTCGCCGGACACCAGGTTGACCACCAGATCCATATCCGCGCACACATCCTCGAAACGTTCTTTGGTGTAATCGATGACCCGGTCCGCGCCCAGTGTACTGATCAACTGCGCGCTTTTTCCCGAACCGGTGGCGTAGACCATCGCGCCCTTGGCCGCTGCGAGTTGCACGGCAAAGTGCCCGACGCCTCCGCTGGCGCCCTGGATCAACACCCGCTGCCCCGCCTCAAGATGGCCGTGATCGAATAACGCCTGCCACGCGGTCTGCGCCGCCAAAGGCACGGCCGCAGCATGAATGAAATCAAAATTTTCCGGAATCTTTGCCAAATGCTCGACCTTGATCACGGCGTACTCCGCATAGCTGGCATCACCGCCGACCATCCCGAAAACCCGATCGCCTTTGGCAAAACTTCCCACACCACTGCCCACCTGCTCCACAACGCCGGAGAAATCCCGACCCAGGGTGATGGGCAACTTCTCTTCGCCGACCGGCGGAAATTCGCCTTGTCGAATCTTGTAGTCCACCGGGTTCACGCTCGCAGCGGCAATTTTTACCAATACTTCGCCCACTTGCGGATGAGGGATTTCAATAAATTCGAGTCGCAGCACACTCGAATCACCAAACTGGTGAATCCTTATCGCTTTCATAGTCGCCATAGAAGCTGCTTCCTCACAGGTGGTAGGTAATGGGCTGACTACAGGTTTAACGCCGAGGTTCAGCTTAGTTGCCCAGCATCCGGCCAACGGAGCCCCAAAATCGGTATAGCAGCGGAGCTCAACTCCGAGCGACCGTTCGGCATAAAAACCTTAAATTCCCGACTTTTTCGCAATTAACAGCCAAGATTCGCTATAACCAACCGATCTAAACAATCATTTCAAAATGTAAAAGCTCTATCATGTGGGATCCCGCAATTCCGGAATCTGACCCATGACCTCTTTATCACCGGCGGACAGCGTGACGCCGCAAATCCAATCCGATGGGGTTGATCCTGTTCGTGCAGCGTCCATCAGCGCGCGCATTGATCGCTTGCCAGCCGTCGCGACGATCTGGCGTCTGATCGCGCTGTTGTCCATCGGCGGCTTTTTCGAGCTTTACGATTTATTCCAGACCGCCTACATCAGTCCGGGTCTGCTGCGTGACGGTATCTTTGCCAACGGTGCACAAGGCGTATTCGGCTTTTCCGATCAGGCCGCCTTTGCCTCGGCGACCTTTCTCGGGTTGTTTCTCGGTGCCAGCCTGCTTAGCCCGATTGCCGACCGTTTCGGACGCCGGGCCATCTTTACCTTCGCGCTGATCTGGTACACCGTCGCCACCGTGCTCATGGGCGTACAGAGTTCCGCGCTGGGCATCATTTGCATGCGCTTTCTGGTGGGTATCGGTTTGGGTATCGAGTTGGTGACCATTGACGCTTACCTGTCGGAGCTGGTGCCCAAGCGCATCCGCAGTTCGGCATTTGCCTTCGCGTTTTTTATCCAGTTCCTTTCGGTGCCGGCCCTTGCCCTGATGTCCTGGTGGCTGGTGCCGCAAGCACCGTTCGGGATTTCCGGCTGGCGCTGGGTGGTGCTGGCCAGCGCTGTTTTCGCGCTGTTCATCTGGTGGTTGCGCTCGCGCCTTCCCGAGTCACCGCGCTGGCTCGCCCAGCATGGGCGCTTCGACGAAGCCGAACGCATCATGGATGACATTGAAGCCAAGTGTCTGCGTGAACACGGCAAACCGCTGGACGTGCCCGAGCCGGAAGTGGTTGCTGTCGAAGGTCGTGGGCGTTTCGCCGATATCTGGAAGCCTCCTTATCGTCGTCGGGCATTGATGCTGATCGTGTTCCATATTTTCCAGGCCATCGGCTTCTTCGGCTTTGGCAACTGGCTGCCAGCATTGCTTACCGGCCAGGGCGTCAGCCTCACCCACAGCCTGGGTTATGCCTTCGTGATCACCCTCGCCTATCCGCTGGGTCCGCTGCTGTTCGTGAAGTTTGCCAATCGTTATGAGAACAAATGGCAGATCGTCGGCTCGGCGTTGGGCTCGATGATCTTCGGCACCCTGTTTGCGTTTCAGACTTCAGCAGTAGGCCTGGTGTTTTGCGGCGTGATGATCACCTTCTGCAATGCCTGGCTGAGCTTCAGTTATCACTCGTATCAGGGTGAATTGTTCCCGACCAACATTCGCGCCCGTGCAGTGGGTTTCTGTTACTCGTTCAGTCGCTTATCAACCGTGTTCAGCAGTTTGTTGATCGGCTTCTTTCTGGAGCATTTCGGCACACCGGGGGTGTTGGCGTTTATCGTCAGCAGCATGTTGATCGTGATCATCACCATCAGCACCTTCGGCCCGCGCACCCGCAACCTGGCACTGGAAAATATCGCTCACCGCTGATGCGTGACGAGGGTTACCGGCGGGTGGTGCAAGCTGCCGGTAATCAACTGAAGTGAACCGGTTGAATGCCTGACCATCCAAACCGATACCCGATCCTGACCAATCCACAGATGAGGTGCACCATGGCCGGTTCCCGCCCGGAAAATCCAGATGTCGATCCCGATGAAGTGACCTTTCCCGAAACCGTTCCAGACCCGATCAGCGAAGAGGACGACCCGGAAGCCGGGTTTGAGCCGGGAACGGAACTGGTGCCGGAAAAAGGCGATTTTCATGCCGGGCGGGACAAGCATTAGAAAGCGCAGATCCCTGCCCCTGACAGCCTAATGGTCGCCGGCCACACCCATCGAAGGGCGGCCGGCACCGGGCATCAACTTTGTGCCCACTCGACGTCGGTAACACCGAAGTGTTCGGCGTAAGGCTTGGACACGCGGGCGACCTTTTCCAGACGATATTTAGGGATGCGGGCAATGCCGGCATCGACGCTTGCGTGATGCCAGGCTTCGGCATTGTCCATGCGTTCAGCGCTGATATAGAACGATTTGAAGGCGCCGTTGAACAGGTAATCAATTCGGTAATGTTTGTACTGGGACATCCAGGCAGTGCCTCATACTGTTTGTTTAGAGCAGTAGATGACCTTTGGCCCGAGGGAAAAATTCAGTCTTTTTTGACCAAATGATCAATCAGTACACAGCGCGGTTCTCCACGATACCTGTCAACGGTGCTGGCGCGCCCTAGCGGATTCCCAGGCGCCTGGCCAGGCGGCTGAGGTTGGCGCGGTCGAGGCCCATCTCACGGGCGACATCGACCCATTTACCCTGATGGCGGGCCAAAGCCTCCTCGATCACCCGGCATTGGAACGCGTCGACTGAATCCTTGAGCGTGCCGCCGGCCACGACGGTTGCGGGGACTGCCGGGGCCGAGGAATGGCTGACGGCGACTTCATCATTCAGGCCCAGCGCGGCAGCCTCAATGGTCAGAATGCGCGGACGCTCCTTGTGGGCCGAAAGGGATTTGAGCACTGCGCGGCTGATCAAGTGTTCGAGCTCGCGCACATTGCCCGGCCAGGTGTAGCTGACCAGCAATTTCTGCGCGTCGACATTCAAGCGCAGGCTACGCAGCCCCATGCGGGCGCGGTTCTCTTCAAGGAAGAAGCCCGCGAGCAGCAGGACGTCGCGGCCCCGCTCGCGCAATGGCGGCACCAACAGCGGGTAAACACTCAATCGATGATACAGATCCGCCCGGAAGCGGCCGCTGCGCACTTCCTCGGCCAGATCCCGGTTGGTAGCGGCGATGATTCGCACATCCACATGGTGTTCCTGATCTGAACCGACCCGCTGCAACTGGCCGCTTTGCAATACCCGCAACAGCTTGGATTGAACGGGAAGCGGCAACTCGCCAACTTCATCGAGAAAAATGGTGCCGCCATCGGCCAGTTCGAATTTGCCGCTGCGGCCGTTCACGGCACCGGAAAATGCGCCTTTGACATGGCCGAACAGCTCGCTCTCCACCAGCATTTCCGGCAGCGCGGCGCAGTTAAGGCTGATCAGCGGCTTCTGGGCGCGTGGCGAACTCATATGAATGGCCTCGGCCACCAGTTCCTTGCCGACCCCGGTTTCGCCGGTGATCAACACCGACAAGGCGCTGTTGCCGACCAGCTGGATCTCCTGCTGCATCCGCTTGTGTACGGCGCTCTGCCCGATCAATTCCCGAGGACTTCGACCGCCAGCCGCACGTTTATAGACTTCAGCCAGTTGGCGTTGATCTTCAAAGCCGCGCGCCAGCTGTTTGATCCGCTCACTGGCCATGACGGTCGCGGCGGCCAGGCTGGCGAACGCTTGCAGATTGTCCAGATCGACACTGCCAAAGCGCGAGGGGTCCAGGGAATCCAGGGTAATCAGGCCCCAGGGCTTGTCCTGGAAATACAGTGGACAACCCAGGCAGTCATGCACTTCGAGATGGCCCGGATGTCCTTCTACAAGTCCGTCGTAGGGGTCCGGCAATTCACAGTCGGTGGAAAAGCGCGTAGGGCCGGGGCTTTCCAGCAACACCTTGAGACGCGGGTGTTCCGCCACTTTGAAGCGCCGCCCCAGGGTGTCCGCGCTCAAGCCCTGCACCGCCAGGGGAATCAGCACATCGTCCTCAAGCCTGAGCAACGCCACGGCGTCGCACGGCAACAACTGCCGCAGCGCCTGCAGCAAACGCCGATAGCGTTCATCATCAGGCAATTCCCGACTCAGGTCAGCGACCAGAGGCACCAATGCCGCTAACAAGGGGTTTGTCATTGCGCTTCCGTTGACTGATTAATGACCGAGAATGCGGTCATTATGACTGCGTAGCCAAGTGAATGTCGAAACGCAACTCGTTGGAGCGCGGCTTGCCCGCGAATCAGTCGCCGCGGTGAGCCAGGTGCATCGCGTTATCGTTCTTCCCGGACAAGTCCGGTCCTACCTGATTCGCGCAAAAACCGGTAGGAGGGGACTTGTCCCCGAAGAGGCCGACCCTGCCAGCGCAGATCCACCTGCCCCACCTCGATTGCCCGCACTGACATCTTCCCGGACAAGTCCGGTCCTACCGGGCCGATAGAAAACGATAGGATGGGCTTCGCTGGCAAGCCTCCAACCAATCCCACTTTACGGCTGCCACATCGTCTTCTCGCCATTGAGCTTGCGATCCAGGAAGCTTGCCGCGCTGATCAACGCCAGATGGCTCAGCGCCTGGGGCGTGTTGCCCAGATGATGGCCGTGAACATCGAACTCTTCGGCATACAGCCCCAATGGATTGGCGTAGCGCAGCAACTGTTCGAACTCCAGATGCGCCTGCTCGACGCGCCCTGCCCGGGCCAGGCACTCGACGTACCAGAATGAACAGGCGGTGAATGCGCCCTCTTCCCCGGCGAGGCCGTCGTCATGGTCGTCGTCGTTGCGGTAGCGATAAACCAGGCCATCGCGCACCAAAGTGCCTTCGATGGCGTCCAGGGTGGCGATCCAGCGCGGATCGCTGGCGCCGACAAAGCGCACCAGCGGCATCAGCAACATCGAGGCATCCAGGTTACGGCTGCCCTTGTATTGCACGAAGTGGCCGAGATCGGCATTCCAGAAGTTTTTCCAGATATCGTCGTGAATCGCCTGTCGCTCCTTGTCCCAGCGATCAAAGGGCGCGGGTAGCGAACGCTTGAAAGCCAGACGCAGCGCGCGATCCAGCGCCACCCAACACATCAGGCGCGAATGCAGGAAGTGCTGATCCTGACCGCGCATTTCCCAGATGCCGACGTCTTTACTGCGCCAGTTATCGCAAACGTAATCCACCAGCCGTGTCGCGTGCTGCCAACCTTCGTAGGAAATCGCTTCGCCATATTTGTTGGCCAGATACACGGCGTCCATCAGTTCGCCATAAATATCCAGCTGAGTCTGCTGGTAAGCCTCGTTGCCGATCCGCACTGGAGTCGCGCCGCCGTAACCGGAAAGATGCGGCAGGGTTTCCTCGGGCAGCTCTTCGCGGCCATCAAGTGCGTAGAGGATGCCAAGGGTGCTGGAATCATCACAGCAATCGCCCATTCTGCCGCGAACCCAGCCCATGAATGCATTGGCTTCATCGGAATAGCCCAGGCGCATGAACGCATAGACCGTGAACGATGCGTCACGAATCCAGGTGTAGCGATAGTCCCAATTGCGCTCGCCGCCGAGGGTTTCCGGCAGGCCAAAGGTCGCGGCAGCCACAATGCCGCCGTGCTTGCGGGACGTCAGCAGTTTGAGGGCCAGCGCTGAACGGTTGACCATTTCCTGCCAGCGGCCACGGTACTCGGACTGTTTGCTCCAGCGCCGCCAGAACGCCAGGGTCTCGTCTACATAGCGCGGACATTGCCCGGCGCTGACCTGCTCGTCGTCGATCCCGCCGAGCACGAACTCGAAAATCTCGCCTTGCTGCATGGCGAACTCAGCGACGGCAGTCTGCTCATCAACGTGCAGCGGCGCGGTGGACGAAAGCCGCATGCCTGGCTGCCCCTGGGCCTCGAAGCACACGTCTTCGCCATCCATGCGCACGCTCATTTCCGCGCGACTGTAATCCAGCCGCACCCGACAGCGCATGCGCATGGTCGCCGTGCCGTAACGCACCTCGATGCGCCGCACCACGCGAGGCAAGTCATCCTCGTGGCGCCCGATGGGCATCAAATCCGTCACCTCGACGACCGCATCCGTGGCGATCCAGCGAGTCTGCAGGACATTGGTGTCCGGCAGGTAAATCTGCTGGCGACGCGCGTCAGGCAGATCCGGGGCCAGCTGAAAAATGCCGGCATCGTTGCTGTCCAGCAGTGCGGTGAACACCGACGGGCTATCAAAATCCGGCCAACAGAGAAAGTCGATGCTGCCCGTGTCGGCGACCAGCGCAGCGCTGCGCATATCGCCAATGATGCCGTGGTTCTCAATAGGGTTTTGTGCTTCTTCCAGAAACTCAGCCATTGTCGCGAAACTCCGGGTAGAGGCTCATGCCGCCGTCGATGAACAAGGTCGTGCCATGCACGTAATCGGACAGATCGGAGGCGAGCCAGACCACTGCATTGGCCACGTCTTCTGCTTCACCGACGCGGCCGTAAGGAATCAGCTTCAACAGTTTGGCTTCGGCATCGCCCTTCATTGCGTCCTGATTGATCGGCGTGCGAATCGCGCCCGGTGCAATGCTGTTGACGCGAATTTTCTTCTCGCCGACTTCCTGGGCAATGGTGCGCATCAGCAGATCGATTCCGCCTTTGGACGCCGCATAGTTGGCGTGACCGGCCCAGGGAATCAGTTGATGCACGGAACTCATGTGAATGATCTTGCCCATGGCTCTGGAAACGTCTGGATGCATGCCTTGGGCGACGAACTGGCGCAAGGCACTGCGCGCGCAGAGGAACTGGCCGGTCAGGTTGACGTCGATCACCTTGTTCCAGTCGGCCAGGCTCATGTCGAAGATCGACGCGTCTTTTTGCAGGCCGGAATTGGCCACCAGAATATCCAGACGACCGAAGTGCTCCAGGGTTTGCGCGAACAGACGCTCGACCTGATCTTCCTGCGAAACGTCAGCACCGATGGCTACCGCCTGGCCGCCTTCGGCAATGATGTCCGCCGCGAGCTTTTCCGCCGGTTCAGGCTGGGAATTGTAGTTGATCACTACGGCGGCGCCCGCCGCTGCCAGGGCCTTGGCCGCTCCCGCGCCCAGGCCCGAGCTACCGCCAGTAACCAATGCAACCTGCTTGTCCAATGAAATTCGCATCAAGTCAAAGCCTCATGTTAAGCATGTAGAGCTGACCGGCGAGCCGAACGGGAAGTTCATTGGGAAGCAGCTGCAAGCTACAAGCTTTAAGCCGCAAGCGGATTGGGGACTGGTCGTGCCGCTTGTCGCTTGGGGCTCGCAACTGTTAGCTTCCCCCGCACAAGGCCATCACCCCCGCGGACTGCTACCAACATGAACCGAAATCAACTGCGCAAGGCCGACATCAACCTGATGGTGGTGTTCGAGACGTTGATGCAAGAGCGTAACGTGACCCGTGCCGCCGAAAAGCTGTTTCTCGGCCAGCCGACCATCAGCGCAGCGCTCAATCGACTGCGCGCCTTGTTCAACGATCCGTTGTTCATTCGGGTCGGGCATCGCATGGAGCCGACCGCTCGCGCCCAGGAAATCATTCTGCATCTGTCACCGGCGCTGGACGCCATGTCCACGGCCCTGAGCCTGAGCCACGACTTCGATCCGGCCAGCAGCAACATGACGTTTCGTATCGGCATGTCCGACGACGTCGAATTCGGTCTGCTCCCGGCCATGCTGCGCGCCATTCGCCAGGAAGCACCGGGCGTGGTGATCGTGGTCAAGCACGTGGATTACTGGAATATTTCCGAACTGCTGATTTCCGGGGAAATCACGGTGGGTGTCTGCCTGACGAGAGAGCTGCCGGCCAATGCCAAGCGCAAGTTGCTGCGCACTATTCAGCCCCGAGTGATACGCGCCGACAAGTCGTCCACGCCAATGACCCTGGATGAATACTGCTCACGACCGCATGTGGTGGTGTCCCACGTGGCCAACATCAGCAGCTTCGCCGATGAGTGGCTGAGCGCGCTGGGTCGCAAGCGACATGTGGTGTTGTCGATTCCGCAATACAGCACGTTGCCTGCCTTGATGGCCGGAACTGACCTGCTGTCGAATATGCCTTGCTACACGGCAAGCGCGATGAGTGCATTGGGATTGGTAAAAGATGAACCGCTGCCATTCATTACTCCGACCCTGGATCTGTCCATGGTCTGGCTCAGCGTAATGGACACCGATCCGGCCGAGCGCTGGCTGCGTCGGCGGCTGGAAGACTTCATGGGCGAGCCTGAGTCAGCGCCCGCCCATTCCGTTAATCAGGCTTGAATCAGCCGAAACGCCCGGTGATGTAGTCTTCAGTCTGGGTCTTGGAAGGCTTGGTGAAGATGGTGTCGGTGTCGCCGTGCTCGATCAGCTCGCCCATGAACATGAACGCGGTGTAATCCGAGCAGCGCGCCGCTTGTTGCATGTTGTGGGTAACGATGATCACCGTGAACTGCTCTTTGAGTTCGGTAATCAGCTGTTCGATGCGCCCGGTGGAAATCGGGTCGAGAGCAGAAGTCGGTTCGTCCAGCAGCAGGACCTGTGGGCGTAACGCAATGGTGCGCGCGATGCACAGCCGCTGTTGCTGACCGCCGGACAGGCCGGTAGCGCTTTGCTTTAGCTTGTCCTTGACTTCATCCCACAGCGCCGCGCCGCGCAACGCCTGTTCAACGCGATCTTCCATTTCGCGACGCGAGAGCTTTTCGTGGTGCTTGATGGCGTAGGAAATGTTGTCGTAGATCGACATCGGAAACGGCACCGGCTTCTGAAACACCATGCCGACATGGCTGCGCAGGCGGTTCATCGAATAGCCAGGGGCCAGGATGTTCTCGCCATTGAGCAGCACTTCACCCTTGGCTTCCTGCTTGGGGTACATCGCATAAATACGGTTGAACACGCGCAGCAAGGTGGATTTGCCGCAGCCCGAAGGACCGATGATCGCGGTGATGCGTTTTTCCGGGATCACCATGTCGATGGATTTCAGGGATTGCTGGCCGCCGTAGAAAAACTCCAGACCACGGACTTGAATCTTGGTTTTTTCATTGGCAAGGGAAAGGTTATTCATCATGACGCCCTATTGCGCAAAAGAATTAAGCGGGAAGCAAGACTGAGGAACAGCACGAACAAGGTCATGACCAGAGCACCTGCCCAGGCCAGAGAGTGCCAGTCGTCGAACGGGCTCATGGCGTACTGGAAGACCACCACCGGAACACTGGCGATCGGTTTGAGCAGATCGCTGCTCCAGAATTGGTTGCCGAAAGCGGTGAACAGCAACGGCGCGGTTTCGCCGGTGATACGTGCCAGCGCCAGCAGGATACCGGTGACCACGCCGGCCTTGGCCGCACGCAGCACGATCTGCAAGGTCAGCTTCCATTGTGGAACGCCCAGTGCCAACGCGGCTTCGCGCATGGTCGACGGCTGCAGTTGCATCATCTCGTCCGTGGTGCGCACCACCACCGGAATCACCAGCAACGCCAGCGCCAAGGCACCGGCGAGCGCCGAGAAACCAACCTGGTGATTGGTGATAGCGTTAAGCGGTAACACGACCACGGTGTAGACGAACAGACCCAGCACGATGGACGGTGCCGACAGCAGGATGTCGTTGATAAAACGCACCGCGTTGCCGAGTTTGGTGTAACGGGCAAATTCGGCCAGCCAGATGCCGGCCATCAAACCAATCGGTGTACCGATCAACAGGCCGATGCCGGACATCAACACACTGCCGTAAAAGGCGTTGGCCAGACCGCCTTCAGTGCCAGGCGGTGGCGTCATGCCGGTGAACAGCTGCAGATTCAGGGCATCGATACCCTTGATGATGGTGGTCAACAGAATCCAGACCAGCCACAACAGACCAAACGCCGTGGCGCCACAGCTGAGCACCATCGCAATTTTGTTCTTGAAGTTACGGGAGCGGTAAAGGCGCTCGCTGCCTGCCATGTCCTTACTCATAACCCCTCCTTGCGTGACAGACGAGACAACATCAGACGTGCCAGAGCCAGCACGATGAAGGTGACGACAAACAACAGGAAGCCAAGGGCGATCAGGGCCGAACGGTGCAAGTCGGTGTAAGCCTCGTTGAACTCGTTGGCGATCACCGACGCGATAGAACTGCTCGGCATCATCAGCGAGGCCGAGAATTGGTGGGCGTTACCCAGCACGAAGGTCACCGCCATGGTTTCACCCAGCGCGCGACCCAGACCGAGGAACACACCGCCGACAACGGCTGAACGCGTGTAAGGCAGAACGATGTCCCAGACCACTTCCCACGTAGTGCCGCCCAATGCGTAGGCCGATTCTTTCAACGTGGTGGGGACGGTGCGGAAGACTTCCTGCATGACGGAGGTAATGAACGGCGTAATCATGATCGCCAGCACAATACCTGCTGTCAGCATGCCGATGCCCAAGGGCGGGCCCTGGAACATAGGGCCGATCAGCGGCAATGCACCCAGGTTTTCGGTGATCCAGGGCGAGAGATGTTCAGCCATGAACGGCCCGAATACAAACAGGCCCCACATGCCATAAATGATCGAAGGAATCCCCGCCAACAGTTCGATGGCCGAGGCGATGGGCATCCGCAACCAGGGCGGTGCTACTTCGGTCAGGAAGATTGCAATGCCGAAGCTCACCGGAACGGCGATCAGCAAAGCCAGAAATGAGGTCACCAGTGTGCCGTAGATCGGAACCAGTGCGCCGAACTTGCCGGCGTTCACGTCCCATTCGGTACTGGTCAGAAACTCGAACCCGAAGGTTTGAAACGCCAGACTGCCCCCCCAGAGGGTCGACAGGGCAATACAACCCAGCATTGCAAGCACCAGCATCGCAGCTGCCTGTAACGACCGCTTGAACCACAAGTCATGGCGGTGATCCCGCTTGGCGCGCTTCTCGCCCTCGGATTCAACTTCCGTGACGTTAGCGGACAGGTATTGGGTGTTTTCAGTCATGTTGGGTCCACTCGCAAGGAAAAGCCCCTGTCACCGGGTCGATATCGCGACACGCTGACAGGGGTGTACGGGCCTGGAACGCTTACTTGGTGAATTCCGCTTTCCAGTAGCCTTCTACGCGGTCAACCAACGACTTGGGCAGCGCAACATAGTCCAGCGACTCGGCTTGTTTCTGGCCGTTTTCCAGGGACCACTTGAAGAAGTCAAAGGCCGCAGCGCTTTTCTCTGCGTTCTTGGCTTGCTTGTACATGATGATCCAGGTAGTGGCTGTGATTGGCCATGCGCCTTCGCCCGGAGCGTTGGTCATGATCAGGTTGAAGTCTTTGGCGCTTGCCCAATCGGCGGTGTCAGCAGCAGCAGCGAACGCTTTGGCGTCAGGCTTGATGAACTTGCCGGCAGCGTTTTTCAGCTGGGTGTAAGACAGTTTGTTGGTCACAGCGTAAGAGTATTCGACGTAACCGATCGAACCCTTGATCTGCTTCACGTAGGCAGAAACACCTTCGTTACCCTTGCCACCCACACCGGCTGGCCAGACGACTGTCGAACCAAACTTCAACTTCTCGTTCCACTCCGGGCTGACTTTGCTCAGGTAGTTAGTGAAGTTGTAAGTGGTACCCGAACCGTCCGAACGGTGGACAACGGTGATCAGGGAATCTGGCAGCTTCACGCCGGAGTTCAATTCAGCGATGGCCGGATCGTTCCACTTCTTGATGTCGCCCATGAAGATCTTGGCGATGGTTGGGCCATCCAGCTTCAGCTCGCCGCTTTCCACGCCTTCAACGTTGACGATCGGCACGATACCGCCGATCACGCTTGGGAACTGACCCAGGCCGCCGGCTTTCAGGTCGTCTGCGGACATCGGGGCATCGGATGCGCCGAAGTCAACAGTGGCCGCCTTGATCTGAGCGATACCGCCGCCCGAACCGATGGACTGATAGTTGATGCGGTTGTCCGCGGTTTTGCTGTAGTCCTGGGACCACTTGGAGATAACCGGAAAAACGAAACTCGAACCAGCGCCCGTTACGTCAGTCGCATGGGCCATACCGCTCAGGCACAGCGAAGCGATCAGAAGCGACAAGCGTTTTTTAGTCAGCAGTATCACGGCAATACCTCAACAAGAGAATTTTGATGGCCCATCCATGGGAAGGCCCGATGCGGATTTAATCCTCGGAATGTTGCGGTTTAATGACAATCAGTCGAGTTGTGTCGATTTCGGGATTTTTTGTAGGAGATGTCTTACGCGCCAAAAACCAAAAACCCCCGGATTCAGTCAATGAATACGGGGGTTTGCGCTTTTTTAGTGCGAGGGGAAAACTAAAGGCTTAAAGCCATTACTTTAGGAGCGAATTCATTCGCGAGGAGGCCGGGATAGGCTCCGGTTATCCCGCTGACTGAACCGACGCCCTCCCGGATGAATCCGGTCCTACAAGATCTTCCGGGATGAATCCGGTCCAACAATCGCGCCGATTTCGAAAACGTAGGAGCGAATTCATTCGCGAGGAGGCCGGGATAGGCTCCGACTCTCTCGTTGGCTGCCCCGACGCCCTCCCGGATGAATCCGGTCCTACAAGATCTTCCGGGATAAATCCGGTCCGACAGCTCAGGCATTTGCGGGCAAGCCTCGCGCCTACAGATTTATCGGTTATTCCCCGTAAATATCGAAATCGAAATACTTCAGACGAATTTTCTCGTACGTGCCATTGGCGCGGATTGCGGCAATCGCCTGAGTGAAGCGGCCAGCCAATGGATCGTTTTTGCGCACGGCGACGCCGATGCCGGTTCCGAAGTACTTTTCTTCGGTGAACGTCGGGCCAACGAACTGGTAATCCTTGCCTTCGGGTTTCTTCAGCAAACCTTCGTCGATGGCCACGGAGCTGGCCATGGTCGCATCCAGTCGGCCACCCAGCAGGTCGAGGAACACCTCATTCTGCGAGCTGTACGGCACGAGGATTGCCCCCTGCGGGACGAATTTTTCAGTGGCGTAGCGCTCGAAGTTGGTGGCCCGCTGCACGCCGATCCGCTTGCCTTTGAGCTGCGCCGGCACGTCAGTGATGCCGCTGTCCTTGCGCACCACCAGCCGCGCCGGGATTCGATAATAGCGGTCGCTGAAGTCCACGGACTTCATACGCTCCGGCGTCATCGACATCGAGGAGATGATCGCGTCGACCTTCTTGACCTTGAGGGCCGGAATCAAGCCGTCGAACTCGTTTTCCTTCCAGACGCATTCGACTTTCATCTCGGCGCAAAGCGCCTGGCCGATGTCGTAGTCAAAGCCGACGATCTGGTTGTCCGGCGTCTTGGACGCAAATGGTGGGTAAGCGGCTTCGATACCGATGCGCAGCTGCGGCTCGGCGGCCTGGGCGTTGACGGCCAGCGCCAGAAGTGAGGCGAGGCCGAGTTTGATGGCGGTGTTTTTCAGGTTCATGCATGGCTCCAGACGATGTTGTTCAAATCGGTCCCGCCCCGGAAGGGATCGTGGCCGTTATTGGCAGCAGCAATGTGAACAGCGGGAGTGAGCGCTCTGTTGGCGCCCTACTCCATGACAAGCAAAGGTCAGACGGCAGCGGTAACGATCAGCTCCAGCAGGATCTGCGGGTCGTCGAACATCACTTGCGCGGTGGCCCGAGCCGGGGTCTGCGTGGCATCCACCCAGGCGCTCCAGGTTTCGTTCATGCCGGCGAAGTCAGCGCTCATGTCCTTCATCCAGATCTGCACGCTGAGCAAACGACTCTTGTCGCTGCCGGACGCTGCCAGCAATTCGTCGACACGCGCCAGCACCTGACGGGTCTGACCGCGAATGTCCTGGGTGCAATCGGCGGCGACGATGCCACTCAGCCAGGCCACGCCGTTGTGCACGACGCTTCTGCTTAATCGCGCGTTGCTTTCGATACGGTGGATGGGTGTACTCATGGGAAATTCCTTATTAAGGGGTGGTATTAATTGAAGATTGGCACTCGGTGGAAGGCTTTTCAGCGGCCAACTGCTTGAGCGTGATGGGTTTGAGCGGCGAACGAATTCGGTAATAGCCCACTTGCGCAGGACTGATCCGTCGCCGCTCGGCGATGATTTCGGTGACCGTCAACCCGCACATGCGCCCCTGGCAAGGCCCCATGCCGCAGCGTCCGAATGCCTTGGTCTGATTGGGACCCAGACAGCCCAGATCGACGTACTGGCGAATCGCACCGGCGCTGACCTCTTCGCAGCGGCAGACCGTGACGTCATCCCCAGGGATGCGGTTTTCCGCTTGCGGGCGATACAGCGCGTCGATCAAAGGCCGTGCCGCATTCTCGCGACCCAAGGCCTGTCGCCAGGGTTTGGCCAGACGCTTGAACTGTGCCTGGTCGATACGTTGTTGTTGATAGGCCATCGTCAGGGCCGCGAGACGACCTTGTGACCGCGCAACACTGGCGCCGCCAATCGCCCCGCCATCACCGGCGATGAAGATACCCGGCAGGCTGGTCTGACCGTCGGCATCACGGCGTGCAACCCAGCAGGCCTGTTGCTCATTCCAGTCATGCTCGACCCGCAAGGACCAGCTAATCTGGGTATTGGGCACCACGCCCTGATGCAGCAGGATCAACGATGCTGGCAGCGTCCAGGGACGACCGGCGCAATTGAAGCTCAAGCCCGTCGCGCGACCCTCGCCCTCGACACGAAGCTGGCGCGCGCTGCGAAAATGTCGGACGCCCGCGCGTTTCAATTCCGCCAGCAGGCGCAGCCCTTTGAGCAAATCCCGCCAACCGCGCAAGGCGCCGGGCAGTTGCCGCCAACTGCGTAGTGCATCGCCGTGGCTGCTGGTGTCGACCAGCGCCAGAATGGCGATTCCGGCGCGCAGGTATTGCACCGCCAGCAGATACAACAAGGGGCCGCAACCGGCGAGCACCACAGGTCCGGCCGGAATAAGCGCGGCACTCTTGAGCAGGATCTGCCCCGCTCCGGCGGTCATTACGCCGGGCAAGGTCCAGCCTGGAATCGGCATCGGTCGTTCGAACGCCCCTGTCGCGATCAACAGGTGGCGCGCCTGCAAGACTTCGGCACCACCATCGACCAGGAAATGCACACGCCGCTCCGGCGTGATTTGCCACACCGACGCGCCGGGGCGGTAATCCACGGCACTGGCCATAAAGGCCTCGGCGAGTTCACCACCCGCTACATAGTCGGCGCCGAGTACCGCACAACTGCGGGCGTCTGCACTGCGAATATTGCGGTAAATCTGTCCACCAGGACTGGCTTGCTCATCCAGCACGACGACCCTCAGCCCCAGGCGTGACGCTTCGATGGCTGCACTCATCCCGGCGGGGCCGGCGCCGATGATCAGCAAATCCACGGGCTGATCATTCATCTTCGTCGCTCCAGGGCAGCAAATCCCGAGCGCCAGCCTGAACCCGCACGCTCATGCCGGGCCGCACCGCAGTGAGACAGGCCTGACAGTTAGCCAGCCCATCGATCTCCACCACACATTCGAAACAGACGCCCATCATGCAATAAGGCGCGCCGGGCCGGCCGTTGATGGCACTTTCCCGAGTCTGGTGGACGCCGCTGGCCAGTAACGCAGCTGCCAGGGACATCTCGGCGGGCACTGACAAGGGTTGCCCCTCGAACTGGATATCGACGCGCCCGGCCTCACTGTCGATACTGCGAAACAACGCTTCAGTGAGCATGACCTACCTCGACCACGCCGCGGAATCGGGCAAGGCTGAATGGTTGAATGGGTTGTTCATCGCCCTGCCCGGCTATCCACGGAGCAAGCCGCAGCACGTGGGCGGCGGCCAGCGTCACGCCGCTGTGGCAACTGACCACGAAGGCGCCTGGGCAAGTTGTCGGTGCCTCATAGATAGGAAAACCGTCGGCGCTCAATACCCGCAGCGCGCCCCAGGCCCGGACCAGTCGCACCTGACCCAGGCGTGGAAAACACTGGATACCGCGTCTGGCGATATCGCCCATGACGTCGCTGCTGGTCCTGTCGTCGAAGCCCACCGACTCCAGGGAATCGCCGAGCTGCACGGTGCCTTCGTCGGTTTGCCGGACGTAAGTAGTGGGGTAATGCAAAAACGGCTTGAGGCGTTCAGTCACCAGAATCTGCCCGCGATTGGGTCGCACTGGCACATCCAGCCCAAGCTCGGCGCCCAATGGCCGATTGCCCAGTCCGGCAGCCAACACCAGCTGTTCGCCGTGAAACCGTTGCTCGCCAACCGCGACTTCGAAACCTTCGGCATGTTGGCCGATGGCATCCACACGTTGACCGCTGATCACCTGCACTCCGCGCAACTGGCAGGCCGCGTACAGGGCGCGCAGCAGCTTGAGTGGATTGACGTGGCCGTCCATTGGCGAAAAGCACGCACCGACCACCTCAGGACCGATGCCCGGCAAGCGGCTGCGCAATTGCGCCGGGTCCAGCAGCTCGAAGGGATAATCGCCGTCGAAAGCCTCGCGCAGCCACAGCAGACGGCGGGTTTCCTCGGCCATTTCCTCATCGCTCAGGCACAGCTGAAAACCGCCAGACTGGCGCAGGTGAATCTCGACTCCGGTATCGGCACGCAGCGCTGCATCCAGTTGCGGCCACAGCGCCACCGACTCACGAGTCCACCGGGCATAGGGACTCATGTGGTAGCCCTTGCTCTGAACCCAGAGCAATCCGAAGTTGCCTCGCGCAGCGCGAAACGCATCGTCGCCCTCATCCAGGACGCAGACCTGCCGCCCCAGCAGAGCCAGTCCATAAGCAATGGACATCCCCACCAGACCACCGCCTACGACAATCACATCAGATTTATGCATAAGGCCCGTTTTTCATCTATTGCGACCTGATTTATCAATGATTAGGCCGTCTTGATTCGATGAAAATGATCCTAGAAGGCTGACGCGCGCTTTAAAAATGCTTTATTTTCGTTCACTCATGTTTTTTTGTTATGGGTTGATGATTATGAATCTGCGCCAACTCGAAGCCTTTCGTGCAGTGATTCTTGGCCAGACCGTGACGCGCGCCGCAGAGATGCTGCATATCTCGCAACCGGCGGCGACTCGCCTGATCGCCAGCCTGGAAGATGACATCGGCTTCGCACTGTTCGACCGCATCAAAGGCCGCTTGCAGCCCACTGCCGAAGCCATGACGCTGTATCAGGAAGTGCAAAGGTCGCTGATCGGGGTCGAGCGCATTGCCCGCACGGCAAGGGACATTCATAACCTCAAGCGCGGCGCGCTGCAGATCGCCTGCGCGCCAGCCATGGGCTTGTCTTTTTTACCGCGAGCCATCGCCGGGTTCATCGCCGAGCATGATCAGGTGCAGATATCCTTGGTGGTGAATTCGTCGCGCGAGGTGATTGATCTGGTGGCCAGTCAACGCTGCGACCTGGGCATCATTGTCCTGCCCAATACTTATCCAAGTCCCCGTGGCGAGAAGTTGCTCGCCACGCGAATGCTGTGCGCGGTTCCCGCAGGGCATCGTCTGCAGGACAAACCCCTTATCGTGCCGCAGGATCTCGAAGGTGAAGCCTTCATCTCATACCCACACGCCATCGGTTCCCGGCAACAGATTGATACGATTTTCGCGACGCACAACGTGGAGCGCCAATTGCGCCTGGAAACCCAACTGTCGCTGCCCATGTGCGGCTTCGTCGAGCAAGGTCTGGGCGTCGCGCTGGTCGATGCGATCAGCGCCGTGGAATATCGAGGAAAAGGCATTGTATTCAAAGCCTTCAAGCCGGCCATCGAGATGGATTTCTGCATGCTGTTGCCGGTGCACGGCGAAGCTTCGCGCCTGCAGGACAGCTTTCTTGAGCACATGCACGCCTTCATCAAGAGGGAAATTCCCGAGATTTATCGTTTCTGACGCGCTGCCGTTGGTCGGGCGCAGCGGCACCTATATCGTGAGTCACGCAACCAAACAGATGTATGGCCCCAATAACAATGGAGACTCACATCATGTTCAACAAAAGACTGACCGCCCTCGCCCTGTCCGGCTTGCTGGTCACGGTTGCGGGAACGGCATTTGCCGGTTCCACCGGGCCGACCGATCCCGTGGACAACGCGCCGAAAGTCCCACTGGAAAAAAACACCGACGGCACGAATCCAGGTGCCAAAGGCACCAGCCCAGGCGTGAAAGGCATGGACCCGGAACCCGCCAACCAAGGCATGGACAACAGCACCGGCGGCGGCATGAGCAACAAACAAGGCATGGGCGGCAGCGGCGGCGGTGGCGATGGCAGTAGCGGCGGCGCGGGTGGCAATGGTGGAAGCGGTGGCAGTGGCGGCGGCAGCTAGGCATTGAACCACCGCTGCCCCGCGTGCAGCGCCTGACGAACAAGCCTTTGCAAAGCATTGCACAGGCTTGTTGCGCCCCTCTTCACTCTCCGCTGAATGCTCGTTCCAGCCTTGCGATATCAAGCTTCTTCATCTGCAGGATCGCGGTCATTACGCGGTCATTCTGACCGGCATCGCCGCTGCCCATTTTTTCCATCAAGAGAGTGGGCAAAATTTGCCAGGACACGCCGTACTTATCCTTGAGCCAGCCACATTGCTGGGCATTCGGGTCGCCGCCTGCCGACAGCCGATCCCAGTAATCGTCCAGTTGCTGCTGATTTTCACAGTACACCTGCAACGATATCGCTTCATTGAAGGTAAAAACCGGCCCGCCGTTAAGGGCCGTAAACAGTTCCCCGCGCAATTCGAACATCACTGACATCACCGATCCCGCTGGCCGACCATGCACCTCGAAGCCGGCTTCGCCATAGTGGCTGATGCCGAGGATCCGCGAGTCTTCGAAAATACCGGTGTAGAACTCGGCGGCCTGCTGCGCCTGATCATCGAACCACAGGCACGGGCTGATCATTTGTTTTATAGCCATGAATAATCCTCCAGAAAGCGTGACGCCCAACGCCACGTACTTGATTAGTCGATCCGTGATGTCCGGTTTCGACACCACTGCAAACCTGAAATAAAACGTATCAGGAATGAAACAACGCACTTCCGAAATAAGAGACAAACTAAAAAACAACTTACCAATCGTCAGAAACAACCCTCTATAAGCGCTTGATTTAGCCACTCAAGTGGCGATTCGATAGGTTGCTATTATGCTTGGCTTCTTGCGGGCGAACTCTGGCAGCCACGTTTTCATTACAGGCACAGCAATTCATATACCCAAAGGTAAAGCCATCATGAAAGTAATTACTATCAGTTTGATCGCAGTGGCAATTACGGCGGCGGCTATGCAATCAGCGGCGGCGGAAGCATTGGTCAGCGATCAAAACGAAGCCAAAGGTTTCATGGAAGACGCCAAGGCCAATGTGCTGTTGCGCAACTACTACTTCAATCGCGACGGTAAAAATGGCATCGGCGACCGAAGAGATTGGTCGCAGGGCGTATTGGGTAATTTCTCTTCAGGGTTTACCCAAGGCACGGTCGGCTTTGGCGTGGATGCCTACGGCTGGTTCGGTCTGAAACTCGATGGCGGCGCCGGAAGATCGGGCACCGGCAACATTCCGGTAGACAGCGATGGCAGCCCGGAAAGCAACTTCAGCAGTGCCGGTGGCGCACTCAAACTGCGTTTCTCCAAGACCCTGCTCAAGTGGGGCCAGATGCAGCCAACTGCGCCGGTGTTCGCGGCGGGCGGCACCCGGTTGTTCCCGCAGACGGCCACCGGACTTGCTCTGCAAAGCAGCGAAATAACCGGACTGGATCTTGAGGCTGGCCACTTCACCGCCGCCAACGGCCCGCAACATACTGACTCTGACGGTGAGATTTTCGCGACTTACGCCGGGGTCACCGCCAACAGCGTTGATTATGTCGGCGGCAAGTATGCAATCACTGATGCCCTCTCCGTTTCGCTGTACGGATCGGAGTTCGAAGACATCTGGCGTCAATACTATGCCAATGCCAACTACACACTGGCGCTGGCCAACGATCAATCATTGCTCTTCGACTTCAATATCTATCGCACTAACGACGAAGGCCAGGCCAAGGCTGGCGATATCAGTAACACGACCTGGTCGCTGTCGGGCGCCTATGCATTCCTGGCAGGTCACACTATTACGCTCGCCTATCAACAAGTACACGGCGATGAACCGTTCGACTATGCAGGCTTCGGCGATAACGGACCAGGCTCGGGCGCGGACTCCATCTTTCTCGCCAACTCGATTCAATACTCGGACTTCAACGGCCCCGGCGAGAAATCCTGGCAAGCGCGCTATGACCTGGCAATGAGCGCCTACGGTGTGCCGGGGCTGAGTTTCATGGCGCGCTACGCCAACGGCAAGGATATCGACGGCACCAAGATGGCGCTGGACAGCCCGTATCGCGCATACGGTTATGGCGAAGACGGCAAACATCACGAAACCAACCTGGAAGCCAAATACGTTGTCCAGCAAGGGCCGGCCAAGGACCTTTCAGTACGCCTGCGTCAGGCCTGGCATCGTGGCAACGCCGATCAGGCCGAGGGCGACCAGAATGAATTCCGGGTGATTGTCGATTATCCGATTTCGATTCTTTGATAAAAAACCGTAGGACCGGCTTTAGCCGGGAGCACGCCCTCCCGGCTAAAGCCGGTCCTACAAATGGGAGGATGCACACGCAGCTAACCTGGCGTCACACTCGCGCGCGACCTCCCACTGCACATAACACACCACCACCGGCATGCCATGCTCGGCGCAGAAATCCAGCCAGCGCAGTTGGTTGTCCTGCAAGCGGTCGCCGGGGCCTTTGACTTCGATCATGCGGTAGCGGCGCTGCTCCGGGAAAAACTGGATCAGGTCGGGCATGCCGGTGCGATTGGCCTTGATGTCCAGCAGCAGTCGGCGAAACCAGTGGCGCAAATGCTCCACCGGCAAGCACAGCAAGGCCTGTTCCAGCAGTTCCGGTGTCAGCGCGCCCCAGAATACGAACGGCGATTGCAGGCCGAACTTGCTCAGATAATGCGCACGGATGGTGGCCTGCCATGCATCGCAATCCAGCTGTGCCAGACATTCCTCGAACAATGCGGCGCGACGCTGATAAAAATCCGGGCTGTGCAAATCCGCAGGTCCGCTGTGGAACGGATGAAAGAACGCCCCCGGCAACGGCGCAAAAATCGCCGGCCAGCACAGCAGGCCGAACAGTGAATTGATCAGGGTATTTTCCACGTAATGCACCTGGCTGCCCTCCTCGGCCAGATGCAGCTGAATCAATTGCTCGACGCGCAGATCCGGGCGCGGCGCAACGCACAGGTCCAGCCGTTGTACATCGCGCACCACGCGCCGTTGCTTGCCGGCCAGGCCAAGCTTGCGTTGCAGGCGCGGCAAGACACGCAGCAGATGCTGTTTTTCCGCCTCGTTTTCCGGAGCGGCCTGCGCCTGCTCCACCAGAGCCATTGCCTGTGCATACTCGGCGCTGCGCTCCAGCACGCGAATTCGCCGGGAGCGCGCTCCGGGATACTGGCTTTGCTCATAGACGCGCAAGGCCAGCGGCCAATCCTGGGCTCGCTCGGCCTGCTGTCCGATCTGAAACAGCAACTTGCCGCGACGCACGCTCAACCATGGATTCGAGGTGGTGATCGCGATGGCCGCGAGCGCCAGTCCGTGCAGATCAGCAGCCTGGTCCAGGTCCTGACGACACAAATGCAGAGCCAGACAGGTGTCGATATCCGCACGCTCGGCAATGCCTCGGGACTGCGGGGAAAATTCGACTGTCTCATAGCGATAGATGCCCAGATCAGCCAGCACGAACTCGGACCATTCCTGATACAGATTGCCGAAGTACAACAGCCGCAATCGGTCGCAGATGGGCATGACGGTCAGCTGGAAAACCTTGTCGTCGATCTCGGCAAACCATTCGTCCAACGCCAGCGCCGACTCATGCAATGGCTGCAACCGGGCGAGCAGCTCGGCTTTGCGTTCGACGCCCTTTACCCCGTGATGCTTGAAACACTGGCCCAGCTCCGCCTTGCGCAGCAAAGCGAAGAGTTGTTCGAGGCTCAATGCGGGTCGAGGATCGATCCAACCGGTGTGCAATAACGGCATGACCGCCAGTTGGGTATCGCCGATCTCGTCGTAGCTGAGCTTGCTGGCCCGAAACAACATGCCCTTGCGCATGACCATGCGCACCAGCAACCCTTGCGCGGGTTGCGGCAACGCGTCGAAGGTGGTGATGAAATGCCGTTCCTGCTCATCGAGCAAATCGTCATAGCGCTGGACGATCCAGGCCAGAACCTGACGAAAGTTATCGAGGTAGTAGAAAGGGTTTTCCAGTTCTAACGTAGGCACGGCCGGGTTCACGCGTGGGAAAGATCGCCCAAGGATACTGGTTATCCGTACAGATTTCAGCCTGGTCAGCTGCGTCCTGATAAATGGTGGCGATCCAACGTCCGGATCACCGTGAGTCATCCCCCGCCCAGGGTATAGAATCCCCCGATGCGACCGGCTCATTGGAGAACGCCATGCACATCCGCACTGCCCCGCAGATTTATCTGGCAGGCTTTGACGTGTTCCGTCAGGACGCCATCGAATACGGCAACTACCTCAAGGCGCTGTGTAGCGCCCACGGCCTGGAAGGCCTGTACCCATTCGACAATGAAGTTGCCCCGCAGCTGTCGCCTGAGGAAACGGCCAGCATGATCTGCTCGATGAATATCGCCATGATCCAGCGCTGCTCGGCGGTGCTGGCCAATCTCAATGTATTTCGCGGCTTCGAGCCGGATTCAGGCACGGCCTTCGAAGTGGGCATGGCGGTCGCGCTGAACAAGCCGGTGTGGGCGTATTTCGAGCCGGTGGCGTCGTTGCGCGAACTCGTACCCCATGATCACAACGGCTGCGATGCACAAGGCTATGTGGTGGAAGATTTCGGTCTGCCGCGCAACCTGATGATGGCGTGTACCTGGGCCGGAGCCAGCTCAACCGTGGAGCTGGGCGTCGAGGCGTTGTCGCTGCATCTGGCGTCAATTGAGCGATGAAGAACCTACATCGCTGCCAAAGATCGGGTCCAGCTTGTCCGAGTCGCTGAATTCGTCCAGCCCCAGCACATCCAGATCCAGATAACCTTCCGGATCAGTATCTTCGTCGGCATCAGCGTCATTGAGGGGCGACTGATCACCGCCAAAATGGTGGTCGCCGCTGGCGAAAAGCGGCATCAATGCCTGACGGCTCAGCGAATGTAGGTGGCTCTGCATCGTTTCCTGCTCCTGATCGTTTTCCTCGATCGAGGGTGCCGTTCACCCCCGTATAAGCCACAGGCTAACTCAGTGCGCGCAGAAATGGAGCTACCCGGATCACGTCCAGCTCAAAAATTCCCCGCTGCTGTCGCGCAACATCTGCACCATGGCCTGGGCCGCAGGCGACAAATAGCCACCTTTGCGCACCGTGCAGCCGATGGTGCGCTTCATCGTCGTGTGCTCAAGCGCCACTTCGCGCAAACGTTGCATATTGTTGCCGAACTCCAGGGTTTCCCGGGCGGTGAAGCTCAGCAGGCTGGTACGCTCGATCAAGCCGGGCAACAGCGGAATGGAGTTGGCTTCGATCTGCACCACCGGCAACGGCAAACCTTGCCTTAAAAACGCTTCGTCCAGCCATTTACGTGAGGAAACCCCCACCGGCGGCAGTACCCAGCGATAGCTCGCCAGGTCCGCCATGGTGTAACGGGTCTTGAAAATCGGATGATCCTCGCTGGCGATGACCACCGCCTCGTCCTTGAGGATTGCATGGCTCTCGCACTGTTCGTCATCGGTGATCAGCGAGCAGATGATCATGTCCAGCTGGCCGGAACGCAGCGACTCGCGCAACAGATCGTCCTGGCCGATGACCATTTTCAGGGTGATGTCCGGCGCCCGTTGCAGCAATGCCGAGGTCAGCTTCGGCAGCAGGTATTCGGCCATGGTCGCCGCGCAGCCCAGACGAATGTTACCCACCGCACCGCTGGCAAAATCCCGCACCTCGCGTTGGGTCTGGGCGATGCTCTGCTGCAGGACCTTGCCTCGTGCCTGCAAGAGTTCACCGACCGGCGTCAACTTGATGCGTCGGCCGTCGCGCTGGAACAACTTGGTGCCGAACGATTCCTCCAGACGCTGAATGCTTTTGGTCAGCGCGGGCTGGCTCCGGTTGAGCTTCTGTGCAGCGCGACCCAAGTGGCCCAGCTCGGCAATCGTTTCGAAATAGGTGAGATCGCGAAGATCCATAATTCATCAACCAAAGTTATCAATTCATGACTATTAGAAAATAGACTTGATCGATTGCAGTGTCGATACTTGTCGGCACTGGATGCCTCGATGAGCATCTACCGTTACGGGAGTTCTCCCTTGCTGCGCGCCCCACACTTTGCCCTTCACACCCTTCCTCCAACGCTGCAATGGTTCGGCTTGATCCTGATCGCCGGAGCGGTCGGGCAACTGTTGATGTACTGGCAAATCCCCGCTGCGCTGTTTCTCGGTCCGATGCTGGTCGCCATTGGTTTCGGCGTTTCCGGGGCCACCATTCGCATGCCCAAAATTGCCTTTCAGCTGGGTCAGGGCACGGTGGGTGCGTTGGTTGCGCACTCAATGAGCATGGCCGTATTGGTGACTGTCGTGCAGTCCTGGTACGTGATGCTATTCGCAACCGTGCTCGTCGTGCTGCTCAGCGCTGTGGTGGGTCTGGCGCTGGTTCGCTACGCGGGCATCGCCGGCAGCACCGCCGCCTGGGGCACTTCGCCGGGTGCGGCGTCGGCAATGGTCGCCATGTCCGAGGATTACGGCGCTGACTCGCGTGTGGTCGCGACCATGCAATATGTGCGTGTGGTCTGCGTGGTCACCATCGGCGCGCTGGTCAGCCGCCTGATTGGTGTAGAAGGCGGCGGTACTCAGGCCCATGCCAGAGATATCGCGGTGGAAGGCTTGAACCTGCTGAATTTCGCCCTGAGTCTGGGCGTGATCGTCTTCGGGATCTTTGTCGCCAAACGCATGCCGGCCGGGGCCTTGATGGGGCCGCTGTTGATCGGCGGTGCGCTGCAGTTGAGCGGGTTGCTGCAAATCACCCTGCCGTCGTGGATGCTCGCCCTGGCTTATGGCGCTATCGGCAGCTATGTCGGCTTGCGTTTCGACCGGCCAACGATCAGCTATGTCTGGCGCCGCCTGCCGGCAATGATCGCCGGCTCGCTGCTGCTGATCGTGCTGTGCGCCCTCTCCGCCTGGCTGATCGCAGCGCTGCTCGACAAGGACTTCCTCTCGGTCTATCTGGCCACCAGTCCCGGCGGGCTGGATGCCATGGCAATCATCGCCATCGATACCCATTCCGATGTGGGTTTCGTACTGGCCATGCAAACCCTGCGCTTGATCGGCGTGATCCTCACCGGCGCGTTCTTCGCTCGGCAGATCATTCGCCTGACCACGCCAAAAAGCGCGCAAGTCCATTGAAAACCCATTGAATCTCTTGTCCACGGGCCTCTCAAATAGCTATCGGCTGTTGCACATGAGAGGAACGCCCCCGTGGATCCGCTTAAAATCGCTACCTTCAACATCAACGGCATTCGCGCCCGTCTGCCGATCCTGCTGGAATGGCTGGACCGTGAAGCGCCCGATATCGTCTGCCTGCAGGAACTCAAGGCGACCGACCTGGCGTTCCCCATCGGCGATATTCGCGATGCCGGGTACGGCGCAATCTGGCACGGGCAAACCTCCTGGAACGGCGTAGCGATCCTCGCCAAGGGCATGGAACCCCTGGAAATTCGCCGTGGCCTGCCGGGCAATGAAAAAGACAGTCACAGCCGCTACCTGGAGGCAGCCGCCCACGGCGTAATCGTAGGGTGTCTATATCTGCCCAACGGTAACCCGCAACCGGGACCGAAGTTCGACTACAAGCTGGCCTGGTTCAAAAAGCTGATCGCCCATGCCGAGTCCTTGTACGCCAGTGGCCATCCGGTGGTGCTGGCCGGTGACTACAACGTGGTGCCGACCGATGAGGATATCTACAACACCCGCTCGTGGCTCAAGGACGCACTGCTGCAGCCGGAAAGCCGCGAGTGCTTTCAGCGCCTGCTCGACCAAGGCTGGACCGACGCCCTGCGCGTGCAGTTTCCCGAGGAGCGGATTTATACGTTCTGGGACTATTTTCGCAATCACTGGAAGACCAATTCGGGGCTGCGCATCGACCACCTGTTACTCAACGCCGAAACCAGTGCACGCCTGACCAATGCCGGCGTAGACCGCTGGCCCCGCGACCTGCCCCACGCCAGCGACCATGCGCCGACCTGGGTTGAGCTGGATATGGGAGATTGATCGAACACAATCCCCGGCAGCAGCACGCGGGCGGCGTTCGGAGTTGTTGGCGAATCAGACGCCTCGGTGATCCAGCACTACCGCGTCATCGCTCTTCGCGGGCAAGCCTCCAACGGGGCCGGGATTGGCTACTGGACGCGCTCCCACAGGTTAAAACCTGTTCTGGCTGTTGATCTGGCTTTGGCTTTGGTTTTTGATCTTGACCTGCCCCGTCGGAAGGCCGAGCGCAGGTTTTGCGCAGTGGGCAACCCGGCATGGATGCCGGGTTAGCCGCCCTTGGCCAGGGATGGCCGATGGCGGCGGGCCCACGGAGCAAGACCGGAGCGAGGGTATGGTGAGCCCAGGCGAACCACCGGACGTCAGGGGCGAGAGCGCTTGGTTACTTGGCGCTTATCCAAGTAACCCGCCGTCAGGGCGGAACCCTAAGCCGCCGTTACCGCAGCAATGGATATGTACGCATTCCCGTTGTGGGAGCGAGCTTGCTCGCGAAGGACGTCAACGATAACGCGTGCTGGCTGGATATACCCGGTGTCCATACATTTTTCGCGAGCAAGCTCGCTCCCACAGGTTCAAGCGGCTTTGGCTTTTGATCTTGCCCTGCCCCGTCGGAAGGCCGAGCGCAGGTTTTGCGCAGTGGGCAACCCGGCATGGATGCCGGGTTAGCCGCCCTTGGCCAGGGATGGCCGATGGCGGCGGGCCCACGGAGCAAGACCGGAGCGAGGGTATGGTGAGCCCAGGCGAACCACCGGACGTCAGGGGCGAAAGCGCTTGGTTACTTGGCGCTTATCCAAGTAACCCGCCGTCAGGGCGGAACCCTAAGCCGCCGTTACCGCAGCAACGGATATGTACTCGATCAACAACCCTGTTTGGCAAACTACCCCATCGCCGCCAACCCCGTCGTCAAACTCGGCGCCAACGGCAGCACCGGCAGGACCGTCGCCTGATAAGCGTGATACAGATCGGGTTTGCCAGCCCAGATCTCAGCGCTGGGCTGGTTTAGCGGGTTGAGTTCGTGGTGCCAGCTGCCCTGCTCGTAGTCAATGAACAGGGTTTCGTTGAACTCCCAGAACCGGCGATACCAGTCTTCATACTGCTTTTCGTCGGTGCGCTGTAATAAGGCTGCTGCAGCGGCGGCGGCCTCGCAATGTACCCAATGCAGACGATGGCGCACCACCGGGCGGTTCTGCCAGTCCAGGGTGTAGACGATCCCCGGCAAGCCATCGACCGCCCAGGCATTACGGCAGGCGCTGGCGAACAGCTGCTGCGCATCTTTCAGCAACCAGCCCGGCGTGGGCAGATGCGCCCGTTGCCGTGCCGCTTCCAGATGCAACACCAGGCGCGCCCATTCGAACGCATGGCCCGGCGTGGTGCCGAACGGGCGAAAGCCGTCGGCGGGATTGTCCTGGTTATAGTCGGGCAACGCCTCCCAGCGCTGGCTGAAGTGCTCGACCACTTGGAAGTCATTGGCGGCGGCGTGGCCGTGAATCACCCGTTCGACGATACGCAGCGCACGATCCAGCCACTGCGCGTCGCCGGTCACATCGGCCAGGGCCAGAAAGGCTTCGACGCTGTGCATATTGCTGTTGGCGCCGCGATAGTGCTCTTCGGCGCTCCAGTCCCGCGCGAAGGATTCGCGCATGGCACCTTCTTCTTCATTCCAGAACCGGCTCTGGATAATCTGGATCGCATCCGACAACAGTTCTTGCGCGCCTGCTCGCCCCGCCACCACAGCGGAGCTGGCCGCCAACGCCACAAAGGCGTGCAAGTAGGCCTGTTTGTCAGCCTTGAGACCGTCATCAAGCGGCCCGCTGAACCAGCCGCCATGTTCTGCATCGCGCAGCGGTCCCGCGAGCGCCGCAATGCCGTGATCCACCAATGCTGCGCAACCGGGTATGCCGCGCACGTGGGCCATGGCGAAACTGTGGGTCATGCGGGCGGTATTCATGGTTTCGGCACGGGCGTCAGCAGGCAGTACGCCGCGTGCGTCCAGATTGCCGAACCCTTGGGGCAGGCGCGAAGCCTTGGCGAAACTCAGCAGGCGATTGCCTTCGCGAGCCAGCCATTCATGGTGTGCCGGCGCGCGCAGCCAGCTGCTGAAGGTGTGATTTTTATTGTCCATGGAAGCTGTTTCGCCTCTGTCGATAGTTCGATGGCCGGGATGATCGGCCGTGGCGAATCATGCCCGGCCCTCATGCCCAGCGGCAAGCTGTCAGCACATGGACAGCCGCCGTTACACCTCGACAGGCGAATATCGCTTCAGACCTTGAAGCGCGCCACCACCGCGTTCAACTCTACGGCCAGACGCGACAGCTCGTGGCTCGACGCACTGATCTGATTGGCGCCGTTGGTAGATTGCATGGACAGATCACGGATATTTACGATATTGCGGTCAACTTCGCGCGCCACCTGCGCCTGCTCTTCGGCCGCGCTGGCGATGACCAGATTACGCTCGGAGATCTGATTGATCGACGCGGTGATATCGGTCAAGGATTCGCCCGCGCCTTGTGCCAGCGACAGGGTCTCGCCCGCCCGCTGACTGCTGGTCTGCATGGATTCGAGGGCCTGGGCGGAACCACTGCGCATTGCCGTGACCATCTTGTCGATTTCCAGCGTCGACTGCTGAGTGCGGTGCGCCAGGGCCCGGACTTCATCGGCGACCACTGCGAAACCGCGTCCCGATTCCCCTGCCCGCGCCGCTTCGATGGCGGCATTGAGCGCCAGCAGGTTGGTCTGCTCGGCAATCGAGCGAATCACGTCCAGTACCTTGCCAATATCCTGGGACTGATCGGCGAGGTTCTGCACCAGTTTCGAGGTTGCCTGAACGTTGTCGGTGAGGGTCTGGATCGACTGCACGGTGTCTACCACCCGAGCCTGCCCGGCCTGGGCCGAAACGTTGGACTGGTTGGAAGCATCGGAGGTCGACACAGCGTTGCGCGCCACTTCCTCCACCGCCGAGGTCATCTCATTGATGGCGGTGGCCGCCTGATCGATTTCGGCATTTTGCTGATGCAAGCCTCGGTAGCTGTCTTCGGTCACCGAGTTGAGCTCAGTCGCCGCCGACGCCAGCTGGGTCGCCGAGCTGCCGATATGCCGCATGGCCGAACGCAGGTTGCCCTGCATTTTTTCCAGGGCGGCCAACAGACGCGTGACCTCGTCGTTGCCATCCACATGAATGGTTTGCGTAAGGTCACCGGCGGCGACACTTTCAGCGGCGATCACGGCGGTTTGCAGCGGGCGCACGATGCTGCGCGTCAGCCACAAGGCCAGACCGATAGTACCCAGACCGGCAATGATCACGAAGATCAGGACGATGGTCTTCGATTTGCCGTATTGCGCCTCGGCCGCCTGGCCTTCAGCATCGACCTGTTTGGCATAGAACTCGCCAAAATCACTGAGTTGTTTGCCGGAGCCGTCGACGATCGGCTTCATGTCCACCAGCAGCAGCTTGTTCAGCGCCTCGCGGTCGTTCTGCGCAGCGAGGACGAATGAGCGCTCAAGCCCTTTCTGATAGTCACCCAGCGTGACACGGAACTGATCGTTGAGAACCTTCTCTTCCGGGGTATCGACAAAGGCGTTCAACGTATCCAGTTTTTTATTCAGGTCCTGATTGCGTACATCCAACTGACCGCGATAGGTCGCAATGTTCTTTGGATCAGGGTCCAGCGCCATGCGCAGCGAGATCGTGCGGATACGCAGCATATTCTCGCGAATGTCGTTGACCACCCGCATGCTCGGCATCCAGTTGCTTTCAACCGCCAATTCGCTCTGGCGAATGGCCGACATCTGCACCAACGCGAACCAACCCAGCAATGCAACCAACAGGGAAATCAGGGTAAAGCCAAGGCCAGCGCGACGGGCGATGGTCAAATTGCGTAGGTTCATGGCCGTGAGCTCTTGTTATTAAACAGAAGGGTTATCAGGAAACAGGACTTGGCAGGCTTGAATTGTCCGACAACTTCAGACGCTATCGACTTGGCGACGCGCATCTTGAGCGTTCCTCAGTGACAATTCTTTCATGTTGGTAAGAATTGTCCGACGAACGCAGACACCCAATCTGATATCCGCTTGTCTAGAACCTAACTGCCTGGAGTTTTTTGTCAGCGCTCAGGCATGTCTTGAGGAGATTTCGTCATGCATCTTGAAGGTTCCTGCCATTGCGGTGAGGTCGAGTTCAGCCTGAACAGCGCCCATCCGTATCCTTATCAACGCTGCTACTGCTCGATTTGTCGCAAGACACAGGGCGGTGGCGGTTATTCGATCAACCTCAGCGGCGACGCCAAAAGCCTGAAAGTCAAAGGCCGCGAACACATCGCGATTTATCACGCCAAAATGCGTGAGGATCATCATGTGCACACCAGCAGTGCCGAACGGCATTTCTGCAAACTGTGCGGCAGCGGCTTATGGCTGTTCAGTCCGGAATGGCCCGAGCTGATCCATCCATTTGCGTCAGCTATCGATACACCGCTGCCGACGCCACCGGAACACACGCATCTATTGATTGATTCCAAGGCCTCCTGGGTCGAGGTGCAAGCCCACGAGGGCGACAAACTGTTCGACGGCTTTCCCGAGGAATCCATTGCCGACTGGCACGAACGCCTGGGTCTGGTCCGCTGAGGAGGGTGGATTTTAGTTGCAGTGAACCTTGCACCCGGCGCCTGACTCCCAACCAAAAGCCTGTCAGGAGAACGCCATGGCCCTGCATACCGTCGCCCGCTTTGCTGATCTTGCCGAAGATCGCGGCAGCGAAATCAAGATCGGCGAACAGACCATCGTCCTGGTGCGCATGGGTGATCAAGTGCGCGCCTATCAAGGCAAATGCCCGCACGCAGGCGCACCATTGGCCAAAGGCGCGATCTGTAACGGCAGGCTGATTTGCCCGTGGCACAAGGCGATGTTCGAGCTTGAGGACGACAGCCTGAGTGAACCTCCCGCACTGGATGGCTTACGGCGTTATCCGGCGCAAATTCTGGATGGCATGATCCTCGTCGATGATCAGCCGATGCCGGCACCGGCTCGCGACGGCTGCGCCGATCCGCGCAGTTTTGTGATCATCGGCGCAGGCGCTGCGGGCATTGCCGCCGCCAGTGCCCTGCGGGAAAAGGGTTTTCGTGGGGCGTTGCTCCTGATCGATGCAGAAGCGCAGCCCGGCTACGACCGCACCGCCCTGAGCAAATTCGTGATATCCGGGGATATGCCTCCCGATGAAGTGCCACCGCTGCGTGACGAAAGCTTCTATCGCGAGCAGCACATACAACGCATCCATGCCCGGGTCGTAGGCCTCGACAGCGACATCAGGGAGGTGATTCTGGACGACGGGCAAACGCTGAGCTACGACGCTGCCCTGATCGCGACCGGCGGCAAGCCCAAACCCGTTGATTTACCCGGCTCGGATTTGCCTCAAGTGCTGCTGCTCCGCTCCCGCGACGATGCGCGTACCTTGCTGTATGCAGCGCAACCCGGTGCGAAGGTGGTGATCATCGGTGACAGTTTTATCGGGCTTGAGGCGGCCTCGGCACTGCGCAAGCGCGGTCTGGAAGTCACGGTGTTGGCGCGCCATGAAATACCGTTCCAGAAACAGTTCGGCGACCGTATCGGTAAAGCGTTACGCGGTTTACATGAGCAGCATGGCGTGCTGTTTCGCACTCACGTCGAGGCCACTCATTTCGAGGGTGAGCAAAGCCTGGAAAGCGTGCGGCTCAACAGTAGTGAGCAACTGGCTGCAGACTTGGTACTGGTCGGAATCGGCGTCAGCCCGGTGACCGATTTTGTCGAAGATATCGAACGCGAAGAGGACGGCTCGCTTCGCGTCGATGGCGGCATGCAACTCAGGGAAGGTCTGTGGGCCGTCGGCGACATCGCCACCTTCCCGCTGGCCGACCAACTGCTGCGTATCGAGCACTGGCGTCTGGCACAACAACAAGGCCGCATAGCCGCGCTCAACATGCTGGGCGGCGCTGAACGCTATGTCGACGTGCCGTTCTTCTGGACATATCACTTCGGCAAACGCATCGACTACCTGGGTCACGCCGAGCAATGGGATGACGTTGTCTATATCGGCGAACCGGAAAAGTTCGAGTTCGTCGCCCTGCTCTGCCGGAGCGGAATTGTTGCGGCAATTGTGGCCTGCAAATACGAACGAGCCGTCGCGTTGCTGGCCGAGCGTATGAAACAGCCATTGCCTGTGCAGGAAGCATTGCAGTTGATTGAAGCGTGCCGGTGATGACCCAAATGGATCCGTGGCTTGCCCGCGAATCAGGCGCCTCGGTGAGTCAGAGCCACCGCGTTATCGTTCTTCGCGGGCAAGCCTCGCTCCTACGGGGTTTCCGGGCGCGCTGTTCTGGCCAATTCAAACCAACTCTGAAATCTCGATCAGGTTCAAATCCGGATCACGCACATACACCGAACGTATCGGCCCCGTCGCGCCGGTGCGCAGGATCGGGCCTTCGATAATCGGCCACTGCGCCGCGTTCAAACGCCCGATGACCTGCTCCAGCGGGATCGACGCGATGAAGCACAGGTCCAGCGCACCCGGCACGGGCACATGCGCCTTGGGCTCAAACTCATGCCCGCGAATGTGCAGATTTATTTTCTGATTGCCAAACCGAAACGCCATACGCCCGGCGCCGAAGGTTTCCAGCTGCATGCCCAGCACGCGGGTGTAGAAATCCTTGGTAGCTTCGCCATCGACGGCGGTGAGTACCAGGTGGTCCAGATGATCGATCATCGATTGGCTCCGTTGTTTAGCAGGCTCAGCGTGGGCGTGGGGTTTCAGCCGGTGACGCACCCATGCAGCCTCAAATTACCCCACTTGTGCGGTCACTTGTGCTGTTAATTGTGCTGTTAATTGTGCGGTCACCACGCACGTCCACTTCAAAATTCAACGTGATCATTCAAACCCTCGCACCCCGCTTCACATGCTCAATAAACCGCGCCACGGCCGCAGCCTTTTCGTGGCGTCGGTAGATCAGCGACAGGCATGAGCGCGGCTGGCAATCGTGGATTGGGCGGTACAGCACATTGGGCAACTGGATGCGCTCGACCATCGATTGCGGCACCACGGCGACGCCCTGCCCCAGGGAAACCAGAGCCACCACTGACACCAGTCCGCCGGGTTGCGGGCCCAGTTTCGGGGCGAACCCGCCTTGGGCGGCAACGTCGAAAGTGCCTGATATCTGCTCGGGCAGAATAAAGGTTTCATTCTGCAGGTGCGATGCTTCGATCTGTTTCAGGTTGCAGAGCCAGGAACCGGCCGGCAGCGCCAGAACAAATGCTTCTTCAAACAAATCCAGGCGGCTCACCGACTCCCCCAAAGGCATCGGCGAGCGCACGTAGCCGATATCCAGCCGCCCTTCCTCAATCAAACGCGGCAAGATCGGCATCAGCTGTTCGGTAATGGTAAAGCCCACATCCGCATAGCGATGTCGAAACTCGCTGACCTGATTTTGCAGAACACCGGAGAACACCGCCGACGCAACGTAGCCCAGCTGGATATGGCCGGTTTCGCCGCGCCCGGCCCGCTGCGCGCTGAGTTGCGCGGATTCGAACTGGCGCAGCGTCGCCTCGGCCTCGATCTGCAAGGCACGCCCGGCTTCGGTCAGGCTCACGTCCCGTTGCGAGCGTTGCAACAAGCGCGTGCCGAGTTCGCTTTCCAGGTCTTGAATCTGCCGGGTCAAGGTCGGCGGCGCGATACCCAGCTGTTCAGCAGCGCGCACAAAACTCTTGTGTCGGGCGACTGCCAGGAAATAGCGAAAATGACGGATTTCCATATTTTAATTAGCTCACAGGTAATCATGTGACGGGCCGCAGGTAATAACGCCAGGGTAATGCCGGGCTAAGCTGGCTGCTCATGTACTTTAGGAAGATCAACAATGCGCGTCAAATCAGTTCTAGTCATGCTTTGCAGTGCTCTAATCCTGCAAATAGCCAATGCAGCCGAGCCCCGCCCCAGCATTACTCACAAAGCAATATTGGACCTAAGGGGCGCCAGTCAATTGGTGCAAGCGGCGCAAGCCTACGCCAGTCAGCACGGATGGCCTTGTGCAGTCGCGGTCGTTGACGATGGCGGATGGCCAATTCTGACGGCTCGCATGGACAGCGCCCCGGTCGTGGCAGGCATCGACTTGGCTCAGGGCAAGGCGCGGACATCGGCCCTGTTCAAACGCCCATCGGATGATCTGGAGAAAGGCATCAATGGCGGGCGCACAGCGATGATCACTGCCGGACTGCTGATGATGAAGGGCGGCCAGCCGATTCGCGTCGAAGGCCAGGTTGTGGGTGCCATCGGCGTCAGTGCCGATACGCCAGCCCACGATGATGAAATCGCCCTCGCCGCGCTGCAGTCATTGCAAGCGCCTCAATCACAACAGTAGTCGCAGGCCCGCCATGAAAATCACCACACCCAGCCCACGCATGACCCTTCTGACCGCTTCCGGCGTTTGCTCGCTGATCGTACTCGACACCAATATTGTTGCGGTGACGCTGCCCAGCATCGCTCGGGATCTGGGCGCCAACTTTGCCGACATCGAATGGGTGGTCAGTGCTTACATGTTGGCGTTCGCTGCGCTGTTGCTGCCGTCCGGCAGTGTCGCCGACCGCTTCGGACGCAAGAAAATGCTGCTCTGCGGGCTGGTGCTGTTCATCGCGGCTTCGCTGGGCTGTGGCGCCGCGCCCAATATCCTGTTCCTCGACATCGCCCGTGCGCTCAAAGGCGTCGGCGCAGCGCTGCTGCTGACGTCGGCCCTGGCCACCATTGGCCATGCCTTTCATGACGAAACCGAACGCGCCAAAGCCTGGGCGTTCTGGGGCGCGTGCATGGGCGTGGCGATGACGGCCGCGCCCACTGTGGGCGGACTGATCGCCGAACTGCTGGGCTGGCGCTGGATTTTCTATCTGAATCTGCCCGTTGGCCTGCTGCTGATTGCGATGGTTCGGCGCAACATCGAAGAATCGCGCAACGAACAGTCCGCGCGTCTTGATCCCTGGGGCAGCCTGACGTTCAGCGCGGCCTTGTTGTGCCTGATCTGGGGCTTGATCGAAGCCAATCGCGTCGGCTGGGACAGCTCGATCACGTTCTTGCGCATATTCGGTGGCGTGGCACTGCTGGCGATGTTCGTGCTGGTCGAACGTATGCAAAGCAAGCCCATGGTGGATTTGCAGCTGTTCAAATCCCCGCGCTTCATCGGCGCATTGCTGGGCATGTTCGCCTACGCCGGATGCGCTCAGGTGATGATGACGCTGCTGCCGTTCTATCTGCAAAACGGACTGGGCTTCAGCGCCATCGCGTCAGGTCTGGGCATGCTGCCCTTTGCCCTGACGATGTTGGTCTGCCCGAAGATCGGTGCCAGGCTGGCGCGGCACTGGTCACCGGCAACCTTGATGGCGTTGGGTTTGACGCTGGTAGGTTGCGGCAATTTGCTCAGCGCCTGGGCGGTGTCCGGCGGCGGCTATCTCGGGTTTGCCTGCGCCATGGCGGTGACGGGTGCCGGAGCCGGGCTGCTCAACGGCGACACGCAAAAGAACATCATGGCCTGCGTGCCTCGTGACCGCGCAGGCATGGCCTCGGGCTTGAGCACCACCATGCGTTTCAGCGCAATCATGTTGGCGATCGGCGTTTACGGCGCGTTATTGGCGAGCCACACCGAGCAAAGCCTGAAGGCCGCGATGCAGGCGCAGGCGGCTGACTGGCTGAATCAGGCCGACGGCATCGCCTCGCGGGTGGTTGCCGGTGACATGGTCGCGGCCATGGCGCCATTGACCGAAAGCGCCCGACTGATCGTTCAACCCTTGGCGCACCTGGCCTTCGTGCAAGGCTTCGCGACATTGCTCTGGGTTGCCGGGCTCCTGGCCTTGCTTGGCGCTGCGGTGGTGGGCGCATTGATGCGCAAGCCGATCCCGCAAATGCACCTGCAATCGGCGTGAACAACCATTTTTTCTTCAGGCGCGGGAATAAAGCTCGATGAGCTTCGTCGTACAGGCTCAAGAAGTTGAACTCACCTGAACGAGACACTCATCATGAAAACCGCACTGATTGCCTTCACTTTGCTCGCCCTGGGCAGCGTTGCTTCTGTCGCCAACGCCGGCCTCAAGCCGCAGGCCAATGTCCAGGATTACACCTACGGCACAAAACTGGACATCGCCAAAGTCGTCAGTACCCCGCAGCTGAATTTCTGTGGGGTACGGCCAGTGGAAATGACCTATGTCGACCACATGGGCAAAACCCAGACCCTGCGTTACGAGGTCAATGGCACCGGTTGCCTGGGTGACAATTGATCGGCACTGATCAGCGCGCCGCCAGTTGCCAGAGGCGCGCCAGATCCCGTGCCCGGTCGTGCAACAGCGTCGGGGCGTCGCGGCAGGCCTGCTCCAGGGTCATCGGTCCGCTGGCCAGGGCAAATGCCGCGCTGATGCCGTGCTCGTACAAATTGGCGTAACCCTCGCCGAGGGTGCCGGCCAGCACAATGACCGGCACGCCAGCACGCCTGGCGACGCGCGCCACGCCGAACGGCGTCTTGCCGCGCAAGGTCTGGGCATCGAAGCGACCTTCACCGGTAATCACCAGATCCGCACCTTGCAGCGCCTGCTCCAGACCGGTGAGATCAGCCACCACCTCGACACCCGGACGGAACGACGCATTCAAGTAGGCCTTGGCCGCAAAGCCCATGCCGCCCGCCGCGCCGCAACCGGGTTCGTCACGCAGATCGTGGCCAAGAACCCCGGCCGACAGATCGGCGAAGTGCCCAAGGGCGTCATCCAGTTGCAGAACCTGCTCGGGCGAAGCGCCTTTCTGCGGACCGAAAATGTGCGAGGCGCCGTTAAGCCCGCACAGTGGATTGTCGACATCGGCCGCGACTTCAAACTGTACGTCGCGCAAACGCGCATCCAGCTGTTGCACATCAATCCGCGCGACCTGCGCCAATGCCAGCCCACCCGGCGCAACCGGTTTGCCGTCGACATCGAGAAACCGTGCGCCGAGTGCGGCCAGCATGCCGCTGCCCGCGTCATTAGTCGCGCTGCCGCCAATCGCCAGGATCACCCGCACCGCTCCGGCCTCCAAAGCAGCCAGGATCAACTCGCCGGTGCCATGGGTGCTGGTGATGCGCGCGTCGCGCTGGTCGAGGGTCAACAATTGCAGGCCGCTGGCCATGGCCATTTCGATGATTGCGGTGCGGCTCGCAGCCAGCCAGCCCCAATGGGCGGCAACCGGCTGCCCCAGCGGCCCGCTGACTTCAGCGCTCATCAGCTCGCCGTCACACGCAGCGAGGAGCGCTTCGATGGTGCCCTCGCCGCCATCGGCCATCGGGCACTTGATCAGTTCGGCGTCAGGCCACACTTCGGCCAGTCCTGTGGCAATGGCATCGGCGACACCCTGGGCACTGAGGCTGTCCTTGAAGGAATCGGGGGCGATGACGATTTTCATGTTGTTGTTCTCCGTAAACCCAATGTCGCGATGTTCTCAGCTTTGAGCGGATATGCCCCGCGCCCTGCGCACGACGCAAACGCCAGCCTATTGGTCATTTGAACAAAGCGCAGCGCGCGGCGTCATGTGCAGGCCCAGGTACAGGCGCAACAGATCATCGGTGCGATAAGGATCGCAGCCACTCAACTCGGCGATTTTTTCCAGGCGGTAGCGCAGGCTGTTGCGGTGGATGCCGAGCACATCGGCGCAGGCCTGACTTTCGCCGCTGTAGTCGAACCAGCTGCGCAGGGTTTCGAGCAATTGGGCGTGGTTGTGCAAACGCGCAATCGGCTCGGCGACCTGCGCCGCCAGCCAGTCATGCCGATAACGCCAGAACAACACCGGCAGGCGATACGCTGCCAGGCGCAACAAACGTTGCCGGGGCTGAAGCTCACGGGCGTAATCCAGCAAATCCCGGGCTGCGGCGACCGCATGCCGCAAACTCGGCAGGTCGGGCGATTGCTCAACCGTCGCCATGCGCAACACCTGCCAGCCCTGCTCATCGAATTGCTCCAGCAGCAGCGCGTCATCGCGGTCCTTGCCCATGGCCCGACACCAATGGACCAGCATCGGCTCGCGGGCCAGGCACCAGCTGTTGGCGTAACGGCCATTGAGCCAGGCCACGACTTTGGCGGCATCGGTGGCGGGCCCGGCCAGTTCGAGCAACACCGCCTGACGCGGCAGAGCGGGTTGCAGGCCCAATTGCTGCGCCTCGTCCACCAGATAGTCCGGACACTCGGCCAGCAGCAAACGTGAAAGCAAATCCTCGCTGCGCTGCTGCCGCCACTGCTGATCGGCCTGCTGGCGGCGATGCTCCATGAGCATCTCGGCGGTCATTTTCACCAATTCGGCGTAGACCCTGACCTGCTCCGGCTCGCCGGTGATACCCAGCACGCCCACCAGTTTCTGATCCAGCATCAATGGCAGGTTCACGCCCGGCTTCACGCCATCCAGTTGCTGCGCCGTGCTGGCGTCGATTTCCACGACGCGATGGTTGGCCAGCACCAGTTGCGCACCTTCATGCCGGGTATACAAACGCTCGGCGTCACCGCTGCCGATGATGATGCCCAGATAATCCATGACGTTGACGTTGCACGGCAGGATGGCCATGGCCCGGTCGACGATGTCCTGCGCCAGCGAATGATCAAGGGCGAACATGGCGGGCTCCAGACGAAGAATCAAAGATGATGTGCATACGGCTGCCGCTGGTTTTTATTTGAGGCTTGAGTCTGCCTGATTCTGGATACGAGTGCGATTGACGTGGCAAAGTGCTGGCACCCTATGCATTTCATTGAACCAGTCACGGCTAGCGCGGCTCTATCGATGCACCTTCTTCAGCGGAGAATCCCTTATCTTGCCCAGGCATCGACTTACCCTGTTGCTTTCGGCCCTGACCCTTCAGGCCTGCGGCTCGATGGCCAGCGATGATGAAGCGTCGGCCAGCTTCGCCGCTTATCGCCAGCAAACCCTGGAATGGATGCAGCAGCAGCGCAGTTTTCAGACCACTGATCACCCAGCGGAACTGCAATGGAACGCGCCCCAGGAATGGCGGCCGCAAGGTCCGCTCAAAGGTGGCATTTTGCTGGTGCATGGCCTGGGGGATTCGCCTTGGTCGTTCCATGACATCGGGGAAAAACTGGCGGCTCAAGGGTTTCTGGTGCGTACCGTGCTGCTGCCCGGCCATGGCACCAAGCCTTCGGACATGCTCGACGTAACCCTTGGTCAATGGCAGGACGTGGTTCGCCAACAGGCGAACATCCTCAGTCGCGATGTGCCGAAAGTGTATCTGGGCGGGTTTTCCACGGGCGCCAATCTGGTCCTTGATTACGCCTACGATCACGATGAAATTGCTGGACTGGTGCTGTTCTCTCCGGCGTTTCGCTCCGACAGCAAGTATGCATGGATGACGCAATGGATCGGCTGGGCGCGCCCGTGGCTGGCCAATCCCAACGATGGCGGGCGGCCGCTGCAAACGCCGGTGCGTTACCTGAACGTGCCGACCAATGGCTTCGCCCAGTTTTATCGCAGCAGTGTCCTGGCGCAAAAACGCCTGGGCCAGCGCAGCTATGACAAGCCGGTATTTATCGCCATCACCCAGCACGACTCGGTGCTGGACACCGGTTATGTGCTGGACAACTTCAACCAGCGTTTCAGCAACCCGGCCAGCCGCCTCATCTGGTACGGCGACGACCCGGCCGTGTCGGCAAAAACCCCGCGCGTGCTGGTCCGTACCGATTACCTGCCCGACTATCGGATCAGCCGTTTCTCGCACATGGGTTTGATGTTCTCCCCCGCCAACCCGTTGTACGGGGAAAACGGCCAACAGCGTATCTGCTGGAACGGCCAGAGCACGGCTGACATGCAGTTGTGCCTGAACGGCGACCAGGTCTGGTATTCCGATTGGGGTTATCGTGAAGTTGGCAAGGTGCATGCGCGACTGACGTTCAACCCGTATTTCGAGTGGCAATCGGGGGTGATGCTGCAGGTGTTGGAGGCGGCCGGGACTTTGGCAAAATAATGCGCCTGCTGCAGAGACCTGTAGGACGGAATTCATTCCCGATGAGGCCGGTTGTAGCGCTGAGTAATCGGCTTGGGCGAGTCCATCCCATTACGCAGCGCACATTCCAGCGTCCACTCTCACTCCAGCGGCGCGAGCCTTTCGCGGCTGTTGCTCAGGTGGGTCCACATGGCGGCGCGGGCGGCGTCCGGATCCTGGCGGCGAATGGCGCTCAGCAGCGCTTCATGTTCCAGATTGGCCAGATAACCGTGGCGCGCCAGATTGGCGCCAGCACGTTCACTTGAGGCGATGCGGCTGCGGGGAATGATCGCGCTGCCCAGGTGCTGCATGATCTCGGCGAAATAAGGATTGCCGGTCGCTTCGGCGATCAGCATATGAAAGCGTTTGTCTGCCTCGACACAGCTGTCTTCCTTGGCCAGCAGATCCTGATAATCATCCAGCGCCTGACGCATGGCGGCCAGTTGCTCGTCCGTGCGGCGCAACGCTGCCAGGGCGACCGCCTGGGTTTCCAGGCCGATCCGCAGTTCGATGATGTCGCGCACGCTCGCGGCGGTTTCAACCTTCAGGCGCAGCCCGGTGTGATCGCTGCGCTCCAGAACGAACGTACCGACCCCGTGATGAGTTTCCACCAGGCCGGACGCCTGCAATTTTGAAATCGCTTCGCGCACCACGGTGCGGCTGACCCCATGCTCGCGGACGATTTCGCTTTCCGAGGGCAGCTTGTGGCCGGGCGCAATCTTGCCAAGCAGAATGCGCTGGCTCAGATCGGTGACCAGATCGGTGGCCAGATTATGTTGCCGACGCTTGGGAATCGGCCGAATGGGCGCTTGCATGGAAAGAGGTGTCCTGAACATGGAAATCGCGGAATGGGCTTGGAAGACATAGTACTGCGCACTTGTCTGACGAGCTAGCAGAGCAGGCTGAGTTGTCTAGCTTGTATGACAAGTAAAAAACACCGACCCGCAGCAAAAACGCCAAGAAACGGTTTGATAATTTTTTTTGCGGTGTCGGCAATCAATCCGTAAGCCCGCCTGAACTCAACAAAATAAGGCATATAACGGCCACTTCAGCGTTCCGTCTGCGCCCACACTTCCCCTGCCCGCAAAAAATATCTGACAAAACGAATCGATGTCCTCTTGCGTCACAAGTCGTTACTTGTATGATGTCTATCAACGCAAGCAAGCTAGTTTGCCCAAAACCCGCATAAAAATAACGAGTGGGAGATACACCAGTGAACACATCCAATACCAGGGTGAGTGACGGCGCGGATTCGGCTTTGCTTTCGGCGGTATCGAAAGTAAAGCGTCACGTTCTGCCGCTGTTCGTCATCATGTTTATCGTCAATTACATCGACCGGGTGAACATCGGCTTCGTGCGTTCGCACATGGAGCACGATCTGGGCATCGGTGCTGCCGCCTACGGGTTTGGTGCCGGACTGTTCTTTATCGGTTACGCGCTGTTCGAAGTCCCTTCCAATATGCTCCTGCAAAAAGTCGGCGCCCGTATCTGGCTGACGCGCATCATGTTCACCTGGGGCATCGTCGCTGCCTGCATGGCGTTCATCCAGAACGAAACCCACTTCTATATCCTGCGTTTCCTGCTCGGCGTCGCTGAAGCCGGATTCTTCCCTGGCGTGATCTATTACTTCACCCGCTGGCTGCCCGGTGTCGAGCGCGGCAAGGCCATCGCCATCTTTTTGAGCGGCTCGGCCATCGCCTCGCTGATTTCCGGTCCGCTGTCGGGCCTGTTGTTGCAAATCAACGGCTTGGGCATGCACGGCTGGCAATGGATGTACTTCATTGAAGGCATGTTCTCGGTGGGTTTGTGTGCTTTCGTCTGGTTCTGGCTGGACTCCAAACCTCACGATGCCAAATGGCTGACCCGTGAGGAACAGGACGCGCTGGTCAACGCCATCGACGACGAACAACGGGCTCGCGAAGCCGCCAATCCGATCAAGGCGTCGTTGGGCAAGCTGCTCAAGGATCGGCAGATCATCCTGTTTTGCCTGATCTACTTCTTCATTCAGCTGACTATTTATGCCGCGACGTTCTGGCTGCCGAGCATCATCAAGAAAATGGGCGACCTGAGCGACATTCAAGTCGGCTTGTTCAACTCGATCCCCTGGTTGCCGTCGATCATCGGCATGTACGCCTTCGCGTCGCTCTCGGCGAAATGGAAGAAACAACAGGCGTGGGTCGCCGTAGCACTGCTGATTGCCGCCGCCGGGATGTTCATGTCCACCACCGGCAGCCCGATCTTCGCGTTCGTCGCGATCTGCTTTGCGGCGCTGGGCTTCAAGTCCGCATCGTCGCTGTTCTGGCCGATTCCCCAGGCTTATCTGGACGCCCGCATCGCCGCCGGCGTCATTGCCTTGATCAACTCGGTGGGTAACCTGGGTGGCTTCGTTGCACCGACCACCTTCGGGCTGCTGGAACAACATACCGGCTCGATTCAAGGCGGGCTTTACGGCTTGACGGCTACGTCGATCATCGCCGCCATCATCGTCTTCGCCGCCCGCAATACGCCTAAGGTTTCCAACGCCGCAACTGTGATCACTCCAGCACCCGCCGCCCACTCTTGATCGTGTGCCACGACTAATAAGGACTAGAACATGGATACGCTGAACAACCAGACCATCAACAAAGCGCCTGTCATCACCAGCATGCAAGTGATTCCGGTGGCCGGTCACGATGACATGCTGCTTAATCTGAGCGGTGCGCACGGGCCGTTTTTCACCCGCAATATCGTGATTCTCAAGGACAACGCCGGACACACCGGCGTCGGCGAAGTGCCCGGCGGCGAGCGCATTCGCCAGACCCTGGAAGACGCTCGACAATTGGTGGTCGGCAGCGCCATCGGCAATTATCAGAAGATCCTCAACTCGGTGCGCCAGGCTTTCGCTGAGCGCGACTCTGGCGGCCGCGGCCAGCAGACGTTCGACCTGCGGGTAACGATTCACGCAGTCACCGGTATTGAAGCCGCCCTGCTCGACCTGCTCGGTCAATATCTGGACGTGCCGGTCGCCGCCTTGCTGGGCGAAGGTCAGCAGCGCGACGAAGTGAAAATGCTCGGTTATCTGTTCTACGTCGGCGATCGCAACCAGACGGATCTGGCCTATCGCGGCGAGCCTGATGCCGATAACGACTGGTTCCGCCTGCGCCACGAAAAAGCCCTGACCGCCGACGCCGTGGTGCGCCTGGCCGAAGCCGCGCATCAACGCTATGGCTTCCAGGACTTCAAGCTCAAGGGCGGCGTGCTCAGCGGCGACGACGAAATCCAGGCGGTGACTGCACTGGCCGAACGCTTCCCCGAGGCGCGCATCACCCTTGATCCGAATGGCGCATGGTCACTGAAAGAAGCCATTCGCCTGTGCCGGGATCAGCATCACGTGCTGGCTTATGCCGAAGACCCATGCGGCGCGGAAAACGGCTACTCGGGCCGTGAAGTCATGGCTGAATTCCGCCGAGCCACGGGCCTCAAGACCGCGACCAACATGATCGCCACCGACTGGCGGGAGATGGGTCACGCGATTCAGCTGCAATCGGTGGATATCCCCCTGGCCGATCCGCACTTCTGGACCATGCAGGGTTCGGTGCGTGTCGCGCAGATGTGCAACGAATGGGGCCTGACCTGGGGCTCGCATTCCAACAATCACTTCGATATTTCCCTGGCGATGTTCACCCACGTGGCGGCAGCGGCACCGGGCAATATCACGGCTATCGACACCCACTGGATCTGGCAGGACGGCCAGCGCCTGACCAAAGCGCCATTGCAGATCGTCGGCGGTTGCGTGCAGGTGCCGAAAAAACCCGGCCTGGGCGTCGAGCTGGACATGGATCAAGTGCAAAAAGCCCACGAACTCTATAAAGGCATGGGTCTTGGCGCACGAGACGACAGCGTGGCGATGCAGTTTTTGATTCCGGACTGGAAATTCAACAACAAACAGCCGTGTCTGGTGCGTTGATTCCATAAATACCCCCTCGCTCCAACGAGACCGGTGTTTGCCGTGCGACAGAGCTCTAACTGAGACTTCGACAGATTTGCCAAGCTGGCACACGGCGCGCAACCCCCTTGCGCGCCGTTTTTTCTACCCGCGCAACGGCCGTGCTAAGGTTTGCGGACCTTTTGTCTCGATGCCCTGCCATGTCCCATATCGCTCACACCCACCCCCGCCTGAGCATCGCTGCAGGCCTGGGCCTGATCAGCGGTTTCGCGTCGGCGATCATCGCTCCGGACATTTCTTTAACCACCAAATGCCTGATCGCCTGGAACGTCGGGGTGTGGATTTACCTTGGGCTGATCATGCTGCGCACCTTTCGCACCAATGCCGAAGACGTCGAGCGGATTTCCCTGATCGAGGACGAAAACGCCAGCCAGGTGCTGTTCACTGTGTGCATTGCCGCCTTGGCCAGCCTCGCGGCGATTACGTTGGAGCTGGCCGGCACCAAGGCAATGACCAGCGACGCCCGAGCCCTGCATTACGCCTTCACCGGCCTGACCATTGTCGGTTCGTGGCTGGTCACCGGGGTGATTTTCAGCCTGCATTACGCGCGACTGTTTTACACCTGGAAAGGCAAGGAACCGGCGCTGCGCTTCGCCGACGGCGAACTGCACCCTGATTACTGGGACTTCCTCTACTTCTCGTTCACCCTCAGCGTCGCGGTGCAGACTTCAGACGTGGGCGTGGCGACCCACGGGCTGCGCAAGACTGTTCTATCCCAATGCCTGATCGGCTTCGTTTTCAATACGGCCATTCTCGGTTTTTCCATCAACATTGCCGCCGGGCTTTTCGGCTGACGGCGCTTTTGACGCAACATCTGGTTTCCCGCGCCGATGGTCTGGCGTTAAGGTAAGCGCACAACCCTAAAAACCTTTCCTTTGCTTTAGCGAGGCGATCTTCAAATGACTCAACGTTCTCCTGCGAGAATTGCGGTGCTTGACGACTGGCAGTCCGTGGCCAGCGACGTCGTGGAATGGTCGGTATTGAACAGCATTGGCGAAGTCACCTTCCTCCACGAATTTCCAGCCGACACGGACAGCATGGCCGCGCGCCTGCAGTCATTCGATGTCATTTGCGTGATGCGCGAACGCAGCAGCTTCGATGAAGCCTTGCTCAGCCAGCTGCCGCACCTGAAATTGCTGGTTACCGGCGGTATGCGCAATGCGGCGATTGACGTAAAGGCCGCCGGCAAGCTTGGCATCCAGGTGTGCGGCACCGACAGCTACAAACATGCCGCCCCGGAACTGACCTGGGCGTTGATCATGGGCATCACCCGCAATCTGGTGGATGAGGCCAATGCTCTGCGCAGCGGCCAATGGCAAATGGGCCTGGGCAGCGATCTGCATGGCAAAACGCTGGGCATCCTCGGCCTGGGCAGCATCGGCAAATGGATCGCCCGCTACGGCCAGGCCTTCGGCATGAATGTCATTGCCTGGAGCGAAAACCTCACCGCCGAGGCGGCTGCCGAATCCGGCGTGACCTATGTCAGCAAGCAGCAATTGTTCGAACAGTCCGACGTGCTTTCGGTGCATCTGGTCCTCAGCGATCGCAGTCGCGGGCTGGTGAATGCGCAGGCCTTGAGCTGGATGAAGCCCAGCGCCTACCTGATCAACACCGCGCGCGGGCCGATTGTCGACGAGGCGGCATTGATTGAAACCCTGCAACAACGGCGCATCGCCGGCGCCGCGCTGGATGTGTTCGCCATTGAACCGCTGCCCGCCGAGCACCCGTTTCGCACGCTGGACAATGTGCTCGCCACCCCGCACATCGGCTACGTGACCGAAAATAATTACCGCACCTTCTTCAGCCAGATGATCGAGGATATCCAGGCCTGGGATGCCGGCGAGCCGATTCGGGTATTTGCCTGAGGCACTCGGGGATAAATCCCCTCCTACAACGGCCTCCACTGTAGGAGGGGACTTGTCCCCGAAAAGGTCACGACCTTTGCCAAAATGTTTGCCGACACGGACGTCTGAATTTCTCAACTTGCGACCAAGGAGCTGCACCATGATCCAGCCTCGATTCGACCTCGACAGCGTCCTGCTGGTCATCGACATGCAATATGACTTCATGCCCGGCGGCGCGCTGGCGGTTGCCGATGGCGATGCGCTGGTGCCGCTGATCAATCGTCTGGGCGAACAATTTCGCGGCGTGGTCATCACTCAGGACTGGCATCCGTCCGGGCACATTTCGTTCGCGTCCAGCCACCCCGGCCGATTGCCGTTCGAAAGCACCATCCTGCCCTACGGTCCGCAAACCTTGTGGCCGGACCATTGCGTGCAGGGCAATCATGGCGCGCTGCTGCACGCGGATCTGGATCTGCCCCATGCGCAACTGATTTTGCGCAAGGGCTGCAATCGGCATATCGACAGCTATTCAGCTTTCCTCGAAGCCGACCGCAGCACGCCGACCGGCCTGGCCAGCTACTTGAAGGAACGTGGTGTGCAGAATGTCTTCGTGGTCGGCCTGGCCCTGGATTTCTGCGTGGCCTGGTCGGCGCTGGACGCCAGGGCTGCGGGCTTCACCACAGTGGTGATTGAAAACGCCTGCCGCGCCATCGATATGAATGGCTCTCTCGACAAAGCCTGGCAGGACATGCTCGCAGCGGGTGTGACGCGAATAGATAGCAGCGAGTTGCTCGGATAGCCATTTTCCTGTAGGACCGGCTTTAGCCGGGAGCACCCCCTCCCGGCTGAAGCCGGTCCTACAAACTTCTTAACCCAACGCAAAACTTTTCAACGTCTCGCCTTCAAGGCGATAGCGCACCCACTCATCCTGCGGCTGTGCGCCGATGGATTTGTAGAAGTCGATGGCCGGCTGGTTCCAGTCCAGCACGCTCCATTCGAAGCGCCCGCAGCCGCTGTCGTAGGCGATTCTGGCCAGCCGCCGCAACAGCGCCTTGCCTGCGCCAACGCCCCGATGCTGCGCCGAGACGAACAGGTCTTCCAGGTACAGCCCCTTGCGCCCCAGCCAAGTGGAATAGCTGAGGAAATACACCGCAAAGCCGATGGGTTCATCGTCAAGGAGGCAGATCAACGCCTTGGCCGGGGATGGCTCGTCGAACAGGCTGCGCTCGATCTCCGCCACGCTGGTCAGCACTTCGTGCTCGGCTTTTTCGTAAATCGCCAGTTCCGTGATAAAGCCCAGAATGACCTTGGCATCGGCCCGGGTCGCTTCGCGGATTTCGAGGGTCAAAACAGTTCTCCTTTTTATGAATTGGGCATCGTTCCGTGCCGAACGATGGGCGGTGGATTGTGTCTTAACCAGCAGCCCGGCGCAGCATTCATCTGTTTGTGCCCTACCCGCGTCAAGCCCCAACCAGCACCAAGGAAGTCGTATGCAAGAGCACACAGAAGGCAAGACCCCGGGTCTATCCGCTGAAGAAGAGCGTGAAGTCGATAAAAACCAGCCGCCACGCGCGGCGGTACTCCACGAGACTATCCGCATTCAGGGCGATCATGAACTGGAGCGCAGCGTTGCGGCGCTCTGGTGGTCAGCGCTGGCTGCGGGCCTGACCATGGGCCTGTCGTTGATGGCCATGGGTTTGTTCAAGTCGCGCCTGGCGGATGTCGAAGCCAGTCATGTGATCGCCAGTCTGGGTTACTCGGCAGGGTTCCTCGCGGTCATTCTCGCCCGCCAGCAACTGTTCACTGAAAACACCATCACTGCTGTACTGCCGGTGATGAGCAAGCCGACGCTGACCAATTTCGGTCGCTTGTTCCGCTTGTGGGGCGTGGTGCTGGTGGGCAATCTGTGCGGCACGCTGCTGGTTGCCTACGTGATGCTGCATTTGCCGATTTTTGATACCAAGACCGACGAAGCCTTTCTGGAAATCGGCCGCAAGGTCATGGAAAACGACGTCACGCACATGTTTTCCAAAGGCATCGTGTCCGGCTGGATGATCGCCACCATGGTGTGGATGATTGCGTCCATGGAAGCAGCGAAGATCTGGATCATCATCCTCATCACCTACCTGATGGCACTGGGCGACTTCACCCACATCGTCGTCGGTTCCGCTGAAGCCGGGTATCTGGTGTTCGCCGGCGAGCTGTCCTGGCAGGACTTCTGGCTGGTTTTTGCCGGACCGACCCTGGCGGGCAATATCATCGGCGGCAGCTTTATCTTCGCCCTGATCAGCCATGCGCAGATCCGCAGCGAGAACGACACCACCGCGAAAATGGAACGCGACCGCAAAGCCAGGGTTCTGGCCAAGAAGCAGCAGGATGAGAAGGATCAGGCTGCCGGCTGACGTTCAGCCAGGGACAGGCCCGGCACATGAAAATCTTTTCAGAAACCGGGCCCGGGTTTGCAGGCAGAATACGGCTTTGGCCGTCACCCTTTCAGGCAGGCAACATGACCCGAATTCTGACCATCGAAGACGACGCCGTCACGGCACAGGAAATCGTTGCCGAACTGAGCAGCCATGGACTCGACGTCGACTGGGTCGACAATGGCCGTGAAGGCCTGGCGCGGGCGGTCAGCGGTGACTACGACCTGATCACCCTGGATCGCATGCTGCCGGAAGTCGACGGCCTGGCGATTGTCACCACTTTGCGCGCCCAAGGCATTTACACCCCGATTCTGATGATTAGCGCCCTTTCCGATGTGGACGAACGGGTACGCGGCCTGCGTGCCGGTGGCGATGATTACCTGGCCAAACCCTTTGCCTCCGACGAAATGGCCGCGCGCGTTGAAGTCCTGCTGCGCCGACGTAATCCGGTGGCGGCCGCGGAAACCCTGTTGCGGGTTGCCGATCTTGAGCTGAACCTGATCAAGCGCGAAGCCACGCGCGGCAAACAGCCGCTGACGTTGCTGCCGACCGAATACAAGCTGCTGGAATTCATGATGCGCAACAGCGGGCAGATCATCACCCGCATGATGATCTTCGAAGAAGTCTGGGGTTATCACTTCGATCCCGGCACCAACCTGATCGACGTGCATATCGGTCGCTTGCGCAAGAAACTCGATCCACCCGGCATGACCCCGCTGATTCGAACCGTGCGAGGCTCGGGCTATGTCATTGCTGAACCCGTCTAACGGCTGGCGTTCTTCCAGCAGCCGCTTGCTGGCGCTGTACAGTTTTCTGTTCGTGGCCTGGAGCTGCACCCTGATCGGCGTGGTGTACTGGGAAGTCACCAGTTATCTGGATAACCTGGCCCGCCACTCCCTCATGCAACGCCAACAATTGTTCGCCCGCTTTCAGGGCGAACAGCTGGTCGAAGCGCTGGCCACCAGCATGACCTTCGACATGCGCGCCGTGGACGCCTACGGCCTGTTCGACGCGCGGTTGCAGCCGTTGGCCGGGCCGATCCGCACCCTCCCGGCCAATCTGCCGCTGGATGGCACGATTCACGAGCTCAACAACTGCGTCGACTCCGATGACCCCGACATGCCGCGCGACAGCTGCGATGCAGTGGCCAGCCGAACCCTGGATGGCCACTGGCTGGTGCTGGTGCGCGACAACGGCTCGCTGTTCGCGGTCACCACGCTGATATTGCATGCCTTGCTCTGGGGTTTGTCGCTGACGATTATTCCCGGCATTGCCGGCTGGCATTTGCTGCGGCGGCGCCCGTTGCGGCGCATTCGCGGCATTCAGGCCAGCGCCGAGGCCATCGTCGCCGGAGACTTGACTCGCCGCCTGCCAGTTTCAACTCGTCGCGACGAACTGGACATGCTGGCGGTGATCGTCAACGCCATGCTCGACCGCATCGAAAAACTGATGAACGAGGTCAAGGGCGTTTGCGACAACATCGCTCACGATCTGCGCACGCCGTTGACCCGCTTGCGGGCGCAGCTGTATCGCATTCAGCAGCAGTCGCCGGAAGACTCGCTGGTCGCCACGCAAATGGATCAAGTGATCGCCGAAGCCGACACGCTGATGGCGCGCTTTCGTGGCTTGCTGCGAATTTCCGAGCTGGAAGATCATCAGCGCCGCTCGGCATTTGTCGAGCTGGAGCCCAAGGCACTGCTCCAGGAAGTGCATGACTTCTACTTACCACTGGCCGAAGAAGGCGGAGTCAGCCTGCATTTACAGGTGGACGACGAGCTGCCGCCGTTGCTCGGTGATCACGCCCTGCTGTTCGAAGCGCTGGCCAATTTGCTGAGCAACTCGATCAAGTTCACACCGCCGGGCGGCAGCGTGATGCTTGGCGCCCGCGCCGAAGGTGCCAGCACCTGCATCACCGTAGAAGACTCCGGCCCCGGCATTCCTGAAGCGGAACGCAAAGCGGTATTCCGACGTTTCTATCGCAGCGAAAACGGCAATCAGCAGAGCGGCTTCGGCCTGGGCTTGTCCATCGTCGCGGCCATCGTCAACCTGCACGGCTTCACGCTGCACATCGGCACCAGTTCGTTGGGCGGCGCGAGTTTGAGTCTGGAGTGTCGGCAGGTTAAGGCGTTGGTTTGAGTTGCAGGAGACTATTAACCACCGAAAAACCAAACAACGCCTGGGGCGCGTCGATCAACAGCGCCCGTCGCACGTTATCCGCGCAGCCTAATGCGTGCAGTTGCTGAATCACGGTATCGAAACTCACGTCCTGCTCATGCTGGGTATGTGGCCAATCGCTGCCCCAGACCAGTCGCTCCAGGCCGAAATGCTTGACCAGTAACGGCAAGGCCGCCTGGGCGAACGTCATGTTCTGCTGATTGCTGCCGCCGAGGCGGTAGATGGCCGAGACTTTTACCCACACCTGGCCAGTAGCACCGGTCTCCAGCAACGCCTGGAATGCCGGGTGTTCAACGCCCGACAGCGCGTCCGGACGGCCGAAGTGATCAATCACGATCTTGCAACCGAAAGGCAACAGCCCGCGAATCACCTGTGGCAAATCAACAACGCCGCGATGCAGTTCCACGTGCCAGCCCAGATCAGCGACATGGCCCAACAGGCGCTGCCACTGAGGGGTGGTAAAGTCCGGCAGCGGCTTGCCCATCAGGTTCAGGCGAATACCGACGATACCCTGCCCGGCCATCTGCGCCAGTTGCTCACGACGGGTGTCGATATCCACCACGGCGACACCGCGCAACTGCTCAGGGGCTTGTTGCAGCGCTGCCAACAGGTAGCGGTTATCGGTGCCCAGAAAGCTCGGTTGCACCAATACGCCGTGACTCAACCCGTGAAGGCGTAATTGCGTCAGGTACGCATCCAGCGGCGCATCGTAATCGGGTGTGTAGCGTCGGCCCGACGTGAGCGTCAGCTCGCGGTTGAAGACATGGGCGTGGCCATCGATGCCGAGGATCGGCGAGGTAAGGGAATCAGGCATGGAACTCATCTTGGGAAAGAAAGGCGCGATGTTGGACATCGCGCCGGGGGCAAAACGTCAGGCTTGCTGCGGGGCTTGGTCGTGTTGGGTATCGGTTGCGGTCGCCGCTGCATCGAGACTGCGGCCACGGGTTTCCGGCAGGCAAAGCGCGGCGAGGACGGCAACGCCGTAAGCGATCCCGGCGTCGATACCAATCGCCGAACCCAGTGACATGGATTCACTCATGTGCCCGACCATGAACGGAAATACCGCTGACAACACACGACCGAAGTTGTAGCAAAAACCAACCCCGGCGCCGCGCACGTCGGCGGGATACAGCTCGTTGAAGAACGCGCCGAGGCTGGCTGGAATACCGGCTGCGAAAAAGCCCAGCGGGAAACCGAGAAACAGCATCTGCGTATTGCTCAGCGGCAGGAATACGTAGCACTGCACAGTGACGACGCAGCACAGGGCGAACAGCAGAATATTCATGCGGCGGCCGATACGGTCGATCAAAAAGCCGCTGGCCACACACCCACACCAGAAGGCGAAGATGATCACCGCCAGGTAACCGCCGGAGTTCAGCACCGACAGGTTGCGTTCAGTCTTGAGAAAAGTCGGCAGCCAGGTCATGACCGCGTGATAACCACCGTGCGCACCAAGGCCCAGCAGGCCACCGAGCAAGGTGACGCGGATCAGTTCAGGACGAAAAATGCCGGCCATGGACTTGAAGAAGCTCGCCGGTTTGGTCTTGGCTTTTTGCAGGCGCTGGAAGCTGTCGGGCTCTTCGACATTGCGACGCACCCAGATGATCATCAGCGACGGCAACAGACCAACCAGGAACATCACGCGCCAGGCCATGTCTTGCGGGACAAAAGAATAAATCAGGGTAAACACGCCGACCGCCAGACCCCAGCCCACGGCCCATGCGCTCTGCACGGTGCCCATGACTTTGCCGCGATATTTCGACTGGATGGTTTCCGCCATCAGCACCGCGCCCGCCGCCCACTCGCCGCCGATACCGAAGCCTTGCAGCGCCTTGACGATCAGCAGTTGATGGAAGCCGGTCACGAACGCCGAAAGGAAGGTGAACACCGAAAACCAGAGAATCATCCATTGCAGCGTGCGCACTCGGCCGTAACGGTCCGACAACGTGCCACCGACCCAGCCACCCAATGCCGAAGTGACCAGCGTCACACCGCTGATCAAGCCTGCGTCACCTTTGGTCAGGGCAAAGGCGGCAATCAGCGCTGGGATCGCCAGGCCGAACATTTGCACTTCGAGGGCATCCAGCGACCAGCCGCCGAAGCAGGCCCAAAACGTTTTGCGCTCACGAGGAGTGACTTGGCGATACCAACTGAACATGTTTTTATCCTTATGTTGTACGTGCTGTCAGCGGATCTCGACGCTGTAGCGGAAGTGGCTGGCGTGGCCGCGTGAGCGACGCCATTCCAGAGGCTGGCCAGCGTAATTGCGGGCCAGACGTTCGATCACCACCACCGGGCTGTTTTGCGGAATGTGCAGCAATCGCGCATGCACATCACTGACGGACTCGGCGGTCAGGGTTTCTTCGGCGTAGGCCACGACCTGGCCGCACAGGGTTTCGTAGATCGGATAAAGCAACGGACCGTGCAGCTGCAGATCGGTATCCAGCAGCGCCTGGAACAGCACGCGCGGCAACCAGATTTCTTCAGCGAGCACCGGTTGCGCATCCAGCAGCCGCAGCCGCACCAGGCGAATCACCGGCGCATCGGGAATCAGGCCCAGGGCCTGGCTGACAGCGGAAGGCGCAATCATCGGTTCAATGGACAGAATCCGGCTCTCGGGAACCTGGCGTTCGCCGGCAGCGGTCTGGAAGCGGAAAAAACGAAACAGCGAAGACTGGAACTGCGGACGGCGAATGTAAGTGCCCCGCCCCTGCTGCCGTTCGAGAATATTGTCGGCGACCAGCATGTCGATGGCCTTGCGCACCGTGCCGGTGGACAGGCAATACTCGCTGGACAGCGCCGCTTCAGTGGGAATCGCTTCGCCCGGACGCCAGCGGTTATTGGCGATCTGCTCGGCCAGTTGGTCACGCAGGCGTTGGTAAAGCGGGAGACGTTCGTCGCTGGAGAGTCTGTTCATATTGTTATTGGTCTAGTCATCTATATGAATTTGAGCGGAAGTATTGTCTCGTTCTAAATGCCCGTCAAGGCCAAGACAAGCAATTCTCATAGATCCTTTTTCTATAAGATGGCAGGCATTTGCCACCGAGCTACCGTCGGCGGCGATATTGAACCCGGCACCGAGTGAGATGATGCAATTGACCGATATTGATGCCGAACTGGCGAACTGGAACGATCTGCAACCCACCAGCCCAAGCTGGGGCCTGCTGCTGGGTAACGGCGCGAGCCTGGCCGTGTGGAAGAATTTCGCCTATGAATCGCTGTTCGACCTGTCCCAGACCACCCGCAACAATCCCATGAGCCGTACCGAGCTGGCCGTGTTCAGCGCCATGGAAACGAGTAATTTCGAGCCGGTGCTGGCCGCACTGAAATCGGCAATGCGTGTCAACGCCGCCCTGACCATCAGCTCCTCTTCGCCGCGTAACCGTTACTTTGCGATCAAGGAAGCGCTGATTCACGCGATCCGCTCGGTGCACATTCCGTGGAAACTGATCGAGGCCAAAACCCTCGCGCATCTGAATAGTGCGTTGCAGCAGTATTCCAGCGTGTACTCCAGCAACTACGATCTGCTCGCGTATTGGGCGGTGATGCATGCGCCTGAGCACTTCGACGATCTGTTCAACGATGAGGCAACGTTCAATCTGCATGCAGCGCAGGCCAAAGCCACCCGCGTGCTGTATTTGCACGGCGGCATGCATCTGGTGAAAAACCTCGATGGCACGGTGCGCAAGCTGCTGTCTTCGGAAAGTACCCTGCTGGGCAGCTTCGCCATCAACGCGCTGGACGACGTGCCGCTGTTTGTCTGTGAAGGAACCAGCGCGGAAAAAATGAAGATGATCCGCACCTCGGATTACCTGTCGTTCTGCCACGCACAACTGGCAAAGCACGCTGATGCACTGTGTATCTTCGGCCACGCGCTGGGCAAACAGGACGCACACATCCTCGCCGCAATCCGCCAGGCCAAACCGCAACACATTGCGATTTCAGTGCTGCCGCGCAGCGCTGCATTCGTTGAGTTTCAGAAGCGTCATTACCTTGAGCTGTTCAGCGACATGCAGACGCAACTGAGCTTTTTCGACGCCAAGAGCCACCCGCTGGGCAGCCCGGATTTGCTGGTTGCGGCAAAACCGTAGCGCGGTAGGTATTTGTACGGCCCGCGAAGGTTCCATTTTTTCAGGCCTGTGGGAGGGAACGGGCCAGCATCATTTCGCCTGACCCACCCAGTGTCTGCGCCACCCTCTTCCCGGACAAGTCCGGTCCTACCTGCCCTGCGCGAAACCGGTAGGAGGGGACTCGTCCCCGATGGCGTCGCCAGCGGCGTACCTGAGATACCGAGTCCCAACAGCTATCAGCCAGCGACTTTCTTCAGCCACGCCTGCAGATCATTGACTTCCGCTTCGCTGATGGTATGGCCGACGCCGGAATAGCTGTGAAACTCAGGCGTTATCCCGAGGGTTTTCACATAGGCATCTGCTTCTTTCGCACCGCTGTACGACACACGCGAATCGGCAGTGCCATGACCGATGAACACGGCCAGGTTCTTGAGCTGCGCATCAGGCTTTGCCTTGGCCTGCAATTCGGCGCGCAGTACCGGCAACAGCCGGCCACTCAACGCCGCGATACCACCGACCTGCTCCGGATGGCGCAGCCCGACTTCGTAACTCATCATCGCGCCCTGGCTGAAGCCCACCAGGAAAACTTTGCCGGGCTGCGTGTGGTATTTCTCGGTAGCGGCCTTGATGAAGCGGCTTAACAACTCGCCACTGTTTTTCAGATCCACAGTCACGCCGTCATATTCTTCTGTCTTTGGTTTTTTGCTGAACCACTGATAGCTGCCGGGTTGCAGCTGCACCGGGGCGCGCACTGACAGGTAGTTGTAATCGGCCGCGAGCACGTCCTTGATGCCGAACAAGTCTTTCTCGTTGCTGCCGTAGCCATGCATGAAGATGACCAGTGGCTTGTCCCTGGAATCAGTGCTGGCCTGGGCCAGATAACTCAAGGGCAAGTCGGTCTGCAGCGCGTCCTGCGCCTGAACCAGCCCCGAACACACCAACAGCAGTGCAGCAAAAAACTTCAGCATATCGTCATGACCTCATAAGGGCGCCGCCGGATCAGGCGGCGCGATGCGGGTGTCGGCCGCCATCATACGCGGTTAATCGTCGAGGCTCTGGCGGGCTTTTTCCGGACGCAGCAATTGCATTTGCTGACGATAATCGTCGGTCACCTGCCGCGACTGGCTGCTGCTGGTAATAACGCGCGGGGTGATCAGGACGATCAGCTCGGTGCGGTCCTTGGTTTTCGTGGTGCTGCCGAACAGCCATTTCAGGCCGGGGATTTTCCCCAGATAAGGCACGGCGGTGCCGCTGTCGCTGTTGTCCTGCTTGATCAAACCGCCAAGTAATACGGTCTGGCCACTTTGCACCGCCACTTGCGTGGAAACCGAACGGGTCGAGATGCGCGGATTGGTCTGGGTGTCCGTGGTCGCGCCCGCATCGCTGACTTGCTGTTGAATGTCCATGTACACCAGTCCGCCCGGATTGATTCGCGGCACGACATCGAGGATCACCCCGGTCTGAATGTACTCGACGCTGCTCAACGTGGTGTCGGAGTTAGTGGTGTTGACGGTGGTCTGGCTGATGGGGATGTTGTCGCCGACCTGGATCTGCGCCGACTGATTGTTCATCACCACCAACGACGGCGCCGACAGCACTTGCGTGCGACCATTGGTTTCCAGCGCGTGCAAGGCGATCTGCAAATTGGTGCTGACGAACGAGTAGAACAGCGAGTCCGCGCCGAGCCCCGCGCCACCAGCGCCCAATGCGCCCTGGCTACCGGCCGCGTTGGCGACGGTGGTGCTGCTGGAATTACCCGCCAGCCGCCCGAGGTACCATTGCACCCCGAGTTCCAGGGAGCCGCTGAGTTTCACTTCAAGAATGCGCGTCTCGATCTGCACTTGCAGGGGCGGATTGTCCAGGCGCTTGATCGCGACTTCAATCTCCTTCCACTGCGCCGGACGCGTGCGTACCAGCAACTGGTTGCTGCTCTTTTGCGCGGTGATCCGGGTGCTGGAATCAAGGGTTTTTGCTGCTGTGCCGGACTCGCCGCCCTGCTCTGCGCTGCTGTCGGCTGCGCTGTCCTGGCTTTCGTCATCGGTTTCGGCGTCCGCATCCTGCTCTGCTTCGGCATTGGAATTTTGCGTGTTGCCCATGCCCATCCCGCTGCTGTTGCCCAGGCCGCCGCTGCTGTTCATGCCGCCGCTGCCCATGCCGCCAGCGCTGCTGCCGGAGTTGAGCGAAGCCATGGTTTTGGTGCGCAGGCCCGGCGCAACTTTCGCTGCCGCGTCGTCCTTGATCGCGCCATTGCCGTAGATCTGCCGCAGGTACTTGGCCAGGTCGGAAGCTTTCATGTTGCGCACGTCGTAGACGTACATTTGCGGCTCGTTGCCGCCGCCTTCGTCGATGGTGTGAATCCACTCGCCCACTTCGCGCAGGTACTCGGGCTGCGACGAGATCGCCACAATCGAGTTGGTCCGCTCCACCGGCAGGAAACGCACCATGCCCGCCAAGGGCATGCCGCTGTCGGGACCGAACATTTTCTGCAGCTCGGGCATCAGCTCGCCCACCGACGCACGTTGCAGGCCGTACACGCCCACCGACATACCTTTGAGCCAGTCCACGTCGAAGGTGTCGATGGTTTCCTGATAGTTGGCCAATTCGTCCGGCGTACCGGCCAGGCTCAACACATTGCGCGCCGGGTCCACCAGCAGGAAGGCGTTTTCCCGGGCGAACGGCTTGAGCAGCTTCTGCATTTCCGTGGCCGAGATGTAGCGCAGCGGAAACAGCCGCGCGGACATGCCGTTGGAGGGCTGCGCCACGGCCATTTCCGGCACCAGCTTGCCAGCCACCGCCTGGCTGGCGGGCAGGATCACGTAGCGATCACCCTGTTTGATCATGGCGTTGTCGGTCCAGGACAGCAGGGTTTCCAGAATCGACAGCGCCTGCTTCTTGTTCACCGGTTTGGAGGTCGAAAAACTCACGTCGCCCTTCACGCCCTGGGCGATGCTGTAATTCTCGTGCAGCAGGTCGCCCATGACGCTGTTGATCACCGCTTCAATCGGCTGATTGGTGAAGTTGAAGACGATATCGCCGCTTTCCCCGGCCCGCGCCGCCGGTGCCGCTGCCGGTTTACGCACGAACTGTTGATTGCCACGGATCAACTGCCGCGAAGGCGCGGTAGCGGCCTGCGGTTGCTGGGTATCGGCTGGCGGCAATTCGCTGCGCGGGTCTACCGGGGCACGTTGCGAACCGGTGCCTTGCAGGGCCTCGCGCATCAGGCCGTCATCCTGATCGACAGAGCTGGGGGTAGACGCGCAGCCGCCAAGGGCGACAGCGGTGGCAAGGCAAAGCATGGGGGTGCGCAAGGTGGCTATGTTACGAACTCCTGGAAAAGTAGCGATCACGGGGTGGACTCACGGGGAAGAGAAATCGGGGGTGTATTGGACGGCGGCGGCAAACGCGGCGCGCGCAGGCTCAGGGTCTGGGTGCGGCCGTCGGAAAAAAATTCGGCTTGCGTCGGGGTCAGCTTGTCGAGCTTCCAGCCGTTGGGCAGCGCCTGGCCCTGGTGTATTTTCAGGGGCGGGCCATCGGCGCGCTTGATCAGCGCCACGCGCAGCTCGCCGTCGATCATCACGCCAGTCAAGGTCAGACCGGCCAGATTGGAAACCTGAGTCTGCTGGGTGGAACGGTCGGGGCTGCGATCCGTGCTGAACAACGGCGCTTGCCAGGTGGCCGACAGGCTTTGCAGGCTGGCGTCGGGCGCGACATGGGTTTTGCCCGCGTCGTCAATCAGATTGCGCGGTGCTCTTTCCGGCAACCAGCCGGGAGAATCTGCCACGCCGCCAAGAATGCCGGCGATCAGCAAAGCCAGAATCAGCGCGACGCCCAGCAGGCTCATTTCAGCAGCCCGTAATGAACCGATCATGGGGCGGTCTCCACAATGGCGGCCGGTTGCAGATAACCGCGCACCAAGAGATGCGCCACCAGCTTGCCGGCGCCGCCTTTGGCCGGGGCGTTGGCATCGCGGCGCACGCTCATTTCATCGACGAACAGGAACGGCCGCTGGTATTCCAGCTCGTGCAGAATCGCCGTCAGCGGCTCGATGCCGCATTCCAGGGTAAGGCTGACTTTGACCTGTCGATACGGCTCGGCGCCATCCTGTTCCGGGGTGATCGGCATGCGCTGGGTCAGGCTGCAACCGGCGCCGGTGCTGGCGTGGCGGTTGATCAGGTCGGCAATGCGCTGCATCAGGTCGGCGGCGACGGCGCTGGGATCTTCACCGGGCAACAGGCTGGTGCTGCTCGCCGGATCGTTGCGGGCTTGCTCCAGTTGTTGTTTCAGCGAATCGCCCTGGCGCAGCAGACCGCCATAACGTTGCTGCTGTTCACGCAACTGCTCGGCCTGCTCGTTCATATTCCGCAGCGGTCCGGCAAACCAGCTGTCAACGAACAGCCAGTAGCCGGCGCCGAGCAGCAGTGCCAGCACGATCAACGCCGCGCCGCGACGTTCACGGGGTGTCAGTGGTCGGCGCATCGGCGGCCTCCTGATGCAGGTGGGCGCGCAAGGAAAAATGATCCTTGCCGGTTTGCGCGTCGGGTTGAATCACGCCCTGGAACTGCGCGTTCTCCAGGCTGTGGCAATCCTTGATGCGCGCGATCAAGGCACTGGCCTTGGCGCTCTGCCCGGAGAAGGACACTTCGGCGCTGTCATTGATTTCCAGTTGGTCGATCCAGGTGTCGCGCGGCAGGCAAGCGGTCAGCTCGTTGAGCAGCGCGGCCAGCGGCGGCTGGGCGGCTTTGCGGCGGATCAGGTAATTGGCGGCGCCACGGGTGTTGGTCAGTTGCTGACGGATTTTCTGCACTTCGGCGACTTGGGATTTCTGCGCCCGGACCGTGTTTTCCATCTCGGTCAATAGCCGCTGACGGTCGTCGAGCCACAGCAGCATGGCGGCGATCAGCAAGCCGCCGCACAGCCAGGCGAGTTTGCGTTGCAGGCCCAGACCGCTGCGGCGCTGACGCGGGCGCAGCGGAATCGGCAGCAAGTCGATGCCCATGCGCTGGCCATCACCCCCGCCGACATCCACGGCATGGGGTTGCAGGCCGAAGGTCGCGCATTCGGCGAGGATCTGATCCAGCCGCTCGCGCAAAATGGCCACCAGCGTGACCTGAATCGAAGCGGCGTTGCGGCGTTCCTGACGCGCCACGAAATACAGTTGCGCAGCGTCGAACGGGGTAAAGCGATCCAGCTCATAACCGACCACCGTGGCCAGATTGCGCGCGGCTGCCAGGGGCAGTTGCAGGGTTTGTATTAGCACCGCCGAGGGTGGCAGGAGAAGAATCTGCTGCACTTCGGCAGGCAGCACCGGCAACGGCGCGGTCAACGGCCAAGCGTGCAGCTGCTGCGGCGTGTCGTGGATCAACAACCGTTGCAGTTTCTGCGGCAGGCAGGCACGCAACTCGACCAGCCACAAGTGCCAGCCGCGTTGCAGCAGACTGCCGCGCCACTCCTGGGCGATGCGTTCGACCAGGGCCAATACCGGCGCTGGCAGCGTCGTCAGCCGCGCTGAAATAAATCGATTCATTCTTGCCAACGCAGCACCCGATAAGGCTGTGCGCTTCCCTCCGATGGGCTCAATAAAACAGTGGTTTGCAAACGGGCCGCAAAGCCGCCCGTGCGTTGTGCCCGACTATCGATCATCAACACTTGTCCCGCATCAGCGCCAACCGCGCTCTGATTGGGCAGGTTCAACGCCCGGCGCACCAACCCCGAAGCAAAGGCCGGATCGGGCCGATCCATCCCGCTCCATAAGGTCACTTCCGGCAGCAGGCGCAGGTAAAGCGCCTGAGTCATACCCGGCAGCTGACGCACTTCTTCAATCACCCGCAACGGCGGCGAGCCATTGCCCCGTCGACCGTTCAGTGCCTGAGCCATGGCCGCGGCCTGGTCTTTACCTGCCCCGCACGCCTGCGCCACTCGCGCGATATCGCCCACCACCGCGCTGTTCAAATCCAGCTTGCCGCGTTCGCTGCGCACGCTGACCAGCAGCTGCGCGTCATCGAAACGCAGGGCGATGTCCCGGCCATCGGCGATCCAGCGCTTGCGCTGGGCCGGATCGGCCAGCCCTTGCACCGCCAGCGCCAAACCCGCTTCGGCGGCCAACAGCGCTTGAGTGTGCTGACGGGCGAACAGCGCCTGACGGGTTTCCAGCTGCACCCAACCTGCCAACCCGCCCAGCAACAAACTGAGCAAGGCCAGCGCCCACAGCACCAGCAACAATGCGACGCCCCGTTCGTGCTTCATTGGCCGCCCGCCCCGCCGGACAGATCCAGACGCAAGGCCACCACTTCCGCCAGCCACGGCACCGGGCCGTTGACCTTGGCGTCGATCCGCACAGCGCGGGGCAGACGCGTCGGCCACGGCCAATCACTGATCCAGCCGGTCGCTTCACCTTTGGGTGACACGCCGCGATAGCTGAGTTGCAGCTCTTCAACGTCATGCACCAGCACTTGCGGGTCGCCCCAGGGTTTGGCGACGGTGCCGTCGGCGCTGGACTGAACCTGAGCGAACGCCACTTGCAGATCACCGCCCTTGAGCTCCAGGGTATGCAGCTGAATCCCGCCGCCCAAGGTGCCCGGCAAGGTGGCCACGAACTGCAAACGTTGCGCCGAGCCGACAAAAAAACCGCTGCTTTCGCTGTCGTCTTCCGAACTGTCCAGCGGCAACGCCTGGCCGATGGAACTGCGCAAAAAGCGCTGCGCCGCGCGCATTTCGTCCAGACTGGTGGTGTAACGCTGCGCCTTGAGCACCGCGCGATTGGCACCCAGCAATGCGCCGCCGACCAAGGTCAGCAGCACGCCCATCAGGCTCAGCACCAGCAGGATTTCCAGCAGCGTGAAGCCGCGCTGGCGCTGCTTCACGCGCCCGCCTTGTCAGTCAGCCCGCGCAGCTTCAGCGTGCTGAAAGTCGCCTTGCGACGCGCTTCACTGACGGTCAGGTCCAGGCGAAACAAACGCGCCTGACCAGCCTTGGTGGGCTGCTGACTGATCTCCAGCTGCCAGTTGATGTCGCCGTCGAGGACGCCGTTGCGCGTACCACTACGCAACGGCCCGGCGGCTTCCTGATCGAACACCGTGCGCGCCGCGTGACTGAGTCGATCGCTGCGCGAAACCTGTTGCAACGAGCGCGCGCTCTGACCGAAGGCAACCAGCAACACGCTGCTGCACACCGCCATGACGGTCAGTGCAGCCAGCATTTCCAGTAAGGTAAAACCTGTCTGGGCGTTGCGTTTCATTGCAACGCCTTGGACTGCACACTGCCCGTCAACCAACCGATATCGATGCGCCAACGACGATCTCCATTGGCCAGCATCACATTGCCGCCGGTCGAACCACCATCGGGATAAAACTCCACGGTCGAACCCATCTCGGCAGCAGTCTGCAAGGTGACCTTCAGCTGCGCAGGCCACTGGCGCATCGGTTGTCCGGGCGCCTGAAAGGCTTTTTTACGCAGATCAAACACGGTTCTGGCCGGTTGCCCGGTGACAATCGCGTTGACCCGGGTTGCACGGAGCGCATCAACCATCTGCCCGACGGCCTGACGTTCCCGGGCCGCGTGCAAGCCCTGTTGCAAGCCAAAACCCACCAGGCCAACGGCGATGCTCATCAAGACGATGACCACCAGCATTTCCATCAGCGTGAAACCACGGCTCGCAGCAGGCATTCGCATAAAACGGGTTATTCCCAGTTGCCCAGGTCAGCGCTGTAACCTTCGCCGCCCGGCTGGCCGTCCTGACCATAGAAAATCAGATCAAAAGTGCCGTGCTGGCCGGGGAAGCGATAACCGAAGGCGTGACCGAACGGGTCTTTCAGGTCCGATGGCTTGGCATACGGGCCCGCCCAGCCAGCAGCATTGCCGGATTTTTCCACCAGCTGTTGCAGGCTTTTCGGCGGCGACCCGACGTCCAGGCCGTAGCTTTCGATTTTCATGCCCAGGCTGGCCAATTGCGCCTTGCCCGCGCCGTATTTGCCCTTGTCGACGTTACCGCCCACCTGGCGCACGACAATCGTCGCCACGATGCCCAGCAGGACGATGACCGCAAGCATTTCCAGCAGGGTGAAACCGCCTTGTTTGCGGCTGGATACAGCGTTGAATCGGGTACGGCTCATTGCGTTGAATCCTCAAGTTTTCCAATTCAGATATTGCTGGTCAGGCTCATCAGCGGCAGCATGATGGCGAGCATGATCACCGCCACCATCGCAGCCATGACCACGGTCAGGGTCGGCACCAGCGTCGCGAGCATGCGGTCGATGCCGCGCTTGGCCTCGACGTCGAACACATCGGCAACCTTGAGCAGCATGCTGTCCAGTTCACCGGCCTGTTCGCCGACTTCAATCATTTGCAGCGCCAGGTCCGGCAGCAGCGGTTGCGCACCGAACGCGCTGGCCAGGGTGCCGCCGCCTTTGACCGATTCCGCGGCCTGCGCGACTTGCGCCTGCAACGCGCGATTGGTGCAGACCTGGCGGGCGATCACCAACGCTTGCAGCAAGGCCACGCCGTTATGCAGCAGCGTGCCGAGGGTTCGCGCCAGACGCGCCGCTTCAATGCGCTGCAACAACGGACCAATGATGCGGATGCCCAGCAAGCGCCGGTCGTTGCGCTCGCGGCGTTGCGGGTCGCGCATGCGGATTCGCAACGCCCAGATCGAGCCAATCAGGCCGACCAGCACTGCTAGACCATACGCACTGAGGAACTGGCCGAGGGCCAGGATCACTTCGGTGATCATCGGGATCGGCACGCCCAGATCCTTGAAGATCGGCACAAACTGCGGCACGACATAGGCCAGCAGCAAGGCCAGCGAACCGAGCACGCCGACCACCAGAAACGCCGGATAGATCAGCGCATTGATCACTTCGCCGCGCAGCAACTGGCTGCGCTCCAGGTATTCGCTGAGCTGGCGCAGGGTGCTTTCCAGCGCGCCGCCAGCTTCACCGGCGCGGACCATGCTGATGTACAAGGCGGAAAACTGGTTGCCCTCCTCTTCCAGCGCCACCGACAACGGCTTACCGGCTTTGACTTGTTCGCGAATACGTTCAATGAGGGCGCGGGTTTGCGGCTGGCCGGGTTGCTTGAGCAGAATGCCCAGCGAGCGCTCCAGCGGTTGACCGGCGCCGAGCAAGGTCGCCAGTTGCTGGGTGAAACTGACCAGCGCCGCGCCATTCAACAGCCCGCCGCCAAAGGCGTTGCGCAAACCGCCGATGCCCGCTGCTTCTATATGCAGGACCATCAGGCCGCGTTTTTGCAGCGCCGCTACCGCTGCGGCCTGATCCTTGGCATCGAGGTTGCCGTTCTGCGCAGCGCCCTGGCTGTCGAGGGCGCGGTATTTGAACAGGCTCAATTGCCTTCACCCCGCGTCACGCGCAGCACTTCTTCAAGGGACGTCACGCCGGCAACCGCCTGGCGCAAGCCTTCTTCGTGCAGAGTACGCAAGCCGCCGCGTCGCGCGGCCTGTTCCAGGGTCGCCGCGTCGGCGTGGCGCATCAACAGGCTGCGCAGTTCTTCATTCATGACCAGCAATTCGGTGATCGCGCTGCGGCCGTGATAACCGCCGCCCGGCGCATCGGCGCGCGGCCGGTACAACAGGATCGGGCGTTCGTCGGTATAACGATCAAGCCCGTGTTCTTCAATCAATTCAGGCGGCGCTTCGAACGATTCACGCGTGGCCGGATCAAGGCGGCGCACCAGACGCTGGGCGAGGATGCCATTCACGGTGGAGGCAATCAGGTAGCTTTCAACGCCCATGTCCAGCAAGCGGGTGATACTCGCCGCCGCGCTGTTGGTGTGCAGGGTCGACAGCACCAGGTGACCGGTCAGCGACGATTGAATGGCGATGCGGCAGGTTTCCAGGTCGCGCATCTCGCCGATCATGATCACGTCCGGGTCCTGACGCACGATGGAGCGCAGCGCGCCGGCGAAGTCCAGGCCGATGGCCGGTTTGACCTGAATCTGGTTGATGCCTTCGAGCTGGTATTCCACCGGGTCTTCAACGGTGATGATCTTGCGCTCGGCGGTGTTGAGCCGCGACAGCGCGGTATACAGCGTGGTGGTCTTGCCGGAACCGGTCGGGCCAGTGACCAGCAAAATACCGTGGGGACGTTCCAGCACTTCGAGAAATTCATCGAGACGCTCGCCATCGAAACCCAGGCTTGGAAAGTCGAAGTTGATGGTCTGCCGATCCAGCAGCCGCATCACCACCGACTCGCCGAAGCTGGTGGGCACCGTGGACACCCGCAAATCCAGCTCTTTACCCTGGATGCGCAGCATGATCCGGCCATCCTGCGGCAACCGGCGTTCGGCAATGTCCAGCCGCGCCATGATTTTCACTCGGGAAATCACCGCCGCGGAGGAACTCGACGGCGGCGCTTCGGCTTCGTGCAGCACGCCATCGATGCGATAGCGCACCTTGAGCTGGCTTTCAAAGGGTTCGATGTGAATGTCCGAAGCGCGATTTTCCACCGCACGCTGCATGATCAGGTTGACCAGGCGGATCACCGGCGCTTCGGACGCCATGTCTTTAAGGTGCTCGATGTCCTCAAGGGCACCGCCCTCTTCGTCGAGGTTCTCGATCAAGGTGCCCATCGCCGAACGACCCTGGCCGTAGTAACGCTCGATCAGCGTTTCCACTTCATTACGCGGCCCGATGGACAGCCACACCGGCACGCCACAGGCATAAGCGATGGCCTGAAACGGATACACAACGCTGGGATTGGCCGCCAATACGCGCAGCCCGCCCTGACTCCAGCCCACCGGCACCAGTTGGTACTGGCGCATGAAGCGTTCGGTCAGGGCTGGCAGCGGATCCAGCAAGGGTGGCGCGGAATCGGCGAGCAGCAGCGGCGCATCCAGCAACGCCGACCAGGCTCGAGCCAATTCGAATTCGGAAACCAGCCCCAGGCGCGTCAACAGCCCGAGCAGTTCGGTGCCATCGGACTCCTGGGCCAGACGGCGGGCGCGCTCCAGATCCACGGTTTTCAGACCGGCATTTTCCATCAGCCAGGCACAGACCTGCTCGGCATCGGGAATCAGCAATCGGGAAGCATCGACGGGGACTAGCGGCATGGGCACGGACATCTGTGTAAATCGAAGGAGCAGTGTTCGCAGCGCGCCCTTGAAACAATCGAGCGTGAATCAAGGGAGCCTGCGAGCAGGAATCTCAAAGCGCTATCAATTCGGCGCTTTTTGAGTCGTGGTGGTCTTGGTGGTGCTGCTGGTTGGGCGACCGCCTTTGGTGGTTTGGGTCTTCTGCTTCTGCACGGCTTTGGCGTCGTGAGTCTGGGTCAGCACGGTGGAGTCGGTAGCACCGGACTTTGCATCGGCGTCGGTTGCATCAGCGGCCATGGCAGCACCACAAAGCGCAAAACCCAAAACAACACCTGCACCGATCAAGGGCAACTTCATAAACAATCTCCACACACAAATATATTGAATAGGCACAAGAACATCCTGAGCAACTCAGGACATTTCCCTGCAACTTAACTAGAACTCCGGCACAAGGCCATCAGATGAGCCGGCCTGCGCTGAAAATTCTTAAACCAATCGACCAGTAGGTTTAGCGAGAGTTCAAATTTGTAAGCAAAAAATTCCAAAAACCATTCAAAAGCGATCTGAATGAGCTTTTGTTTGACTTTTTATGACAAGAATTGTCTTAATTATGCCGCTAGCGCCCTGCCAAACCCATTTTTATGATGGCACTTTGATAGCGCGCAAGAAGTGCAACTTAGACAATTCTTATAATATTAAATCGTCGAAATTAACCACTTATTGCAATGAGCCATCATGCTCAAAGTTGCGACAGTGGCCAACTATTGCCTGTAGAAACGTAACACACTTTGTCGGGATAACTACTTCCCGGCCATGAATTTGAATGAGCTGTTGTCGGAGATACACATGAACAAACGGAAAATGATTGGCGCCCAGTCGGCCTTGGCCCTGCTGGCGTTGGCGGTGTCGCAAGTCTATGCGGCGACCAGCCCTGCGCTGAACGAAGGCATGGTCACGCGAGCGGAAAAAGCCGCTGACAAGACCCTGGCCAAAATGACCATGGAAGAAAAACTGGCCTATATCGGCGGCACCGGCGGCTGGGACGTCAAGCCACTGACCCAGTACGGCGTTCCGCAGATTCACGGCGCCGACGGCGGCGTCGGTGTGCGTTACACCAGTGAAGGCAATGATCAGGGCGTGGTTTACCCGTCCGGCCCGAACCTGGCCGCAACCTGGAACCCGCGTCGCGCCATCGACCTGGGCCGCGCTTTGGGTTATGACACTGCTTCCGGTGGCTACCAGTTCATTACCGGCCCTGGCGTCAACCTGTACCGCATGCCGTACAGCGGCCGTGCCTTCGAATACCTTTCCGGTGAAGATCCGTTCCTCGGCGCCAGCCTGGGTCCTGCGGTCATCAACGGCATTCAGTCCCGTGGTGTCTGGGCCAACGCCAAGCACTTCGCGGCCAATGACCAGGAAAGCAATCGCTTTCACCTGAATGAAATCATCCCCGAGCGCGTCTTGCGCGAGATGACGCTGCCTGCTTTCGAGTCCGTCTCGAAGAACAGCAAAGTGGCGATGATGATGTGCGCGTTCCAGAAGATCAACGGCGAATTCGCCTGTGAAAACCAGCACGTGATGCGCGAGATCCTCAAGACCGAATGGGGCTATCCAGGCTTCGTCCAGAGCGATTACAACGCTGTGGTCAACGGCTTGAACGCCGCCCAGGCGGGTACCGATCTGGACATGATGGGCTATCAGATGAATAGCACCATTCTCAAGCCATTCCTGGACAGCGGTGAACTGACCAGCGCGACCATCGATGACAAGGTCCGTCGCATTCTCAAGCAGATCTACCTGTACAAGTTCGACAGCAAAGCGCCGTTGACCACCCACAACATGAACAGCGCCACCAGCAACCGTGTCGCCCTGAACGCGGCACGTGAAGGCATCGTGCTGCTGAAAAACCAGGACAGCCTGCTGCCGCTGGACGCCAAGAAAGTCAAAACCATCGCGGTGGTCGGCAGCCTGGCCAAATATGCGCCGCCAACCGGTTTTGGTAGCGCCAACGTCATGGCCGCCAACTACATCAGCGAGCTGAGCGGCCTGCAACAGATCGCCAAAGGCGCCAAGGTTGAGTTCATCGACGGCCTGTCCCTGGACCCGACCACGACGAACTGGACCAGCACCGACACCAACGGTAAGCGCGTAAAAGGTCTGAAAGCCGAGTTCTTCAGCAACGCCAACTGGTCCGGTGACCCATCGGTTACCCGCACCGACACCCGCGTCAATCTCGACTGGTCCGACGGCAAGCTGCCAAGCGCCGATGACGCGTACAGCACCGGCAATACCTCCACCGATTACAACGGTCAGACCAGCGGCGATATCACTGGCGATGATTCCAACACCTCGATCCGTTACAGCGGCCAGTTCACTCCGGCCGTCAGCGGCGACCAGGTGTTCAAGGTGCGTGCCGACGGCGCGATTCGCCTGTGGGTCAATGGCAAGCAGATCATCAACAATGGTGATGGCAAGCCGCTGATCAACAACAGCATTCCGCCGACCATTCCGCAGTTCGCCAAGGTCAATCTGGAAGCCGGCAAGGCCTACGACATCAAGCTGGAATACTCCCGTCGTCCGGGCTACCTCTCGACAATGGGCGGCATGGTAGGCGTGCAGATGAGCTGGGCATCCCTGGCTGCGCCGCAGGATCTGTCCAAGTACGACGCAGTATTGGTCGCCGTGGGCAACAACAATGAGTACGAAGGTGAAGGTTTCGACCACAGCTTCGATCTGCCGGAATTCCAGGGTGAGCTGATTCAGAGCATCGCCAAGGTCAACCCCAATACCGTGGTGACTATGCACGGCGGTACTGGTCTGAAGATGAGCGACTGGATCGATCAGGTTCCGGCTGCCCTGCACGCATTCTATCCAGGTCAGAACGGCGGCCAGGCTCTGGCCGAGATTCTGTTCGGCAAGGTCAACCCGTCGGGCAAGCTGCCGATCAGCATCGAACGCAAAATCGAAGACAACCCGACCTACGCGACTTTCCCGAAATTCGACAATGCCGAAACCCTTTCCGAGATGAGCTACAAGGACGACTTGTTCCTGGGCTATCGCGGTTACGAGAAGAACGGCACCAAGCCGCTCTACCCGTTCGGTTACGGCCTGTCGTACACCACGTTCGGCTACAGCAACATCAGCGTGACGCCAGGTGTCGCAGTGGGCAACACGCCGATCAAGGTGTCGTTCGATCTGACCAACACCGGCAAGGTCGGTGGTTCGGAAGTGGCCGAGCTGTATGTCGGTCAGCAGAATCCGAAAGTCGAGCGCGCACTCAAGGAACTCAAGGGCTACAAGAAAGTGTTCCTGAATCCGGGCGAGAGCAAGCACGTGACCATCGAGCTCAACGACCGTTCGTTGGCCTACTACGATGTGACCAGCAAGCAATGGGTCGTGGACGCAGACAGCTTCAATCTGTCGGTGGGCGCTTCGTCGCAGGATATTCGCCTGAACGCCAGGCTGGTCAACCCGTTCCGTCAGGAACTGTCGACCACCACCAGCAACCCGCTGCCACGTTCGGCGTTGAACTCGACGCTGCGTGAACTGCCAGCGGTCAAGACCGGTGGCGTTCTGAACCAGAACACCAACGATGAGATGGACACCACCGAAGACAATTGATCGGTTGACTCAGGGATAGATCAAGGCTCAGGGACGAGCTCTTATCGCTGTATCGACCCGCGCGATGTAGCTGTCGAATCGCTCCACCAGATCGAGTTGATCGGGAAACCGCAGCCACTGGATCTGCAAACCGTCCATCATTGCCAGGATTTCCTGGATCAAGCCCGCAAGATCTACATCCCCGCGGACTTCCCCCATGTCCACCAGATCGGCGAACTGGCTATATAGACGCCCGTAAATCCCCTGATAACGCTCCTGAAACCACTGCCAGGCTGGCTGGTTCTCCACCAGACTTTCGGCATTGAGGATCGTGAATGCGCGCACCACACCGGGCGCCGTCGCGTTGGAACGGTTGATCGCCCGCAGGCTGCCCAACAGGCCCGACAAGGATTTTTCCGCCCGGACTTCATCGGCGATGCGCTGGTTGACCTCATCACGGCGCTGCAAAACCCCCATCAGCAGGGAAATCTTGCTCGGGAAGTGGTGCAGCAATCCGGCCACGGAAATCCCTACGATACCGGCGACCTGGGCCATGGACGCGCCGCTGTAGCCTTCCAGGGAAAACACCTGCAATGCAGCATCGAGCAATTCTTCGCGACGCTTTTCGCCCTTGGGCGCACGTCGATGTTTCGGGGTAACTGGCAGTTCCGCTGCTATTCCAGGCGCGGTTGACTGAGTCATTTCAAGCTCCTTCTTGGGCAGCCGCGTACCCTACCGACAAAGACAAATTGTCGCAATCAGTGACGTGCGCGAAAACGGACGCCCGTCAGTCTGCTCATTGGCACGCTATTTTCAGGGGATTCACTGTTGTGCAGTGTCGGGCCAGCAAATCCGCTGCTGACACGCAGGCAGCACGCACTAATGACAGACACTTAACCCCGTGCCGTCCATTAATAGTGCAAAGAGACGATAAACGGCCCGCAGGCCTTGCCATCGAAAAGGAGCTTCTGCTTATGTTCACGCTATCGCAGCTCAAAGAATCCTGGTTCCCACGCCGCGAGGCGAGCCCGGAGCAAACCGCGCTCGACGCCGAGGTGACCGGCCACCAACCCGCAGAACCACTGATGAACATTGCCATGGCTGACGCCAGCAGCGCTCATCTGGACGACTTCGTCGATGGCGTCGAATGGGACTTGCTGCTGGTAGACCTGGCCTGTTTCACGGAAATGCCGGATTACGTCGGCTATTCCAGGCTTTAGGCCCAGGTTCAATTACCAGCTTTCACCCAGACCCAGCAGGCCAAGAATCTGTTTACGCAGATCGACCAGATAAGGGTCATCCCGATGGCGTGGATACGGGCGCTCGATAGTCAGTTGCGCCTTGATACTGGCCGGGCGGTCGCTGAACACGATCACTCGATTGGCCAGCAGCAACGCCTCTTCCACGTCATGGGTGACCAGCAACGCCGTGTAGCCCTGACGTTGCCACAGGTCGATCAGCTCCTTCTGCATGGTGATGCGGGTCAGTGAATCCAGCTTGCCCAAAGGCTCGTCGAGAATCAGCAGACGCGGTTCGTTGACCAACGCCCGCGCCAACGCCACCCGCTGGGCCATGCCACCGGACAATTGCCGGGGATAAGCGCGGCCGAACTCACTCAAACCGACTTTGGCCAGCGCGGCATCGACTTTGGCCCGATGCGTCTTGAGCAACCCCTGAGCCTGCAAGCCCAACGCGACGTTGTCCCAGACGCGCCGCCACGGATAGAGCGTCGGGTCCTGAAACACCACCACCCGACTCGGGTCAGGCCCGGTGATTGGCGCGCCATCCGCCAGCAGCGCGCCGGAATCAGCAGGTTCCAGCCCGGCGACCAGACGCAGCAAGGTCGACTTGCCGCAGCCGGAGGGCCCCAGCAAGGCGACAAACTCACCAGGCGCAACGTCGATGGAAACGTTCTCCAGCACAGGCAGACGTTGACCGTCCAGGGCGAAACCGTGGCTGAGGTGTTCAATGCGCAGGGCCAATCCGGCCGTTTGTGTAGCCGATGTATTCAAAGCTGCCGCTACCATTTCATGGCTCCTTGCTGCCAGGCCAACAGGCGATCACGAATCAGGAACAGCCCGGAAATCAGCCCCGAACAGGCCAGCGCCATGATCAGCAGCGCGGCATACATGTTGGCGTAAGCCGCCCAGCCTTGCGCCCATTGCAGATACCAGCCGATACCGGACTTGACGCCCATCATCTCCGCCACCACCAGTGTCGAGAACGATGCGCCCAGGCCCATGAACAAGCCGACGAACACGTGGGGCAGCGCTGCGGGAATCGCCACGTTGAAAATCAGGAAACCGGGCTTGGCGCCCAGGGTCCGCGCCACGTCGTAGTAAGCCTTGTCGACACTGGCGACGCCGGACCAGGTCAGCACCGTGACCGGAAACCAGGTGGCCAGCGCAATCAGAAACACACTGGCGCTCCAGCTGGTCGGGAATAAAAAGAAACACAGCGGCAGCAATGCGGTGGACGGCACCGGGCCGAGAATCCGCAGCACCGGATGCAACCAGTAGCCAATGCTGGTGGACCAACCGATGGCAACGCCAGCGACAAAACCGGTTGCCGCACCGAGCGCAACACCCGTGCCGAGCAATACCGCTGAGTGCAGTAGGCTGTCGCCCAGTCGCGGCCAATCCTCGACATACACATCAAGCAGCGCTTGCGGCGGCGCAAAAAAAGGCACCGGCAACACGCCCAGCTTGGCGGTGAGCAATTCCCAGATGCCCAGCAGAATCGGCAAGGCAATCAGCCAGGCCCCGGCGGGCCGGACCCGACGCGAAACGGCCGGCAACCAGCGCCCGACAATTCCCGCCAGGCCGATCAACGCGGCGACCGCCAGACACAGATTCGCCAGGCCTTGGGTCATCGGCCAATTGCGTGTGGCATTGGGCACGTAGACGATCAGCGCCGCGACCGCGATCCACGCCGCGACGGCCACGGCCCCCTGAACCCAGATACGTGCCGGAGCACGCACGGGGGAATCGACCCGGGATAGTGCTTCAGCTGAAGACATCGGCGGTGATCTCCTTGGCAAACGCCTTGGCGTCGGTGCTTTGGCGAATGACTTCAACCGTCTGCAAGTCGGTGACGTAAGTGACGATTTCCTGAGTCAAGGCCGCGCCAACCGCGTGGTGGCCGTGGGTGTGATCATGCAGGATCGCTTCGACTTCTTCGGTGGACGTGTTCAGCGCATAGGCCTGGAAGCCTTTGGCGACCACCGCTGGATTTTTCACCGAATAGTCATGGGCTTCGAGAATCGCCTGGGTCAGCGCGGCGGCCACGCGCTTGTCTTCACGCACCAGTTTGCCGGTCACGCCGACCACGCAGCAGCTGAGGTTGGCGTATTCCTCGACCAGATTGGTCGACAGCTCCCGCGCCTTGCCGGACTTGATCAGGCGATACATGAACGGGTCACTGCCGCTGACGGCCTGGACTTCGCCACGCTCCAGCGCGGTGCCGAGCAAATCCGCCGGAAACAGCCGCCACTCGACGTCACGCACCGGATCGACGCCGTGCTTTTTCAGCAGGATGGAGAAGAAGTTGCGATCCGGGCTGGCCATGTCAGTCACACCGATCGCCTTGCCCTTGAGGTCTTCGAGCTTGTTGACCGAACCGTTGGCAGCGCTGAGCAAACGCAGGCAGCCGCCGTGGGTGCCGGCCGTGAGCTTGACATCGAAGCCCTGCTCCAGCGCCTTGAGCCAGCGTAACGCCATGCCAATACCCGCATCGGCCTTGCCGGTGGCGATGGCTTCGAGCAGCACCTCGGTGGAGTTGCCGAAATTGACCAGCTCGACGTCAAGATTGTGCCTTGTGAAGAACCCCTGACCGTGAGCAATCACCACCGGTGCCAGACACACCGCATTGAGGTTGATCGCCAGCTTGAGCTTGCGCGGTTCGGCAAGCTTGATGAATTCGCCGGTTCCGGTTGGCTCGGCGCCGATGGCAGCCTGATGACCGGCATGCTCGTCCACGGCCCAGGCGGAACGCGGCAGGGAAGCCAGCAGCGGGCTGGCCAATGCAACACTGGCCAGGCCCAGCAGACGCCGACGGGTCAAATGATCAAATGCTGTCATGCGGTGTTTCCTTGAGAAGTGATGAGGTCAGGCCGTCATCTGAAAATCCTTTTAATAACTTTTCTCAATCAGACCGTGGGAAAACGTCACGAGTGAAGACAAGACAAGGCAAAAACAGGCGAAAAAGCGGATTCTAGGCGTTCTAAATGAGCATTTTTCGCCTGTTTTTAACGCAGTATTGTCGAGCGCAGTAGTTTTCCCACTGTCTGCAAGGTTCCAGTGACTGGTTAAAACCCTATCACTGGCAACATAATATCGAAAATGCATTTAAATTCTAAACTAATATGCAAATAGTCTATTGATCGTCGGGTATGCCGAGCGAGCCGTCGCCCAGGGCGCGCTGCATGAGGACCGTGTCTACCCAACGGCCATGCTTGAAACCCACCGCTTCGAACACGCCGACCCGGCGAAAACCCAGCCGTTCGTGCAGGCGAATCGAAGCAATGTTCTCGCTATTGCCAATCACCGCGATCATTTGCCGCCAGCCGCCGCGCGCACAATGCTCGATAACTTGGGCCAGCAACGCCTGACCAATGCCCTGCCCGCCCATACCGTCCTTGATATAAACCGAGTCTTCGGCGGTAAAACGATAGCCCGGTCGCGGCCTGTACAAGGTCGCATAGCCATAACCGACGACTTCGCCGGCCAGCTCTGCAATCATATAAGGCAACCGGCGATCCAGGATCTCGGCACGGCGGCGCAGCATTTCTTCCAGACTGGGCGCTTGCAGTTCAAAGCTGGCAAGGCCGGTGAGCACGTGTTGCGCATAAATAGCCTGGACGGCAGGCATGTCATCCTCACGCGCATCGCGCAAGGTCAGGGCTGGATTCATGGTCAGGTCTCATCAGGGCCGAAAAATCGAATTCTATCTGTCGGAACCAACCTGTGGGCGAAGTAATGGCTCAGGCGCTGAATCTGTGCCGGATGCACCGAGGCTTCGGTCAGGCGAATTTTGTGCACGGGGGCAGAGGCTGAACGCCGATTCCGTTGGAGCGAGGCTTTCCCGCGAATAGGCCGTAGGATCGACCGTAGGGGCGACCGTAGGAGCGACTTCAGTCGCGAGCCGCTAAATTGGCTCCCGGCTAAAGCCGGTCCTGCAACGATTCGCGGGCAAGCCTCCAACACGGAGCAGAGCATCTTCACCGTTGAGTTGATTGCCGAGCCAGCCGCCGGGAAGTAATCTGCTTCCCTGATCCCTGTAGGACATCCACATGCAGTTCCTGCCGTTACTGGACGCTTCACCATCCATCAAGACCCAGGTGCGTAGCCTGCGCAATCAGCTTGCGGTGCGCAGTTTCATGTACAGCGATCATGAAATCAGCGAAACGGAGCACGCTGCGTGGCTGCAATCGCTTGAAGGCAGTCCGCGCCAGTCGGTATTTGCAGTGCTGATCGATGGTCTTGCCTGCGGGGTTGTGGCGTTGAATGCCATCAACGCCCCCCATCGCAGCGCCGACTGGGCGTTTTATCTGGACAGCGCGCTGCAAGGCAAAGGTGTTGGCAGTCGGGTCGAGTTCTGGTTGCTGGATCATGCCTTTAATACCGCAGGTCTGGAAAAGCTGAACTGCGAAGTGCTGGCGACCAATCAGGCGGTGATCCGCCTGCACCAGAAATTCGGTTTCACTATCGAAGGCGTGCGTCGTCAGAACGTCATCAAAAACGGCGAGCGTGTTGATGTGGTATTGCTGGGCATCACCCGCGACGAATGGGCTGCCCAGCGACCCAAAATGCTCGATGTGATGCAAAGGTTGATGCGCTAAGGTTTACCCTGCCCTCGCGAACACCGTGGGTTGCGCACTCCGGCTGCTAGTTGTACGATGACTGTCAACTTTTTCGCTTCATCCACCGTGCTGGCGCCTGGTTATACGGCGCAGCGCGGTCAGCAGAGCTCTAAGACAGGCTACACGCCTGATTAAACCTGCCGATATTTCTACCAAACAACTCTATTACCTATAACAACAGGAGACACAGATGCCTAATGTTCTCGGCCACAACTTCATCGCAGGTGCCCGCAGCGCCCTTGGCGAGCCGCAACACAAAAGTCTCGACGCCACCACTGGCGAAGCGCTGCCATTCAGTTTTTATCAAGCCACCGACGCGGAAATCGATGCGGCAGCCTTGGCTGCGCAAGCTGCGTTTCCTGAATACCGTCAGCTGAGCCCGGCCCGTCGCGCAGAATTTCTTGAAGCCATCGCTGATGAGCTGGATGCGCTCGGTGATGACTTCGTGGCCATCGTTTGCCAGGAAACCGCGCTGCCAGCAGGGCGTATCCAGGGCGAGCGCGGTCGCACCAGCGGCCAGATGCGCCTGTTCGCCAAAGTGCTGCGTCGCGGTGACTACCTGGGTGCGCGCATCGACCTGGCCCTGCCGGATCGCAAGCCGTTGCCGCGTACCGATCTGCGTCAGTACCGCATTGGCGTGGGCCCGGTTGCCGTGTTCGGCGCCAGCAACTTCCCGCTGGCGTTCTCCACTGCTGGCGGCGACACCGCTTCGGCGCTGGCCGCCGGTTGCCCGGTAGTGTTCAAGGCGCACAGCGGCCACATGGCGACTGCTGACCTGGTGGGCTGCGCAATCATCCGCGCTGCCGAAAAAACCAACATGCCTAAAGGCGTGTTCAACATGATTTTCGGCAACGGCGTCGGCGAAGGTCTGGTCAAGCATCCGGCCATTCAGGCTGTCGGCTTCACCGGATCCCTGGGCGGCGGCAACGCGCTGTGCAAAATGGCAGCGGAACGTCCGCAACCGATTCCAGTGTTCGCGGAAATGTCCAGCATCAACCCGGTGGTTCTGCTGCCGCAAGCGCTGTCCGCTCGCGGCGAAACCGTGGCCAAGGAACTTGCTGCTTCGGTGGTCATGGGCGCAGGTCAGTTCTGCACCAATCCTGGCGTCGTGATCGGCGTCAGCTCGCCTGCCTTCACCGCGTTCCTGGAACAGCTCAAGGAACAAATGGGCGGCCAGCCAGCGCAAACCATGCTCAATGCTGGCGGTCTGCGCAGCTACAGCAAGGGCGTTGAGCATCTGTTGTCGCACCCTGGCATTACCCACTTGGCCGGCAAGCCGCAGGAAGGTAAACAGGCTCAGGCGCAACTGTTCAAGGCTGATATCAGCCTGCTGCTCAATGGCGACGAACTGTTGCAGGAAGAAGTGTTCGGCCCCACCACGCTGGTGATTGAAGCGGCTGACGATGCCCAGCTCAAAAGCGCGCTGCAAGCCTTGCGCGGCCAGCTCACTGCCACGCTGATCGGCGAACCGGCTGATCTTGAGCAGTACCAATGGCTGGTGCCGGTGCTGGAAGAAAAAGTTGGCCGTATCCTGGTCAACGGCTACCCGACTGGCGTTGAAGTCTGCGAGGCCATGGTCCACGGCGGCCCATACCCGGCAACGTCCGATTCGCGCGGCACTTCGGTCGGCACCCTGGCGATCGATCGCTTCCTGCGTCCGGTCTGCTATCAGAACTACCCGGACGCCCTGCTTCCGGCAGCGTTGCAAAACGCCAACCCACTGGGCCTCAAGCGCCTGGTGAACAGCGAGTGGAGCGATCAGCCCATCGCTTGAGTACTGACTCCGGTCAGGTAAAACGGCGCGGCCTTCAAGCTGCGCCGTTTTTTTATGCCCGGCACAAACCCGTCAGAATGGGCTTGCGGTAGGCCGCACGATAATTTCGCTGACGTCCACATCAGCGGGCTGTTCGATGGCGTAAGCAATGGCGCGGGCAATCGCCTCGGCCGGAATCGATATCTTGCGAAATTCACGCATCTCGGCCCGCCCACCTTCATCGGAGATACTTTCCGCCAGTTCCGATTCGGTAACCCCAGGCGACACCAGGGTCACGCGGATATCGCCGCCCACCTCCTGGCGCAAGCCTTCGGAAATCGCCCGTACCGCATACTTGGTCGCGCAATACACCGCCGCCGTGGGCGAGACCGCGTAGGCACCAATCGAGGCGATATTGATGAACTGACCGGAACGTTGCTGCTGCATGACCGGCAAGGCAGCAGCGATGCCATGCAGCACGCCACGTATGTTGACGTCGATCATCTGGTTCCACTCCTGAACCTTGAGTGCTTCCAGTTTCGAAAGCGGCATGACCCCGGCGTTGTTGAGCATCACGTCCAGGCGCCCGTGACGGGCAACGGTCTGTTCAACCAGTGCCTGCACGCTCTGCAGGTCGGTTACATCCAGCGCGTGATATTCAGCGCTGCCGCCCGCTTCCTCGATTTCGGCACACAGACGCTGCAGACGCTCAGTGCGACGCGCGCCTAGCACGACATGCGCGCCGCGCTCGGCAAGCAGCCGCGCCGTTGCTTCGCCAATGCCGCTGCTGGCGCCGGTAATCACTACGATTTTGTCTTGAATAGTCGACATGTCAGCCCACCTGAAAATGGGGATGCCCAGGACGAGCATCGCTGCAGGATCAGGTTAGGCGCATGGCAGTTGGGCGGTTAGACGAATTCTCCGCAGTTCTTGCCCGATTCTGTCCGCTGCGCCAAAAAGCGGATTGAACTCATGCCAGACCGCTTCCTCGAATCTGAGAGGCAGGCATTCGCCCTTCCCTCCCCAAGAGGTAGCGTCATGGACTTGAAAAAACTTGCCACACACGTCAAAGCCGGCGAAATCCAGGAAATTCAGCTGGTGACCATGGAAGGCGGTTCGTATGTGATTCACGCCGTCATGCGCGGCAGTTCCCATCCGGTAAAGGACGGCCACGGCGACACGTTGCATGTCGCATCGGTGGACGAGGCGCGTAAATATCTGGCGGGCGTGCCGGAAGTGCCGCTGTATCTGGTGCATCCGACTGTTTACGACGAGATGGTGGGTCAGGCCGACAGTGACGCCGTGCCGACCCGCGAGCCGATTCCGTTTCGCTCAAGCCTGTGACGGCTGCCCCAGCACGGAGCTCATGCCGACACTGGTGAGCTCGTCGCGTAACTCTTCGATGAGCGTCAGTACGGCGTCATGGCTCTTGAGGTTGTCGACGGCAATACCCGTTACGACCAGATCGACCCGACCACTGTCGCGATCATAGATGCGCACCATCAGTGAGCCGTCCGGGCTGACAGTGCAGTCGCACGCCATGGGCTCGAAACTGTGTTCGATCAGTTGGCGCATCTGGGCCAGGTAAGTCACGAGCGGCGGCCTGCGTTGGTCATGCCTCTGAGCATCTGCAAGTTTTTCCCAGCGGTGGTACGAAAAGGGACCGTCAGGTTATAAACAATGCAATGAATTAAACAGACGAATTTGCACCTGTCACGCTAGTGCATTCGCACCAACATCGCGGAATTATTTGCGTTTATCCGACGAAAACAGTGCCCGCTTGCGCGCCCAGATAATCGCCTCGGAGCGACTGTGCAGCCCCAGTTTCGAGTACATGGTGGCGACATGATTTCGCACAGTATTGGGCGCTAGCTTGAGTCGCAAGGCGATTTCCTTGTCGGCGAGGCCTTCGCAGATCAATCCCAGCACGTCCTTTTCCCTGGCGGTCAGGTCAACCAGCGATGTGCCCGGCAGCTCGGGCCGTTTGACGCTTTTGGCGCTGGCCAGCTTGTCGATCAGCGTGCGGGTAAACCACGACGCGTCCTGCATGACCTCTTCAATCGCGCTGACCAGTTCAGTTTCCGAGCGCTTGCGTTCGGTAATGTCCATCAGCACCAGCAGGTAGCAGGTGGCGTCCTGAATGCTGACCGTGTCCGCCGAAGCGACGCAGTCGATCATTTCGCCGTCTTTCCTGCGCACCTTCAGGTCCATACCCTCAATGTGCCCGGACTTTTCCAGAGCCTGAAACAGCTGTGCGCAGGTGGTCTTGCCGTCCAGGAAATCGATTTCCTTGAGCGACCGTCCGGTGACTTCCTCGTCACTGAAGCCGGTGGTTTTAAGAAAGGCATCGTTGACTTCAACCACCTGTTGATCGTCAGCGCTGCACACCAGGGTCGGCACCGGGCTCAGGCGAAACGCCTTGGCGAAGCGCTCTTCGCTCTGGCGCAGGGCGATTTCGATCTTGCGCCTTGGCTCCAGGTCCATGAACGAAAACAGCATGCACTCCTCTTCGTTGATATCCAGCGGTTGGCCAGCAACGATTACCAGCTTGTTGCCGCCGTCCGGCAACTTCAGGTCGGCCTGCATTTGCGGGATGGTGAGGCCGTCGTTGAGGCGCTGGATGGCGAGATCCTTGCGCTCAGCGTTTTCCAGCACATCCACTTCATAGACTGAACGACCGATCACTTGCTCGCGACTGTACCCGGTCATTTCCAGAAAGCCCTGGTTGACCTTGATGTAACGCAGATCACTGAGGCGGCAGATCACCGCAGGCGCCGGATTGGCATTGAACGTCCTTTCAAAGCGCTGCTCCGCGCTGGCCCATTCGGTGGCATCGGTCATGATCAGCGCCAGCAACTCAGGCTTCCCGGTGCCGCCGTTGAGAATCATGCTGCGCACCCGGTGCACCCAGTATTTTTCGTCGTCGTCCCTGGGCCGCACTTCAACCACCATGTCACTGAACGTCTCGCCGGCAGCGACCCGGTTGATGGGATAGTGCTTTTGAACCAGCGTCTTGCTGTCGCGATAACGCAGGGCAAAACGCGACGCGTAATCGCTGGCGTCGGTGCCCAACTGCGCAACCTTGGCGACGCCATGCATCGCCAAGGCTGCTTCATTAGCCCAGATGATGGTCTTGTCCATCTCGATCAACAGCACACCATCGGACAGACCCGTGATGATCTCCTGCAACTGTCGACGATTGGTTTCGCTCTCCAGGACGGCCTGACTCATTGCTACTCCTTGAAAAATCATCGTTCGTGGCTGGCAGCCAGCCAGCCTCTGCCACGCTTGGACCTGCGGGCCCCGGCGCGAATTCCACGAGACCCACATCCCGGCGCAAAAAAACTGTAAGCGCGGTGGACACTTGGCAAGCGGCGCGGTCAAACCCTGCGAATGCGCAAACGACTGCATGCATCGCTTCATCGGTATCGACCGTCAGGGGAATCACATGGACGCTCAGGGGCTACGTCGCAATAACCTGTCCCTGGACGGGTTGAATTTTTTCCTCGCCGATGTCCGTGACGGACTCGGACCCTACCTCGCGATTTATCTGCTGGCGGTGCACCACTGGGACCCGGCCAGCATCGGCGTGGTCATGACCGTGGCGGCCATCGCCGGGCTGATCACCCAGGCGCCAGCCGGAGCCTTGATTGACCGCACCCGCAGCAAACGCGCCGTGGTGGCAGGCGCCGCCTTGCTGGTGACGTTGAGCTGCGTGGTGTTGCCCTTCATGTCTTCATTCACTCTGGTGGCCCTGACCCAGGCGCTCAGCGGTGTTGCGGCCTCGGTGTTCGCCCCGGCGATTGCCGCGATTTCCCTGGGCATCACCGGGCCGAAGGCGTTCACTCGCCGCACGGGTCGCAATGAAACCTTCAACCATGCGGGCAATGCCTGCGCGGCGCTGCTGGCGGGCGGCTTCGCCTGGCTGTTCGGCCCGGTGGCGGTGTTCTACCTCATGGCGGCCATGGCGGTCGCCAGTGTGATCGCGGTGAGTTGCGTGTCTGCCAAGGCCATCGATCACGACCTGGCCCGTGGCCTGGATGCCGATCATGTGCAGCACGGCGACCAGCCGTCAGGGCTCAAGGTCGTGCTCGGCAACAAGACGCTGCTGCTGTTCGCCATTTGTTGCGGGCTTTTCCATCTGGCCAATGCGGCGATGCTGCCGCTGGTCAGTCAGAAACTCGCCCAGGTCAATCTGCAACTGGCGACGCCGCTGACCTCGGCGTGCATCGTTGCCGCGCAACTGGTGATGGTCCCGGTCGCCTTGCTGGTCGGCGCCAGGGCTGACGTCTGGGGACGCAAACCGTTATTGCTGGCCGGGTTCCTGATCCTGCCGATTCGTGGCGTGTTGTATGTGCTGTCCGACGATCCTTATTGGCTGGTCGCGGTGCAGTTGCTCGACGGCATCGGTGCCGGGCTGTTCGGCGCCCTGTTCCCGCTGGTGGTCAAAGACCTGACGCAAGGCACCGGACGCTTCAACGTGAGCCTTGGTGTAATCTCCACGATCTTTGGCCTGGGCGCGGCGCTGAGCAACAGCCTGGCGGGATTTGTGGTGCAGGCCGCCGGTTACAGTGCGGCATTCCTGACCCTTGCGGCAATCGCGGCGATGGCATTTGCCTTGTTGCTGATGATGCCCGAAACCCTGGACACCCCCGTCAGACACAGCGACAAGCCTGTGGAAGCCACGCTGCCGAGTACCTGAAATCGATTGTCTCGCCGCTGTTATCCCTTTCACACCTGAGTAGATTCAATGCCTGCATTCGACCCGTCAACGGCCATCTGGATCGTGGCCGCCCTGGCCACCTGTGGCGTCATTCTGCGTCCGTGGCGCGTGCCGGAATTTGTCTGGGCCATGGGCGGAGCCATTGTGCTGACGGTATCCGGACTGATCCCGCCGCACGTCGCTTTGCACGCAATCGGCGAGGGCCTGGATGTTTACCTGTTCCTGATCGGCATGATGGTGCTGGCCGAACTGGCCCGCCAACAGGGGCTTTTCGACTGGCTGGCGATGTATGCGGCGCAACATGCGCGCGGTTCGGGGCAGCGCCTGTTCGACCTGGTGTTTCTGGTGGGCACGCTGGTGACGGTGTTTCTCTCCAACGACGCGACAGCGGTGGTCTTGACGCCTGCGGTGTACGCGGCGGCGCGAGCGGCCAAAGCCGAACCCTTGCCCTATCTGTTCGTCTGCGCGTTCATCGCCAACGCGGCGAGCTTCGTCCTGCCAATCTCCAATCCGGCCAATCTGGTGATCTTCGGCAGCCATATGCCGCCCTTGCTGACCTGGCTCTGGCATTTCACCTTGCCGTCGATTGCCGCCATCGGCCTGACGTATCTGGTGCTGCGTTTCACCCAGCGCGCCAATCTGCGTCAACCGCTGGAAACCACCATCACCCTGCAACCGCTGTCCAGCGGCGCGCGCCTGACTGCGTTTGGCATCGTGTTGACCGCCATTGTGCTGCTCAGCGCATCGGCGCTTGGCGTGCAGCTGGGTTTGCCGACCTTCTGCGCCGGTATCGCCACAGCGGGCCTGATTCACCTGCGTCAGCGACTGAGCCCGCTGCCGGTGCTCAAGGGTGTGTCGTGGGGCGTGCTGCCCTTGGTGGCCGGGTTATTTGTGCTGGTGGAAGCACTTGCGCAGACCGGGCTGATCAATCAACTGGCCCACGCGCTGCAAACTCTGGCGGAACGCTCCAGCGGCCAGGCCATCTGGGGCGCCGGGGTGTTGGTGGCGATTGCCAGCAACCTGATCAACAACCTGCCAGCCGGATTGATTGCCGGGTCCATGGGCCACATCGCGCAGCTGCCCACGGAAGTCACCAGCGCGTTGCTGATCGGCGTGGATCTGGGCCCCAATCTGTCGATCACCGGTTCGCTGGCCACCTTGCTCTGGCTGGTCGCGGTGCGCCGTGAGGGCGAGAATGTCAGCGCTTTCACTTTTCTGCGCCTGGGTATTCTGGTGATGCCGCCCGCCTTGATTGGCGCGCTGGCGGCGTTGTCGATTACGGCGGGCGGATGATACGTCGGCCTATTTGAGCAGGTGTTCAGCCGACTGGTTGAGGCTTTCCAGCAAACTAGTCAGTTGCTCCGCTACCAGCGGTGGACTCAGCAGATAACCCTGCACCGATGGGCACTGCATGCTTTGCAGCATGTGCAATTGCGCGGTGGTTTCGATGCCTTCAGCGGTAATGTCCAGTTTCAGGGTCTGGCCCAGACCCAGAATGCTCTGGACAATGGCGACCGTGCGTTCGGAGGACATCATCCGCGAAACAAACGAGCGATCAATCTTGATCGCATCAATGGGGTAGCGATCAATGTAGCCCAGCGAACTGTAGCCGGTGCCAAAGTCATCCAGTGCCACCTGTACACCCAGAGCGCGCAGTTGCTCCAGTATTTCACCGACCACCTCAGGTTCATGCAGGAACACTGTTTCAGTGATTTCGATCTGCAATGCGTGCGCACTGAATCCTGAAACCTGCAAAATCTGCCGAAGTTGATCAAGGTACCCCGGCTGCTTCAATTCCCGACCGGACACATTGACATTCAAACGCAGATTCAAGGCCGGGAAGCGCTGTTTCCAGCCCTGCAAGTCACGGCATGCGCGCTGCATGACCCACTGTCCCAGCTCGTGAATGAGTCCGATATCCTCTGCGACCGAGATGAACACCTCGGGCGGCACGATGCCGCGCAATGGATGCGTCCAGCGGGCCAGAGCTTCAACGCCTTTTATCTGCCCGCTGGCGACGTCATAAATGGGCTGGTAGTACACGGCAAACTCTGCTCGTGCCAGTGCCTGACGCAGCGCGTTCTGCAATAACAATGACTCGACGGCTTCGTCGCGCATTGAACTGTCGAATATCGCCCAGCGCCCGCTGCCCTTTCTTTTTGCCGCATACATGGCAACGTCGGCGTCACGTAAAAGGTCCTCGGGCGTGCAATGGTTATGGCCGACCGTGACGATACCGATGCTGCATGAGGTAAATAATGCCTGTCCTTCGATGGATACAGGCGCCTGCAACTGCTGAATGATCCGTTCGGCCATCTCGACGGCGTACGATTGCCGCACATCACCGGTCAATAAAATCGCAAACTCATCGCCGCCTAATCGCGCCAATACGTCCTGCGCTCTCAGGCAACTTTCCAGCCGACGGGCAGTGAGCGTGAGCAAAAGATCACCTGCCCGGTGTCCCAGGCTGTCGTTGACCATCTTGAAGCGGTCCAGATCGAGAAATAACAGCGTGGCTTGCGGTAACGCTCCCGGCTCGTTCTGACTGAACACTTCAGCCAGTCGGTCCATGATGAACGAGCGGTTGTACAGCTGCGTCAGGCCGTCATGAAAAACGGCATAAGCAAGTTCCTGACCGATGCGTTCGCGCTCGATCAAGCGGGTTTCGAGCAAGACTCTTTCAGCCTTGGCGATCTGCGCTTGAGCGGCCAGATCTTCGACGGCCTTGCGTTCGCTGATATCACGCTGAACCGAAACCCAGTGCGTAAACCAGCCCTTTTCGTTGGCGACCGGCACAATACTTAGTTGCACCCAGAACTTACTGCCATCGCGGCGCGTATTGAGCAGCTCTACTTCAATCGGCTCCCAACGCTGCAGTGACGCGCGGATCTTATCCAGGGTCTTGCGACAGGTTTCTTCGCATTGAAGAATGCGCGGGGTTTTGCCCAGAACTTCGCTTTCACTAAAACCGGTAGTGGAAAGAAACGCAGGATTGCAATAAACAATACGCGGGCCGGGTTCATCAATCGGTTCAGCCTCTGAAATAAGGATCGCATCCTTGGCATTCACCACGACGGATTCCAGGAGTCGCAAGCGCTCGATAACCGCGTTGTTGTTCTGCATGGCGCCGGCGTTATTGCTGATTTCCAGCCGACAGGCCAACTGAGCGGCGTGAGTATGCAAGGTGTAAATCTGCGCCGGGCTCAGCGAATCCTGGGCTCCCGTGTTCGTCACCAGCAACAGCCCCAACAGCGCGCCTGCATCACCGCGCACTGCTACGCAAGCCATGAACTGCAAGGCCGGATTGCCCAGCCCCGCAAGCGTCAACGTCGGGCTGGAACGTGGCTGCTGCGTGTCGAGAATCAATAGATCTTCTTCTGTGACGGCGGCAGCAACCGCGTTGATGAAAACAGTATCGACACGCCGTGGATAATCCGGACCAAAGTGGGCCAGCAACTCCCACTCATTGTCGGCATGAACCAACAACATGGCACTGGCGCAAACTGCCGAATAGGCGGCTGCTTGTACCAACCGCTCAAGTTCGCTCAGTTTTTTGCTATCGGATAGGGCTATGGCACGCATGACGACCGACCTCTTGATACACAGCGAATAGGACAAGCGGTATGTATCCAGGCAGACGTCAAATAATGCCTTGCGCATCATGATGCCAGTTTGCCAGCCACACCAGCACTTATTCAGAATGTATTGAGGTCTGGTTCTAATACAAGACATAAAGTCTTGTTAAACCACGATCCACAGGTAACAAGCTTAATTAAATCAGGTAATAAGCGTTGTATAACGCCTGATACCTTCAAACAGATAGCCCGCAGTAAACTTTTCAACGCAAGCCGATGGCTTTAACGAAACAGCCTCTGGCGTTCTGAGCGACGGGCACACTGCGTCCTGTCGCTGCAGCGATTCGCTTTACTGCGCCGGATTCAGCGACTCCACGCCCATTTCGTCCCAGACTTCTTCGGCCAGATGAAACGTGGCATTGGCCGCTGGAATGCCGCAGTAGATCGCGCTTTGCATCAGCACTTCCTTGATCTCGTCGCGGGTCACGCCATTGTTCTTCGCTGCCTTCAGGTGCAGGCGCAGTTCGCCCTCGCGGTTCATGCCGATCAACATGGCGATGGTCACCAGGCTTCGGGTATGCCGTGGCAAGCCCGGCCGGGTCCAGATATCACCCCAGGCATGCCGGGTGATCATTTCCTGAAACTCTTCATTGAATGGCGTGAGTTTCTTCAGGCTGTTGTCGACGTGGGTATCGCCCAACACTGCGCGACGCACTTGCATGCCCGCTTCGTAACGTTGCTTCTCGTCCATCCTGTCCTCCGGTTTCAAGCTGTTAGAAAGGCCAGCACGCGCTCATTGAACGCAGCGGCGGCTTCGACACTGGAAAGGTGCGCCGCATTCAACTCGACATAGTGCGCATCGGTAACCTGCTCGACCAGATAGCGCCCGTCGGCGGGCGTGGTGACTGGATCCTGAGCGCCACTGACCACCAGCACCGGCAGCGAGATCGCGCCCAGCTGCGCACGGAAATCCGCGTCACGCACCGCCGCACAGTTGGCCGCGTAACCCTGGGGCGAGGTCTGCGCAAGCATGTTCACCAAGGCCTCCACCTGTTGCGGCTGCGCCGCGATAAATTCCGGGGTAAACCAGCGTGCAATCGTCGCTTCGCGCAGCGCCTGCATCCCGGCGACACCGTCGCGCAATACGCCTTCTATGCGCGGATTCCAGATCTGTGGGCTGCCGATTTTCGCGGCGGTGTTGCACAGCACCACACGCTTGAATCGTTCAGTTGCGTTGATCGCCAGCCATTGGCCAATCAGCCCGCCCATGGACAGACCGCAGAACGAAACCTGCTCCAGTTGCAGTGCATCCAGCAGTGCCAATACGTCATGGCCATTCTGCTCGATGCTATACGGACCTTCGCTCACCAGCGACCGGCCATGCCCGCGCGTGTCGTAACGCAAGACCTGGAAATGCCCGATGAACGCCGGAATCTGTGCGTCCCACATATGCAGATCGGTGCCCAGCGAATTGGAAAGCAGCAGTACCGGCGCGCCTTGTGGACCGTCGAGCTGGTAATGCAGATCGCCGTCGGAGAGGTGAATGAAAGGCATTGGAGGCTCCTTCAGATTTCAAATGGAATAAAGGTGCTGTAGGAGCCAACTTGTTGGCGAGCTTTGGATTGCCTGGCCAACAAGTTGGCTCCTACAGAGGTTTCAGTGCTTCATGCTCCGCCATCGCCCGTTCCACCCAACGTCCGGCCTGCCCCAGGTAGTTGGCGGGGTCGAGCAGCTGATCCAGCTCAGCAGTGGACAGTTCGGCGCTGACCTGCGGATGTTGACCCAGCACCTGCCGCAGATGGCTGCCCTGCTCCACCGCGCTGCGACAGCATTGTTCGATCAGATGATGGGCGGCATCGCGACCCAGACGTTTGGCCAGCGCTATGCTCACCGCTTCGGCCAGCACCAGGCCTTTGGTCGAATCGAGGTTTTCCAGCATCCGCGCGGTGTCGACTTCCAGTTCCGGAATGACCTGCAAAGCCTGCTGCAACGAGCCGGACACCAGACAGCACAGGTCCGGCAGGGTTTCCCATTCGGCATGCCACAGGCCCAGGCTGCGCTCGTGCTCCTGGGCCATGGCGGCGAACATCGTGGCGACCAGTCCCGGGGCACGCACCGAGGCACCGATCATCACCGCTGCGCCAACGGGATTGCGTTTGTGCGGCATGGTCGAGGAACCGCCCTTGCCCGCCGCTGCGGGTTCGAACAGCTCGCCGACTTCGGTTTGCATCAACAGGCTGATATCCCGACCGACCTTGCCCAAGCTGCCAGCGATCATGCCCAGCAGGCTGGCGAACTCCACCAGCCGGTCGCGATGGGTGTGCCAGGGTTGCTCGGGCAGCGTCAATTGCAGGTCCCGCGCCAAGGCTTCGGCCACCGCAAAACCCTGGTCGCCCAGCGCCGCGAGAGTGCCGGATGCGCCGCCAAATTGCAGGCTCAGCAGGCGCGGTTTGATGTCCATCAAACGCTGGCGGTGCCGGGTTACGGCGCCCAGCCAACCGGCGATTTTCATGCCTAGGGTTACCGGCGTTGCCTGCTGCAACCAGGTGCGCCCGGCCAGCGGCGTCAACGCATAGCGTCGGGCCTGTTGCGCCAGAGAATCCGCCAGGTTGCCCAGATCGATTTCCAGCAGTTGCACCGCCTGGCGCAGTTGCAGGATCAGACCGCTGTCCATGGCGTCCTGACTGGTGGCGCCCATGTGCACGTAACGTTCGGCGACGCGATTGCGCGCGGCGATCTGCTTGCCCAGCGCCTTGACCAACGGGATTGCCGAGTTGCCGGCATTGACCACGGCAATCGCCAACTCATCAAAATCGAACAGCTCGGCGCGGCAGGCGGCTTCGATGTCCGCGACCACTTCAGCCGGGATCAATCCGATGCTGGCCTCGGCCCGGGCAAGCGCGGCTTCGAAGTCGAGCATGCCCTGCACCCGACCGTGATCGGAGAACACCTCGCGCATAGCCGGTTGCGTGAAGTACGCGTCGAAAAGCTGATTCACGTCTGTCGTCCTTATGTCAGGTGGCATCCGAGTGGCTGACCCAGCCTTTGATTACCACAGCAATTGCCGCGACCGCCGCAGGCACGACCAGCGCAGTCAGTACCTGTTCGAAATTCCAGCCCAGGCCCAACAAGGTTGCCCCGGCCCACGCGCCAAGAATCGCGCCGAAGCGTCCGATACCGAGCATCCACGAAACACCGGTGGCGCGGCCTTGTGTCGGGTAGAAACGCGCCGCCAGGGAAGGCATGGCCGATTGCGCGCCGTTGACGCACATCCCGGCCAACAGCACCAAGGTTGCCAACACCGCGACGTTGCCCAGGCTTTGACCCACCAGCCAGGCAAATATCCCGGCCAGAAAATAAGCGATACCAATCACTTTGTGGGGGTTGTATTTGTCCATCGCCCAGCCCACGCCAACCGCGCTCAGCACACCGCCGAACTGAAACAGCGCGCCGATGAATGCCGATTGTTCCATGCTCGCGCCGCTGTCGCGCATCAGGGTCGGCAGCCAGCTGGTGAGCAAGTAGACAATCACCAGCCCCATGAAATAGGTCAGCCACAGCAGCAAGGTGCCAGCGCTGTAAGTACCGGAGAACACCACTTTCAGGACATTGCGGCTGCGCACGGTTTTCTGTTCCGGCACGCTGAAATCCTTGGCGTTGGCCACTTCCAGTGGCGAGATCGGCGCCAGCACCTTGCGAATGCGCTCCACGCCGCGATTGCGTACCACCAGGAACCGCGCCGATTCCGGCAGCCAGAACAACAGCACCACACTCAGCAGCAGCGGCAGAATCCCGCCGAGCATCAGCAGGCTGTGCCAGCCCAGGGCCGGGATCATTTTGGCGGAGATGAAGCCGCCGCAAGCCATGCCCAGATTGAAGCCGCAGAACATGCTGGTCACCAGCAGCGACTTGAGTCGTTCCGGGGTGTACTCCGAGAGCAGCGTCGTCGCATTGGGCATGGCAGCGCCCAGGCCGACGCCGGTCAACAGGCGCAGGATCAGCAATTGGTCGATGTTGCTGCTGTAAGCCGACAACAGGCTGAAGACGCCGAATATAAACACCGCAACGACCAGCACGACCTTGCGGCCGAAGCGATCCGCCAATGGCCCGGAGCCCAAGGCGCCAAAGACCATGCCGATCAGCGCAGCACTCATCACCGGGCCCAGGCTCGCGCGATTGATGCCCCAGTCGACGCTCAATGCGGGCGCGATAAAGCCCATGGCCGCAGTGTCCAGGCCGTCGAGAAAAACAATCAGAAAACACAGCGCGACCACCCGCCATTGGTAGCGGGACAAGGGTTGGGCATTGATGAAAGCCTGCACATCGAGGGTGCCGGCCTCCGGGAAGCGAGCCGAAAGTGTCATGGTTGTTCCTTTTATTATTATTGGGGTGGTCCGCTGCAGCGGCCCCCCTTATGCACGCGTTTGCTACACAACTTGCCCAGATCAGAAGTCGAAGAACACCGTTTCATCCTCGCCCTGTACCCGAATATCAAACTGATAGGCCAACTTGCCGTCGATGCTGCACCGCTTGGCGATCAGCGTTTCCCGGCGCGCCGGTTGCTCGATCAGGTTCAATACCGGATCAATCGCGTTGGCCTGGGCTTCATCGTCGAAGTACAACCGGGTTTGCAAATGGATGTTGATCCCTCGGGCAAACAGCGACAGGTTGATGTGCGCGGCCATCGGCGTACCGGCGGCATTGAGCACGATACCTGGCTTGATGGTATTCAGCAGCCACTGGCCATCCTCGCCCGTGGCGGTACGACCAAAACAGTTGAAGGGCTTTTGCGGATCATAAATCGGGTCGTAAACACCCTGGTGATCGGCCTGCCAGAACTCCAGGAAGGCATCGCGAATCAAGTGGCCGTTGCCATCGTAGACATTGCCTACCAGCACGATATGTTCCCCCGGCGCGTCGGCCGTGGCCATTTCATGGGCGATTTCCAGATCCCGGGGCGGGTTGCCCGCCGCTTCCAGGGCCAGGCCGATATGCACGTACGGGCCGGCGGTTTGCGAAGGGGTTTCAGGCAAAAGTTGAACGGGCATGCTCGTGCCTCCTCAGCGGTTTTCGAAGTGCGTGCTGCGCTGGCCGCGCAGGACGATGTCAAAGCGGTACGCCAGGCAATCCATGGGATTAGCCATGCCCATGTCAAGCCGGGCGATCAGGCTTTGCACGGCTTCCGGGTTGACGATGGACTTCACAATCGGGCAAAGCGGGATCAGCGGATCGCCTTCGAAATACAGCTGGGTGATCAAACGTGTGGCAATCGACGGGCCGCTGACCGAGACGTGGATATGCGCCGGCCGCCAGTCATTGGGGCCGTTGCGCCACGGATACGGGCCCGGTTTGACGGTGCGAAAACTGTAGTTGCCGTCACGATCCGTCAGGGCGCGACCGACGCCGCCGAAGTTAGGATCGATGGGCGCCAGATAAGCATCACGCTTGTGACGATAACGCCCGCCCGCGTTGGCCTGCCAGATCTCCACCAGCGTATGCGGGACGGGTTTGCCGTATTGGTCGCAGACCCGACCGGCAACGATGATGCGCTCGCCAATCGGCAAGCCGCCACGGTTGAAGTTCAGCAGCAGATCGTTGTCATGCACGCCAAAATTCAGGTGGGAAAAATCAGGACCGGTGGCTTCGGAAACGGATTGCGGAATGCTCACCAGCGCTTGTTTTGGCGAGCGCAGGATCGAGGTCTTGTAATCGGGGGTCAAGGCTTTGGGGTGCCAGTTTCGGTCACGAATGACAAAACGGCTGCTGTCTGCTTCAGACATCGGCTTCTCCCTGGTTTTTATGAGGAGTTTTAAGTGGCGACATGACCGCTGAGGACGATGCACCAGGCTGTAGCCCAGTGTCACTTGCCTTGAACCAAACCGAAATTGAATAAAATGACGCGATCCATATCCATATGGTTATGGATGAGGGTCTTTGCCGTAGTCGTCGCCCACTTCCCGCAGCACATCCACGCACCACTGCGCAGCCTTGGAAAGTGGTAACGCCGGATTGCTGCAAATGCCCACCGAGCCGCCGGGTTCACGAATGCCCAGTTCCAGCTCGCTCAGCTCGCCGCTGTTCAAGTCCAGCTGCACCGCGTCAAACGGCGCGATCCAGATGGCATCGCTGCACTGCACATAGCGACGGCTCAAGGTCAGCGACAAGGTTTCCAGACGCTGGCGCGGCGGGCTGATGCCATATTGCACGAACAGGCTGTCGGCGAATTTGCGAATGGTGGTCCCGGCCAATGGCAGCACCATGGGGAAATGTTCCAGGCTTTCGCGCTGCACCACACCTTGCAGCAACGGATGGTCGCGGCGTACCACCAAGGTCATCGACTCGCTGTACAAGTGCTCGAAGGTCAGGCCCTGAATCAACGGACTGTCGGTCATGCGCCCGACCACCAGATCCAGCTCGCCAACCCGTAATTGGGACAGCAGATAAGCGCTGGGCCCGGTCATCACGCTGACGATCAGCGCCGGATGCCGGGCATGCAGGCGACACACCACTTCCGGCACCAGCTGGCTTTCGACGGTCGACAGCACGCCAAGGCGCGCGGTCACCGGTTCATGTTCGCCGGATCGCAGGCTGTTCACCCCTTCGCGCAAGGACTGCACGCTCGGACCGGCGAAGCGCAGAAACGCCACGCCCGCCTCGGTCAACGCCGCGCCACTTTTACTGCGCACAAACAACTGCGTCGCCAGCAGAGTTTCCAGCTCCTTGAGGGTTTTGGACAGCGCTGGCTGACTGATCGCCAGTTGGTCGGAAGCCCGGGCCAGACTGCCTTGGCGGGCAACTTCAAGAAAACACACCAGATGGCGAAACTTGATTCGAGTATCAATATTCAACGCAGTATTCGCCTTCGAGAGAAAGCATCCGCTCAACGCTGGATGCGAAAGTGCTTGGGTGACTGGCCGGTACAACGTTTGAAAAACCGCGAAAAATAAGCCGGTTCGGAAAAACCCAGCCGGTCGGATACCTGATTGATGGTCAACGTGGTGTAGACCAGGTCGCGCTTGGCTTCCAGCAGCAAGCGCTGATTGATGATCTGCAAGGCCGACTGCTCAGTCAGTCGCCGACACAAGGCATTCAGATACGCGGCGCTGATACCCAGTTGTTCGGCGTAACGCTCGATAGGCCAGTGCTCACGAAAGTGCACACCGACGGCGCGAGTGAACGCCTGCAAATGCTCCCGGCCGCGCTCCCGGGATCGCAGGTCCTGGGGCGCATGCTCAAGGCTGCGGCGACCCAGCCAGATGGACAACATCGTGATCAGCGATTGCAGCATCGAATCGCGCCCGGGCTTGTGCTGAGCATACTCATCGATGATCGCGGCAAACAGTGTATCCAGTGGTTGCCGCTGTTGGCTGTCAACGGCATGGCAGGCTGCGACGCCCAGTACCGCAGCATCCAGCGCTGCGTTCAGCTGATCAGCCAACGGTTGCGCCAGGCTGAGAATATAGCCCTGAATGTCTGCGGAAAAACTGAAGCGGTGCACGCTCAACGCCGGGATGACTTGCAGCGCAGCCGACTCCACGTAGCGAACGACATCTTCCACATACAACGTCGCCGACCCGGACTGCACGTAAAGCAGCTGCACCAGATCGCTGTGGGCATGGGAACGGATTTCCCAGTCATGCAGCTTGCTGCGCTCCGGAATCGACTCGCAATGAATCAGGTCCGGTGTGGGCCAGGCGCTGGTTTCGCCGTAAAGCTTGAAGACCGGAACGGCCGTTGCGGACGGTTTGCTCATGCCGCCTCCGTTGAAAAGCGCTATGAAAAGTCCATGAAAAGCAGCGAATAATGTCTTCAATCCCGATCTTTAGCCACCAAAAATACAGGACACAAAAATAACAGCGTCGCGCAAGGACCACTCCAATGAAAACTCAAGTCGCCATTATTGGCGGCGGGCCGTCCGGCCTGCTGCTCGGACAACTGCTGCAACGTGCCGGTATCGACAACGTCATCGTCGAGCGCAAGAACCCCGATTACATCCTGTCGAGAATTCGCGCCGGGGTGCTGGAACAAGGCATGGTCGACCTGCTGCGCGAGGCCGGCGTTGCTGCACGCATGGATCAGCACGGCATGGTTCACGAAGGTTTCCAGTTGGCTTTGGGTGATCGCTGCGAACGCATCGATCTCAAGCACCTGACCGGCGGCAAAACCGTCATGGTCTATGGCCAGACCGAAGTGACCCGCGACCTGATGGACGCTCGCGCCGAATCCGGGGCCGTCACCTTCTACGGTGCAGAAAACGTCCAGCCCCACGGCATGCAAACCGACTCGCCGTTCCTGACCTTCGAGCACGACGGGCAAAGCCTGCGCCTGGACTGCGATTACATCGCCGGTTGCGACGGTTTCCATGGGGTTTCCCGGCAGAAGATCCCCGCCGAGAGCCTGGAGATTTTCGAGCGGGTTTATCCCTTCGGCTGGCTCGGCATACTCGCCGACACCCCGCCGGTCGATCACGAATTGATTTACGCACGTCACGCACGCGGCTTCGCCCTGTGCAGCATGCGTTCGCCCACCCGCACCCGTTATTACGTGCAGGTGGATGCCGGGGAAAAAGTCGAAGACTGGTCCGACGAGCGTTTTTGGCAAGAGCTCAAGAGCCGTCTACCTGCGCCTGTTGCAGAACGCCTGATCACCGGGCCGTCGATAGAAAAAAGCATCGCGCCGCTGCGCAGTTTTGTCGTCGAACCCATGCAATACGGACGTCTGTTTCTGCTCGGCGACGCGGCGCATATCGTGCCGCCCACCGGCGCCAAAGGCCTGAACCTGGCGGCCAGCGACGTCAGTACGCTGTACCGCATCCTGCTCAAGGTCTACCGGGAAAACCGCACCGACTTGCTGGAGCGCTATTCGCAGATCTGTTTGCGCCGCGTCTGGAAAGCCGAGCGCTTTTCCTGGTGGATGACGTCCATGCTGCACAGGTTCCCCGACCACGACGCCTTCAGTCAGCGCATTGCGCAAACCGAACTGGATTACTTCGTGGGCTCGGAAGCCGGGCGCAGGACGATTGCGGAAAATTACGTCGGCCTTCCCTACGAAGAGATCGACTGAGGTTCGATGTATCGCTTGGCGACTGCTACAAAACCACATTGAAAATCAAGCAAAAATCGCGAAATTTGTCGCTGCTCATTTCCTGACCATCGCCCGAAACGCCCGGCCCGCCGGGCTTTCACATTCTTATCCACAGACATACCCCCACTTTCCGTGGACAACTTTATTCACTCGTTCAACAAAAGATTTGCCAGCCCTGTCAAGGACATTGCTGCAAACGAGTGATGCCGACCCTCTTTCGAGGGAAATGCTTGACCTGACTCATTTCACCGCCGATCAATCCGGGCGGCTGTAACGCAACCAGACGCCACCGCCGTCCTGTACCTCTGCCGAAACCAGTTTCAGGTAGGTCGGCTGGGTCCATGCTTCAGTACCCACCTCGAAGGAGGCCGGATGCTCGCCGCGACCGTCGATCAGCGGCAGGATCAGCACACTGACCTCATCCACCAACCCCGAATTGACGAAGGCACCGCTGACGTGCGGACCGCCTTCGACGATCAGGCGTTTGCTGCCCAGTTCCCGGGAAAGCGTTTCGACGACGTAGGCCAGATCGATGTCGATCTTGCCGCCAAACATGTAGGACACCTGAATGCTTTGCAGATACCCCAGGTAATCATCGGAAACGGTTTCGGCCACCACTTCGACCACATGGGAACCCAGCGCCTGATTGGTTTTCCAGGCGACTTTGCCATGGGGATCAATGGACACGGCGTAGCTGGAAGCATTGCGGTCCGCGAAGTGATCCGTGCGGGGAATGGGCGAGAGGTTCAAGCCACGAGGGTAATCATCGCCATGGGCGATTTCCTGCATGGTCACACGACCGCAGATCCAGGTATCGAAGTTGAAGGTTTTCGCCAACTCTTCATAAAGGTCGCCAGCGGCTTTCTTGAACGGACGTTCCCAGCCGTCAGTCAGGGCGTGGCCGTCGATGGACGACATCATGTGGCAGATGACATAGGGCTTCATGGTTCAGGCTCCGGGCGTTATTCAGTGATTCGCCAAACGGCGACGCTGTAATACCGACCCGATCTGGCAACCGATAGTTCGCAGCGTTCAAGGCTGAGCGGCGCGCCCCTGCCGGTTCGCCCCAAGCCAGCGCAGGAGATGCTGCGCGTCCCGCTGATTTCGACATATTGCGCTTATTTGCAGTGAATTCGAGCCCGCTTTGGTTAGGCCGATGCCAGTACATTAACGTTGCAGGGTGCCGCAGAGCGACCTGAGAACAAGCAAAAAATCGCCTCCAACACCTGCCAACCACTGGGAGTCCTTCATGACAACATCTGGTATCCGTGCATTCAAACTCGCTGGCCTGGCGCTATTGACCAGCAGTGCAACCCTGGCCTTCGCCGAAGACATCACCTTTGTTTCCCAAGGCGGGGCGTATCAGGAAGCGCAAAGCAAGGCGATCCTCGAACCTGCGGCGAAAAAGCTCGGCTTGACCTTGAAGCAGGACAGCTCGCCCAAGGCCTACCCGATCATCAAGACCCAGGTTCAAAGCGGCAAAGTCACCTGGGATGTCGTCGACCTGCCGACCGGCGACTGTATTCGCGGCGAAGAAGAAGGCCTGTTCGAAAAACTCGATATGGCACTGATCCCCAATGCCGCGCAATTGCCGGCGGACGTGAAAGACGACTACAGCGTCGGCTATATCAGCTATTCCACGGTTCTGGCGTACCGCACCGACGCCTTCAAGGGCAAACCAGCCCCCAAGACCTGGGCCGATTTCTGGGACACCAAGAAATTCCCCGGGCAACGCTCGCTGCGCAATCTGCCGCGCCCTACCCTGGAAATCGCCCTGATGGCCGATGGCGTAGCGCCGGACAAACTGTATCCACTGGACGTTGAACGCGCGTTCAAGAAGCTGGAAGAAATCAAACCGCATATTTCCACCTGGTGGACCTCCGGCGGCCAGTCGGCGCAGCTGATCAGCGACGGCGAAGTGGACATGATCCAGGCCTGGAACGGCCGCATCACTGCGGTGCAGGCTGATGGCGCACCGGTTGCCTTCGATTACAACCAGGGCGTGCTGGAAACCAACTCGCTGTGCGTGCTCAAGGGTTCGCCACACAAAACCGCCGCCATGAAGTTCGTCAATGAAGCCATTGATGCGAAGTTGCAGGCTGCGCTGCCGATGATCATCGATTACGGCCCGCTCAACCCGGAAGCCTTCAAGACCGGCACCATCCCCGCCGAGCGCGCGGCGAAGCTGCCGTCGGCCCCGGAAAACATGTCGCGCCAGGCCCTGCTCTCGGCCAAATGGTGGGCTTCCCAGGATGGCGTGAAGGCCGAAGAGCGCTGGTTGGCGTTTGTGCAGAAGAAATAACAGCAGCGCACCCGCTCACAATTGAACGGTAGGACCGGCTTTAGCCGGGAGGGCAATGGTCCTGACGACGGACCTGCCTCGAATGGATTGACCTCCTCCCGGCTAAAGCCGGTCCTACAGCAAGCCTCGCTCCAACGGGCTTTGTTTGGCCGCAAGCCGCGGTGTAGACAGCCCAACGCAGGACATGCCGTCAGCCGACCCTATTACGCAATAAAGCGCTTCGCCACCGGGGATTTGTGGCCGCTTCATCCGCCGTCATCTCGGTACATTACAGGCTGCATGGTCCCGCAGAGCGACCGAAAACAACATGCCCGCTTTCAGAATCTGCCCCTTCCTCGGGAGTCCTCCACATGACAACACCCAAGCACTGCGCACTTCAGGACGGAGGCCGATATGTCCAATGCCTACCTCGCTAAAACCCTGCCTGGCTCTGGCAACCCTCAGCAGCCGCCCATGACCACCACTCAGGCGCTGGCCCGGGAAGAACGCAAAGAAAACACCTCGATGCTACTTTTGCTGGCACCCGCATTGTTCATGGTCGTGGTGCTGCTGATCCTGCCGATGTGCTGGCTGGCATTTCAGTCCGTACAGACCGAAGAAGGTTTCTCGCTGGCCAACTACGTGCGGATCTTTCAGGAGCGCATTTACTGGGACACCTTTGCCCTGACGTTCAAGATCAGCTTCATGGTGACCATCCTTTCCATCGTGCTGGGCTTCCCCATCGCCTACGCCGCCTCCCGGCTGCACGGTTTCTGGGCCAACCTGATTCTGGTCTGCGTGATCATCCCGTTCTGGACCAGCGTGCTGGTACGTTCCTATGCATGGCTGGTGCTGCTGCAACGACGCGGCCTGGTCAACCAGACGCTGATGGATCTGGGCATCATCGATCAGCCGCTGAACCTGATGCACAACACCACCGGCACCGTGATCGGCACGCTGCACGTGATGCTGCCGTTCATGGTTCTGCCGCTGTACTCAGTGATGAAAAAGATCCCGCAAGACTTGCTGCAGGCCTCGGAAAGCCTCGGCGCCAAGCCGTTCTACACCTTCCGCCGGGTTTTCCTGCCCATGGCCGCGCCGGGCATCATGGCCGGTTCGATTCTGGTGTTCGTGATCTGCCTGGGCTTTTTCATCACGCCTGAGTTGCTCGGTGGCGGCCGCACGATTCTGGTGTCGATGCTGGTGCAGCGCAACGTCGAGCTGTACCACGCCTGGGGCGCCGCGAGTGCGGTCGGTCTGGTGCTGCTGTTTGTGGTGTTCCTGATTTTCTGGGGCATCAACCGCTTCATTCCTATCGAACGCATTCTGGGAGCGCGCTAAATGAAACTCCTTGCCAACCTGCGTCATGTGAAGCTTTCCCAGGTGCTGTTCACGCTGCTGGTCGCCGCGATCCTGTTGTACCTGATCATCCCGGTGCTGATCGTGGTGCCGATGTCGTTTTCTGAAGCGCGGTTCCTGCAATTCCCGCCCAAGCAGTGGTCGTTTCGCTGGTACGAAGCGTTCTTCAACAGCGCCGAATGGATGTCTGCGGCCAAAGTCAGCCTGATCACCGCGACGGCGACCATGGTCGTCAGCCTGCCGGTGGGCATGGCGGCGGCCTATGCCATCAACAGTTCAAGCCTGCGGGTGATTCGCACCCTGCAGATCATTCTGCTGCTGCCGATGATGGTGCCGATCATCCTGATCGCCGCCGGGGTGTTCTTCGTTTATGCGCGGGTCGGGCTGATCAGCACGCTGACCGGACTGGTGCTGGCGCACATCATGCTCGCCCTGCCCTACGTGATCATCGCCTTGCTGGCCGGGCTGCGTAACTTTGACATGTCCCAGGAAATGGTCGCCCGCAGCCTGGGCATGAATCGCTTTCGCGCGTTCATGGCCGTGACCTTGCCGCAGATCAAGCCGAGCCTGGTGTCGGCCACGCTGTTTGCGTTCATCACTTCGCTGGATGAAACCGTGGTGGCGCTGTTCATTTCCGGTGGCGACAACCAGACCCTGACCAAGCGCATGTTCACCGCGCTGCGCGATGAAATCGACCCGACGATTGCGGCAATCAGTTCGCTGCTGATTCTGGCGTCGTTGCTGCTGGTGGTGATTGCCGGGCGCAACAAGTCATAAACCAGAGCCGGTCAATTGTGCCGCCGACGCAACGAATTCGGCATTTGCACATCATTCCAGCGCCTATCTCGGCATCGGGCGCTGGCTGGACATTTTTACAATGAGTCCATCGTCCGGACCTTCAAGGCATTCTGATCATGTTGAAAAGCACACTGCGTGACCCTTCTCTGCTCGTCGAGCGCGCCTATGTCAACGGCAGCTGGATCGAGGCCGACGATGGCGCCACCATCGCCGTGACCAATCCCGCCGATGGCAGCGTTATCGCCCATGTCCCGGCCTTGCAGGCGGCTGAAACCCGCCGCGCCATCGAAGCCGCCGAGAGCCGTTTCGTCACCTGGCGCGAAGTGCCGGCCGCCGAGCGCGCGCGTTATCTGGAAGCCTGGTATGCGCTGATCCTGGAAAACCAGGAAGACCTGGCCTTGATCATGACTGCCGAACAGGGCAAGCCGTTGAGCGAATCCCGTGGCGAAATCGGCTACGGCGCCAGCTTCGTCAAATGGTTCGCCGAAGAAGCCCGACGCATCTACGGCGACACCATTCCGGCGCCCACTTCTGATCGGCGGATCGTGGTCCTCAAACAACCGATTGGCGTAGTCGCGGCGATCACGCCGTGGAATTTCCCCAATGCAATGATCACCCGCAAATGCGCCCCGGCGTTGGCTGCGGGCTGCACCGTATTGGTCAAACCATCGGAAATGACCCCGCTGTCAGCCCTTGCCCTGGCGGTATTGGCGGAACGGGCAGGCATTCCGGCCGGAGTGTTCAGCGTGCTGACCGGCATGCCGGCCGGTGTCGGTGGCGAGATGACCAGCAATCCAGCAGTACGCAAGCTGTCATTCACCGGTTCGACCAGGATTGGCAAGTTGCTCATGAGCCAGTGTGCCGACACCATGAAGCGCCTGAGCCTGGAGCTGGGCGGCAACGCGCCGTTTATCGTGTTCGACGACGCTGACCTGGATCTGGCGATTGCCGGCGTCATGGTCAGCAAGTTCCGCAATGCCGGGCAAACCTGCGTCTGTGCCAACCGCATTCTGGTGCAGGACGGCATTTACGACCGGTTCGCCGAGCGCCTGAGTCAGGCAGTCGCGCAATTGAAAGTCGGCGACGGCCTGGCCGAAGGCGTGACCATCGGCCCGCTGATCAACGCTGCTGCGGTGGAAAAGGTCGGTCATCACATCGGCGACGCCCTGGAAAAAGGCGCGAGCATCGCCATCGGCGGCATGCCCCAAGGCACCGGTCTGTACGTGCAACCCACGGTATTGATCGACGCCACGCCGGACATGCTGCTGGCCAGCGAAGAAACCTTTGGCCCGGTCGCCCCGCTGTTCCGCTTCAAGGACGAAGCCGAAGCGCTGGCCATGGCCAACGCCACGCCTTACGGCTTGGGCGCCTATTACTTCACCCAGGACATCCGCCGCGCCTTTCGCGTCGGCGAGCGTCTGGAGTTCGGCATGGTCGGCCTCAATACCGGAGTCATCTCCATGGAAGTCGCGCCGTTTGGCGGCATGAAGCAATCCGGCACCGGCCGCGAAGGCTCCAAGTACGGTCTGGACGAGTTCCTTGAGATCAAGGCCTGGCACATCGGCGGTTTGGGCTGAACACATTTGCTTGAACCTTGCACGCCTCAGGGCTGTGTTCACATTGCAAGCAGCAACGCCGACAGCTTCGGTGCCCTGCAAAGGAGACGCTTCATGAATTTCACTGAAGGTTTTGAATCGGTCAGCGTCAATCAGGTCTGCAAGGACTACGGCAGCCTCAAGGCCCTGAACAATGTCAGCCTCAAGGTCGAGGCTGGCGAGTTCATGTCGCTGCTCGGCCCGTCGGGCTCGGGCAAGACCACGCTGCTGAGTATTCTCGGCGGCTTCATTCGGGTCAGCTCCGGGAGCATTTATTTCGGTGAGCGCGACGTCACGTTGATGCCGCCGCACAAGCGCGAAATCGGCGTGGTGTTCCAGAACTACGCGCTGTTTCCGCACATGACGGTTGGCGAAAACGTCGCCTTCCCGTTGCGCGCCCGGGGCGAAAGCGCCAGCAAAAGCCGCGACCGGGTCAAACAGGCATTGGCGACGGTAGAACTGTCGGGCTACGAAGAACGCTCGATTGCCGCGCTTTCCGGTGGCCAGCGCCAGCGCGTCGCCCTGGCCCGGGCGATAGTTTTCGAACCCAAGCTGATCCTCATGGATGAACCGCTTTCAGCGCTGGACAAACAACTGCGTGAAACCATGCAGATCGAACTGCGCGCCCTGCACAAGCGCCTGGGCGCGACCATGATCTACGTGACCCACGATCAACGCGAAGCCCTGACCATGAGCGACCGCATCGCGATCATGCGCGGCGGCCAATTGGTGCAGGTCGATACGCCGCGTCGCCTGCACGATCATCCCAGCGATGACTTCGTTGCCAGCTTCATCGGCGAAAGTACCCTCGTGCCGCTGCAACGCAGCGCCGGCAATGGCCTGTCGCTGGGCAGCACGGCACTGCGCACTACGCGCCCGGTTCCGGCCTCCGGCGACCTGTTCCTGGCGTTGCAATCGGAAAAACTCATGCTTGACAGCGACGCCGCCGGCCCCGAGTGGAACCGCCTGCGCGGGCGGATTTCGGACATCGTGTTTCAGGGCGAAAGCCTCAAGGTGTTCGTTGACCTGGAAGGCGGTCCTACCGTCAGCCTGCGCCAGCCCAGCCACCACGAAGGCAACCTCAGCCTGCCGCCGATTGGCGCGCTGATGTCCATGCGTCTGCACCCGGAAGACACCATCGTGGTGCCGAGGGCGGTGGTTTAGATCCGCAATCCCAAACCGTAGGACCGGCTTTAGCCGGGAGGACGTTCTCGCGGCTGAAGCCGCTCCTACGGTTCGCGTTTGCCCTGTCCAATTACCAACAGCGAAATATTTCGTAACCCGCCTGCAAAACAGTCGATCACAGCACTGCCTGCGCCAAGTTCAGCGCTTGTCACCCGCGACCAATCCTTATCCTGAGCACATCACTTGCCGAGCCCGGCGCACATGGAGATCGAGATGAATTCTGCACTGACTGAAAACCAACGCCTGCTTGCCCTGCGCGAACGGCACATTCCGCGCGGTATCGTCACCGCTCACCCGGTGGTCGCCGCCCGTGCCCAAGGCGCAGAACTGTGGGACGTGGACGGCAAGCGTTACCTGGATTTCGTCGGCGGCATCGGCGTGCTCAACGTCGGTCATAGCCATCCGCGCGTCGTTGAAGCGGTACGCAGCCAGGTCGGGGACATCTCCCACGCCAGTTTTCAGGTGGTTGCCTACGAAACCTATATCGAAGTGGCCGCACGCCTCAACGCCATGATCGGCGGTGACGAGCACTACAAAAGCGTGCTGTTTACCTCTGGCGCCGAAGCCGTGGAAAATGCGATCAAGATCGCCCGGGGCTACACCAATCGTACGGGGGTGATTTCCTTTCGTGGCGGCTTCCACGGCCGCACCTTGCTGGGCGTGACCCTGACCGGCATGAGCCAGCCGTACAAACAGAATTTCGGGCCCTTCCCCGCCGAGATCTATCACGCCACGTACCCCAACGCCTATCGCGGCATCAGCAGCGACGACGCCCTGGCGGAACTCGACGAACTGTTCGCCACCGACGTTGCGCCAGACCGCGTGGCAGCGATCCTCATCGAGCCGGTGCAAGGCGATGGCGGCTTTCTCGCTGCGCCAAAGGAATTTCTCCAGGCCCTGCGCGAACGCTGCACCAGACACGGCATCGTGCTGATTCTCGACGAAATCCAGACCGGTTTCGGGCGTACCGGCACGATGTTCGGCTTCCAGCATGCCGGCATCAAACCCGACCTGGTGACGGTCGCGAAAAGCCTGGCTGGCGGCATGCCGTTGTCCGGCGTGGTCGGGCGTGCAGAAATGATGGACGCGCCCACTCCGGGTGGCCTGGGCGGCACTTATGGCGGTAACGCCGTGGCGTGTGCAGCAGCGCTCGCGGTGATGAAGATTTTTGAAGAAGAAGACCTGCTGGCCAAAGGCGAAGCCCTTGGCGCGCAGCTGCACGAAGGCTTGCTGGCCTTGCAGAAACGCTATCCACGAATCGGCAACGTGCGCGGTCTGGGCTTCATGCAGGCCATGGAAATGGTCGCCGACGACGCCCGGCAAAGCCCGGACGCGGCTCTGGCGCAAACCGTCATCGACCACGCCCGCGATGCTGGCCTGCTGGTGATCAAGTGCGGCGTGCATCGCAACGTGGTGCGCTTTCTCGCGCCGTTGGTGACCAGCCCCGCGCAAGTGGCAGAAGCCTTGCAGATGCTCGACAGCGCACTGGCCGCCGCCGGAGCCTGACCCGCCGTTCGCCCGACCTGAACGTCGGGCGTTTGCACGTGAAGGACCGCCACGAATCACTCAGGAGCGAACCATGAAAGTCACCCAATATCAGGCGCTGGGGTTTTCCTTCGGCACTCTGGTTGATCGGGAACGGGGCATCCTCGACGGCCTGCGACCCTTGGCAGTGCAGAGCGCTACGACCACCAGCGACGATCAGTTGCTGATGGCTTATCGACACATGGCCGACGAACTGACGGCCGCTGGTTCTGATATCAGCCCGAGTGCGTTTCAGGGGCAACTCTATCAACGTCTGGCGCATCAATTGCATGTCACTCCCGGCTGGGACGAGAGTGTTGCGTTTAGTAGCTCCTCATCCCAGTGGCCGATTTTTGAAGACGCGCCGGGAGCCTTGCAGTACCTGAGCAAGTTCTACCGGTTGATACTCATCGCCCCACCCCACGGCACTGACGTGGGCTCGCTGCTGCGCCGCTTGCCGGTGGTTTTCGATGCGATCATCGAGCCACAGAGCGATGACTGGCACGCCAGCCTCGACACGGCGTTGCAAGGGTTGGGGCTGGAGCGCATGCAGATGTTACCGGTGCGCAGTACCGAAACAGATGATCCGTGGAATGAACGTGTGGACTTTCCGGTTTGTACCTTGCGCCGCGATCATGGCCAGCCCTGGAACAACTCACCTCAGGCGCTGGACGGCAAACGCTGTGAATACGCCAGCCTTGCCGACCTGGTCCACGCGCATCAGAAGGCTTTGCACGCCTGACGACACGAGCCCAGATTCGAAATTGCGAGGACTGAACTATGGACGCTGCAACCAAGCTTGATCGTATCGACATCAACATCCTGGTCCAATTGCAGAAAGACGGACGCATGACCAATGTCAGCCTCGCCGAAGCCGTGGGCCTGTCCCCCAGTCCTTGCCTGCAACGGGTCAAACGTCTTGAGTCGGCCGGTTACATCAGCGGTTACGAAGCTCACGTCAACCTGGCCAAATTCGCCAACTCGGTGACCGTGTTCACCGAAGTCACCCTTTCCGATCACAAGCGCTCGGACTTCGTGAAATTCGAGTCGAGCATCCGCAATATCGACGAAGTGCTGGAATGCCACCTGATCAGCGGCGGCTACGATTATCTGGTGCGCTTCCTGTGCAGCAGCATTCAGCATTATCAGGAACTGATGGAATCGATCCTCGACAAGAACATCGGCATCGAGAAATACTTCAGTTACATCGTGATCAAGTCGCCGGTGATCAAAAGTACCGTGCCGTTGCGCAGTCTGGTCAGAGCGGTTTAACCGCTGGAGACAACCGTAGGACCGGCTTCAGCCGGGAGAGCGCTCTCCCGGCTGAAGCCGGTCCTACGGCCGTCGTGCAAAATAGCGAATCGCGCTTCAACCTAGAATGCAATACACCTTGCGCACGGTCTCTTCGCTGCTCCAGGCGTTGGTCGCACCCGCTGGCACCACGACGACTTCCCCCGCTTTCACACGATTGGCCAGTCCGCGCTCCGATGTCAGGGTGACGCTGCCTTCCAGGATGTACATCAACTCGCTGTAACCCGGTTCGACCTGTTTACGGGCATACGGCTCGCACTGCCAAAGGCCGATGCGCAAGTTTGAGGTGCTGAACGCTTCGGCGCTCCAGGCTTGCGGGGCCGGCGTCAGCAGCACGCTGGCCGCCGGAGGACTGCAGCTCTGCAAGGTCGACAGCAGATCGATTTTCACCGGACGCGCCGGCATGTCATTGCCGGGTGCCAGACCCGGAAACGCCATGAATACCCGACGTAACAAACCCCGATGCTGCCAACGGACCTTGACCCCGCGCGGCACCACAAAGCAGTCCCCGGCCTTGAGTTCAAGATCAAAGCCGTCACCGCGCAGGCTCAGCTCGCCCGCTTCGACGATCCCCAGTTCGACCCAGGGGAAATCTTCAATCAGCAGATTGGCGCCGACACTGACGCTTTCGCCCACGGCATAGCCTTGCTTCGAATCGTGATAATGCACGGTGCGCCCGGCCGCCAGCGGATCGTTGTGCAGGGCAAAAGCGGCACGGGGCAACTGGCGACGGGTGTGGGGGATCGGGTAATGCAGAATCTCAGGCATGGAATTGCGCTCGCCACGGCTCATCGGCCGATGATGTCCAGAAATTGCTGCCAACCGGCCGCCAGACGAACGCCTGGTGCGCGAAAAGCATGCAATGGAATAGGGTTGAAATGATCGCCGGCCAGCAAACCCAGCTCGACTTTTTCGCCAGCCGTCATGGCTGCCAGTTGTTTACCCATCCAGGTCGACATGGCTACGCCGCCGCCGTTGTAACCGATGGCGTAGAAGCTGCGTTCGTCAAGCTGGCCGGCATGGGGCAGGTAATCCAGGGTCATGGCCACCAGGCCCGACCAGCGATAGGCAATTTTCTGCTCACGCAACGTCGGGAAAACCACGCCCATGCTGCGCTGCAAATCGTTGAAGGCGCTGTCCGAGTCACCTTTGCCGAAAGCACCGCGCCCGCCGAAAATCAGCCGATCGCCGATGACCCGGAACCAGCGCAGCATGCGTTTGGTGTCGCCGCACACCTGACCGCCCGGCATGATGCCGGCGAGGATATGCGCCGGCAGCGGTTCGGTGGCGATAATTGCGCTGCGAAACGGAATCAACCGGCGATGCAGAGTGTCGGTGGCCTTGGTCTGATCGGAATAGCCGTTGGTGGCGTAGATCACCTGTTTGGCAATGACCCGACCTTGCGGCGTCTGCACGACAACGTGCTCGCCTTCCCTGCGCACCTGTTGCGCGGGGCTGTTGATGTAGAGCTTGACCCCGCGATCATGCAGGCTCTGGGCGATGCCTCGGGCGTAGTTCAGCGGATGAATGCCACCCGCTTTGGGCGTCAACAGTCCACCGCTGAAGATCGTCGAGCCGGTCATTTCCCGGACTTGTTCGGCGCTGATCATCACTGACGAACTGCCGCCGGTTTCGCGCTTGATCCAGTTTGCAGTGGATTCAAGCCCGGCCAACGCGTGGGCATTGTGCGCCGCAGCAATGTGCCCGCCCATGTGCAACTGCGCATGAGTGAGCCCCAGGCTGTCGACCATTTCCACCAGGCTGTCCACGGCGGCATAACCGGTGTGATACATCTGCAAGGCCGTATCACGGCCAAAGCGCTGCATCAGCGTCGAGAAGCCGACCCGGAATTTCGGTGAAACCACCCCGCCGTTACGCCCGCTGGCGCCCCAGGCCAGGGTATTGGCCTCGACGATCAACGGTTCGCGCCCGCTGAGCGCGATATGGTGCGCAGCGCTCAAACCGGTGTAGCCCGCGCCGATGATCACCACGTCACAACGCCGCTCTCCCTCCAAGGATTGCAGCGCGGGCGCGGGTCGGGCGGTTGCCGCCCACAAACTGTCAGGAGTCATCGCCGGCCTCATGTCATGGAATGCAATTCGTTGGAGCAAGGCTTGCCCGCGAAGAACGATAACGCGGTGGATCTGGCCCACCGCGTTGCCGGGTTCGCGGGCAAGCCTCGCTCCAACGAACATCTCAATTCGATGGCTGTATGTTGTTTGATTTTCGGGGACAAGTCCCCTCCTACCGGACTGCTTCAGCCCAGTTCTTTCTCGACCGCGTCGGCCAGTTGCGCCAGGGACGTGAAGTGGTAGTGCGGTTTGGTGTGTTCGGACTCCAGCGTGCCGCCGGAGCCTTTCTGGGCAAAGCGGCGTTCGATCCAGCAGGTCTGATAACCCAGACGCATGGCCACGCCGATGTCGTGATACTGGCTCTGGGCAACGTGAAGGATGTTTTCGAACAGGATGCCTTGGGTCGCAAGCACGCCACGGGTGTAGGCGAAGAACTGCGGATCAGGTTTTTCGAAACGCACGTCATCGACCGTCACGCGCACGTCGAAAGGTTCTTCCAGCGTCTTGGCCATGTAGTCCAGCGCCCAGATCCGCGAGTTGGTGGTCGCGACCAGCTTGAAATGCTTGTGCAGACGCTTGAGGGCTTCGACCGAATCCGGGAACGCCGGGAAGTTTTTCACCGCTAGGCTCAGGCCTTTGGCGTACTCGTCGTTATCCGGCAGGCCGAGTTTGGCGGCCATCAAGTGGTAGCAACGTTCCAGATCGTCTGGCCACCAGCCCGAATCCGGGTTGGCGCGGGCTTCGCGATAGGCCTTGAGGAGGTCGTCATCGCTGCACGCCTTGCCGGCATCGCCCGCCACTTCACGCACATGGTTCAGGATTCCGGCTTCGAAATCGATCAGGGTACCGACGACGTCGAACGTCAGGGCTTTGAACTGCTTGAATGACATAAGGCGCTCCGCAAGATAGGTCATGAGGGTGAAGCTGTCTGGGCTCAATTATCGACCCCGTCTTCCCACGAAATATTCTGTTTTGACCTGACCTCAGGGCATAACCTACTGTTTTTTTACTGTTCGCGGCACACCTGCTCTCATTCGCCTAAATCGACCAATGCCGCCAGGCCAAGATGCGGATACAGAGCGTCAATTTTAATGAGGTCATCGCGCATTTCTTCGGCGATCCAGTCGCGGACATTTTCCACCACCGGGCGCACCGGACGGTTGCTCGGCGACACCAGACAGCAGCGCCGCGAGGCAACCCGCACATGCTCGGCAGCCGGTAGCAATTCGCCCTTCACCAGGCAGTGGGAAACCACGTTCAACCAGCCCAATGCAACGCCCTGCCCGAGCAAGGCCGCTTGCACCACCACGGCGTAATCGGAAAATACCAGGGCGTTGTCACTGCGGCCGGGAGCCGCGAAGTCCTCGGCCCAACTGCGGTCCTGGTTGTCCATATTGATCAGCGTTGGCGGACATTTCTGGCTGCTGCCGTTCACCACGTTCTTGAGGTAGGAAGCGTTGCACACCGGCAGGGTGATTTCCGGAACAAGCAGCAAATCCGCGTCTTTGACGCTGCCGGCGTCCAGATAACGCATGCCCAGATCGACATCCACCAGAGGTCCGCCGATGCGCCCCGACATCAACTGGTAACGCATGTCCACGGTCGGAAAGCGTTCGTTGAAGCGGCTCATGCGCGGCATCAGCCAGTGCGTGGTGAATGCCGTGGAAACCGACAGCGTAACGGTTTCAATGCCCGTGGCCCGGGACTCGATTTCGCTGATCGCCGACTCGATGGTACTGAAGCCTTCCTGCACCCGGCGATACAAGATGCTGCCGCTTTCGGTCAGTCTGGCGCCGCCGCGCACCCGTTCGAACAGCTGCACGCCAAGGTGTTCTTCGAGCCGCGACAACATGCGGCTGACCGCAGGCTGGCTGACGCACAGTTCATCCGCCGCCCGAGTGAAGCTGCCACAGCGAGCGGCCGCCTCGAAGACGAATAATGAGCTGGAACTGGGGAGCTTGCGGCGCAGGTTAGACATAATCTGAGTTTATGCCTGACACAACTATTAGTAAATTGCCGGAATGAAAAATACCGGCTTATTCTTGCGAGGAAACGGCCATGCTTTTTGCTTGAACAAGCTTGCGTGCCGCTCCTTTTAATTCGCCTGCACAAGAGCACTTTCCCCATGCACAACGCGCTCAAGTTCTATATCGATGGTGGCTGGGTCGAACCGCATTCCAGCAGTCGCATGCCGGTGATCAACCCGGCGACCGAGCAACCGTTCGGCGAGATTGCCTTGGGCAATCAGGCTGACGTGGACGCCGCCGTGTCCGCTGCGAAACGCGTATTTGCGGGGTTCGCGCGGACTTCAATACCTGAGCGCAAAGAGCTGATCGAAGCGATTCTGGCCTCGTTCATGAAGCGCTACGACGACATTGCCGAAGCAATCATGCTCGAAGTCGGCGCGCCGAAAAGTCTCGCTCACGACTGGCAAGCCGGGATCGGCAAGCGCCATCTCCAGGAACTGTTGCGCACCCTGGACGGCTTCGCCTTTCAGAAAATGCGCGGCTCGACCCTGATCAATTTCGAGCCGGTGGGCGTGGTGGCGTTGATCACGCCGTGGAACTGGCCGATCAACCAGATCGTCTGCAAGGTCGCACCGGCCTTGGCCGCCGGCTGCACCATGGTGCTCAAGCCCAGCGAAATCGCGCCGCTGAACGCGCTGTTATTCGCCGAAGTGATGCACGACGCAGGCGTGCCTGCCGGGGTGTTCAATTTAATCAACGGCGACGGCCCGACTGTGGGGGCGGCGCTGGCCGGTCACCCGGATGTCGACATGGTGTCCTTCACTGGCTCGACCCGCGCCGGAGTCGAAGTCGCCCGTCTTGCGGCGCCGACCGTGAAGCGCGTGCATCAGGAACTGGGCGGCAAGTCGGCCAATATCCTGCTGGATGACGCAGATCTGGAAAGCGCGGTAACCTCCGGGGTCAATTCCTGCTTCGGCAACAGCGGTCAATCCTGCAATGCGCCGACCCGCATGCTGGTGCCAGCGTCCTTGCATGATCAGGCGGTAGAGATCGCGCATCGCGCCGCCAGCGCTTGTCGTCTCGGCCCGCCAGAAGATCCGCAGACCACCATGGGCCCGGTGATCAGCGAGCGGCAGTACCAGGCGATTCAACGCATGATCGCCATTGGCATTGATGAAGGCGCGCGGCTGGTCTGCGGCGGATTGGGCCGCCCCGAACATCTTGATCAAGGCTATTACGTGCAGCCGACGATCTTTGCCGGGGTTGCGCCGCACATGACTATTTCCCGGGATGAAATCTTCGGACCGGTGCTGTGCATCCAGCCGTATGCCGACGAACAGCAGGCGGTCGCCATGGCCAATGACAGCGTGTTCGGCCTCGCGGCTTACGTGCAATCGGCAAGTATCGAGCGGGCACGAGCCATTGCCCTGCAACTGCGGGCCGGCAGCGTCTCTATCAACCATCCGGCCTGGGACGCGGGCGCGCCATTCGGCGGCTACAAACAGTCCGGCAATGGTCGCGAATATGCAGAATGGGGGCTCGAAGCGTTTCTGGAAGTCAAGGGCATCATCGGCTACCAGCCTTGAGCTGATGGCCCGTCAAGCAAAAGACCGCCCTGATCAGGCGGTCTTTTGCGTTGCACTGCTCATAGCTTCGGCCTTGATCAGATCGGCAATACGCTCGGCGATCATGATGGTCGGCACGTTGGTATTGGCACAGGGAATCGATGGCATCAGTGACGCATCGCACACCCGCAGATTGCCGACGCCGATCACCCGCCCGTCACCCAGGGTGACCGCTGTCGGATCATCGCTGCGCCCCATGCGGCAGGTGCCGGAAGGATGCCAGGTGCCGCCGACGTTCTTGCGCACGAACTCGGTCAGCACCACATCGTCGGCCAGGAGCTTGTCCAGGGTTACGCCCTGAGTCACCAGGCCGTGAATCAACGCCTTGCGCAGCGGGCCGGCGATGTCCAGCAACACACTCAACAACCCGCGCTGCACGGCATTGAACAAGCCCGGCATGGCGATTTTCGCCACCCGAGGCGAGTAGCTGGAAGGAAATACCACGCTGCGCACGCTGCGCATTGAAGGTGCCCGCAAGGTGTTGGCCCCCAAACGCAATGCCTGCTTGAGACGCTCCAGATCGCGCGGGTCCGAGAGCATCTCGAAACTCACTTCAGGTTCGTCCAGAGGATTGTTCGAAACCAGGCGCAGCCGGCCCCGGGAATAGGATTTATTGACCCAGAAGAACATCGTCCCCAGTCGATAGCCCACCGAATGCCAGCCCGAGCGTGACAGGATCGCGCCATGCATGTCGCAGGCAACGGTGTCATCCAGCCCGGACGAAAAGCGCACGATGGCCTGTTCGTGATGCTCGTCCTTGAATGGCGTGCGTCCGGCTTTTTCCAGCAGCGCGGACACGGCAATCGACGGATGCTCCATCAGATTACCGCCGACACCCGGACGATCCACCACCAGACGAATGCCCAGATTGAGCAGTTCATTAACCGGGCCTATTCCACTGCGCATCAGCACTGCCGGGCTATGGATCGCACCCGCGCAGACAATCACTTCCCGGGCCATGACCTGCTCGACCGCGCCGCCCTGGCGGAGCAGCCGCGCACCCGTGGCCCGGCCCGCTTCAATCAGCACTCGATCGACAACGGTGTCGGTCAACAAGGTTAGATTGGGCCGCTGACGCACTTCATCGGTCAGGTAGCAGACCGATGTCGGGATGCGCTCGCCCTGTTCGCTGACGCCGACGGCCCCGGCGTACACGCCCTCCTCCCACACGCCATTCTGATCCGCCTTGCGGACCAGGCCGCGTTCGGCCAGGGCATTGATTACCGCGTTAACGAAAGGTGACAGCGCGGCCTCGGGCGTGCGCCGAATTCTGACGGGGCCGTGTGAACCGTGCAGCGGGCCACTGAAATCGCAGTCTGTTTCCAGCTTGCGAAAATACGGCAGCACGCTTTGCCAGTTCCAGCCGTCGGCGCCCAGTTGCTGCCATTCGTCATAGTCAGCCGGAGCGCCGCGATTGGTCATCAGTGCGTTGATTGCCGAACCGCCACCGAGAATCCGCGCCTGCTCATAGCGCCGCGTGGCCAGCGGCTGGCCAGCCATTCTGGCGACCAGCCGTTTCCAGATGTTGTTGACGTCCAGATAAGCCCGGCCCGGATAACGGCTGCGAATCGCTGCCGGCATGTCCCCGGCAGAAATATCGCGCCCGGCTTCCACCAGGCATACCTTGTGGTCGGGGTTTTCCGAGAGCCGCGCGGCCAGCACGCAACCGGCGCTGCCGCCGCCGAGAATCAGGTAGTCGATCATGGGCCGCCCAGTCTTTTATTGAACGAACTGCAACCAACGATCCTTGGCGGCGATGCCGGCCGGCGACGACCACCATTCTTCGGAAAGCAGCGCCTGCTTCGCGGCATTCTCTGGCGAACTTGGCAGTTCCTTGGCCCGTTCAGCGGTGATCTTGCCAGTGGCAAACGCCGCCGGGTTACCCGGACCGTAGTCGATATACAGCGGCAGATTGGCCTGCAGATCCGGCGACACCGCTTCGTTGACGAACTTCACGGCCGTTGCATAGTTGGGCGCATTCTTGAGGATGCATAACTGGGTGTTCTGCAACAGACCATCGTTGTAGGTGAACTCCACGTCGGCGTTATCCTTGCGCACGGCGCTGGCGCGTCCGTTCCAGATCATCAGCATGTCGACTTCGCCGTCATTGAGCAGCTGCGCCGACTGGCCGCCGGAACTCCACCACACAGCGATATCCGGCTTGATCTGTTGCAGGCGTTTATAAGCGCGATCCACATCCAGCGGATAAAGCTTGTCGCGAGGCACGCCGTCAGACAGCAAAGCCGCTTCGAGCGTGCCCATCGGGTCATTGCGCAAGGCGCGGGTGCCGGGGAATTCTTTGACGTTCCAGAAATCAGCCCAGCTCTGCGGCACTTTTTTCAGGGTTTTCTTGTTGTAGCCGAGTACCGACGAATAGAACTCGTAGGCAACCGACCAGGGTGTGCGGTAGGCCGCGGGCATGCCTTGAGCGTTGGGCATCTTGCTCAGGTCCAGGGGCTCGATCAAACCTTCCTTGCCGCCGCGAATGCAGTTGGAGGTTGGCGTGTCGATCACGTCCCACAAGGGTTTTTTCGTCTCGCCCTGGGCTTTGACCATCGGCCATGCGTCTGGAACGCTGTCCTGTTTGACGGTGATGTTCAGGCGTTTCGCAGCCGGATCAAGGATCGCCTTGGTCTGCGCCTCCTGATAAGTCCCGCCTTGGGAAACGAAGGTAATCTCGGCCGCCATCGCGGGGATCGAGCAGGCTACCGACAGACACAACAGGGATAAGACTGAACCACGGGACAAGGTTTTCATGGCAAATCATCCTGAACGTAGATTAATTCGGCAGCTTCAAAAAACCTCGACTGAATCCTGGCAATGGCTTGCGTGCTCAGGTCTGATTTTTTTGTTTTACCGAGCGGGACGGCAGGACGTTACAAGAGCTGATCCCGAGTCGACAATGAACGAATAGTCAGACAGAGCATAACTTCAGGTTATAAAACAAATCTCGGGAACGACCTCTCCACGTCGGCGCGAACTTGTGTGGGAGCGAGCTTGCTCGCGAAGCGGCATAGCTGAATATCGCTTCGCGGGCACGCCACGCTCCAACGATCCTGGGCTTGCTTTGAATGATGCACTCACCCAGCAAGTACAAACGCGCATATTTACCTCGCCAGAAAGCAGCTTCTACCGTATCGGCGCAGCGAACGGCAGGCGCTTGGCCAATGCTTGTGCCAGGTAATGAGTGAACACCGAAATCCGCTGCGGCAAATGGCGACGTTGCTGGTAAACCGCATAGATATCGCCATTGGGTGCCTGATGATCCTCCAACAGCGCTTGCAAGCGACCGCTTTCCAGATGCTCCTGAACATCCCAACGCGAACGCAGAATCAGGCCGTGACCCTCCAGCGCCAGACCGACCGTGACCTCGCCGTCGTTGCTCGACAAAGTGCCGCTGACCTTGTGCGCGTAGTCAACGCCGTCCTTGTGGAAACGCCAGATGGCATAGTCGCTGCCGAACTGACGCAGGACGATGCAGTTGTGCCGGACCAGGTCCGCAACCTGTTGCGGCGTGGACATGCTTTCCAGATAGCGCGGCGCGGCGCAGAGAATGCGCGGATTTTCCAGCAGCCGAATACCGATCAGCCTTGAATCAGGCGGCTCGCCCATGCCCACGCCGATGTCGAATTGATCATCCAGCAGACTCACCGGCTGGCTGGTCAATTCCAGGGAAATCTCCAGCTCGGGATGCAATCGGGCAAAGCTCGACACCACGGGCGCCAGATGCCGACGGCCAAATCCCAGCGTGCCATTGATGCGCAAGCGCCCATGCAGCGTCGGTTGACGACTGCTCAGCGCGCTCTCCAGTTCTTCGAGCTGGCGCAGGATCGGTCGGCCGCCGTCCAGATACAGCGTGCCTTCGGGCGTCAGCGACAAGCGGCGGGTGGTGCGTTGCAGCAATTGCACGCCCAATCGCTGCTCAAGCAGGCTCAAGCGTTTGCTCACTGCCGGCAGCGACAAGCCCATATGGCGCGCGACCTCCGTCAGGCTGCCGCGCGTCGCCACCTGCTGAAAGAACGCCAGGTCGTCGATCATGCTCAAGGGATTGTTTCCTTAAATCTAAGAATGGCTTTCGTTCAAGGCCAATTATTAATTCAGAAACACTGCATACACTGAGTCGCATCCGCTGATCAATCCCCTGGAGACGAACACATGAGCAAGCCCCACTACAAAATTGCAGTGATCCCCGGCGACGGTATTGGCAAGGAAGTGATGCCCGAAGGCGTCCGCGTGCTGGATGTGGTCGCCAAAAACCACAATCTGCAGCTGCAATGGGACTGGTTCGATTTCGCCAGCGCCGACTATTACCTGGCCCACGGCAAGATGATGCCCGACGACTGGTTCGAAATTCTCAAGGGCTATGACGCGATTTATTTCGGTGCGGTGGGCTGGCCGGATGTGGTGCCGGACCACATTTCCCTGTGGGATTCGCTGTTGCAGTTCCGTCGCGAGTTCGATCAGTACGTCAACCTGCGGCCGTGCCGCCTGATGCCCGGCGTCAAGGCACCGCTGGCCAATCGCGAGCCCGGTGACATCGATTTCTGGGTGGTGCGCGAGAACACCGAAGGCGAGTATTCCAGCGTTGGCGGCAAGATGTTCCCCGGCACCGAACGGGAAATCGTCCTCCAGGAAACCGTGATGACCCGCATCGGCGTCGATCGCATCCTGAAGTTCGCCTACGAGCTGGCGCAGAGCCGGCCGAAGAAGCACCTGACCTCGGCCACCAAGTCCAACGGCATCGCTATCACCATGCCGTACTGGGATGAACGCGTCGTGGAAATGGGCAAGAAATACCCTGAAGTCAAGGTGGACAAGTACCACATCGATATCCTCACCGCGAACTTCGTCCTGCACCCGGACTGGTTCGATGTGGTGGTGGCCAGCAACCTGTTCGGCGATATCCTTTCCGACCTCGGTCCGGCCTGCACCGGCACCATTGGCATTGCGCCTTCGGCGAATATCAACCCGGAGCGGCACTTCCCGAGCCTGTTTGAACCGGTCCACGGCTCAGCGCCCGACATCGCCGGCAAAGGCATTGCCAATCCCATCGGGCAAATCTGGTGCGGCGCGATGATGCTCGAACACCTGGGCCATCCCGAAGCGGGCGCCGAAGTGTTGGCCGCCATCGAAACAGTCCTGGCCATGGGCCCGGAAAACGCGCCGCTGACTGCCGACATCGGCGGCACCGGCAACACCGAATCCTTGGGCAAGGCCATCGCAGCGGCCTGCGAGCGCTGAAATAAAGCGCAATCTCCCGTTTGCCAAACGAGAAACGGGGGATTGTTGCGCTCGAATCAGGCATCTTCATGGCTCACTTCAGCGCTGTGAGAACCACCATGACCCTGCTGTTCAAGATCGACGATGCACGCGGCCAAGTCTGGAAATCCCTGTTCCAGCACCATGCGCCAGACATCGACGTGCGTCTGGAATCCGATGACGGTGATCCGGCGGACGTGCGTTATTTCGCCTCGTGGATCGCGCCCAAGGCGCTGCACAGCACTTATCCCAACCTGCAAGTGGTGTTCGCCACCTCGGCGGGCGTCGATCAGTTCGACCTGAGCGAACTGCCGCCGCATATCGACGTGGTGCGCATGCTCGACCCCGGCATTGCCCAAGGCATCATCGAATACGCCTGTTTTGCCGTGTTGAGCCTGCACCGCGAGATCCCGTTGTACCTGGATCAGCAACGCCAGCAGCAATGGCAAAACCGGCCGCTGCTGCCGGCCAGTCAACGCCGCGTTGGCGTGATGGGTCTGGGCAATCTGGGCGTTGCGGTGCTGCAAAGCCTGCAGGCGTTCGGCTTCGCCCTGAGCGGCTGGGCACGCTCGGCCAAAACCATCGACGGCGTGCAGTGCTTTGCCGGACAGGCGCAGCTCAAGCCGTTTCTCAATCAATGCGATGTGCTGATCTGCCTGTTGCCGCTGACCGATGACACGCGGGGCATCATCAATGCCGAGCTGCTGGCTGCCCTGCCCCAAGGCGCAAAGCTGATCAATCTGGGGCGCGGCGGGCATCTGGTGGAAGCCGATCTGCTCGATGCGCTGGCGTCAGGCCAGGTTGATCGGGCGATTCTCGACGTGCTCAACGACGAACCACCGGCAGCTGACCATCCTTACTGGCAACACCCACGCATCTGGCTGACCCCGCACATTGGCGCGATGACCTCACCGCAGACGGCATTCGAAGTGCTGCTGGCCAATATCCGCCGCCATCAACGCGGCGAGTTCATGCCAGGCACCATTGACCGTAGCGAGGGATATTGAGGGGCAAACCCAAGACCATATCTAAAACGTCTCGAACAGCAACTTTCTATATATTTTTAATTCCCGATTGCAAGCATTAGCCTTTGGAAACCGCGCGCTGTGATGAGTGGACGCGCGGCAATAATTCTAAAAATAAAGGCTACACGCCGGGAATAACAATGCACAAATCCCCTTCTGCTCTAGGTTTCACGACTGCTGTACTCGGTCTGTCTCTCGCCCTGCCGAACATGGCCGAAGCGGATTTTCTGGAAGACAGCAAAGCCGAACTCGAACTGCGCAACTTCTACTTCAACAGCGATTATCGTCAGGACGGCGCCGCCCAGTCCAAGCGCGACGAGTGGGCTCAGGGCCTGATCCTCAAATACGAATCGGGTTTCACCGAAGGCCCGGTGGGTTTTGGCGTCGATGCCATGGGCTTGTTTGGGCTGAAGCTGGACTCCGGACCGGACCGCCAGAACTCGGGCCTGCTGCCAGTGGGCGACGAAAAAGCCCCGGATAATTATGGCCGCAGCGGCGTGACCGGCAAGGCGCGGATTTCCAAAACCGTGCTGCGCGTCGGCACCTTGATCCCCAAGCTGCCCACCGTGTTGCCCAACGACGGTCGTCTGTTGCCGCAGACCTTTCGCGGCGCACAAGTGACGTCCACCGACATCGACCGCATGACCCTCAATGCCGGACAGCTGACCAGCAATACCCTGCGCAATGTCAGCGGCCATGACGATATCGAGGTATCGGCCAAGGGCGTCAAAGGCGCGGTGCCCAGCGATCAATTCAACTTCGCCAGCGCCAGTTATGCCTGGGACAAAACCCTCACCACCAGTTACCACTACGGCGGACTGGAGAAGAACTACAAGCAACATATCTTCAATATCGTCCACACCTTGCCCATCGGCGAATCCCAGTCGTTTAAGACTGACCTGCGTTACGCCGACTCCAGCAAGGACGGCAATACCAACATCGATAACCAGGCACTCGGCGCGCGTTTCACCTATCGCATCAGCGGGCATTCGTTCGGCGCGGCCTGGCAAAGCATGAAAGGTGAAACCGGATTCCCGCACCTGGACGGCACCGATTCGTACCTCGTCAACTACGTGATGATCTCCCCGGACTTCGCCAACCCCGACGAGAAATCCTGGCAGGCGCGTTATGACTTCGACTTCGCCAGCGTCGGCATTCCCGGCCTGACCTTCATGACCCGCTACCTCAAGGGCGACAACTTCGCCCGCACCAAGACCCTGGAAGGCACCGAGTGGGAGCGCAATACCGATATCAGCTACGCGTTCCAGAGCTCGCCGTTGAAGAACCTCGAAGTGACATGGCGTAACGGCAGTTATCGCAGCAATGGTAGCGGCAATGACATCGACCAGAACCGCTTCATTGTCAGTTACACGCTGCCGCTGTTGTGACCCCAATCAATCGCTAACACGCCTTGAAATTCCCGACATTCGTCGGGAACGGAGCCCCGAATGAACACAAAAAAAACCCTGATCCACCTGGCCGTGGCTTATGTCCTGAGCGCCAGTTACGGCGCCTATGCCGCGAACACGGCCGATGTTCCTTGCAGCACCACCGAACAATGCGCCGCCCAGGCCAAAAAAATCGGCGCCTCGGTGGAAAAATCCCAGGCCAAAGGCGATAAATCCGAAAGCCAGTTTTCCTGGCTGAACCGCATCAACAAAGCCTCAATCGTGATGCTCACCGAGGAAGGCATCGTCAAGCCGGAAATGGGCCGCAAGATTGCCGGTGGTGTGCGCTTCGCCATTGATCAGGCGGACAAACCGGGTGGCAAGCAGCCCAGCGATGTGTTGCAGCTTGAACAGATCATGACCGACAAGATCGGCCCTGAAGCGTCACTGATTCACTCCGGCCGCAGCCGTCAGGACATGCTCGCCACTTACCGCCTGGCGAAGTTGCGCTTTCAGGTGCTGGCCTATGCCGATGCCTTGAACTCGACGCGTCAGCGTGTGCTGGACCTGGCCGCGAAAAACGTCGACACCCTGGTCCCGGCGTACACCAACGGTGTGCAGGCCATGCCCATCAGCTACGCCCACTATCTGCTGGCCTTTGAAGCCGCTTTCGACCGTGACGGCCAACGCATCCGCGAGCTGTACACACGTCTGAATCAGAGCCCGATGGGCACGGCGGTGCTGGCGAACTCGGCTTACCCGCTGAACCGCGAACGTCTGGCGCAGCTGCTCGGCTTTGATAGTGTGCGGGAAAACTCCCTGGACTCCAGCCAGGTCTCGACCTACGACATCCCGCTGGAAGCGGCAAATATCGCGTCGTCCTCGGCGATCCGGGTCGGCGCCATGATCGGTGACATCCACACGCAATATCACCAGATCCGCCCTTGGCTGCTGCTTGATGAAGGTTCGACTTACACCAGCAGCGCCATGCCGCAGAAACGCAACCCCGGCCTGTTGATGCGCGCCCGTGAATCGGCTTCGGATGTGGTCGGCCTCGCGCAAACCGTGACCTTGCGCGCGCACAACGTCACCACCGGCATGACCGACTACAAATTCGCCTTCGATTCCCTGGGGTTGTTCACCTCGACCAAGGACATGTTCGACGGTATGAACAGTGTGCTGGACGCCTTGCAGGTCAACCCGCAACGAGCGCTGGAAGAGCTTGAATCGGAGTGGACCACTTCCATGGAACTGGCCGACACCCTGGAACGCCAGCACAAAGTGCCTTTCCGCATCGGTCACAGCTTTGCGTCGCTGATCGTCACCGAAGCTCGCGACAACGGCACGACACCCAAGACCTTCCCGTTTGCCGATGCACAGAAGCTCTACGCAAAGGCCGCTGACAAATACAGCTGGACGCCCAACACGCTGCCTCTGGACGAAGCCGAATTCCGCGCCGCGCTGTCGCCGGAAAACATGGTCAAGACCCGCAAAGGCACGGGCGGCCCGCAGCCACAGGAAGTGCAACGCATGCTCAACGAAGCGCGTAAGACGCTGTCCGCAGACCAGGGCTGGTTGCAGGAACGCCGCCAGAAAATCACCCAGGCCGACGGCGATCTGGACCGCGCGTTCGAGAAGCTGCTGGATTCGAAGAACTAGTTAAATACGGTTTCGCAGGAGGGAACTTGTCCCCGAAAGGCGGTAGCACAGGCAGCGTTAACCTTGCGGATTTTCGTTGTCAGGACCATCGCATTCGGGGACAAGTCCCCTCCTACCCAGACTGTGTGAAAACGTCACGAGCGAAGGCAAGACAAGGCAAAAACAGGCGGAAAAGCGGAGTCTAGGTGTTCTAAATGAGCATTTTCCGCCTGTTTTTAACGCAGTATTGCCGAGCGCAGTAGTTTTCACACAGTCTGTACCGGTCGATGGATATTCAGGAGCCAGCCGCCAACCCTTGGCGCAACGCCACCCGATCAATGGAGCGCTGCCAGCAGCAGATGACCAGACACGCGACGCAGTTGCCCAGCACGTTGGTCAGGGATCGACATTTCATCAGGCGCTCAACCCCTAGCAGCAGACCCACGCTTTCCAGAGGAATGACATGCAGCATATTCAAGGTGGCGATCAGGGTAAAAAACGCCGAGCCGGCGACGCTGGTCGAACCCAATGACGTCAGCATGCAGATCAGCAACACACCGATCAATTGCACACTGCTCAGCTCCAGTCCTGCCAGATGGGCAAGAAACATCACCGAGGTGGTGACATAAATATTTGATCCGCTCAAGTTAAAGGTGTAGCCAGTGGTCAACACCAGACGCACAACTTGTCGATCACAACCCAAGTGTTCCAGCTTGCTGATCAGCCCCGGAATTGCCGCCACCGATGCGCCAGTGAACGTCACCAGCAACAGTTCTTCCTTGATATAAACGGTCAAGCGCCACAAACTTATTCCGACTGCTCGGGCCATACTTGCCAGAATAAACACGACAAATAGCGCGCACACCAGATACATGACCAGCACGAATTTAAATAAGGGAAGAATTGACACCACGCCATATTTACCGACAGTAAATGCCATGGCACCAAATGCAGCAGCCGGGGCAAACTTCAAGATCAGGCGTAATACTCGAAACAACAGACTGATCGCGACTTCCAGACGGCCCTGCAAGACTTTCCCCACCGGCCCGACCCGAGGCAACAGCAGCCCCGAAATCACCGCCAGCAGCATGACCTGCAGGACCAGATTCTGCGCCAAAGCCCGGTAAATACTGGACCAAACCTCTGCCAGGGAGAATTCGCCAAACAACTCGCTTGCCGGTGTCGCCGGGTTGGCAAGTGCCGCCGCCGCTTCGACAAAACGCGCGGGAAAGAGCTGCGCCGTCGTTGTATCCAAACTGAACAACAGCGCTGTGGCCATCCCCAACAACAACGCAACAATCGACATCATCTGAAAATAAACAAATACCTTACGCACCAGTCGCACATGTTTGACTTGCTGGTGCAGACTCGCCACTCCGGAACACACCAGCAGGAACATGATGAAAGGCATCAGCAAGCCGATCAACTTCACGAAACCATCGCTCAGCGGTTTCATGTAGACGGCCAGATCCGGACGCAGCAATCCCAACAGGACGCCACAACTAATGGCGAGCAGGATTTGCAGGGTCGCATTCTTGAGAAGCTTGACAGGCATCGAGGCTCCGCCACAAAAAATATTATTGTTATTGTCGCAATGTCTCGGCTTCAGCCATAGTAGCCACGCGTGGAATGAACCTCGGCATAATCTGTTTTTGGCCGGCCCGCAATAATAAGTCTTGGCACAGGATATACCAACATGGAACTTCGACATCTGCGTTATTTCGTCATGGTGGCCGAAGAACGACATTTCACCCGTGCAGCGGTGCGCCTGAATATGCAGCAACCGCCGCTGAGCCAGCAGATCCGCGCGCTGGAACAGGAACTGGGCTTCGAGTTGTTCAAACGCCATCCCAAGGGCGTCGATCTGACGGCGGGCGGGCTGGTATTTCTTGCCGAAGCCCAGGACATTCTGACCCGTGTCGAGCAAGGTGCGCTCAAGGCTTCGCGGGTTGCCAATGGCATCGAAGGCACGCTGATCATCGGCTTCACCAGCTCAGCCGCCACGCATCCGCTGATCCCGCAAATCATCCGTGCCTATCGCGAGCGTTATCCCGGCGTCGAAGTGGCGTTGAAGGAAGGCAGTGCCCGAGAGCTGACTGAAGAAGCCATCGAAGGCCGTCTCGATGTAGGCATCCTGCGCGCACCTGTAGGACAGCATCAGAGCATCCAGTTTCATCGTCTGCATAACGAAGAAATGCTTCTGACTTTGCCGGTGCGCCACCCACTGCTCGCTCAGGTGGACGCCTCGACGCAGATGCCGGAAATTTCCATCAACGCCCTCAAGGACGAAAAATTCATCCTGGTACGTCGCCCCGGCGCACCGGGCATGTACGCGAATCTGATCAAGGCCTGCCGGAACGCCGGTTTCGATCCGCATATCGCTTTCGAGGTCGAGCGCATGCTGACCAACGTCAGCCTGGTGGCCGCTGGCGCCGGGGTGTCGATTGTTCCGGCGTCCATGAAGGATGTGCACCGGGAAAGCGTCGTGTACTGCCGGATTCTCGACGCCCGGCCACGCTTGCTCGCGCCGCTGACGCTGGTGTGTCGCACCTTCAACCCGCCCGCGCCGCTGGAAAATTTCATCCAGCTGGCGCGCAAGCTGAGTACCACCTATCGCAAGGGATAAGCGCAAAGGCTGAGGGTCAGCGCAGCACCGAACTCAGGAATTGCCGGGTGCGCTCTTCCCGTGGCGCGGAGAAAATCTGCTCCGGCGGACCTTGCTCGATGATGCGCCCGCTGTCGAAGAACACCACGCGATCCGCCACTTCCCGCGCAAAACCCATTTCGTGGGTGACGACGATCATGGTCATGCCTTCCTTGGCCAGCCCCTTCATGACGTTGAGCACATCGCCGACGGTCTCCGGGTCCAGGGCGGAAGTGGGCTCGTCGAACAGCAACAGGCGCGGACGCATCGCCAGGGCGCGCACAATGGCCACGCGTTGCTGCTGACCGCCGGACAATTCCGACGGATAACCGTTGGCTTTGTGGCGCAAGCCGACGCGGTCGAGCAGCTGCAACGCACTTTCCCGGGCCTCGGCCTTGGACATCCGCTTGAGCTTGACCGGCGCCAGGGTCATGTTGGCCAGCACGGTCATGTGCGGAAACAGCGTGTAGTCCTGAAAGACCATGCCGACTTCTTCACGCAATTTCGCCAGCGCCTTGCGGTCCCCGGCCTGCGTTGCCGCGCCGCCATCGATGACCACGGTGCCGCCCGAAGGCTCTTCCAGGCTGTTGAGGCAGCGAATGAAGGTCGACTTGCCCGAGCCGCTCGGCCCGATCACCACCACCACTTCGCCCTCCTCCACATCGAGGTCGACGCCCTTGACCACTTCATGTTCACCGAAACGTTTGCGCAGATCGCGCACTGTCAGCATTGCGCTCATAGGCCAGCCTGAAGGCGCGTTGCGGCCTGCAAACGATCATCGGCGGCGGCAAACCGGTCGCGACGCGCTTGATTGGCCTGGCGTTCGCGGGCAATCCGCGCGTCGGCTTTGTCCAGGCTCGGCACCAGCGCAACCAGCGACGGCCCGCCCGCCGAAGCACGGGATTGCACATTGGCGGCAGGATCCAGGCATTCGCGCACCTTGTCGGCGGACAATTTCAGCGGATGTCCCAGTTGTTCAACCGCGCACATGTCCACCATGGTCGTGTCGACCTGATGCGCCGAGAGCCCGGCATCCATGGCCATGCGCACCGCCGCGCCCACCACATGGTGCGCCTCGCGAAACGACAGGTCGGCTTCGCGCACGATCAGGTCGGCCAGCCCGGTCGCCGTGGAAAAATCTTCACCGGCACGGCGCGCGGCCAGTTGCGTGTTGGGCGTCGCCGTGCGCAGCACCAGATCCAGCAGCTTCAGGCAACGCTGCACTTCCTCGGCGGCTTCCCAGAAACCTCGCGTGCCCTCGCGATTGGCGTCCCCTGTGTGGGAGAAATTGCTGCCCTTGACCGTGATGCTCGCGCCCATCAACAGGCCGACGATATGCCCGGTGCGGCCTTTGAGGTATTCGAGCACCGTCGGATTTTTCTTCTGCGGCATGATGCTGGAAGTCGCCGCAACGCTGTCCGGGAACTCGATGAGGCTGAATTCATGGGTGCTCCAGACAAAATAATCCTGAGCTACCCGACTCCAGAACACTGACAGCAAACTCAAGTGCGACAAGCTTTCCAGAATGAAATCCCGGGAACCCACCGCGTCCAGCGCGTTGTCCAGATAGCCGTCGAAACCCAGCAGTTCGGCCGTGCGCGTGCGGTCGATGGCGAATGGCGTGCCGGCGAATGCCGCGGCACCCAGCGGGCTCTGATTCATGGCGTCCAGGGTTTGCGTCAAGCGCTGGGTGTCGCGCTGCAAGGCCTGCTCCACCGCAGACAGGTAGTAACCGTAAGTAATGGGTTGCGCCGGTTGCAGATGGGTGTAGCCCGGCATGACGATTTCGGCATACCGGCGGGCATTGCTCAGCGCGGTCTGGCGCACCTGATGCAGCAAGTCCACCAGATTGAGCAGCACTTCCCGGCAACGCAGCCGGTCAAGGGTGGCAAGGATATCGTTGCGACTGCGCCCGGTGTGCAGACGACCGCCAATATCAGTGCCGATCTGCTCGATCAAATGCGCTTCGTAGTTGAAATACGCGTCTTCCCGGGACGGGTCCAGCGTCACCGCGTCAGGGCCAGCGGCTTCCATGTCGAGTACGCCTTTGGCCAGCACGGCGGCATGTTCATGGCGAATCAGGCCCTGTTCGGCGAGCATCACAATGTGCGCCTTGTTGACGTTACCCAGGTTGACAAACCCTTGGGCAAAGCCTTCCAGGCGCGGCTGATAAATGTATTCGTTGACCTCTGGCGCGGTGGTTTCTTTCAAGCGACGACTGACTTTGGATTCCTGCATGATCAAACCTCTGAATGAGTTGGACGCGTCACCGGGCGACCCAGGCGACGTTCGAGATAACGACTGAGCCAGGTCAGCGCCGAACAGATAACGAAATAAACCAGCAGCACCACGCCATAGACCGTGAACGCCGGACTGACGCCGGTCATGACCGTGGAGCGCTCGATAATGATTTGGCCGACCTTGAGAAACTCGCCGACACCCACCAGCGCTCCCAGTGAAGTGGCTTGCACGAGCATGGTCAGCAGGCCGGTGAAGGCCGGTAGAATCGCCCGCATCGATTGCGGCGCGATGATGTACAGATAGATGTGCCAAGGCCGCAGCCCCAGCGCCCAGGCGCTTTTCCACTGGTGACGGGCCACCGATTCCAGACCGCCACGCACGATTTCGATGCCGTTGGCGCTGCCCCAAAGTGTCAGGCCGGTAACCACCGCCGCAAACGGGCTGAGGTCCAGGCCCATCATCGGCGCACCGAAGAAGATGAAGAACACGTTGACGATCAGCGGAATCGAACGGAACAGCTCGACATAGGCATGGATCACCAGGCGCAACAGCGGGCTGCGCAGCGTCGCCAGCACGCCGAACACCGCTGAAATGACAGAGGTGAACAGCAGGATGACCAGCGCCAGACGCAAGGTCATCCACAAGCCTTTGGAGATGAACCCCCAGTTTTCGATCACAAAATTCATGAGCAACTCACTGCCGGAAAGGACGTTGCAAATGCGCCGAGAGGCGGCTGGTCAATAACGCCAGAATCGCAACCAGCACCAGGTACATCACGCAGATCGCGCTGAACATCTCAATGGCGCGGAAATCCGTGGCGATGCGATCCACCGCCACGAACGTCAGCTCCGCCAGGCCGATGGCCTGCAGGTAAGACGAGTTCTTGATCAGCGAAATCGCCGTGTTGAGCACCGCAGGCAGGCAGGTCCGAAAGGCAATCGGCAAGGCCACCAGATAAAAGTACTGGCTCGGTTTAAGGCACAACGCCTGGCTTGCTTCATGCAAACCGTGCTCTACCGTGGCCAGCCCGCCGCGAATGTTTTCCACCTGATAAGCACCGGCCCACAACGACAGGCACAACACGCCCGACCAGAACAGCGACAACTCCATGCCCACGGCGGGCAGCCCGTAGAAGATGAAAAACAGCTGCACCAGGATCGGCGTATTGCGGATCAACTCCACGTACGCCACCACCAGATGGGACAGCACCGGCACTTTCAGGACGCGCAGTGCGCCGCCGAAAACGCCGATCAGCAGCGAGCAGGCAATGGCGATCAACGACACGCGCAGGGTCATCAGGACGCCGTCGAGCAACGCAGGCCATTGCGCGACCAGGTAATTGAGATCGAAGTCCATAGCGTCGCCCGATCAGATTTTTTCAGCAGGTTTGGCTTGCTCGAACACGCTCAGGTAATAGCTGCGAATGTTCTCCGGCACGTATTGCACAACCCAGCCACGGAACAGTTTTTCTTCGTGCATGCGGGCAATCGCCGCACTCAGATAGTCGCGCCATTGCTCGTCGTTCTTGCGCACGCCGATGGCGGCGTCGGAGATCTGGAAGGGTTCGCCGATCAGTCGGGCGTTGGCGTCGTTGGCCGTCACCACCACCAATGTTGCCGCATCGTGGGTGTAAGCGTCGGCGCGGCCCTGACGGAAAGTCTGCAAGGCATCAGCGGCGCTGTTCATGCGCAGGGTCTTGACGCGGGGCATGTGGTCTTCAAACCACTTGGCCTGCACCGAGCCTTTGAGGGTCGCCAAGGTTTTGCCGTCCAGGTCGGCGATCTTCTTGATCGGGCTGTCCTTGGCAACGATGACGTCACTGGCGCCCCAGCGATACGGCGTGGTGAAGTCGATCACCCGTTGACGCTCGGGGGTGACGCCCAGGGTTGCGATCAGGAAGTCCACTTTGCGCCCCAGCAGCTGCGGCACGCGGTTTTCGGCGGTCACACAAGTGAAGGTGACCTTGTCTTTGGAACCCAGCGCCCAGAGGGCAACGGTGCGCGACATCTCGACTTCGATGCCGGCGAATTCACCGTTGTTGTCCTGGAAGCCATATGGCGGTTGGTCACAGCGCACCCCGGCGCGCAGCTGACCGGCCTCTTTGATTTCAGCGGGGACTGCGGGAAGCTCGGCAGCATGAACTTGCGTCAGCCCTGCCAGAGCCAGACAAGAGAGTGCCACTGCATTGCCAAGGAACTTGAGCGAAAACGACATAATGCCTCCTGGTGAATTAACCATGAGGTCCACCCACCGGCGGACTCATGTAACGGATTCAAGGGCAGAACTGAGAAGGTGGGGCCTGTGCAGACTGGGCCGGTCTCTCTGGACGGCCTCGGTGTCCAGAACAGTTATAAAGCCTCTGGCTCATGCCAACAAATGCCAATACAGTAGCCATCCATACGTAATTGATATGGCCGGCCATGAACTTCAAACAAGTCGAAACGTTTCGCGCAGTGATGCTCAGTGGTTCGATGACGGCAGCGGCCGAAGCCCTGCACACCTCGCAACCCAATGTCAGCCGCTTGATCGCCCAACTGGAACGCAGCAGTGGTTTCAAACTGTTCGAGCGCGTGAGTGGCCGGCTGTTGCCAACCGATGAAGGCGCAGCGCTATTCGCCGATGTGGAGCGGGCCTTCATCGGTTTGCAAAGCATCGAGGATTCGGCGCAGAACATTCGCCGGGCGGGTACGGGAAAACTGCGCATTGCTTCAGTGCCGTCGCTATCGCTGACGGTACTGCCCAAGGTCATCCAGCGGTTTCGCCAGCAAAACCCGGATGTGGCAATTTCCATCCATACCAGCGACTCGCCCACTGCCACGCACTGGACCGCTTCGCAATACTGCGATCTAGGCCTGGCGTCTTACATTGGCGAAGAAACGCCGGGGGTGAAGCCGACGCTGATTTGCGACGTGCCAGGGATCTGCATCTTTCCCAAAGGGCATCGGTTGGCAGCCCTGGAAACCATCGGCCCCGAGGATCTACGCGACGAGGAATTCGTGTCGCTGCTGCACAACGATGGCACGCGGGCGCGCATCGACCGCGCGTTCGCCATGCCATTGGACAGACGCAAACTGAGCCTGGAAACGCCCTTTGCCGCGACCATCTGTTCGCTGGTCGGCCTGGGGTTGGGCGTGAGTATCGTCAGCCCGATGGTGGCCCTGGAATACCGCCACATGGGCATCGAGGTCCGCCCTTTCCGCCCGCAGATCCGCTTTTCGACTTACTTGCTGTTGCCAGCGGATCGCCCGCAAAGCCTGCTGTCACAGCGCTTTGGCGCGCTGATCAGCGAAATGCTCACCGAAGCGGCCAAGGATTGGCAGTGAATGTTGATCCCGTTGAAGCGAGGCTTGCCCGCGAAGAGGACGGTATGAATAGCGCAAATCTATGTCGTCAGCACCTAACACCTCGCGGATAAATCCGCTCCTACGGGGTGACCGCATTTCAACCGTTAGAGCGAGGCTTGCCCGCGAAGAGGACGGTATGAATAGCGCATATCTATGTCGTCAGCACCTAACACCTCGCGGATAAATCCGCTCCTACGGGGTGACCGCATTTCAACGGGCCGTGGCCAATCTGGAATATCACCTTTCAGCCCAATCCCAGCAGAAAGTCCTGCACGTAAGGCACCACTGAAATACCGGCGTGCGCGACGTTGGGCACGATGTCCTGCTGCACACGAATATCGTGGGCCTGCAGGTTGCGGGCGAGTGTGGCGTTGCGCTCGACACGGGTGCTGCCCGCGTCGTTGATGCCTTCCTTGAACTGCACTGAACCCGGGGCGTAGTGGATCTCCCAGGTTTCCAGATCCGCTGCGCCCACCAACAATTGCACGTCCACTTCGCGCAGCGCAGGCAGGTTCAGGTTTTTGCCGAAGATTTTCTCGATGCCACCGGTGCCGACCCACCAGTCGCGGTGGTCGTCGATCAGGGTCACCGAACCGGGTGCGCCGATGGACACCGAGCGCAGGCGTTCCGGGTGCAAATAATAAAACCGGTTGGCGAAGTGCCCGCCGCCGGAGTAACCAAACAGCGAAAAGCGCTCGAACGTGGTGTTCAGAACCTGCGCAACTTCATCAACCATGGCCAGCAAAACCTGGTCATAACGAATGTCCCCTTCGACCAGATACTTGAAGCCATGCGGATTTCCGTCGCCCAGCGGTCCTACCGGAAACAGCGGCGCGAGGATCACGTATTTGTTGAAACGCCCGAATTCGGCAAAGGCGTCGCGGTACTCGACCATCGTGCGCCCGGTGCCATGCACGGCGACCAGCAAGCGGTGTTCTTGCGGGCATTGATCGAAACTTTGCGGCACATACAGGCAGTACGCGAACCGTGGATCCATGCGGCAGGAAAAAATCGTCGTGGCGCCCCGGTAGTAAAGCTTGCGACTGCGTGCTTCCGGGCTGTCTTCAGGGTTGGCTAACATCATTAAACCTCGGCGTTTTGTGCCATTATTGGCAGCCATTATTGGCGGTGGGTCGGTGACTGAGTCGTGGCCCCCGCTGCATGAAATTTTTTCGCCCGGTATCAAGCTATGTGTGGACGTTTCCATTGAAGAAAACCGTTACTGATCGCAGCCAACTGGTGGTGCTGATCTCCAAAGACATCAACGCGGGCATCCTCCCGGCGGGCAGCTGGCTCAAGCAGATCGATCTGGAGGAGCGCTACGGCAGCTCCCGCCTCGACGTGCGCCGGGCGCTGGACCAACTGGTGGTCAAGCGCATGGTCGAACACCTTCCCAATCGCGGTTACTACGTGCATACGCCGGACCTCGCGCAGGTCTCCGATGCCCGGGAGATACGCGTCGCGCTGGAATGCGCGGCGGTCAACCAGATGGTCGTCAGCGACGCCGACCTGGAACAGCTCGACGCCCTCGCCGAACGTTTCAATACGCTGGTGCAGGAAGGCACGTTGCTGGAGCGCTACAACGCAAATCTGGATTTCCATCGCACCCTCTATGAGCTGTGCAGCAACCAACTGCTCATCGAATTCATTGAAGACATGCGCAGTCGACCCCCGTCATCTCCCGGCGGAACCTGGCGCACCCATGTGCGGGCCGAGCAATCGAGCCGGGAGCATTTCCAGATGGTCGATGCCCTGCGCAACAACGACCGTGAACGACTCAAACAACTGATTGCCGCGCATATCCGCCAGATCCCGCTGGAGCAATGACCCTCAAGGCTTGACGCTGACGCCCCAGAGGCGCGGCTTCTGGCCGATCCACGAGTTGTAACCCTCGACTTTCTGGTTCAGCGCCATGATGTCCAGCCCGTTGTACATGACGATCATCGGCACCTGGTCGATGAAGCGCTCATGCAATTGGTCGAACAGCGCCTGGCGCTTGCTCACGTCGCCTTCTTTCAGCGATTGCGCCAGCAGGTCGATGGCGACCGGATCTTCCCAGCCTTTGCGGGGTTCCTTGTCCTTGTTGCCGGTGACCTGTTCAAAGCTCAAGGCCGGGTCGAAACGCGCCGAGTAGGTGAACGACATGGCCTGGTAGCGACCGGTCTGGTAGCGCTCCAGCTGCGTGCCCCACTCCAGCACTTCAACCTGAACATTCATGCCCACGGCTTGCAGCATGGCCTGGGTAATGATCGCCAGGTCATAACTGGGCACCATCGAGCGGCGGTTGGCGACGATGGTCAGCGGCTGGCCGTGGTAGCCGGCCTGTTGCAACAGCGCAGCGGCCTTTTGCGGGTCGTAGCTGAAACCGGCTTTTTCGGCAGCGCCGTAGTAATTGGACGCCACGCTGACAATGGAATTGTTGGCAACCCCAAAGCCGTTGCTGGTGGTCGCCACCAGTTGATTGACATCGATGGCCGCCGCAATCGCCTGACGAATGCGCTTGTCCTTGAGCAGTGGATCGCGGGTCTGGAACATCAATACGTTCATGGTCGCGCTGGGCGATGTCGAGACTTTCAGATTGGCGTGGCTCTTGATTTCCGGCAGATCGGTTTCGGTGACTTCGGCCATGTCCAGGTCGCCGGAAAACAGCGCGGCCTTGACGGTTGCCTGATCGGGAATGATCACGAAACGCACCTCATCGGCCAGCGCCTGCTTGCCGCCGGTGTAACCGTCACGGGGGCCGGGCAACGATTGATATTTGTCGAATTTTGTCAGGCTGACGTATTGCCCGCGCTTCCACTCGCCCAGCTGATACGGGCCGGTGCCCACCGGTTTGACGAACTCGCCCTGGGCGTTGAGCGAAGCCTTGTTCAAGACGCCGGTGCCGCCGCAGTCGGTGCGCGCCATTGTCGCGAGAAACATGCCGCTGGGTTTTTCCAGACGCATCACGACGGTGTGCTCGTCAGGCGCCTGAATGTCGACCACTTTGGTCAAGCCGCTGCCATCGAACTCCGACAGACAACGCCATTGCGTCTTGGGGTCCATGTCGCGTTTCCAGCTCCACAGCACGTCCGCGGAGGTCAGCGTGTCGCCGTTGTGAAAGATCACACCTTTGCGCAGCGTGAAGGTGTAGCTCAGACCGTCGGTGGAAACGTCGACTTTCTCGGCGAGCAAGGGTTTGACTTCACCTTTCTCGCCGTAGGCCACCAGCCCCTCGACCATATGCAGCACAACCTGATCGGTGCGGTCATCGCGGTTGACGCCGGGGTCCAGACCGCGAACATCCGAGTTCAGCGCCAGACGCAACGGCTGGGCTTGCACGACACCGGCGCCGAGCATGGCGACCAGACCACAGGCCAGAGCCTTGTTCACAGAGCTTTTCATCAGCGATTCCTTGGTAAAACCAACACATTCGCGCCGTCGCCCAAGCCACGGCATTCAGAGAAAATCCAGTTGATACTGAGAAAGCGGATCTACGGCCCGGCCCCGCTGCGCAGCTGATAGCTGCCGTCGGGCAAGCGCAGCAGCGGATTGGCGGCCGCCAGCAGACGTCGGGTAAACGGGTGCTGCGGGTGATCGAATACTTGCGCGATGCTGCCCACTTCAACCAGGCAACCGTGCTGCATGACCGCGACCCGATGGGCGATGCGCTCCACGGCCGCCAGATCATGGGAAATGAACAGACAGGCAAAGCCGTACTGCGCCTGCAAGCGCTCGAACAATTCGAGAATCTGTTTTTGAATGGTCATGTCCAGCGCCGAGATCGGCTCATCGGCGATGACCAGTTTCGGATGGCGAACCAGCGCCCGACCAATCGCCACCCGCTGGCGTTGCCCGCCCGACAGCTGATGGGGAAAGCGCGTAGCGAATTGCTCGTCCAGGCCAACGTCCTTGAGGATGATGCGCACCCGCTCGGCGCACTGTGCGCGGCTCAGGCCGGGCACGTGGCGCAAGGGTTCGGCGAGAATGTCAGCGATCCTGGCGCGCGGGTCGAGTGAGGACACCGGGTCCTGGAAAATCATCTGGCATTGCAGGCGGTGTTCGCGGTTGCCGCGTTTGAGAATGTCCACGCCGTCAAAAAATATTTCCCCGGCGCTGGGCGTGATCAGGCCGACCACCGAGCGGCCCAGGGTGGTCTTGCCCGAACCGCTGGCGCCCACCAGCGCCACGGTTTCCCCGGCGGCAATTGTCAGGTTGACGCCATCCACCGCGCGCTTGGCTTCGGTGCGGCGCATGAAACGCTTGCGGCCGGGGTGATCGATGGTCACGTTACGAATGTCCACCAGCGTCGAAGACGTCGAAGGCGGCGCCAGTTCGCCACGGCTCGGCAACGCCTCCAGCAACTGGCGCGTGTAGTCAGCCTTGGGGCCGAGCAGAATTTCCCGGGTCGGTCCTATTTCGACCGCCTTGCCGTGGCGCATCACCACGACCTTGTGGGCATGGCGCACTACCAGCGACAAATCGTGGCTGATGAACAGCACGGCGGTGCCGTATTCCCGAGTCAATTCCAGCATCAGTTCGATGACGTCGGCTTGCGCCAGGGTGTCCAGCGCCGTGGTCGGTTCGTCGGCAATCAGCAACGTCGGGCGCAGCAGCATCACCGAGGCAAGCATGATGCGCTGGCGCATGCCGCCGGAAAATTCGTGGGGGAACGCGCTCAAACAGCGCTCCGGGTCGTCGATGCCGATGCGGCGCAGCATTTCCAGCGACCGGGCGCGAATGGTTTTCTCGTCCTGATCGGTGTGCAGGCGCAAACCTTCAGCCATTTGCTGGCCGATAGTCAGCGTTGGATTCAGCGAAACCATGGGTTCCTGGAAGACCATGCCGATCCGCGCGCCACGCACCTGGCGCAGTTGCTCGTGATCGAGCGTGCAGAGGTCAACCTCGTCGAGCAGCAACTGCCCGGACGAGACCCGCATGGGTGGCGGCAGCAGGCCGATGACTGCGCGGGCCGCCATGGTCTTGCCGCTACCGGATTCGCCCACCAGGGCGACAATCTCACCCGGCGCCATATCAAAGCTCAAGCGATCTACGGCAAGCGCCCCATCGACGCCGACCTGGATGCTCAGATTGCTGACGCGCAGCAATGGCTTCACGCTGATCATTAGCGGTTCATCCTTGGGTCGAGGCGATCACGCAATGCATCGCCGAAGAGATTAATGCCGATCAAGGCGATGGCGATCATCAAGCCCGGGAAGAAGCCCAGCCATGGCGCAGTGGCCAGGTGCGGACGGCTGGCGGCAAGCATGTTGCCCCAGGTCGCCGCTGGCGGCGGAACGCCGAGGCCAAGAAAACTCAGGGCGCTTTCCGACAGGATTGCCCAGCCGAACATGCTGGTGGCCAGGACAATCAACGGCGCCACGCAGTTGGGCGCGATGTGCTTCCACATGGTGTACAGCTCGGAATTGCCGATCACCCGCGACGCCTCGATGAACTCGCGCTCACGCAGAGACAGCACCGTGCTGCGCACCACGCGCACCACTGTCGGGATGTAAGCGATGCCCAATGCCAACACGATGCCGTACTGACTGGCGCCGACAATCGCCAGCAAGCCCAGCGCCAGCAACATGCCGGGGAACGCCAGCAACGCGTCGTTGACCATCATCAGCAAGCGGTCCGTCCAGCCACGCAGGTAACCGGCCAACAGGCCGAACAACGTGCCGACGGTAATCGCCAGGGAAACCGTCAGCAGGCTGATCCACAGGCTGGTGCGCGCACCGATGATGATCCGGCTGAGCACGTCGCGGCCAAATTCGTCGGTGCCCAGCACATGCGCCCAGGACGGCGGCTGAAAGCGATGAATCAGGTCCAGTTTCAGGGGATCGTAAGGGGTCCAGAACACGCCGATCAGGGCCATCGCCAGCAGCACCGCCACCAGCAGACCGCCGATCAGGGCATTGAAGGAAGGCATGCGCATTTTGCGTGCGGGTGCCGCAGCGGGCACGGCCAGCGGCAGCGACTCATTCAGCGTCTTCATACTTTCACCCGAGGATCGAACAGCGGATACATCAGGTCGACGACCAGATTGACCAGCACATAAACAAAGGTGATCAGCAGCAGGCTGCCCTGCAGCACCGGATAGTCCCGGGCATAAATGGAGTCGACCATCAGCCGGCCGATACCCGGAATAGTGAATACCGTTTCGATCACCGCGATGCCGCCGAGCAGGTTGCCGAGAATCAGGCCGATCAGGGTCCAGGTTGGCGCGAAGGCGTTGCGCAGCGTGTGCCGCCAGAGCACCGCGCGCTCCGATAAGCCTTTCGCTCTGGCATGGGCGATGTAATCCAGACGCAGCACTTCGATGGTGCTGGCCCTGGCCATGCGAATGATCACCCCGCTTTCATGCAGCACCAGTGTGGCAATCGGCAGAATCACGTAAGTCAGCGCTTTGCCGAAGTCTTCGCCAAACGGCACATAACCCACCACCGGCAGCCAGCCCAGCGCCAGGCCAAAGGCATAAAGCAGCAACAGGCCCATCCAGAAACCGGGGATCGACAACAGCAAGGTCGCTGCTGTGACAAGGCCGAGATCCACCAGGCTGTTCTGCTTCCAGGCCGCCAACATGCCCAACGGCACGGCAATCAGCGCGGCGAGAAACACTGCGCTCAGCACAATGGTCAGGCTGACACTGAAGCGCTCCAGGACCAGCGGCAATACCGCTTGCTGGCTGGTGATGGAATGCCCTAGATCACCGCTCAGCACCGCTTTGATCCAGATCAGGTACTGAATCCACATCGGCTGATCCAGGCCCAGAGACTGACGCAGCGCGCTCAGATTGGCCGGGTCGGCCATGTCGCCCAGCATCAGCAATGCCGGATCGCCGGGAATCAGGCGAATCATCGCGAACACCGCGATGGAAATCAGCAGCAGCGTCGGAACCGCCATGGCCAGACGCGCAATGATCAAACGAAGCATCTATCTTCCTCGGTGCTGTAACTGGCCGTTGGGCAATCCGCTACCATACTGCGTAACGTGCGTAATCGGACTCCATCTCCAGCTGGTACTTGCCGAACAGCCGGCTGATCGCCGGCAGCGGTGCGATTTCCATGTAACCGCTGGCCGGGCGCATGACGATCATCGCGACGGTTGCCGACAGATTGTCTTCACCGCTGGAGCTTGGTCGCGGCGGACGGCACACGGCGAAGGGCGTGCCGAAGTCATCGAAGAACGCAGTTTTCATATGTTCCAGGGTCAGGTCACCCTGGCGCTGACGAAGAATTTTCTCGACGCGGATGTCGCGGTAGAAACTCTCCGGCGCGCCGCCGATGCCGGTATTTTTCAACTTGACCTGTGCCACCGGGCTGCGCCAATGGTTGGCATGCACCAGCAAACCGTTGTCTTCAAACAACGGGAAGACTTCATCGGGCGCGCACTCGTAATTGATGCCAAAACCACCGGCATGGCTGAGCATCATGTTGTTGGAGCCGGACTTGGGCGTCACCGCCACGACCTTCATCGCCAACGCGAAATGATTGGCTTCCAGCGCCTTGCGCCGAATCAGCGGCAAAGGCACGCCCAGGGTTTGATAGTCGCGGTCCGATTCAAGGTTATTGCCGGTGATGGCGGTGCCGATGGAGTTCAGCCCTGCCCGGCCCAAGCCTCCGGCTTCGGTAAAGGTCAGCAGATCCGGGCCGTCTTCCCGGCGGATATGCAGAACCACGCCGGTTTCAGCGCACTCGGCGCGCCAGTCCCAGTTCTGGCCGTGCAGCAATTCGTTGTGCAAGGTGGCGCCGGGCAGGATGATCGCCCCGGTGCAGCCATCCAGCTCGGGCCTGTCGAGCATGTTGCGCCGGCCCAGATGGATAATCTCGGTCCGTGCGTTGATCAACACGATGGCCTCGAAATCCTGACCGCAACCCTGAGCGATGCCGCGCATTTCTTCCAGGTACTGCGGTTCGAAGGCTTCTATGTTGGGCACGAACTGATTGACCAGACGCCGAATGCCCGCCCAGTCGTAACCCATGTCCAACAATTGCTGACTGTAGACTTCGATGCTGCGGGCAATGATCAGCGGGCAGGCTTTGCCGTATTGGACGCCGCGCTCAAATGGCGTGCCGCTGATTTCGATGCAAGGGAACAGACGACTCATGTCACCACCTCAGTTGTTTGGTGGTTACCTGAGCAAGACCCGCGCCAAAAATCATAAAACCCAGAAAATATTGGCGCCAATTTAGGTTTTTAAAAAAATACCGGCCTGTTTCGTCGGTTTTTGGTGCGCAAATATGGGGATAGGCTGGGTAGATGTTCCACAAACGTGCAGATTAGTGACAGATCCAATTGCCGGCCGATCAGGCCGTAGCACCTGATCGACCGCTGCAATCAGCGTCGTTCCTCTCGAATGAATGGTTCACCCAAGGCACCCGGTTGGCTGCCCGAGCTGGCCGTCGAGTCGCGCTGGGCCATGGCGACCCAGATCATCACCAGCAGCGTGACCGCGTAGGGCGTCATCAGCACGAAATATTGCGGCAGGCGTACGCCTGTGGTCGCCAGTTGGGGGATCAAGGCTTCGATGCAGCCGAACAACACGGCTCCCGCTAGCGCCCGCCATGGCGACCAGCGCGCGAAGATCACCAGGGAAACAGCAATCCAGCCCCGCCCGCCGGTCATGTCGGCAATCCACATCTTGGTACTGAGCACGGAGATGTAACCGCCCGCCAGACCGATCAACGCCGCACCGGCCATGATCGCCGCCAGCCGGTAACCCAACACCGAAATACCGGCGGCATCCGCAGCCTGAGGGTTCTCCCCGACGGCACGCAGGCGCAGGCCGTGATTGCTGCGATTGAGAAACCAGACCACGGCAATGAAGATGATCGGCGTGAGATAGACCAGAGGATTTTGCACGAACACCTTGCCGATCAGAGGCAGCTCGGAGAACGGCCAAAGCGCTATGGCGGACAACCCGGTAACCGGGTGGTTGGTCCATTCCAGCAAGGTGCCGAGTAACCCGGTCAAGCCCTGGCAGAAGAACACCAGCGCGAGACCGGCGATGACCTGGTTGATGCGCATCACCAGCACCATCAGCGCGAACAGCAGCGAAACCACGCTGCCCGCCAGCATTGCCGCGAGTAACGAAATCAGTGGCGTACTGAAGCTCAGCTGCGCACCGATGGCCGCCAGCGCGCCCACCAGCATCAAGCCCTCGGCACCCAGCGCCAGCACCCCTGCCCGTTCGGTAAGAATCAGGCCCAGCGCTGCGAGGGCGAACGGTACCGCGAAGTCGGGTGAGTTGCCCAACCAGTTGGCGATCATGTCCATCAGGATTCTCCGCCTTGAACAACCTGGATACGCCGCATGCGATGGCGGATGAAAAAGTCTGATGAAGCCACGCAGATCACCAGAATGGCCTGGATCAGCTGGACCATGGAAAACGGTATCTGGTAGAACACCTGCAAGCTGCGTCCGGCCACAAACAGCATCGCCACCAGCAAGGCCACAATGGTCGCCGCCAGCGGGTTAGTGCGCGCCAGAAACGCGATGAGAATTCCGGAAAAACCGTAGCCTTGATAGAACGCCTGAGTCAGGCGCCCTTCCTGCCCCGCCGTGACGATAAAACCGGCAATGCCTGCCAGCGCGCCGGATAACAGCACCGTGCCGATGATCATCTTGCGCACCGGCACGCCGACCGCGCTGGCCACGCGCGGGTTGGCATCGACGAAGCGCAGGTACAGGCCGGCGCGGGAAATGCCAATGAACCACAGGGTAAACAAGGTGACCAACCCGGCGAGCAGGATGGCCGCGTTGTAGCCGTCGAACAGATCCGGCAGACGCTCGAAACTGCGAAACGCCGGTGAATACGGAAAATTGTCTCGGGGATCTTTCCAGCTGCCGTACAGCAGATGCAGAAGAAAATTGGCGGCGATGTAATTGAGCATCAGCGTCGAGATGATCTCATTGACCTTGAGGCGCAGCTTGAGCAGCACCGGTGCCAGCGTCCACAACACCCCGCAGATCATCGCAGCCGCCAGCATCAGCGGCAAACGAATGGCCGGCGGGCCCACTTCAAACAATGAAATGGCGGTTGCGCCGATGCCGCCCCAGATCATCTGACCTTCCAGGCCGAGATTCCAGAACCGCGCGCGAAACGCCATGCAGCCCGCCAGCCCCACCAGAATCATCGGCGCGGCTTGAAACAATACCGACTTGAAGTTTTGCGGATCGAGCACCGTCAGCACCACGAACTCGTTGAGCAGTTCCTCGGCGGGCACCCCGGCACCGACCAGAATCGCAGCGGAAATCCCCAGGCCAGCCACCAGCGCCAGCGCGATGATCAGCGCCTGCCAATACCAGGCCAGTTGCTGGCGAATTTCCAGGGCATAACGCCGCGCCAATAACGGCTGACCGCGTGGCTTTGGCGACGGCGTGGCATGCAACATAGATTCAGGAATAACTTCAGTCATGACTCACCATGGCCTTGCCTATCGCCTGGCGATCGGCAGGACGCTCGAATTGCGCGACGATACGGCCGCTGTTCATGACGCCGATGCGGTCGGCCAGCGCCAACACTTCATCAAGGTCTTCGCTGATCACCAACACCGCTGCGCCAGCGTCGCGAGCCGCGCGCAAGCGAGTGTGCACGGCCGCCCTGGCCCGCGCATCCAGACCGCGACTCGGGCTATGCACCAATACCAATTGCGGGTCGCGGCTGAATTCCCGGGCGATCACCAGTTTTTGCGCGTTGCCGCCGGAGAGCAATGCGGCTTTCTGTTGCAACGAACGCACGCCTTGTACATCGAAGGCGCTGATCGCCTCAGCGGCGTCCTGTTCCAGTTGCTTGCCGCGCAGGCGCAGGAACGAGCCGTAGCGTCCGCTGTGAATCTGGCCGATGCCGAAGTTTTCCGCCACCGACAGCGAGCCGGCCAACGCCGCGCCGTAGCGGTCGGCGGGAATCGACGCGATGCGCAAGTCGCGACGGCGCTCGGGTGAGGCCAGGCGCAAGTCGCCAAACCCTTGCAGGAGCATTTCGCCCTGGGTCGGCTGCGGCAGCCCCATCAAGGCATTGGCCAGTTCGCTCTGGCCATTGCCGCCCACGCCAGCAATGCCGTAAATCTGCCCGGCGTGCAGGGTCATGTTGACGCCAGCCAACGGGCCTTGACCGGCTACCGAGCGGAGGTTGTTCACAATCAGGCGTGCCTCACCCGCAACCGCCATCGGGTGTTCCCGGGTCGGCTCCGATTCACCCACCGTGAGGCGCACCAACTGTTCGACACTGACGCTGTGCGGATCAAGGGTTTCCACGGTGCGTCCGCCGCGCATCACCGTGACCCGGTCGGCGTAGCGTTTGACGTCGGACATCTTGTGCGTCACCAGAATCACCGCCGCGCCTTGCCGGGCAAACGACTGCACCGTGCTCAGCAACCCTTCTGCTTCCTTGTCAGTGAGCACCGCTGTCGGCTCATCGAGAATCAGAATGCGCGCCCCGGCCAGCAGCACCTTGAGGATTTCCACCCGCTGCTGCTCGGCAATCGACAAGGTCTCGATGGTCTGCCGTGGATCAATGGCAAAGCCCAGCTCCTGAGCCTTGGCGCTGATTTGCTGTTCAAGAGTTTGCAAGCGTCTGGTATAGCTGCCCTGCCCCGGTTCAGGCGGCAGGCCGAGCAAAATGTTCTGGGCGACCGTGAACGGCCGCACCAGCTTGAAATGTTGATGCACCATGCCAATCCGATGACGGCTGGCGTCCTTGGGACCATTGAGCCGCACCGGGTTGTCATCGATGAACAGCGATCCACTCTCCGGCGCGTACAAACCCGCAGCGATATTCATCAGCGACGATTTGCCCGCCCCGTTCTCCCCAAGCAGCCCGTGCACTTCACCCCATCTGGCGATGAAGTGCGCATCGCTGAGGGCCTTGAAGCCATCAAAGGTCTTGCTGATACCGGTGAGTTGGAGCGCGTTCGCCTGGCTCATTGCTGGGAAGCCACACCTTTGACGAACCAGTCCATTTTCCACAGATCGGCATCGGACATGGCGGTGCCGGCAGCAATACGTTCCTTGCCGTCGCGGTCGCTCATCGGGCCGCTGTAGATAATCTTCTCGCCGTTCATCAGGGCTTCGCGGGCCAGCTCGATTTTCTTCTTGTTCTCTGCCGAGATGTGCTCGCCCGCAGTCAGCGTGATGTCCGTGCCGCCCTGTTCCATGGACAACAGCGCGCCATTGGGATTGGGCACCCAGTTGCCGGCCATGACTTTTTTCAGCTCAGGCGCCAGGAAACGATCCCAGACCCAGGCCGAGGAACACACCGTGGCTTTGGGCGCGAACTCGCTCAAGTCGCGATGGTGGCCGGTGCCGAGCACGCCGCGTTCCTGGGCGACAATCTGCGGCGTCGGGCTGTCGACGTGCTGACCGATGACATCAGCGCCGTTATCGATCAGCGCCATGGCGGCAGCGCGTTCCTTGACCGGATCGTTCCAGGCGCCGGTATAGATCACGTTGACCGTGGCATTGGGATTGATCTGTTGCGCGCCCAACTCAAACGCATTGACGGTCCAGTTCACCTGGCCAAAGGGGTTGGCGGCGACGAAACCGAGCTTGCCGGTCTTCGATGCAGCGCCCGCGGCCATGCCGCACAGGTATTGGCTTTCGTAGGTGCGACCGTAGAACGATTCCAGGTTCGGCGCATTGGTGGTGCCGGAGCCGTTGAGGAAGGCGACTTTCGGGTACTTCTTCGCCAGTTCCAGGAAGGTGTCGGAATAGCCGAACGCGGTGCCAATGATCACGTTGGCACCCCGGGAAATCAGCCGGTCCACTACCGGAGTGATCGCGGCGGCGTTTTCCGGAACGCTTTCGACGTACTGGATTTTGCTGCCCAGTTCTTTCTCCAGCTTGACCCGCGACTCATCGAACGCCTGCGTCCAGCCGCCGTCGTTGCGCGGGCTGATATACACCATGGCGATCTTCGCTGGCTTTTCCAGGGTCAAGCCTTCAGCCATGGCGCCATTGGCCAAGCCGAGCAGTACCGCCGCACCCAAGGTGTGCTTGAGAAATCTGTTGAGCATTTTGATCTTCCTGATGATGGGCAAGCGAAAGGCAGTGAGCGACTTCACAGCATGAAATTGATGCGAAACACATTCTGTTCGGGGTCGAGCAGCACTGCCTGATACCAGTTGTAGTAAGTCAGGTACGGTGCCTTGATCAGCGTCGCGCCGCTGACCAGCGCCAGTGGCACCAGGCGGTCGACTTCAGCTTGTTCGGACACGTCGATATTGAGCAGAAACTTCACGCCGCTGCTCCCGGCGTACTCGCCGAGGCCGAGCAGTTCGTAAGCTTCTGGCGCGTTGAAACCAATGCAGGATTTGCCAGTGTCCAGGCCACGAAAAATCGGCGAGCGGATCGCGTCGATTTCACTGAAGCCGAACAGCGCCGAATAGAATCCGCTCAGGGCCACGATGTCCCGGGCAAATACGTTGACGTAGGAAAGGTTATTCATCAGGCCACCTTGCTGCCGCCGAACGTGGTCTGCTTGACGAATTTCGACAGCAGATGGTCGCCGGAAGTAACCGGCGCGTGGCGTGCTTGCTGACCTTCGGCGAGGCAGCCGGGCAGGCATTCGATCAAGGCGTCGTAGTTGGGCTGATGGAAAAACACGAGGGACTGGCGGCGATTATCGGATTCACTGTCCGCCGGCGGATTGACCACGCGGTGCAAGGTGGAGATCCAGCGGTCGTTGGTCCAGAGCATCATCAGGTCGCCGATATTGACCACGAAGCCGTCCTCGACATACGGCACGTCGACCCACTCGCCCAGCTGATTGCGCACCTGCAATCCGCCCAGCGCGCTGTCCGGACGCACGATGGTCATGCTGCCGTAATCGGTATGCGCGCTGGCACGCATCTGCCCCGCTTCCACCTCGGCCTTGATGTCCGGATAACTCAAGGTACGGAACATGCTGATGTGGCGGTCGATGCGGTCGTCGAAGAAGTGCTCGTCCAGCTCCAGCGCCAGCGCGAACAAGCGCATCATTGAGCAAGCCAGCTCGCTCATGGCGGCAAAATATTCGCGATAGGCATCCTGAAAACCCGGCAGCAGGTTTTCCGGCGGCCAGACATTGGGCGCGAAGTGCGAGCCGGCAACGGCGTTGTGATAATAGTCCTCGTCCGGCACGTTGCTGGGGCCGATGGAGAACGACTCTTTCAAATCTCCCGGCGCACTTTCTTCCAGCGAATAGGACAGGCTTTCCTCAGCCACTGCGCTGTAACCGCGCACCATCTCCGGGCTGGGCCGATCCACTTTGCGCTTCTCGGCCAGGGGTAAATCGAAGAACTGGCGAGTCAGCGCGGACACGCGTTGCACCAACTCGACGGGGATCTGGTGATGAGTGATCACCAGGAAACCGATGTCTCGACAGGCCTGATTGACGGCCCTGGCGACGGCGGCCTTGCCTTCTGCGCTGCCGGAAAAATACGGTGCAAGATCGATAATGGGGACGGATTGCAAGGTCATGCGACTAACGCCTCTCGCGACACAACATTGAAGATGCACCGGTTGCCCGGCCTGAATGTGCGAGGGAGAAAAGCAGTAACTGTGCCAGTCTTTAAATAGCTTTGCTTTTCAGATAGTTAGTTATTAATGACGAATAATTCAGATCAAATGGTCCGAAGCAGAGCACTTGGTTTGTGCGCGATGGCACGAAAAGCGGGCATGGGTGTTGATTTGGGTCATTGGTAAATTCGGCCCCACAGGATTGCGTCGGCAGGACTGACGCCTTCGCGAATGAATTCGCTCCTACGTTTTCGAAATCGGCGCGATCTGGTGGGACAGGATCATCCCGGAAGATCGTGTAGGACCGGATTTATTCGGGAGGACGTCGGTGCCATCAGCGAAATAA